>NZ_BDIZ01000009.1:0-163860 GCF_036245905.1 Sinorhizobium sp. KGO-5
CGATGCAGTGCGACATAGTTGTCGCGGTAGGCGCGACCGACTTGGGCGTGCCGGACAATGTCGTGCGTAGCGGACGCACCGGTGACGTCATTCGTCCGGACCCAGCGGGTGAATGGTACGACCTTCCTGGGGCAAGAGCTGCGTTGGGCATCTGATGGACATCTTCACCCAAGCCGAGATCATCCTTCGCGACGCACAGTATGAAACCTGGACGTGGACTGGCTCGGCCAGCCCGGTGACGTGTTTCGAGAACGCGGCGCTGATGGGATTCGTCCACGTCTTCGACAGTGCAGATGCTCTCCTCGGCACCTGGCAGGAGAACCAGCAAGTCGCGCTCGCTCGGCATGCAGCTTCGTTGCGCGGCGCCGGAGCGAAGGCGTGGAACGTCTATTCGGTCTTTCTAACCCCGGATCAAGATGCTCACCGAGGGCGCGAGATCGAGCGCATCGAAGAGGACTTCTCTTTGACCCGAAAGATCGCGAGGGCCTCCATCACCACACCTGATGACGTCGAGAAGGCGCTCCTACCGCTGCTGTCGATACGCTCCAAGCCGTTGCTCGGCGCGTCTAACTTCGAAACGAGACTGCGGACCAGGCTGAAGGAAATCCCCCCGGATGCCGTTACCGCGTTTCTCAGCGAGACCACGCCGGCAGAGATCGCTCGCATCTTGGGAGCGACATCATGAGGCTCGATTTCATCGAAGTATGCGGCTTTCGTGGCTTCAGAGATCTCGTCCGGATCAATTTCGGACGGGGCTTCACCGTCATCACCGGTCGCAACGGCGTGGGCAAGAGCACGCTGTGCGATGCGGTCGAGTTCGCGATCACAGGCTCCATCGACAAGTACGCCGTCGAAAAGGCAGCGAAGGAGAGCCTCAGCGATTACCTTTGGTGGCGCGGCGAAGGTGTTCCCAACGCCCACTACGTGACAGCCTCGTTCGTCGACGATAGCGGGAACCCATTCACCATCACGCGGACGCGGGAAAGCGGCTCCGATCGCTCACCGGAGGAAATCCACACCGCGCTTTGCCGTGGACCTGCGCCAGACGACGCACTTCGACAGCTCACCCGGACGTCGATCATCCGCGACGAATGGATCGCCGCGCTCAGCCTCGATCTCACCGAAACGGAGCGATTCGATCTCGTGCGCTCAGCGCTCGGTGCGTTGGAAGGCTCGGAAGCCGGTAGCAGAGCCAAGGAGGTGGTGACTGCCGCGGAAGCCGCGCACGCTAAAGACGAGGCCGCCTACGAGTCTGCACGCTCGCGACTAGCGGACAGACTGATGCAGCAATCCGAGACACAAGCCGCGCTCAGCCGATCAGGGGACGTGTCCGGCGCGCTTCAGGTGATCGCAGCCGCGGCGCCGGACGCGCCCACCGAGCTGACGGCACGACTGGCTGCAGGTCGAAACGCGCTCGCAAACGGACGAGCCAGATTGGGTCGGATGGGCGAAGCGCTTCAACTCGGTCGGGAGATTGCGGAGGCGCACGCAGTCTACAACGCTCCGGAGGCTGTGGCGAACCGCCAGGCCGCATCGGCAGCGCATGAAGCTGCGCAGCGCGAGCACGAGGCCGCACAGCAAGTCGTCTCGGAAGCCGAACAACGCCTCTCGCGGGAAGAAGAGATGGACGCGATGGCGGCGTCGCTGAGTCTCCTCGTCGAACACGGCGAGCGCCTCGGGCTGCACGACGATCATTGCCCGCTATGCGCAGCCCATCGGACATCAGACGAGTTCGCCGCCGGCTTGGCCGCCGCGCGGCGACGGATTACATCACTGGCGTCGGGTGTTCAGGCCGCTCGCGATGCTCTCGCCAACGCGAAACAGAACGCGCGGCAACCCAGCCTCACGTTGCAGACAGCCACCGCCGCGGTCCAAGCTCATGCGAACGAGCTGCGGCGTCTGCGCGACCAGGAAGCGGCGCATGTGGATTTCTACAATCAGTGGGGGCTCGATCACCGCTTCATTCAGGATCCTGACGGGCTGGAGCAGGCTATTTCTCCGGAACGCGACCGGTTGATCGACCTCGAGCGCGCGCTACTCGTACTGGAGGCCTCGCAAGCGATCTCGCGAATGTCGTCGATCGAAAGCAACATATCGGCGCTGCGAGCTGAAATCGAGAAGCTGGCACAGGCGGTCAGCCAGTCACAAAATGCCGTCACAGCGGCCCGTGAAATCGAACGCTCTGTCAGACGCGTGAGCGGGGAAATCATCGATGAGCGCCTTGCTCAGATCAGTCCTCTGCTCAACGAACTCTATCAGCGCCTGCGACCGCACGCCGACTGGCGGACAATCGACTACAGCATCCGCGGTGACGTCCGACGTTTTCTTAGCCTCAAGGTGGGCGACGGGCTGAACCCCCAATTCGTCTTTAGCAGTGGTCAGCGTCGCGCCGCCGGTCTCGCTTTCCTTCTCTCGGTCCATCTTGCGCGGGCGTGGACACCGCTCAGGTCCCTTCTGCTCGACGACCCCGTTCAGCACATCGACGATTTCAGGGCCCTTCACTTGGTCGAAGTACTGGCCGCTCTACGATTGGACGGGCGCCAGATAATCTGCGCCGTCGAAGACCCCGCGCTGGCCGATCTGCTGTGCCGGCGCTTGGTGAGCACCTCGACGGAGGGAGGCCGGCGTCTCGACATCGACCTTGGACCGCTCGGCGCCACAAGCGTGGTCATCGACCAGGAAATCAATCCGATGCCGGTGGGTGTTTTACGTGGTTTCGCCACCGCATGACGGCTGAGAGCGCGCAAATCGAGCTGCCGGCGCCGCGCGAACGTCGAGCGCACGGCCCCTGGAGCGATCTGGCGCTCCACACCATTGGCTGGCGCGCGTTCCAGGATCTTTGTTCGCAGGTATGCGAGGTCGTGCTCGGCCGACCCGTAGAGATCTTCCGTGAAGCACAGGACGGCGGCCAGGACGCGGTCTTCCTCATCCCCTCGGGAACAGACGCACAGCCTATCGGCACGGTCCAGTGCAAGCATACGTCTGATGCCATGAGAGCCTTGAAGCTCAGCGATCTCACCGCCGAGCTTGAGAATGTCGAGGAACTGGTCAAAGCCGGTCAGGCGGACACCTACACCTTCATGACGAACATGAGCGTAGATGCGCCTGTCGCGGCCGCGATGCGCGCCAGGCTTCGGGCGCTCGGCGTGCGCAAGCCGCACGTTCTCGGTCGCCAGTATATCGTCCGGGTCATCAGGAGCAGCGCGCGGCTGCGGGCCCTCGTCCCGCAGGTCTACGGCTTGGGGGATCTCACCTCGATCGTGGACGAGCGCCTGAGTGAGCAAAGCCGGGCGCTGCTTGACAGTTGGATTCCAAAGCTCCGCACCTATGTGCCCACAAAAGCCCATCGCGATGCCGTCAATGCCATTTCCAACCACGGCGTAGTGCTGCTGTTGGGCAATCCATCAAGCGGCAAATCAGCGATCGGCGCGATCATCTCGACGATCGCTTCGGAAAATCCGGACAACACCGTTCTCGCTTTGACCAGTCCCCGCGATTTCGAGGCTGGATGGAATCCAAACGATCCGGGCCGCTTCTTCTGGATCGATGACGCCTTCGGCTCTAATGTGCTACGCGACGATTATGTGCAGGACTGGGCGTCGGCCTTCTCGAAGCTGCGGGCCGCGATCAAGCACGGCAACCGCTTCCTCCTGACCTCCCGCAAGCATATCTATGAAGCGGCGCGGCGTCGGCTCGGACAGCGCAACCTAGCCCAATTCGCTGATGGCAGCGCCGTCGTCGATCTCGGCGAACTGACGTTCGAAGAGAAGGCGCAGATTCTCTATAATCATGTGAATTTCGGCGAGCAGAGCCAGAGCTGGCGATCAAGCGTCAAGCCACACCTAACCGCAGTCGCCGCCGTTCGCGACTTTCTTCCTGGAATTGCCGAACGTCTTGGTGACCCGAATTTCACGAAAGGGCTCGCGCCTCGCGAAAGCTCCCTCGTTCGCTTCATGGAAGAGCCGACAGAGCATTTGATTGATACGGTCAACGCCCTGGATGATCAGCTTCAAGCCGCGCTCATCTTGGTTTACGTCCATCAAGCCGGTTTCGATCCCAACGACCACGATGTGTTGGCTGCTCAGACGGTCGCGGAGCTGACGGCGTACAGCCTCACTAAGATCCAGGATTGTTTCGCTGAGCTGAAAGGCTCGTTCCTGAAACTCTCCGGATCAAAATGGACCTTCGCCCATCCGACAATATCCGACGCGCTGACGGAGATTCTGCGCCAGAAGCCGCATATGATGGCGGCACTCATACGGGGCGCGACGATCGACACCATTCTCAACAGTTTCACGTGCGAGGGCTCGCCTCTCATTCGAGACGCGCTTGTCATCCCCACGACGCTCGACGATGCTCTGGTCGCCCGGCTCGGCCACACCCCCGATGAACGGCACCGCAATTGGATGCTATTCCACTTCCTGTCCTATCGGGCGAGCAGTCCGGTGTTCGCCAAAGCGGTCCAGCAATTTCCAGATTTACTTCGAAGATCCTGCTGGCGAACCGACGTCGCCGGCAATGATCCCCAGATCGCGGTTTACGCCCGAGCCCATCACCTCGGCGTCTTGCCGGACGATCTGCGCTGGGAGGCGGCTGACACCCTCGAATCGGCCGTGCTTACGAACCTAGATGCTTCCGTCTTCGACGAACCAGAGATGCTAGCGCTCATATCGCCGCTAAGACTGGTCGGCATGGGGCTGGCACTGCGAACAACTGTGCTACCTTCGCTCGAAGAGCGAATCGACGAGATCGTCGCCGACGCTGACTTGGACGAGGAGCCTGACAGTTACTTCAAGAAGCTTCTTGGCGTGCTCGATCGCATTGAGGCGATCGGTGTCGACGCGGATGCAACAGCCCTGATCGACGACGCGCGCAATCAGGTGAAGCAGTCAGTCAAGGGACTGGAAGAGCGCAAGAGCGAGCAGGAGAAAGGCTCAGAAGACGAAGCGGATTGGACGCACATCGTGACGCAAAAGAAGGAGGAAGCTCCGGCTCCCACTCGGGTCGCCACGAAGCGCTCGGTGTTCGACGATGTCGACAAATAGTCATGGAGATACCTAGCGGTTGAGCTCCAGCCCGTCAGACCCGCCCTTGACCAATTCGGACTACCAAATCGTGTCCGTAGCCACAGTGCACAGTGATTGAACGGGTCCGTTCACGAGCGCGTTGGACGGCTTGTTGCTAGGATGTTCACGTTCTGGGCCGAGAAGATCGCATAATGTATCGAGTGGAACGACAGAACGCCGCGGACGGCCGGAGGTGCTGACGTTCTCAGCGCGTGACCAGCTCAACGCGGCGCGCCGGAACTTGGGTCAGGAATGAGACGATGGCGGCTGCGATCTTGCTCCCGCCCTTTCAGAGGGCTTGGCATCGGCAAAGTCGCTGTCTTCATTGCAGATGACGCGGAGGTCGATCACTCACGCACGCTCCGCGGCGGCGCGTGTAACACAATCATCGAGGGTCGAGAGCGCTGTTACGGCAATCCGCCTCTGATCGGCGGCCGAAGCTTCCCTACGCCAGCTTGACAAGCACGAACTCCGAATTTCGGCGGTGGAGAAGCAGGCGGCTGAAGCGGCTACCTCAATGAAGGCCGTCGAGAACACGCTCAACAGCCTATCCATAGATACGCGTGTGATGCGTGATCCTACAGCGTGTCGAGGCCAGCCGGCGCGACGGTGCGCAACTGCGGCGGTGACTCATAACGGGCATCGTCCCGAAGGGAGGGCATACGGCCACCAGGAACCGTTCATCATCCCCCGCGTTTCTGAAGCCAGCGACATTGACAGGGGAACTCGCAAAATGGAACCGGCGGTCACGGTACTCGTCGTCGAAGACGAGGCAATGCTATCACTGGACTACGAGAATGCGCTCGCCGAAGCAGGTTTTGCCGTTATGGTGGCTACCAGCGGAGCCAAGGCGATAAGGCTCTTGAATGAGGACCACCCGGTACAAGGTGTCGTTACTGACATTCGTTTCGCGGAACCGCCTGACGGATGGGAGGTAGGCCGCGCCGCCCGCCGCATCGATGCGGGAATCCCGGTAGTATACGTTAGCGGCCATGCCGCCGCCGATTGGCCTGAAAAAGGCGTCCCCAACAGCATTATGCTGGAAAAGCCGTTCGCAATGGCGCAGCTGGTAACGGCAATGGCACAACTGTTGAACGATAGGCCACCGAGAGAGAGCTAGAGGGCAGATCGGACGAAAAGCTCTGCCCGGCTTCTCATAGCCCAGGCTGTGTCAGAGGCGGCACCTTATTTGCCGGATTTGGCTTTACCTTTGGCGCTGTTTCCGCCCTTGCCGCCCTTCGTGCCATTTCGGCGGGGCGACCCGAGAAACGGTGATGGAGCATCTCGGTAAAAAAGTAGCTTGAACGCCGTCACAGTTTCGCGAGAACGTCGACCTGCGGAACCGGGGTAGGTCCTTCGGTGCGATGCATCTGAAGCAGCTTCACTTCGACGTGCAGGCCTCGATAGGCTGCCATGCGAATGGCGTCGTTGAAGATCCGCATTGACTCGCGCAGATTGTCGGCGGCTTCACGTTGTTCTTCTGTAACTGTTACTGTGATAGCTCGGTTATTCCGTGCGTCGCTCGCGCGGTCAATGGTGCCTGGGTCGTCGGTCCGGTTTTCCAATCGGGCCGATGCTCGAAGCAGAACCAATTTGGCTCCGACCGGCCGGCGGCGAAACCAAAGCCACCCCATTTCATGCAGCCAGGACGCTCGCAGTAGTGGACATACGGCCCGGCTTCGTAATGGGGTTTCGCGCCCTGTTCGTCACTCATCCGCTTGATCCTCCTCCTCGGCCGGCGCCGAACTGCTGCTCGAAGGCGTCTTCCCAATTCGGATGGCAGGAGGCGCCAACGTGCTTCAAGGGCTCGAAATGGTATCGCGCCAGCAGCGCGGCCGAGATTATCCGCGCCATCTCCTTTCGCGCGCCTTCTGCCTTCAGCCGGTCGCGGTCGCAGGCGGCGCGCCGCAGTTCAAGCGGGATCGAGTAGAGCGTCTGCGTAACGTATGGCGCAATCGCCGGAGACCGCAGCACCGTTTCGACATCGAAGATGGCAAAGGCACCGAAGGATTCGGCAATTCCCTTAGCGAGTTCCTGGACGCCGCGCACCTCGACGGGACGGCGATACTGGTCGAGGCCGGCGTAGGCCCGCCTTTGGTGCGGAGGCATTACCGCAAGATCAACTTCAATCGCGGTTCCTATCTGATCGGCAAGTGTTCGCATGACGCGCGTCTTTCTAGTTTCCGCCCCTGATTGATGGAATGGCGCCGCATCGCCGTCGAATGTTCCTAATATGTTCTCGCTCTCCCCGGAGTCAATGCGGGTCTCTGGCGAGAACACAGCAATAGATCGAAAAGGCCGCACGAAATCGAAAGCGGCTTGCTCAGCGCGCCAATAGGACTAGCGTGCTTCCCCAACTTCGAAGCAAGGAAGCGTAGTGGCCGTCGCCTCTGAATTGGAAATAGGAGGCGGCGGCTCACCGCAATGCGACGGTTGACGCTCCTGTGCGTTAGTGGCCTGATGACCAAGGCATCCTCAAAGATGTCTCGCGATATCGCTCCGACCGATCCCATGCCGGCGCGTATCGACCCCTGCCTTGCGACGCTTGTCGATAAGCCGGCGAAGGGGCCGGACTCGGTCTACGAGGTGAAGTGGAACGGCTACGAGCTAGCTGTGCACATTGAGCCGGGCCGGGTCCGGATACTCACGCGCGGCGGCTACGATTGGACCGAGCGCTTTCCGACGATTGCCGACGACGCAAGGCGCCTTGCGGTGAAGACAGCGATCATCGATGGGGAAGCCGTTGTGCTCGGAAAATGGCCGGTCGGACTTCGGTATGCTGCAGCTGGCGCTGGGGCGCTTGCCGTCGGCGGTGGAGGCTGGAGCCATCGTCTTCTATGCTTCTATGCCTTTGACCTCATCTATCTCGACGGCCGCGATCCGCGCCGGTTGCCGCTGCGCGCTCAACATACAGGTTGAGCCCAATGCTTCGTCATGCCGATGAACATGGCTAGCCAAGGATTCCCGTCCAACGACATTTCTGAATCGATCACCGCACACCGATTCAAGAATTTGATGCTACGTTCGGCAACGCCAATCGGGGGGCCATCTGGCAAAGGGGTCACCTGCAAGACCCTCCTGAGAGCAGAACATTCCGGCCTGATCCCGTTTCCACTCCGCCCGCTGGGCGGAGCGAAGCAGGCGGAGCCGGAACGCGCTTCCCAATTTGCGCCGAAGAGAGGCCGGAGCCTTGTGGTAAACGGGTTTAGGTTGGCTGCCGTATTTCTCATTCTCCACGCCATGCGCCTTGGACGTGAAAATGAAGATTGCTTAGCCGCCTTCCGACACGCTGTTGGTCACAGCGTCAGCCGCTGGTTCGCCTGGCGTCATGCGTCTCAGAAGCCGGATCAGATCGCGCATGGTGTCTTGAGGCAATTCTTCGACAAGCTTCATCAATGTCAGGCGGTCTTCTGCTTCTTCAAGCGTCTTGCCCCACAAGTGCGGCGCTGTGTCAAAAATCAGGTCGAGAGGCATAAAGCCCATGATCTCACAGAGATGTATCAGGCGCGGGAGCGACAACCGAGCTTCTGAGCCTCGCTCGTACCTCCCGTAAACAGATACGGAGAGCCCTAGCAAATGCGCTAAATCGGCGCGGGAGATACCCTTGGCTTCACGCGTTTTCTTGAGCCAGGCCGAGATCTTTTCATCCATCTCCTTCGCGGTAAGGGTGCCGTCGAAACCCGGCTGGCGGAAGACCGGCCTGTCGAATTCCGGATCGGTTATTTCAACCAAACCCTGTGCACTCATTAAACTCATTGCATCAGTCACGGACCTTACCCTTTTTTCGATTCCGCCGTTCAGCGGTTACTATGCACCGCATTGAAGCATTTAGGAGCAGGCACCTCCGAAGAATCACAGTGCATTCCCCGCTTTTTTAGGGGAAATTTAGCTCACGGACTCCTCTTGAGGCGATGAAACAAAATGCTTCAGGACACGCCCCAGGATTCGGGCAGCAAATTCGGCTCTAGAGATTGTGAAGCAGCCGACAAAAAACCATTAGCGATTCTTTGCCGCTATCATCTTCCAGCCGCCGCCTTCCTCTTGAAAAACCGCTTCAATTTGCGTTTCGCCGTCAATCCACTTGAGCTGCGCGGAAAGCTCGCAAGCGATCTCCTTATCCGCAATTTGAATGCAACGCTTGACGATGACCTTGGATCCGTTGCCATGCCTGTTTAGATCCCATTTGGATAATGCGAATAGCTGGGTCTTGGCCTGATCGTCTGTAGGCCACGTATGCTTTTCGGGCGCGGCACTCGATGCATTCACTTGAGGCAAAATGCTCCTCGAGACGTTTGCCATCCCGAGCGTTGGACGGCCAAGATGAGGCGCAACATACACGCCGAGGACGCAGCCAACGGCCACGCCAAGGAGGAAGCCGCGGCCTAACATCGGTCAATAGCCGTTATCTTTGAGGAACTGGTCGATCGCGGCCTTCATGATGGCCGTCATCTTCACGTCGTTCTCAATGGAGGCCTTTTGCAGCCGCATCTTCGTGTCGTAATCTAGCGGGCAGTTGACGTAGTGCTTGGATTCCCGATCGCGCGCCCTCTTCAAGTCGCGTAAGCGAACTCTCGAATCCTCTCGCTGCAATGCTCTCGCGGTGGCCCGTTCTCGTCGAGCTTCTTGTGTCGGAGCGATCAGACGATTAGCGGGCTGATCAGCCTCAGTCCCGAGCGGAGCAGGCTCTTGAGGCTGATCTGCATTCCTGGTTTCTGTCGGCGTCGCAGCCGCTTTCATTGCTGAGTCCGCCTGTGTCGCAGCTTGCTCCACTGAGCGGCTGCGACGCGGCGCGACTGCAAAGTCAGAGACGGTCGTTTGACCCTTAGCCATTCGCTGCTACCTTATTCTTTCCCGCCAAGATCGCTTCGATGTCCCGAACCAAGCTCATCACTTCCGCTCTCGCTTTTTTCACCGACTCTGTGAGCTCGAGCATTTGCACGGTGCCATAGCCGTTTCGAATTTCGCGATAGCAATTTCGCTCCATTAGCTCGGTCTCGAGGAGATAGGAGTCGTAGCCCCCTTCCTGCAGGTTCTGCACGAACGGCCTGATTAGGCGGTAGGCTTCCAGCAGCTTCGCCGGCATGGTGATCCTGGTGACGAAGTTGGCGTGGGGGATTAACCGCCCCACCTTGTCGGAAATATCGGCAGTGTCGGCCGCTGCCTGTCCTGCCGCCTTGATCTCGTCCTGGTTCGGCTGGATCGGCGTCAGCACAATATCGGAGCCGGCGATGATCGTGTCCCTTAAAACCGTGTCCTGGCCGGGCGAGTCCATCAAAACGACGTCGAACTTGTTCGCCTCGTTCTCCAGGAGCTGCTGAACGGTGGTCTGACGGGCAGCGGTTATAAGCTCGATATTGTCAGGCAGGTTGTCCTTTGCGTCACAGCGCTTCCACCATTCCTGCAGATTTTGGCGGCCGTCTGCGTCGATGAGAAGCACACGCTTTCCCTGAAGCGCATACTCCCCGGCGATCAAGATTACTGCTGTTGTCTTCCCAGCCCCGCCTTTGCCGCTCACGGCAGAAATAAACCTTGGCAAGCGTCGCAACTCCTCTGATGGCCGAAAGTCATTCCGGCAGTTCGCCGTGTGCTTGCAGGGAGTTTCCGCGTAGGACCTGCACACGATGCGAACAATTGCTCATACGATGGGGAATCATCGCACCACCACACCGTGTAGTCAATCGAGCCAACTAAACCAAGCCTGCATGATGTGAACAATTTTCCGCACGATGTGAAACCACTGCAGAGTCGGCCCATAAACACATGATGTGCAATAATCGTGCTGCTAACTCGTGTGAAGTATCAACACGACATTGGCATGTGACTGCCGCGGTGCGGCGTCAACCCAAAAGCTCCGCCCGATCAGTGAACCCCGGAGCCGCGTAAGGCCGCCCTTGACGCTCGCACGGAAGCGGCAAGGGCGGAGAGCGGAGCATCCCTTGCGGCTGAGTACGAGGGGGCACAGAAAGGCCTTCGAAAGCGGATTTCGGAGGTGAACCCTGGTGAGCGTTCCCTCGTTCTATGACCGGGGCGAGTCCCGGTCCGCAGAGCAGAGGCCGAGCGCCGCGAGGGGCAGCTCGAAGTTGTTTGGTTGAATTTCCCCTTACAATTTGGAGAGGCAGGATACGGAAAAATGTGCTACGCCATTTCCTGCAATCGAGGGACGAGCCCTCGATCGACTGACGCAAGCGCCAGTAGGGGGCCAACGGCCAAATGGATGACGGGAAATTCAACGCTCTTCTCGAGCCGGTAAAGAAAGATCGCACTGTGCATGTCCGCGTCACGGGTGACGAACATGCGGCGATCGAGAAGGCCGCTGAGGATGCCGACATGACGGTATCCAGCTTTTTCCGGTCGCTGCTTCTGGAGGGGGCAGGGGTTCGGCCGATGTTGACTGGTGATGACCGCCTGGTGATGGCGGCTCTGCTCGAAGACATGCGGATGATCGGGATCAACCTGAACCAGGTTGCGAGGGCGCTCAACAGCGGCCGTAGCGTCCACCCAAGCGAATTGGACATCAACCTGGAGAACGTGCAGCGGGTTCAAGCGGCGGTGATGAGCGAGCTGCGTGCTCTGACGCGGCGAGCTGGTTATCAGCGTCGAGGGGAGAAGTAGCCTTTGGAAATTTTCTTCGGCGCATTCACCAGCGAATGGGAGCAGCGGCGCGCAGCGCTGCTGCACGAAATGTCATCTGGCGGGCGAGGCGCTTCGGCAGAGGAAGAGATGCGAAAGCGCCTGAAGCAATTGGCTCAACTCGGCGCTGCAGGCGGCGGCGGAGGCTCGGGCGGCAGTCGTGGATCCGCATCGAAGGGGAGGGGGGCTCATCGAGCGCAGGCGACGTCGGCGACAACGGTCGCCCGCCCGATGGAGGCGCGGTTAGCGGCCGTCGCAAAGGGGAGCCAGCCGGCAGTCGTTAAAATGGCGTCATATGGCGGCGGTGCTCGGGTCGGTGCGATGCTGAACTATGTATCCCGTGGCGGCGAGCTGAAAGTGGAGAACGAAAGCGGCAAGATCCTCGAGGGGCGGGAGGAATTGGCTCGCATCCGTGGCGATTGGGACCACCTTTTTCAGAACCGCGCAGAAAGCCGCGACATTGGGAGTTTTTCCGTCGAAACCGCGGCGCCCCACTTTGCCTCGGAAGAGGCATTGCACGAGCAGGTGAGGAGCACCCTGACGAGCGGCTTTGGCGACCGGCGCTATGCCTATGCCATCGCGAAAAATGACGGCGGCTCTGTGACCGTTCAGGGGCTTGTCGTATTGCGAAGCGGGCAGGGGGAGCGGCTAACGGGCGACGTGAAGGCGGCCGGCATCATCCAAGGCCGATACGACGCCAGCGCGGCCGCGGGCGAGGCTGCGGCGAAGTTCTCCTTTCATGGCTACGGAAATGGCGTCGAGTTCGGCGCCAGCCGCTTGCGCGGGCTGGTCGATCGGCATGACGACGTTCGCGACGATCGCGGCCAGTCGATAGCGAATGAGAAGGTCGCGGGCGACCTGGTGCAGAAGGAATGGCGCGGCGAGCTCCACAGCCGCAAGAGCCGCGACGTGATGCACGTTATCATGTCGGCTCGGGCGGGAACCGACGTTGCAGCGTTCGAAGGGGCGGTTCGCGATTTCCTGGCGCATCAGTTTGCTGGGCACCGGTATGTCTTCGCTATGCACGATCCGGCCAGCGATCCAAAAGAGGCGGGGGAGGGGGGAAAGCGTCCGCATGTGCATGCCCATGCGATCGTGGCGATGAAATCGGATTCCGGTGATCGCATCGAGACGACGCCTGCCGTGTTTCGCGAATGGCGATCCCTCATGGCAGAGAAGGCGCGGGAGCACGGCATTGAGATGGAAATGACCGACCGGCGCGAGTTTGCCAGCCCGCCGGCATTCACGCGCACCCAGGTCCGGCCGGTGAGCCGCGAAGGCCGCACAGAGCATGTCGGGACGAGCGAGGCTGCGCAGGCGCGATACGACGCCAAGCGTAGCGGCCGACGCACGGTCGCGAAGAGCGATCGGAGCCGGCAGTACATCATAAAGGTGCAGGAATCGTGGCAGAAGGTCGCTCTGACGGGTGGTGATCGTCAGACCATGGCCTATGCCACGCAGCACCAAAAGTATTTGGAATCAAGTGTTTCGACAGCGAAGACGGAAACGAGCGGCACTGTCATTCGCGCGGATTTTGGATCGGACTTCCGCAACAATTTGGCTACATTGCAGGAGATGGTTTTGGAGGGTCAGAAATTGCGCGAAATGTCACTAGCAGAGTTTGAGACCTACGAGAAGAAGGTCGAGACGTCCTTGTTCAAGTTGGAGCGGTCGGTCTCGGCAGACGATCGGGCGGATTTTGACGAGATCGCCGGCCTGGCCCGAGACTTCGTCAATCAGAAGCGTGAGCTGGTAGACCTTTACGAGAAGCGCAAAGAGGCGTTGGCGGAGCAAGGTGGCGAAGCGCCTCGCAGTGAGCCGCGTGATCCGGCCAACGACGAGTGGGACGCTGCGGTCGCCAAGCACGGCGAGGCTGTTGTCGAGGCCGGCAACGAGGCCATAATCGAAATCGAGCACTACCGAGAGGGAGTTGATCGGATCGAGGCCGGCGAGTTTTCGGCCGACCGCAAGGAAGGAATGCGGGCCGGGCTCAATCAAGCTCTGGAGCGGGCCGCCCAGTTGGCTGTCGAAGGAAACAGTTACATTCGGGAAGTTGCCGAGCAGGACCCTGGCTTACTGCGGGCAATTGAGCAGGAGGAGAACAAATACGAGGAAATGAAGGACCGGGCACCCTCGAATGCTGAGACGGTCGACGAACCGCAGCGTGATTTTCGTGCCGAGGAAGCAGATCGGCAGGTGATTGACGACGACGCGCGAGCCGCTCACGAGCTGGCTTCAACCGTCGATGCTACAAATGGCCTGCAAGATCGTCTAAATAAGGATCGGGAAGCCGCTCAACGCGGCGGAGAGACGACACGGACTGACCCTGCACAACAGCATATTCCGCGACTCGAGGAGCTGGAGCGGGAGCAGATCGAAGAGAGGGAACGCGACCGCGACGACCGGGAGCGTTAAAGGGATATGCTGAACGATAACCGCCAACAATACGTGATCCAGAGCAACGACCCCAAGGGCGACGAAGGGTTCGGGAAGTTCTTGGGTGTGATTATCGTGTTTGTGATGTTCTTAGGCGTTGTCCAGGTAGCCTATGACTCGGCTATGGCCCGGTATCGCGACGTGATCATTTGGTTAAATGATACCGCAACTTATCTTGCCGGCTTCTGGCCCTTCTAAAGCTCACTTCTTTCTCGACATCGGCGTCAATCGCGCCGATCTTATCGCCCGTACGTGCCTGCTTTGGGTGGGATTGCGTCGTTGCATATGAACGGGGGAACGACATTCGGGAAACAGCAGGAGGACTCCGTCGACTTGCAGCAAAAATCGGTCGCTTAGCGCCAGCAAGCTAGGCCCAATCGACATTCTCAAGATCGGCTGGTTCCAACGGCGCTGTCGCGCCATGCGGCGGGCGACACACCCACGGTTTTCTTGAACGCCCGGCTGAAGGCGGCCTCGGATTCGTAGCCGATCTCACGGCCCACCGCGGCTACCTTGATGGAACTATCTGCAAGAAGACGCGCAGCAATCTGCATACGCCAGAGCGTCAGGTACTGCATCGGCGCGTGGCCCACGACATGCGTGAAGCGTGCCGCAAGCGCTGCCCGCGACATGCATGCACGGCTCGCTAACTCGTTCAGCGTCCACGGATAGGCGGGCTGTTCATGGAGCATGACCAAGACTTTGCCGATTGCGGGGTCACGCAGCCCTGAAAGCCAGCCGGTCTCGTGGGCCGGCAGGGTCTCCAGGTGCTGGCGCATCACCTCGACGAAAACCAGCTCACTCAGTCTCAGCCGGATGGCCTCGCCGCCGACCCGCGGCTGACGCGCCTCGGCAAGCGTGAGGTCGATGAGGCGGCTCAATAGGCCCTCGCGCCCGCTGTGGGACCGCTTGATCCGCAACAGGCGCGGCAAGGTGGAGAGCACGGGATTGAAGGGTTGCATGTCGCAGCCGAGAAAGCCGCAGACGAATTCGCTGCACGGCTCGCCGCCGCCGCCTTCCTTGATCACGAAGGGCAGCCTGCCCGCCGCTATGCCCCGCAAAAAGTCCACCGTCGCTTTGACGTCAAATTCCGGCGGCTGGCCTGGCCCGCTGAGCATCGCATAGGGGTCGCCATGCGGCAGCACCAGCACGTCGCCGGCCTCGAACCAAGTGGACGTGACGCCCGGAATGCTTGCCCATCCCGCGCCTTTCAGGATGATGTGGTAGGACACAATATGCTGGGCGCGCGGCAGGATGAGAGAGGAGAACGCGTCTGCGTGCGGCACGTCCACGCCCCAAGGGAACGACGCATCCACCAGGAAGAACAGCGCGCCTGTCAGCTTGACCGTGCGCAGGACGTCCGAAAGCGGATCGGTGCCATGCGTCCTGAACTGGACGGGCCGCTCTGCTGCCGACGAAGCGCCGTCCGGCCGCTCCGCATCGAGCACCATGGACGATGCGGCAAGCGACAAAGACGTATGGTCATGGGCTTGCGCCATGCCCGGAGCATACCCTGTGTGGGCTAGCATATCCACCGGATGTGCCAGGGACTGAAGATCAGGGTGGAGGAAGACCATGACTACGCTTGAGGAAGTGCGCGGCCCGGCGGAGATCTATGACGCCCATTTCGTGCCAGCGCTGTTTGCCCAATGGGGGCCGGTCGTCGCCGCGGAAGCCAGGGTGCAGAAGGGCGACCGCGTGCTCGACGTGGCTTGCGGGACGGGCGCCCTGACGCTCCCCGCGGCCGAGATCGCCGGCCCTTCGGGCTCCGTCGTCGGGCTGGATGCCAATCCGGAAATGCTGGCGGTTGCGCGTCGCAAGTCAGGGCAGATCGAATGGCTGGAAGGAACGGCCGAGGCGCTGCCCTTGCCGAACAACGGCTTCGACGTCGTCGTGAGCCAGTTCGGTTTCATGTTCTTTAAGGACAAGCCGAAGGCACTGACCGAGATGATGCGAGTCCTGAGGCCGGGCGGGCGGCTGGCGGTTGCCGTGTGTGATGCAGTGGAGAACTCGCCGGGTTACGGCACCTTCGCGCTGTTGCTCGACCGGCTCTTCGGCAAGGAGGTGGGGGACGCCTTCCGCGCGCCCTTCAGCCTCGGCAATGCCGGGCGGCTGCATGAAATCTGCAATGAAGCCGGCATAGCGGATGCCGAGGTCGTCCGGCGCAACGGAAAGGTCCGCTTCAAATCGATCGATGCGTTGGTGTCGACCGAACGCGCCTGCGTGTGGACGCTAGGCGGCGTGCTGACCGACGAACAGTTCGAGCGGCTTCTCCAGGAGTCGGAGACCGCGCTCAAGCCCTTCGTAATCGACAGCGGAACGATCGAATTCGACATGCCGTCACTCATCATAAGAGCGCAGAAGCGCTAGGGCGGCGATGCCGGCATTGCAACACGGGAACAGGAGTCCCACAATGCTCAAAACAACGACACTGCAGCTTTGGGTACTCGCGCTCGCCGCCGTGCTTTGTGGATCTGCCGCGGCGGAGGGAGATTCATCGGCAGTGGCCGTGCTCGATCATCCCTTGCACGCCTTCGCGGCCGGCGATGCCGATGCCATATTGGCCGACTACACAGAGGACTCGGTCCTCATCACGCCTCAGGCCATTCTGAAAGGGCCAGCCGCGATCCGCCCGTTGTTCGAGGCGATGATCAAGGAGTTTTCGTCGCCGAATGCCGGCTCCACCATCCACGAGCGCCATGCCTTCGGTCCGATCGCATACATAATTTGGTCGGCGGAGACGCCGCAGAACAGCTATCGGTTCGCCACGGACACGATCTACGTCGTCGACGGTCGCGTCCTCTACCCGACCTTCGCGGCTGATGTGGTGGCGAAGTAGATTCCCGACCGGCCGGGCTGATCAGACCAGATCACCGACGGCCCCGCAGAGGTCCGGATTAAAGGAAAAGCGGTCATCGAGGGGAGAACTGCGGGCGTCGCCTTTGGTGGAAAGCGGAATTACCGGAGACGCTCCGCTGGGGTCTGGTTCGCCCCGACGAGCGGACTTCGATATGGAAAGGCCAGCGACACGCCTTGCATGAGGCGCTGTAGCCTTTCGGTTCAGCGATGTGATGTTTGCGAAGATTTCGGGATCGGGACACCTGCAGTGTGTGTATGCGTTCGTTTGGCAAGCATTTTGAAGCTGACCTTAAAGACCCATCCGGATAATCACATCTAATCAATGAATGGGAATGGCTCTATTTTCGCGGCAAATCGGTATGTCGAGAAGGATAGGTCCTGTGAACTTGCGAAATCGTTGCGGAGTATTGTTGCTCGCTGCCGCGGCTGTGTCGGCCGCTACCAACTCGGTGGCTGCTCCAATGGAGCCTGTGACTATCCAGGAGCAAGGTAGCTTCGCGATCGGCGGAACGGTGGTGAACACCCCCGGCACCTATGACAACAACAAGCGCACTTCAGACGGGCAGAGTTTTCACGGCGATCATCTCTACGCCTTCTACCAGGTGCCGGAGAATCCAAAGGCGCTACCGATCGTCATGTTGCACGGCGCCTTCCAGTCGGCGCGCAGCTGGGAGACTACTTCGGACGGGCGAGAAGGCTTCCAAACCATTTTCCTGCGCCGCGGCTTTCCGGTCTACCTCGTCGATCAGCCGCGTCGTGGGCGCGCCGGCAACAGCACCGTGGCGACGACGATCGAGCCCACGCCGAATGATCAGCTCTTTTTCGACCAGTTCCGGCTCGGCGTCTGGCCGAACTACTTTGACGGGGTGCAGGTCGACCGCAAGCCGGAAACACTGGACCAATTCTTCCGCTCCGTCACGCCGAACACCGGGCCCTACGACGCCGGCGTGATTTCGGACGCGATGGCGGCGCTGTTCGACAAGGCCGGCCCCGGCATCCTCTTCACCCATTCGCAGGCCGGCGGGCCCGGCTGGCTGACGGCGATCAAAAGCGAAAACGTCAAGGCAATCGTCTCCTTCGAACCGGGCAGCGGCTTCGTCTTTCCCGAGGGCGAGCTTCCGGAGGAGATGCCGAGCGCGGCCGGCCCGCTGAAGGCGGAGGCCGTGGCACCGGCGGACTTCGACAAGCTGACCCGTATGCCGATCGTCATCTATTACGGTGACAACATTCCGACCGAGCCGACCGAGCGTCGCGGTGAAGACAATTGGCGCGTGCGGCTCGCCATGGCCAAGCTTTGGGTCGAGGCCATCAACAAGCGTGGCGGCGATGCCCGGCTCGTGCACCTGCCCGAGATCGGCATCAAGGGCAACACGCATTTCCCCTTTTCCGATCTGAACAATGTCGAGATCGCGGATCAGGTGTCGAAGTTCCTGTCCGAGAAAAAACTGGACTGACGGCGATCACGGCGACGCGCCGTGAATATTTCGAGCATGGAACGGCTTTGAAAATCTGAAGGAGAATTCGTATGAAGCGCACGATTATGAAGGCCGCCGTTGTGGCGGCGATGACAGGGCTCACGGCTGGCGCGGTCGGGGCCTCCGACTACAAGCAGAACCCGTTCACGCTGACCTATGAAGGCGCGATCACGACGAACGAGCCCGGCAAGGTCAATATCATCCCGGTCACCTACAAGCTTAACGGCCTGGACATTGCCGCCAACGTCTATACCCCGGCAAAATATGATCCGAGCCAAAAATATCCCGCCATCGTCGTGGCGCACCCGAATGGCGGGGTGAAGGAACAAGTCGCGGGCCTCTATGCTCAGCGCCTTGCCGAGCAGGGCTACATCACCATCACCGCGGATGCGGCATATCAGGGTGCAAGCGGCGGCCAGCCGCGCAACGTGGATAAGCCAGCATACCGCATCGAGGACGTCCACGGCATGGCGGACTTCGTCACCCGCTACCCGGGTGTCGATGTGGCGCGAATCGGCCTACTCGGGATCTGCGGCGGCGGCGGATATTCGTTGGCCGCGGCGAAAACCGACAAGCGCTTCGTGTCGATCGCGACGTTGAGCATGTTCAATTCCGGACGGGTGCGTCGCAACGGCTTTGCGGATTCGCAACTGGACACGATCCAGCAGCGCCTTAGGCAGGTTTCGGAGGCGCGCGCCCAGGAAATGGCCGGCGGAGAACTTCTCTATGCCGGCGATGCCAACCTGACGGACGAGCAGATCGCCGCACTGCCATTTGAAATGTACCGGCAGGGTTACGAGTACTACTGGAAGACGCACGCGCATCCCAACTCGACCTTCAAATACACCATGAGCAGTCTGCTGGATCTGATGCGTTGGGATGCCACCGATCAGCTTGAACTGATCGACCAGCCGCTGCTGATGATCGCCGGCAGCAAGGCCGACAGCCTGTACATGAGCGAGGACGCCTTCGCCAAGGCCGCTGGGACGACAGACAAGGAATTGTTCAAGATCGAGGGCGCAACCCATATCGAAACCTACTGGGTTCCCAAATATGTGGACGCCGCGATGGGCAAGCTGACGCCGTTCTTCGCCCGGACCCTTGCTTCCGACCGCTCGTAATCCGTCGACCCGATTTTTCCCGCGCCCCTGGTTCGATAGCCGGGGCGCCGTATCCTCCCCCGCAAATCCCAAGGAGCCATGCGCTTTGATGAAGCTCACCAGAAATCTGTTCGTCGCAGTCAGCCTGTTTCTGTCAGGAGGGATCTCCACCATGGCTATCGCCCAGGATCAGACCCCCCCGGCGTCCGATGCGACGGCCGGCAAGCAACAGTCGCGCGCCCAGCAGCTCTACGGCGACATCGCACCGAAGATGGCCGAACTGACCGACGAGGTGCTGTATGGCGACATCTGGGAGCGGCCCGGTCTTTCCAAGCGGGATCGGAGTCTCGCGACGGTCAGCGCGCTCGTCGCCATGAACCGCCCCGACCAGCTCCGTTCGCACCTTGCCATCGCCAAGCGCAACGGCGTCACCGAGGAAGAGCTGATCGAAACGATCACCCATCTCGCCTTCTATTCGGGCTGGCCGAATGCCGTTTCCGCGATCGCCGTCGCCAAGGACGTCTTCAAGAAATGATGTCGAAGCAAGGGAACGCCATGAAACTCGCCGCCATGACCGCCGCTTCGCTTGTCCTTGCCGCTTCATCCGCTTCCGCTCAGTCCGATCAGGCGATCACGGTGACGCGGGCCGGCTCGCAACCGTCCACGGCAGGCACCGCCGCGAACTTCACCGGCTCCGTTCGAGTCGACGACCGCTTCAAGGGGAGTGGTGAAGCCCGCATCAGCGGCGCCACCGTCACCTTCGAACCGGGGGCGCGCACCGCTTGGCACACCCATCCGCTTGGCCAGACTCTTATCGTCAAGCAAGGCCTCGGCCTAGTGCAGCGAGAAGGTGGTCGGGTGGAGGAAATGCGACCTGGCGATACCGTCTGGATCCCGCCGGGCGTGAAGCATTGGCATGGCGCGAGCCCCTCGGTCGGAATGAGCCATATCGCCTTCTCCGAAGCGCTCGACGGCAAGACCGTCGAATGGATGGAGCAGGTGTCGGACGAGCAATACGGGCGCTGATCATCATCGCAGTGAAACAGCCGCAGGTCGCCAGCAGGCGACCCGCGGCCCAGCGTCATTATATCCTCGAATCCAGGCGAGCTTGCTCATGAAGAAATCCGCATATCCAGTCGCATTAAGCGCGCTTGCTGCCTGCGCCGCCTCTCTCGTCGGCTGGCAGGTCCATGCTGAGCCGAACCGCGTCCAATTTCCCAACCTCGATGCGCTCGTTCATTACACGACCGTTAGACGCGGCAATGTGATGGAGCACATCATGACCACGCCGGCGGCCATGGAGGCCGTCAAGAACGGCCAGCCCATCCCGACGGGCACTCATTTCGTGTTGGTCGATCATCGAGACGGCGAACTCTATCGCTACTTCGTCATGCAGAAGGGTGAAGGCTTCGGCGCCGATTACGACGAAGGCCGCCGCACCGGCGACTGGCAGTTTCAGTGGTTCTGGCCGGACAAGTCGATCAACATGGACGAAAACACCGCGCGCTGTCAGTCCTGCCACAGCGGCCAACAGGACAGCGACTACCTCTATACGGCCTATCGCATCCCCCGTTTCGACGGCACGCCGGTCGAGTGAACCGGGAGGTCGAGCGCTTGAACCCGATATTTCTGATGCGGCTGGTCTTCGATCTCGTTGCCGCCGGTCTGCTGCTGTTCGCCTTCTCGTACTGGTGGCTCGGCAACGTCGCGCACGAATTGGCCGGAACCGCCATGTTCCTGCTGGTCATCGTGCACAACGTGTTCAATCGTCGCTGGTACGGTACGTTTGCGAAAACCCGTCGCGAGACGCGCGGCCTGCTCAATATCGTGGTGACGATTCTGCTGCTTGTGGCGATGCTGGCGTTACTCGTAACCAGCGTGCTCATCTCCAATGCGCTATCCGGCATCATGTCGGCCTATGGCGGCTTCACCGTGCGGCAGATCCACACTCTGGCGGCTTATTGGGTTCTCGTGATCGTGTCCGTCCATCTCGGACTGCGCTGGCCGATGCTCATGGGCGTGGCACGCAAGCTGTCCGGCATCGCGCAGCCCAATGCTCTACGCACGCTTGTTTTGCGCGCCGTCGCCGCCCTCATCGCGATCTACGGCGTCTGGAGTTCGTTCGAATTGGCGATCGGCACGAAGCTCTCGATGCAGGCGACGCTCGACTGGTGGAATTTCGAGGAATCGGTCGCGGGCTTTTTTGTCCACTGCATCGCGATCGCCGGGCTATACATTGTCCCCACCCATTACCTCATGAAATGGCTACAAAGCAGGAAACGCCGGACTACCCACGCCGATCGGCAAGCGCAGGTACTTCCCAACGGTTGATGCTTGCCAAGGAGCACCAGACGAATGCCGGGTCACCCCGATCAGTCATCCGCCGAAGAAGCGCTTACTGGCGCGGAGCGTAAGGGATTTCGGCTCGCCGTCATCGGCCGAACCGGCGCTCTGGTTGCGTTCGCCTTCTTCTATCTGACGCTCTATGCATTTCCCAACAATGTTTATGTGGCAGGTGTTCTCCTCCTCGCCGCCGCGATCGGTCTGATTCCGCTGCGATTGGCCCATAGCCGGTATGAGCGTATTGCCCGCTTTGCGCTGTTCGGGCTCGATGCGGCAGCCGCGAGCGCCACCCTTGCTTTCGCGCCGCTCAGCAGTGGCGGCGATGTTCCCCAGAATCTCGTTTTTCTGTCCAGCCGAACCGAATATTTCTACGTCATTATAGCGGCCTCCATTCTGGCGCTGTCGCCGGCATTGGTCATTTGGACGGGACTTTGCGCCGTCATCGGTCTCGCCAGCGCCACAGCGTGGATCATGTTGGGCATGGAGCGCATCGTCAGTCTTGGGGATCTGCCATCTTCGCCCTCGCGCGATGATGTTTTTGCCGTGCTCCTCAGTCCTTACTTCCTGGGCATTCCCGTACGGGTGATCGAGGGCCTGGTGATCCTTCTGGTGACGTGTATTGCGGCGCTGGCGGTCCACCGTGCACGAAATGTGGTTCGGGCCAATGCCGCCGGCGAAGTTGAACGAAACCGGATCCAGCGTATTTTCGGGCGTTATGTTCCGCCGCAGGTGGCCGAGCAACTCATCCAGGCCGGGCAACTGGCGCCCCAATTGCGGACAGCGAGCATCCTATTCGCAGACATCGAAGGCTTCACGCGCCTGTCGGAAACATTGCCGCCCGAGCGCGTGATCCGGATGCTCAACAGCTTTTTCGGTGCTGCGACCGCGATGGTCGACCAGCGGGGCGGGGTGGTTGTGAACTATATTGGCGATGCATTCATTGCTGCCTTTAACGCGCCACTCCCAGCCGATGACCATCCGGACCGGGCGGTCCATGCAGCCCGCGACCTGCTTTCTCTCGTTTCCGAACAGGTTTTCGAAGGTCACCAGCTTCGTCTAAGGATCGGTGTCGCCACCGGCCCGATAGCCGCGGGCACCGTCGGAGGTGAAGCCCGCCACACCTACACCCTCTATGGTGATACCGTGAATTTGGCGCAGCGGCTCGAGGCGCTGAACAAGGACTTTGGAACCGATTGCCTTATCAGTGGCTCCACCTTCGATGGCCTGCATCCGGCCTGTCGAGATGCCGTGGCAATGGGGACGCTACAGGTGCGTGGCCGCGAGAGATCAGCCCGAGTCTATGCTCTCAGTGGGCAAACGCGGCATTCGAGTGTCCGCTAAGGTGCGTCATTCCCGGCATTGCATGAGCTGATCGGCGCTTCCGAGCGAGAGACATCAACCCATGCGGTAACGCAGATTTTCGACGAGTACGGTTAGAGCGGGCGATGAGTGCCGCCGGCTCGGATAGTAGAGATGGTAGCCTGGAAAGTAGGGACACCACTCCTCCAGAACCCGCACCAGCCGGCCGTCAGCTAAATAGGGAAGCACGTGATCCTCGGGCATGTATGCTACGCCGAGGCCGTCCAAAGCCGATGCCAATCTCATTGCGAGGCTGTTGAACACAAGCTGTCCATCTCCTCGCACCTTCACATCGCGCTCATCCTTTTCCAGACCCCAGGGGAACACCCCGCCATAGGTGGGGAGGCGTATATTGATGCAATTGTGATCTGTCAGGTCCTGCGGGGTTTTGGGAAGCGGATGTCGTTCGAAATAGCCCGGAGACGCGACAAGCGCCATGCGCATGTCGGGGCCGATACGAACGGCGATCATATCCTTTGCGACCTGTTCACCCATGCGAACGCCAGCGTCATAACCTTCGGCCACGATATCGGTCAGGCCATAGTCTATGATGATCTCCACCTGAATGTCGGGATAGTCAGGGAGAAACCGTTTGAGGGCAGGTTGCAGGAGCGATATCGCGGGATGTTCCCCGGCGGTAATCCGGACGGTTCCAGCCGGCTTGTCCCGAAGTTCGCTGAGCGCCGCGAGTTCGGCTTCGATCTCGTCGAAGCGCGGCGCGATCGTGCGCAGCAGGCGCTCGCCGGCTTCCGTCGACGCGACACTGCGCGTGGTGCGGGTCAGGAGCCGCAGACCCAACCGCTCTTCAAGATTGCGGATGGTTTGGCTTAGCGCCGACGGCGAAACGCGGAGCTTTGCAGCGGCGCGTGTGAAACTGCGTTCTTTGGCGACGACGGCGAAGGCGGCCAGATCGTTGAAGTTTTCCATGACTATTTGTTAGCTCATCTAAAAGGCTCATGCGCATTATAGCGGCTAATCGTAAGCTGCTGCATCCCTTATCTTCTTCGCATATCGCGCGGTCCATACAGGCCGCAGAAGACTCGGCTGAACAGGGGAGATCTCTGCTCGGTCGGAGAAGCTGGGAAGGCATGACGATGGAAACGAGAAAACTTGGAGCGCTGGACGTGTCGGTCATTGGCCTCGGCTGCATGGGCTTGAGCTATGGTTATGGGCCGGCCAGCGAGCGCAGCGACGCGATCCGTCTCATCCGCGCGGCCCATGAGCGCGGTGTCACCTTCTTCGACACCGCCGAGGCTTATGGGCCTGGCATCAACGAGGACGTCGTGGGCGAAGCGCTGCAGCCTGTTCGCGAGCAGGTCGTGATCGCAACGAAGTTCGGGTTCAGGGATGGCGTGCCAGCCAACGGGCTCGACAGCCGTCCCGACCGCATACGACGCGTGGCGGACGAGGCGTTGACGCGCCTCCGGACCGATCATATCGACCTCTTCTACCAGCATCGCGTTGACCCTAACGTGCCCATCGAGGAGGTCGCGGGCACCGTCCAGGACCTTATCCATCAAGGCAAGGTGCGCCACTTCGGGCTTTCGGAGGCTGGCGTCGACACGATCCGTCGCGCCCACGCGGTGCAGCCGATTGCAGCGCTGCAGAGCGAGTATTCCCTATGGTGGCGTGAGCCGGAGACCGAGATCCTGCCGCTCCTCGATGAGCTTGGCATCGGCTTCGTGCCGTTCGCGCCGCTTGGGAAAGGATTTCTAACGGGCAAGATCGACCAGAACGCCACCTTCGGGAAAGACGACTTCCGGGCATCCGTGCCACGTTTCTCACCGGAGGCGTTGAAGGCGAACCAGGCACTCGTCGACCTTATCGGATCGATTGCCTCCGCCAAGAAGGTGACGCCAGCGCAGATCGCGCTGGCATGGTTGCTCGCCCAGCGTCCGTATATCGTGCCAATCCCCGGCACCACCAAGCTCCACCGGCTCGAGGAGAACCTTGGGGCGGCAGACCTCGTGCTGACTTCCGACGAACTCGCGCGCATCACGCGGTCGCTCGCCGGCATCGCCGTGCAAGGCGACCGCTATCCCGCCTCGCACCAGCATTTCGTCAACCGCTGAGGCGGGCCGTTCAAGCTCAAACTCAAGAACCGCCCGACATAATAGAAGGACGAGCAGGCATGACAAACAGACGGACGTCGGAAATGGGTCGCCGTGGTTTCCTGAGCACAGCGGGAAGTCTCGCGGCGACGCCGCTGCTCGTCGGCACCGGTCCACAGGCTTCAGCCCAGGAGACCGCTCAAGGGACGGGCGTCAACAGCACTGCATCAAAACTGAGCGGCCGGCGGAAGCTGGGCTTGCTGGAAGTCTCGAGCCTCGGCCTTGGCGTTCAGAATATGCACCGCACCTATCAGACGACAATCCCCTCCCGGCCGGAGATGATCAATATCATCCGCACGGCCTATGAGCGCGGCGTCACGTTCTTTGATACCGCCGAGGCCTACGGCCCGCATGAGTGCGAGCGGATTCTCGGCGAAGCCATCGCGCCGTTCCGAGACAAGGTCGTGATCACCTCAAAATTCGGCTGGAACATAGACCTGGAAACCGGTGAGCGGCGCCCCGGCCTCAACAGCCGTCCGGAGCGTATTAAGCTGGCGGTCGAGGGCATGCTCAAGCGTCTGCGGACCGACCGCATCGACCTTCTCTACCAGCATCGCGTCGATCCGGAGGTTCCGGTCGAGGACGTCGCCGGCGCCGTCAAGGACCTCATGGACCAAGGCAAGATCCTGCACTGGGGCCTCTCCGAAATGGGGCTCGACACGTTGCGCCGCGCGCACGCCGCGCTACCCGTAACGGCTGTCCAGAACGAGTATTCGATGCTGTGGCGCGGGCCGGAAGATCAGATGATCCCTGTCTGCGAGGAGCCCGGAATCGGCTTCGTGCCGTGGAGCCCGCTCGGTGTCGGCTTCCTGACGGGAGCGATCGATGAGCGGACGCGCTTCGCCGAGGGAGACATTCGCGGGATCGAGACCCGCTTCTCGCCCGAGAACCTGCCAGCGAACCTGACGCTCGTGAAACTGCTGGGCGACTGGGCCGACAGGAAGCAGGCCACCGCCGCGCAGATCGCCTTGGCATGGGTGATGGCCCAAAAGCCCTGGATCGTTCCGATCCCCGGCACGACGCAGATGCCGCACATGCTGGAGAATATCGGCGCTGCCTCGATCAGCTTCACGCCCGAGGAGATCGACGAACTCAATTCAGCCGTAGCGGCGATTGAGGTGCGCGGCCAGCGCTTGCCAGACGCCGTTCTGGCGTTCTCGAACGTCGAGGCGCCTGAGAAGAAGTAAAGGAATTATCGCGATGAAACACAGACATATCGGAAGTCTCGAGGTCTCGGCCCTCGGCCTTGGCTGCATGGGCATGACCGGCGTCTACGGTGGCAGTGCGGACAAGGGCGAGATGATCAAGCTTATCCACGACGCACATGATCGCGGGGTGACGTTCTTCGATACGGCCGAAGCCTATGGTCCATTTGCCAACGAAGCGCTGCTTGGCGAAGCGCTTCAGCCAATCCGCGACAAGGTCGTCATCGCCACGAAGTTTGGCTTCGACATCGATCTTGAGACAGGCGCGCGCAGCGGCGGCACCAACAGTCGGCCCGAGCATGTCAAGGCGGTGGCGGTGGCGGCGCTGAAGCGCCTGAAGACCGACCGCATCGACCTCTTCTACCAGCATCGGGTCGATCTCAATGTGCCGATCGAGGATGTCGCCGGGGCTGTGGGGGATCTAATCGCTGAAGGCAAGGTGAAACACTTCGGTCTTTCCGAGGCTGGCGTCCAGACCATCCGCCGCGCTCATGCTGTCCAGCCCGTAACGGCGGTGCAGAGCGAATATTCGCTATTCTGGCGCGGCCCGGAGGCTGACCTTCTGCCTGTGCTGGAAGAACTCGGCATCGGCTTCGTACCGTTCAGCCCTCTGGGCGCCGGCTTCCTGACCGGCAAAATCGACGAGAACACGAAGTTTGAACAGGGCGATTTCCGCAACCTGGTGCCGCGCTTCTCGACCGAGGCGCGCAAGGCCAACATGGCGCTGGTTCGTGTGGTCAACGGTGTGGCGGATCGCAAGGGTGCAACGCCGGCGCAGGTCGCGCTTGCCTGGTTGCTGGCGCAGAAGCCGTGGATCGTGCCGATCCCCGGCACCACCAAGCTGCATCGTCTGGAAGAAAACCTTGGTGCACTCGACCTCGAACTGACGGCCGACGAGCTCACCGAGATCGATGCCGAAGCTTCCAAGGTAGAGGTTCAGGGCGAACGCCTGCCCGAAGCCGTACTGAAGATGACCGGACATTGATTAACGTCCCGGAGGAAAGCCATGGCTCCCGACGATCCGACACGAAGGGAAATCCTGATGTCCTCGTTGTTACTACCTCTCGCAGCAGGGGGAGCCGCGTCCGTTTCCCCGGCTGCGGCTGCCCGAATAGAGGGAACGATACTTGTTGCGTATTTTTCGCGGAGCGGAAACACGCGTGTCGTCGCGGGTCAGGTCAGCAGGGCGCTGCGAACCGACCTGTTCGAGATCGTACCGGAAAAGCCTTATCCCGAAGACTATTTCGAGACGGTGGAGCAAGCGCAACAGGAGAGCGGCCGTGGCTATGAACCGCCGCTTAAAAGGACGGTCGCCGATGTCGCCCGCTACAACGCCGTATTCCTCGGCTTTCCAATCTGGGGTATGACCGTTCCACCCGTAGTCCGCTCGTTCCTTACCGCCCACGACTTCTCAGGCAAGACGATCATACCTCTTGTCACGCATGGCGGCTACGGACTGGGAGACAGCTTGTCGGTTCTGGCCGGACATACACCGCAGGCGCAACTCGCCGATGCATTTTCTATGCAGGCACCGCAAGAGAGACAGACGATAACCCGAGTGATGGATTGGCTTGGCAAAGTCCAACGGTGAACATCGCATGTTCAACTCACATGCCCGCGTCCCGCGCCGACAGTCGTATGCGCGCTCCTGGCAAACAAAGCGCGACCCCAGCAATAGATAAACGTGAGGACAAGACCGACCTTGGTGACCGGCAGCGCTCGTCGCAGCTTACGAGCCACTTAAATCCCGGCAGGGACGACGGACCGACGCAGCAACGCGGGTGCCATCTGAATGGTCCGCTTGGGGGCAACATAGAACACGGCCAGCGTTGTCCTCGGGCGGCAGCTTTGGTGAAGGTTTTTCGATGCGGGCCGCGGCGCGACTGTGGCGGCTGGGCCTGTGTCGGCCCGCGTTGAAAAACCTCCCAAGGAGGAGGCCGCGGGGGCTGGGTGGTGCGCCTATGGGGAAAGCGTGCGGCTGCGGTTGTTCAAGGTGGCCATCGGTGGGAGCGTCAGCCGCAGAAGGGTTGCCCCGAAGGCTTGCAATGAGACGATCGGGATCGAGGTCGCAGGTCTTTCGCAGGCTCGCATCGGCGGTTTTGCAGTGTGCTGGGTTGCTTGGGGCAGACCGGCGCCACCCCGGAACGCATCGCAGATCCCGGCCGGCCTTGGCTGATGTGACATGCGTTTCGTCATGCGGCGTCCTTTCGGGGTGGCGCGCGGGATCTGGGTTGCTGGCCACGGCGGAATATCTCGACGATGCGCATCGGGCCGCCGCAGTGCGGGCATGGCTCTCTCAGGGTGAGCGGGGTTCTCGCGGTGCGTGGCGCGTCATCCTGGAACGGCGCGTCCACCCCGAGCAGTGTGCTGATTTTTGCGACGTTGGCCTTGCGCCCCGCGCCGGCAAGCAGGCCGTAATGGCGGATGCGGTGGAATCCGTCGGGCACCACGTGGATCAGGAAGCGGCGGATGAACTCGTCGGTGGCCAGCCGCATCACCTTCTGCCGGTCACCGGTCTTGATGCGGTAATCCTTCCAGCGGAAGGTGACCGCCTCGGCATCCGCGCTGATCAGGCGGCTGTTGGAGATGGCGACGCGATGGGTGTAGCGGCTGAGATAGGCCAGCACGGCCTCGGGACCGCCGAACGGGGGCTTGGCGTAGACGACCCAGTCGCATTTGCGCAAGGGGGCAAGCCAGGCGGCGAAGGCATCCGCCTCCGCGAGCTCGGCCAGATCCCCGAAGAAGGCCAGATCGCCGGATTGATGCAGTGCCATCAATCCTTCGACAAACAGCCGCCGGAAGAGACGCGACAGCACCTTTACGGGCAGAAAGAAGCCGGGGCGGCATGAGATCCAGCGCGTGCCATCCGGGGACAGCCCACCGCCGGGCACGATGATGTGCACATGCGGGTGATGAGTCAGCGCCGATCCCCAGGTGTGCAGCACGCTGGTCATGCCGATGCGCGCGCCAAGGTGGCGGGGATCGGCGGCGATGGTGGTCAGCGTCTCCGCCGACGCCCGAAACAGCAGGTCATAGACCGCCTTCTTGTTCCAGTAGGCGATTTGCGCGATCTCGGCCGGCAGGGTGAAAACCACGTGGAAATACTCGACCGTCGGCACGGGCGGCCATCCAGTCCCGCGCCGCGGGTCCCTGGCACTTGGGGCAGTGCCGGTTCTTGCAGGGATTGTAGGCGATGTGCTTGTGGCCGCATTTGGCACAGGCCGCCACATGCCCGCCGAGCGCCTCGGTTCGGCAGGCTTCGATCGCCGCCATCACCTTGAGCTGGGCCAGGCTGACATGCCCGGCATTGGCCCGCCGCCACGCCGGGCCATAGGCACGGAAGATGTCGGCGATCTCCAGTCTTGGCCGGATCACCGCACCGGCGCTACTCCAGTCCTCGTCGGAGCGTTTGGTCCTGCAGCTTCTTCAGGGTCTCGAACGGGCTGACGGTGTCGCGGATCGTCTTGGTGGCGACATGGGTATAGCGGGCGGTGGTCGTCAGCTTGGCGTGTCCGAGAAGGACCTGGATCACCCGAACATCGGTGTTCGCTTCCAAAAGGTGGGTGGCAAAGCAGTGCCGCAGGGTATGCAGCGTCGCGGGCTTGGCGATACCGGCCAGGCTCTTGGCGGCGGTGAAGGCGCGGTTGAGCTGTCGCGGCGAGATCGGATTGATCTTCGGCTTGCCGGGAAACAGCCAGCCCTGCGGCCGCGCCTCACGCCAGTAGTCGCGCAAGAGTTCCAGCAGCGCGGGCGACAGCATCACCTTGCGGTCCTTCTGCCCCTTGCCCTGTTCGACATGGATCAGCATCCGGTCGCTGTCGATGTCGCTGATCTTCAGGTTGCAGACCTCGGAGGCGCGCAGTCCGGCGCCATAGGAGATGCTGAGCGCCGCCCGATACTTCAGGCCCGGCCCCGGAGCGGCCATCAGCAGGTCGGAAACCTCCTCGATGCTCAGCACCACCGGCAACTTCCGCGGCTGCCGCCGGAATTGCATATGCCGCTTCATCTCCTCGCGGCCGCAGGTGGTGGCGAAAAAGAACCGCAGCGCCACGATGCGGGCGTTGAAGGTCGTCGGTGTGACACCCGCGTTGGTCATGTGCAGTTGGTAGGCGCGCAGGTCATCGGCTGTGGCGGTGTCCGGTGACCGCTTGAGAAACCCGGCGAAATCCTTGATCGCCCGAATATGCGCCTGCTGGGCCTTGTCGCCCAGCCCACGGATGCGCATGTCTTCGATCATCCGCTCGCGCAGCGGGGTGGTCCTCTCCTCCGTCATGGGAACCTCCTGTCTGAAGATTGAGAACACCCAATCGTCAGCCAGGACGGCAAAGCCGCAAATGCACGGCGTTCAGATCATTGCTGCACCCTCACCACGGGCGCCAGTGCCGCGCGAGCGGCTTCGTCCATGGGTCGGAAGCGGTTCCGCAAGCTATTCGGCCGGCACACCAAGTTCAACGGGGTCAGGCACGGTCGCGCTGAAGATGTCCAAGATGTTGCGACGCTTGGTCGGAGACTTGTCGCCAAGCTTCTCAGCCTTCATCTCGACCACTTCCTTGAGCTGCGCGGCCTTTGGTTTGAGGCCCTCCTCGATGGCCTTTATCCGGGCTTCCATTGCATCGAGGCTTGCAGATGCTTCCGCACCACCAGTGTTTGCAGCCTTAGGCTTCGGGCGCAGCGCCTTTTTATTGACGGTGCGTTTGGCAGGTGCTGCAGCTTTCTCGTCTGCCGCAGGATCTGCCTTGACCGGAGTCGCCTGCGCCGCGGCGGCCGTCAAAGGCTTGTCCTCTTTCGCTGGCGCCGGCGAGGGAATCTCGACGGAAGGATCTCCCCCCTTGGCATATTCTGGAGTTGTCGCCGGCACGGGCTTCGGTGCCAGATAATCGACTTCCGGCACTTGCGGAATGTTGGCCTGAGAAAATGCCTCGGCAGATTTGAAGGGCTGTGTTTGGAAGAAGCGAAGCTTTTCACCAAAGATCGGCCGTTGTCCTTCGATGAGCAGGATCATCTTGGTCTCCGGCATTTGCCGGACTTCCTGCGGCATCATCAGATCGCGCTCGCGAATCTGCTCCACCTTCGTGCGGCGAGGCAGGCCCATCAGTTCGATCGTGCGGGATTCCGACTGGTAGCGGATCGTGCGCTTTCCGAGCGCGCGGGATGCGTACTCGGCTGTGGCCTGGTCGTTGGCGCCGAGGACGAGCTGATAGCCACAATTGCCGAGCAACGAATGTCGGGAGGTTTCGCCGTAGATCTCGTCGAGGTTCTTCAGATCCTGGATGATGAAGGCAAGCTTGATGTTATAGCCGGCGACATAGGGCAGTTTGGTCATGATCTCGTCCATCCGCTTCAACTGCCGGAATTCGTCGAGCAGGAAATAGACGGGGAGCGAATTGGGATCGTGCTCGAGCGTGAGGATATCCATCACCTGCTGCACGAAAAGCGTGAGGAGAGGGCGCAGCAGGGTGATATCGGTGATGTTCGGCGCCAGGTAGATCGAGATCGGCCGGCGCTTCATGGCGCGAAGATCCATGTCGGTGACATTGGTCGCGGCGACGATCCGCTCGTTCTTGAAGGGCCGCATCGCCTTTTGAATGTCCAAGAGAGCAGACGCGGCGGCGCGTTCCGATAGGGCGATGTAGGAATTGAAGCTCTCGACGGTGAACTTCGAAAGGTAGGGCTCTTTCTCCTTGATGTATTTCATGAGCGCCTGGAGATCGACGCCGCTATTACAAAAGGAATTGACCTCGGCGAGGTTGCGCCGGTCTTTGTAGAAGGGGCTTTCCGTGATGTAGCTGATCACGCCGGCAAGGACCTGTTGCGCGGTCGCTTGCCAGACGGAATTTTCCGATTCCGTGTTCTCGGGCACAAGAATGCTGGCGATGTTTTGAATGTCGGTCGTGCGATTGCCGCGCTCCGGCCGGATAAAGTCCAGCGGGTTATAGCTGTTGGTCTTTTCGGAGCCAGGCGCGAATAGGAAGACTTGGCTGCCGTTCTGCCGGCGATAACCCGCCGTCGCCTTGAACACTTCGCCCTTGAGATCGGTGACGATCATCGAGCCTTCGTGCATCAGCGCATTGGGGATCACATAGCCCGCGCCTTTACCCGAGCGCGTCGGGCCAATGATCAGATGATGCCGATCGTCCTTGGTGCGGAGTATGCTCCGCCCGACCCGGCCGAAGATATGGCCCTGTTTGCGGAACCACTTCGCGCGTCGTAGCGAAGCCATGTCCTGAAAGGCGGCATCCCCCAAAGGGCTGCTCGTCGGTTTCAGTCCGATGTAGGCGACAAGGCCCGCCACCAGCAGCGCCGGCACCATCGAACCAAGCGCGACCTTCTGCAGGGCAGGGCTCGTTTTGTAATGCCAGAACTGTTGAATCGGAGCGAAGGGATTGCTCGTGATCGTCGTTTCGAGGATCCGACCGTCCTTGTAGAAGAGCTGAAGCCCCAGGCCGTACCCGAGCATCCAGACAACGAACGCTATCCCGACGCAAAAGAGCAGGTAGAAAGCCTGGAGCTGCTTCGTCATGACTCATCCCGGGCGAAGAAGATCTCAGAGACGCCGCGCTTGCCTCCTTCGCGGCGGAGCTGGATGACGATCGGGATAACCATCTGGATATAGGACATCAGATCCTGTTTCGAAAAACCCGCCGACATACCGGCTTGCTGCATCATCATGGCGAGCTGTTCATAAGCGCCCATCGGCGTATCGGCGTGAACCGTCGACATGCTGCCGGGATGGCCGGTGTTGATTGCCCGGAGGAAGGAAAAAGCCTCTGCACCCCGAATTTCACCGACGAACAGGCGATCCGGCCGCATGCGTAGGGATGACTCGAGCAGGCTTTGAATGGTCACGTCCGCTGTGCCCTGGTCGCCCTTCGACGCGATCAGATGAACGGCATTTGCTTGCGGTGGGAAGAGCTCTCGCGTGTCCTCGAGCGTGATAATCCGCTCATGCGGATCGACGCTCTTCAGGCAGGCATTGAGGAAGGTCGTTTTGCCGGAGGAAGTGCCGCCACTGATCAGGATAGAAACCCGCTTGGTGATGGCGGTATGGATGAAATCGTAAATCCGATTGGCGCGCAGATGCCCTATCAGCTCGCGATCGATGTCGCTGAGACCGCCGACGGCGACAGAGACCTTATCAAGCGAACCGTTGTCGCGATACTCCTCGAGCGTGAAGTTATTGACCACCTGCTTGCGGATCGAGATCGAGCCGCCTTCGGGTGCCGCCGGCGGCAAGACGATCTGGATACGCTCGCCGGTCGGAAGCGCGGCGCTGAGGATCGGCTTGGAGCGGCTGATGAACTGGTTCGTCGCGGCGGCAACACGCTCGCCGATGTTCTGGATTTCTTCACCCGTCAGGGCGTCGATTAGATGATGCTCCATATAGTCGGCGCCAAACCGTTCCACATAGACATGGCCCGGTTTGTTGATGGCGATTTCCACCACCCTCGGATCGTCAAGAAACTCCCTGATCGGTTCGAGAGCGCGGTTGAGGAAATAGTGGGGATCGTGTCTGATCGTAGTGGTGTTACCTGCGGCGACGTTCACGTTGAATCTCCTTCATCGCTTCGGTGACCGGGTCGTCATACATGGCGCTGAAATCGAGGTCCTGGCGTACGTAGACAAAGATCCGCTCGCCCTGGCTGACGCTAATCGTGGGAGGAATACGCAGGTTTTCGCTCAAGGCCTGGTTCGCCATATCCGAGAAGGTCTCGGCGATGGTTTCGCGGGCGAGCTCCTCGCCACGTTGTGCCTCGCTGTTGTTGTCGCCGAACGCCTCGTCGCTTCCGTAGCCGGTCAAGAAACTGGCGCCGGCGCCGACGACCGAAAGCATGATTGCGGAGCCGAACCTCTCGCGCCACTTGTTATCGACATGGCCGGTCAAGCCCGAGCGCCCCAAGCTATCCGTGCCGATGGAGTTAAGGCGCACCGACACACCATCATCGCGAATGAGGCGGGTCCAGATGACGAAAATACGCTTTTGCCCGCGGGTGATCTCGGACTGGTATTCGCCAATGAGGCGCGTCCCAGTCGGGATGAGAACGCGTCTCCCGTCGAAGGAATAGACGTCCTGCGACGTGATCGCGCGAATCTGACCGGGGAGATCGCTGTTGATCGCGGTCTCGAGGATGCCCGGGATCAACGTTCCTTCTGGGATCATGGCGTCGATGCGTTCGATCTGCCGCGCCTTAGCGCTCCGATCGGCCAAACTCGAGGCCGCGGCCAGGTACTTGCTGTTGCGGTCTTCGCCAGCAACGCTGAGGCCGGACTCGTCTTCGCCTGAAAAACCGCCGTTGCCGTTGCCATTGCCTTTCTGATCAAGCGAGATCAGCCCCGACTTATAGCGTTCGGGAAACTCTTCGACAGCCGCAATTTCGGGCGTGGCTTCAACGATCTCTGGTGGCGGTGGAACCTTAAACTCCGTGGTATCGGCGGGCTCTTCTTCAACTGGCTCCGGAGGAGGGGGCAGATTGATGACTGCAGGCTCTATCTCCGGCTTCGGCTCTTCTTGCTCACGCACGAATGACGGCGGTCGGAAGGTGGTCGTCTCAAACTCTTCATCGCTATCGGCGACGTCACGCGGCTTTTCTCCGGCCGTGGCAAGCACGAAATAGGCGGCGACAGCGCCCCCCAGGAGTAGGGCAGCCATGCCGATGGTTTGATTCCGTCCAGCGTGTCTGTTGCTGACGGCCGTTTCATCGGCCGCCGTCATGGCCTCAAGTTCAGGGCTGCGCTTCATTAATTGCCGCTCCTCCTACGTTTCGTCGCCTTGGTGTCAGGAGCCGGACCGAGAATGGCAGGATCCGGAGCGCCGAAGTCGGGCTTGCGAAGGTTAAAGAGGCAGGTCCATTGATTGCCCTCGCGCAGCGTGTATTGCGTCGCGACACCATCGACGACGATGTATTCGCCCTCCTTCCGGAAATTGCGCAGCGTCTCGGAAAAGTCGGCCTGGACGGCAAAAATCGCCGGGACCCGGCTGCCGAACTTGAAGAAGGTCTTTTTCCCGTCGTCGAAGATCACCAAGGGCTTCAACGCCGGATCACCGGAAAACGAATAATCGATGTTGACGTTGGCCTTATCGACTTTCGACATGTTCGGGTAGGCCGCCCGGTACTCAGCCTCTTTGCGGAGCGCGGCATTTAGATCCTTCTCGGGATAGACGAAACGGATTCCGAACACCTGCTTGCCATCGGACGGAGCATGGTCGTTGAGCTCGAGGAAATAGATCCTCTTGCTGGTCACAACATTCATGTTGGTGGCGACGTTCTTTGCGATCGGCTTTACGAACAGAATGTTGCCCTTCTCGGAAGGGGCAACCTGCCAACTGTCGGTGTCGCCAAGCGAGATCGTTTCGAACTTTTCGTCCTCGTCAAAGATGATCATGGTGGAGATGCCGTAGGTGGCAGAGACCTTCACCACGTTGTTGGACTGGTAGACGACGCTGGTCACGCGCGAATCGAGGCTGCCCGGGCGGGGGGCCTGCGCAGCATGGGCGTGAGTCATCATCGCGGCGGCGCAGGCCGCGGAAAGCAGGAGGCGTTTGATCATTCCTCACCTTCTGGCGTAACCGTTTCTTGATCGCGACGGTAGTTGTAGACCTGGAAGCCCAAGGGGTTCTCAAAGCGCCATTCGTTGGTCGCCGGCGTGTCCGTATAGCGATAGCGAACGACCGAAATGAAGTGGCGGACGATCGAATCCGTGTCCGATTTTTCGGTCGTGGAGAAACGGACCAAGGCCGTGCTCGCATTGGAGAAGGTGACGGACTTGATGTCGACCGTGACCTTCTTGTTCTTGCCGAGGACCTTTGCCGGATTGCTGGGATTTGCCGCGCTGTAAAGCTCCTGCAGCTCGCGGGCCGCATCATCAGTAGAGAGCAGGGCGGCGATGCCGAAATTCTGCTCAATCGCGAAGGGGTCGTAGCCTTCGCGAGATCGGATATAGCGCACGACGTTCGCCTGCGTGACCGCCTGTTGGTCGGTCAGCTTGGCAGACCTGGTTAGACCGGTTTTTACCTCCATATAGCCGGTGTTCTTATCGACCTCGACGATGTAGGGCTCAAAGCTCTTCAGCGGAACGAGCATCACCAAGGCGGTCAGCGACAGCAGGGTAATTGCGCCGAAAATCAATGTGACGAACCATGCGAGCGAGCGCGATCGCTTGGCTTTCTTGACGATCTCCTGTTCCCAACGATCGCCGTCCTGAAAATAGCTCCGAAGAGCTGCGTCATTCGTTTCTGCCATTCGATCTAGCCCTACATCTAGCCCTTAAATTCGCGTCTCAGCGAGGCATGCTGTTGCTGCTAATGCGGTTTTGCATCGCCTCAGCAGCGGCGTTGCGAATATTGGTTCTCATGCCTTCCTGGGTACGTGCCCTGGCTTGCATCCCGGCGTTGCCAATTGACCCCGCCAGTCGTTGTCCGCCCGACAGGGCGGATATTGGTCCTGATATGCCTGCAAATCGGCCGACGGCGCGCGCGACGTTGCCAATCCCGGCGGCCACGCCACCGGTGATGCCCTGCGCTAGAACCTGAATATTGAAGAGGACAAATGCGCCTGCGGCGCAGAGCAGCAGGAAAGCGGAAATGTCGCTAAGATCAAGTTGCCGCTGGTTTGCAGCGCTCGTGACCTTTGTCAATTCCGGGTCCATTGCTGCGATCAAGAATGCAGCCACGACATAGACGAATAGTGGGATCAGCGCATACATCAGCACCTGCTGGAACCAGGCGACGCCCATGCCTCTTGTCTGCTCGAAAAGCATGCAGCCGATGAAGATAGGTGCGGTGCCGATCAGCACCCACATCATCACCTTGGCAAGGAGTAGGATCGCCAAAGCCACAGCAATGAAAACCGCCACTGCAAACATGATCAGAAAACCGATCATGGACGGCAGCACCGCAAAATAACCAGACTGTTCTGCGAAGGCAGAAGCAGCCTCGTTTGCCGTTTTCCAGATCATCGAAAGGCCGTTTGTCGGCTCTGTGATGCCTGTCCCGGTGGCGGTAAGGATCGCCCGGCCGACGTCCTCTGGCGTGTTATTCAGCCAGGAATAGAAAAGAGTGTTGAAGTAGTCCCACTCTCTGACCAGCGCCAGAATGATCAACATCCGGGCGACGCAACCAATGATCTCGCTGACGCTGACGCGGGCCGTTCCCATGAAGAGCTGGAGGCCGTAGTAGCCCACATATGCAATGAACATGATGGTGAGGAGCGGCACGATCTCATCGCCGACTATCCCGTAGGCTCTCGAGGAGAAATCCGCGCCTGTCTGTTCAATTCTGTCCAGCAGATCGCCTAAGAAATCGTGCATCGTTGCCAACCATCCTCACTCAGTCGCCATCGCCTCGATCGCAGCGAAGGCGGCCGCTGCGTCACCGTTGACGCTCATCATCGGGCCGCATTCTCGGCGAGCATCCGGCGCGTAAGACGTCAGGTTGGCAGGTCTCTTGCAGGGGGCAGTCTTCTCCTTCGCCGCTGTACCGCAGCCGGCGAGGCCGGCCGCGATCAGGAGGGGAAACAGAACCTTTGCGGTCAGGGTGATTTTACTGGTCACTGTAGGTGAGCGCCTTCTTCGAGTTGGAAATGTCCGTCAGGCGCCGCTGGTTATCGGCCTGAAGCGAAGAGACGGCGCCGTTCATGACACCGATCAGTTCGTTGATCGTCAGGCCTGCCTGGACCTGAAGCTGTGTGTTCTGATCGATCGAGCCCTTGATGTCCTTGGCCTGACCGATGTTTGTGCCCGCCTGCTCGAAAGAGGTGCGGCGCGTTTGGACTGCCTGCTGCGACCCGTTAACGAGCGCCGCGACACCGAGAACGGTGTTGACCATCTCTTCATAAGACTTGTCGCCCGAAAAAGAGCTGCCCGCCTGCCCGGACAAGTTCTTCACCAGTTGCAGGCCGTTGATGAAGGTCGTTGCGACCTTGGCAACATCGCCGCCCATGCTTCCGAAGTTCGGAACGCCGCCAGACATCAGGCTATCGAAGGACGGCATTTGAGAGACGCTGAAGCCATTGCCGACGGCAAGGTTCTGCATCTGATTGGCGTCGCTACCGCGATCGCCGGTCACCGCCTCAAGGGTGTCCTGGACCGTTTTCAGGACTTCCTTGTTCGTGCCGAGAATGTCATCGGTGGTTTTCGAGGTTCTCTGTGCAATCTCAAGATTTGCAGCGTCGATGACCGGGACTTGCGCGGAAGCTGCGGACGCAAGGGCCACCGAGCACGCCGTTAAAATCAAACGTTTCATGGCAGTTCTCCTCATTGAGCGGTCAACATCAGATCTACGTTGGCTTCGCGCTCCCGCTTCTGGACGCAAGCCTTTTCTGTCGGGCTCCAATCAAGCCCCTCGCGAGGATCGCAAACACCGGTCGTTTCGCGATCCGCCTCGTCGTCATCCTTCTTGACGTCGCTCGTACGTGATGCGCCTGAAAGGTTGCCGACATTGACCGCACTTCGAGAATTCATGAGGTCCGCCATTGTCGTGCCGAGGCGGATGACCTGATTCATCATTTCGAGGTTTGCGTTTCGCGCGCCCGAGTTATGGTCCCAACTGTCCTGAATGGTCCCGCTGGACATGGCGCCCAACTGCTGCAGCCAGGAGGCAACATTCCCGCTGCTTTCCCCTATCGCCTGGGACGTCGCCATGGAGTTGATGGTGGAATCCCGCATGCCGGTGAAGGCTGTAGACCCGCCGCCATAGTTCACAGGGATGTTGGCAACGTCGGAGCCGCCGAAGGCGGGGAGCCACTTTTGGGTGATGTTTGCGACATACCCTTGCGTTTCCTTAAATGGCGGAATACCGCCATATTTCTGGACGTTGCCAGGTCCAGCGTTATAGGCAGCCAGTGCGAGATTCGTGTTGCCGTTGGAGCGCCGGAGCTGTTGTTTCAGATAGCGCGCGCCGCCACGAAGATTGTCTTCCATGTCATAAGGATTGACTCCGAGATCCTTTGCCGTACCCGGCATGAGCTGAGAAAGCCCAATGGCGCCAACCGGCGATTTCGCACACGGATTGAACCGGCTTTCCTGGTAGACAAGCGCCATGAAAAGGCTTTCGTCGACGCCTTCTTCCTGGGCCACTCGCTTCACGAGGCCGGTGATTTCCGGGTTGGCCGTTGCAGCGGAAGCGGCGTCACCGCTGCGACCTGGACGATACATCGAGCAGGTTACGCTCTTGCTGACCGTATGACGGTCACTATCCGTCTTCTCGATTTCCGTCGTCGTCTGGTCGCGTTTGGTGTCAGTCTCGAGCAACTTGCCGTCAAGCACCGGCACCTGAGAGTGCGCCGTTCCGAAGGCACCAAGCCACAGCGCAGAAATCACCCACAAAGCAGGACTCTTCCTCATTCGGCCTTCTCCCATCCGCAAAATTCAGCCAGCCAATTTTCAGGCTCGTCGCCATATTGTTCCCGAAGCGCCGCGCACTCCTCGACGGTCTCCTTGCGGCCGGAAAGCACCTTCACGAGATCGGGCATGGCGGAGAGATCGAGCCGAGCGATGACCGAGTCATTGCCGTGCTTGATCAGAAAAGTTCGCTTTTCGGGCGGAGTGTTCTTGATGAAGTTGAATTCCTTGACCGTCAGGCCAAAGCGCTTGATGTAGCTCTCTTCGTCGGCCCGCGGGTTCGGAAAGTGAATGTTCGTCGCCGACTGCTCGATCAGCGTATTCGAGGCTTTTGCCTTGGCGATATCCGCCGCGGACTGGGTGCCGAAGCCAACAATGCCGTTGAGCTTGCGGATGGTTTTCATCTTGTCGACGATGAACGCCGAAAAGGTCTCGTCCATAAGAAGCTGCCAGCCCTCGTCCATGAAGAACATGACGGGGTTTCCGTCGAGCAGCTCGTCGAGGCGATGATAGAGGTACATCAGCGCCGGCGTGCGGAGCTCCTCGTTGCCGAGGATGTTCGTCATGTCGAACCCAAAGACGCTGCGACCCGAGAAAGACAGGACGTCGTGCTGAGCGTTGAAGAGCCACGCCTTTTCACCTTCGATCCAAGGACGAAGGCGAGAGTGAAGGTCATTGGCATCCGCCCGCGACCGACCCACAAGCAGGGCGGCCAGGTTCGCTAGGTTCCGTTCCGCCGCAGGTTCCTGCATCAGGCGGACGATCGCCCGCTCAAGCGTATCCTCGTCTTCCTGAGTGAAGTCACTGCGATCACCGGAGCGCAGCATTGCCTTCAGGAGGCGAAGGAGAAATTCGCGGTTTGGGCCGGTATTTTCGAGCTGCAGCGGGTTGAAGCCGGTCGGCGTTCCCGGTGACAGCACCTCATATGAACCGCCAATCGCCCTTACGAAGATTTCCGCGCCGCGATCCTTGTCGAAGAACACGCCTTTCGGCGTCGGTGAAACGCGCATCGCCTGTGCGAGCAGGAAGGTCAAAGCGACCGTTTTACCGGAGCCGGTTGGTCCCGTGACGAGGAAGTGCCCGATGTCGCGACGATGGAAGTTGAACCAGTACGGCGTCTGCGACGTGGTTTCGAGGATCGTGATCGGCAGTCCCCAATGAGTGCGATCGGCCTGGCCCGTCGCGAAATTGTGCATGGAGGACAGGCCGGAAAAATTCGCGCTCGACAACATCGCTTTGCGAGCAATGTAGCTGTGATTGCCGGGCAGTTGCGCCCAAAATCCCGCTTCGAGGTTCAGATCCTCGCGAAGCCAGGTGAGATTCATGTCGGTGAGGCAAGCACCGAGCTCGGAAACGGTGCGGCTAAGGCCCGGGAGATCGCGGGAGAGGCATAGGAGCGAAAGATGGTGGAAACCGAAGACGGCTTCCTGGTTCATCAGGCTATTGAGCGCATAGTCGATATCCTGTTCGACTGAGCTACCGGACTCGTCCGAGGCTCTGATCTGCCTCTGCAATCGACTAATACGTTCTTGAGCGATCGGCTTGTCGGCGATGGTGAAGGATTGCGTCAGAATGAATTCGTGGTTCACCTGCAGCAGGCCGTCCAGCATTCCCGGCCCGGTGAAGGGCGGATATTCCTTGATGGACAGCAGCGCCCCAAAGCGGGTGTCTTCGTCGACAGCCGCTTGAGCTTGCATCGTCCGCTTGCTGAAATGCAGTCGCGACGTTCCAACATAATTGCGAATGCCCATGCGGGGCAGGCGCATCTTGCGCGGCACGCCGCAGCTCAGGATCGCATTAAAGAACTCGCAGGGTTCGGAGTAGGGCTCGCCTTTCTCCTTCTCTTCACCCCCTTCAATGTTGGCCTCGTCGTCATTCCTGCGACGATAGGTAATTCCGAGCGCCCGGGCTCCATACTTGTGCAGATCGCGCACGATGTTGCCGATCAGCTCCTCGAGCTCCGTAACATCTTCGCGCGTTTGCTGGACGCGAGCGTCCTTGTTGGCCCTGTCAAAGAGCCTCTTCAACGAGTCGCCAACGCCGAGGGCGCCCCGCATCCCAGACCGCACGACCGTCAGGTATATTTCGTTTGTGAACATGCGCTTATGGCGCAGCTGCCCCATGTAACGCTCGTTCAATAGGTCGCAGAATGGTTCATCGAACGCGCCACCGATCTGCGTTTCGAGCTCTCTTCGGATCACGGTCGACCAAAGAGAATAGCGGCTCGACCCCAAGGCACGGATCATTGTGTTCTGGACGACCGACCGCATGTTGAGCTCAGCCTGGTCCTCCGTCTGGAAGAACAGTCCATCGAGTTTGATGACGCTTAGAAGCGATCCGTTTTCCAGCCCGATCACTGTGTCGGAGACGTGTCTGAGATACGGAATATGAGTCGACATGGGCCGCTCATTGCTGGCGACCCGGCCGAATCCAAGCTCTTCTTTGACGACTTTCAGCATGGTCACGGTCCGTAAGAGTTGGTGCCCCAAAAGCGCCTGTTGGGCGTGCGGGGCGTCTTTCGGGACGTCACCTGCATCACATCCAGGATCCTGTTGTCCCAGGTGCAGAGAGAGAACAGGACGAGGTAAGCAACCGGCGCGATGAGCAACGCCAGGAGGTCGTTCGTTGCAAGCCAGCCGATAATGGTGACGCCAACGATCAGCACCACCGCCATGTAGGGCACGCCCCAAAGCGTTGGGGACCGGGTTAACCCGATCACCAATGGCGTCAGAGCTGGTTTTTCGTCCTGAAACCCACTCATCGGTCACTGGCCGACCGCCGAGATCATCTCGTCGACGATCGCCGGTGCGCCAAACACCAGACCGATGCCCATCACGACCGCGCCGGCTGTGAACCATGACAAGCGACCGGCGAATGCCAGAAACCCAAGGCCAATTACGGCGATGATCGCGAGCAGCCGACCGAACGGGCCGGTGATGAAATCAACGATCATCTGCACCGCCGTCTGAAGCGGCCCGAAGGCGCCGCCTGCACTCTGCGCGAGAGCAACATCAGCGCCCGCGACTTGGAATGCCGCCACAATGCCGAGCGTGGCTGCGAGCTTCACCGCCTGAGACTTCCTCGTTTGCATTTCAAATTGCATGTTTCTCTCCTTCAAAAGTGCATGACACCGCCGACAAACTTGCCGGTCTTCTTCACGGCGATGACACCGGCGTCGCCGCTGTCACTCGCATCCGAGACCGCCTGCGGAGCGGCGGCCGGCCTCGCCTTGCCTTTTGCCGACGGCATTGGCAGCCCGAGTTGGTAGTTCACCACCTTGGCGACGTATCCGACTGTTTCCTGGAACGGCGGAATGCCGCCGTGTTGGTAGATCCGCTGTTCGCCGCTGTTGTAGGCAGCCGCGACGAGGAGCGGGTTCTGAAACTCATCAAGCAAAAAGCGCAGGTACTTCATCCCGCCCTCGATATTCTGAGCGGGATCACAGATGTCCTTGACGCCGAACCGCGCAGCCGTCGCAGGCATGAGCTGCATCGGTCCGCGCGCGCCCTTTGGGGAATTGCGGCTTTGGTCAAAGCCGCTCTCCGCCCAGGCGATGGCCGTCGCGAAGACTTCATCGACGCGATATTTGCGCGCCGTCTGTACAACCAGAGACTTAACCTCTTCCGAGCTGAGCGGAGACGGACCGCAGTCTTTGGTGTTGTCATCGATCTGCCGAACTGCACCAAGTTGCTGTATTGAGCCCGCGGGAACTTGCGGTTCATCAACCCTGTTCGGCACGTCGTTGGAGGAAGCGAAATTGCTCAAGACTGCATCAATATGATGCATGCCCCCAAAATCATGGGGGCTTTTGTCAGCTTTGTACTGAGCCGCATTTTCCTGCTTCACAACGCCATCAGCGCCTAGCACGAACTCCTTCTCTGAGCCGCGCCAGCGCTCATCGAAGTTCGTTGCAAGCTCCGCCTTGCGCTCGATCGTCCAAGTGCCTTTTTTTGTTATAATGTCTGCAGATTTCGGCCCGTCTTGGGCGTAAGAAATCTGAACCCAGCTCGTGCACAAAAGGGCGCTCCCGGTAAAAGCGGTCCAGCCCACAACGCCTGAAAATCTAGCCCTTTTATCCATCGCCGCGCGCCTAACTTGCGGTGTTGTGATCGAAACGAAAACCAACTAAGCTGGTGAAGGTGACGCATCGATTTGGTTCATCGATACAACTTTTCGAGGCAGACTTAAACCCCCTATTGCAGGGGAACGATCGGAAGCAATATGGGTAAGGGCTAGAAAATGAAACGGACCATCATCGCCGCACTCGTAAGTTGTGCAACCGCAACACCTGCGTTATCCGTCTCGGACATCAACAAGGATTACATCAAATCGCTGGCAGCGCCGGGCAAGACGGTTCTCGTGCTCGAATATTACGACGGAAGCGGAAAGGTCGCCGATCGGAAGGGCTATGCAACAACGGCCGGATTTAAGGCCGTTTCACCGACCGACTTTCGCGTGGATGACAAGACAATACTGCACCTTTTTGGCCTGGAGCCATGCAAGGGCGAAATGGTCAATCGCAGTGAAGACTTCGCCGGGAGCTGCACCGATTATGCGCAGCAACAGCTTCAGATCCTGTTACAAAACCCGAAGGTCGTGTTTTGCCGTGCCTTTGTGAGCGAGCAAGGTTCGCCCGTCCAGAACGCCACCTGCTACGGCTACTATAATTTCCCCGGTAGCCTCGACTCCGTCGATATGCTCGAGGAGCAGCTTTTGTCGCTCGGCGCGCTCCGCCTCGCAAAAAAGCCAGATGGGACTCCCGTTCGTCCGGATCTCTCCAAAGCTGAGGAGATTGGCCAGAAGGGGTCATTCGGAATGTGGGCCGATCCGAGGGTGAAGGGTCAATGAGAAGGGCTCTTTCCCTTCTGTTGGCTCTCTTGCCGACATCCGTATCCGCAGCGCCCGCAGGCTATTTCGATCTTCTTCCTGGCGTCACCCTGGAAACTGGCGACACGTGGGTTTCCAATGGTGAAAGATTCCGCCTCTATGGCGTCCAGTCCTGTTTGCGCGGCACTGCCTATACGGACAAGCACGGGCAGAAACGTGACTGCGGCGAGGCGTCCCTTGCCGTGCTGGCGGCCTATATCAAAGACACCAAACCTGTTTGCGCCCCGGTGGTGAAGAAGGACGGTATCGCTTACGTCGTCTGCTACGCCACAGTTGGGAAGCAGCGGCTTGATCTGGCAAACGTCCTAATCACGAGCGGATACGCCTTCGCGGCCCTCAACGGTGAGGGCATGCCCTATCACGTCCCCTATGCCGTGGCTGAGAAACTTGCGCGCGATAAGCGTGCCGGCCTCTGGCAGTTCGAAGACGTCCAGCATCCGGCCATTCTCTTGAGCCGCGAGGTGAATGCGCGAACCAAGAAGGCAGATCAATGAAGCGATACCTACTTGCAGCCGCCGCGCTCGCTACGATCCCCCACGCAGCGACAGCCGCGGATCTCATCAAGACTCCGGCCGCGGCGGCTCGGCCACCGCACAGATTGAGCGAAGCTCCAATCTACCAAAATCCGGTCTACAAAGGCCGGGTCGCCGTGATGGACGGCCGCACTCTGTGGTATCCGCAATATGCGCAGCGCGTTCGCCTCGTCGAGATCGACGCGTGCGAGCTCCCACAGTGGGCGATTGATCCCAAGTGGGTGGATCGCGAGCGGCAAAAGGCGCCTTCACCCGTTCCGTGCGGCCCACTTGCAAAGGCTTGGCTCAAGAGGACCATAGGCAGCAGACCGATCGAATGTACCGTCATAGCGTATGGCAATGACGGTATCCCCCAGGCCCGCTGCACGTCAGCCGGCCGCGATATTGCGGTCGAGATGCTTCGTGTCGGATGGGCGCGTGTCGCGTCGCCCTATTCATACAACAGCCAATACCTGGTCTATCAGCAGCACGCGATGGCGGCCCGCTATGGCATGTGGGCGACTTACGTCCTCGACATGAACGAGTGGCGTCGCAAGGCCGTCGACAAGACGCTAGACCGCCAGCCGATCGCTGATTTCAACCTGCTTGTCGAACGGGAAAGAGAAATATCGCCGCCCTTCATCGACGCGCGGAAAAAGCCCAAGAGGACTGACCGATAGTTGCCCGACTTCGCACATATTGCGAGCTCATTCGCAACCGACCCGCTGGCGAGCTTAATGCTCGCCATTCCCTTATCGTTTGCGCTCATCGTCGTTTCGGAAAGAATCTGGTGGGTGCACGGTCCGTTCGCCCTGGCGCTCCTGGTCGTTTCGATCCTCTTTCTCGATCAACGTCATCTGGCGCTGGACAGCTTTCTCGTCGGCCTATTCGCCTTTCCGCCCGCTTTGCCGGGACATTCCCAACCAACCGATGCTCTTCCGCATCGGGACCTTCTGGTTCTCAGTGTTCGCGCTCATTGCCGCCGTCATCTACGCAGCGGGCGACCGAGTGCAGCACGTCACACCGCTATTCGTCGATCGGGCGTCCCGAGCCGCAACATCATGAGGGCCACTGAATGAAACACCTGCTTTACGCCGCAGCCGGTCTTGCTGCGCTTACCTTCGCCCCCACAGGAGCAAAGGCAGAAGATGCTTCCTGGGGCTGCCAGGTTCTCCTTTGCGCTGCCTCGCAAAATCCGTCCTGGCAGCGCGTTCCCTATTGCGTGCCCCCGATGAGGAGGCTGATCGCCGCAATGTCGAAGCCAGGATTTGATTGGCCCATTTGTCACGAAGCGAAGGCCGGCGAGCCAGGCCGGGAAGAGTTCGAGGACTGCCCTGCAGGGTCGCACCCCACCTCGAGCAATGATGGAGACGATAACGGCTTACGACGCAACGAGCAGGATCAATGCGTCCGGATCGTCGACAGATGCGAGAACCGAAACGAATTCAGCCGCCTTTATGGCGACGAAGAAGCCAACCAGCGGAATAGAGTTACAGTCAACGTTCTCACCAGCGGCAGCCGCAACGACAATTTCTTGAATCGCAACAACCGCTACAACGGTTGCAAGGTGCAGGTAACGTCCCCCCGGCCGCGCCGTGCTAACGACTGGTATGTCGACATCCCGAATGACAAGGGCGTCAAGGAGCGCTTCTGGTTCAATCTCAGGACCTAAGCATCAGAGGAAACATTCAATGCACCAGAATGCCATAATCGCGATCGCAGCTACCCTCGGTTTAGCGGCTGGCGCCGGCGGCACCTACATTGCCACGTCCGAGCCGAAAGTCGAAGCTCAGGCCATCTCGAAAGCCGAACTGGTTGCGGCTATCTCCGCTGATCCATCTCTTTGCCCTATTCCGACCGTTGAAGCGCCGACAGAAGCCGAAGCATTGGCCGCCTACCGCAAAGCACATGCGGCGTCTCCTCTCGTTTGGGATCGGAATAATCTGCCGGAAATCTCTCTGGCACTCGGCCAATGTGACAAGGCCGGGGCAGGGCCAGGTGTCGCTTGCATGACCTCGGTCAAGATGGGACCCGAAGCGCGGCGTATTGATCGAATTGTCGGCTTCGCTAAGTCAGCATCCGGCGAGTGGATCGCCACAATCAACTAAGAAAGAAGCCGCCCAACAAGGGCGGCTTTATTCTTCTGCCTTCACGCTCGACCCAGCACATTGCTAGGCCAAGGCACAGGCCTATTCCGGAGGTTCGGTCGTACTCAAGACGGCATCCATTTCTTCCGGCTTGAGCGAGCCTCGCGCCGCGAACAAATTCGCGTCCAAGTAGGTCAACTTTTGCCATCCTTGCTGGTCGTTGCACGGCCGATAGTTGGGCGGCGGGATCTCTATTCGCCTGCGAACTCTGGCAAAACTTTCGCAAGTATGTTCTAATAAACTATACTTAGGGTTTAAGCGTTGGAGGGGAACGTGCCTGGACCCGCAGAACAAGCAGCGACCGATCAAGCTGCTCAAGTCACCCAAGCTGCTGATGAAACCAAGGAAATCATGTTCAAGTGGGTCGATGTGGTCCTCGGCCAATCCGGGGATCTTTGGACGCTGACGCTTTCGATCCTAACAGCGACCGTTCTGGTCGGGTTGCATTTGTACAACCGGGAGGAGCCATCGAGCGGTGCTTCGGCACTTGAGCCAATCCCACGCTGGTTGAATATCCTGCTTGGGTTGTCATTTGCCTGCTGTCTTCTCTCTCTGATCCTCGCCTACATGCTCAAAGGGGCGGTGATCGTGACTCTTCAAGATGGCTTGGACGACGGCAAGTTCGACATCACATCTTATCCGGCGCTGAATGCACTCGGCCAAGCGATATTGCTGTTTGTGGGTGCCAGCGCATTCGTGTGTGCGGCTGGACTCCGTCCTCGCTTGGTTTTGAAATCGCTATACAATGTCCTATCGGGGAGAGGGTGACATGCGCCGCCGTGACATGCTCGTTGGCTCCACTGCTCTTGCGGCAATCACGCTTGCTTCGACGTCTCGGGCCCAGAACACGATAGTAGGTGACATCATCCTGCCGCTTACGCGCGAGCGCCTGTTGTCCATCCTTTCGGATCCGGGACGCTTTTCCCTCGCCGTCGATACCCTCCGACTGACCCTGATGCTATCGCATCCAGCGACAGAGATGGCGAATGTGAATTTCGATGAGGTCAACGCGGATTATCGGCAGCGCCTGATGCAAGTCCGCCAAAGTATTGAACGTGTCGCAGCCGAGACAGCCAACCTCCCGGATCTTCTACCCCCTCTGTCAGACCAGCTCGAGGAGGCGGTCAGGCGAGCTGCGACAAGGCTTGTGGAAGTTGGCATTGCAGCGGGGGCAGCACTTCTTCGAGAGATGATCGACAGCTTCTGGAGTTTCCTGTTCGTGCTTGAGAGGATTTCGGGAGCGGGCGCTGTCGTCGACTGGATTTGCGGCTCGTTTCCCTTCAGCGTTTTGTGCTGAAGGGAACGTGCTGTCAAAACGGGTAGAACGATGGATTTCCACGCGTGAAATAACCTCCCGAGCACATGAGGAATTGCGGGCCGAGTTGGCGGCATCCATCGACACGCCGGCGAGCGTCAGCAGATCGCGGCCGAGCTGGAGCGCGCCGTCGCGCAGCACCAGCAGGAAGAGGCCGCATTCGATTGGTGATCAGCGTTGAGCCGCCTCACTAGGCGGCTCTCGATCTTTCCTGAGTGTGACTGTGGCGGCGGCCGGCGCCAACTTCATATTCGCAGGGGCGATTTGTCCGCACACGATAGAAACCGCTTCAAGCTCAAACCCGCCAGTAAAATGTAAGGCGGCATGGCGAGCGAATAGTGACCGCAGTTCAGTTCCAAAACATTCGGCCTGGCTCCGGCGTCCTTCAGTTTCTGAATGAGGCGTCTCGATAGGTCGGGCAACACCACCTTGTCCCTCGTAGCCAACACGACGTGAAGTTCGAGATCGGGCCGTGCCAGATTATGCGCGTAATTCTCCAAGTTGAGCGGACCCCATGCCCTTCGGAGATCGGTGAGCTCAATTACAGGCTCAAGGCTATCGCGTATCGATCGGGTCGCGCGCCCCGTCCAAACCATGTCTGCGAGACTTCCCGCCGTCAAAAATAACGAGGCGTTCGATACAGCCGGCTCATGCGCAGCGATCAATCCCGCAACCCAGGAGCCAAGGCTCATGCCGAGAACAGAGACCTCTCGATAGCCTTCGCTCTTTAGCCAGCGGATGAGCTTTCGCCCATCCCATACGGCCTGCTTTACAGACTGGATCGTTCGACCGAGATTCGAACTAAGCATATAATCGGCGTACAGCGAGTCGGGACGGCTGCGCTCGAAGTGATAAGGCATAGCAATCTCGACAACCGTGATCCCACGCTGCGAGAAAAACTTGGCAATCTGACGATTTCGGGCGCTGGCATTCCAGTGGTGAAAAATCACCAATGCCTGATCGAGCGAGCCGCTCTCGGTGATTTTTGCCCAAACGACGTTGTTCTCTTCGACGTCAGTAGAAATGTCTGATGGAAATTTGAGCCACCCATCGTGCCTTTCAAAGCCCTGACCACTCCCGCTCGGCGGTTCGAAAAAGCTTGGATCGGACACGGCCTTGTCCGCCAGGACACAAAATTCATCGACTGTTTCGACCTTCTTCGTGCTTGGAAAGGCGCGACCGGCGTCAAGGACGAAAGCGGTTGTTTTCTTCGCTTCCTCACCGCGTCGGGCCCGCCGCTCGTCCCAACGATCAAGGCAACTATGATACACTTTGATTGCTTCCCAACTCGTTTGCGCGCCACCGCCCGAACTCTGGATCAAAGAGGCCGTACGTCGCGAGCAGCGTTCCAGTGCCCAGGAGGATCGAAAACCCGTCAAATGCATCGATCAGCAAGTAGCTGGCAAAGAGTAATGCTACGACCGCCGACATCGTCCACAAGGGCGCATGAAAGCGCTTTCCGAACCGGATGGAGCCGTACAGAAAGCCAACACAGGACGAAATAGCGACAAGGAGACTGCTGTAATGGGTTGGCATTCGATAGCTGAAGCTGTTGCTATCGTTTCTCTGCCCGTTCAAGACTGAAGACATATCGTTGGCTAGCCAGGTCAGGATATCTTCGCCGTTCGAGGCCAGGTAAGCGCTTTGAGCCTTCATGCATATGGCGACTAGAACACCCAGGACCGTACACCGAAAGATTCCCCGCATCACCCTGAGGCCGATTTCGCCGCCCGCGCGTCGATATTCCTCCAGGCGCATCTTCGATCCCTCTTCAATTTTCCAAAGATCATGGAGGATCGTATGAAGCAGGATGAGGCCCGCGAAGAGCAGATAAAAGCAAAGACACATGTAGAGGTAAGCGAGACCAGTGAACACAATGGTCATCGGCACCGATATGACTTCAGGGCGCACAATGGCTAACTTGCCCCAATCTACCGCATAGTTGCCACCGCCGTTGATCAATGGGATCAAGCACACGCCGATCCACTGGAAAAGACCGGCGAACAACACACAGATCAGAAAAACGGCCCAGTATGTATACGAAGAAGCTTCAACGTTGCGCGCCCAAGCATCGTCGCTTTCCATCTTCTCGCTATGCCCTGTCAGCCTGAGGCGTCCTTCGTCTTTCCAGAAGACCAGCAGCTCCGTCACGAGCGCAAAAAACAGGGGCAAAAGCACCATGAAAAGGAATGTCCAATTCGGCGCCCAAAGAAACCCAACCTGCTTAACGACACCATCCGCGCGGCCATAAGTGGCGCTGTGGATCCCCACAATGTACGACAAAAATCCAAGCGCGGAGGCACCAGCAAATACCGAGGCGGGCAAGTTCAAGGGCGATCCACGGGTGAAAAGCGCCTCCGATGTTCTTGCCAAGTTGAAACCCTGTCGGCCCGCAGGCCGTGTCTGATTATCGACCATCACAGGCGGCGGCATGTCTGGAACCCGCGGCGCCGTGCTGCTACCCGCCTTCTTTGAATCTCGCCTCTTGGCGGTTAGCCGTAATTGCGCCGCGCTGAGCTCCATCTGCCATTCGCTGGTCGCTTCGGGATCGTCGCACCCAAAGATCCGCGCCAGCCAACGAATGTTGGAGGTGCTAATCCCCTTCTCGTTCTCTTGAAACCAGAGCTGGACCGTCCGCAAATCGACCCCGATCCGGTTGGAGTCGATCTGTGAAATCGCCTCTGCCAAAAGCTCCGGCGTCCATGGGCCTTGGGGAAACCCGTCACTGCCTAATGGCCGGCCTGCTCCCGCAGCGGCTAACTGCTTGAACAGTTCCTTGAAATCGCTCCCGTCCTTGGGCGGTGCGACAAAAATCTTTCCGTTCTTTTCCAAAGGCTTATAGGCCCAAATTTCGTTTCGGTTCGTATCCTATCGTGCCTTCAGCCTCAATCAATGGTCTTAACGCCCGCAATGCAACTTGATCGGTGAGGCATTCCATCATGCTATTGTTGTCGTCATCCAGTTCGCGTTCGTCCCGTGACACCGGCGCCATTTCTCTGAGCCCGAGCGCGGCTTTGAGTGCGTCAGCGCCGGATCGCAAGGTGGGACAAAAAGAAGAGGGCGGGGCGGAAACTGCCATTTCCCTTTGCGAGTTGATGGAGCGGCATATAGCGGCACAACTGGCGACCGCGGACGCCGTTCGTGCGTGGGATGAACCCAGGGTGGCCAGCAAGGTTACGAACGTAGCCTATGCAAACCGACTGTTAGATGTTGCGCGGGATGAAGAAGCCTGCCGGCTTGCGATCATCAATTACAGGCCGCGGGGCGATCGGGAATCGAGGCTGAAGCTGGCCTATATGGCAGCTTACCTCATCGCGACACGTGGCACCCTGCAACCCAGTCAGATGAATGCCGTCTTGGAACACACTCGCGGTCGGACAAGCACATCGGTTTCCTGAGTCTTCTTTACACCGGTATGCATTCGGGGAGGGCCGCAGGTTCAGGCTTTTTTGCGTGAACGACGTTTCCACTTGGTGGCTAGCGCATCGACGTTGTTCCGAAGGTTGGCGGCATCGATTGCGGCGGGATCGTAGTCTGCACTGCCCCACCATTCGACAAGCTCATCGTGACGCTCGTGGTTTTTGTTGGCAAGCGCTTCGCGGAATTCCTCATATCCCCACGGACCGCCAACATCCTCTGGAGGGCAACGCCCGACGGCATCGAGGAGGAATGGATCGTTGAGGTCGGCGATAACTGGAAAGGTCTTTTCGATCTTGACGGTATGCGTCCAGCCATCGCCGAAGTCGTAGAGGTACTTGAACGACCTCGCGCCGATATCTTCGATCGCGGAGAGAAGGGTTGCTTTGCGAGCGTCGATAGGGTCGTCAAAGCCGCCGTCTGGAATGCCGAAGCCGACGTCACGGATGCGAAACTCGTAGAGATGGCTGTTGCTCCAGCCGTAGGCCGCCTGAAGAACCTCATGAAGCCGATCAAACCGAATGCGGAACGGCACGACGACACGCCGCATCACCAGAGGTTCAACGTCGTCGAGCGTCACTTTCAAGCGGACGAGGTATGCAGCCATTATGCCGCCCGCAACCGAGGCGCCGCCACGATATTCGCCCAGTGCCAGGGAAGGAGTTCATCGATCCGGCTTGCCGGTTGATCGGCGATCCGGGCCAGGACGTCGGCAAGCCAAGCCTGCGGATCAATACGGTTCAATTTGGCTGTGACGATCAAGCTGTACATGGCGGCGGCCCGCTGGCCACCACGGTCGGAACCGGCAAACAGCCAGGCTTTTCTTCCCAAGGCAACGCCGCGCAACGATCGCTCGGCACAATTATTCGACAAGCAGATGCGGCCATCGTCGAGGAACCGGGTAAAGGATTCCCAGCGGTTCAGCAGATAATCGAACGCTTTAGCCAGGTCGTTGTCGCGAGACAGCTTGGCACGTTGCTCGCGCATCCAGATTTCCATGTCGTCGATCAGCGGCTTGCTGAGCTGCTGACGGGATGCTCTGCGCTCATCCGCAGTCTGGCCGTTGATCTGGCGTTCGATCTCGAACAGTGCATCGATCCGCTGCACCATCTTCAGAGCGACAGGCGAGATGACGGCGGCGCGTTTGCCTTGTGCTTTTCGACGTGCATTGGCTTCCAGGTCGGCCAGCGCGAAGAACGGCCGCCTTGCATGTGCCCAGCACGCTGCCTCATAAATCGGGCCCGGACTTCGATCGGGAAGATAGAGCTGCGTATAGCCGGTATAGGCATCCGCCTGAAGGATACCGCTGTAGTTGGCCAGATGTCCTTGTGGATGTTCGCCGGCGCGGTCCCGGGAATAGTAGAACATCGCCGACGGAGGTGCAGGTCCGCCAAATGGGGCATCGTCCCGGACATATGTCCAGATCCGACCCGTGTCGGTCTTACCGGCCGCCAGTACCGGAACCGTGGTATCGTCGCCATGGACCCGTTCGGCAGCAAATGTATGGGCTTCGATCCGCCGCAGCAGCGGGTCAAGGACATGGCAACAGGACCCGATCGCATCAGCCACTGTCGACAGGCTGATCGGCACACCTTCCAACGCAAAGCGTTCGACCTGGCGATTGAGGGGAATGTGCTGTCCGAACTTGTCGCAAAGGATCATCGCCAAAAGGTTCGGGCCCGCCCAGCCCCTGGGGATGACATGGAATGGGGCCGGCGCCTGGCTGATCTTCTCACAGTCGCGGCAACTGAACTTTTCGCGTACCGTCTGAATAACCTTCCAGGAACGCGGAACGCTTTCCATCGTCTCGGTGATGTCTTCGCCGAGTTTGCGCAACCGCTCACTGCCGCAGCAGCTGCAGGCGACCGGACCCGGCACGACAACCCGCTCGCGCGGCAGGTGATCAGGAAAGGGTTTCTTGACGGGCCGCTTGCGGGTGAAGCCGGCGACAGCAATCGGAGCGGCCGCGGCAATCGCCATTTCGGCTGCAAGCTCATCCTCGGTGGCCGTCGCCTCGGCGTCCTCGAGCATCAGTTCGATTTGCGCAATCAGCCGCGAGGTCCGTTCCGACTTTTGTCCACGCAACTGCCTTTGAAGCTTTTCGATATGGACTTTTTGGCGAAGAATGATCGCCTGATCGTCGGCTTCCTTGGCCTTGGCAACCGCCAGCTCGGCCAATGCAGCGGCACGTTCCGCACGTGCTACGACCAGCTCGGCCTCGAGAGCAGCGGCATAATCGGGATGCTGTTCCGAGCCCGTTTCCATGCTCGAAGTGAATCACAAAACCACTGATTTGCATAGCTTTTCTTCGGATTTCCACCCGCAAGTCACCGCAAATACGCGCTATCCGGCGCTCGTCGGACGCCATGTCTGTTGCGGGTTTCGCCAGTCTATTCCAGACAGAAGATAGGAGAGCTGCGCAGACGAGATCATCACTGCTCCGCCCTCAACATTAGGCCAGATGAACCGCCCGCGCTCGAGCTTTTTTGTAAACGTGCAACTGCCCTGGCCGTCGTGCCAGATCACTTTCAAATGATTGCTTCTCCGGCCTCGAAAGCAAAACAGATGCCCACAGAATGGATCTTGTTTCAAAATCTCCTGGACTTGTAGTGCAAGGCCAGGGAAGCCGCGCCGCATATCCGTATGGCCCGTCGCAAGCCACACCTTAACCCCACTATCAAAAGGGATCATAGCGCTCCCGATCGTTGCAGAACTTCAAGCACGCGTGACAAAGTCGCCTGATCAAAGCCGACGCCAACTCGCACGCTCCGGCCATGACCGACATCGATTTCAATTCGACAAGGCTGCAATCGAGCCGTACAGCCTTCCGGGAAATCCGGAGTCGCCACCTTGACCGGAACAAATCCCACTCGGGCCCCGGCGTTCTCAACAACACCAAACTCGCGACGCCATCTGTAGACCAATGACCGATCAATCTCGTGGCGACGAGCAACGTCCGACACCGACGTGTCGCCGTTCAAAGTTTCCGAAACAATTGCCTCTTTGTCGACACGGGTGAACTTTCGGCGCCGCACACTCCCGGCCAAAATCTCAAGATCACGAATAGACACGTCGTTATCCTCGTGGTTAGCAACGTGGCGAAACGCCAGCCTCACGAAAACAACCTCAATTCCTCAATGAAACAAGGCGGCTCTGCCCGTAGGGATACTTACACCGGATTGCACAATAGTGTGCTGAGACCACACTGCTGTCGATTATGTCGGGGCGGTGTCCCGTATCGACCATTGCGTCGAACACGAGTCGTCACGCATTGCGGTGTGACTTCTAATGTAAATGCAACAAGGGCTTAAAGGCTGCCACAGGGCAGGAGATCAGTCCCTGGTCAGGCGTGCTGGTCGGGGTTGCTAAGCCTGTCCGGGCGGATGGCGACGCTGTAAAGAAGGTCTGCTCCGCGCCATCAGCGGGCCATCCTCAGACGGCGATTCTCTGCGCGAACACCAAACAATCGGGCATCAGCGTATTTAGCCCTTCAACCAGCATGTCCGACGCTTCTGCTAGCGCGCCTACCGGCATTGTCTCAAGGCTTTCTAACACAAACCACATGCGACGATCGGTTGCGTCCAGTCGGGTGCGCGTGCCCTGCCGCCAGTTCCAACGCCGGCATGTGACGCCCGCATCGTCTCGCCAGATGACCTCTCCAGGAAGGGGATTCTCGATCACTACTTCGCCGTTCATGACTGTTTCGAATCGTTCGCATCCGTCGGCCACGGTAAGAAGCGGACGCCCGGCATAGGCATCGTAGTTCTCGCCGCCAACGGGAATGGCATATTTGAGACTGACGGCGTTATAGAGATCGACGATAGGATTGATCGAAGGAATCATTCCGTCCTTCAACACCCGCTTTCTCAGTGCTTGCGCCGAACAGGGTGTCCGATTGGGCTTGGCTCCAAACCGGGTATAGGCGTCGGCCCAACTGGTCAAATGGGCGTCCGCCCATGCTGGGCCGCCGCGCAAGACGTAATCGCAGGCATCCGTCAGAAGCCCCGTGTGAAGGCTTCGTTCTCCGGCATTTGTTGCGTCGACATGAATGCTTATCGCTCTGAAACCGGGTGCGATTTCCTCGATCCGTTCGTCGATCACGGGCGATTCAAACATCTATTGCTAACTCCAGAATTCCATTCAAGGGCCAATTGCTCGTCTCAGACCGGGATCATGTCAGAAACGATCTGATCGGTAGGGCTGCGGCTATCGGCAAGTCCGTGTTTCACCCCTTTGCGATCGGCCCCAGGGCGATTTTGGCTCATCTTGCGCTTCCCCTGCAGCGAAACGACGGGCATGCGAATACCGACAATGCCGCGAAGCTGAGCCTTGATGTAGGCTTCGGGAGCGTCAGTGACTGCCCAAGGTAGCGAGCGTGACGCCTCGTGAATGCCCGTGAGGCGCGACACCACCTCGAATAGTCGTTCGGCTTCTTCGAAAAACTCAACCGGCCCGGTCGCATGAACGGCTGTGTAGTTCCATGTTGGGACTACCTTCCCATGCTCGGCTTTTGAGGCGTACCAGGACGGCGTCACATAAGCGTCCGGTCCCATAAAGACCGCAAGTCCATGTCCGACGACAGGAGCCTGCCACTGCGGGTTCGGTCGCGCCAGATGCGCATAGAGGACGCCCCTTTCTCCCTCCGCCTCATCGAGGAACATAGGTAAGGGGGTGGCCATCGGACCACCGGGTGTAGCCGTCACGAAATTGGCAAGACGACATTGCCGCATCATTCCGTAGAGCTCGGTCGTGTCTTCCACGGCGAAGGCTGGCGGGGTGTACATAAGCATCTCCTTGACGTGAGCTCATTATTCACATCAAGGTGGCACAAGATACACCGCCACTTTTGGAATATCTCATTGGTCCAGTTAGTGAAGGGTTCACGAAAGAGCGGCGCGACCCGCCGCATTTACCTGTCTTTGCGCGACCAGATTACGTCTGGCGTCTACGATGCGGGTGAGAGATTGCCCTCGAGCCGCGCGCTTGCGGGCGAACTCGGCGTTTCCAGGACCACGGTGACGGCCGCCTACGACCAGCTGATCTCTGAGGGGTATATTACGGTGCGGCAGGGCGCCAAGCCCAGGGTCACGTCCGAGGGACGACATCCGTACACCAGACCCGCATCGCAAGCACAGGAACCCACGGCCCGGGTGTCCGCCTATGCCTCACGTGCAATGGCATTGCCGAAGAACATCAGCGCGGAACAGGCAGTGCTTCAATACGACTTCCGGTACGGCGACATTGCTTCGTCGGACTTTCCCAAGCTGGCTTGGCGGCGCGCCCTGAACGCGGCAGTTCTGGCGTACCGAGAACGGCTTGGCTATGAGCATCCAGCCGGTAACCTGGCACTTCGTCGTGCGCTGCAAGGCTATCTCTGGCGAGCCCGTGGCATTGAATGCGATATCACCCAGATCATCGTTGTCAGCGGTTCCCAGCAGGCGTTGGACCTGTGTGCGCGGGTGTTTGTCGATCCGGGAGGCCAGGTTGTCCTCGAGGAGCCCTGCTACGCGATGGCCCGCAACGTGATGCTTGCAACAGGAGCAATGCCTGTCGCCATCCCCTGCGACAAGGATGGAATGGACACCTCTCGGCTTCCCGTTCCTAAGGACGTAGCCCTGGCATTTGTAACGCCCAGCCATCAGTTTCCGCTGGGCGGCGTTCTACCGTCCGGACGTCGCAAGGCCCTGATCGAATGGGCGATCTCCGGTAACACCTACATCATCGAGGACGACTACGACGGGGAGTATCGATATGACGTACGTCCGATTCCGCCGCTGTGGATGATCGGTCAAGGTCGGGTCATCTATGTCGGCACCGTATCCAAGACGCTGTCGCCAACGCTCCGCCTTGGTTACATGGTGCTGCCTGGCACGCTTGCGGAGCCCTTTGTCCGATGCAAGCAGATCACCGATCGACACAGCTCGAGCTTCGAGCAAGAGGCTCTCGCTTCGATGATCGAAACGGGCGCATATGAAAGCCACGTTCGAAAGATGAGGCGACTGAACGCCGAAAGGCGTACGGCATTCCTGAATGCAATGGCCGAAGCGTTTGGCGACGAGATCGACATCGTTGGGACGTCGGCGGGCCTCCATGTCGTCGTGTGGTTCAACCACCTCACTGGCAGCGATGAAGAGCGTTTCGCCGCCTCCGCGAGGCAAGAAGGTGTTGGCATCTACCCAATCTCGCGTCTGTATGCGGCCCCAACAGATCAACGTGCGGGGTTCATATTCGGATACGCCGGCTTGCCCGTTGAGCAGATTGGAAAGGGTGTGAATGACCTAGTACAGGTCTACCGATCCAAATTCCGATCGGCATGACCGATTTGGGCCGTCACCCGTCATGTCGCGCGTGAGGGTGATTCCATCCTGTTGAAGGTGGTCGTGGCACATCGACAGATATTTATGTCGTCCGGGGCCGAGGGTCAGATTGCTCGAAGGTGAAGGAGGTCAGGAGGTTTGTGACAATATTGGTCGCCTTCTCCTTCACCAGCGTTTCGGTCCATTCATTCGTTCCTCTCAGCCTGAGGTCGCTGTAGATGCTGTCTACCGCACCCTCTTCGAGACGCTTTATATGTGCCGTGAAGGCGACTTCACCATGAGATTGATAGAGGTCACGGACGACCATGCGGAGGATTTCCTGCATTGCGATCTGCCATGCCGTCGTGCTTGCCTGAAGTTCGAGCGTATCGTCAGCCACGGGATTTCCTGCATTGGGGGATTACCTGGGTGCGTGGTGAAGCCGGCGATCACGCCGGTTTTGCCCGCCTCGTGATGAGAGCCGAGGTTGCTCTCGCACGGTCATCCGACTCTTTTGCCAGCCGGGCCTCCCGCAACCGAGCCGTTTTCGCATCGCGAGCCTGGGTTACGAAATCTTGCTCTTCCACTGCCTGGTCTCTGGCAAAGAATTGGCTTTGTACCTTGTTGAAAGCGCTTTCCGCCCGTTGACGAGTCTTACTGAACGTCTGTGCCATAGGTTTCCCTTTCTCGGGGTCGGCCGTTCCATCGGCCAAAAAAAAGCCGGGCATCACGCCCGGCCTTGGTTGGTTCATGCCCTCGACAGTGCCAGTACATCCGTGGTCAAGGAGAGCAGGTACCGATATTAGGCAGCCTGGAGATTGCAGGCCGACATCTTGCCCGACTTATTGTCGCGCTCCAGCTCGTAGCTGAGCTTCTGGCCTTCGACGATTTCGCGCATGCCTGCACGCTCGACAGCCGAGATGTGGACAAACGCGTCAGCGCCGCCGTTATCAGGCTCGATGAAGCCGAAGCCCTTGGTAGCATTAAACCATTTAACTGTGCCAGTGGTCATGATGAACCCTTTCGTAGCATTAGTGATCGACCGCGATGTTGGTGACATCGTGGATGGTGATAGCGATATTTTTAAAGGAAAGGTTCGTTCAGGCGCGGTGCCAGTCGCGCGGTAACCAAAGCTCAGCAAGAAAAAGATCGATAAACGTTAGATAGTGGCTCGAAGTCAGAATGTCAACCAGTAGTTTTGATGACGTAGCACTAAAGGCGGTCACAGGTGCGGCGAAGCTAAGCGCAAACCTTCGTTCGCTCACATGCAGGAGCGACACGTTCGCCATCACTCCTGCGCCGGCTCCCAGGCGGTCCGAGTTAGAACGCGCTATGTTATGTTATAACATATCGCATAACATACCTTATGGAACTCAGCCCGACTCGAGTGGACTGCAAGAAGGCGCATAGACGATCGCCTGTTGCCCCAAGCCACTAGGTCGCGACGGTGTTTCTTCCTATTTGGAATAAGCGCCGTGCACTTCGACGCATTCTACAAAAGCGGCCATCTGTCCGCATGAGTTCAGAAACCAACCACCTCCGAAGAAATTTGCACTGTTCGACTGGACGGATTCGAGTCGAAACGGGATATGCTTTTCTGTAACAACCGCGAGGTCCCGCATGGAAATTCGAGTTGACTATAAGAGCTTTAAGGTGCGCATGACGATCTCCGCCGCAACTGCGGTAGCGATCATTTCATTGTCGGTTAAGTTGCTTAGCTGATTAATTGGGGCGGGATCCGGAGATCCCGCCCACTCCCATGTTAAGCGTCGGTTCTTCAGCCGGTTTATTTTGAGCCAGGTCCCATGATTTACGAAGACGAACTGCCCAAATCGCTGCTTGAGCGCGTCACTATGCTGGCGAGCATCATGACGGCTGCGGCGACCGATGGCGCACCAGACAACCGAACATACGAGCATCTTCGTCGCGAGTTTATGTTCAATGATGAGCTGCAGGACCTCTTACCGCCCTTCGTCCGCGCGCACCGGGATCTCGGTTCGTTTCGCACCTGGACACAAGGGCAGTCGCCGCACTGGAGACACCGGCGAGCACTGATTTCAGAAGGCTTCACGCCACTGTTGGATTATCTCGAGGGAAAGGTGCGCGCTCCTGGAGATATGGTTGTTTCGGATACGCTGGAAACCTTCGATGCGGAGGCGGTCCACTCGGTGTGGAATAAGGCTCTCGCTCGACGGACTGTCGATCCAGAGGGGGCTATCACTGTTGCCAGGACCCTGCTTGAGACAGTGTGCAAGCGTATTCTGGACGAACGCCAAATACCTTACACGGACACCGAGGATCTTCCGAAGCTATACGGCATGGCCGCCAAGGCTCTAAATCTGGCACCCAGTCAACACACGGAAGAACCGATCAAGGCTATCCTGGGCGGCGCGATGAGCCTTGTGAACGGTCTCGGTACGCTCCGAAATCGCTTGTCCGACTCGCATGGCCGAGGGGGGATGCCTGTGCGACCGTCGCCGCGCCATGCCAGTTTGGCGGTGAACACTGCCGGTGCAGTCGCAACATTCCTCGTCGAAACCCATCTCGAAAGAAAGCCGGCATGACAGTAGTGGATCTATCTGCTGCGAACAATTTGCCGCCGCGGAACGATGAGCTGTTTCGTATTTATGCCCGCTTTGAGTTCGCGCTGAAGATGGCGGGATATTGCGCTCTGAACGGAAAGGCAGTTGAGACAAACTGGGATGCCTTCGCAAACAGCTCCGATATCGGAAAGCTATTTTTCAAGCATGTCCGCGACGCGGGAATGTGCCCGAAGTTGATGAATGATCCTCCCAAGGCCGAAGCTATCACTAACGGGCAATGGGGATTCGCGACCACGGCAACACCGCCGGAGTCGGCGCAAGCGCTGTTCGGGATGGTACGCCGTGTTCGCAACAATCTTTTCCACGGTGGCAAATATTTTGACGACGATAAACAGCGAAATCAGGCTCTGGTGGATGAGTCGATAGCAATTCTGCTGCTCGCAGTGGCATGGCACAAGGATGTCAATTTTTACTTCGAGGGCCGAGCATGAGGAGCGGCATTATCCTGCTTCTCTTGTGTGCGCTGGCCTGGTTCGGATGGCGGCTGGCCGACGTTGAGCGACAGAGATACGCCCTTGCGACTGGCCTTTGTCAGATCAACGCATCGAACCCACGCTCAATAGAGTGCCTTAGAGGTGCCGAGCCGCGGGAAAGCTGGTTGTGGAATCTCTATCATGGTTTGGTCGAATAATGGAGTGCTCAGATAAACGTCGGTTCCTCGGCGCGCTCGAGCGGCGGTAACATCATCGCGTCGGAGGAGTATGGCCGCTGCAATTGCTTGGCGTCCTTCCACTCCGCTGTGAGCCATAATTCGATCTTAGCCGGCTCCGTCAGGATGACCGGCATGGCCTTCGGATGGATCGGCTTGACAATCTCATTGGCGTCGCAGGTCAGGAAGCCGAATAGCCCATGATCGCCGGCGCGCGGGTTCTTCATGGATTCGCGCTCTCCCTTCCAGGGTGTCCAGATCCCGGCGAAGAAGGCGAGCGGTTCGCTCTTATCGAGCGCACACCACGGTTGATTGCGAAGGCGGCTACTGAAAATATGCGTCCGACAACCCACAGTAACAGCGATGGCGTAATTTAGATGTCAAAGATGGAATACCACTATCAGACCATGGGCCGGATACTCTCCTTCCTCGTCCAGAAAGGATTTAGCCGTGTCGATTTCGATGAATCCGACGCCATGGAAATCTTGACGGAACGCTGGGGTTCTGAAGAAGAAGTGCTCCAAACCTTTGCCGACGTCCTGCGCTGGATGAACAATGAAGGCTTGATCCGCGTCAGCAATATCCAGGAATACGAGGGTGGATACGCTTTCTCCGGCGTGCAGCTTACATCCAAAGGGGTCGCCATTATTCAAGTCAAGCCGAACGATCCTGAGCTCGGCGAGAGCATTGAGAAGAAAATAAGCGAATCCGGCTCCCTCGAAGCATCGGTCTACACCAAAATTGGCTCATTCGTCGGCGGAGTGATCGGTGGTGTGACGCAGGCGCTGTCGGGCTAATGCGCGCGCAAGCCTCGGAGGTCCAAGGGCGACCGTGACTAGCTGCTGCGCAATAACACATCGAGCCCGAGCATCGGTGCGGGACAATACCCCTGGCAACGGATTTGATTGCTTAGATCCTTCATTTCGAGGAAGGTCTGCTCGTCGCCGACATGGATGACGAACCGGCCGCGCTGATACTCGGGATCAATCGTCGGTGTGATGTCGAATAGGTTTCCGTCTGACCCACGCACCACAGAGTGCGCCGTATAACCGAAATCATCGGATCCATAGGAGGCGTAAGCTAGCCAGCCACGCACCGCCGTACATCCAGGATGGTGTTTTACCCAATGATCGACGTTTTCGTGGCACTCGGCGACCTTGGGCTTCCAAGCACCAATTGACGCCTCGATAAACGACACGCGGACGCCTGCTTCAGCTCTAGTGCATACGTCGCGCTCGTATTCGCCCCGCATCATGCCCGCTCCTGTTCCAAGGCCGTATCCATGTAGAAATCCCAACCGGCGCTGGAGACAGCCTCGTGAAAACAGGCGCGGAGCTTGGCCCGCGCCTGCACGGGGTGACCTCAAGCCAAGGCCGGAGGATTGCTCGTTTTCCGGCTCTATCCGGTCAATGATCTTCTCGAAGACCGTGTTGGCGGCCTCGATAAGCACGGCGCGCGCCGCGCCTCCAACCGGCACGGACGTAATGGCGGCATGGGAATCCATGACAAGCATTCCTCTTAGGGATTGGCGCAATTTCTCATCAGCATTATCGGTCGCCATCCGACGCTGGTTCTTAGTTTGGTGGCCTATCAAGACGCCAGGCGCCACCTTATATTAGCTCGGTGCAGTCATCGCAGCGACCGCCGGATTGGAGTGATCAGTGCGCTGGAAAAATGCGCGTCATGCGCTCGCGCAAGGCCTCCAAGATCCGCTCGGCCATGGCTTCAAAGGCCCGCGTGTCATCCTTGGACAGCCGTCGGTGCGGCCACCTCTCGATAATCGTGGCAAAGTCTTCCGACTGCCATGGCTGAAAGGAATAGGATGTACCGTCAGAATGGGCGTAGACCTCGTTCCGCAGGGTCATGATCTTGTCGTGCAGTGCCTTTTCCTCCTCAGTCCATTTGATGAGTCGTGAAGGGAGGCCGGGCAGGCTACGCGCCGGCGTGAACGGCCGGGCGTAGGAAACGATCAGCGATGTCGTGAAGGCTGATTGCTGCAGGTAGATGCTGCCGCGGCGTTCCCACTCAAACGAGTGCCAGCCCTTCTTGATCAGGAACCGCGCGCATTGCAGCGCATGCGCGAGTCCATGCACGAGATTCGCAGCTTGTCATACTGGCGCTTCTGGTGCGGCTCGTGGTCAATGAGCATTCGACAGCCTAGCGCTGGCAGGCGCTGCGGCTTGGCGCAGTGGCAAGGGGTGAACCTCATGCGTCACCAGTCGTGCTACGCCAATTGCTGAGCCGAGGGCAACCTGAGTCATGTCCAGCCAGACTCGCCGCATACGAATTCGAGGTCCGACATGAGCGTCCGCATCGTTGGATTGCCCCTTCTGCTTCTTTTCGGGGTTAAGACTTAGCACTGGCAACTCCTCAGTGCGCTTTTCCATTCTCCGTCCAATGCCCTGGTGATGGGCCTGGCTCAATGGATCGGCCGAGGGAGCGAAGATATGCGACAATTTCCAGCAGGAGGAAATCCCGGTCCCCGAACACTTCACCGATGCGATCCAGCTCGTCAGCCGCGGCGTCCATTTCCTCGAGGTCGCCGAGAACGTAGCAGTCGTGGCCGATCGCGCATATGTCGCAGCCGGCCTCGATCACCGCGTCGACAAAGGCGGGGATCTCGCTTTCCAACATAAGCCGCCCAGATTCACGTTTCGCCATGTCCGTTCATCCTCTTCAAACGTTCGGCGGCCTGGAGAGAAATGGCGCGGCTGACGCCGCGCCATTGCCGCCGTAGCCGCTCGTTCCGGTCTTCCCTAGCCTGTTGAGCAAGCTGAAAACGTCCTGCAAGGTTTCTTCGTCGAAGCCGCGCAGCTTGTCGATGCAGGCCAGGAGCAGATCCACTTTGCTTTGGTTTTCGCCCCACAAATGATGAGCTGCCGGCGCTAAAAGCTCTTCCGGACTTGCCCCGAGCACCTCGCAGAGATGGATCAGACGGCCGACCGTCAGGCGGGAAACGCTTGTTTCGTAGCGTGCGTAAACCGCTTCGCTGAGACCAAGCAGGGGCGCCAGTTTCGACCCTGAGAGGTTTCGCCTCTCGCGGGCTTCCCGGATGCTGGTGCAGATGTTTTCTTCCAGCGCGGCGCTGAGCGTAATTCGACCGTCGGGAGGTGGTAACCGATACACTGCTTTGTCAACGTCCGGATCATTGACTGGTTGCAAGTCGAGATCCGAAATCCATTGCTCCAGCGACGGTCCTGCCATTCATCCTACCGGTGGTTGTTCATGGTGCAGGCCACTTTAATGGAAGTGGTTGTGTTCTTGGAACCCTCAAAACGTCTTGGGCGGTATCAATTTGGCGCATCGCTGACGCGACCCCGCTCTATGCCTTCGGCACGAAGACCGCAAAAAAGCGTCCTTCGCCCAATAGGGGTAACGATCGGTTGCGCAAGAGCCGCCTCGCGGCATTCACGTCATGACTGCATCAAATTGCCTATGAAAGCCGTTTACAGCTTGCGGTGAAATCAGCATATTGCCAACCGGCAACGACAATCGAGAGTTGGTCGTGGCAAGTCGCTAGCCCTTCTTGTCATGCACCACGGGGCCGTCCTGATCTACGAGCTAGGGCGGCCCTTCTCGTATCTGAAATGGCGGCCGCCAGGCGGCCGGCTTTGCCTTCCTCAAGGAGGGAAAGAAGACGCTGCCCTCTCTCCCTCACAAGGGAAAAAACGGTCTCCCCGTCCTTCCTCCCCTCGCCTCCGGCTCGCTCCGTGCAGGATCGACGAATCCGCATGCGCGGATGTTGCGTCGCCCCTTCGGCTTTGGCCTCGGGCGGGCGAACCCCCTCCGTTTTGTTCCCTTGCCTCCCTCTCTCCCGCTGCTCCGCGCGAGCTCGGGGAGCAGGAGCGGGGCTCCTGCCCCTCGGGCAAGAGCTAGACCGCTTCGCGGAAAGGAAAGGGCTAGAAAATGGTAAGAGCAAACACCGCTTATGTGCTGGACCCGGAAACCACGATTTTCAAGCCGGTAGAGCTTCAGGTCGATCTGGGCATCCGGCCGCTTTACGCGATTATCGGCTGCTGCCTGCTGGAGGTCGTGCGGTTCGATGAGCGGCACACGCTTTTCGTCGATGAAGAAGGTCTGCAGGACGGGTTGACAGCCTTCACGATCTTCGAAGGCTTCCCGCAGCCGATCGCAGGCAAGATCGTGCTTGTCGGAGGCGATGGCAGCACGCCCTACACGTCCCCCCTCATCAGCCTTGAGGATGCGGCCAAGCATTTCAAATGCTGCCGCCCGGTCCTGGACCCGGTTTTTGCAAAGGCAGACGAGATTTCATCGGGCGGTATCATCATCGCCGGTGCGCTCGCAGGGTTGCAATGCCGCATCGAGCGCCGCGCTCCTTCCCTTGTCGAGGGAGAGGCATGATGAAAATCGCGGCCCTCGAAAACAACATCCTCGCCATCGTCGCAGGAACCTTCGCCGCATCCATTGCGGCGGAGGACATCGAGCCGCAGTTTCACGCGCTCACCCACTTTCCGGACCGGCGCGCGAAAGCGGAGCTTGCAGACTTGGCCGAGCGGCTGAATCAGTTCGGCGCCAATGTCGTGGAGCTTTGGAACAAGGCATGCGAGCCGATTCCAGAGGCTGAAATCGAAGCCTTCGCGCGGCGGCATGTCGATTTGACGCGCCGCTATTGGGCGGCGGAAGGCCGTTGCATGAATTGGTTTATTACCGGCCCTGCCCGTTTCCCCGTGGCGCGCAATGAAAAGCGCATGAGGATTTCGGACGCCCGCCGCGCCGATCTGAAGGCGCACGAGGCAATGGCCCGCAAGTCCGCCAAGCGGAAGGCCGTCCCGCACGGCACGGACGATGAGCCGATCCGATCTGGCGATCCGGTGGCGATGCAGCGCATCGTTACCCGCATCGAGGAGACGGCGCTTTCCATCGACCGGATGAAGGCCGCCAACGCGATCATTCGGCGCATGGAGAAGGACCTTGCCACGGAAGAGGACATGATTGCCGCCGTCGCGGCGAACACCGGCCTTTCCCCCGAAGCCGCAGCTAGAGGCATCAAGCTAGCGCCGTGGCAGTCCCGACGCGGGTTCAGCACGACCAATAGCCGCGCCGAACTCCGCCGCCTGCAGCAGCGCCTTGCGGCGCTGGCAAGGATGAAGGAGCGGGGCAACCAAAGCCAGGAGGTTGAGACGAGCGCCGGAGCCGTCGAGATCAAGGAGAACGCCGACATCGCGCGAATCCAATTGCTCTTTCCGGGCAAGCCCGACGGCCCGACCCGGCGCGTGTTGAAGGCCAACGGCTTCCGCTGGTCGCCGTCGCAAGGGGCATGGCAACGGCACCTGAACGAGGCGGGACGCTACGCCGCGCAGCGCGTGTTGAAGACGATCAGCGGCGCCAGCGCCGCCTGATTACTCGCCCAAAAATCCCGAGAAAAGGACACTTCCAATGGTCGACACGATCTATTCCGCAATCGAGTTTTATGGAAAGGGCGACCCCTATTTCGGCGGCACTGCCGCTGATTGGGCGCTGTATAAGACCGAGGACGGCAGGCACGCTTTCATCAGCGCCGCCGAGGCGCAGCGATGCAAGCTGGTTATGGCCTATTTCCCAACCGCCGCCGAGGCGGAGAAGGCCGGAGCCGCAGCGAGAACCCGGAAGGGCTCGATTTCTGCCGTTCCCATCAAACCCCGACTCGAAGTCCCGACCGCACAGATTTCATGGATTGTCGGCAACAAGCATGTCGGCGAGGAGGACGGCGAGCTCGCCGAGGACTTCGCCGACAGGCCGAAAAGGCGGGCGCGGCCGATCCGGACTTGATCGCGCAAATCGTCGCCTTCGCGCTTGCTTGCCACCGCGCCAATCAGGCGTTGGTCGCGCATTTCCGGCTTTAGAAAACGTGCAAGCGCCATTAAAACCTGCAACCAAAGGTGGGCCGCGCCAAGGACGGCGCGGTTCGGGAGAAGACCATCAGGAGCGGAGACGTGAGCCGATACACCGTGCTAATCACGAACGGGATGACGACGGACGAGGAAGGAACGATCGGTTATGATCCGCCGTTGCGGACCTTCTTTCTACAGGCGTTTCCAGACCCGGAAACCGACGAATGCGCTCTTTGGTTAGGCGCATTTCTTGAGGAATACCCGACATTGGAATCCATCATCGAGGCCGCCCGGGCGCAAGGTTACGAGGTACGCGGCCTTACGAAGGAAATGATAATGGCGATGCTCAAGGAAGCCGGACCGCTGCACCCGCCGAGCCTTGGTGAACGACTCGGCATAGTGCGGTAACGTAGATTCGTTTCGAGGGCGGAAGCAGCAGCGCCGGGCCAGCGGCGCACTCGGGGAGGATGGGCCACCCCGACCGAGGCGACGGCCTCGCCCTCGAACCGGAGGTGAATGCATGTGGTTCATACCACTTAGCATCACCCTAGACGTGAAAAGGACCCGGACCACCTGGCTAGTGCGAATCCGAGTCCAATTCTGGCTCTAGGAAAAGGGGGCGGGCCGCAAGGCTCGTCCCCACTCCGGAGGCAAGTATAGCGCTATTCCCCGGGATTTCAAAGCGCCCGGCCGCCGTTCCAGACCCGCATCGAGCGGGCCAGGAACGGGACGAGGGGCGCCCTTGACACCCCGCCCCTCCCTCCCCATCCACGGCGGCCGCCCCGCGAAAGCGGGCCGGCTCACCTCGGCTTGTTGTCGGCGGTTGAAGACCTGGTGCGCGCCTGACCCGCTTCAGCGAAACCGCGACCGAGATCCGGCCCGGCGGCCGGTTGGCGACTTGCCGATTGACGGCGAAGGCGGCGGCAGGGGCTACGAAGGCGGCGCTTTGCCGGCATCTCCTTAGTGGCAGTTCGCAATCTAATGCTGCGCACGATACGTCATGCACCGCCTTGGCGTGCAACCCTAAAGGGTTCTCTCTCCGCTTGGCTCCGTTGCGACCGCTCCGCGGTGCACTCGGCCATGCCTGCCGTGTTCGAGCTTCGCGATTACGCACAACCACTAAGGGCGATCATCCTCATGAAAGCGCTCGTAACCTTCTGCCAGAAGACCGGCCGCCGCCTTCGCCTCTACATCAATCGGCAAGTCGCCAAACTGTCCCACAAGGGACGGTTGAAGATCTCGGTCGCGGTCTCGCTTCCGCTCATCGCCAAAGTCGAGGTCAGCTATCAGTGCAATATCAGCGCCAAAGCCGATAACGGCAACAAGCCGAAGTGAGGACTGCCGCGCCCTGCCTGGCAGGGCGCGATTTTCCGCCGTGACCGCGTGCCGCCGCATATCTCCTCCGGAGATATTGCGTTCTCACCCTTGAAATCTCAGATTGAATGGGTGAGCATGAGACATCAACCACCAAGGGAAAACTTCGTGACAACGCAGGAGGCGCAGAGGATGACAACATTTTCCGAGTTGCCCGCGATGGCGCGCAACGCGGTTCAGCAGGCTCAGGAGGACATGGCGCTGATCGCCCGGGGCGAGGAAATCGACCTCCCGTGGCGCCGGCTTCGCGTTCTCCTCGATCACGGCCTGGTCGAGATCACCACGCCTGTCCTCCTGGGTGGACCGCTGGCAGGAAGTCGAACATCCATCTCGTGGACTGATGAGGGCACGCGCTTCATGGGACAGGCCAGCTAAGGCAAGGAGCATCGACGAAAAATGAGTAATGACCGCGTGAAAAGCATCTTTGCAGGCAATTTCGATCGGCAGAGCGCCATAGAAGCCGCTGTAGAGCTCTACGGTGTTAACGCCACAACGGCCGTGGCTCATTGCGCGCTTGAGGCCTACGTCGACCGCCGAAAGGCGGACCACGAATTCTGGTTTCGCATTTTCGCCCATCTAAAGGGCATTCCGCTGTCCGACAGCAAGCATTGAAGCCGTTTTCGCAACTCCAAAAGCGCCCGAGTTTTCCAGTCGCGCCGGCACAGGCCGGCAAGCGGCCGCAGCGACCCTCAGGGAGCGGAGCAGCCGAAGGCAACCCGCGCCCGCCAGGTAGCGCCGTAGGGTTGCCGGAGGTTTGTGGTAAACCGGCGGCTGCTGCCATGCGACCACGTGCGACGCACGCGGAGCCGGGCTTGAGGCTCGCAACAGTGTTCCAACTATGTAATGGGAAGGTGCCCGCTCACTGGGCCATTTCCCGCTCCCGGCGACTCATTTCTGCCTGATATTGCCGCTCCCGGTCCGGCCAGGTGCTCTTGATGAAGGTGAGCACCGCCCGGATCTCTTCGTCGCTCATCACATTGCCGAAGCCCTGCATATCGCTCTGATAACCCCCGCCAACAACTGCTGCCGGTCCTTCCTTGGTAATACGGAAGAGCACGCCATCCGGATGATGCCAGGTGTGGCCGGATGCATCATGCGGCGGGGCCGGCATCCGTCCGGAGGGCAGCGGACTTTTCCAGTCCCGCTGCCCTTGCAGCCCGACGCCGTGGCAGGCGGCGCAGTGCTTGGCATAGAGAGTCTTCCCGAGCGCGATCGTGGCGGCCGAGTCATCGCCAGTCCCTTTCGATGCTGGGAGCCAACGCCACGCTACCGCCAGCCCCAACACCGCCGCGGCAATTCCGAGCACTGAAAAGAGAATTGTGGTCCTGCTCATTTATTACCCCGGAAGAGCGCCCTCCCGCAGAGCATCACAGCCCCGGGGCGAGATCGACTACGAGCAGTCAAACCAAGTCCACGCCATACATAATGAAACGCTCCTGCTTTCAATTATCGGACTTCCTGCGATTTGGCGCCGGCAACTCACAGTGGCATTCAACTGTCAGAACCTTACGAAAAAGATTAGGTCGTACTTCGTCTGGCGGTTGTGATGGAACGAACGCCAGAACCGTCAGTTCCTACGTCGTCTAGGAATGAACGCGCAAAGCATGGTCGCCGGGAGTATCGTTGGGAGGTCGGCATGAGAGAGAACGATAAACCAATGCAGCACGAAGATAGGATCATGCATCACTACCTCCTGTTCGCGGTCAACATGGCGCTCAGCCTCATCGTCATGTACTTCGTCATGTTCTCGATGATTGACGGCTTCCCTGATTTCCAGAACAACATCAACACGCTCTATATGGCGCTGACGATGGTCGCTCCCATGGGGATCATCATGCTCGCGACCATGGGCGGGATGTACAACCACAAAGGTCTGAACGCTGCGCTTTACATCGGCTTGGTCCTGCTCTTCGTTCTCGCATTCGCCGGAACGCGCACCCAAGCTCTTGTCGGCGATCGGCAGTTCATCGCTTCGATGATCCCGCACCACTCCGGCGCGATCCTGATGTGCCGCGAGGCCAGTCTGACGGATCAGGAACTGATGGATCTTTGTAACAGCATCTCTCAAGGGCAGCGCAAGGAAATCGAGCAGATGAATGCGATCCAAGCACGATTGGACAACGGCCGCTAGATTCAACAGCCGCATGACCACGCGGGTTCGAACCGGTCGCGATGAACTGAACCTTGCATCCGCTCGCCTAGGTCGCCGCATCGGTTGCCTGTCTTGGACAGTGTTGGCGAGCCACGGCTAGCTGATGCTCCAGCCTAGAACGAGCGGGGCGGCACAAACAGACATATTGCTCGAGAACGGATGCTACCCGGAGGCATACACAGATGAAAGTCGCCGTCTGGCGAGATTTTTAGCCTCGAATCGTGATAACCGATGACCTCGCCTGTTATTTCCACGACATAACCTTCGGGCCCTTCTTTTACCGCGGTACCGTGGACCGGCTGACAGTCGCGGCCGCTGCAGCACTGGTAGGGATAAAGCCATCCTGAAGGCGCGCTGTGAGCGTCTGCCGTCGCGGCGAAAGACACGCTGATGATGAGCCCAAGGGGAAAGCTCAGGAGCACCCTTGCGGCATTCCACACCTGGCCAGAGATCCAGGAATGTTCAGGAAGAGCGATACCGGGGCTGAAGCTGTGCATGGCCAATCCTCGCGGTTTCAGAATTTTGATAAACCCGGCGGCTCCGCGCTCCGTTCCTGAAGCTCCGAAAACTTTAATCGTTGAACCAGGTTCCTCAGTGCCAGGCGAGGTCTCGCGCGCCGCCGTCGTCAGCGCTCTACAGTACATCGTTTGAACAATCTTGCATCCGACCCACTCGCACTGGTGACCAGAGTGGGATGCCGTTCTGCAGGGCGTCGTAGAGATCGGCTGCCCTCCTCAGCCGTGATGGTGCTCCGCGCCTCCGCCGCAGCCGCTCGACAGGTTCCAGACGTCAACCAATTGCTCACCCTTAAAGCGGTGCTCGCGGATCAGGAACTTGCCCAGTCCGCCATAGACCCGCCAACGCCAGCACTGACAGCAGCACGGCCCTCTCTCGTCCGAATTGTCCATCGCATATTGGTAGGCCCGCTGCTCATCGGGCGAGAGCGCCAGATCGTAGTAGCGCATGGCCTTCTGCGCGGTGCCTGCGGCGATGTCGTAGGGATCCGGAGGGATCTCCGGGATCGCGGCATATTTTTTGAGCGCCTCAATCTGCTCACCGTAGCGATGCCGATCCATCGGTGCACAGCAGGAGCCCTGAAGCCGAGCCGTGACGGGCATCTTGGCAATCGACTCCGTGAATGCCGCCGAACAATTGCTGTTGCCGTGCTTGCTCAAGAAATCGAACCGCTCGTCGAGTCTCCATGATTGAGCCGCGCCCGCCGAAGTGGGAATAGTCCATTGGAATGCGACGACACCCACCATGAAGGATAAATCCCGTCGAGAGAGCCATAGTCCCGATTGCAGTCTTTTCCGCATGTCACGCCTCCTCCTCAGCCGATTCTCGCGAGCGTCGGCACATTCTCCAGAAGCCAGAGCGAGAAAGCAGTAATCGTGCCGGTGATCATGGCGATGCCCATCGCGACCATCACGCCGCCCGCGCCGACCTGCAGCGTTCGGCCCAGCCGGCGCATGGATTTCAGGCGCTGCATCAGGTGATCGGCAAAGACGGCGGACAGCAGGAACGGCACGCCCAGACCGAGCGAATAGACGGCCAGGAGGACGATCCCAGCGGCCGCCGTCGATGACAACGCGCTGACGGTGAGGATCGCGCCCAACACCGGTCCGATACAGGGTGTCCAGCCGAAACCGAAGGCCAGCCCCAAAACAAACGCCCCAAGTGGCCGACCGCCGGGGATGCTGCGGTGGAAGCGCACATCGCGTTCGAACCAGGGCATTCGGACGAGACCGGTCATGAACACGCCGAGGACGATGACGATCGCGCCGCCGACGAGCGTCGCCTCATATCGATAGAACAAGAGAAGCCGACTGAAGGCCGTGGCAGTCGCGCCGAGCGCGACGAAGATGGTCGAGAAGCCGAGCACGAAGCAGAGGCTGAGCGACAGCGTCACGAGTCGGTTGGTCCCTGCCTGATGCTGGCTGCCGAGCGTCTGGCCCGAAACATACGAGATGTAGCCTGGTACGAGCGGCAGCACGCATGGCGACAGAAACGAGACCAGTCCAGCCGTGAAGGCTGTGATCAGACCGATGTTCGAAATCGCCGACATCGGTATCCTAACTCCCCCGTGCCGATCCGATCAGCCGCTTTAGGGAATTGGCGTCAGTCAAGCCCCGCACGATTTCCTTCCCTACGACGAAGCTCGGAGTGCCCGAGATGCGCAACGCCTGTGCAAGCGCGACGTTCCGTTTGATCATCTCGTCGATGGCGGGGTCCGTCATGTCATGCTTCAACCGCTCCACATCGAGACCGACATTGGCCGCCACTTCCAGGCTGGAGGCTTCCGAAATTCGGCCCTCGTAGGCCATCATCGCCTTGTGAAAGGCCAGGTATTTGCCCTGCTTCTGGCTTGCGAGCGCGGCTCGGGCGGCGAAGACCGAGCCGGGGCCGAGGATGGGATACTCCTTGAAGACGAGGCGGAGTCCCTTGTCCTCCTGCTCGAGGCTGTCGAGCATCGGCGTCGCCTGGCGACAGTAGGGGCAATTGTAGTCGAAGAACTCGACCAGGACGGCATCTCCCTTTGGATTGGCCCCGACGGGCGAATCCGGATCATTGAAAATTTCGTCATGCCGCTGCGCAATGACGGTCGATAGCTCGCTGTTTTCTGCTGCCTGCCGACGCGCTTGCAGGCGATTCACGGATTCGATGAGGACTTCTGGATTAGCCAGGAGGTATCCCTGCAGCCGGCTTTCCATATCGGGGCTGTCGCGCTGGGATTCAAGAATGCCTGCGGCGTACAGCAGAGCCAAGGCAGAGAGCACGACCGACAGGCCGGCCAGGACAATGGAGGCAAACACCAAGGACTTCAGGAGTCCCTCCCGTCCCCCTGTGGCGCGGGGCGAGCCGGAGGAGCCGGGTGCCGAATTGCCGGATTGCTTTGCTATCATTGGAACGCTCCTTTGACTATGTCCCAGAAGCTTGGCTGCGCATGCGCGTGCCGATCCTGGACCCGGTTTGTCAGCGCGTTGACGAAAGCGACAAGATTGACTGGATCGAAATTCAGGCCATGAAAGCGGGCGCGTAGACGACCGTCCTGGTCGATCACGTGGGTGACGATCCCATGCATCTGCATGCCGCCCTTGCCTCCAGTGAATTTGAGACCATAGGCTTCGGCGATCTTCCGGGTCGTGTCCTCGGACTCCTGCGGTGCAGAGGTCAGAAAGGTCCAGTTTGCAGGGTCAAGACCATGCGCCTCGGCATAATCGCGAAGGACCGAGCCGGTGTCGCGCTTCGGGTCGGTGGTGATGGTGACGAACTCGACCATCTTCTTCATCGGCGTCAGGTTGATCATCGCCTGCAGTTCGGCGATCCGTTCGGCGTGAAGCGGACAGAAGTCCGGGCAGTTCGTGTAAACGAAATTCAAGACGACGACCTTGCCGAGGAAATCGCCGTGGCTGACGAGGCGGCCGTTGGCGTCCTGCAGCGTGAAGCCTGGCGCTTTGCTGTCGACAGGCTGGAAGTATTGTTCCTTGTCGCGAAGGTCCTTATCGACGTCCTCAAGCGAGTGCGCCAGCACCGCGGTGGCGGAAGCAACCGTCACCGCAGCCACGGAGGCCAGCCCCAGGAACACGGCGGCCGGCAGTATCCGGAGCAGCCGGTGGCAAGAGGCGAATGTCGGTGCATCGCTCGTCGATGTTTCGTTTCTTGCAACCTGGGTCATGGGAGCGACCTCGTTTCCAGGTGTTTATTCCTCCGCGTAGACGGAAGGGGCCGTGCCGTCCTTCGGGACGGTGTAGATCACAAATTTCTCCGTCTTGGGGCCGGACATGCCGGGCGATCCCATGGGCATTCCTGGCAGAGTGATGCCGGCGATCGCGGGCTTCTCGATGAGGAGCTTGCGGACGACGTTCACAGGGACGTGGCCGTCGATCACGTAGCCGTCGACGAAAGTGGTGTGACAGCCCTGCATCCCCTCCGGCACGCCTGCCTTGCGGCTGATTTCGGCGAGGTCGTTGGTGGGCTTCACCTCGACGTTGAAGCCGTTGTCACGGAGATAGGCGGCATAACCCTCGCAGCAGCCGCATTGCGGGTTCTTGTAGAGCGTCGCCTCAAGCGGCTCGGCAATAGCCGGCCCGGCGACGGCAATGAAGGCGGCGAGGCTGACGAAGCGGATTGTGCGGTTCATTTCGATTCTCCTTGTATAACTCGGCCTGGTTCAGGCGACGCGCAGCAGGGTCATCATGCCGGACATCTGGTGGTCCATGACGTGGCAGTGCAGCATCCAGTCCCCTGGATTGTCGGCGACGAAGGCGACCTCGACGACGTCCTTTGGGGCCATCAGCACGGTGTCCTGCCACTGGCGATGCGGGACGGGCTTGCCGTTGCGGCTCAGCACCCTGAGGCTGTGGCCGTGCAAATGCATCGGGTGCCACCAGGCCGTTTCGTTTCGTAGCTTGAGGACGACGCTGCGGCGACGCTGGAACGTCAGGGCGGGCTCCATGCCGGCGTGGCCGTCGCCGGTCATCGACTGCCCATTGATGGCCCAGGCGGGACCGCCGCCCATGCCCATCATGCCGTGCATCATTCCTGCGCCCCGCATTGCACCACCGCGCATCATACCGCTCATCATGCCGCCCTGGAGCGTCAGGCCGTGGCGATCGGCAGTGGCAAGGTCGGGCTCCGGCAAGGGGTTGCGCGGCAGATCAAGCGAAGCGTCGAGCGGATGGGCGCGGAGCGGCGGCCGCTCCTCATAGGCGAGCTCGGTAAGTCGGTAGGCGAGGCCGTCGTAGAAATCGTCGATGACGGCGTAACGCTTTCCAGGCTCGCCCCGCATGTCGAGCACGACGTCGATGCGCATGGCGGGACCGAGCAGGATGCGACCACCGGGCTCGTGCGGATCGCAGGGCTGCCCGTCGATCGCTACTATCACGGGACTGTGCCCCTCGATACGCAAGGCCATGATCCGTGCGAGCGACGCGTTGACGAGGCGCAGACGGACGCGCGCGGCAGCCCGGAAGGATTCCGCTTTGGAAGCGCGGCCGTTCAGCGTGACGGTGTTGCCGACACGGCCGGACATCGCCGCTTCCATGCGGTTGCCGAAGCGGGGCGCGATGCCGCCTTCCTCGGTCAGCCGCCAGTCGGCCAGAAACCAGAGAAGGTCGCGATCGACGGCGATCGGTTCTCGCTCCTCCACGATCAGCGCTCCCGCGAGGCCGCGGCCAAGCTGCTCCAGGCTGTTGGCATGCGGGTGGTACCAGAACGTCCCCGCATCGGGAGGGGTGAATTCATAGACGAAGCTCTCCCCCGGCCGGATTGGCGGCTGCGTCAGGCCGGGTACGCCGTCCATCGTATTGGGAAGTCTGATGCCGTGCCAGTGGACCGTCGTCTCCTGGTCGAGCCGGTTCTCGACGACGAGACGGGTGGGCTCGCCCTGGCGGAGGCGTACAAGCGAGCCGGGCACGGTGCCATTATAGGTCCATACATAGGTCTCCGGCCGATCCGGACCGGCAAGCCGTGCGCGGGCGGGGGTGGCGGCGATCCGGTGAGCGTCCGGCGACGCGGACCGCGCGGGCAACGGCGGCAGCGCGGCCGCCAGCAGAACCCCCGCGCCGGCTCGGAGCACGCTACGGCGCGATACACGATGTTGCGATTCTCTCCTCACATTCGATCCTTCCGGTCATCGTCGATGATGGAACGCGCGGCTCGCACGCGTTCGCTTGCCCGGCCCGGTCGCGGATGGCGACCGCCGGGGACATCAGCCGATGTCGGAGGTTCGTGGCGGATAGGGATCGGGCGGCAACGCCCTGCCGCGCAGGAGTGTGTCGCGCGGCAGAAGGGAACCGGCTTTTTCGCAAGAAGGCAGGGGCAGAGCCGTCGGCAGCGCGGCAAGAACGGGTGCCGCGCAGACCGTCCCGCAGGCCATCGTCTTCATCCCGCTATCAGGGGACTGGTTGGGACAATCCTCGCAGCCGCCTTCAGCGGACATGTCCATTTCGGACATCGTCGCCATGCTGGCAGCCATGTCGCTCGCCTGGGCGGCCGACACACCCATTCCCGCGGCAACGAAGACCGCGAGAAACAAGAGAGAAAGCTGTCGGAAAGTCCAGTGCTTCATGGCAGAAGAGAGAATCGCGCCGAACACTTGGGAATACAAGCCATGATCCGCCCGCGCGGCGCGTCGGCGGGTCAACATTGCGTTACGCAACGCGGGCGGACGCCTCAGCGGAAGAACACATATTTTATCAGGCCCGCAATCACGAGCACTATCATGAGCAGAGCGAGAATGCCGACGCCCCCCATGCCCCACATCATGCCGCCGCCCATCATATCGTTCATCATGCCATCCTCCCTTCATTCTGCGGCCTGCTTCAGGATCGCCTGATCGGTCTCGGTATCGGCCGACCGGGTGGCGGCGTCTGCCGGCAGCCGCCACCCCTTGATGAGGCCATAGATTGCGGGGATCACCGCCAGGGTCAGCACGGTGGACGAGATCATTCCGCCGATCATCGGCACGGCGATACGCTGCATGATTTCCGAGCCGGCCCCGGTGCTCCAGAGGATCGGCACCAGCCCCGCCATGATCGCCACGACGGTCATCATCTTCGGCCGGACGCGCTCGACCGCTCCGACCATGATCGCCTTATGAAGGTCGACGCGCGTCAGGTCTCGACCTTCGGCCTCGCAGGCCGAGCGCCGCTCCTTCCAGGCCTGGTCGAGGTAGATCAGCATGATCACGCCGGTCTCGGCCGCGACCCCGGCAAGGGCGATGAAGCCGACGACCACCGCGACCGAGGCGTTGAAGCCCAGCCACCACATCAGCCAGATACCGCCGACCAGCGCGAATGGCAGCGAGAGCATGACGATCAGCGTTTCGGTCAACGCCCTGAAGTTCAGGTAGAGCAGCAGGAATATGACGGCGAGCGTCAGCGGCACGACAATCGCCAGACGCGCCTTCGCCCGCTCGAGATATTCGTATTGGCCGCTCCACGCCACCGAATAGCCGGGCGGCATTTGCACGCTGCTGGAAACGGCTTCCTTGGCTTCCGCGACATAGCCGCCGAGGTCACGATTGGCGATGTCGACGAAGACATAGACGGCGAGCTGGCCGTTCTCGGTCCGGATCGTCGTCGCACCACGTGTCAGCTTTACATCGGCCACCTCGCCCAGCGGTACCGTGCCGCCACTGGGAATGGCGACCTGGACGTCACGGGCTATGGACTGCGGATCGCTTCGCAACGCACGCGGATAGCGCACTGCGACACCGTAGCGTTCGCGGCCCTCGACCGTTGAGGTGACCACCTCGGATCCCAAGGCCGCGCCAATGACGTCCTGAACGTCATCGATGCTCAATCCATATCGGCCGAGCGCGGTGCGGTCCGGAACGATGTCGAGATAGTAGCCGCCGATCACACGCTCGGCATAGGCGCTGGAGGTGCCGGGGATCGTCTTCAAGACGCGTTCGACGTCGCGGGCGATCCGCTCCATCTCCTTGAGGTCCGTCCCGTAGACCTTGACGCCGACCGGCGTCCTGATGCCTGTCGACAGCATGTCGATGCGGGCGCGGATCGGCATCGTCCAGGCATTGGAAACGCCCGGAAACTGCAGCGCCGCGTCCATCTCCTGCTTCAGGCTGTCGATCGTGACGCCGGGCCGCCATTCCGGCTTCGGCTTCAGCGTGATGATCGTCTCGAACATCTCCGTTGGCGCGGGATCGGTCGCGGTGAGCGCCCTCCCCGCCTTGCCGAACACCGTCTCGACCTCCGGGAAGGATTTGATGATCCGATCCTGCGTCTGCATCAGTTCGGCCGCCTTGGTCACCGACAAACCCGGCAAGGTCGTTGGCATGTACATCAGCGTGCCTTCGTTGAGGCTCGGCATGAACTCGGTGCCGATCTGGCGCGCGGGCCAGACCGTCACCGCCAAGGCGACGACCGCCAGAACGATCGTGACGGCCTTTGCCCTGAGCACTCCGGATATGACCGGTCGATAAATCCAGATCAGAAAGCGATTGAGCGGGTTGCTGTGCTCCGGAACGATCCGGCCACGGACGAACACCACCATCAGCGCAGGCACCAGCGTGATCGACAGCAGGGCGGCAGCCGCCATCGCGAAGGTCTTCGTGAAGGCGAGCGGCCCGAACAAGCGGCCTTCCTGGGACTCGAGCGTGAAAATCGGCAGGAACGACACGGTGATGATCAGCAGGCTGAAGAATAGCGCCGGCCCCACCTCGCTCGCCGCCTTGATCAGTATCTCCGTCCGGGACTTGTCCGGCGGAGCACGCTCCAGATGCTTGTGGGCGTTCTCGATCATGACAATCGCCGCATCGATCATCGCGCCGATGGCGATGGCGATGCCGCCTAGGCTCATGATGTTGGCTCCGATGCCGAGCGCACGCATGGCGACGAACGAGATTAGAATGCCGATCGGCAGCATGATGACCGCGACGAGGGCGCTGCGGACATGGAGAAGAAACGCGATTGTCACCAGCGCGACAACGATCGACTCCTCGACCAGCGTTCCCTTCAGCGTCTCGATGGCGGCGTTGATCAGTTCGGAACGGTCGTAGACCGGGAGGATTTCCGTGCCGGCGGGCAAGCTGTCCTTGATCGCGGCCAGGCTGTTCTTCGCGTTGTCGATGACCGAGAGAGCATTCGCGCCGAAGCGCTGGAGCACTATGCCGCTCGCGACCTCGCCCTCCCCGTTGAGTTCGGTGATGCCGCGCCGTTCGTCCGGGACGATCTCCACGCGGGCGACGTCGCCAAGGCGGAGCGGCGTGCCGTTCTCGGTCGTCAGGACGATGTTCTCGATGTCCTTGACGCCCTGCAGATAGCCCCTGCCCCGCACCATGAATTCGAATTCGGAGATCTCGACCGTCCGTCCGCCCACGTCGCGGTTGCTCGCACGAACGGCGTCGGCGATCTGTTTCAGCGTCACGTTCTGCGCCTTCAGGCGGGGCGGATCGACCACGACGGAATACTGTTTGACGAAGCCGCCGACGCTCGCGACCTCGGCGACGCCTTCCGACTTGGAGGCGGCGAAGCGCACCACCCAGTCCTGAAGCGAGCGGAGTTCCGCGAGCGACAGTTCCTTCGCAACCAGGGCGTACTGGTAGACCCAGCCAACGCCCGTTGCGTCGGGACCTAGGCTCGGCGACACCCCTTCGGGCAGCCGACTAGAGGCGGCGTTCAAGTATTCGAGCACCCGGCTGCGCGCCCAGTAGGGATCGGTTCCGTCTTCGAAGATCACGTAGACGAAGGAAACCCCGAAGAACGAGAAGCCGCGCACCACCCTCGAGCGTGGGACTGTCAGCATTGAGGTCGTCAGCGGATAGGTGACCTGGTCCTCGACCACCTGCGGTGCCTGTCCTGGATAATCGGTGAAGACGATGACCTGGACATCCGAGAGGTCGGGGATGGCATCAAGCGGGAGCGTGCGCAGCGAGTAGATACCTGCCGCGATCGACAGCGCCGCCGCCACGACGATCAGGACGAGGTTGCGCGCGGACCAGGCGATGACGTTGGATATCATGGCCGCGCCTCGCTGGTGCCGAGCGCGTTCAGCGCCGCGTTGAGGTTGCTTTCGGCGTCGAGCAGGAAGTTCGCGGAGACGACGATCCTGTCTCCGGCGTCGATTCCTTTGGTGATTTCCGTCTTGTCTTCGCCGCGGACGCCCAGAGATACATCCCTCGGCTCGAACCGCCCCTCGCCCTTGTCGATGAAGACGAGCTGGCGGTCGCCGGTATCGATGATCGCGCTGTTCGGGACGGCGACGACCGGATCGGCTCCGCCTGACTCGATCTCGACCTCCGCATACATGTTGGCGAGCAGCAGCCCGTCCGGGTTCGGAAGTTCTATCCGAACCTTTGCCGTCCGGGTCTGCATCTGGACTTCCGGGTAGATCAGATCGATGACTCCCTCGAAGGTCCTGCCGGGGAGATTTCGCACCGCGACGCTCGCCCGAGCACCCTTTCGGATGGACGCGGCATGGTATTCCGGAACGTCAGCGATCACCCAAATCCGCGAGGCGTCGGCGATGCGGAACAGGACATCGCCCGCCTCCGCCATCATTCCGGTTGTCGCCCTCCGTTGGAGAACGACGCCGTCCGTGGGCGAGAGGTAGGGAATGCTCCTGGGAACCGTGCGGGTTCGGGTGATCGCACTGATCGTCTCCTCCGGCACCCCGAGATTGCGCAGTTGCAGCGCGCCTCCGACATCGGGATCCGGCTTCCCGCCACTCCGCAGTTCGGTGGCGTATTCGGCTCCGGCTCTTGCGATCTCTTTCGAGTAGAACTGGAAGAGGCGGTCACCTTTCTTCACACGGTCGCCGGTGGTGACATTGGCGACTTCCTCGATGAAGGATTCGGCTCGCATCGAGACGATCCGGACCAGCCGCTCGTCGAAGGCGATCGACCCCGGCACGCGCACCGCGCGGGCGACAACGGCCCGCTCGGCCGTGGCGGTCTTCACTCCGGTCCGCTGCAGCCTGCCCAAGGATACCTTGACGACGGAACTGTCCGCCTCGTCGCCCTCGTAGACAGGGATGTAGTCCATCCCCATCGAATCCTTTTTCGGCACGTTGGATGTGTCGGGAAGGCCCATCGGGTTGCGATAGTAGAGAATCTTGCGGCCGTCGCTGGACGCGGCTGCATGAGAGCTATCGGCGGCCACCTTCACCGGCTCGAAGCTGACGTCTTCGCTTTGCCGCACCGCCCGGAAGGGCCGGCCGTCGGCCGTTGATTTCGGCGCGGCGGAATACTCCGGCAATCCGTCCGGGTGCTGGTAATAGATGACCTTGCCCATGGGGACTGGCCGAGGAGTGACTGTCTCCCCGAGCGCGGGACGCCCGGAAAGAAACGCGCTGAGTTCCGGGGCAAGGCCGCGCGTGCCCGCGGCGTACCCTCCAACGCCGGCGATGGCGAGGGAGCTGGTGAGGAGCAGGAATTTGGACGTCTTCACGGCTTTGCCTGCAGAACCAGTTCGCCCTGGACGGTATCGATCTCGCCCTGGACCTTCGCGGCGAGCTTGAAACGCCAGCCACCTTCCATGCTGAGGTTCGTCTTGAACTTATAGACACCCGGCTCCGACGAGGGCGTCGCCTCCACCGAGGTCGTCATCGCCTCCATTCCTTCCGGTGCCATGTCCAAGCGGGTGGTGAAGATCACCGCATCTGGCACGGGTGCATTCGTCCGCTTGTCGACCAGGCGCACTGCGACGGTCGCGTCCGGTCCCTGAGCGATCTCGCGCCCCACGAGCTGGAACTCATAGTCTGCAGCGACGGCGAAGGATGTCCCGGTCGCGGCCAGAACGATGGCCAGCGACCCGAGAATTGCTCTCGGAGAAAAATAGCTTGCAGTCATGGAAATCTCACCTCGGACGGGCAGATCGGGCCGCGTCCTGAAAAACATAGCGATTGTCGGATGGACGCTTCCCGTTTGGAACGCACCTGTCCGGTTGATGCGAGGTGAGATCAGGCCCTTGGAGGTCTGGGGAGCGGCTCGACGATGGCCGAGGGAAGATGAGCTTCCTGAAGGAACCCGAGCGACAGGCTGCGTGATACAAGGCGAACGCGCCAGCCAGCGGGCTTGTGCTCATCCGCTAGACTGGTCGATGAGCAAATCAGCGCCAGAGGACATGCTTTGCCGCAAAAGTCCTTTTGCGACTGTTGCTCCTCCGGGCATCCGGGCATGTCGTTGACATCGTCGGCGCTCGGCAGGGCAGCCATCTGCATGTCCGAGGAAAGTGCCATGGCGCTTGCGGCCGTGCTGACGCTCACCGGACCGAGCACGATCCCGAGCAACGCGAGCGCGAAAGTCAGCCGCCTGAGCACAACCATGGCAATCATGGCGCATAAGCTGGCATAGACTGGCGTGGATTGGAAGCCGGTCACGGAAAGTTGCGACGGACCGCCGCAGCTCACCACTGCCGCCGGTCATGATGCAGAAATTCCCACGGGCCTCTTGACCTTACCACTGTTGGAAGCCCCACCTTGGTGCGGTCAAATCAGAAACCGGAGACTTTCAATGTATCATCTCAATGTATCCGACATGACCTGCGGCCACTGCGTGAGCACGGTCGAGAAGGCCGTGAAGTCAGTCGATCCGGATGCCAAGGTCGCCGTCAATCTTGAGGCACAAACCGCATCGATCGACTCTCAGATCGGCTCGGACGCCTTCATCGCCGCGATCGAAGCTGCCGGCTACAAGGCTTCGTTCAAGAAGTCCTGCTGCAGCCACGTCGCCTGACTCTGCGGCGCCATCAACAGCACGCGCCGTTGCGACGGCGCGTGCTGTTCGCGAAATTTGATGGAAAGAAAACGGCGGGATCGTAACAAACGAAACCGTCTTAGAGAAGCGCCCTTTAGGTGGTGCGCCTAGCCTAAGCCTAGCGGACGTAGCCCCGCAGCTCGTTGTACCGCTTGATCTGCGCTTCCTCCAAAACCCGGAACATCTCCAGGTGCGCGGCAAGGTGGATGTAACGCAGCTTGGAGCGGCTCAGTTCTATCTGGCGAAGCCGATCTTCAAGGCTGTCGGGGTCGAGAGATCGTTCGCGAAATCCGATTTCCAGGAACGTCTCCGCCTCCATCAGCCGCTTCCCCTCGGCAACGGCTTCGTGCCGCATCGTTTCTAAGATACTGCGGGTCAGAGCCTCCTGATCAGGCGTCAATCCAAGCTCGCGCTTCATCTTCAGAACATGCGAGGGCCCTGGCATTCCATTTAGCTCAGCCGCCTTCGCGAGCCCCCATCCTCCTCCTCCCTCCAATTCGGCGATGTCATCCGGGGACAGGCTTTTGATCTCGCGCATCTGCTGTCCGGCATAGGGCGAGGAGTGGACGTGTTCTTCGTTCGCCGCGGCAGGCAGGGACAGGAGGGAGGCGACGAGTAGAGGGATCGGAGATTTCATGGTTCACTGGCTGGCTGTTTCGAGAACATCAGCTTGCCAGGCTATGCTTCCGCGCGACATGATAGCTGTCATGTCGGAGCAAATAATCGCCCATCTTCGGCCGAAGGCCGTCGCCGAAAGAACCTTCGCAAAAGGCGAGCACCTGTTTCACCGTGACGACCCGGTCCGGACATTGTTCCTTGTGACGAGCGGGTGTGTGAACCTGGTGCGCCATCAGGCCGACGGAAGCCCCGCGGTTCTGCAGCGCGCGACCGCCGGCACGGTGCTGGCGCAAGCGTCCGTGTTCTCGGACCGGTATCATTGCGACGCTGTCGCAACGATGGAGACCCAGGCGTTGCTCGTACCCGCCGTCGAGGTCAGGCATCTGCTGGAACGCGACCTCAGTTTTGCGACGAAATGGATCGCGCATCTCTCGCAAGAGCTTCAGAGCGCAAGGAAGCGATCCGAAATCGCTTCCTTGAAAACGGTCGGCTCTCGCCTGGAGGCCTGGATCGCATGGAACGACGGCACACTTCCGACCAGAGGTGAGTGGAAAAGACTGGCGGACGAAATTGGCGTCTCTCCAGAGGCCCTGTACCGCGAGCTTTCAACCCGCAGGCGCTCCGGCCCTCGATAGGAACATTCGGTTGCACAAGGCGTTGGCCTCACTTGGGAAAAGGAAGGGCTACCCATGCGCGCGGTTATCGTTGGCGCGGGCATTGCCGGATTAGCGGCGGCGCAGGGCCTGCGTCTCATCGACTGGGATGTTGCGGTTTATGAACAGGCGGAAAAGGTCGAGCCGCTCGGAGCCGGACTCAGCCTCAGCGCGAACGCGCTTCGTGCCCTCCGTGCGCTTGGTCTCTACGAGGCGGTCGTTGCCGGGGCGCAGCCGATACGCCGGCTCGATCTCCTGGACCAGAGGGGAAAGGTGCTCCAAACCACGGACCTCGAGGAATTCAGCCGCCGTTACGATCATCTCGCGATGGCTGTGCTCCATCGAGCCGATCTCCACAAGGGGCTTCTTTCGAAGCTTGAGGACGGGATCATTCGCACGGGAATGGAGTGTGTCGGCGCTCGCGAAGCTGGTGATCGGATCGTGCTCCACTTTGCGAATGGCGATGCTGTCGAGGCTGATTTCGTGCTTGCCTGCGACGGCATTCACTCTGCGGTGCGCAAGGCGCTGTTTCCGGCGACACGCGAGCATTTTGCCCGCTACACGTGCTGGCGGGCCATTTCGCCGGGCGTGCCACGCGGGATGGACCCTGCCCGGCTTAGTGAGAGCTGGGGAGCGGGGAGGCGGTTCGGCCTCGCCGCCATCCCAGGCGACAGAGTCTACTGGTTTGCCTGCTGCGGCACTGGAAGAACTGATGATCCCGGATTGGCCAAGCTGGATCTGGAGGGCGTCGGAGCCCTCTTTGCAGACTTTCATGAGCCGGTCCCGGAGGTGCTCGGTCGCACCCCTCCAGACTCGTTGATTTGGACCGACATTCTCGATCTCGAGCCGATGCCTTCGTTCACGCGAGGCAAGGTCGTGCTGCTCGGAGATGCGGCCCACGCGGTAACCCCCGACCTCGGCCAGGGAGCCGGTCTCGCCATCGAGGACGCTGCCGTCCTTTCCGCCTTGCTCGCACGCCTCCCAATGGAGCGGGCGCTGCAGGAATACGACGCCCGCCGCGTCGGCCGTGCCCGCCGGATAGCACTCGAATCCCGCCTCTATGCGCGGGTCGCTCAATGGCGCAATCCGCTGGTCGTCCCGCTGCGCAATTTCCTCGTGAGCAGCATCCCGGAGCGCTTGCTGGACCGGCAGCTCGATGCCGTCCTCGACGTCTCTTTCGATCCGATCCGGACCGCGGCTTAGCGGCCTACCTACCCTTCTCCAGCCGACGCGGCGGGGCCAGCGAAAAAACTCTTCAGAAATACCCTTGACCTTACCATTGTTGGAAGGGTTATCTAAGACTGCAGTTGTAATTGGGATCGCTCCGATGACTGCACTAACTCAGATTGAGAAATCCACATCTCTTCCTATTGCTACCGACTTCGGCATCGACGGCATGACGTGTGCTTCCTGCGTGCGGCGCGTCGAAAAGGCAATTTCAGCAGTGCCCGGCGTCGCCTCGGCAAACGTCAACCTGGCTACCGAACGGGCGACCGTTCAGTTCACCGGAACGCCGGACACGAAGGCCGTCCTCCGCGCGATCGAGGGTGCCGGCTACGAGCCCAAGGTCGAAACCCAGGAACTCGTCATCGAAGGCATGACGTGCGCCTCGTGCGTTTCGCGAGTGGAAAAGGCCTTGAAGGCCGTTCCGGGCGTAACGGATGCATCGGTGAACCTTGCAACGGAGAAGGCGACCATTCGGCTGGTTGCCGGTGCGGCCGACGCCGCCGCGCTCGAGGCTGCGGTTGGAGATGCCGGATATGCGGTCCGAAAGGCGTCCGTCACCGAGGCAGCGGAGGACACCGAAGACCGCCGCACCGCGGAAATCCGCACACTCAAGACCCTGGTGATAATCTCGGCCCTGCTGACCCTGCCTCTTTTCCTGGTCGAGATGGGTTCTCACTTCCTGCCGGGCGTCCACGAACTGATCATGGACACGATCGGCATGCGCCACAACCTCTATATCCAGTTCGCGCTGGCGACATTGGTCCTGTTCGGACCGGGGCTGCGCTTCTTCAAGAAGGGCGTGCCGAACCTGCTCCGCTGGACACCGGACATGAACTCGCTGGTGGTGCTCGGGACGAGTGCAGCCTGGGGCTACTCGGTCGTCGCCACCTTCGCTCCCGGCCTTCTGCCCTCCGGAACGGCGAACGTGTACTACGAGGCAGCAGCGGTCATCGTCACGCTGATCCTGCTTGGCCGTTACCTCGAGGCGCGGGCGAAGGGCCGCACCAGCCAGGCGATCAAACGGCTGATTGGACTGCAGCCAAAAACCGCTTTCGTCTCTCATGGCGGCGAGTTCGTCGAGATCCAGATCAGCGACGTCGTCGTCGGCGACATCATCCGTATCAGGCCAGGCGAGAAGATTCCGGTCGATGGCACGGTTCTCGAAGGCAGTTCTTATGTCGACGAATCCATGATCACTGGAGAACCCATCCCCGTTCAAAAGATCGCGGAGAGCGAAGTCGTCGGCGGTACCATCAACAAGACCGGATCGTTCACCTTCAGGGCGACCAAGGTTGGCAGTGACACGCTGCTTGCTCAGATCATCAAGATGGTGGAGGCCGCGCAGGGTTCGAAGCTGCCGATCCAGGCGCTGGTCGACAAGGTCACCGGATGGTTCGTTCCCGCGGTGATCCTCGCGGCGGTGGTCACCTTCGCTGCCTGGTACGCGTTCGGCCCCTCGCCCGCGCTTTCATTCGCGCTGGTGAATGCGGTTGCCGTCTTGATCATCGCCTGCCCCTGCGCCATGGGCCTGGCAACGCCGACATCGATCATGGTCGGCACGGGGCGCGCCGCCGAGCTCGGCATCCTGTTTCGCAAGGGGGAAGCTTTGCAGAGCCTGCGCGAAGCCGATGTCGTCGCGCTCGACAAGACCGGCACCCTGACGAACGGCCGCCCGGAGCTGACAGATCTGATCGTCAGCGACGGGTTCGAGGTCGACGAGGTTCTCTCCTTTATCGCGAGCCTTGAATCCCTTTCGGAACATCCGATCGCGGAAGCGATCGTGTCGGCGGCAAAGTCCAGAGGCGTTGCGGTCATCCCCGTCACCGACTTCGAAGCCAGGCCGGGATTCGGCGTTCGGGGGATGGTCTCTGGCTTGGAAGTTCTCGTCGGCGCGGATCGTGCATTGGCCAAGAGCGGGATTGATATCAGCGCTTTCGCCCAGGAGGCGGAAGAACTTGGAAACAGCGGCAAGTCGCCGCTCTATGCGGCCATCGACGGGCGGCTGGCGGCGATCATCGCCGTATCCGATCCGATCAAGGACACGACACCGCAGGCGGTCAAGGCCCTGCACGAACTCGGCCTGAAGGTGGCGATGATCACCGGAGACAACCGCCGCACCGCCGAGGCGATAGCCAGGCATCTCGGCATCGACGAAGTGATTGCCGAGGTTCTGCCGGACGGCAAGGTCGAGGCGATCAAGAGGCTGCGGCACGATGACCGCAGGGTTGCCTTCATCGGCGACGGCATCAACGATGCCCCGGCGCTCACTGAGGCCGACGTCGGCATTGCAGTCGGCACGGGCACCGACATCGCGATTGAAAGCGCCGACGTCGTCTTGATGTCGGGAGACCTGAACGGCGTGCCGAAGGCCATTGCGCTCAGCAAGGCGACGATCCGCAACATCAAGCAGAACCTGTTCTGGGCCTTTGCCTACAACGTCAGCCTCATTCCCGTCGCGGCGGGAGTTCTTTACCCCGCGAACGGCACCCTGCTCTCGCCCATCTTCGCAGCGGCGGCCATGGCTATGTCGAGCGTGTTCGTTCTCGGCAACGCGCTGCGGCTGAAGTCCGTGAACCCAGTCTGAGCGCATCGGGCGTCCGGCCCTGGTCGGACGCCCGGACGGCAAACAAGGAGAAATACATGAACATCGGCCAAGCTTCCAACGCCAGCGGAGTCTCATCGAAAATGATCCGCTATTACGAGCAGATCGGCCTCATCAAACCCGCTCTTCGGACCGCGTCCAGCTATCGCACCTACGGCGACAACGACGTTCATACGCTGAGGTTTGTGCGCCGGGCACGCGATCTCGGCTTCTCGGTGGAACAGATCAAGGAACTGCTTGCCCTGTGGCGGGACCGCTCCAGAGCCAGCTCGGACGTCAAGGCCGTGGCCTTGGAACACGTCGCCGAACTGGAGCGCAAGATCGCCGCCATCCAGGAGATGGCGAAAACGCTCAAGCATCTTGCTAGCCACTGCCACGGCGACGACCGCCCGGAGTGCCCGATCATCGAAGAGATCGCGAACGGGTCCGCAAAGGACCGAACGGACCTCAATGCCCGGTTCGGGGTAGCCTCGCTGAAGTGAAGCTTTGTCGGTCCGGGAGTTCAGTGGTCCTCTGTGATCGCACCATCGAATGTCAGGCGGCGGAACATGCCGTCGACCAGCTCGGGTGGTAGTTTCGTGCCTCCATCCAACCACCAGGTCAGCACGGCCATGTAGGCACCCACGAGGTACTGAACCACGAATTCTCTGGGAACGTGGTCTCCAGAAGTCTTATCTGCGTTCGCGGCCAGTTCATCGCGCAGCAGGTCGGATAGTATCTGGCGGATGGTGCTAAGGGCGACCGTTCCGCCGCGGCTGCCCGCCAACGCCCGATAGAGATCGAGATGGTCGCGGGCATGTTCGAACATGGCGAGGCTGAACCCCAATCGCCGGTTTCGCTGATCGCTTTGAGCCGCGCGGGTGGCCGCCTCGGCGAGCTCCCTTCGCAGGTGGTCGAGGCCGCTCTGTTTCAGATCGTCCTTGCTCGTGAAGTGCAGATAGAAGGTTGACCGACCGACGTTTGCGGTGTCTGACAGATTTCGTCGACGGTGATCGAGTCGTAGCCCTTTTCCAGAATCAACGAGATCAGGGCCTGATGAAGCGATTTCCTGGTGCGGGCGACGCGGCGATCAATCTTATACTCCGAAATCTCCATCACAATTCCAGGACAGTGCTGCCAATGCGTCCAGGATCGCAAATTCCTGCGATACCTGTTCGTTGACAATGTTGAACAACACATCTGTTATCAGACGCGATGTCCAGTCTAGCGCTCCTGGAACTTAAGGCAAAGGGAGCCCGCAGGGTGATCAAGATGGCCGATCAGTCTCCCTATCCCGGCACGCCGCGCTGGGTGAAAATATCCTTCATCATTGTCGGGCTGCTCCTGCTGCTGGCCCTTGCTCTGATGGCGTCAGGCGTCGGCGGACCGCACGGACCGGGCCGCCATCTGTCGAGCCCTGATACGGAAGGCCAGCCACCACTCGCAGGCGACCGCCCATGATCATGCCGCCACGCCTGCGTAAAAGCACACTCATCGCCCACATTGTCTCTTCCGTCGGGTCGCTAGTGCATTGATTCCAACACTTGGTGCCCCCGTTTGACGGCGGCAATGATTTCGTCGGGGTCTGCCTTCCAGACGAAGGGTCGCGGTTCTTGGTTGTGCTCTTTGATGAAGCGGTTGATGGCCGCTTGCAGGTCGACGACGGAGTGAAAGACGCCGTGCTTCAACCGTCGGCGTGTCAGTTTAGCGAAGAAGCCCTCAACGGCGTTCAGCCATGAACATGATGTCGGAACGAAGTGGAAGGTCCATCGCGGATGCCTTGCCAGCCAGGCGCGGACCTTCGGCTGCTTGTGGGTCGCGTAGTTGTCGAGAATGACGTGGACTGCCTTATCCTTCGGCAGTTCCGCCTCAATGGCGTTGAGGAAACGGATGAACTCCTGATGCCGGTGACGCTGCATGTTGCGGCCGATGATGGAGCCATCGAGAACATTGAGGGCAGCAAACAAGGTGGTGGTGCCATGGCGCTTGTAATCATGGGTCATCGTGCCGCCCCGGCCTTTCTTTAAGGGAAGCCCCGGCTGTGTCCGGTCGAGCGCCTGGATCTGGCTCTTTTCGTCGACGGAAAGGACGATGGCATGGGCTGGAGGGGAGACGTAGAGCCCGACGACATCGTGGAGCTTTTCGGCAAAGGCCCTGTCATTCGACAGTTTGAAGCGGCGCCAGCGGTGCGGCGCCAGACCATGCTCGTGCCAGATCTTGACGACCGAAGAGGCGGCGATCCCAACGGCCTTTGCCATCGCGCGAACGGTCCAGTGCGTGGCCTCCTGTTTCGGCGTTTCCAGCGTCAGGGCGACGACCTGATCAACCAGCGCGGGATCGAGCGGCGCGATGCCGGGCGGGCGGCTCTTGTCGCGCAGAAGGCCGTCCACGCCTTCGGCCATGAAACGTTCCTGCCAGCGCCAGACGCAGGTCTTCGACTTGAGGGTGGCCGCCATAATGGCAACCGTTCCCAGGCCGTCGTCGCTCATAAGGATGATCTTCGCCCGCCATACGTGCTTCTGTGGCGAACCGCGGTTCGCAACGATGGCTTCGAGCCGAGCCCTGTCGGCGGCGGTGACGTCGAATGTAATCCCTGAGCGCATGAGGCAACCTCGCACATTCAACGAGCGATGGGAATCCAGGCCGGACCCTTTTGTCTCGATCAATCCACTAGGTGCCGTCGCCGGCTTTCTTGCGCTCGCCATCGCCGGACTCTTTACCGAGAGCGATCAGGTGATGCGGAGCGTCTATATCGTCACGGAGCTCGTCGCGCGTTCGGTTATAGTCCCGCTGGTTTTCGCCTCCCTGGTCACGGGGCTCGTCCAGTCGCTGGGCACGACATGGGGCCTGTTCAGGCACGATTGGGTCCTGGCGAAGCTTCTGCTGACCATTTTCACCGCGGTCGTCCTGATGCTGCAGATGAGCGGGATAGCCCACGTCGCCGCCGTGGCGGCCGATCCAGGGTTCGCCAGCACCGATGTTCTCGGCCTGAGACGATCGCTGGTCGTGCATGCCGCTGGCGGCCTCGTCGTGCTTCTCGTCACGACGACGCTGTCGGTGCTGAAGCCCCGCGGGTTGACGCGATACGGGTGGCGCAGGTTGCATCGCCAGTAGCGGATCATCCTCGTCCGCTCCGAGCGAGAACGCGATTCCGAAGGAGGAGGAAGGTCCTCTCTACGCAAAACCAGAGCACCGTGGCCACGGCAAAGCTAGTCGCCAGATAGATCAGGAAGCCAGAACCGCCCCGAAGGCTCTCTTCTCCGAAGATGAGCTTGTCGAGATGGAAGACCGACTTGTGGGTCAGGTACAGGCTGTACGACAAGGTGGCGACCATCACCGCACCCGGAATCGGCCACCGTCTTAAGATCTGCTCGAGGTCGAGCATAGCACCAAGAATGAGAGCGATACCGATCGAGATCAGCGGGAATCCGGCGACCGCACCAAGCTGCGCCTGAAAGACGAGAAAGAGATTTGATCCTGCTAGTGGACCGCGAATAGAGAATAACAAGAGTGCGGCCACGACGAGGGCTGCGCCAACAGGCAAGGCAACATGCGGAGGCGCGTAACGCTTGCAGAGTTCCGGTCTGAAAAATCTCGCTGCAGCAAGGATCACGCCGAACGTCAGCCCGTCCAATCGGCTGTATGTCGGATAGTACACGTCCCTGAGATATACGGCGAAGGCGTCTCTTAGTTTTCCGGCGTCAACGAGCACGCCGACTTTGCTCTCCCAAATCGCGTACCGAAGGGTCATTCCCGCGATCATCATCAGACCTGCGATGAGAAGAGTCGAACCCAAGCCGATTCGACGATGCAGGAGCAGGACGAGCAGAGGTAGAACCAGATAGAAATGCTCCTCGACGCACAGCGACCATGCCTGTGAAAAGGCTCTGCCAACGCGCGGATCGAAGTCGAAATTCACGGTGAAGGTCGCGAAGCTCCAGACCGACTGCATCGTCGGGGCATCTCGAAGCACCGGGAAGATTGCATAGAGGCCGAGAACAACGAAAAACGCCGGGAAAATACGAAAGGCACGGCGCAGATAGAAGGATCTCAGGTCCACTCCTCCCGTCCGCGAGACCTCTTTGAAGAGTTGGGTTCCGATTAGAAACCCGCTCAGAACAAAGAAAATGTCGACTCCGAGCCACGCGTAGGTACGGACGCCAAGCAGCAGGGACGGCGTCGCCTCGACCGGAAGATGCACGAGCATGACGAGAAGGATCGCCAATGACCGCAGAACATCAGGACCAACCGTTCTGGATTGCACCTCCTCTGTGATTTGCGATGAGAGACATTCCGCCGATCGAAAATGGGCAGAATCTGAGCTGGCAATGGTATTCATTGCTACGATCCATGGCTGTGTCAGGAGGGACTGGGACACGCCTGGGGACGTGTTGCCGAAAACTCTAGTCTTCTTTTTTTGGATCGGAATAGGCAGATTCAGATCGACAAAGTTAACCTAAATTTTTCGTAAATTCTGACGCCTCGCGAAAGCTCCCGATTAAGGCGACGGTTCCATCTGTTTGGAAACCCGTGCAAGGAACGTCGGCCGGGGTCTGTTGTGCCATTCCAGTCGTGAGGACAGCTCCTCGTTTCAGTTTTGGGCTGGATCGAAGGACCGCTATTTGCTTTCGACGCGAAACTTGGCGTGGCACGATGTGCAGGTTTGCAGCATCAGGTGAAAGGCATGTTCGGCAGACATCGATGTTGCATTTCTTGCTGCATCAATCTTTTTCGCGAGGGGGCCGCCCCCGGCGACTGCATCCCCCGCCTGCATCCGCATCGCGGGGCCGAGCGTGTCCGGGTTTCGGTCTGCTGCAACGGACAAGGCGGCCGCGTAGGCGCCGAGGTCGAGGGCGAGTTTGTCGAACTGCTGGCGTTCGGATTCGATGCTCGCACTGGCTTTCGAACCGGTCGTCGTGACCGACCCCTGGAACAGCGCCGACAGGGCAGTTCCCGACTGGGACCGGATAGTCTCGGCGGCCGCCTTGAACAGCTTTGAATCGTAGGGTGATGTGCCCTTGAACATGGCGTTGATGCTCTTGGCCGCATCTGCAATCGCCTTCATGCCGTGCTGTCTCTGGGCAACGTTGGGCGGAACCGATTGCGCTGCCGCAAAAGAGATCGCCGCAATGAAAGCGGCGATCGAGAGCGTCAGAGGAGCCCGTGTCTTCACCCTTGCATGCACGTGCATGATTTTCTCCGACTCGAACCGCCCGCCGGACGCTGATCTTCTTCAGCGCGAGGATCGTCGTGTTTGATCAGGGTCAACGCAACGCTTGCAACGGTACGGCACTGTGATTGAATACGAGATGAAGGTTCGAGCGAGAACATGATCGCAGTAAGCCAGAGCGTTGGAGGATACGCGAGAGAATTGCTGGCCGTTTTGGTCGCAATTATGTTCCTCGCCGCCCCGATGGCCGCGGCCGCTGCTACAACGTGCGAGGGCCACGTCGCGCAAATTGAGCAGCCCGAAACGCTGCAAGATTCAGACCCTGCGAGCGACACGGGTCTCCATTCCCCGAAGGTCTGCTGTGTCCCTGGGTGCGGTTTGTGCAGCGCCGCAGTTCCGGCTCCTGGCCTCGTCATTCTTCGCCTGGCGCACAGCGGTCACCCATACCCCGAACCGGATCAATCCACAGGGGGGCTCGATTCTCCGCCCGCGGTCGGCCCTCCCCGTTCCGTCACCTGAACGTGTCTTCCGCTCTTCCGGCGGAGGGTTGCGTCGGTTGCCAGTGATCCCGCATGACGACTGTGTCGTCGTCACGACCGTTGGCGTATCGCTGCACTCTGTCGCTCTCTCCCAATTGGCACGGCGAGCGCTAGGTCTCCCGGATAAGAGACGGACCCTCACGGAGGCACATCCGATGGCAGATAAGAAAGCACCCGCTGGTCACCATCATCACCATGATCATCATGGCTCGCACGGCGAGGCTCCCGCCGCTGAAGAAAAGCGAGCTGTCCTCGATCAGACCGAAGGCGTGATCTACACCTGCCCCATGCATCCGCAGGTAAGGCAGATTGGCCCAGGAAACTGCCCGATCTGCGGGATGGCGCTCGAGCCGGAAGTCGAGACCGCCGAAACCGGGCCAAGCCCCGAACTCGTCGATATGCGACGGAGGTTCTGGATCGGGCTCGTTCTGACGGTACCGGTCCTGGCGCTGGAAATGGGCGGCCACCTCGTCGACCTGCACATGCTGGTCGCGCCCCAGACCTCGAATTGGCTGCAGCTTGTCTTCGCGACCCCCGTTGTCCTGTGGGCGGGCGCGCCGTTCTTTGAACGGGCTTGGCGGTCGATCATCACCAGACATCTCAACATGTTCACGCTGATTGCCATGGGCACGGGCGTGGCCTGGGTCTATAGCGTGGTGGCGACCGTTGCGCCCGGACTGTTCCCCGCCACCTTCCGATCCGCCGGCGGAGCGGTACCGATCTATTTCGAGGCGGCCGCGGTCATCACCGTACTCGTCCTGCTCGGGCAGGTTCTGGAACTGCGTGCTCGCGAGCAGACGGGCGGAGCGATCCGCGCGCTTTTGGACCTCGCCCCGAAGACGGCCCGTCGCATCCGGGATGACGGAACTGACGAAGACGTGCCGCTCGAGGCCGTTGCTGTCGGCGATCGGCTGCGCGTGCGGCCGGGCGAAAAGGTCCCGGTCGACGGCACGCTCGTCGAAGGCCGCAGTTCGGTCGACGAATCGATGATCACCGGAGAATCCATGCCCGTCACCAAGGAGGTCGGTGAGAACCTCATCGGCGGGACGATGAACAAGACCGGCGGTTTCGTTATGGAAGCCGGCAAGGTGGGACGCGACACCATGCTGTCGCGGATCGTGCAGATGGTGGCGGAAGCCCAGCGCTCGCGCGCTCCGATCCAGCGCCTGGCCGACGAGGTGTCGGGCTGGTTCGTTCCCGCCGTCATTGCCGTCGCCATCATCGCCTTCGCCGTCTGGATGTGGCTGGGACCGGAACCGCGCTTCACGCACGGCCTGGTGTCCGCTGTCGCAGTGCTCATCATCGCCTGCCCCTGCGCGCTCGGTCTCGCGACCCCGATGTCGATCATGGTCGGTGTCGGCCGCGGCGCACGTCTGGGCGTGCTGATCAAGAACGCGGAGGCCCTGGAGCGCTTCGAGAAGGTCGACACGCTCGTGGTCGACAAGACGGGAACGCTTACCGAAGGCAAGCCCAAGGTGACGTCGATCGCCACGAAGGAGGGGTTGGCCGAGGACGAACTGCTGCGATTGGCAGCCACCCTGGAACGCGCCAGCGAACATCCGCTCGCGGCCGCCATCGTCGAAGCCGCGACCGAACGCGGCTTGTCCCTCGGCAATGCTGAAGACTTCGACAGCCCGGTCGGCAAGGGAGTCACCGGTTCCGTCGACGGTCGCAAGCTGATCATCGGCAGTCACCGGATCATGGAGGAGTCCGGCGTCGACGTGTCGGCCCTCGCAAAGGGGGCCGAAACGCTGCGGAGCGAAGGAGCGACAGTCATCTTCGTCGCTATCGACGGTCGCGTCAGCGGCCTGTTCGCGATTTCCGATCCGATCAAGGCGACGACACCCGAGGCCGTGCAAACCCTTGTGAACGAAGGCGTCCGGGTCGTCATGCTGACCGGGGACAACAAGACCACCGCGAATGCCGTCGCCCGCAAGCTCGGTATCAATGAGGTCGAGGCGGAAGTCCTGCCAGATCACAAGAGCGAAATCGTCGCCCGGTTGCGGAGCGAAGGTCGGGTCGTGGCAATGGCGGGAGACGGCGTCAATGACGCCCCGGCGCTCGCCGCGGCCGATGTCGGCATCGCCATGGGCACAGGAACAGACGTGGCGATCGAGAGCGCCGGCGTAACCCTGCTCAAGGGCGACCTCCAGGGAATCGCGCGGGCAAGGCAACTAAGCCATGCGACGATGAAGAACATCCGGCAGAACCTGTTCTTCGCGTTCATCTACAACGCCGCCGGCGTTCCGGTCGCCGCGGGCGTTCTCTATCCGGCCTTCGGGCTGCTGCTCTCGCCCATCATCGCTGCGGCGGCGATGGCGCTCTCGTCGGTGAGCGTCATTGCCAATTCGCTCAGGCTAAGGGGCGTGCGCATATAGGAGACGTGGGCCCAGGCAAAAAGTTGGAGGGAGGGTGTCATCAAGCAAACTCTCCCGCCAAGCCCTCAGGCGGCCATATTCCGGCAGCTCTCTGCGCAGCGTCACTGCGGCGATCGCGTCAAGGTTTCACTGTAAGAAATGCCAAAGCAGGAATACTGCTACAAAGACGCTCGCCAACATTATCATTTCCAGAGCAAACCGAATTGACGCCCGGCGGGCCACCGACCCGCGCACTTTCCTCCGGCCCCTACCAGCCCGGGAGTTTAGAACCACGACGGTTCTTCTCGAAAGCTTCTTGCGGCTCAGATTCCTTCCTCCCGAGTACGCGTCGGTTTAGTTCAATTATCCATCATACGCGATCTCGGCAATCGGGCTGAAATTCGCAGAGGTCCGGCAAATGTCCGCACAGCCCATCAGTCAGGATGCCTGGACCCATCGCCGTCGAGTGGCATTCCTGATCGGCCCAGGCATTTATCGATACAGGCTTTGACCTGCCGTGATTGACTGGACGCTCAGTTGGAGTGCTCCTTGACCCAGTTGGTCATCTCCTCGATTTCCTTCTTCTGCGCTTCGATGATCTTCTCGGCCATCGACTTCGCCTGCTGATCGTCGCCATATTTCAGCTCGACCTCGGACATGTTGATTGCGGCCGTGTGGTGGGCGATCATGCCGCAGACGAAGGCGACATCCGGGTCCTTAGCCATCATGCCCTGCATCATGGCGGGTTCGGTCTCCCGCATACCCTCCATCATTGCCTTCTGGTGTTCGGCCATCTGGCCCATGTCGCCGCCCGGCATCTGCATGGTGCCGCTCGCGGCCGTTTCGGATTTGCAGGCTTCAGGCATTGTCATCTGTGCTGACGCCGGAGTCGCGGCAGCCAAACCGAAAGTTGAGACGGCCGCAGCGGCGACCACGAACTTGAGGATCGTTTTCATTTTATTCTCCCGTCATCCAGGATTGAAGTTGCTTGGTGATGTATCAGGAGAACTCAAGCTTGGGCGGCGGATAGAGTATGCGCACCAGCAGGAACGGCTCGGCCTGGGAGAGGAGCGGCGGCCAGGGCCGCGAAGCGCGGCTTATGTCCTCGGCCGGTATGACCTCCGTGATGGAGCAGCAATTGCTCGTTGTGCAGCAGAGTCCAGGATGGACCGCGACCGCGCGCTGCAACCCATCGTGATGTACCTGCATTGTCGGCGGGCAATGGTGCGCCGCCTGAAAATCTGCCGCGGCCGCAAAGCCATGGAGACTGACCATTGCGAAGCAAAGGACGGCAATCCGGACGAACCGGGGAATTGTTCGCAGAATGCGCATCGAGGCTGACCCTTTCGCGGTCAAACCCGCCTCTCCTGTGAAGGTTCCCGTGCTGGCTGTACTCGAGAAGGATCAAGCCCCGAAAGCGGCTTTCGTTCCGAGCGTCGCCGCCGCGAGGACGAGGTAGCGCCCCGTCTTTGCGATGGTCACCAGCAGCAAGAAAGACCACAGGGGCTCCCGCAACACTCCGGCAAGCACGGTCAAGGCGTCCCCGAACAGCGGCATCCAGGAAAGTAGCAGGGACCAGCGACCATATCGCCCATACCAGTCGCTCGCCCTTTCCAGGGACGAGGGCTTGACCGGGAACCAAGGCCTATCGTGGATGCGGTCGATAAAGAGCCCGACAATCCAGTTGCAAACAGCGCCGAGGACGTTTCCGAGGCTTGCAACGGCGACAAGCCCAAGGGTGGAAAACTCTCCGGACAGAAGAAGGCCTACGAGCAGCGGTTCGGACTGGAACGGCAGCAGTGTTGCCGCACCGAAGGCGACGGCGAACAATCCGAGGTAGGCGCTCAGTGTCAGCATCTGGCCACGTCCAAGTTTAAAGATGTCATCAGCTTTGCCGGGAGAACCACCAATCGACCACAGCACACTGCTGCTGCCACCACCAGCAGCAGCAGTTCACGATCTTGCCTGAATTTTCCCAATTGACCTTACCATCGTTGTAAGCCTTAGAACTCGATCCGGACTGCAGGTCGTGTATTCCGCTGTAGGCGTGCCACACTATCGACGCGAATCGCGTGTTGATACGGGCTGACAATTGACAACTTCGGGACCAATGGTAGTCCTCGGGTATGGGTATGGTTCGAATCACATTACAAAAGATGTTGGTTCTGCTCCGTTTGGCGATTGTCATGTCGCTGACGGTTTACTCCCTGCCGACCGCCTCCGCCGCCATGCACGGGGCCCGGTCCAATCCTGAAGTTGCGCAGACCGACGATCATCATTCCGAGATAGCGGGCGGCGCACATAGACACAGCGATGAGAAATCCTCCCCGGACGACTCTCAGAAGCTCGTGAAGACCGACTGCTGCAAGGGATTCTGCGTCAGCATGGCGCTTGTCGCCGAAACTAGTACCGTCGGTGGACTTCGCGTAACCTCCATCCGCGAGTTCGTCGACGACGCCCGGACCAAGGGCGAACTACCGCTGCTGCACCGACCCCCGAACATCTGATTAGGACCGCACCCGTTCTTCTCACGGGTCTAACGAGCGTTCGCGAGCCGGTTTGCTCTCGTGCGCCGCTGCAATCTCCTATTCGGATAACACCATGAAACCATTGTTCTTCGTGGCCGCCCTGCCGCTTTTCGCGAGCGGATGCGCCTCCACACTGCCTCCCGATGTCATTGCGTCGGGCGACCTTGCCGCCTCCCAGGCTCAGGTCCGCCCTCTCAGATATACGAGCCCGGTTTCGGGATACACCCACCGCGTTCCGGTCGATCCCCAGCCGTGGCGCAACCAGAACGACGCGCAAACTCCGGAAGGAGACGCGTCATGATGAGAGGCACGGTCAAACTGGCTGCGGCGCTTGCTCTTCCGCTCGTTCTCGGCGGTTGCGTGTCGGCGAGCGAATATGCAGCGAAGAACGCTGGCTTCTCCTCGGTCGAGGCCAAGACGGCCGAGGCAACCGGCAAACAGACTGTCTGGGTGCAGAATCAGCAACAGGCGCAAGTCGTGTCCGATCGGGTCAAGACGCTGATGGCGAAGAAAGCCATCGATGTAGAGACGGCGGTTCAGGTGGCACTGTTGAACAACAAGGGGCTACAGGCCGCCTATGCCGACCTGGGGGATTCTGCCGCCGATGCCTGGCAATCCACGATGCTCGTCAATCCGACAGTCTCGGTCGGCCTGACCGGGATCGGCACGCCGGGACTCGAAGCATTCAAGTCGGTCGAAGGCATGATCGCCAACAACATTCTCGCGCTTGCCACGCGAGACCGGAACATTGCCATCGCCGACACCGGATTCCGAAGGGCCCAATTGAATGCGGCGCTGCGCACGCTGCAGCTTGCCTCGGACACGCGGCGCGCCTGGATCAATGCGGTTGCCGCCTGGGAAACGGTGGCCCAGCTCAACCAGGCGCAGGCGGCAGCCGACGCAGCGTCCGAGCTTGCCCAGGAGCTTGGCAAGAGCGGCGCACTCACGAAAGAGGGTCAAGCCCGCGAGCATGTTTTCTCTGCCGAACTGGCGGGACAGACGGCAAAGGCGCGGCTGGAGGCGCGGCTCGCCAAGGAAGAGCTGACGCGGCTGATGGGCCTCTGGGGTTCGGGCATCGACTATCAGGTTCCGAACCGCCTGCCGCCGTTGCCGAAGGGAATGATGAAGCGGGACCTGATCGAGGCGGAGGCATTGCAGCGCCGCGTCGATCTGCAGATGGCGAAGCTCGACCTCGAGGCAACGGCGAAGTCATACAAGCTCACGGAAGCCACGCGCTACGTCACGGACCTCGAACTCCTTACGGGCTTCGAAACGGAGCGGGAACTCGAAGAAGGCGACATCAAGCGCGAAACGACCGGACAGGCCGAACTCGAATTCGTCATTCCGATCTTCGACAGCGGCAGAGCCCGCATGCGCAAGGCGGAACTTGCCTATATGCGGGCGGCGAACCTCCTCGCGGAAAAGGCCGTCAACGTCCGCTCGGAGGCGCGCTCGGCCTATCAGGCCTATCGCGCCAACTACGACATTGCCCGGCACTACCGCAACAGCGTCGTGCCGCTGCGCACCAAGATCGAGGAGGAATCCCTCCTCACATACAACGCGATGATCACCAACACCTTCGAGCTGCTCGCCGACAGCCGCGAGAAGGTCAATGCGAACCTGCTTGCCGTCAACGCCAAGCGCGACTTCTGGCTGGCCGAAGCCAATCTCGCCCCCGCCGTCTACGGCGGCGGCGCGGGTGCCGCCGCCGGCGAGACGGAAGTTGCGGCTGCCGCCGAGGGCGGTGGTGGCGGCCACTGAGAAAGGAACAGGCCATGTTCAACAGAAGACAGCTACTCGGCGCGAGCGCCGCACTGGTATCCACCGCCGCCTGGGCGAAAACGTCGAATATGGGGCTGCCGGAAGCCGCCGTGATGGAGACGGCGGAGACGCAGCCGCCGCTAAAGCCCACCTCCGGACCCGACTACAACCCCGTAGTCACGCTCAACGGCTGGACCCTGCCCCACCGGATGAACAACGGCGTCAAGGAGTTTCACCTCGTCGCCGAGCCGGTCGAGCGCGAGATGGCCGAGGGCATGACCGCCTATCTCTGGGGCTATAACGGCCAGTCGCCGGGACCGACGATCGAGGCGGTCGAAGGCGACCGGGTGCGCATCTTCGTCACCAACAAGCTGCCTGAGCACACCACTATCCATTGGCACGGCATGATCCTGCCTTCCGGCATGGACGGTGTCGGCGGCCTGTCGCAGCCGCACATCCCGGTCGGCAAGACCTTCGTCTACGAGTTCGACCTCGTGAAATCCGGCACCTTCATGTACCACCCGCATTCCGACGAGATGGTGCAGATGGCCATGGGGATGATGGGCTTCTTCGTCATCCATCCCAAGGATCCGAAGTTCATGCCGGTCGACCGCGACTTCGTCTTCCTGCTCAACGCCTACGACATCGATCCCGGCTCCTACGTGCCGCGCGTCATGGAAATGACCGACTTCAACATGTGGTGCTGGAACAGCCGGATATTCCCGGACATCAGCCCGCTCGTGGTCTCCAAGAACGACCGCGTGCGCGTACGGGTCGGCAACCTCACCATGACCAACCATCCGATCCACATGCACGGCTACGACTTCGAGGTAACATGCACCGACGGCGGCTGGGTCCGCCCGGAGGCGCGGTGGCCGGAGGTCAGCATCGACATTCCGGTCGGCGCCATGCGGGCCTACGAGTTCGACGCCAAATACGAGGGCGACTGGGCGATCCACTGCCACAAGTCGCACCACACGATGAACGCCATGGGGCACGACATCCCGACCTTCATCGGCGTCGACAAATCGAAGGTCGCCGAAAAGATCAAGAAACTTCGCCCGGAATACATGCCGATGGGCACCAAAGGCATGGCCGACATGGGCGAGATGGAAATGGAAATCCCCGAAAACACCATCCCGATGATGACGGGCTGGGGTCCGCACGGGCCGATCGAGATGGGCGGCATGTTCTCGGTCGTCAAGGTGCGCGAGGGCATCTCGGCGGGCGATTACGCCGATCCCGGCTGGTACGAGAATCCGCCGGGAACCCAGGCCTGGGAGTGGACGGGCGAGCTCCCCGACGCGACCAAAGTGAAGGACGCCAAGACCCAGATCACGCCGAAACATAAGAACCATGGCTGATCCAGCATGCCGATGTTCAACCAACCTAAGGACCATACAATGAAAGCTCAAATCTTCGGACTTCTCGTCGCCGCGCTTGCCACTCCGGCGCTCGCCGGCGGCAATCACGCAGGCGGGCACGGCGAGGCCATGGCTGTAGGCGAGCCGGGCAAGAAAGCAAACGCCACCCAGACCATTCAGGTGACGATGAAGGAGACCGACGACGGCAAGATGATCTTCACGCCATCGACCTTCAAGGTCCGCAAGGGCCAGACCATCCGCTTCGCGATCAAGAACGCGGGCGAGCTCGACCACGAGTTCGTGCTCGACCAGGAGGACAAGATCATGGAGCACAAGGCGGTGATGGAGAAATTCCCCGACATGGAGCACGACGATCCGAACGCCATCCGTCTCGCCGCCGGCGAGTCCGGCGAGATCGTCTGGAAGTTCACGAACGACGGAACGTTCAAGATCGCCTGCCTCGTTCCCGGCCACTACGACGCCGGCATGCACGGCGATGTCACCGTTGCCAAGAAGTGATCATCGAAAGGAGCCCAACATGAAAACTCTCATCAAGCTCACGCTCGCCTCTGCGCTGGCCCTCGGAGCAGCCTACGGCGCTCTCGCACAGGAGTTCACAAAGGCCACCGTCAAGAAGGTCGATGCCAAGGCGAAGAAGGTTACGCTGATTCACGAGGAATTGAAGAGCCTCGAAATGCCCGCCATGACGATGGTGTTCCGCGTCCAGGATGACGCGATCCTGGAGAAGCTGAAGGAAGGTGCGAACGTCGAGTTCGTCGCCGAGCGCGTCAACGGCAAGCTTACCGTGACGCAGGTCAAGTAGTGAAACGAAGGGACGCGGTCGGCGGTTGACCGGGTCCCTTCCCCTCGCTTCATCCGATGACCGGAGAAGCATCTCCACCTACACGCGGTAGGACATGACGTCTTCGCTTCACCCTCAGTGGGACTTCGCCAGGGAATTCCGCTCGATCATCTTGCGGTTCGTCGCGTTCGCGATCCTGGTCGCGAATTTTCTACTCGGCGGCAATGAAGGGGCGGAAGGCACCCACTCGATCGTCATCGTCAGCTATCTGGCCATCAGCATCGCTGCGGTGGCGACGGCCCGATATGTTCCTGGGCGCTCCTGGCTCAAGACGTTCTTCGTCGTACTGGACGCGCTGCTCGTCTCCTTGATCCTGTACGCGCATATCCTCGCCGGGCCGGTGACCGAGAACCACAATCTTACCACCACCAGCCTGGTCGTCGCCTTCATCCTGCTCAATCACGCCGGGCTCCAGCTTGAGCGCCGTCTCGTGCTCGTCTTTTCCGGCATCGTCCTCATCGCCTGGGTGGCCATGCTGGCGATCACCGCAGTCAGGCACCACACCGCGGACGCCATTTCGCTACTCGCTTCCTTCTTCAACCAGGACCTCGGCCTGACGGTCAGCTTTGGCTTTACGGCCTTTGCGATCTACCTGCTTGCGAGGGATCACGACCGGACGCGCAAGGAAGCCCTCAAGGCGGACCGACGGCGGCACAATCTCTCCCGGTTCTTCTCCCCGCTGATCGTCTCGGAACTGCAGGAGCGGGGTCAAACGCTCGGGCTCGAGCGCCGCAATGCAGCGATAATGTTCGTCGATCTTCGCGATTTTACCAGCTTTACGGAAACCGCCACTGCCCGCGAGTTGGCCTTCGTGCTTGCTGAATATCGTCAGCTCGTCTCGCAGACCATCTTTGACCATGGCGGGACGGTCGACAAGTTCATCGGCGACGGGGTAATGGCAGTGTTCGGACAGCCGCGGCCGACGGAGGACGATGCGGACCGGGCACTTGCATGCGCGCTCGATCTGGTCGACACGCTTAGCGACTGGAGAAACCACGGCTTTCGGAACGGCCATCCCGCCCTCGACGCTGCAATCGGGCTGCACTACGGCACTGTGGTCGGTGGCGTGCTAGACAGCGGCTGCCACAGCGAGTTCACGGTCATCGGAGACGCGGTAAACGTGGCCCAGCGCCTTGAAACGCTGGCGAAGTCGCTCGACGCCTCCCTCGTGATCTCATCCAACCTGGTGGCGCGGCTCCAGAGTCCGGTTCCGCCCGCAGCGTGGATGTCTGTGACGTCAGCCGCTCTGCCGGGGCGGAGGCTGCCGATAGACGTCTGGTATCTGTTGCGGACGACCGATTCCTCAGGCGGGCATAATACGCCGGGCTACGACACAGGCGTCTCGCAGACAGCCCTCCAGAGGTCCGCCTTCCAGTCTCCTCCTGCGCCGGATATGGGTACCATGTAGTCGACACCCCTGACCGACACCTTGGCCGGCTCGCCGCACTTGACCAATGCCCGATGCTTTCCCGGATCGTTGTAGACCCTGCCGCTAAGAGCATTGGTCTGCGAAAGCGAGATGATGACGTCGTAGTCGAATCCGGGTTGTCCGGTCGTCCTGTTGCTGACGAGCCTTAAGCTGACGGTGGCATCTTGGAATTGTGCTGTATGGAAGACAAGAGCTTCCTCGGCAGCCGCGGCCGGAGCGGCGAGCATCATAGCCACAAGTGCGAGTACATGTTCACGCATTCCCACCTCCCATGGTTTCATGCGCCAGCTATACCGTATCACGGCAAGGCGTCGGCGGCGATCATCATTTCCGCCATCCAGCGGAACCGCCGCCCGCCCCCCGCCGTTCAAACTGCGTGGATCAAAGCCAACGCGTCTCGTTGTGGTCCGCCCCGCGCATGCGGGATATGGAGGCAGGTGAGGAAAGATGTACCGCCATGAGGTCTGCCGCCGCTCATTCTTGAGATTCGCTGCCACCGCGGCGCTGTGCGTTGCGGGCCGAACTGCAGCCCTGAGTGAGCCGAACAAAACGGGTCGCACGGTGCCTGCCGCAGGCGCAAGCTCCATCCTCGCGGAGATGTACGGCGAACGGCCAACGGAGCCTTATCCTGTGCCGGCGATCCCCCTTGAAGAAATCGATGCCCGATACCGCCGGCAGGCTGTGGCCGATCCGACAGGCGAGCCGCCCGGAACCGTTGTGGTCGACGTAGGAAGGCACTTCCTCTATCTCGTCCAGGTCAAAGGCCAGGCGATGCGCTACGGCGTCGCGCTGGGCCGCGCCGGATTCGAGTGGTCGGGCCGTGGTGTGGTGCAATACAAGCGCAAGTGGCCGCGCTGGATCCCGTCCGAAGATATGGTGCAGCGGGAGCCGGAACTGGAAAAATATAGCTTGGAGCACGGTGGCATGGAGCCGGGCCCGGACAATCCGCTGGGCGCGCGCGCCCTGTACATCTTCAAAGACGGCGAGGACACGCTGTACCGGATCCACGGATCGCCCGAATGGTGGACCATCGGACAGCATGTTTCGTCCGGCTGCGTCCGAATGATCAACCAGGATGTTATCGACCTTTTTGAACGGGTGCCGGACGGAACCCCGATTCTCGTGACCGACCTGTCGAACGACAAACCAGACCGCTCGTAGACTGGTGCAGTATTATCCGATGCGAACGACTGTTTCGGAGATGAACTCGAAGCTGGGAATTGCAAGGTTCTCAGGTGCGGGTCCCTTGCGGACGCGACCCGCGGTGTCGTAGTGCGACCCGTGACAGGGGCAGAACCAGCCGCCGAAGTCACCCGCCTGTCCAAGCGGCACGCAGCCCAGGTGCGTGCAGACTCCGATCATGACAATCCAGTTCTCCCTCCCCTCCCCGGCAGAGCGGGCAAGATCGGTTGCGGGCTGGTCATCGACAAGGTTGGCGTTGCGCGCCAGCGGATCCTTAAGATCAGCAAGTGCAGCCGCCCTGGCCGTCTCGATCTCTTGCTGGGTGCGGTTGCGAATGAAGACTGGCCGACCTCTCCACTTGACCGTCAGTGACGTACCTTCGACGAGAGACGATACGTCAACCTCGATGGAGGCCATCGCAAGCGTCGAGGCGTCAGGACGCATCTGATCGATGAATGGCCAGGAGGCAGCCCCGACACCCACGACGCCGGCCATGGCTGTCACCAAGTAGAGAAAATCACGTTTGCTTGGCTCGACTGTTTCGTCTTTCGCCACAGGATAGTGCCTTCCTACGCCGGCTGGCTCAGCTTGCCCGCCAAAAAAACGTGGATGCCGTGCCCGTACCAAAGCGTGATGACCAGTACAATAGTTCCTGGAAGAGACGCTTTTGCTACCGAGGCATTATACGTCTAGGTGCAAGGCAATGGAAATGAGAAGGATTGTAATCGGAGTTTTGGCCTGAACCTGATCTGAGCATCCGGCCGCGATTTTGCCATGCGAACGTCGAACCCGGCTGAAGTGGTCAGTGCGACCTGAAATGGCAGGTTAGCCCTGCAGAGCCGCTGTCCGGTCCCTGTGGCACTGTAATTCGGCTCACCCCTATGTACCGGACCGAAGCTGTCGCCTCAAATTGATCTCGTTTTCCAGCCGCGCCGGCACGCCCGGCATAAGCGGCCGCAGCGCACCTCAGGAAAGGGGAGCAGCCGAAGGCTACCCGCGCCCGCCAGGTAGCGCCGCAGGGTTTGCCGGAGGCTTGTGGGAAACGCCGGCACCAGAGGGCGGAGTTTTACATGGAACCGCTTGCCGGGGGCAGTCGGTCCCGGTTTCCGCCTTCGGGCGGCGCTATGCTTAACCTCCTGCGGCTGCCCTTTTGACCGGTCAAGCGGCGCGCGAACTGGCTCCGACTGCGCCTGCGCCTGGTATGCTCATTTGTTTGCTTCAGTGGGGAAAGGGCGCGCTGCCCCCTCTCCCCTGCAAGGGGAAAATCGGTCTCCCCGTCCTTCCTCCGCTCGCCTTTAGCTCGCTCCGTGCAGGATCGACGCGGATCCGCATGAGCGGATCATACGTCGCCCCTTCGGGCGGGTGATCCCCCTCCGATTTATCCCCTTGCCCCCCCTCTTCCCCGCTGCTCCGCGCGAGCTCGGGGAGCAGGAGCGGGGCTCCTGCCCGTTCGGGCATGAGGCCGCTTCGCGGGAATAGGGAAAAGGGAACCATCATGACTGACATCATCACCGTTGCATTGAGCAAGCTGGACGCCGATCCGATGAACGTGCGCAGGACCTACAGCGCCGAGGGCATCGAGGCGCTGGCGGCAAACATTCGAGCCGACGGCTACCGGCTTCTGCAGAACCTCGTTGTTCGCAAGGGCGACAAGAAGGGCCGCTATTTCGTCGTCGCCGGCGGCCGCCGATTGGCTGCGCTCAGGCTGTTGGCGGAGGCGGGCGAGATCGCCCAGGATTACCCCGTCGAGTGCAAGGAACGCGAAGTGGAGATCGCCACTGAAATCAGCCTCGCAGAGAACGTCATGCGCGAGGAAATGCACCCGGTTGACCAGTACGAGGCATTTGACGCATTAGCCAAGCAGGGAAAGGAGATTGCCGACATTGCCGCGCGGTTCGGCACGACCGAAACCATTGTCCGCAAGCGGCTGGCTCTGGCCCGCGTTTCGCCGATCCTTTTGCAGCAGTTCCGCGACGAGGACATGAGCTTCGCGCAGCTATCGGCCTTCACGGTCAGCGATGATCACGAACGGCAGGTGACCATCTGGAACTCGCTTGCTTCTTGGAACCGCGACCCTCATTCGATCCAGCGAGCGCTGACCGAGGAAATGATTCCCGCAACGGATAAGCGTGTGCAGTTCATCGGCGGGCTGGAGGCTTACGAGGAAGCCGGTGGACAGGTTCAGCGTGAGCTTTTTGACGAGCGAAACGCCGGTTACGCGATGGACGTTGCCTTGGTCGAAAGACTCGTGGCTGAAAAGCTCGAGACGGCCGCCGCGACAGTTCGTGCCGAAGGCTGGAAATGGGTCGAGTGCTCCGCCACGGCCCCTGCGGGTTATCATGCGATGAAGCGCCACTATCCCGAGGCTCTACCTCTTTCCGAAGAAGATCAGGCGGCGCTTGATGCCGCACAGGCAGAATATGACGAGCTGGCCGAATTGATTGAAAGCGGCATGGCCGACGACGAGGCAGAGGCGAAGCTGTCTGACGTCGAAAAGCGGATCGACACTCTCAATGCCCGATTGGAGGCCTATAGCGCGGAGGCGTTGGAACAGGCGGGAACCTTCGTGTTCCTCGACTATTACGGTCGGCTTGCGATCGAGCGCGGCTTTGTGAAGCCGGGAGAAGTCGAGGCGGCGGGAGATGAGAACGAGGACGGCGAAGGCTCGCCGAGCGCCAGCGGCGCGGCAAAGCCCAAGGCACCGAGCATCAGCCATTCCGCGGCGCTAATCGAGGACCTGACGGCTCACAAGACCGCTGCTTTGCGTATCGAACTGGCGAATAATCCGGGCGTGGCGCTTGTTGCCGTCGTTCATGCGATGCTGCTGCGCGTGGCTTATCCGTACAATTCGGAGCAGAGCGCCCTACAGTTGTCGCTCACGCACGAACGCTTGGACCCGTCGATGAAGCACGCCGAAAGCTGCAAGGGGCTTTCAGCCTTCAATGACCTTGCGGAGAACTACGGCCATCACCTGCCGGGAAGCCCTGCCGATCTGTTCGATTGGCTGTTGGATCAGCCGCAAGACATGGTGCTGTCGCTTCTGGCTTTCGGCGCGGCGCACTCTGTCAACGCGGTGGAGAAGAAGTTCACAGACCGGAAGAAGGGCATCGAGCAGGCGAACCAGCTTGGCCGAGCGCTCAAGGTGAACATGCCAGATTGGTTTGAGACGACCGGCGACAGCTATTTCAAGCACGTCAACCGAACGACCATTGAACTTTCGGTGGCCGAGGCGCGAGGCAGCGAAGCGGAATTGTCAGTGAGAGCCGCAGCCAAGAAGTCCGAAGCCGTCGCGATCGCAGATCGCGTTGTTGCCGGAAGCGGCTGGATACCGGGCCCGGTGCGCATAGCCCCCGCCGAGGCAGAACAGGAGCCTGAACGCGAGAGCATCGCCGAAGACGAGCAGTTCCCCCAAGCGGCTGAGTGAGTTCAGCCGCGGGCCGGTTACGTTCCTCCCGCGTGATCGGCCCTTCCCGATTGCACAACCGACGATGACCGTGGGCCAGGATCGACCTGGCCCACAATCATGTTGAGGGGAGGCCCGATACCCCTCCCCTCAAACTCCCCATCCCACCCGCGTTTTCTTGCATTCAGGAATTGTAGTGCATCAAATTGCTTCAGTCTTGCGGCTCAAAGTCGGCGTTTCAAATCAGCATTAAAGCGGCAAGCCACTAAGAAATAAGGGCATTCTCGGCCTAACACACGCCCTACAGACTTTTGCGTGTAGCACGTTGTTGCACCTTTTTGGTTTATCAGGTTATTTTTCAAATGGCGGAATCACTCGTGATTCCGGCGCTCACGCATTCTTATCAAATTTCACGGAGATGACAGGCCAGACCAGAAAAGAAAAACCGCTCCCGAACAAGTCCGGAAGCGGGGGTCAAAGAGTAGATAAATAAGCCGAATCCTTTCTCGCAGACCCTCCCTTCCCTGTCAATTGCAAAAGCACCTGGTCGGTGAACGGCGAAGCTTTGCCTGGGTCCCTAAATGGAGACGAGGAATGGGGAATACCCAAATTCATCAGCGGCCAATCGGCCGCAGGATAACGCCGCAGCGCGCGCAATTCCGGCGTTTGGCAGAGTCGGCGGATATCGGAACCGTGACGCGTGCCCAATTGGCCGTGCTTGCGCAAAGCCTGACATGCACAGGGCTAATCAACGGGACCGAAAGCCACCTATTGGTAGCGCTGATCAACACGGTTCCCGCTGATTCGTTCGACAGGTCCGGCCGTCTGATCGTATTCAAGTCGAACCAGCAACTGGCCTTCGAAATTGGCCGGTCGGTCGGTCGCGTCAGCCGCATGCTATCCAGCCTCTTCGACGCTGGCCTGATCACGATGCAGGACAGCGGCAACTATAAGCGCTATCCCATCCGCAATGGCGACGGCGAGATCACGGACGGTTGCGGGATCGACCTTCGCATCTTGATCGTGCGATATGCCGAGCTTGACGAGCTCGTGAGACAGGCAAGGTCTCAGAAGAAAGCCGCCGACGCGGCGCTGCGGCGCTATCGTGGGGCGCTTCGCAATGCTCGCTATGCCCTCGCGGCCGCCGCGCGTCTCTCGGAGGATTCTTTGAGCCGTCTCGGCGCCCGGATCGAGCGGGTGAGCAACATTGTCGGAATCGCCGGCAAGGCATCGAGTCGCGTGCTACGGCGGGCAACGGCTCTTCTGGAGTGGTTGATAGAGCGGATGATGCAGCTCCCGCGCCGATCGGCAGAAGCGCAGAAAACGCAAAATATGACATGCCCGTATGTCGAAAACGGCATGCACAAACAGATTACAACCCCTCATCCCTTTGACGATAGTAGTGAGGAACGGCGTTCGGCTTACGCCGAACAACTCAGTTCGCCAAAGGCTGGCTCCGCCAGCAAATGGGCTTTTGAAGAAAGCCTGAGGCGGCGCCGGAGCGAAATCAACCAGCCACGGCGCTTGCGGCACGCAATGGTGGCATTGCAAGACGTGCTTAGGGCGGTGCCAGCGTTGAAGACCTACGGGTTTGTCCCCACCACTTGGGCCGACCTGGCGCGGGCCGTGCCGCTGATGTGCCGGTTTGCCGGGATCTCCGAGGATGCCCGCGCTCGCGCCGTGGAGCAGATGGGCGAGCAGCAAGCCGCCGTCGCCGTTGCCGTGACACTTGAGAAATACGACCGGCAGGAAGTCAGCTCGCCGGGAGGATATTTGCGGGCTATGACGGACCGCGCCGCCGCGGGCGAATTGCATCTCGCCCGCTCTGTCTTCGGGCTCGCCGCCCGAAATTCCATGGAGGTCAGACATTGAGACGTAACGCTTTGCCGGCGCTTTTCGCGGCCCTCGTCATCGTTCACGGGCCGGCGGAGGCGGCCGATTATTCCGGCCGTGCCCGCGTGATCGATGGCGACACCATCAGTATCAGGAATCAGCGGATCAGGATCGCGGCCATCGATGCTTGCGAGCGCGACCAGACCGGATTGAAAGACGGGAAGGTTTGGCGCTGTGGCGTCGCAGCTCGCAGCTATCTTGGAAAAATGATCGACGGCCAGCACGTTCGCTGCGACATTATCGATCAGGACCAGTATCGCCGCCTGGTGGGCCACTGCTTCATTGGAGACGTCGATATCGGCCTTGCGATGGTGAACGCCGGACTGGCAGAGGCAATGCTGCGGTATCTGCCGGCGACCCACTCAATCAGCGAGGTCGAGTACGGCCAGGCCGAGAACCGCGCTCGCGATAACGGCTTTGGCATGTGGTCGGCCGAGATCGATAGGCCGCACGTCTATCGTCGTGCCAAATCTTCCGGAAACCAGTGACCCGCGAGATATCCAGTACGGAGCATTGGCGCCGATGGTTCGCGAGCCATATTGCTTCAGTATCGCCGTCGGAATTGCCGGAAAACCCGTTGATCAGGCTGCTTAATTGCAGCATATTGGCGCAAATTGTGCGGTTGGTACGTCGCTGACAAACGGGGAAACGTTGCCAAAACGGTTCAAGCCATACTCCTCCAGGGCGGTTGCTTTTGACGCTCGTTCGCACGTCGACGCGATTTACGCAAAGCGGACGCCACAAAAATTTCCCCGCCTTCGGCTTCCTCGCGAAGCAAATTTTTGCGGCCTCTCGCCTCCTCCGCTCACGCTCCGGCCTACGGTGCGCACCGCTTTCCGCCGTGCCTTGGAACGATCATCGCAACCACCAAAGAGGAGTGAAAGACATGAACATCACCAACTACATCCAGTTCGACGGCGACAACCTCGACACCGCAAAGGGCGCCGGCCTCATCTCCACCATCGACCGCGACATGGACATCAAGGTTGTGCCGTTCGCGTCCGACAATGAAAAGGCTCCGACGCACCGCGTCTACGCCAAGTCACCGCGCGGCCATGACATCGAGGTCGGCGGCATCTGGAAGAAAGATAACCAGGACGGCAAGCCGTACTACACCCTCTCTATCCGCAAGCTTCGCTACAACGCCAATCTCGGCCGGTTCCCCGGCCAGGACGACGCCTCCCTGCAGGCGATCATCGAATGGGAACCCCGCGATTAAACCGTTCACAGCGCCCGGCGAGCAGCCGGGCGCCCACCTTCGAAAGGCCGGAGAATCCGGCAAAGTGCTGGATTTTCAGCATTTTTTCTGCTAGGGTGGCCCGTAACTGGAGATTTGCCGATGAACGTTCATTCCCGCCGTCCGGATCGTTCCCCGGAAGCTATCGAGAAGAGGCGCAAGGCCGCCGAGCAGGCGCGCGCTGCCAATATCCGGCAGGGCTACGTTCACGATCCTGCTCTCGAGGAGGCGACCGCGCGGTATGTCGCCGGCGACATCACCCGCGAGGAATACCGGCAGCTCATGATCGAGCCGCCTGTCAGATAACCTCCCGATCAACCTTTAAGAGCAGAAGGCCGCCTGCTTAGAGCTGGCGGCTTTTTGTTGAGCTTCTCCATGGCTGATGAGCGCCTCAAAGGTTCCTACACCTATCCCAACAGGTCGGACGATCCAGACCGGACGAACGTTCTGAAAAACAGATGGGGAATTGAAACCGATTCCGAGCTGCGCGTGAAAGAATATCGCGCGACCGCCGTGCGGATGCAGGAAATTGCTGAAGGAGACGGCCCGAAAGGCAATTTCGACAAAGCTCACCTGAAGGCGATTCACGGCTACATTTTTCAGGATGTGTACGAATGGGCCGGTCATACGCGCAACGAAAGTCCCGTCGTTGAGGGTCAGCGCGTAGAGCCGATCGGCGGCGTCTCTAAGGGCGGCACGTCCTTCCTGCCCGGCTCGCGCCTAGAAATGGGTCTGGACGGGGCGCTGAAGCCGATCCGAGATCCACAGGCCCTTCGCAATGCAACGCCTGAGGAGTTCGCTGAGCGCGCCGGGAAAGTCCTCTCAGAGTTGAACTATGTGCATCCATTCAGAGAGGGAAACGGACGTGCCCAGGAAGCGTTTATTTCCGAGCTGGGCTGCCATTACGGCCACGAAATCGACTTCTCCGTAATCACCAAGCCGCGCATGATCGAGGCGTCGATCGAGACCACAAACGACCCGTCCAGTCCCGCGATGAAGCATGCGATTGAGGACGCGATGAACCCGGGGCGCCGGGAGGCTCTCCGATCCGCATTCGAAGACTTGCGGGAGGTCGGCGAAGAGCCCCTGCAACACCATGTCCGCACCGCCCGCGCCGGCGAGGAGATCACAGGGATTGTCGTCGCCGATCGCACGGATTTGCCGGAGAGGTTGCCGGACGACGAGGAGATTACCTTCACTGCCCGGTCGGACTTTTCCCGAGTGAGGCGCGAGCAGTCGGCCCAGGTGGCGCAATCGCAGCCGGCGCCAGCGCGGCAGCCACAGCAGGACCATAACCCGGAGTTGAAGGCGATCGAGGCGCAAATGGCGGCACAGCGCAGTCTGGAGCGTGATGACGACGATCGCGAGCGGTAACCTGCCCACCGGCTCTTTAAGCTGCAAGAGCTATCCGTGAGCAAGAGGCGCCGATGTTCTGCGCCCTCTCCTTCCGTTGGGTGATTTGACGGACAAGCTACGATAGCCCCTCCCCCACGCAACCGCTGGCGCGGTCCTCCACTCTGTTGCGGCCCTTCGGGTGCATGGGCTCGCTTCTGCTATCTCCGTTTTTTTGCCGTCAACCAACGGAAGGAGACGGTAATGCAGAGCATCAAGGACACCTACCAGCGCATCACCGATACCATCATCGAGCAGCTTGAAGCCGGCACAAAGCCGTGGATCCGGCCCTGGCGCGGAAACAGCCGCGGCTCCCTCGTTCCGCGCCGCGCAACAGGCGAAGCCTATCGCGGGATCAACGTCCTGATGCTGTGGCTCGCAAGCGAGCTCGCCGGCTACGAGGAAAACACCTGGATGACCTACCGCCAAGCTCAAGATCTCGGCGGCCAGGTCCGAAAGGGCGAGAAAGGTTCCCTCGTCGTCAAGTACGGCACCTTCACCCCCAAGGAGCGCGAGGATGACGACGAACGCGCAATTCCCTATCTCAAGGGCTACACGGTCTTCAACGTCGAGCAGATCGAGAACCTTCCAGACCGGTTCTATCGACCTGCCGCGGATCTGCCGGCGACGCCAGTTCCGCATCTTGAGACCGTCGAAACCTTCGTCCGCAACACCGGCGCGGCTATCGCCTACGGCGGAACGACCGCCTGCTATCGTCCAACCCCCGACGACATCCTCATGCCCGACCGGGCACGCTTCGTCGACGAGGTACACCTTTACTCGACCTTGCTTCACGAAATGTCGCACTGGTCAGGTGCAAAGCATCGCCTGGACCGTGACTTGAGCGGCCGATTCGGCAGTGAAAGCTACGCCATCGAGGAGCTGGTAGCCGAGCTCTCCGCTTCGTTCCTCTGCGCTGATCTTGGAGTGGTTCACGATCCTCGCGACAATACCGCAACCTACCTGGAAAGCTGGCTCAAGGTGCTGAAGAAGGACAAGCGCGCCATCATCACCGCGGCCGCCAAAGCCCAGGCAGCAGCCGACTATCTGCACGGGCTGCATGCGCGGGAGGAGAGCAGGGCCGCTTAGCGGCCCTCTGCCCCGTCGAAACAGGCTCGATGGCATCGAGGTCTACGAGTAGTTTCTTTGCCCTTGCGGCAAGAGTTGACCGTGGTCAACTTAGGCCTTCGCTCTTGATCAAGAGATCTCGGTTAACCTTTCGTTAACTTAAAAACTCTTGCCGGATCGACAGAATCACCTCTACATGCGGTTAGTAGATCAAATTTGCCTTAAAAGTGCATGTGCGAGATTTATCGATGAATGTGAAAGTGAGCATCCAGGACGAGATTGCGGAAGTCGATTTGCTGATCACCCAGCAAGCGAATGAGCTTTCCGCAATGCTCCACGAACATCGCCTTGAGATGTTTCCGCCGAATGCCCAAAAAACGCTGCGGCCGTTTCAGTTGTCGGAGGCCGCGCAATATCTTCGGGTCACAAGCGGATACCTCAAGAACTTGAGCTTGGAAGGGAAAGGACCGCAGCCGATGGTAACACCAACCGGCCGGCGTTCCTACACGGCCGAGCAGATGCTCGAGATGCGCTATTTCCTGGACAGGAATAGCCGTTCTGCGGCCAAATATGTACCCCACCGACGTGGCGCTGAGCACCTTCAAGTAATTGCTACTGTCAACTTCAAAGGCGGCTCTGCAAAGACGACCACGACTGCTCATTTGGCTCAGCATCTTGCGCTTACGGGACACCGTGTTCTCGCCATCGATCTCGATCCGCAGGCATCGCTTTCAGCCCTTCACGGATTCCAGCCGGAGATCGACCACAATGAATCTCTGTATGAAGCCCTTCGGTATGACGACCAGCGGAAGTCTCTTTCGGAGCTGGTTAAGAAGACCAACTTTCCTGGTTTGGACATCGTTCCAGCGAACCTCGAACTGCAGGAGTACGAGTATGATACTCCGCTTGCGCTAGCCCGGAATGACGGCTCCATGGGCCGCATTTTCTTCGGTCGTCTCGATGAAGCCCTAGGCGACGTTGCGGATAACTACGACGTGGTCATCATCGATTGCCCGCCGCAACTTGGCTACCTGACCCTCACAGCTATGTCGTCCTCGACGGGTATCTTGATCACTGTCCATCCCCAAATGCTCGACGTCATGTCGATGTGTCAGTTTCTGCTGATGATGGGAGAGGTGATGGGGACCCTGAAGCGTGCCGGCGCCAATATGCGTCTCGACTGGCTCCGTTATTTGGTGACGCGGTATGAGCCCACCGACGGGCCCCAAAGCCAGATGGTTGCTTTCATGCGCTCGCTGTTTAAGCAGCATGTGCTCGTCAATGAGATGCTGAAGAGCACGGCGATATCGGACGCGGGGATTACGAAGCAATCACTTTACGAGGTTGAACGCTCGCAATTTACCAGAACAACCTATGACCGGGCAATGGAATCCCTACATCGCGTGAACGATGAAATCGTTGGTCTGATCCACAAAGCGTGGGGTCGATGATGTCCAGAAAGAACCTCCTGACCTCTATCACCGAACGCAAGTTGACCATGGTCAACTCGGCGCCGGCACCCGATAACTCGACGCCTTCGCTTTCGCCAGCCATGGAGCGAAACCGCAATCGAGGTGCCTTCGGCGCCATAACGAAATCGATCGACGAGCTCGCTGAAAAAGCCCAAGCAGCTAAGGAGTTCGAGGCACGATTGCTCGAAGGGGCGACCGTGGTGGAACTGGACCCCGCAACAATAGATGCGTCCTTCGTAGCCGACCGCATGGGTGATAACACAGAGGCTTTCGAGGAACTCGTCGAGGCCATTCGTCAAAGAGGGCAAGACAGCGCGATCCTGGTGCGTCCACACCCGGATTTGGAAGGCCGTTACATGACGGTCTTCGGCCATCGAAGGGTGCGTGCCGCAAGAGTGCTCGGCAGACCTGTTAAGGCGGTTGTTAAGGAGCTCGATAACAAAAACCACGTCATCGCCCAAGGGCAAGAAAACAGTGCCAGGGCCGATCTCTCGTTCATCGAGAAGGCGGTATTTGCGAGCAATCTCGAACGTAGCGGTTACGATCGGGAAGTGATTATGGCGTCGCTGTCGGTCGACAAAACCGTAGTTTCCAAGATGATGTCCGTCACCAATGACATCCCTGTAGACGTCATTCGCGCCATCGGACCTGCCAAGAGCAGCGGCCGCGATCGTTGGTACAGGCTCGCCCTCAAATTCCGTGACGGCGGTGCAGAAGAGAGGGTAGGGGAGCTTACGGGATCTCCGGAATTTCAATCTGCTGATAGCGATCAGCGCTTGGAACTCCTGACGCGCCACCTCGATACCGAAACGCCAAAGAAGAAAATCAGCAATTCGAGACCGAACGGCCAAGCTTGGGTCCCTGAGGACAAGTTGGTTAGCGTCGTGGCAAAGGCACAACCGAAAGGCTTCTCGCTCGACATCAGAAATAAGGATGCGAAGCCATTCGGCCAGTGGATTTCTAGCAATCTTGAGAGCCTATACGAGGCGTTCAGGAAGTCGGAGCAGTAGGAAAAACGGAGACAATAACCGCAAAGAAAAAGGCCCCCAGACATCACTGTCGTGGAAGCCCTTCTCATATCCTTAAGCAAGATCGAGAATCGCATTTCCACGAATCCCTGTCAAGAGTCGCAACGTCCGTTTTGGGCGGCCGGTATTCTTTGCCTAATTGAAGGCGGAAGTGAAATGCAGGTTGGAAATGTGACGACGCCCTTCGGGCGGCGGCCGATATCGCTTGCCCAAATCAAAGGGCAGATGCGGACGGCCGAAATCAAAGCCGGTAAGAAAGCCGACAAATGGAAGGTGTTTCGCGACGCCTGCGAGGCGAGGGTGGTGCTCGGCGTCCAGGACCGCGCCTTGGCGGTGCTGGACGCGCTGCTGACGTTCTATCCGGACAACGAGCTCTCGGAGGACCGCGGCCTGGTCGTATTCCCATCGAACGACCAGCTCTCCGTGCGTGCGCACGGCATTGCCGGAACGACGTTGCGCCGGCATCTCGCCGCGCTGGTCGACGCTGGCCTGATCCAGCGCAAGGACAGCGCCAACGGCAAGCGCTACGCCCGCAAGGACGAAACCGGCGGGATCGAAGAGGCGTTCGGCTTCAGCCTGGCGCCGCTGCTTGCGCGCGCCGAGGAACTAGCGCACGCCGCACAACAGGTTGCCGCGGAGCGCAAGCGCTTCCGCATCACCAAGGAAGCGTTGTCGATCTGCCGGCGCGACGTCCGCAAGCTGATCAGCGCCGCGATGGAGGAGGGGGCTGCCGGCGACTGGGGACACATCGAGGGGATATTCCTCGGCCTGACCGGGCGCATCCCCCGAACGCCGACGATCGCGGATCTACAGCAAATCCTCGAGGAAATGGAGATGCTCCGCGAGGAAATCATCAACCGGCTGGAAATCCACGATGATTCCCAAAATATGAGCAGCAATGCTGTTCAAAACGAACGCCACATACAGAATTCAAATACCGAATCCAGCAATGAACTTGAACCTAGCTCTCGAAATGAGCAGGGGGCGAAGTCAAACCAGACCAGCCGGCCGACGAGCGAGCCGATAAAGGCATTTCCTTTGGGCATGGTGATGAAGGCCTGCCCAGAGATCAACGATTATGGGCCGGGCGGCGCGGTTGGAAGCTGGCGCGACCTGATGTCCGCGGCGATCGTCGTGCGATCGACGCTGGGGGTCAGCCCGTCAGCCTATCAGGACGCCTGCGAGGTCATGGGACAGCAGAATGCCGCGGTTGCTGTCGCATGCATCCTCGAAAGGGCGGGGCACATCCACAATGCCGGCGGCTATCTCCGGGATCTCACGCGGAAGGCGGCGCGCGGCGAGTTTTCGCTCGGGCCAATGCTGATGGCACTGATGCGGGCGAACCAGGACACGGGCCGGAAGGCCGGATAGTGCGACCGCAAAGCGGCTGTTAAGCTTTGCCGATCTGGAGGAGGGGAACATAGCATGCCGTCGGAACCTCGATCACCACGCCTTGCGGTCCTAATCGATGCCGACAACACGTCGGCTAAGATTGTCGACGGGTTGTTCGAAGAAGTTGCCAAACTGGGGGAGGCTAGCGTTCGTCGCATCTATGGCGATTTCTCAGGCACACGGTCCAAGGCGTGGGCGGATGTGCTAGCGAAACACGCTATTATTCCACAGCAACAGTTTGCCTATACGACGGGAAAGAATGCCTCCGATATCACCCTGGTGATTGACGCAATGGACTTGCTGCACAGCGGCCGCTTCGACGGCTTCTGCCTTGTTTCCTCCGACAGTGATTTCACAAGGCTGGCCGCCCGGATACGCGAGCAAGGTGTCGATGTGTTCGGCTTCGGCGAGCAGAAGACGCCGGAGAGTTTTCGTCAAGCCTGCCGACGGTTTGTCTACACCGAGAACCTGCTTCCCGGCGCGATCAAGGACGAGCAGGACACAGTGACTGTCGACAAGCCGCTACAGCCGGCGAACGCGGCCGTTCCGCTGATCAAGAAGGTGCTCTCACAGGAGGACACCGAGGACGGCTGGGTCAATTTAGGCACCGTCGGCAAGCAGCTCCTGAACCTGGCACCGGATTTCGACCCCCGCACCTTCGGCTTCCGAAAACTCAGCGATCTTATCCGCAAGACGAGCCAATTCGAAGTTCGCCAGGCCGAGGGCGGTCCCATCAGCATCCGGATGAAACAACGAAGCAAAAAATAGCGCCACCGCCACGGCGATTGGAGAGGACGGGCGACAAATCGTTCGGCTTTCCCCTGCGGTCAGAGGCGAAGCCCGGGTGGATCTCTTCCCGCGCCGGGCTTTTGTCGTATCCGCAAGAACTCTATTGTGATTTTGCCATTCTATCAGTCAATTCCGGGCATGAGCAGTTCCAAGGAGGAGGGATGGTGGAAGTCAGCGCCAGTGACCGCGAGCTGATCGCGGTGATGAGACAGTATTTTGCTGCGAAAGCCGAGCTCGAGAGTTTGAAAGAACAATTGGAGGCGGCGAGACAGGCCGCCGGCGAGGCAATCGGCGTCTTTTACGATCCCCGCCAGAACGCCGCGTACGCCGCCGACCTGCAACGCTCGCATCATTTGAGGGGAGAGATGGCGTCGCTGATGCAGCGTGCCGAAGCCTGGGGTAGGGCAGCATCGGCCGCTGACCGGCACGATAGATCGGAGGCGGAACCGGAAGAATGGCAGTCGTTTGAGAGGCGAGCCGACGCACTGTTCGGCGCTTAGTCCCGCCTAGACGATCAGCCGGGCCGCTCGTCCATTCTTTCGTTCCGCGTTGTTGTAGTAGCTCGCCGCTTGAGTCACCGATTTGTGCAGTGACTGCTGCATCGCTTCCGGCAGGGAAACACCGCGGTTTGCCGCCTCCGTCAGATAGCCGGATCTCAGGCCATGTGCCGAAAACAGCGCCGGATCGAGGCCGGCCTGTTTGCAGCGGGCTTTCAGGATCAGGTTGACCGATTGTGGCGTCAGCGCCCGCCGGTCGATATTGCCCCACTGATCGATGCGCCGGAACACCGGCCCGTTCTTGATTCGCGCGTCGGACAGCCATCAGTGCCTGGTCGCGCACATCCACCGGCCTGTCGCCGGCGCAAGCCTCAAGCAGTTTCGTCAGAATAATGCGGGTCACCGCCTTCTTGCTCTTGCGCTGGCGCGGGCGGTTACTGGCCTTGACTGCCAGCCGGAGCGCGCTCTTCAGCGACGGTGCACCGAAGGCCCCAGTGAGACCGCGCCAACGGGTGAGGATCGACCAGGAGCTCAGCCGCCGCCGCACCGTGCCCGAAGCGTGCGGTCCGTCGGCCCTCAGCAGGCGCTCGGCACGCAACCCGAGCTCGACGTTCGCCGGCATACCGTGGGCCGGATCCTCGGCGCGCTTGACCGGGTCCCAGAGGTGATGCGCGACGAATTTTAACAGCAGCGATTCTGGCGCCGGCCAGGGGAGGGGGGCGCCGGTCGCCAACTGGCACCAAGCCTCGAGGTAGCCGAGATCGGAGGCGAGCGCCCGCAGCGTGTTTTCGCCCATGCCTTCGCTGGCGAGGTGCTTCAGGGTTTCGACATCGTCGTCGGTCAGCAAGGCGGCGAGCTGGTCGCGCCGGTCGAAGGGCAGGATGGCGTCGAGCGCGTCTTGCTGTTCCGCACGCCGGTGGACCGCTTGGCTGTCCGATTCCGGCCCTCTATGATTGTCGATCATTGACCCTAGTCTCCGACGATCTTGCGGAAATTACGGAAAATCCGTATATTCCGGAAAAAGGAGTTTTGTGATGACGTCGACCGTGACCGCCGCGGCAGTTTCCAAGAATTTCGGGGCCTATCAGGATGCTGCCGTGCGCGAGCCGGTGATCATCACCAAGAATGGCCGACCGCGGACCGTGCTCCTCGCCTACGAGGACTATCTGCGGCTGGCGCGGCGCGACCGTCGCGTCGAGGCGACGGCGGACCTGAGCGACGATGACATCGCCGCGGTCGAGAAGTCCGAAATGGAGTCGGGCTTCGATCATCTCAATGCCGAACTGCTGACGCGCAAGCATGCTGCCGACTGAAATCAAGATCGGCCACATCTTCCGTTATTCGTATCTCTGGCACTGGCAACATCTCGAAGGCCGCGAGGAGGGCGACAAGGACCGCCCCTGCCTGGTGCTGGCGCTGGTCACCACGCTTGAGGACGGAACGCCGGTCGTGCGCGTCCTGCCGATCACCCATACGCCACCGGCCCGCGGCGACGAGGCGATCGAGATTCCGCCGGCAACCAAGCGGCGGCTCGGGCTCGATGACGAGCGCTCCTGGATCGTGCTTTCCGAAAGCAACCGCTTTGCCTGGCCGGGTCCCGACATTCGGCCGGTCGACAGCGACAGCGGTTATTTCGGGCCGTTGCCGCCGGCGCTGTTTGCCGAGGTCAAGCGCCGCTTCGTCGAACTTGCCCGCGCCCAGCGACATAGGCCGACCACCCGTACCGAGTAAAGGTGGCATAACAGCGTCCCTTCTCAGACCGTCTCCGGCCGCCAGCGTTGATGATGCCTTCGATCTCGCCACGGTTTCCGTCGGATAGACGGCGTCCCCCTCGCGCGCGAGCCAGGTGAACACGGTGGCCATGTCCTCGGACACCTCGCGATCCACGGCAAACAGGCTCAGCGATATCGACTCCGCCGAGCGCCTCGGCGTTCCACCAGGCGAGCAGGAAGTTCGCCACTCGGCGGCCTTGGCCGGTATCGTCGTGGGCGATGTTCAAGAGCTTCTCGAGGGCAAATCTGACGCGGTCTTCCATGTTTTAAGCTTCCAGCAGCCGTGATTGGCGGCGAGCTTAGGCCATTTGCGACTCGAAAACCATCACTATCGATACTTGGTCCCTATCGATAGTGACAGGCCGCGAAAATTGGCGTCTGCGTGACGGAAGTAGAAAGTCAATTGACTTCCGTTGACGAAATTTACCGCGTTAATACAGATGGTTAATGATCGCCTAAGATGGTCAAAATGGCTTCGAGGATGGTAACCGGGCAAACTTACTGGATGTTTTTTGCTTTGTGAATCGAAGCGCTTTGCTCACGCCCTGGCTGGGGCCGCAGAAATTGGGCTGAAGGAACATGACCGGCTGGCGCTGGCGCAGCAGTTAATGGAGCGAAGGTTATCAGGCCGACAACCCTCGTTCAAACTGCCGGAACTGGTTGGATTGTTCATGGCAAAGCCTCTCACCTCAGTTAGCATGGCGGAGACGCTTGAGGTCACGCCGCAGGCCTCGCCGCGGATTGTGCGGAGTTCGGGCTCCTATTCAGGGCAACTTTGATCTTCGACCTGGGGGCGCAACATCCATTGACGCCAGCAGCAGATCAGCCTCTGTCCGACTGCGAGGAGATTTTTCGATATAGAGACAACGCAATCCACCGTCGATTTTCAGGTATTCGACTCTGCGTATTGGATTGTCAGCCTAGCGAGGAAGTGCCGGCAAAATTGAGTTGCGGGTAGGGCGCTTGGGGTTGGCGCTGCTTGACGAGTCCAATAAAGTCATATGGTTCTGAAGTACGTGGCATGAACCAGTATAGAACCAAAACGTCGCCCTGATCTCCCTGTGAACGTGCACTCTCAGCGCAAGTCAATAGGTTGAGGGCAAACTGCGATGGTGGTACTTCCGCGCCGACAGCGACTGAGATCGTCTGCATCTTAACGCGCGTGCCGAAAGTAAATTCGGAATGAAAGAAAAGATCCGACCGTTTCCGCGTCTTTTTTATTCCCTCTTTCACGGACTTCTCAATCTGCTTCTGGTGGGAAACATGTACGTTCAGCAGGCGATGACCAAAACGGGTCCAGCCTTCTGGCATCCTATCTTCTAGCGCGTCCAAAAGCTTTGCCCAGAACTCGGTGGTGATCGCAGACATCGCGGAAAGTCGAATCCGACGGTTTTCGTCTGGAACGTACGTCAGAGACCCGGATAACCCGTACCAAGGATGATGCCTCCCATCGAATTCGTCCTCACCGATGTTGAATCGGGTTCTAGAATACAAGGCCAGAAGATCCAATTCGTCGGCTGTATAGATTGCATTCCGCTCAAGTTCCGCCCTTCTGCTCAGATAGTGGCAGCGTTCGAGCTCCCTGGGCACAAGCTCGAAAACCGTTTCTAGATCGAACACCGACATTGTTGGCGCGATGTCCGAGTTTTCGGGAACAAACCCAGCGTGCTTCAGCTGCGGCCAGTGTGATGACAGTGGGCCAACTGCATCGTGGACGATGTTTACTCGAATGACGTCGCGAACCTCGTTTGCCTGAAGGATCAAAGAGCCTTGGCGACTGATGAATGATAGCGAACCGCTTGCTCCGAGGATGTGTTGTTTCAATCTGAGCGACTGTTCCGAAGGGGCGACAATCAGTTCGTTCAGTGCGGCTTTTAAGCTGCGGAGGGCTCCCCGGCGGGCAGGAGCACTTATCTTAGCTGACTTCGCTTCGAATATTAGTACGGTCTTGTCGATGATCGCCACGAGGTCAGATTCCCACGTCGTTATGCCACCGTTATCGCTCCATTTTACCTGCTCGTGAACATCTGCATGAGGTAAGAATTGCCGCACCGTCGCGCTTAGTCGACCTTCAAGCCAGTCGGCACGGGCTTTCTCAGCGGCCCTCTTGAGGTTGTCCCCCTTCCCGCAGAGGTTCTCGACAATCTCGGCCAAGTGAACACCGAGGATCTGATGTCCAGCACAAAAAAAGTTGTTACCGTCGAGCCTAATGAGCGGTTTGCGTTGGACCGGATTATCAAGGTGCAGGTGTTGAAGGTTCGCCTCTGTAACGTCGCCGAAATCCAGCGACAACTTCGAAAGCACATCGATGATAGAATGCCTCTGTTCGATTGGTGCCGTTGCGACCAGATCAAGATACGAAAAATTGAAGAGCGTCATCCAGCGACGTTCGTTGATGTTCCACAAAAGTGCGAATAATTGTTCGCGATCATGTTGAACCATCGCAGCGCGAGACGATATCTCCGCCTGTTCATCGGGTTCGAGGTTGCGGATGAAAGCCTCCAGCATCCCTTTTCCGGAATGTTTCAGCATCATCCACGATCGCAGGTCTTCCAGATGAGCTTTAATCCGGTCTTCGCAAACGTCAATGACTGCGGAGAGCGCCTTGACAACTTCGGTCGCTTCGCAGCCGTAATGATGCCGAAACGATCCATTGACCGACAGCGCTAGCTCTAAGGCATATTGCCGAGTTTGATAGCCTTGTCGCGCGCCCCTTACTGCCAGCGTCCAACGTTGGATGAGGTTCAACATTTCCTGTCGAAAGTCCTCGAGCACGTCAGCCGAGACCTTGCTTTTAGCCTGATCTTGATGTGCTTGCGCATTTTGAGCGATCAATTCGACGATACGCTCCGTGACCAGTGGGTAATCGGTTTTTGAATCGGCCGACGCGCGCGGACGCGAAAGGGCTAGCGCCTGCATCAATTCAAGATGAAAAAGCTGCAGGTCCGTTTTCTTCTCTGGCTTCTGATTCAATCTATTTATTATCACCGTCATTGCGCCCCGCGCTAGAAATTCCAGTGCGTCGACGGCGGTCGTCTCTTCCACGAGTGCATTTAGCGTCTGTCGAAAATGTTCCGTGGCGACGCCCCCAGCTAGATGCGCGGCGACTACCTCTTCATCGGTTAGCTGCTTCCGTTCCATTTGATAACACTGCCCTTAACTATTTTCTCACGACCGCCAAGCCCGTCCTCTTACGATTTCGGGCGCCGTTAATCTCTCTGCGATCTGCGTCAGACACTTCGTTCTCGAACAACGGCGACCCATCGCTGAATGGAGCCGCCAGCGGGGAGCGATGCGACTACTCTAGTCGACGGCACGCACGGGCCAATTGCTCGGGACTAAACCGCGTCCGGAGGCTCGGGTCCACCGTTCCCGTGTCGCCGCGACATAACGGGGATCATCGGCGAAAAACGCGTGCTCGATTAGGATAACTTGCAGGCCGGCCCGCCGAGCGGTTTCGGCGAACAAGAAATCGACGTGGCGTCGCATGGCAATGATGTCTTCGTCCTCTTCATCGTCGCCTGTAGCCGTAATCGTCCGTTCGTCGCGCTGCTCTTCGCCCTTTGCAGGAAAATAGGGGCGACTGATCTGATCAAATACCAGCACACCTGGAACCGGCGAGCCGGCCTCGCCAAGGAAATGCTGGAGGGCGAAAGAAAGTGCGATATGGATGGCGAGATAGTTCTGGTCAGAGCCAACATCTGCCATCTGCAGCACGATGCTGCTGTCGGACTCGATCACCGCGACCTCTGGTTCTGACGATGAGAAATATAGCTCAGATCCCACGCACGGCTCGATCGTTGGAAGGTTCGAGAAGGCCTCGGTGGCATATTGCGAGATTTTGCGTTCGGCACGGCGCAACCTGACGAGACGAGCGTCGCGGTCTACCAGACCTTCAAGTTCTCGAATCTGCGATTTCAAAACGGTCAGGTCACGTTCATCGGGTCGGCGTTCATCATTCATCGTCTCAACGAAAAATGATACGCGTCCCAAGAGATGAGCGCGCAGATGAGCGAGACTCGCGAACATCCTGGCGTCGTCCGACTGCCGCAGCCAAGTCCTGATTTTGTCGTCAACGCTCTTGAGATCCTTATTAATCGCCGCGCGCTTGGTCTGCAGTGCGCCATCGAATTCAATGAGTTTGGGCTTTACTCGGTCGACAGCGGCACTTTCGCTGCTCACCTTGAACAGGGTTGCTCGCAAGGCTTCGACGGTGTTGATGCCAACGTCGGACGGCTGCTCGCAGACCGGGCAAACATGCCCGACACCATCGAGTTTAAGATGGGAAGCCAGCATTAGCTTCTCACGTTGTTTGCGGACTGTGCCCTCGAACCCCGAAACTTCCTCCATGACACTCTGCGCTGCGGCAGCTTGGCGCCTGATCTCACTAAGTTCTGCCAACAATGCCTTTCTTTCCCGGTGCAGTTCCGCAAGTTGACCTTCACTTGGAACGACCTTTGCCTTGGCCGTATCTTGGTTCAATGCATTCAGCCTTTCCAATAATTCGGCATCCGGAGTATCAGCTGGCGTGGGTTCGGCCATCTCCAATCGCTCTGCCTCCGCCAAAAGACTGAACGCGCGGTCACGAAATGCACTGGCCGCAGTCGCACGGGTGCGTGCTCGACGCTCCTCCAATTCCAAGGTTCGCTGTAGTTGGCGGAGCCGCCGCTCATTTAGGGCGCTAGCCTCGTCGGTTGCGCGCAAAAAATACGGCATCGTCGCGACGATGTCGGGTGCCTTGTCTGCGCGTTCAAGACCATGCAGAAGTACCTGTTCGCTGTAGATCACCTCCTTGGTGACGAACATGTACGGAGTGACGTGGCGAACGGTGGCGCGGCCGCGCGTCTTTCCCCAGGCGTCAGGCTCCCCGGGCAGGTCGCCAATGCCGAATGCGCGCTCGAGGAAGGCTTTGGCTGCGAGGAGGGTCGTCGGCCCCTCGAATTGGTCCACCGTTGTCGGCAGAGGCAGATGGCGTCCTGAGCTCGCGAACATCTGATGACTTGTGCCCTGACCCATTGCTGGAATCAGCCGGCCGACAATCATCTCGTCTTCGCCAGCAGTCCACTTGATACCGACTGCAATGCTGCGCTTTCGGACATATGCGGGCAGTTCGCACCGGCTTGACCCCAAACAATAGTCGATCGCCTTGATGAGAGCCGATTTACCTGTGCCGGACGCGCCAGTTATGATGTTGACGCCTGGTTCAAAGGTGACAGGACGATGCCGGCCATCAAGGCCGAGGAAGAAGATCGAGGCGATGTTCCAGCGGTTCAAAGGGTCAGTCCCATCATGTCATAGATAGTTTTTGTCGAGCCCGCAGTCGCGCTCCAATACCCGAGGCGGTCGGCATAACGCACAGATTGAGTGAGGTCATCCGAAAGCCCGGAGGTGAGATCCTTTTTCAGACCTCGAGTACCCACAACCAGACGCGCGCCCTCAGACAGTCTAACCGCGTGCGAGAAACAGCCCAGCCGGATCGCGCCTGCGACAAAATCCATAGAGCTGTTTAATCTTTCAGCCAGATTGACCTGGATTTGCGGGCTACGCTCAAGCCATTCCTGAAGACCTGTCTTGCGGTTCGTTCGATCGAAACTCGGATGCAAATCGCCTGAGATCGCGAGCGGCAACGCCAAGTAGGCGACTGGCAGTTCCGGGCCGTTTGGATTGACTTCGACGAAGCCACGTACGAAGGAGACGAGCAGGTATGCGCCAAAGGCGGGATTTGTCTCTGCATAAAGGTCATGCGCGATCTTCATGCGTCGTCAGCCAAAAGGGCCAGGTAGTCGGGGTGCCAGCCAACCTCCCGGTCGATTGCCAGCACCTGATAACTCCCTCGAATATAGTAGGGGGCCTCGAATCCGGCAACGATCGGTCGAATTGTCATCGGCGCGTCGTTGTGTGCCCACCGCAGAAGCCCAAGACCTTTATTGCGCTTTTCGACCTCCTCAAGCGCCTCGCAGATTTCGACAATTTCTACATGCTTATCCGACCAATGTTCCTTGAGGACATGATCATAGGAGGCGATCTGGGCCGCCATTCCGGGTCGTTCGTTCACCCATCGCGAACGCTGCTGACGTGCCTTCCATTCTTCGCGAATTGCCTTAGCCAGATCATGACTTTTGCCGTCGACCAAAATGATTTGCCGGGTGAGCATGCCGTCTGGCTGATAGTCGGCTGGATAGGCCATCGTCTCGAAATCTGCGGTAAGCCTGTCATGCTCAATATCACCGATCAGTTCGGTAATATGCTCTTGCAATTCGCCGCGCGAGATGAATTGAGGTCTTTTCCCGCAGAGGGAATAGACAACCTGCCGATCCCACCACTCGATAAGGCGTCGTGCAACACTTTCGCGATCGTCCGGCTTGATCAGCGTCAGCAGCTGCGCGATCACACCCTCCATCTCATCGATCGGCAGACTGCCTGCCTGTGTTCGAGCCTGACGCAATAAATTCAGTCTGGCATCCGGCGTCAGGTTCAGGAAGGCTTGGCATCCCGCTACCCGGTCCTTGTGTGGAAGCGGCCTTTCTTCTTGGGCTGCTGCCTCCCGTTCGGCGATGACACGTTCTGCCTCGTTGACGAGTGCGGCGACAAGTGGTTTCCGGTCAGCCTCGGGTGTGCCGAGAGCCTCCAAGACGCTCCCTACGGCGATAGGAGCGACCGTGACAAGGTAGAATTGCGTCTCCGATAACGTCAGCCGGGGAAGAATGTCGATCCAGACCTTGAGCGTCCGCCAAAGCCCCTTCGAACTGATTGTTATCGCCGTTGGGGAAGACATGAGGGAGTGTTTGAGCTGAAACAAAAGGCGCTGCCCGTTATCTTTCAGCTCAACGTCGTCCGCGCTTTCAATAGCAACGGCTCCATCGTCACTTGTTAATGCAACCAGGGTCTTCAACGCAAAGAATGACTGATAGTAAAAGCCAAGGGCGGCTGGACCGGCTGCATGGCTGCTATCGTCTGTCATAGAAAAGCGCTTTCATAAATTGATCTAAAGCGCCGCTGGTCGCACCGGAGAAGCTCAGTCGTTTTTGGGTATTGGTTCTGAGGTCTTCGATAACGCCGTCAGCGGTGTTATCCGTATCCAGAGCTCGGAACAGGGGGTACTCACATTGGTACACGTAACCGATAAACGACACCGCGGCTGAAAACTTCGCACTATCTGAGGGCATAGCGTTGGTTTCCCGCTAAACAACGATAAGGGAGAACGGAGCCTGAACGCCCTCACGCTGCTCGCTGTTTTCCGGTCAGGTTGAGTGGTTTCCGGCCGGTCGCGGTCGCGGCACGATCCCAGAGGAAATCCCCGGAGAAGGCGATGTGTTCCCATCCGACCGGCGAAGTATGGGCCAAGAGATCATCTGGGACGATTTTGCCTTCTGAGCGCAGATGCGCGACGGCATCGGTGATATAGACGGAATTCCAATGGACGATCGCCGCGGTGACGAGGTTCAAGCCTGACGCCCGGTATTGTTGGGCCTCATGACTGCGATCGATGACGCGCCCCTGCCGGAATGTGTAGATCGCCTGCGCTAGGGCATGGCGTTGTTCGCCTTTGTTGAGCCCGGCGTGGCATCGGCGGCGCAGTGCCGGATTCTCCAACCAGTCGAGCATGAACAGGGTCCGCTCGACCTTGCCGATTTCCTGGAGGGCAATATCCATCTGGTTCTGACGCTCATAGGCGGCAAGCTTCCGCAACATCACCGAGGGCGCGACATGGCCGGCCTTGAGCGAGGCGACGAGCCGCATGACGTCATCCCAATGTTCGCGGATGACGTCGGCACGGATGCGTTTTCCGAGAAGCGGCGTGATCGTCTGGTAGCTCGCAGGGTGGTCGATCGGGATCAGCCGCCGGTCCGGAAAGTCGCGCAGTCTCGGGCAAAAGCGGAAGCCGAGCATGGCGCAGAGCGCAAACACATGATCGGTGGCGCCGCCGGTGTCGGTGTAATGCTCCATGATTGAGAGATTGCTCCCGTGGTGAAGCAGGCCGTCGAGGACATAAGGTGCCTCGTGCGTCGTCGCCGAAATCACCTTGACGTGATAAGGGCCATGCTGGTCGGAGACGTGAGTGTAGAAGCTGAAACTGGGATCAACGCCGTAGCGGGCGTTGATGTCACCGCCTGAGGCGCCGCGCTTTGCGCCGCGGAAGAACTGCCCGTCCGAGCTTGAAGTCGTGCCATCGCCCCAGATCCGTGCGATCGGCAGGTGATGTTGAGCGTTGATGATGGTGGCGAGCGCTGCCCGATAGGTATCCTCGCGGACATAGGCATCCTGCGTCCAGATGAGCTGGTCGCGGGTCACCCCCTGGCTGGCAGCCGCCATCCGGGAGAGCCCAAGATTGGTGGCATCGGCCAGAATAGCGGCGAGAAGGGCACTCTCGTTGGGACAGCATTCGCCGGTGCGCAGGTTTGTGAAGGCCGCCATGAAGCCGGTTTCGCGAGCGACTTCATGCAGGAGTTCGGTGATGCGAATACGCGGCATCAACGCGTCAAGCTGATCGGCAAGCGCTTCTGCTTCGGAGGGGACTGCGGTCTTGACCGACGAGATCTGCAGGCGATCCTCGACAAAGCGCACGCCTTCGAGCTGGTCCCGTTTGAGGCGCTGCGCAAATTTCTTCAGCCGCCAGTCGAGCTCGCGGCCACGTTGTTGGAGCCATTCATCGGCGGCCGTGGGCAGTCCGAGGTCGGCAACGATCGGCGCGGCGGCTCGCTCCGGCAGGAGATAGCTGTCGAAACGCCGATAGGCGGAAGATCGCTCGACCCAGACGTCGCCCGAACGCAGCTTGTTGCGCAGGTGAGCGAGCATCGCCGTCTCGTAGAGCCGGCGATTGATCCTGCCGTCCGGCCCGATCACGAGTTTGTGCCACTCCTTCTTGAAGGGCATTGGCGCATCGGGCGGCACATCGCGTTTGCCCGATCTGTTGAGATCGCGAAGCAAATGAATGCCGGCGATCGTCCGAGCGCTTCCTCGTCCGGCCTTGAAGTCGAGCGCCTCGATCAGCGCCGGAGCGAACTTTCTCAGTGTCGCATAGCGGTCCACCGCCACCATGAGCGGATCGATATCCGCGTTCTCAGCGAGTGCTGCGACTTCGGGTCTCGCCTTAAGCAAGTTCGTCCAGCCGACGGTCTCGTCGATCGCCTCGATCGGGTCGGAGTCGTTGTCGAGAGCGGTGGAAAGTGCGTCGATTGTCCCGCGAAACAACCGCATCAGTCGGCCGACATCCTTGGCGGTGGCAGCGTATCGCCGGGTTTGTTTGTTCTGGGCACGGCTGAAGGCATTGCCGATCAGCTTGTCGGCCAAGCCAATGGCGGCGTCTGTCAGACGTTCTTCCAGATCGATCAGGCAAGCGACAAGTGTCGCGCGCCGGCGTGATGCCGTGTAGCGTTCGAGCAAATAGGCAGGAGACGCGCGACCCTCGCGCACGAACTGTCGATATCGGTCGGGGTGCACGGCGGCGGTCAGTTTCGCCGGAATCCCGATTTCCCTCACCATTCGCAGGCGCTCGAGAATGTCGCGAACGTGATCGGGCTTTGCCGCCGTCGGGATTGTCTTGAGCCACGTGAGCGGCATGGTACCCTTGCCGGCCTCGGGGATCATTAGGGCATCGAGCGCGTCCAGTTGCACCGGCCGAAGACCGGCGACAAGCGCATGAGCCGACTGTTTCCTGGCCCGCGCCCGGCCCGCGATGCCGGCGCGCTCGATGGTTGAGATCGCGGGGAGGAGAATGTTGGCCTGGCGCAGCGCGTCAATGATGCGGGCGGCGATCACTATGCCTTTATCTGTGTCCCAAGCCGCCTCGGCAGCCGCCTCGATCATGATGGGGATATCTCTCCTGATCGCCCCGCGAAGCCCATACGCTGCCGCGAGCTCGCGCGCGTGATCCGACATTGTCTGCTCTCGGCCTGCATAGTCGGCGAACGAGGCCGCCTGTATGTCGAGCTGCTCGGCGATGAAGAACACCAGTTCTTCGGGGAGACCGGCGGAGCTCTGAAGTATCTGCGCGAGGGTCATGCCAGGGTGGCGAACCAACGCAAGCTGTAGAGCAACACCGAGACGATTGCGGTCTTCCCGGCGAAGCCTGATCAGGTCGAGGTCGCCGCGCTCGAAGGTATAAAGCCGGGCGAGATCGTCACGCTCGGTCGGGATTCCCAGCAACTGTTCCCGCTCCGCTTCGGTCAGTAGTTCGTGCTTCCGCATTTGCTATCCTCCCGGCGTCCATAAAAGGCTCATGGATTTCATGGACAGGCAAGGGTAAAGAGGCATATTCTGTGGACGGAATCAGAGCCGTTCCACAGGTCAATGAAGTTTGTCCACAGAACGGCCGTTTTGGAGACACACGAATGGGGGACATCCTTGGCTATGCGCGCGTCTCAACCGGCGATCAGGATGTCGCCGGTCAAATACTGCGCCTTCAGAGCGCCGGAGCCATCAAGGTCTTCTCCGATGTCAAATCCGGAAAAAGTATGGATCGGCCAGGTCTGGCCGAACTGTTTGCTTTTGCGCGCCCCGGCGATACGCTCGCCGTGGTGCGCCTCGATCGCCTCGGCCGGTCGCTGGCGGAATTACTCGCAACTGTGAAGATGCTTCGCGAACGGCAGATCGACCTGCTCAGCCTCGAAGAGAAGATCGACTCGTCTTCGGCCGCTGGCGAGCTCGTGTTCCATGTATTCGGCGCCATTGCGCATTTCGAACGCCGACTAATCTCGGAACGGACAAAAGACGGTGTGGCAGCGGCAAGGGCGAAAGGAAAACGACCCGGTCGGCAACCGCTCGACGTGATGAAGGTCGAGGCCGCGATCAAACTGATCAAAGCCAACGTGTCGCCGGCCGAAGCGGCAAGGCAACTGGGTCTCGGCCGCTCCACGGTCTATCGAGAAATGAGACGACTAGGCATCAGTCGGCCGGCGTAGAAAGCGTTTCCGATGCTTCCAAACTCTCGCTCTGGGAACTTCGAGAGCAAATCGTGATGCAATGCCGTTGAGGCCGGCATCGGTCGGACGAACGTGTGCCGTGAGATCCAGAGCGCCGGTCCGCTGACCCGCGCAAAGTGAGCGGCAGGCGCAGATTCCAAGCGTTGGAGGGGGTCTGATCGGTTCGGTCTCGAAGGCCAACATTCAAGGAACATGCCTTCGAGAGAAACAACACCAAAACCTTCGGAGCGAGGACGATTGTGTTCGGACCGGATTGATCTGCCTCAAGGAGGCGGCAGTTGCTTGCGATATGATGCGATCGCATTGGAAATGACTTGTTAGACCCTAACGGGCGGACGAGAAGTAATAGCATCGACGGACACGTCGATCCTGAAGGCAAATTCCAACTAAGTTTGGGGGTTCAAGGGAGATGAATGCAAAGGATGTAATGACTTTGGACGTGGTTACCGTTTCGCCGGACCATAGCGTAAGACATGCAGCGCGGATCATGCTGGATCACCGCATCAGCGGCGTGCCCGTCGTTGACGATGATGGCCGCGTGGTTGGCATTCTGACCGAAGGCGATTTAATGCGACGATCGGAATTCGGTTTCAAAGCGCTCGCGTCCATCAATCGGCAGTTCGACTCGAGTGAGGACAACGCGGGCGCTTATGTGAAAAGCCACAGCTGGAAAGTGGCTGATGTGATGACCTCGGATCTCGTTGTGATCGACGAGGAGACTCCGGTATCTCGAATAGCAGCCCTCATGGAGGAGCATCGCATTAAGCGCGTCCCGGTCATGAACGGAGAGCTTCTGGTTGGCGTCGTCAGCCGCGCCGACCTCCTCAACGCTCTTGTCACCGCCAAACTCGACGACACGGCGCCAGGCGATGATGCGATCCGGCGCAGCATCCTTACGCGATTGCGGGAAGACGCGGGCGTCAAGGGAGACGAGCTAACCCTCACCGTCGCTGACGGCTTGGTCCATTTTTCGGGAGTGGTCTCCTCGCAGAGCGAGCGGGATGCCGCCCGCGTGGTTGCAGAGGGCGTAAAGGGAGTCAAAGGGGTATTCGACCACCTATCGGTCGCCTAACTCCACACCGGCTGCCAACGCTATGCAAAGGGCATCGATCGGAAACCCGCAGCAGGTGCCATCGTGAGTACCTTGGACGCATACGACGACCTGGCGACGCTGCAACGGGAGACGTTCGACTACTTCATCCATGAAGCGAACCCAGCAAACGGCCTCGTTCGCGATAAAACCGAAGCGGACTGGCCAGCAAGCATCGCCGCCACTGGCTTGGCACTGGCGTGCTATCCGGTCGGCGTCGAGCGCGGATTCATGAGCCGGAATGCCGCCGTTGAACGCACTTTGGCCACGCTACGCTTCTTTTGGAACAGCCAGCAGGGGCCGGAGCCGGATGCCACGGGATATCGTGGCTTTTACTATCACTTCCTCGACATGCAAACCGGCCGGCGGGCCTGGCGCTGCGAGCTGTCGACCATCGACAGCACGTTCCTGCTAGCGGGCGCTCTCGCAGCGGCAGAGTTTTTCGATGCGGAGACCCAGGCCGAAGCCGAGATCCGCACGCTGGCTGAAGCGCTCTATCGCCGAGCCGATTGGCGATGGGCGCAGGACGGGGGAGAAACCGTCACCCATGGCTGGACACCCGAGCGCGAATTCCTGAAGCACCGCTGGGAAGGCTATGACGAGGCGCTCTTGCTCTACGTTCTTGGGCTCGGCTCGCCGACTCATCCTCTACCCCCGAGTAGCTATAAGGCCTGGACCGCCACCTTCCGATGGGAGCACTGCTACGGCTACGACTACCTCTATGCGGGACCGCTCTTCATCCATCAGCTCTCGCATGTATGGATCGACTTTAGGAGTTTGCAGGACCCTTTCATGCGCAGCAAAGGAAGCGACTATTTCGAAAACAGTCGGCGCGCCACCTACGTCCAGCAGCGTTACGCTATCGAAAACCCGCGTGGTTTCAACGGCTATGGCGAATACTGCTGGGGAATTACCGCGAGCGAAGGCCCTGGTCCCTCCACGCTCAAGCTGAACGGCATCGAGCGCCGGTTCGAGGATTATGTCGCACGTGGCGTCCCCTACGGTCCCGACGACGGCACGCTCGCTCCCTGGGCCGCGGTGGCCTCCTTGCCGTTCGCTCCGGAAATCGTCCGGCCGACGATCGCCTACTGCATCCATCAAGCCAAGCTCAAGGCCGCCAACGCCTATGGCTTCAAGGCGGCCTTCAATCCGACCCACCCGGGGTCGCCCGATAACGCCTTTGACTGGTGGATTTCGCCTTGGCACTTCGGCCTGAACGAAGGGCCTGTCGTCCTGATGATCGAGAACGAACGCAGCGGCCTGGTGTGGAAATTGATGCGCGCGTGCCCGTACATCCGAAGCGGCCTGCAACGGGCAGGGTTCGAAGGCGGCTGGCTGGCACAGTTCTCACGCGAGCCGCCGCAGCTAAATTGAGCGACATTTCGCTGAGCGCAAGGCCAGGATGACACGGCAACCGTGCTGGTTTCGGCGGAGATTGACGTGCCGGTACAGCCGTCACCACGCGGCTCCTATGGAATTGTTGGTTGATGCCGGCCTCAACTCTCAACCGGAATGCTTATCCGTAATCGGGATGATTGAGAGCATCTGCTCCGCGACAGCTCGTTCCTCGTTAGTCGGGATCACGAGGACATCAACTGCTGAACCGGAAACGCTGATGCACGCCTCGCTTCTCCGGTTTCGTTCCGGATCGACTTGGACTCCAAGCCAGCCAGCGGCCTGGCACATTTTTTTCGCGTATGATCGGAGAGTTCTCTCCGATCCCGGCCGTAAACACTAATGTGTCCAGCCCCCCTGCCGCCGCCGCCAAGGAGCCAATCTCCCTGCCGGCGCGGTAGACAAAAAGATCGATCGCTTCCGCGGCCGCCGCCGCCGTGGCGTCAGCCTCGAGCAGGGACCGCATGTCGCCTGAAATACCCGAAACACCGAGAAGTCCCGACTGGTCGTAAAGAAGCTTGGACAGTCCCTCGACCGACATTTTTCGGTCCCGAAGGAGGTGGATGACAATACCGGGATCGAGCGATCCGCAGCGCGTACTCATGACGAGGCCGTCGAGCGGCGAAAATCCCATTGTGGTGGCGAGGCTTTTGCCCTCTCTCATGGCACAGAGACTGGCGCCGCTGCCGAGGTGGGCGACGATGGCTCGCCCACCGGCATTTGATCCGTAACGAGCTTTGAGTTTCGAGGCAATGTATCCATACGAGATACCATGGAATCCGAAGGATATGACACCTGATTCCGTGAGTGCGCGCGGAAGTCCATAGAGGGTCGCGAGGTGAGGACGATCGGCGTGAAAGGCGGTATCAAAGCAGCCGACCTGAACGGCTTCAGGCAGGACACCCGCGACCAATTCGACGATTTCGAGGTTACGGACTGGTGGATCGGAGCCAGAGGGACAAGCTGACCCAGTGCCTTGAGCGTCGACCTATCGAGGATGGCCGGCGCGGTGAAGCGGCTTCCCCCATGCACGATCCGATGTCAGACGTTTGTGATCTTTTGGGGGAGGCCGCGTTCGCCGATATCCCGTAGGATGAACTCCAGGGTCGCTTGGCTATCAATGGAGCCCTTGCCCAACGTCACTTCCGTTGGCGGCTGATCGAGAGCGGTCGAGACCTTCAGTCGCGGCTTGTCATGAAGCGCCGAAATACTTCCCTTGACCAGCAAAGGAAGCCCGTGACGTCGCTCGAACATTGCGAACTTCAGGCTCGATGATCCCGCATTGAGCACGAGAATTGCGTCGGTCATGGGCTCACCCTGAAAGTCTTGTCCTAAATTCGAGCGGGCCGCGGTTGGGAAGTTCGGCGCCACTCGATCGATCCGGAGTGTCTGTCTACCGCTCAGTTCCTGGTGTCCATTGCCAGGCACGGATTTCCGGCATGTCCTGCCCGTGGGCACGGACATATTCCCGGTGCTGAATGAGGCTGGTTTCCATGAGTTGCTTCAACTGCGCTCCACGAGCTCTTGCCGCCGGTACGCGGTCGAGAACGCTTTGGACCAGGTGGAAACGGTCGAGCCCGTTCAGAACCGTCATATCGAAGGGCGTTGTCGTCGTTCCCTCCTCGTTGTAACCGCGCACATGGAGGTTGGCGTGATTTGTCCGGCGATAGGTCAACCGATGAATTGTCCAGGGGTATCCGTGATAGGCGAAGATGACGGGCTTGTCGGTCGTGAAGAGCCCGTCGAACTCGCGATCGGAAAGGCCGTGCGGGTGCACCTCGCGCGGCTGCAGTGTCATCAGGTCGACGACATTGACGAAGCGGATGTTCAGGTCCGGAATAAGCTCCTTCAGGAGTTGGACGGCCGCCAGCGATTCGAGGGTCGGCACGTCACCAGCGCACGCCATTACGACATCGGGTTCGGCGCTATTCCCGTGCGAGGCCCATTCCCAGATGCCGATACCGGTTTCGCAATGCGCCATAGCCTGGTCCATCGACAGCCACTGCCATGACGGCGCCTTCCCGGCCACGATGATGTTGATCCGGTCCCAGGTCCGCAGCACGTGGTCGGTCAGATAAAGCAGCGTGTTGGCGTCCGGCGGAAGATAGACCCGGACAATGTCCGGCTTTTTATTGAGGGCAAGATCAACAAAGCCTGGGTCCTGGTGGCTGAAGCCGTTGTGGTCCTGCTGCCAGACATGGCTGGTCAGCAGATAGTTCAGCGACGAGATCGGCTGCCGCCATGGGATGTCGTGGCTCGCATCCAGCCATTTCGCATGCTGGTTGAACATGGAGTCCACGATATGGATGAACGCCTCGTAGCAGGAAAAAAGCCCGTGCCGTCCAGTGAGGAGATAGCCTTCGAGCCAACCCTGGCAGGTGTGCTCTGAGAGGATTTCGAGAACACGGCCGTCGTGTCCAAGATGGACGTCCTCCGGTAGGATGTCCTCCATCCAGGCACGCTCGGTCACCTCGAAGACATCTTGAAGCCGGTTGGAAGCCGTTTCGTCGGGGCCGACGATGCGGAAGTTGCGCGAGGCTTCGTTTGCCTCCATCACCGCACGCAGGAAACCGCCCATGACCCTGGTGGCTTCCGCCTTTCCTGCGCCAGGCTTCGTGACGGGGACGGCGTGTTGCCGGAGGTCGGGCAGTTCAAGCGACTTCCGCAAGAGGCCACCATTGGCATGCGGGTTCGCGCTCATTCGCCTTGTTCCGCGCGGCGTGGTCGCGCGAATCTCGGCAACTGGGCAGCCCGTCGCGTCGAACAACTCATCCGGGCGATAGCTCCGCAACCACTCTTCCAAAATCTTCAGATGTTCGGGGTTCTCGGCCAAGGCAGCCAAGGGCACCTGGTGCGACCGCCAAAATCCTTCCGTCTTCAGCCCGTCGACCGTCTTGGGTCCGGTCCAGCCTTTCGGGCTGCGCAAGATGATCATCGGCCACACAGGACGCGAATCCCGTCGGGCTTTTCCGGCTCGCGCCGCCTGCTGGATCGCGCCTATCTTCTGCATCGCTTCTTCCAGGACAGCAGCCATGCGCGCGTGCATCGCCCGCGGCTCATTTCCCTCGACGAAGAGCGGGTCATATCCGTAGCCGACGAAGAGCGAGCGCAATTCATTTTCGGCAATTCGGCCCAATACCGTCGGGTTCGCGATTTTGTAGCCGTTGAGGTGGAGGATCGGCAGCACCACCCCGTCATGCCGCGGGTTCAGGAACTTGTTGGAATGCCATGCCGCAGCAAGCGGTCCGGTTTCGGCTTCGCCGTCACCGACGACGCAGGCGACGATCAGGTCTGGATTGTCGAAGGCCGCGCCATAGGCATGGGACAGGGCATATCCGAGCTCGCCACCCTCGTTGATGGACCCCGGCACCTCGGGCGCGGCGTGGCTTGGAATCCCGCCGGGAAACGAGAATTGCCGAAAGAGCTTTCGCATCCCGTCCTCATCAAGCGAGATTTCGGGGTTCAGTTCGCTGTAGGTTCCCTCAAGATAGGTATTCGCAACCATTGCGGGACCACCATGTCCCGGCCCGCAAATGTAGATCATGTTCGCATCCTGCACCCGGATCACGCGGTTGAGATGCGCATAGATGAAGCTGAGTCCCGGAGACGTCCCCCAGTGACCGAGAAGCCGCGGCTTGACATGTTCGAGCCGCAAGGGCTCGCGAAGGAGGGGATTGTCGAGCAGATAAATCTGGCCCACCGTAAGGTAGTTCGCGGCCCGCCAGTAGGCATCGATCTGCTGCAGTTCCTGGTTGGAAAGCCAGCTGGAACTGACTGGTGCTGTCGTTTTCGCGTTCATTCTCGGATTCCTTCTCTATCGCTCGTTGGGACAGGTGGTCCCGCTAACGTGGAGCATCCGTTTGGAGGCACAAAGGATGCGATTTTCCGCTTTGTTTGGACGATCCACTGAGAGTTCCTCATGCCTCCACCATCATCATGCAAGACACGCTGGACGCCATCGATACCGAAGATGTCTGCCGTGCCGCACACGTAATCCTAAGGACCGCAGCGGCAGCCCGCTGCGGTCGCTGGATGGGTCACATCATGCCCATCGGCGCGGGCACGAGCAGCTTGTCAGCGGCCGCCTTTTGCGTGTCGTCGAGCGCTGCGTAGAATGGCTCCAGCGCCACCTTCAGCTGGCGCAGGCCATCGAGCCTCGACGAGAGCATGCGTTCGTAAAGCTCGATCCTCTGCGGGAGCGGTAGAGGCGCCGAGCTACCGGACATCATTGCGCCAGGCATGCCGTCCATCACGTCCTTTGCTGTCTGCGCGCGGGCACGCAAGGCGTCGGCGACGGCTTCCCAAAGGGGCTGCTGCGTCTCTGTCACCTTGAGTTCTGTCCGCAGGAACGCGATGCGCCCTTCGATATGTTCCGGGGACATCATCTGTTGCATCGGGGTATCCATTGGCCGGTCGCCCCCGGACATCATGCCCATCATCATGCGCATCATGCCTTCGTGCATCATGCCTCCTGGCATCATATCAGAGCTCGAGCCCCCAGAGGGCTGAGCGGCGGCGGCCGGTTCCGATTGAGTACCCTTAGGATGGTGGGATTCCTCGGCGAAGGATGGCGCCGCCAGGAGCAAGGCTCCGACGAGAACGGTCTTGCGAAAGACGGTCATGGCTGTAATTCTCCAATTTTTGCTTCAGATAGGGTCCGCGGGTGCCGAGATCGTTTCGTCACCCGCGTTCGCGTTTCATGGCGCCTCAAAGGTGATGCCGTTCGGTCCCTTGCCAACCGTATAGGTGCTGACGACAGACTGACTGGCGACCGATATCGCCGAAACGGTGCCGTCAACGATGTTGGTTACGAAAGCAAAGCGACCGTCTCGGCTAACGGTCACCCCGTGCGCTCCCGCGCCAGTCCGAATAGTTTTCATGATGGAGCCGCTGGCGGTGTCGATAACCGAAACCGTGTCGTCCGGCTCCGCGGCTGTCCCCTGGTTAGCGACATAGACGAAACGGCCGTCCGGTGTTGCGTGCACTTGGATTGGCGACCGTCCGACATCGATCCGCTGGGTCACCTTGCGCGCTGCGGCGTCAATGACGGCCACCTGGTTCGCGTCCCGAAGCGAAACGTAAACGCGACTCCCATCCGGGACGAACCCCACCTGGACGGGCGTTGATCCGACCTCGACCCTGTCCGTTTCGGTAAGCGCTGCAGTGTCAATCACCGAGACAGTGCCGTCTTCGACATTGGCAACATAGATCGACTTCCCGTCAGGACTCATCCGCAGACCATGCGGGTAGTCACCCGTGCCGATCTTCGCGATGACTTCGCCCTTTCGCAGATCGATAACCGAAACCGTATCGTCTTCGGAATTGGTGACGTAGGCCCGGCTGCCTTCGGTATCAGCGATGACATGGGCAGGGTGAGCGCCAACCCTGATGGAGGTCTTCGCGGCGGATGTGAAGTCGTCTGTATCGAGAACAATCAGCTCGCCGGTGGCGGCGCTTCCCTCATGTCCGCCTCCGCCATGCTCATTGGCGCCGCCGCCACCGTTGTGACTTTCGGCCCCGCTGTCGGAAGCGGATAAGCCTACCGCAAGCAAACGGCTGTTGCCTGGGACGAACTGGACATTATGGGGCGTGATGTCGACAGGAACGATATCGACTTTTCCGCTCTTGAGGTCGATGCGACTGACCGAATTGCCATGTTCGTCGGCCGTGTAGACGAAGCCTGCCGACGCCGGCTCGGCGCCAGCCGGGCGTGCGAACAGGATCGCAACCGCCAAACCCGTGGCTGCGGTAAGGGTGATGAATGTCTCGCGCGACAGGTTCCGCGAATCCAATGCGACAACGGTTCTCATGGGCTTCTCCTGGCGGCGGCCGTAGTGTTCGGGGATGGGATGGCGCTGGCGGCAACACCAAGCGCGGGTGCCAGAAACTGGCACTGGGATAGATGCTTCATCGTTCAAAGTTCTCATGTTCGTGACTCCCGATTTGTGATGGCGGAGCGCACGAGCCGGAACGGCAGCGCGCTCTCAGGCGATTACGAAAACTTTGGGTGGACGCAGCCGGAGCGGAGTGTCGCCCGGCAAGGAGACCGGATCTGGAGCGAAGGCGAGAAGCCCGCGCCCCCTGGAACTGACGATGCCCTCGGCGGGTATCAGGACGCAGATGGTGCATCCGCCTGCCGAAACACAGCAATTGGCGTCGTCTCCGGCCTTGTCCTCGTCGCCGCAAGAACCGATAGGGCCTTGTTCGGCCGCGGCGTCGGCGTGGGTGTTCTCGATGGCAAGAGGAATGCCCACGGCGCCCGCCGCTTGGGCGTGTCCGTTGTGGAGAAGGACGGAAACTGCAAGGACGATCGCCATGGAAAGGGCGAGCCACTGCGAAACATTAAAAGCCCACGGTTCGGTCCGCTGGCCCAATGCTCGCAAAAAGTTCGTATCCGACCTCAACCGATTTCGTCCTTTCGGGGAACACGCGCCAGACTTTAAATCCGAGAATACCAGGCTGCGGGACGGCCCACCTTGCGCGAGATCAAAGTCAGGTGCAGATCTCCTAGACTCAGCGGGTGGAAATGTGATCAGAGCGCTCGCGTTGCCATTCAACTTATCGCACATCGCGCTTCGACACGGTCACGCCTTCGATAATCCGGTCGCTTGGATGCAGGACGACGCGATCCCCGGCGGAAAGGCCGGACTGGACCTCCGCCGCCCGGCTGTTCCGCTGGCCGATCTTAACGACGGTTGTCCGAGCGCGCCCGTCCTTGACTGCGAAGACAGCCCAGTCCTCCCCATTTCGAAACAGCGCTGCCACCGGTACAGTCAGGACATGCTCTGCTCTCCAGGTCACGACGTGCACGATTACCCGATAGTCGTGGCCAAGGGCCGACCACGCGTCAGGAGGATCAAGAAGGTCGATGATCGTGCGGACCCTTTGTTCCTCGATACCGAGGGCGGAGACTTTGACAAAGCCCGCCGGGTCGACGCGGTTTACTCGGCCTTTGATCGAGGATCCGCCCCAGCCGTCGATCCGAACGGATGCACCGGGCTTGATCCGGACGGCATCGGTCGACAGAAGGTCTGCCACGATCTCCAGATCGAGCGGGTCGCCGATCTCAACCAGTGGCGCGCCCGCCTGCACAACGCCCTCGCTCTCCTGAATGATCTTCAGGATACGGCCGGTGACCGGGGCGCGCAGCTGAATGCAGCAGGCGGGATCTGATTGGGGAGTGGCGCCGGACGAACCGCTAAGGCGTGCCGCGACGCTGGCTCGCTCGTTTCGCCGCACTTCGACCTGCGCTTTCGCGCTCGCCAACGCAGCTTCATTGGTTTCGACATCGAACTTCGCCTTGTCCAAGGCCTTGAGAGAGACGGCCCCGGTGCGCGCGAGTGCTTCCGCCCTCTGGAGTTCTGTGCGCGAGAACCCGAGCGCCGCCTCGATCCGGCGCGCTTCGGCTTCCGCAAGCCTCACCGCTGCTTCGGTTGCTGCCAGGGCCGCCTGCAGTTCTTCATGCGTGCGGGCGTCGTGAAAGCTCGGCACGGTCGGCTGCATCACCGCTACGACCGTCTCGTCCACTATAACCTGATCGCCGACGTGGCGAGGCGGAGAAATGCGCAGGACCCTTCCGGCAATCGGCGCGGACACTGTGAAGACGTGCCGCACCCGCGTCTTTGCCTCGTCGTCAATCGTTACCTCCATCGGGCCTGTTGTTAGCGTCGCGAGGTCCGCTGGAATCGGCTGCGGCCATGCGAACCAGATGGCGCCGGCGGCCAACACCCCCAGGGCCGCAGCCCCCAAAGTTCGCTTCCTCCAGATTGCGCGCATGGCTTAGTCTCGCGTTTTCAGGACCTCTACAAGGTCCAATCGGTTGACGCGCTCACGGACTATGAGCGCGGAGAATAGTGCTGCAGCGATCACCATCGCGCTAGCAAAGACATAGGTGGATTGCTCAACGACCAAGGGCGCCCGCATCAACTCGCCGGCCATTTTTTTCTGCAACGTCCAGGCGAGGCCGTAGCCGACGGCCCAGCCGGCCGGCTGCGCGAGCAGCGTCAGCAAAGCCAGTTCGAGCAGGAGGATGCGCAGCACCTCTCGGGTCGTGAAGCCGAGGACGCGCAAGCTCGCCAGCTCGCGCGCCCGCTCCGAAAGCGAGATTCTTGCGCTGTTGTAGACGACGCCGAAGGCGATGACAGCGGCAAGCCCGGTGTAAATGTTTGCCATCGTGGTCACCAGCACCGCCAGTGATTCACGGAAGCTCGCAAGCGATACTCGTTGCAGAGCCACCCCGCTGACCGTCGGCAACCGCTTGATGGCGTCGTAAAATCGGTCACGCTGGTTCGCATCGAGGCTCACGCTCACACTGTTGACCGCCGGCGCCTCTCGCATCAAGCGAGCCAGCGCTTCGGAATCCATCATTCCCTGAATGCCAAAATAATCCTCGACCAAGGCGGTCACGGGAAGCGAAACGGTCCGTCGCTGCCCTTCGAGCAGATCGATTTCGACGAAGTCCCCGACTTTTGTCCCGAGAATCTGCGCAAGCCAATTCGAGATTGCCACTCCGGTCTTGGGAAGGACCACGGGATTAAGGTCTGTATCGACGATCCGGCTAAGGTCTGCATCGACCGGCCGCCCACTGATCATCACGCGTCGCTCGATGGTCCCATTCCGTATCCGGGCGGGAACCACCCGATAGGGTTCCGCGGCAAGAACACCGGGTAGTCGCGCAATTTGATTGACGACGTTGAGCGGGCGCCGTTCGACGAAGCTCAGGGTGGCGTCCTGACGATCGGACATGAAATACGTCACATCGACCAGCGCCTCCATCGTGCCGTTGAGGAAAAGCGAGGCGATCAGGATTCCTGTCGCTAGCGACATGCCTGCTATCGTGAACATCGCGCGGATCGGATGGCGGGAGATATTGCGCACCGTCATCAGGACCGATTGTGATAGGACGTTGTGGATTGCAAAGGCCGCGGGCACGAGACGACGGAAGCGAGGCGGCGCCGGCGGCTGCATCGCGACGGCTGGCGGCAATCTCATGACATCGCGCAGGGCATGTATTGCGCCGACGATCGCAGCACCGAGGCTCAGCGCCGCAGCCGCGACATAGACATCAGGGCTTTGGACAAAGACGAGGAATGGGAATCGGTAAAAGTCGCCATACAGTCCTGTGACATAAGTGCCCAGCCAGGTTCCGACTGCGCTGCCGACGACGAGACCGATCGCGACAATCACGACGACGAATTTGATATAATGCCAGACGATGGCTGCGTTCCGATAACCGAGTGCCTTCAGCAGGCCGATTTGCTCGCGTTCAAGCGCCACGATCCGGCTGAGCGTCAAGTTGATCAGGAAGGCTGCCACCAAAAGAAAAATGGGCGGCAGAGTCCGGCTCATGTTCCTGAGCATATCAAGCCCGTGGTTGAGGTAGGCGTGCGAGATCTGGTCCTTGCGTCCGTAGGTTGCCTGTCCGCCGTAGCGGTCGAGCAGCACATCAAGGCGACTTCTGACGTCGCGCTCTGAAGCGTCGCGGAGCAGCTTGAGACTGACGGAAGAGAATGCGCCGTCGAGGTCGTAGGCCCTCGCAAGCGCTTTTTCGGACATCCAGACGATAGCAAACCGCCGCTCGTCCGGCATCCGGTCGCCGGGGCCTAGGGCGTAAACGAATTCCGGCGAGAGCGCGATTCCCACAATGACGAGATCGCGCTTGCGGCCGTTGAGGATGGCAGAGAAGTGCGACCCCGGCGTGAATGCGTGTGTCTTGGCGAAGCCCTCAGTGACGACAACCTCGTCAACACTCTCCGGCGCGGGCATCCGGCCGATCCGCATGTACAGCCGATTGAGGGTCGGCCGACCCGTTTCGGGCAGCGAAATGAATTGGCCCGTCGCAGGTTCGCGAAACTGCGGGATATCGAGGAGGGCGAGCTTCGTAATGCGCCCCTCCACGGCGGCGACGCCGGGAACCTTCGCAATTTGGTCGAGCAACGTTTTCGGTGCACGTCTCACCAGGGCAAAGACATCCGCAAATTCGTATCTTTCGTAATACGCAATTCGGGTCTCCTCCAGGGAGCGCAAGGAGCCGACGGCAAGCACCACTGTGGAGACCCCGCCCGCGACGACGAGTGCAATCGCAAGCGACTGAGCCCAGAGCCGCCTCAAGTCACGCAACAATTTGGTGTCGAGAACGGACATCGGATCACCAGACAAGCTCGGCGGCGGTTCGGCGCGCTTCGTTTTTATGAATTCTGGAGATTTGACCGTCCGCGAAAAACAGCACGCGGTCGGCGACGTCCTGGATGCTGGCGTTGTGCGTGATGATGAGCACGGTGGTGCCTAGCTGCGCGTTTACGCCCAGCAACGCCTCGATCACTCGAATGCCGGTCTTGGAATCCAGTGCACCGGTGGGTTCGTCGCAGAGCAGCACATCCGGCCGCTTTGCTATTGCGCGGGCGATTGCGACGCGCTGCTGCTCGCCGCCTGAGAGCTGGGCCGGAAAGTGGTGCATCCGCTCCTCGAGCCCGACGAGTGCGAGGGCCTCGTCGGGGCGCATCGGGTGATCGGAGATCTCGGTCACCAGCGCAACGTTTTCATAAGCAGTCAGGCTTGGGATCAGGTTGTAGAACTGGAATACGAAGCCGACGTGCTGCCGGCGATAGGCTGTGAGGCCTCGATCGTCGAGGCCGGTTAATTCCAGTTCCCTGAAGAACAATTGGCCGCTGGTGGCGTGATCGAGCCCGCCCATGATGTTGAGGAGGGTCGACTTCCCGCTGCCCGACGGGCCAAGCAGCACAACCACTTCGCCGGCGAAGACTTCAAGGTCCAGCCCGCGTAACGCGAGCACCTGCGTCTCGCCGGTAATGTAGGTCTTGGTCAGGGCTGTTGCGGTGAAGACGGTCTCGGTCATGGTGTTTGGGTTTAAGCTCTACTGGCTGGCGTGACGCCGGTCCATCTCGGCTCACGCATGTCTGCCTTGAACGTCGCAGGATCGGCTTGGAAACGGTTCAGCATGGTTTCATGATCTTTCGTCTCCGAACAGGTCAATGCTAGCCTTGGCAAGCAAACCGGCTATGGAAATCGCGTTTGAAGGATGGGGAATCGAATCCGTGCTTACGACCCGGTCAACGCCAGTTGCGAGCAGTTGCGCGTAGGCGTCCTGGGCGAACACGGGATGGATGACGATGCAGACGGCCGGAGGCAGGCCGAGCCGTTTCAGGTGACCGATGGTTTCGATCAAGGTTCGTCCCGACGAGACGATGTCGTCGACGATGATTGGGTTTCGGCTCCAAGCCGCATCGATCGAGGGAAGGCTCACTTCGACGTCGCGGTCGCCCCGGCGGATTTTCGTCAAGACCTGATAGGGAATGCCAGCGCGCCGGGCGATGGCGGATACCCATTGCTCGCTTTCGCTGTCTGGGCCGATCAGGATCGCTTGGGGGAGGTTGTCTCGGATCCAGTCGGCGATCAGAGGCGCTGTCGCCAGCCGCCGTACCGGGATTTGATACAGTTTCGAAAGCTCCGGGTTCCTATGCAGATGGGGATCTGCCGTCACCAGCCAATCGAAGCTCTCTTCGAGGAATCGTGCAAATAACGGCGCGCTGATCGCCTCGCCGGGATTGAACCGCTTGTCCTGGCGCATGTAGCCGAGATAGGGCGCAACAAGGCCAACAGAGCGCGCTCCGAATTCGCGCGCCGTCGCCGCCGCAAAGCGTAGAGGGAGCGCAAGTTCATCTGGGTCGCGGAGGGTCGCGACGACCGCAACATCCACGTCATCTAGACTCTCGTCGATCGAGACGAGCGACTCACCATCGGGAAAGTGGTGCCAATCCAGCCGCCCGACTCGCGCATCAAGCAAAGGGGCCATTGCGTCCGCTAGCGTCCGCTGCAGCGGGAAAGGAAGAAGTACACGATTCATTCGCTGGCTCCAATTTCGAAAATGTCCGGATGAGCTGCGGCATAGGCCAGCGCGTATTCCAGTTCTCCGGGTGACTGTGCATGGACCTCGAACAGCGGTTCGCCGGCCTGAATGCTGTCGCCGATGCGAAGACGAGAATCGATTCCCGCAGTGGCGCTGGCTGGCGCGCCGGCCAACTTGGCGACCCTCGCAAGCCGACGGTTGTCGATCCGCTGGATCTGGCCGGTCCGGCTGGCGAGAACCGGACGTGTGTGCGGAGCCAGCGTTGGTTCGGTAAAGCCGCCCTGTGCCTCGCAGATCGCCAAAAACTTGGCGAGCGCCGCGCCGTTGTCGAGCAGTGTGCAGGCGAGCGCTCGCCCCTTGCCGGGTGCGGCCCCGGGTGCCGCGTCGAGCAAGGCGCCGGCGAGGTCGAGCGCGCGGCTGCGGAGATCGCGGGGTGCTCTTGTGTCGTTGCGCAGGACGCTCAGGACATCTCGCGCTTCGAGGGCCGGGCCGATGCCGTATCCAACGGGTTGGAGGCCATCGGTGCGCAGCACCGATAGGTTCAGTCCGAGAGCCTGCGCAGTCGCCAGGAGTCTTGCCTCGAGGGACGCAGCAGCGGCGGCGGAACGCACCTTGGCGGTCGGTCCGACGGGAATATCGACAAGCACATGGGTGGAGCCGGCCGCAGCCTTCTTCGACAGCACGCTGGCGACGAGTTGTCCATCGCTGTCGAAGTCGAGCGGACGCTCGATGCGGATCAAAACGTCGTCGGCTGGGCTGAGGCGCACACTTCCGCCCCAGACTATGCAGCCCCCTTCGCGCTCGACCACGCTTCGCATGGCGTCGAGATCCAATGCCACGGGTGCCATGGTCTCCATTGCATCGGCAGTGCCCGCCGGGGATGTGATGGCACGCGAGGAGGTCTTTGGGATTCGGTGGCCGGCGGCGGCAACGATCGCCACAACGATGGGCGTAGTGCGATTTCCCGGCAAGCCGCCGACACAATGCTTGTCGAGCACTACGCCGCTACCCCAGTCGATACGTTCACCGACCGCCAGCATTGCTTTCGTAAGGGCAGTCGTCTCTTCCATGTCGAGCCGCTCGCCGGCGCAGGCCGTGACGAACGCTGTCAGTTCAATGTCTGACAGCCGATTGCCGACCATGTCACGCATGAGAGCGAGGAAATCCGCTTCGCGGAGCCGCTGGCCAAACACCTTGGCCCGCAGCGCCGCTGCAGACGCGGGGGGCTCGGGGTGACTAAAGACGGCCCATGCATCCCGATCCGGTTGGAGCATTTTCCAGGCGGGCTCGGATAGCGCGGCAACATCGAGTTCGAGGTGGTCGTCCACCACCACGTTGAGCGTGGCGACTACCTCGCGGCCACCACTTCGCGCCAGAACCCGAGTGAGTGCCGTGAAGCCCTCAGAACGACAGACATGGCAATCGCGGTGCATATAGACGACAGGTTGCTGGTATGTGTCGATACCCGCGCGAACGAGACGCAGTTGGTTGTGTTCGCCGCTCATGCTGGCCGCTCCAGGTCAATTCGCTCAAGATGCTCGGGCACACGCGCCTGCCATCCGAATTCGCGATTGATACGGGCACGCAGCGTGTCGGCGGCATCGGGTTCGCCGTGCGTGACGTATGTCATCTTGGGTGGGCGATTGGCTTGTTTCATCCAGTCGAGAATTTCGTCGGCGTCGGCGTGACCGGAAAAGCTTTCAAGCTGAACCACTTCCGCGCGGATCGGCACGTCGTGTCCAAACATCCGCAGGTGGTCGGCGCCGCCCGCCAGAGCTGCACCTCGCGTCCCCCCAGCCTGGAAGCCGGAAAGCAAGATCGCATTGCGCGCATCTGATCCGAAGGCCTGAAGATGGTGCAGCACCCGCCCTCCCGTGAGCATGCCGCTTGCCGAGATGATGATCATGGGCCCTCGCCTGAGGTTCAGGGCTTTAGATTCCTCGGCTGATCGCACCATTGTTGCGATCGAGTACATGGCACGGCACTCTTCCACGCTGACGTGATGCTCGTCATGAAAGCGGTGATAGATATCGGTGGCGTCGATCGCCATCGGGCTATTGAGAAAGACCGGTACGGCTGGGATGTCGCCGCGCTGTCGAAGGCGGGCGATCTGCAGCATGATGCCCTGAGCGCGGCCAACCGCAAATGCTGGGATGACAATCACACCGCCGCGACTAATAACACGCCGGATCACCGGGGCGAGTTCCGCCTCGGCGTCAATTCGTGGGTGTTTGCGGTTGCCGTAGGTCGATTCGCATACGAGAATGTCGGCCTCCACCAGCGGCAGGGGTGGCCTCATCAACGGGTCTTGTGGGCGCCCGAGATCACCACTGAAATGCAAGGTCGTGCCGGCCACATCCAAGCTGATCTGCGCGGCTCCAAGGAGATGGCCTGCGTGAAGAAAACGGGCCCGAATGCCATTTCCGACCTCGAACTCCGTGTCGAAATCCCTAGTTGCGATATGTTTAAGCGAAGCCTCGGCGTCTTCGAGAGTGTAAAGCGGCTCAGGGCTGGCGTGCTTGGAATAGCCTTTCCGCTTGGCATACCTTGCCTCTTCTTCTTGAAGGTGGCCGCTGTCGGGAAGCAGCAGAGAACACAGCTCGGCGGTGGCGAGAGTGCATACCACCTTGCCGCGAAAGCCATTGCGCACAAGCGCGGGAATGTAACCAGAATGATCCAGATGCGCGTGGGTCAGCAGCACCGTGTCGATGGTTTCGGGCGGTACAGGGAACGCCGCGCGATTGCGATCGCGCAGTTGCTTGTAGCCCTGAAAGAGACCGCAGTCGATGAGGACGCGGTTTCCTTCCGCTTCGAGCAGGTACCGCGATCCGGTGACTGTTCCAGCGGCGCCGAGGAATTGAAGCGAGGATGCGGAATTCCGTTTCATGTGACTCTCCAAGCAGAAGGCAAAATCATGGGAATATTCATTTCGGAGCGCTTCTCGCCGAAGCGTCACCTGGGTCACCCGTCTCAACCGCCAGCTGTTGCGGCAGCCTGACGCTTGCCAACGCAGCCGCTCCCATCACGACGGCAGCGGCGAGGAAGGCAGTGCCTTGCAACCCGTTCAAGTCGAAAAGCAAACCAGCCCCGGCAGACCCTATCGACTGCCCGAAGCTCACAACTGCCGACTGAATGCCAAGCTCGACGCCCTGACTGCGCGCGGTGAGCCGCGAAACCCAGGAGGCGAGCAGCGGACCGATCACCCCGGCGGATGCCGCGACAACAGACACCGCCAGCAGCATTTCGTTAAAACCGGCAATTGCCGGAATAATCGCCAGACCGATGGCCATCACCAGGAAGGCGGGAGCAACAAGGCCCCTCGTCGCCGCCGTTTTAACGAACGGCGAGAAGACAAGACCTTGAACAGCAAACATCACTACGCTACAGGTCGCGAACATAAAGCCCAACTCGGCTGGACTCATTGCGAGTTCATTGTTGCGCAACGTGAGTCCCACCTCGAATGCTCCAAGTCCGGCCGCGGCCAAAGAGGCAAGGGCGAGCAGCCGTAACTCCCCGGGTACGAACGACGATGTTTCGCGGTTCTTCGTCTCAGCGGGGTGGCCGGTCACTCGTCCTCCAGGCAGGATCAACCTGACGCCACCGGCCGCGGCCAGGGCGAGGCCGGACGCGAGAAGAAAGGGGGCAGCCTGCAAGGAGGAAGCCGCTCGGCCTGTGTCAAAAGCCCATCCGGCAGCGAGGCCGCCGAGCATGGGACCGAGCAGGAAGCCGGCAATCGATGCCATGCTGACCCAACCAAAGGTTCTGGCGCGCCGATCATCGTCACCTTCCGTGTCGGCAATGAACGCAAGAGCTGTGGGAACTACCGCCGCAGCGAAGGCGCCGTTCAGGATTCGCCCGACATAAAGAACGGGCAAGTTCGGCGCGAGCGCCGAAGCCGCCAAGGTGACGGCGAAGCCGATCAGGCCAACGACAAGGACAGGTCGACGCCCGATCAAATCCGACACCCGTCCCCAGAGGAATGCGACAGCTAGTGGTGCGGCGACATAGGCAGCAGTCAGAAAGCCAATGTGCCGTGCAGCGAATGTCGGATCTGTGGAGCCTGCAAGCCGTTCAACCATTGTCGGCAGGACCGGCAAGACGATCCCATAGCCGAGCGCGACGATGAAGGCCGAGGCCAGAAGTACGCCAAGGCTCCATCGCGACGTCGGCAGGGGACTTTGCATCGATACGCTCATGCCGGCGCGCCAGTCGGGTGCTCATGGACAGCGCCTGCGGCAGTCGATGCGGCCGGACGGATGCCCTCGAGCCTGGTTCGCTTGAGCAGAAGCGCATTGACGGCGACCAGCGCCGAGCTGCCCGACATTGCCAACGCGGCGATCTCGGGACTCAGAAGGAAGGGATAGAACACGCCTGCTGCGAGCGGAAAGGCGACAACGTTATAGCCGACAGCCCACCACAGGTTCTGATGCATCTTGCGCAAGGTGGCCCGTGACAGGGTCATCGCGCCGACCACGTCATAGGGATCGCTTTTCATCAAAACGATATCCGCACTTTCAATAGCCACGTCGGTGCCCGCGCCGATGGCGAATCCGACATCAGCCTGCGTCAGGGCCGGCGCGTCGTTGACGCCGTCCCCGACCATGCCGACCTTGAGGCCTTGTCCCTGCAACTCCTTGATTTTTTCTGCTTTCTGCCCCGGCAGGACATCTGCCAGAATGATGTCGATGCCGAGAACCCCCGCGATGCGCTTGGCGGTGCCGGCATTGTCGCCCGTGAGCATAGCGGTTCGCACACCTTGTTCGTGAAGCTTCCTGATCGTCGCGATAGCGGTTGGGCGCGGGGCATCGGCGATTGCGATGAGACCGAGAAGTTTCCCGGAGCGGGCCACATGAATGACTGTGCGGCCCTCGCCCTTGAGCGCTTCGGCCTTGTCGCCGAGCGACAGCAGGTCAACGTTCTGCTCGTCCATGAGCCGCCGGTTGCCAAGAAACACCTGGTCTTCCCTTACCGCGGCTCTGGCGCCCTTTCCTTCGATGTTGAGAAAGCCCGAGGCCTTGGGAATTTCCAGGCCCTCGGCCCGCTCGACGATGGCGACGGCCAATGGATGATCCGATCCCTGGTCGATGGACGCCGCAATTTGCAAAACCTCGTCGGCTGACACACCTGGTGCTGCCACGATTTCGACGACCTTTGGCTGGCCCATGGTGAGCGTCCCGGTTTTGTCGAAGACAATCACGTCGAGCTTTGTCGCTTCTTCAAGGGAGGCTGCGTTCTTGAACAGGATGCCGTTGGATGCTCCGAGGCCGGTGCCGACCATGACCGCCATCGGCGTGGCAAGCCCGAGAGCGTCGGGACAGGCGATGACGAAAACAGTGATTGTGAGGGTCAGCGCGAACAGCAGCGGCTGGCTCAACCACCAGAACCAGGCGGCAAAAGTCGCCAGGCCGATGACGATCGCGGCCAGAACCAGCCACTGCGAGGCGCGGTCGGCGAGCAACTGGGCCGGCGCCTTGGAATTCTGTGCTTCCTGGACCAGCTTGACGATTTGAGCCAAGGCCGTGTCGGCGCCCACCTTGGTGGAGCGGTATCGCAGCGTGCCACTCTTATTGATCGTCGCGCCAATCACGCTATCGCCGACTTTCTTGGTGACGGGCATCGACTCACCGGTGAGCATCGATTCGTCGATGGTCGACTCGCCTTCGATCACTTCACCATCGACAGGGAGCTTGTTTCCAGGCCGCAGGACGACGACATCGCCGAGCACCACGTCGGCGGTCGCTACCTCGACTTCCTTGCCGTCTCGAAAGACAATGGCCTTGGGCGGCGCGAGGTCGAGCAGCGCCCTGATAGCGGCCGAAGCGCCGGCCCGCGCACGCATCTCCAGCCAATGGCCGAGCAGGATGAAAACAAGCAGCACGCTCGCGGCTTCATAGAATTGCTGCCCCTCGAAAAAGAACGTCGCACCCACGCTGAAGAGGTAGCCGGTGCCAACGCTCAGCACGACCAGCACGGCCATATTGAGAACGCCGTTGCGCAGGGCACGCCAAGCCGCCACCACAAAAGGCCAGACTGGATAGAGGATCGCGGCGCTGGCGAGGAAGAACATCGCAAGGTCTTCGCTGAGCCCGAAAGGCGCGCGCAACCAAGGCTCACCCATGCCCATCGGCTCCATGGCAAAGATGGGCAGCGTGAAGAACAGGCTGACAAGGAAGCGATTGCGCATGTCGCTTACCATGTCCTGCATGTCCATGCCGGCGCCGTGCCCCATTTCGTGAGCCATCGCGTCGCGGGGCACCTTGGCTGCGCCTGCTCTCTCCCGTTCCCCTGGTGCCGCCTGGACCGCCGCGGCGTGGTCGTGCATATGTCTGGATGGCGCACGCGGATGTCCGGGAGGAACCGTTGCGCTGCCGGGCACGCAGAGGTGCCGTGGCACGGGCTCGCCCCTGCAGTGAAAGCCACAGGCCTCGATTTCGCGGGCCAGTGTCTCAGGGTTCGTCAGCGCTTCGTCGAATTCGACGGTGGCGGTGGTCGAGCCAGCGTTCATGGCAACACTGGCAACACCTGGCAAGGCAGCCAGGCGTTTCTCGACGGCCGCAAAATCCAGCATACCGACGAGGTCACGTACTTCCAACGTCGCTTTGTTCATGGTCGGTCTCCGGTGTATCCTGCTGCGTCGCGTGACGGTTGAAGCGCGGACATGGGCGAGGCCTCCTATCCTAGGCGCGATAGGCGAAGGTCGACATCATCCCGGTCGCCATGTGATAGAGGTGGTGGCAGTGGAAGGCCCATTGGCCGGAGTTGTCGGCATCGACGGCGATCGTCACCGAACGGTTGGGGGGTAGCAGGACCGTATCCCTCACCGCACCGGCAACGCGCTGCTCATCGATGGCAACCACCTGGAAATGATGGCCATGCAGGTGCATTGGATGCGCCATCATGCTGGTGTTCCGCAGAGTCACTTCCACACGGTCACCTGGATCCACGACGATTGGCACGTTGGTCTGCAGGCCCCAGCGATAGGCGGACATGTTTCCCGTCAGCGCCATGTCGAACATTTTGTCCGCAGGACGCAGAGCCAGCGGCCGAGTGGCCCTTAGCTGGGCCTCGAGCGCCAGATCGAGCACCGGAGCGTCGTCAGCCCCGGCTGTTGCGACCTTTGCCACCGCCGCCCCAGACGGACGCAGGATGAAGCCGGTCCGTTCCTTGCGCCCTTCACGCAGCGCAAGGATCGGAAATGAGCGGGCTTCGCGCGGCAACTGCACACGGACGTCGATGCGCTGTCCCATCGTCATCGGAAATCGCCGTCCTTTGACCGGCTCGACAGGTTGGCCATCGACGGCAATTAACTCGCCGTCGAGTTCGCCGAAGTCGATCGTAAACGCAGTTGCAGTCGCGCCGTTGATGATGCGCACCCGCGCTCGGCCGCCGGCCTCCATCGGCACGACTTCGGGATCGTCTAGCGTGCGATCATTGGCCAGATAGGCGTCGTACTCGATGTCGTTGAGGTCCATTGCCATGGCTCCGCCGCCATGGGCCATGCCGGCCATTGCGTCGGTTCGCGCCCCCGCCATATCCATCGCGTTGTGGTCCATCGGCATTGCGGCGCCGACATTCTTGCCCTGCAGTCCCGCCAGCAGTTCCTCCGGCGATGAGAAGGAGAAGTCGTGAAGGAGAACGACGATCTCCTGTTCGTCCGCTGCATCATCTTTGGGATCGGCGACGATCAGCGGCGCCGCAAGGAGCGCCTGCTCCTGCAACGTGTGAGCATGCATCCAGTGGGTTCCCGGCTTGCCGACCGGGAAGTCGTAAGAGCGATTGGCTCCAGCAGCGATAAGCGGGAGCGGGGCGTCCTGCACCCCGTCGTTCGGCCACGGAGGCGTCAGCCCATGCCAATGCACGATTGTAGACTCGGCGGTTTCGTTGTGAAGCAGGACATTGAAGGCATCACCTGCCCGCAGGCGGAGGCCCGGCGTGCCGTCCTCCTGCTGGAGGCCGAAAACGCTGGCAGCTTTGCCGTTCACCTCGATCGTGCGGCGCACGATACCGAGGCGCGTGTGGCGGTCCGGCTGTCCAGCGGCGGCTGCAGTGAGCAACGATGAAGGCAGCGTGAAGGCTGCGGCACCGGCCAGTGCAGTCTTAAGAAGTTCTCGCCGTCTCATGATCTTTTCTACTCCAAGTTCTCGGGGATTTCTCGACCCGATTGTTATCCAGCTTGACTGAACTGCCACCTCGCCTCGGGTGCCCCAGCCGACAAGGCAGCAGGGTTCTCAATGCGTACCGGGCTTGCCTGCAGCGCCGAACAGCGCAGTCCAACGAGGGAAGAATGCGGGCACTCGGGCTGCGTAGCGGTCGTATGCCTCGCCGAACTCTTTTCTCGCTTCCCGCTCCTCGGTGAAGGAAAGCCGCGCATACATCGCAACCAGCACGGGGAACATCGCCAGCGTCAGAAGTGTCGGCCACTGCACGAGGAATCCGGTCATAACCAAAACAAAACCGACATATTGTGGATGGCGGACATAGGCGTATGGGCCGCTTGTGGCGAGGCGGCGTTGCCGCTGCGCCTCATAAAGCACGCGCCAGGCCGCCGAGATCAGCACGAATCCACCACCAATCAGAATGAAGCTGAGGACGTGGAACGGGCCAAAATGCGGGTTAAGCCGCCAACCGAACATCATCTCCAGGAGATGGCCGGCATCATGTGAGAACCAGTCGATGCCAGGGAACCGCGATTGCAACCAACCAGAGAGAAGATAGATCGTCAGCGGAAACCCGTACATCTCAGCGAAGAGCGCCACCAGGAAGGCACTGAACGCGCTGAAGGATCGCCAGTCGCGGCCCGTCCGCGGCTTGAAAAAGCTGAAGGCGAACAGGATGAAGATCGCCGAATTGATGACGGCCAGGCCCCAGAGGCCATAAGCGGGAGATTGGTCGACCATGGTCATGCTCCTTTTCCGCGTGTCGAACCATTATGCCCGTTCGCATCGGTTTCCTTGCGCTGGATATGCCTCCCGTGACCGCCGTGCGCCCCGTGGCCCCCATGCATGAACATGTGAAGCAGAGGGCAGGCCACAAGCAGCAGGAAGGGAAGGAAACCGAAGACGTGCGCCCGGTGTTCCGAAAGAAGGAAAAAGGCGGCGATTGCCAGGAAGGCAATGGTGACGAGCCCCACCTTCGAAGCCCAAAATCCAGGCGGTTTTGGTTCGAACTCAGGCTTCGGTCCATGCCCGACCGGGTGATCAGGCGGATACTGTATCTGCGGGTTCATGTTTCGGCTCCTTCCACTGTTTGTTTGAGCAAGAATATCGAAGCGATCGCTCATCGGAGTTATCCACTGATTTGGCCTGTTGCCTCAGCCATTCGCTTAACCGGTAACGGGGATGCGTGGCTGGCACCGCTCCGCCGAGCGCCGGCGCCGGATGTCGCGATTGCGAATGCCAGTGACGAACCTGCTGGTTCTGTCAGCCTAACAAACGCGAGACCTGCGCTGACGCAGGTTCAGACGTAGCTTCGTGGAGGATGTAGAAGAGCCTCGGGATCGATGCCTGTGGCCAGGAGACCAGCGTCCGGCATACCGTATGCGGCGATTGATGTGCGATCGAAAGCGTTGCCTCCTCCGCCGATGGGGGCGGTGGCAGTACAGCAACCTGATCCGGCCCAGGACGCGCAATGCATGCTGCAATCTTGCATGCAATCGTTTTGGTGGCTGTCGTAATCGGTCGCCGCGACGGAGCTTAGCTCTTGGTCTAAACTGTTCTCAGGGAGAGCGATCCCGTCGTCGGCAACGCCCAATTCGAGGGAAGTACCCAAAGTTTGTCCGGCAAGGCCAGATGCACCGCTCACCATCACGCTGCCCACGATCAGGACGATCACGGCAAGTAAGACGCGGACGTGGGTCAGCAGAAGTTCCATACCGATAACCTGGGCTAAATGCTGTTAATGTCTTTGACATAAGTCAAACTCAGAGCATGTGAAGCGCCGTATGTGATAGATAATCATCAAACGCGGACAGGATGTCCTTCTTGTCGTTCTGAAACCGTGGAAGCTTCGCTGGGCCGCTGTTTCAACCGGGGTAAGGAGCATTCTCGACAGCAAGCCAGTTCAAGCCGCAAGCTGTTGTCGCTCTTCCTGGAAAAGCGACGAAGCGCAGGAGAGGACGAGAAATGAATGTGCTCAAGGATGATGCTGATCTACCAGAGACCAGCCAGTCCAAGTCCGCCCGGCTCAATCGGAATTGTTTTTGCATCACCCTCGACCGGACAGCGCTTTGGACAGCTCTGGCTGATGAGGCCGACGATTCCGGTTTCTTCGAGGCTTTCATGAAGTCGCGAGCGCATCTGTTTTCCAATGTCGCGGTATTCCTCGCCCAATCCGTCATCGATAAAATGCGTGGGGTCGTCGGCGCCATCGAGGCAACGACAAAATTGCCGGGCTACCGCGAAGCGGTTCTCTCCTGGGCACCGGAAATAGCGCTGCAGGATTTCGGGCCCGCTGGCGCGCTGATGGGTTACGATTTCCATCTCGATAATGATGAACCCAGGCTGATCGAAGTTAACACCAATGCTGGGGGCGCGTTCCTCAATGCAGTGCTGGCTGAAGCCCAGAAAGCCTGCTGCGCCAGAGGAGAGCAGAGCTTGATTGCTACCCCGGACGATGATTTTGAAACCCGCGTCGTTGCAATGTTCAGGGACGAATGGCGACGCCAGCGCGGCGCCGGTTCGCCGCGAACGATCGCGATCATCGATGATCGACCCGAGGAGCAATATCTCTACCCTGAATTCGTAATCGCTCAGCGGTTGTTGAAGAAGCACGGCGTTGACGCCGTCATCGGCGACGCGAGTGAGTTGCAATATGAAGGCGGCAGGCTCCGGCTCTCCGGCCACGAGATCGACCTCGTCTATAATCGCCTCGTCGATTTTGCGTTGGACCGCCCAGAGCATGCAGCACTCAGAGCGGCGTATCGGGACGGCGCGGCGGTGGTCACGCCCAATCCGCGCAATCACGCGCTTTTTGCGGCCAAGCGCAATCTGACGCTTCTATCCGATCCGGCCGCTCTGGAAACGCTCGGGCTATCCCCGGTCATGAGATTGCGGCTTGCCGGCGTTCCGCGGACAGTTCTGGTCACGCCCGACAATTCGGCCGCACTTTGGCGGTCTCGAAAGGACATGTTCTTCAAGCCGGTCTCTGGCTATGGGAGCAAGGCGGTCTTCCGCGGCGACAAGGTGACGAAAGGAGTATGGGCGGAAATCGCTGCGGGTGGCTTCGTGGCCCAGACCTTTGCGCCACCCGGGCAGCGCATGATCGAGTTCGATGGAGCAGTCGCACCGCGCAAGATGGACGTGCGGCTCTATACCTACGATGGCCGGTTGTTACTTACGGCCGCACGCCTCTACCAGGGCCAGACCACGAATTTCAGAACGCCAGGCGGTGGCTTTGCTCCCGTGCTGGTGGTCTGAACATGCTCATTCATCGGTGCCGACGATCAATGGCGGCTCGATGAGCTTCAGATTCGCCAGTGACTGGGTCATCCAATCCGACAGCTGCACGGCAAGGCTTTCGACAAATGGCGATAACTAGAGCCATGCCATTGGCAGCGGCTCACCGGATTCACCTTATAAAAACTGTCGGAAGTGACCGTCGATCGGCTCCTCCAAGAAAACAGACGATCTATGGGGCGCACTTTTCTTGGAATCACTGCTTGCGTCGTGAGCGGCAGTTCGACTATCGGATTGGATGGTTCGCACGCCCCTTCACGTTCCAGTGGCCGACGGTTGACTTGAGCGATCCAGGGCGGCGCTCCAAAACGAGCGCCCCCAACAAAATCACCGTCTGTTCACCCTTAGCGTTGTTTGGCGTACTTTCAGCGCGACGCCCTCTATCTGCCAAGATAAGTCTACACCCTTCAAGTACCTGCAAATTCAGAGGCAATCTGCTCGGATTTTGTCGTGAGTTCAACTTTAGGTTTGAGTTTTTCTGATGTTTTGCATAAATATTTTTCGGGGTAGGTCTACTTGTGATCTGATTGATGAAAAATGGTACGCCATATGTGCACGCCGACAGCGGGCTATAGGTGGCAAGTAAGGACGGGTGTCTTCGTAGTGGGGAGCATATCGGCTTGGATCGCGGTGAGTGATTATGGATAACCTTGCAAGTGGCGACACTTCGGACAAACGCCCGCTCATCGACAAAATACCGGACATGCCGGCCATTCAACGAGTTACAGTAGCCCGCAAGACTGTGCGCAATGGCTCGTGGAAGGCATCGGAGATATGCGACTTAAACGCCCTCAAGACGACGTTCGAGAACTGCGACTTCAGCTATTCCATCATTGACGGTGGCTACTTTCGCGATGCCGTGTTCCGCAATTGTCGTTTCTCCGGCACCAAGTTTTTCGACTGCAATTTCAAAAGCGCCAACTTCTACAAATGCGATTTCAGTTTCGCGCGCTTCAGCACTTGCCTGATCGATACAGCCGAGATCATCGCATCGCTGCCGGATCAGCCGAACATTCGACGGGAATCCTTGCAGAACCTCAAGGCCAACGCAGTTGAGGCTGGCGACTTCGCGAGCCTGGGTCTCCTGACCCTACAGGAAATCGAGGCCGCACAACGTCACTACAGGTATGCCCTCAGGGGTTACGACAGCTACTACAGAAACAAGTATCCAAACATGCTTTCCAAGGCGCGTGCCTGCGCGAACCTGGTAGGGCTGTGGTTGGGTGGACTTATATGGGGCCACGGAGAACGGCCTTGGCGGCTTGCAGCAAGCTGCTTCGCGATACTTTGTTTTCTCGCGCTCGTAAATTTCTGGAGCCTCTTGCCGCGTGTTTCTTGGAGCGAAACAGACAAGGGGCTGGCCTCGCTCGACTATGTTTTCAGGCTTTTTCTTGATCTCAATCCCAACCCGACGTTCGCTGGCTTCACGGCGGTCGATTTCGCGATCGTGGCGATGAGGTACATTTACATCGGGCTCTTCATTTCAGTTCTCTACAAGTCGATCTCCCACAGATGACCGGCGGAACTTTGCTCGCATCATATGTTTTTGGATCTGTTGGCAGAGGTCAGGCGGACCATCTCAGCGATCTCGACATTCTCGCCGTGGTCGAAAACGCCAAAGGTAAGGTCGCCGAGAACGTTGTACTGGCAACCGTGCCGGCCACGCTCCGTTGTATGAAATCTTCGATCTCATGGTACAGCGAAAACCGACTGCGTGAAATGTTCGCCAATGGTGAGCTTTTTGCCTGGCATCTCCATCGCGAGACGCGTCCGCTTTTCGATCCTCAAGGGTTCTTGGCCAAAATTGGCACCCCATCGCCTTACAGAGACACGGGGAGGGACGTCGCATCGTTCATCAAGGTTATGCGTGAGATACCCGCACAGATCGCCCTCAACCAAGGCAATGCGATCTATGAGGCCGGCCTGATCTACGTGTGTCTCCGCAATATTGCCATGTCTGCTTCTTGGGACCTCTGTGACGCACCTGATTTTTCCAGGTATTCCATTTTCAATCTTGGAGGGGTGCCGCGTTGTCCGTTGTCCCAGGTTGAGTTTGAGCAGGCGATGTTTTGCCGGATGGCGGGACAGCGGGGCGCGCCGCCACCGGACGGTGTTGACGCGGCGTTCGTTATTGACGTGCATACCCGCGTTTGGCCATGGTTGGAAGCATTGAGCGAGAGGTTATCGGGAGGCGGAACGAGTGGATAATCAAACAAGACGGACCCGATTCGAATCTCGAATTAAAATAGAGCGCGAGTTCTTGTCGGTGGTAAACGCCGTTTTCGGTCAAGGTTGTCCCTTATCCGGAATGACCGGTGACGCAATTAATCACTGGGAAAAGCGGGCTAGCGCTGACGCGCAAGGTCGGAGCGTTGAGGGGATAGCGGCTCTTCTGAGAGAAGCCTCGGCCAGAGCGGAACTTATGGCAGACGACAGTAAAGATGTTTTCGAACCGGATCGGCGGGAGCTGAATTCTCTTGCGTGCGTTCACGATCTTCTAGTCGAAGAGCTGTCCTTGTTTTCAACCGAAGCCCGTTGAATGCAGGTGAGTAGGGAGACTGTCGGAAATTACGACGGTTTTTCTCGCCTGAGAGTTGGGTCGGAGGCCGTAGGCAGACGGCACGCTACCGCTCGAACTGTTCGTCGCCGTGGCTACGGCAAGCTTCTCGGCTGGTCGACATGGGCGAAGCAGGTGTCTTCAGTACTCGCAGCGTTTGTCATGTGGGCATTAGTGGCCAGCTTCGGGAGGCACCGTCGCACTGGTCGGCAGGGGGGTACTGGCAGCCATACCGGTCGTCTTGATGCTCAGGTGTCGCGGAACTGCATCATATCGATCAACGGCTTGTACCTGACCAGAAAGTATGCAGCTTCGACGCCCATTGCCAACCGCATCATAAATTCGTTGCTCGCGTAAATCGTGCAACGAACATCACTCCTCGGATGGTTTGAATGGACTCTGACGAAATCGTTTCTCTGACCGGCTCGGATTTCACTTATAACTACAAGGAGCTTCCAACTCGTTGCTCCGATAGTGAGATTCAAAATTATATCAGCCGAACCCGCGATTTATTTGATCCCATCGCGCGTGTTTTTGGAGACGTTCACAACACCGAATGGTTTATTCGAAGCTATCTTGCACTGAAATACGTGTTGGGCTCTACGGTTCTTGCTAACTCTGCTGAGTATGCCGAAGAACGAAACTTACAGGTGACGCTGCCATATCTCCGATACTACACGATCTTAAACTGCAGCCGCGCATTTCTTCTGACCCTTCCGTGCCTTGATTGGCGGGGTGAAAAGACAATTGAAATGACTCACAGCAATATCCTCAACCTGACTGGCGACAAGCTTAAACGGCTCGGTCAGCGTCACGAAGATACGGTGAAACCGAGGCTGCTCGCCGCTAAAGACCAACGGGAATTGTTCTCCTACAGATTTCCGGCAACGGCTTTGCGCCTATTCGGTGATGACATTGTATCCGTTGAAGAGGCGATAGATATCGCCCGCCTTCTGACGGATTTGGCGCAAATCAATCTCGCCTGCCTCGAAAGTCGGGTAAACAGGTATCATCCCCAAAGAAAGTTCGGTCTGCTCGATATCGATGACATGTGGCATACCATGCAGTACGATGGCGTCTCCGCATCTCTCATCGATGATGAGGATTACAGCCGGGTTGCGTATTTCGTTCGGAATTACACAGGCCCCGCGTCCCTCGGAGCCTTAGCCACGGATGGACTTGTCGACGAGTTCTTTAGCGCGTGGTCTCCAGTGGATGACATTGATCATCAGGTCGCCTTCAATGCCGATCGGCAATGGAACCTGTTGCTAGATGTATGGTGATAGCCTGATGGGTTTCATGGAAGTGATGTTCTCAGAATATTCATGTTAGTTCGTATACGGTCAAGGCGAGGGATGGGAGACATCCGTGCTGTCGGTTACCGGTCGTCGAGTGATCTGATGTCCGAGGAGCGTGTCAGGAGTGGATACTTGGTCAGTGCGACCCGAGCATCTCAATTGGGCCGGGAGCCGACTGTCTCGTTTCGAATTGATTCGGTGCATAGCTGCCGTTCAGGTCATCTACTTCGAATCACCTCAGCAATCAATGTGGTGCAGCTTTCAGAATTTCACTTTGAGAGGCAAACTGCTATGTACCACTCTACACTCCGTTCATGGGGGTTGTAGGGGGAGAATTTGAGATGACAGTAAAGCTGCCGGCCGAGCCACTCGGAACGGTCGAGCATTTGGACGATATCGCGCAATCAAACAGAAAGACGTTAGGTCAGCGCGCGGGCGCTAGACAGGGGGGCGCTTGACCCCTCAGACGATCGCTCGGCTTCTAGCTTCCATGAACGCCGGCCGCCTTTTGGTGGTCTGCGGCGCCGGACTCTCGATGGCGCCGCCCAGCAGCCTGCCATCGGCCCGTGCGGTCGCCGAGCGGTGCTTCGACAAATACCGTCTCGAATCTGACCCGAACTGCGACCTCGGCCTTCGGGACAATCTGGAGGCACTCGCCGAGCACTTTGCAGGCCTCAACACCCTGCAATCGGTCTTCATCGAACATCTCGTGCCCTGGCCCGCTTTTGTGCGGCCTTCGAATACAGGACATGCCGCGATCGCGGATTTTCTCATCACCCGCGCCGCCGTTGCTGGCATATCGAGCAACTACGACACGCTGATCGAGCGACGCGCATGGGACTACGGCGCGGACTTCCGCGGCTCGCTCGACGGAGACGAAGCCACCGCCGATTCCGTCCGTCAGGCACCCTTGTTGAAATTCCATGGCTGCTCCCACCGTGATCGGCAAGCCACTGTGTGGGCGCCTTCGCAGCTCGATGATCCGACCATCTCGGGCCGTATTGCGCGAAGCAAAGTTTGGATGGCTGCCAACCTCCGGCAGAAGGATCTGCTCGTCGTCGGCTTCTGGTCCGACTGGGAATACCTCAACGCCTTGATCGGCGAAGCGCTGATCGACGTGCAGCCGCTGTCCGTGACTGTCATCGACCTCTCGCCGACAAACGCGCTCGAGCAGAAGGCCCCGCAACTTTGGGAGATCGCGCACGCACAAAACGTGACATTCGAACATGTGCAAGAGTCAGGGGCTGCGGCACTCGACGAGCTTCGTCGCGCGTTCTCATCGAACTACCTTCGTCAGGTACTGGAAGCCGGACGGGCCGCCTTCGAACAAGCCACCAAAGCCCAATGTGACCCGGCTTGGCTAGACGTCGGAAATTTTGAGAGCGAGGCCCTTTATGGTCTGAGGCGGGATGCCGAAGGCGTCTCGGCGGCGGAGCCGGCCAAGCTCCTGCGCCCAGCAAATCCAGAAGCCCTCGGCTTCTTCCACTTGCTGCTCCGTCAGGCGGGCGCCGTGCAACGCGCCGACGGCTATGATCTGAACGGCCGGAGCATCCGGGTCATCAACGGGGCGCAATCCATCCTTGGGACGCTACGTGGGAAGTTCGTCGAGCCGCCTGCCGCGATGCAGTGCGACATAGTTGTCGCGGTAGGCGCGACCGACTTGGGCGTGCCGGACAATGTCGTGCGTAGCGGACGCACCGGTGACGTCATTCGTCCGGACCCAGCGGGTGAATGGTACGACCTTCC
>NZ_BDIZ01000010.1:0-147288 GCF_036245905.1 Sinorhizobium sp. KGO-5
GCTCGACACGGACGGGCGATACGGCGTCTTCTTCGCTGCCCTCCGCATCGCAGCCATCGACTTGACAACCAAGCAATCCGTCAGTGATCTATCCGAACAGGTGTCAGCTATCTCCCCGGGCTAAACACTCGTCACAGGGATGAGGACGGAGGAGAGATTGCATGTTTTTGTCCATTGATCGGCTACGATCAACAGCAGTGGCGCACCGTCGGTACTCAAGGAATTCAAGCGCATCGCCATGCGTGCCGACAAAACCGACCAGAGCTTCAACGCCATTATCCATCTCGCAGCAGCCGTCATAAACTCAAAATGAATCTCAACAGGCCTTAGGCTAAGACCTTGCCGGCATTGAGAATACCGTTCGGATCAAAGGCATTCTTGATGCGCCGCATGAGTTCGAGTTCGGCCGAACTGCGGGAGCGATCGAGAAAGTCGCGCTTCAGGAGGCCGATCCCGTGCTCGGCGGAAACCGAGCCGCTATAGGTGCCGACCAGTCCGTAGACGACGGCGTCGACCGCGTGGGCCGTTTCCTCGGTTGCGCCTGGAACGGAAAAGGCGATGTGAAGGTTGCTGTCGCCGACATGGCCGAAGAACGACACGTGCGCTTCGGGGAACTTGGCCCGGAGCGCCGTGCCGCAATCCTCGGCGAAGCTGCCGATTGCGCCGATCGGCAGGCTGACATCGAAGTTGAGAAGCAGGGGCAGCCGATCCAGCGCGTGACCCTCGCGAATACGCCAGAAGGCTTGAGCCTCTTTTTGCGATTGCGCGATCAGCGCGTCGCCGATTACGCCGTCCTCCAGGGCTCGCCCGAGAAAGATTTCGAACCGTTCGCGTTCCGCTTCATGGCCCTGCAGGTCCTCTTCGACGATGACGGCGAAAGCGGGAGAGGCTTCGAAAAGCCTGAGCCCTTCAGCCTCGCAGTTGAAACGGAAATAGCTCTCCCACATCGCCTCATAGGCGGAGAGGCCGGCGAGTTCCTTCTGTGCCCGCTTGAGCAGAGCGACGACATTCTCATAGCTGTCGAGCGCGCAGAGCGCCGTCAGCCGCCCGGCCGGTAGCGGGCGCAGGCGCAATACCGCCCGCGTGATGATGCCGAGCGTGCCTTCCGAACCGATGAAGAGCTGCCGCAGGTCGTAGCCCGTGTTGTTCTTGATCATCTTGTTCATCGACGAAATCACGGTTCCGTCCGCAAGAACGGCCTCGAGCCCCAGCACATTGTCGCGCGCGACACCGTTGCGGATCACCCGGATGCCGCCGGCATTCGTGGCCAGATTGCCGCCGATCTGGCAAGAGCCGCGCGCCCCCAGATCGATCGGCAACAGGAAGCCGGCATTCTCGGCCGCGCGCTGAGCGACTTCGAGGGGTGTTCCGGCGAGCACCGTCATCGTACCTGCCGCAGCATCGATCTCCTCGATGCCCGAAAGTCTCTCCAGCGATATGGCAACGTCGCCAGCGCACGGATTGGCGCCGCCGGCGAGCCCGGTCAAGCCACCCTGCGGCACCACGGTCTGGCGATGCGCGTTGCAGATCCTCAGCGCGTCGGCGACCTCGGCAACGCTTGCCGGGCGAACGACCGCCAGGGGGAGGATCCGGCCCGTGAGGCTCGCATCGCCGCGGTGACGTTCGGCGATCCGGTCGCCGGTGAGCACGGCATCGCCGAGTGCGCTCGTGAGATCATCGATAACAGACATTGGACGGTTTCTAGCGCAGGATTCATTCGATCGGAACGATTAATTCGGCAGATCAACGCCCGGCGTCCAGACCGGGCGAATCCGCGCTTCCAAAGCCCGGGTTCACCGCCTCACGTGCCGGTGGCCGCGAGCACCGGCGCCTCCGCCTCTATCGGCGGTGCTTCCTTTTGTCCGCCCTTGCGGAATAGCTTCCATCGCGTCGGCCGGAAGGCGATGCGCGTGTGGTCGGTGGAGGCGGCGCGTTCCGGCGGCAGCTCGATCTCGACCGGAGGGTGCGTACGTCCGAGGTCGAGTTCCAGATGCCGGGTGCCCGCCACGCGCCGGCTGGCCGTGACGAGGCCGGCGAGGCAACCGCCGCAGCCGTCGATGAGTTCCACGTCGTGCGGGCGGAAATAGAGGGTTGCGGCGCCGTCCGGTTCGTTCCCGGCACGAAGGCCGATCGGGCGGTCCTCATGCCAGATTTCGCCATTGGCGAGGGTGACGTTGAGGCAGTTGGACTGACCGATGAAGCCGTAGACGAAGGGCGAGACCGGATGGTCATAGATCTCGTCGGGCGTGCCGACCTGCTCGATCGCGCCCTTGCTCATCACGACGACGCGGTCGGCAAGCTCGAGTGCTTCCTCCTGGTCGTGAGTGACGAAGATCGTGGTGTGGCCGGTGCGATCGTGGATTTCGCGCAGCCACCGCCTCAGCTCCTTGCGCACCTGCGCATCGAGCGCGCCGAAGGGCTCGTCGAGGAGCAGAACGTTGGGTTCGACGGCCATGGCGCGGGCGAGTGCGACGCGTTGGCGCTGCCCGCCCGAAAGCTGGGCCGGGTAGCGTTTCTCCAGTCCGGAGAGTTGCACGAGTTCCAGCAGGTCGAGCGCCCTGCGGCGGATGTCGGCAGCCGTCGGCCGTCGTTTGGCGGGCCGCACCTTCAGACCGAAAGCGACGTTGTCGAGCACCGTCATGTGGCGGAAAAGCGCATAATGCTGGAAAACGAAGCCGATGTTGCGCTCCTGCACGGTCTTCTTCGACGCATCCTCGTCGCCGAAGAAAATCGTGCCTTCGGTCGGGCTTTCGAGCCCGGCGACCAGCCTGAGCAGCGTGGTCTTGCCGGAGCCGGAGGGGCCGAGGAGCGCGATCAGTTCACCCGAGCGGATGTCGAGGGAAACGTCCTCGAGCGCGGGAAAACGGCCAAATTCCTTGCGAATATTCTGGACGCGGACTTCCATGGAGGTCTGGACCTTTCAGTGCCTGCGGCTGGCAGCGATCTCGTCGCTGTAGCGAAGTTCAAGAGCAGTCTTCAAAACGAGCGTTACCAGCGCCAGGAGCGCCAGGAGCGCCGCCACCGCGAAGGCGGCGACGAAATTATATTCATTGTAGAGGATTTCGACCTGCAACGGCATGGTGTTCGTTTGCCCGCGAATATGGCCGGACACGACCGAGACCGCACCGAATTCGCCCATGGCGCGGGCATTGCAGAGAAGCACGCCGTAGAGCAGGCCCCATTTTATATTGGGAAGCGTCACATGCCAGAAGGTCTGCCAGCCGGTGGCGCCGAGCGAAAGTGCCGCCTCCTCGTCGGCCGTTCCCTGTTCCTGCATCAGCGGGATCAATTCACGCGCGACGAAGGGGAAGGTCACGAAGACGGTGGCGAGCACGAGACCCGGAACGGCAAAGAGGATCTGGATGCCGTAGCTCTGCAGGATCGGCCCGAGCGCGCTGTGAGAGCTGAATAGCAGCACGAAAACGAGGCCGGAGATCACTGGTGAAACGGAGAAGGGCAGGTCGATCAGCGTCGTTAGAAACGCCTTGCCCTTGAACTCGAATTTCGCGATGGCCCAGGCGGCCGCCACCCCGAAGACGAGATTGAGCGGCACGGCGATCCCCGCGACGAGCAGTGTCAGACGGATCGCGGAAAAGGTCTCGGGGTCGCCAAGCGCCGTGAAGAACTCCATCGCTCCTTTGCGGAACGCCTCGATGAACACCGTGGCGAGCGGCAGAAGCAGGAAGAGCGCGACGAAACCAAGCGCAACGGCGGTCAGGACAACGCGTGAAAGCGGCGTTTCCGAGGTTGCAGCCGTCACAAGCGTATTAGAAGCGTAGCCGGCATCATGCGCCATAACCATATCTCCGTCTGCTCCACGCCTGGATCACATTGATGACCAGCAGCATCATGAAGGAAAGCAGGAGCATTACCGCGGCGATCGCGGTTGCTGCCGGATAGTTGAATTCCTCGAGGCGGATGACGATCAGAAGCGGCGCGATCTCCGAGACATAGGGAAGGTTGCCGGCGATGAAGATCACCGAACCATATTCGCCGACGCCGCGGGCAAAGGCGAGTGCGAAGCCGGTCAACCCGGCAGGCAGGAGACCGGGCAACAGGACCCGGCTGATCGTCTGGAAGCGGGTGGCGCCGAGGGTCGCAGCCGCCTCTTCGACTTCCTTGTCGATCTCTTCCATGATCGGCTGCACGGTACGCACGACGAAGGGCAACCCGACGAAGATCAGCGCCACGACGATCCCGGCCGGAGTGAAGGCTATCTTGATGCCGAGCGGAGCGAGCAGCGAGCCGATCCAGCCGTTCGGCGCATAAAGCGTCGTGAGCGCAATGCCGGCGACCGCGGTCGGCAGGGCGAAGGGCAGATCGACCATGGCGTCGATCACGCGCTTGCCGGGGAAGCGATAGCGCACGAGAACCCAGGCGAGGAGCACGCCGAAGACCAGGTTGACAACGGCGGCGATGAAGGCCGTGCCGAAGCTGATCGTCAATGCGTTGACCGTGCGCTCGTCAAGCGCCAGTTCCACGAATTTCGACCATCCGAGGCCGCTCGAGCGCCACAGCAGTCCGGAGAGAGGAATGAGAACGATGATGGTGAGCCATGCCAGCGTCACGCCGAGCGCCAATCCGAAACCCGGAATGACGCTCGGCTGCCGAAACCGCCACCGCGTGTTGCTGCGAGCGGCCATCGATATCATTGCCCCGGCCTGTAGATCTGATCGAAGACCCCGCCATCGCCAAAGAACTTCGGCTGAGCTTCCTTCCAGCCGCCGAAGTCGTCGATCGTGACGAGCTTCAATTCGGCGAAGCGCGCGGTGTCCTTGGGATCCGCCAGTTCAGGCTTGAACGGCCGGTAGTAGTGTTTGGCCGCGATCTTCTGCCCGACATCGCTGTAGAGATAGTCGAGATAGGCCTCGGCGACCTTGCGGGTACCCTTGCTGTCGACGTTGCCATCGACCAGCGCAACGGGGGGCTCCGCCTTGATCGAGATCGACGGCGTGACGATGTCGAAATTGTCGGGGCCCAGCTCTTCCAGTGACAGATAGGCTTCGTTTTCCCAGGCCAGCAACACATCGCCAAGGCCGCGCTGGACGAAGGTGGTCGTCGCGCCGCGCGCGCCGGTGTCGAGAACCGGCACATGCTTGAAGAGCTGCGCCACATATTCCTGTGCCTTCGCATCGTCCCCGTTATTGGCGGCACGTGCCCAGGCCCAGGCGGCCAGGAAGTTCCAGCGAGCGCCACCCGAAGTCTTCGGGTTGGGCGTAATTACCTGCACATCCTCCCTGACGAGATCGCCCCAATCCTCGATTCCTTTGGGGTTGCCCTTGCGGACGAGGAAGACGATGGTCGAGGTATAAGGCGCGCTGTTGTTATCGAAGCGGGACTTCCAATCGGCGGGAATTTTGCCGCTTTCCTTGGCGATCGCGTCGATATCCGCTTCGAGGGCCAGCGTCACGACGTCGGCCTCCAGCCCGTCGATGACCGAACGGGCCTGCTTGCCGGAACCGCCATGCGATGTCTGGATCGTCACGGTTTCGCCGGTGTCGGCCTGCCATTTTTCGGCAAAGGCCGCGTTGAACTCCTTGTAAAGTTCCCGAGTCGGGTCGTAGGACACGTTCAGGATCGTCGTGTCCGCAGCCGCGAGGCCAATCGAGCCAAGCTGCAGGCTTCCGACGATAAGCGCTAATTTGACTATTCCGGCAAGACTATTCGAGCTCATTTCGACCTCCATCTTTTGCCAGATAAAGCTATCGATTTGGTAGACTACTTCAACGCAAACTTATGACGCCTGGAGGCGGTTTCTTGAAAAGTCCTGTCAATATGCGAGCTGCTGAAAGAATGCCGTGCCCGTTATCGGTCTTGGCTCTCTGCCGCCGATAAAATAGCACGACATTTTAGAAATGCACTAAAATTGTGGACTAATGGTTTTCGGCTCCCCAACGGGCTCTTAAGGCTCGCCGAGCGCGGTCGTGACCGGGAGCCCGCTCAAAGGACGCGGCCGCGGGCGACGACCGTCCATGTTCCTTTTGGCATGCCGCTCTCGATGACGTGGACCGCGTCGACCATGTTGGTCACGACGCAGGCATGGTTCGGAACGATGCGGACCTGTTCGCCGACCTTTAGCCCGATCGGACCGTCCGAGACAAGGCGGCCATGCTCCTCGGAGAGCTGATCGATACGTATGTCGTCGCGGCCGAGCACGTGGCCGTAGCCGGTGAGACCCAGCAGGTCGGAGGTCAGGACCTTGCTGCCGGCATCGATGATCGCCCGGTTTTCGCTGGGAACCGAGACCACGGTCGCGAGAACGGTGAGGGCGCAGTCGTCCCATGACGCCACGCCACGGGCAACCAGCGACCGGTCGTTATAGATATACGTACCCGGCCTGTGCTCGCTCGCTATCGGCGCCTCGGCTGCCTGCATCATACCGGGCGTGCCCCCTGATGTAATGCACGGAACTTCGAGCCCCTCTGCCTCGATCAGCCGCTTCGCATCGCTCATGAAGGTCTGGACGCGTGCGGCGCCATCGGCCGGCGGATAGGTCATCAATCCGCCGAAGCGCAGCCCCGGTGCCTCGGCTATGCGCCGGGCAAGGCGCGCCGCCTCGGACGGAGTCCCGACGCCGCAGCGATCTGCCCCGGTGTTGCATTCGACAAGTACGGTCAAGGGCTTGCCGGCATCGGCGAAGAAAGCTGCGAGCCCGTCGACGACGGTCGCATTGTCCGCGACGACGCTGACCGTCGCCTTTTCGTTCAGTCGCGCGAGCCGCGCGAGCTTCTCGGTCCCGAGGAGGTTGTAGGTGATCAGCACATCCTCGATCCGGACGCTGCCGTCGACCATCGCCTCCGCCTCCGTCACCTTCTGGCAGGTGATGCCGATCGCCCCTGCATCGAGCTGCAGCTCGGCCATCTGCGGAAGCTTGTGGGTCTTTATGTGCGGGCGCACGCGGATGCCGTTCCGGTCGGCATAGGCTTGAAACGCAAGGACATTGCGCCGGGCGATATCGAGATCGACCAGCACGGCGGGGGTTTCGATCGGCAGTGTCATGCGGGCGTTTCCTCGATGCGAAGTGGATCGGCGGCGAATGTAGCCGATCCTGCTTGACAAGTAATGGCCCAAGGCATTTGATGGGTAAATCCGTTATTCAGGACGCATGTCCATTATACCGGAATATACGAGTGGGAGCGAAAGGGGAGGTCTTTCAATGATCAGCAAATTCACGGTCGCCGCGAGCTTCATCGCGGCCGTGCTGGCGGCCATGCCGGCGCAAGCACAACAGGCATCGAGCAAGCTCGATGAGATTCTGAGCCGCGGCCATCTGATACTCGGCACCGGCAGCACCAACGCGCCGTGGCACTTCAAGAGCGCCGAAGATAAGCTCCAGGGTTTCGACGTCGACATGGGCCGCATCATCGCAAAGGCGCTCTTCGGGGACCCGGAGAAGATCGAGTTCGTCAACCAGTCGTCCGATGCTCGTATTCCGAACATCACCACCGGCAAGGTCGATATCACCTGCCAATTCATGACGGTTACCGGGGAACGCGCTCAGCAGATCGCCTTCACTATCCCTTACTACCGGGAAGGCGTCGGCCTGATGCTGAAGGCGGACGGCGAGTATGCCGATTATGAAGCGCTGAAAGCTGCCGGCTCTTCGGTGACGATTTCCGTATTGCAGAACGTCTATGCCGAGGACATGGTCCATGCGGCCTTGCCGGAGGCGACGGTCGACCAGTATGAATCCGTCGACCTGATCTATCAGGCGCTCGAATCCGGCCGCGCCGATGCCGCCGCGACCGACCAGTCCTCGCTCGCCTGGTACATGACCCAGAACTCGGGGCGCTATAAGGACGCCGGCTATGGCTGGAACCCGCAGACCTATGCCTGCGGCGTCCGGCGCGGTGATCAGGACTGGCTGAACTTCGTCAACACGGCGCTGCACGAAGCCATGACCGGTGTCGAATTCGATTTCTATGCGAAGTCGTTCAAGACCTGGTTCGGCAAGGACCTCACCCCGCCGCAGATCGGTTTCCCCATCGAGTACAAGTGAGCCCTGCCAATGGCGGCTCCGCCTCTTGGTGGAGCTGCCTTGTTCCACGAAACGGCTGCTTCCATGACATATTCCTTGAACTTCGCGGCCGTGTGGCGCTCGTTCGACCTGCTTCTCGAAGGTCTGGCGCTCAGCCTCGGCCTTGCATTTGTCGCGATCCTCGCGGGTTGCGTGATCGGGTTGATCACGGCCTTTGGGCTCGTTTCCAGAAGGGCATTGCTGCGCAAGCCTGCCGGGCTCTACGTCACCGTGATCCGCAACACGCCGATCCTCGTCCTCGTCCTCTTCAGCTATTTCGCGCTTCCTGAACTCGGAGTCCGTCTCGGCAAGATCGAGAGCTTCGTCGCGACGCTTGCAATCTACTCGGGGGCCTATCTTGCCGAAGTGTTTCGCGGCGGCCTCATCGCCATACCGCCGGGCCAGCGCGAGGCGGGGCTCGCGATCGGGCTTACGGAGATGCAGATACGCACGTCGATCATCATTCCGCTGATGCTGCGCAGCGTCCTGCCGTCGCTTAGCAGTACGATGATCTCGCTCTTCAAGGACACCTCGCTCGCCGCCGCGATCGCGGTTCCGGAACTCACTTTCGAGGCACGCAAGATCAACGTCGAGACCTTCCGCGTCATCGAGACCTGGATCGTTGCGAGTTGCCTCTATGTCGCGACCTGCTCGTTGCTGGCCGCGCTTATGCGCGCCGCCGAGCGGCGTCTTGCAGTGCCGAGGTGACCGTCATGGATTTCTCGTTTCTCGACCAGCTCTGGCTTGCCCGGATACCGCTCCTCAAAGGGCTCGGCGTCTCCGTCTCGATATCGCTTCTCTCGATCGTCGTCGGCACCGTGCTGGGTGTCTTCGTCGGTCTGGCGCTCGTCTACGGGTTTCGTCCCTTCAAATGGGTCGTGCGCGGTTACACCGATTTCATCCGCGGCACGCCGGTGCTCGTCCTGGTGCTCGCAAGCTACTACGTCCTGAGCACGATCGGCATCGATCTCGGACCGTTCCAGGCCGGTGTTCTGGCCCTTGCCGTCTTCTGCAGCTCGCATGTCGGCGAACTGGTGCGCGGCGCGCTGCAATCGATCCCCAAGGGGCAGACCGAAGCCGCCAAGGCGATCGGTTTGACCTTTGCGCAAACCTTCGCCTATGTGCTCGCCCCGCAGGCGTTGCGGCAGGCACTTCCTGCCTGGGTCAACACAGCGGCCGAGATGGTCAAGGCATCGACGCTGCTTTCGATCATCGGCGTGAGCGAGTTGCTGTTGCGGACGCAGGAAGTGATCTCCCGCACCTTCATGAGCCTCGAATTCTATTTCTTCGCAGGCTTTCTCTATTTCGTCATCAATTACGGCATCGAGCGCTTTGGCCGTTACGTCGAGCGCAAGACCGCCGTTCCATCGTGAGGCTCGCAATCCGATGACCAACCTTCTCGAAATCCGCGATCTTCACAAACGCTACGGCACGGTCGAGGTGCTGAAGGGCGTCGATTGCTCGATGCGCCAGGGGGAGGTGATCAGCATCATCGGCTCCAGCGGCTCGGGCAAGACGACGATGCTTCGCTGCATCAACATGCTGGAGGAGTTTCAGGGCGGCACGATCGCCATCGACGGCCAGGAGATCGGCTACGAGACGGCAGGAGGCGCCCGCCGGCGCAAGTCCGAGCGGGAGATCGCCCGTCAGCGCGCACTGACCGGCATGGCCTTCCAGCAGTTCAACCTGTTTCCGCATATGACCGCCGCGGCCAATGTCATGCTCGGGCTTGTCAAAGTGAAAAAGATGGGCCGCGACGAGGCGAGGGTGCTTGCCGAGAAATGGCTCGACCGGGTCGGCCTGCTCTCGCGCAAGGATCATTATCCGGGGCAGCTTTCCGGCGGCCAGCAGCAACGCGTGGCGATCGCCCGTGCCATCGCCATGAATCCGAAGCTCATGCTCTTCGACGAGGTCACTTCGGCGCTCGATCCGGAGCTCGTCAACGAGGTGCTGCAGGTCATCAAGGGTCTCGCCGAGGATGGGATGAGCATGCTGATCGTCACTCACGAGATGCGCTTTGCCTACGAGGTCTCGTCCCGGGTGATCTTCATGAACCAGGGGCGCATCGGCGAGGAGGGGGATCCGCGCGAGATGTTCCTGAAACCAAGGACCGAACGCCTGGCGGAGTTTTTGAAGACCTCGACGTTCAACTGAGCAAGCAATGAATTTGATGAAGAAGTGGAGTGAAGCGTGACGATCAAGCGTTATGGAACGGGCGAAACCGGTGCGGGCAAGCAGCCCCTGCCATTTGCACGCGCCGTGGAGGCGAACGGGTGGCTCTATGTTTCCGGTCAGGTCGCCATGGAGGCGGGCGAGATCGTCGGCGGCGGGATCGTCGCGGAAAGCCGCAAGGCGATCGAAAACATGATCGCAATCCTGCACGAAGCCGGCTATGGGCTCGAAGATGTGGTGCGTGTCGGCGTCTGGCTCGACGACCCCCGTGACTTCTGGACCTTCAACGGCGTCTATGCGGAGTATTTCGGCGCCAACCCGCCGGCCCGCGCCTGCGTTCAGTCGCGCATGATGGTCGACTGCAAGGTCGAAGTTGACTGCGTCGCCTACAAGGCTAATCGAGGTCAATTCTGAAGGACCGGAATAGAAGCGGCAAGGAGGGCGCGGTGGTGGAGGCGGAAGACACGATAAATCGCAGGGCGAGGGGTCTCGACCGGGCTTTCGAAATCCTCGATTTCCTGCGTCTGCGGCGTCAGCCCTTGCGCCCCAACGAGATCGCGCAAGGGATCGGCGCGCCGCGTTCGTCGGTCTATGAGCTCGTCAACCTGCTCGTCCGCCAAGGGATCATCGAATATCGCGGCGATGACGGCCGCGTCTTTCTCGGGCGCAAGCTCTATTTCCTCGGCGCGGCCTATGCCGAACAGTTCGACCTGATGCGCGAAAGCGAGCATCTTCTGGCGCGGATCGCCGAGGAGACGCGCGAGACGGCGCAGATGTGCCAGCTCGAAGGCAACAAATATGCCGTCGTTCTGATGAACGAGGGGAGCCGCCCGTTCCGAATCTCCACCAATATCGGCGAACCGGTCGCCATTCCGTGGACCGCATCCGGCCGTCTCCTGGTGGATCACATGAGCGACGAGGAGATCCTGGCCTTCATACCGCAGGAGGATTTCGTCCTGCCGGATGGCACGCGCCTCGAGCCCTCCGAATTCATCGCTCAAGTCCGCAAAGCCAAGAAGGAAGGCTATTTCACCTTCAACAGCATCGTCGACAGCTTCACCCATTGCTTCGCCGTCCCGGTCTACGACGCGGAAGCGGTCTGCATCGCGACGCTCTGCCTCGTAGCACCGAAAGAGGACGGTCTGCGCAATCGCGAGGCCTATCTTCGCGTGCTGATCGACGGAGCTGGCGAGCTCTCCGAGAAGCTTGGCTATCGCAGTGACCGGGAGGCTTCTGCACGAGCGGCTGCCGGACGGTGACAGCCGTCTCCGCATTGGTGGTAGGTCGCTCTCCTCTCTATTCCATTCTGAGCGAGCGGCCGCTTTCCGGATCGAACAGATGCAGGGCCGTCTCGTCGAAGGTGAAGGCATGAGCCGATCCCATTCCGACTGCCGTGCGCGGCGGCAGGCAGGCGGTGATGCGCTGTCTGCCGACTGTGGCCGTGGTCACGAGTTCCGGCCCTGTGAGTTCCACAACCTCGACATGCGCGGTCAATCGCCGAGCCTCTGACCCGGCTGCGAGCCGCAATGCCTCCGGTCGAATGCCGACCTTCACGCGCCGTCCGGCCGAGGCGGCCCCGTTAAAGGCTGCCGGCAGGGGAAGCACCTCCTCGCAACCGTCGAGCTTCAGGCCTCTTGCGGTCACCTGGGCGTCTAGAATGTTCATCGGCGGCGAGCCGACGAAGCCGGCGACATAGAGTGTCGCGGGGCGGTCGTAGACCTCTTCCGGCGTGGCGAGCTGCTCGATGCGACCGTCGCGCATCACGGCGATGCGGGTTGCGAGCGTCATCGCCTCGATCTGGTCGTGGGTCACATAGACGACCGTCGTCTTCAGCATCTGGTGCAGGCGTTTGAGTTCGGTGCGCATCTCCATCCGGAGCTTGGCGTCGAGGTTCGACAGCGGCTCGTCGAAGAGGAAGACCTCGGGGTTGCGCACCAGGGCCCGGCCGATCGCGACGCGCTGGCGCTGGCCGCCGGAAAGCTGGCCGGGCTTCCGGTCGAGCAGGTTCTCGATCTGCAGCAGCCTTGCGGTGTCGCGCACCGCCTTGTCGCGCTCGGCCGGCGGCACGCGGCGCATTTCGAGGCCGAAGCCGATGTTTCGGGCGACGCTCAGGTTCGGATAGAGAGCATAGGACTGAAACACCATCGCAATGTCGCGATCCTTAGGATGGACTCCGAGGACCGAACGCTCGCCGATCAGGATGTCGCCGCCGCTCGGTTCGGCAAGCCCGGCAATGATGTTGAGCAGCGTGGACTTGCCGCAGCCGGAGGAACCGAGCAGCACGAGGAACTCGCCGCTTTCGAGCGCGATGTCGATGCCCTTCAGCGTTTCCACTTCGCCGTAGCGCTTGTGGATGTTGCGGATTTCGAGAGCGCTCATCGCCTGGATTCCTCGAGAAAGGCAGAAAGGGGCTTGCCGTAGCGGCGCGGAAGGGTGGAGATCGCTTCCGAGGCGATCGCAACCCCGGTCTTGAGGCAGGCTTCGAGCGGCATGTCGGCGGCGAGTGCCGCCAGGAAGCCCGCATTGAAGACGTCGCCGGCGCCGATCGTATCGACGACCTGAACCTGCGGCGCCGGCACGGAAAAAATTCCGCCGTCCCGATCGATGGCGAGCGCTCCATTGGGGCCGCGCTTGACGACGACGATGGCGTCCGCAGGCATTTCGCCCTTCAGGCTCAGCGCGGCTTCGGCCGGGTCGGACAGACCCGTAAGCGTGGTCGTCTCCACCTCGTTGAAGAGGGCGCAATGACAGCGTTTCAGCCAGCCGAGCGCCTTGAGCCGGTTGGTCTCCGTCCAGCCCTCGAGCGGCCACCCGGTGTCGAGACCCACTGCGATGTCGTGGGCGTCCGCCCAGTCGAAAAGCGCGTCGTAGGCAAGGGTGAGCGCGTCCGTCAGGAAGGAACCGGAAAGCAGCGCATAGCCGCCTCGAAGTCGGTTGCCGTCTAGCATCGAGTGCACTTGCGGGAAGCTGAACAGCGGCAGATGGCCGCGCGTCGTGAAGAAGGTGCGTTCGCCATCGGGGTGGGTGATGCCCACCGAAAGCGTCGTGCCGACCGCTTCCACCGGCCAGTCGTGCGAGCGCTTCCCGAACGCCTCCTTCAGCCAGGTGCCGAACTGATCGTTGCCGACATTGGCCGCAATCACATAATCCACGCCGAGCGAATCCCAGGCAAGAGCGTTGTTGCCGGCGCAGCCGCCGACGCGCAGTTCGTCATGATCGACGATGACCTCGGTGCCGGGCTTCGGCCAGGGTTCGGCCGGGCCGAGTATCAGATCGACGTTGACGTTGCCGATGGCTGCAAGCGGACGCATCGTCATTCGCTCCGGGTGACCTTGGTGGATCGCACCGGCGTCCCGGCGTTTTCGACGCGGGCGTCGGCAAAGGCGATCATCAGGGATTGTGCGACCGGAAGCATGGCGAGGATCGCGGCCATGCCGGCCGCCGGCTTGAAGGGGATTGTCGTGGCACCCGCGGCCGGAGGCTCGCCCGATGCGTCGAAGACGATAACCGGCGAGCCGGCTTCGGCTGCCGAGGTTGCCATGGCTCCGACGAGCTTGGCGGTCGGATCGGCGGCGCGGAAGAGGACGACGCCGACAGGAGGCCCCAGCATTTCCATCGGCCCGTGGCGCAACTGCCCGCCTTCGAGCGAAAAACAGGGCAGACGTGAGAGTTCCGTAAGCCCAAGGGCGATCGCTTCGGCGAGCCCCTGCAGTTTGCGGCCGGAGGTGACGATCGCGCCGACATCGGCGAGCGTTGCGAGCGCGCCGTCGATTGCCGGCGCCTCGGGATCCTTGAGGGCGTGAAGTGCGTCGGCCGGATCGGCGCCGAGGGCGGCGAGAACCGCCAGGTGCAGCGCAAAGGTCACCGTCAGGCTGCGCGTTGCCGCAAAGGCCCGCTCCGTCCCGCCTGATCCGACGAGCGAAGGCACGGCCTTGGCTAGGAATGCGTCTTCTTCGAGCGTCAGCCCGAATGTCTCGCTTGCGCCGCCGCCCGTTTCGCGGAACCAGCGCAGCACTTCCGCGCTTTCGCCCGATTGCGAAGTGACGAGAACGGTCTTGCCTTCGATCGATAGCGGTTCGCCGAGTTGTTCGGAAAGCGGGACGGCGACCGCCTCGATGCCAAGGGCGCGATAGAGCGGTTCGACGGCGCGGCCGACGGCATGCGAGCCGCCCATGCCGAGAAGCAGAAGCCGGCCCGTCGCTTTCAGCGATGCGGCGATCCGCTGCGCTGTGGCCGTCGCTCCCTCGTAGGAAGCGATCGCGTCGGCATGCTGGCGCGCCATCTCCCGGTCGATTGCAATGAGCCCTGCCGGGCGGTCCTTCGATATGCTCATGGTCATCCCTTGACGCCGCCGCTGGTGAGCCCGGAAATCAGGGCTCTTTGCATGATAAGGCCGATCAACACCGGGGGCAGGGCGGCAAGGACCCCGGCGGTTGCAATCAGCCCGTAATCCGAAACACGGCCGCCGGCGAGGTCGGCGATGGCGACCGTGAGGGTCTTGGCGCGCTGGTCGGAGGTGAAGAGCAGCGCGTAGAAGAATTCGTCCCAGGCGAGCAGGAAGGCAAAGAGCGCCGAGGTCGCCATGACAGGGGCGGCAAGCGGCAGCGTCAGGAGCCTCAGGATCTGGTCCAGCCGCGCGCCGTCGATCATCGCCGCGCTCTCGATCTCCCGCGGTATGGAATCGAAGCCCGATTTCAGGAGCCAGGTCGTGAAAGGGGCGAGAATGGTGAGGTAGACGAGCGCTAGGCCGAAGACGGAATTGAGCAGGCCGAAATAGGCAAGACCCATATAGAGTGGCACGGCAAGGGCGACAGGCGGCAGCATATAGGTGGCGATTACGGCATAGAGCGACCAGGCGACGGCCGGCGTGCGCGACACGGCCCAGGCGGCCGGAATGGCAACGACCACAGCGGCGAGCGTCGCCATTCCGGCGACCTTGAGGCTGTTCAGGAGCGAGGCGATGAAGGCCGCACCGGCACTGTTCTCGACAGCCGACAAAAGCGTGCGGTACCGCGAGAGGTCGATGTCGCTCGGCCACCAGGCCAGCGGTTTGGCACTGAGGTCCGCGGCAGGCGAAATGCTCATGATCAACAGCCAGGCGACCGGCGCGAGGATGACGACGGCCAGAAGCAGGGCACTCGCATGGATGAAGACGGAAAAGAGGGGGCTTTGGCGTTCCATCACGAAGCTCCGGCGGCCTTTCGAAGGAGCGCCGCATAGGCGGCGGCAAGAATTGTCACGAGCAGGGTGACGATGAGTGCAAGCGACGCGCCGGAGCCAGCGCGTTGGAAGGAAAACGCTTCCTGATAGACGAGGATCGAGAGCGTGCGCGTGCTGTTTGCCGGTCCGCCGCGCGTCATCACCCAGATGATGTCGAAGACCTTGAAGGCCTCGATGGTTCGCAGCACCAGCGCCACCAGCAGCGGGCCGGCGAGATAGGGCATGATGACGAAGCGGAAACGGTTGAACGGACCGGCCCCATCGACGAGAGATGCAGCGGTGATGTCGCGCGGCACGGCCTGGAGCGCGGCGAGTGCGATCAGCGCCACCAGCGGAAAGTTCTTCCAGCAATCCGCGACGATCAGCGCGGCGAGCGCCGTTCCCGGCTCGCCGAGCCAGGAGCGATAGCTGTCGAGGAGGCCGAGCTGCGTCAGCGCGGCATTGAGCGCGCCATACTCCGGATTGTAAATGAGCCGCCAGAGGGTCGCGTTGACCACCGTCGGCAGTGCCCACGGCAGGATCATCAATGCACGAAGCGCCGTTCGCCCGCGGAATTGCTGGTTGAGAAGGAGCGCGGCAAGGACGCCGAGCACCATTTCTGCGGCAACCGAAATGACTGCGAACCAGGTCGTGGTGACGAGTGCCCGCTGAAAGTTCGATCCGGTCAGCATTTTGATGTAGTTCGCCGGTCCTATGAAACCGCCCTCGGTGCCGACGAGCTTCGCATCTGTGAAGGAGAGCCGAACGGTGTCGACGAGCGGCCAGCCGATGACGGCGGTCATCACCACGAGGAGCGGCAACATCAGAAGCCAAGCGCGGGTCGAAATCCAGGTGCCGGTCATGAATTGAAACCTCTTCTTCGGTAGCTACCGGCAATACGCAATCAGGACCCTCATTCCTGTGCCTGTCACAGGAAACCAGCCAGCCCAGGTTCCTGGGCTGAAAGCTCCTTCAGCGCCGCAGACGCGGCGCCGAAGGATCGCTGTGACAAGCACAGGAATGACGAGGAAACGCCGTCGCCGCACCGACCGCGCGCTGGGGCGCCGGCCCGGACGGCGAACGCGTCCGCGACCGATCGAGCCGTCATCAGAGACCGCTGTTCTCGGCGGCACTCTTCAGGGCATCTTCCGCAGAAGACTGGCCGAGCAGTGCTTCCTGGATCGCCTGCTGCAGGGCGGTCGAAAGCTCCTGATATTTTGGCGTCGTCGGGCGCGGATACATGGCGGCAAGTCCGCGCTTGGCGGCAGCGATCAGTTCCTCCTGGCCCTTCGTCACTTCGGGGTCCTCATAGGAAGAGGCCCAGATCGGAAGGCTCAGCTTGGCATAGTCGTTCTGCGTCTCCTGCGAGGTCATATGGACGATGTATTTCCAGGCTTCTTCGGGGTGCTTGCTGGTCGCGGTGATGCCGAGCCCCATGGAGCCGTTGACCGCCGAAACCTCGCTCTTGCCGGCAGCGCCCGGGGCCGGAACGACGCCCACCTTGCCGGCCACCTTGCTCTCTTTGGGATCGTTGGCGAGATTGTACATGTAGGTCCAGTTGAGCGCGAAGGCGGCTTCGCCGTTCTGGAAGACCTTCCGTACATCCTCCTCGAGGAATTCCTTCGAGTTCGGGTTGGTGAGCCCCGACGTGTAGCTCGTTACCATGTAGTTCAGCGCATCGAGCCCGCCGCCGGTGGTGAAGGCCGGCTTGCCGCCGTCGAGGAATTTGCCGCCATAGGCGCTGACCAGCGTCGTGTAGTCGCAGATCGCCGCTTCCGCCTGAGACCAGCTCCAGGCGATCGGGCTTTCGAGCAACCCCTTGTCCTTGATCGCCTTGGCTTGCTCGGCAAGTTCCTCCCAGGTCTTCGGCGGTTCCTTGATACCGGCTTTGTCAAGGATTTCCTTGTTGTAGAAGAGATACTTCGTGTCGAGGATCCACGGCATTCCGTAGCGTTTGCCGTCATATTCCACGGTCGTCCATGCTCCCGGCAGGACGCCTTTGTTCATCTCGTCCGTGACGCGGTCCGTAACGTCGAGGAGGACGTTGTTGGTCGCGTATTCGGCAGGCCAGATCACGTCGAAGAGGACGACGTCATAGCCGCCGCCGGAACCCTGGGCGAGCACCGTCTTGTCGTGCAGTCCCTCATAGGGAACGAATTCGAGATTGACCTTGATGTCCGGGTTGGCCTTGGCGAAAGCCTCCGTCATGGCGCGGACATCGGCCTCGCTATAAGCGGCCTGTGCCATGAACAGCGCGTTCAGCGTCGTCTCGGCCTGGGCATGGCCGGTGAAGCCAGCCCCGATGAGGGTCGCGCCGATCAAAGCGTTGCGGGTGGATTTCAACATTGTCGCCTCCAGTAGCTGACCGTTGCAGTCTTCGCTGCGCGCCTGCCGCGCGCCGAACAGGAATTCCGCCGCTTCTCCGCGGCCGCCATCGACAAATCAAACCGGAGCGTTCGCGGGCATTTCGGGCCGCTTTCGTTCCCCCGAGGTTCTTCGACCTCTTAATAAGTCAATTGTCTTGACTTATTTCTTGTTCAATAGTCCAGATGTGTCAAGAGGATTTGTTCATGAACGAGATCCGCCCGATCCGGGCGAAGAGCGGCACCAATCAGGAAGGCGCGAGCGCACACAACCGCCGCGTCATGATTGACGCTCTGCGGCTGAACGGGCACTTGTCGCGGGCCGACCTGGCGCGTGCGACCGCACTCACCAAGCAGGCCGTTTCCAACATCATCGAGGAGCTCGAGAACGACGGGCTCGTGGCGTCGCTTGCCGCGGTGCGCAAGGGGCGGGGGCAGCCATCGACGCCCTATCGGCTGGTGCCGGAGGGCGCTTTTGCCATCGGTCTTCAGATCGACCGCCACGTGACGCGCACGGTCGCCGTGGACCTGGTCGGCACAGTCCTCGCCCGCAACGAGGTAATCCTGCCAGCCGGCGGTCCTGAGACGGGTGTCGGGGCCATACTGACGTTGATCGACGAAACACGGCAGGAACTTTCGGCCATCGCACCGCAATCCAGGGACCGTCTCGTTGGTCTGGGTGTTGCTATGCCCGGCCCGTTCGGCGTCGACGCCGAGGCCGACGATCCCTGGATGATGGCTGCCTGGCAAAGCTTTCCCTTGCTTGAAAGGCTCTCGGCGGGGACCGGTCTCGACGTGCGCCTCCAGAACGACGCGGCGGCGGCCGCGACCGCGGAAAAGATGGTCGGCGCTGCCCATGGAGTGGACCACGCCCTCTGCGTCTATCTCGGTTACGGGCTTGGAGCGGGGCTGATCCTCAATGGCGAACTCTATCGCGGCTCGCATGGCAATGCCGGCGAGATCGGCATGATTCTGAGCAGGCCGCGTGGCGGCGCCGACGACGGGAGGGCACCGCTGGAGCATCGCATATCGATCGCCTCGCTGTGCAAGATTCTCGAGATCGATCCCGCCGATGGCGATCTCTACGGTCGCATCGACGCCATTGCTTGTTCGAAGGATCGTCGCGTAGCTGCCTGGATCGCAGACGCGGCGTTCGAATTGCGGGCGACGATCCAGTTGCTCGAAACGGTTTTCGATCCGCAGACGATCATTCTGTGCGGCGGCATGCCGTCCGGGCTCGCCCGCCTTCTCATGGACGCTCTCCACCCGCTGCTGCCATCGATCGCCGAGCGGAGGCAACGCAGCGCGCCGCGGCTGCAACTGGGTTTCACGGACCCGTGGGCGGTTGCGATCGGTGCCGCGGCCGAGCCGATCAGTCGGACCTTCGATCCGCGGTTCTCGGCGATCCTGAAGACGCGGGCCGTGGGGTTGCCCTGAGCGCTGCCGGGGCGCCGAATCGCTCGCGGAAATAAGGATTGTTATTCTTACTTGAAATATTGCCGATATAGCGCTTAAATGCGCACCAGTCGGCGGGATCACATTTAACTGCTGCACGATTATTTGATTGCGTCTGCAACATTTCGCAGGCGGCTACTTTTTTATTTGCATGCCATTTTTATTATTTAAAATCAGAGGGATTGCGATATGTCTCTTCCCCATCTTCGGCGGCTCGAAGCCGAAGCGATCCATGTCATTCGAGAAGTTGTTGCAACATTCTCAAACCCGGTCGCGCTTTACTCGATCGGCAAGGACTCCTCGGTATTGCTGCACCTGGCGATGAAGGCGTTCTACCCCGCCAAGCCGCCATTTCCATTCCTGCATGTAGATACCAAATGGAAGTTCCGGGAAATGATCGAGTTTCGCGACCGGATGGCGCGAGAGCTCGGCTTCGATCTCCTCGTTCACGTCAATCAGGACGGGATAGATCAGGGCATAGGCCCTTTTACCCACGGCTCCAACGTGCACACCCATGTCATGAAGACGATGGGGCTCCGGCAGGCGCTCGAGAAATACGGTTTCGACGCGGCGCTCGCGGGCGCGCGGCGCGACGAAGAGAAGTCGCGGGCCAAGGAACGCATCTTCTCGATCCGCAGCGCACAGCACGGCTGGGATCCCCAGCGCCAGCGGCCCGAGATGTGGAAGACCTACAATACGCGGGTCGGGCAAGGCGAGACGATGCGGGTTTTCCCGCTCTCCAACTGGACCGAATTCGATATCTGGCAGTACATCCTGCGCGAAGAAATTCCGATCGTGCCGCTTTATTTCGCGGCCAGGCGCCCGGTTGTCAAACGAGACGGCATGCTGATCATGGTCGACGACGACCGCATGCCCATCCAGCCCGAAGAGGAGGTTACCCGACAGCTGGTGCGTTTCCGCACGCTTGGCTGCTATCCGCTGACCGGGGCGGTCGAGTCCGACGCCGTCACTGTTCCCGAGATATTGCGGGAAATGCTGACGGTGCGCACGTCCGAACGGCAGAGCCGACTGATCGACACGGATGAAGTCGGGGCGATGGAGAAAAAGAAGCGGGAGGGCTACTTCTGATGTCGTATGTTCAATCCATACCGCCGCATGACATTGAAGCGCATCTGGCCGAGCACGACAACAAGTCGATCCTCAGATTCATCACTTGCGGTTCGGTCGACGACGGCAAATCGACCCTGATCGGGCGGCTGCTTTACGATGCGAAGCTGGTCTTCGAGGACCAGCTCGCGAACCTCGGGCGCGTCGGCTCTCCCGGCGCCGCCAACGGCAAGGAAATCGATCTCGCCTTGCTTCTCGACGGGCTTGAGGCCGAGCGCGAGCAGGGCATCACCATCGACGTGGCCTATCGCTATTTTGCCACGTCCAAACGCAAGTTCATCGTCGCCGATACGCCCGGCCACGAGGAATATACGCGCAACATGGTGACCGGAGCTTCGACGGCGGATCTCGCCATCATCCTCATCGACAGCCGGCAGGGCATTCTCCAGCAGACCCGGCGCCATTCCTATATCGCTTCGCTGCTCGGCATCCGCCATGTCGTGCTGGCCGTCAACAAGATCGATCTCGTCGATTTTCAACAGCAGGTGTACGAGGAAATCGTCGCGGACTACATGGCTTTCGCCAAAGAGCTCGGTTTTGCCAGCATACGGCCGATCCCGATCTCGGCGCGCGACGGCGACAACGTCATCTCGGCTTCGGCCAATACGCCCTGGTACAGAGGGGCGGCGCTGCTCGAATATCTGGAAACGGTAGAACTCGAGCCAACGGACCAGGCAAAGCCTTTCCGCTTCCCGGTTCAAATGGTCATGCGGCCGAACGCGGATTTTCGCGGCTATGCCGGGCAGATCTCCTGCGGGAGGATTTCCGTGGGCGATCCGGTCGTCGTCGCGAAGACGGGGCAGCGCACATCGGTCAAGGCGATCGTGACCTACGACGGGGAGCTTGCGACGGCAGGGGAAGGCGAAGCGGTGACGCTGGTTCTCTCTGACGAGGTGGATGCGTCCCGCGGCAATATGCTCGTCGCCCCCGGTGCCCGGCCCTTCGTGGCGGACCAGTTCCAGGCGCATGTGATCTGGTTCGATGCGAACCCGATGATGCCGGGACGAAGCTACATCCTGCGCACGGAGACCGACAGCGTCAGCGCGACGGTCACCACGCTCAAGCACCAGGTCAACATCAACAGCTTCATCCGTGAGGCGGCGAAGTCGCTGCAGATGAATGAAGTCGGTGTCTGCAACATCTCGACACAGGCTCCGATCGCCTTCGACGCTTACAAGGACAACCGGGCGACGGGCAATTTCATCATCGTCGACCGGGTGACGAATGCCACGGTCGGTGCTGGGTTGATCGATTTTCCGCTCCGGCGCGCAGACAACGTCCACTGGCATGCGCTCGAGGTGAACAAGAGCGCGCGCAGCGCCATGAAAAATCAGCTCCCTGCCGTTCTCTGGTTCACCGGGCTTTCCGGCTCCGGAAAATCGACCATCGCGAACGAGCTCGACAGGATCCTCCACGCCCAGGGCAAGCACACCTACCTGCTCGACGGCGACAATGTACGTCACGGCCTCAACCGAGACCTCGGCTTTACCGAGGAGGACCGGGTAGAGAACATCCGCCGCGTGGCGGAGGTGGCCAAGCTCATGGCCGATGCCGGTCTGATCGTTCTCGTCTCCTTCATCTCGCCGTTCCGCGACGAACGGCGCATGGCGCGGGAATTGATGGAGGAGGGCGAGTTCATCGAGATCTTCGTCGACACGCCGCTCGACGAGTGTGCGCGCCGCGATCCGAAGGGGCTCTACGAGAAGGCCCTCGCCGGCCAGATCGCGAACTTCACTGGCGTATCCTCGCCCTATGAGGCCCCGGAAAATCCGGAACTCCATATACGCACCGTCGGCCACGAACCGACCGACCTGGCGCTCGCGATCGAGGAATTCCTTGACCGCAGGATGGAGGAGAAATGACGCCCCTTTGCGAAATGCTGGAGCGCATGGCGCTCGATGCGGGTGCGGCAATTCTCGACGTCTACGACGCCGGTCCCCAAGTCTGCTACAAGGACGATCAATCGCCCGTCACCGAGGCCGACGAGCGGGCCGAAGCGATCATTCTCGAGAGACTTGCGGCGGCGTTTCCGCACATCCCCGTGGTTGCCGAGGAGTCTGTTTCCTCGGGCCGCGTCCCGGATATTAGCGGCGGCACGTTCTTTCTCGTCGATCCGCTCGACGGCACGAAGGAATTCATCAATCGCCGCAACGACTTCACCGTCAATATTGCCCTCATCGAGGGCAATGTGCCGGTTGCCGGCATCGTCTATGCACCCGCGCAGCGCTGTGCCTATGTCGCCGATGGCGGCAGGGCGGAAAAGCTTCTGCTCGATCCCGCATGGGCACTCGAGCACCGGCAGCCGATCCGCGTGCGGATGCGGGGTGCGGAACTGACGGCGGTCGCCAGCCGCTCGCACAACAGTTCCGAGACCGAGGCCTTCCTCACCGGCCATGGCGTGATGAATTACGCTTCCGTGGGATCGTCGCTGAAATTCTGCCTGCTGGCGGAAGGCAAGGCGGACGTCTATCCGCGGTTCGGCCGCACGATGGAGTGGGATACGGCCGCCGGCGACGCGGTGCTGAAAGCTGCCGGCGGATCGGTCGTTCGCTTGGACGGCTCGCGCCTCCTGTACGGCAAGACGGTGCAGGAGGAGGACAGCGCCTTCGCAAACCCGCACTTCATCGCCTGGGCGGATATGTCCTTGCTACACCTGTCCGGTGCCGAGGGTCTTTCGCCGGCTTACGCGCTGTTGTGAACAGCGAGATGTCCGCCGTAGCGTTGTCAAAGGGACGAGTGACGCATGAATGGACAGGACAAGATCTGTGCTGGCAGCCCTGCGTTCTGCCGGTATCGGGATCTCAGCCGAGAGCAACTGAACGTGGAGTTCCAGGTCCATACGAGTTGGACCGACGGGCAGGCGACGGCGCTTGAAATCCTTCAAGCGGCCAATGAACGCGGTCTCGCCGCGCTGGCGTTCACCGAGCATGTGCGCGAGGACACGTCGTGGTTTCCGGAATTCAGGGACGAGATTCTCTCCGTTGCACGGGGTTTCGGCCATATGAGCGTCTATGTCGGCTGCGAGACGAAGGCCATGGCTGAAGACGGCAGGCTGGATGTATCGCAGGACGTGCTGGATCAATGCGATATCGTTCTCGGCGTCGTTCACCGGCTCCCGGACGGCCGCGGCGGCTATCTGGATTTCAAGCAGCTTTCCTATGAAGAGACGGCCGAGATCGAGTTCCGCCTGTCGATGGGAATGGTCAGGAACGCGCCCATCGACATCCTGGCCCATCCGGGCGGCATGAGCCTGAGGCGGCACGGGCGTTTTCCGGAAACCTATTTCAGGGACTTGATGAGAGCGACCCTCGAACGGCGGATCGCGATCGAGATCAACTCCTCCTACCTCGTCGACATGCCGGCGTTTCTGGCTCTGTGCGAGGACGTCAATCCATTCGTTTCGATCGGTTCCGATGCACACCGGTTGGACGAACTGGGCCATTGCAGAGATCAGTTAATCGAATTGGGAGCAGGGCGGTCATGAAGGTCTTTATCACAGGGGCAGGCGCCCTGCTCGGGCAAGGCATCATTCGCGCCCTGCGGCGCTCGACGTTGAACGCGAGGGTAATCGTGGGAGACCCAAGTCCGCTCTCGGCCGGGCTTTACTGGGGGGATGCCGCCTATCTCGTGCCGATGGCCAGGGACCCTTCCTATCTGGACCGGCTTGGCGAACTCCTGGGTGCCGAACGGCCCGACATCCTCATTCCGGGAACCGATGTGGAACTTCCGATCCTCGCGGCGAACAGGGAGGCGATCGAGAGAACCTACGGAACCAAAGTGATCATCAGTTCGCCGCGGGTGGTGTCGATTGCCAACGACAAATGGCTGACCTCCGAGTTCTTTCGCGAACGGGGCCTGGGATATGTTCCCTCCTGTCTGCCGGGCGACGAAGACACGCTGATCGAGGAATGCGGATTTCCGCTCGTCGTCAAGCCGAGAGTTGGCGCCCGTTCGATCGGCTTTAGTGTCGTGCGCAATCGGGAGCAACTGGCGCGCGCAATCGAGGAGCAGCCAGGCATCGTGATCCAGAAACATGTCGGCTCCGAAACGAGCGAGTACACCGCCGGGACGCTGACTTTCGACGGGAAATGCCGTGCGACGATCGTCATGCGCAGGGACCTTCGGGACGGCAACACCTACAGGGCATTTGCCGAGCCTTTCCCGGCGCTGAACAAGGCCATGGCAGAAGCTGCCGATGCCCTCGGCGCCTATGGCCCGGCGAATTTCCAGTTTCGTTTGGACGACGGTGTTCCCCGCATCTTCGAGATCAATGCGCGGTTCTCCGGAACGACGGCGGTCAGGATTCATGCGGGCTTCAACGAGGTGGAAATGTGCATCCGCCATCTCCTCTTCGACGAGCCGATCGAGCAGCCGCAGATCACGCCGGTGACGATATTGCGGCACTGGTCTGAAACCGTAGTGAGACCCGGCGATCTGGTCACTGCTTCTTCTGCGAAGCTCGACGAAACGGTGTAGGGGAAATGCGGCTGGCAGTTACCGGCGCGACCGGGTTCATCGGTGCCAGGTTGATCGATCGAGCCCTATCCAGGGGCTACGAGGTCACCGCACTTGCGCGCGATCCGGAGCGGGTGGCAGCCGGAATGGGCTCGGGCCTCCGGATCGAGAGATGGTCGGTTGGCGATCCCCTCCCGCCGCTCGGTCGAACCGATGCGGTCCTTCATCTTGCCGCCTACATTCCCGCCGATCTCAGCGATGCGCGTCAGGCCGCCAGATGTTTCGAGATCAACACGACCGGAACCATCCAGGTCGGCATGCAAGCGGCATCGCAAGGCGTGAAGCGATTTGTTCTGTTCGGATCGGCGCAGGTCTATGCTCCTGGCGCGGGCCTCGCTTCGGAAGCGAGCCCGGCCTTTCCCGTGCACCGCGCGAGCTATTATCTGGCGAGCAAGCTCGCCGCCGAAATCTGCCTGCTCGCCCTCGGCAAATCCAATGCCATGCCGGTGACGGTGCTCCGCCTCGCATCGGTTTACGGTCCCGGCATGCATGACACCGGCATGGTGCCTGTCTTCGTGCGGACGCTCGGAAACGGGCGCTCCCTGGTCATTCAGGACGGGGGCCAGTACAGCGTCGACCTCGTTTATGTCGACGACGTCGTGACGTTGGCGCTCGAGGCTGCGGAGAGAGCCGAAGGCGGCGTCTTCAATGCGGGGAGCGGGCGTGCTTCTACTTCACTGGAGGCCGCCCAGATCGTCGCCGATGCCGTCGGAGCAGAACGGCAGCTCATTGCCGTCGAGGGCGGCAGCACCGATGCGGCGCCGCGCGGCTTCAGGGCCCTCAATGTTTCCAAGGCCGCAAACGAACTGAACTATGCGCCGCTCTCCTTCCGTGAGGGGATCGAAGCATGGAAATCGATGACCGGCCTGACGGATTTCAGGACGGGAGCGTGAACGCTTAGAGGCTTCGAACAGGCAATTGGTTGAAGCGCTGCGCCGCGTGTCCATACGCGCGGCGCAGCTCCGACCCTTCCTTCACCGATCAGGCGAAAAGGAAATCGCTGCTCGAAAAGTTCGCGGCGCTAAGGGTGCCGTTGGGATCGTCCAGCAGAATGGAGAAGGCTTTGCCGGAGGAGTCGTAGCCTTTTACCAGCACGTCGCCTCCGGTGCCATCATAGGCGTAGACGGTGCCTGCAGCGCCTGAGCTGGAGTATTGCTTGATCCCGAGCTTCTCTATCACGAGGAAATCGACACCATCCTGGAAATCCATGACGGTATCCTGGCCGCTGAGCGCTGGGGCGCCTTTGAAGACGAAACGATCGGCGTCGGCTCCGCCCCATAGAATATCGGTTCCCGCCTCGCCAACGAGGACGTCCTGGCCGGCGTCGCCGCGCAGGGTATCGTTGCCGTCGCCGCCGAAAATGCGGTCGTAGTTGTTGCCGCCGCTCAAGGAATCGTTGCCGGTTTCGCCGTACAGCATGTCGTCGCCGTCATCCCCGAAGACCCGATCGTCGCCGGCGCCGACGAAGATCTTGTCATTGCCGCTGCCCCCGTGGGCCTCGTCGATGCCGCCCTCGGAGTCCAGCACGTCATGACCGTCGCCGCCGTCGAGATAGTTGTTCCCGTCTCCGCCATCGACGATGTCATTGCCGATGCCGCCATAGACCCAATCGTTGCCGGATTGGCCCTTGAGAGCGTCGTTGCCCTCTTCGCCATATATCCTGTCGTGGCCGGCGCCGCCGGCAACGGCCTGCTGCGTGACCTGTCCGGTCGCGGGATTTACCCGATTGTTGAAGCCGTCGTCTCCCGAACCAGCATAGATGATGTCATCGCCATCGCCTGCGTCGATATAATCTTCTCCTGCGCCGCCGAAAATCTTGTCGTGGCCCCGGCCGCCCAGGATTTGGTCATGGCCGTCGCCGCCATCGAGGATGTCGCTGCCATCGCCGCCATCTAAGATGTCGTTCCCCAATCCGCCCTTTAGCGTGTCGTGGCCAAGGCCGCCGTCGATCCGGTCGTTACCCACGCCGCCTTCGGCATAGTCGTCGCCGGGTCCGCCGACGATGAAGTCGTTGCCATCGCCGCCAAAAAGCTTGTCATTGCCCTCGACGCCATCGAGATAATCGTCGCCCGCGTAGCCCCAAAGCTCATCGTCGCTCAGAGCGCCGCGGATCGTGTCGGAAAGATTGGTTCCCTTCAGAATCATTTTAATTTCCTCTAGCTTTGGGCCGGAGGGCGGGTAAATTGAGAATAGGTCGCAAAGTGATACTTATCCTATAGTCTCTTGCCGCCATCAGGAATTATTTACGCTTCCAATAAAAATATATTAATACTATTTTTCCTAGAAATCATCAATTACTTTCAACTGCACTGAAAGATTTGATGAAATTCTCTTGTATGAACCTCACTGGAAAAACGATGTTGGGCCATAATTAAACGGGATAGTCATATGTATTTTCTTGTATTCAAGCCGCCAGAAAATCTGAATATTTTGCGGTCACCGCAGCAATCGCATACTCACTTTCGATGCGTTCGCGCGCCGCGCGCGCATAACGCGCATACTCCGCCTCCGGCAGGTCGAGAAAGGCACGCATCGCACCGGCAAGCGCTTGCGGGTCGCGCGCCGGTACTGCGATACCGGCCTTTCCGGCGATCGCGGCCGCGTCACCGACATCCGTCGTGACGATGGGCTTGCCGAAGCTCATCGCCTCCGCGATGACGTTCGGGAAGCCTTCGGTCCGCGAGGAGAGGACCAAAAGATCGATGCTTTGATAGAATGCAGGCATGTCGCCGATCTCCCCCCGGAGATCGACGGCGTGGGCCGGAAGACCGGCTTGTGCCATCAGCTCGACGACGGCCGGGTTGTCGCGGACCAGGCCATTGCCGGCCGCGGAGAAGACTGCCTGCGGGTGGGTCTTCACCACCTGAGCGGCCGCCTTGAAGAAGGTTCCGTGATCTTTCTGCGGGTGGAAGCGACCCACTATACCGATCCGCCGGGCCGTTCGCGGTTCGGGAGCCGCGACTTGCGGAAGGTCGAAGCCGTTGGGAATGACGATCGCGTTCCGATTTGCGTAGCCGTAGGCGCGATGCAGTTCGAGCGCGCGGGCGCTGTTGTAGATGATGCCGCTCGGCCGGTGCGACAACAGTTTCGCGGCCGCAATCGCGACGCGGGAACTGCGCGTAAGGGAAGCGGGATCGTCCAGCGACTGGCGCACGTTCCAGAAGACCGGCGCTCCATGCCGAGCCATGCCTGCCGCCAGGGTGCCGGCGACCATCGCGTGGTACATCCAGCAGAGGATCACGTCGGGCTGCTCCTTCCGGATCAGCCGGGCAAGCCGCAGGATCGCGCCCGGAAGCGCCGCGAGCGAAGCGGCGCCTAGCGAGACATAAGCGACCCTCGGATTGTCGGCGAGGCGACGGTTGCGCTCGGAAACGCCGATGAGAGAAACCACGACGATGCGCTCGTCCGTCGCTCCGTGCAGCAGCCGTGCCAGCATCGTTTCGGCTCCGGCACTCGCGGTGAAATTGGTGATGACATGCATTATCATCGCGGTGCCCCATGTCTGTCGCGGCGACGTTCTACATGGCTGATCTGCAGCACCATGAAATCCCTCAGTCGGCCAGGTGCATGCCGGCAAACAGCATCCTGTTGATCATGTGGACGTCAAACTTGGATTCCGCGAGCTCTCGCGACCGCTTTCCCATTTTCTCCGCCAGGTCCGGGTCCCGCGCAAAAGCGGCCATGGCGTCGGCGAGCGCTGCGACGTCGCGCGCCTTTACGACCATCCCGTTGGTTCCCGGCTGCACGGTGTCTCGGCAGCCCGGCAGATCCGTCGTGATTACCGGGCGTCCCGTCGCCAGGGCCTCGAGAATGCTCCGCGGAATTCCTTCACGGTAATAGGAAGGCAGGACGAAAACGTTGGACGCCGCGAGATAGGGCCGCACGTCCACTGTCGTGCCGAGGTAGTCGAGTATTCCCTCGCGTACCCAGCCATCGATTTCCTCGCGCGAAATCGCCGTCGGGTTGCTGTCGAAATGGCCGAGCAGCTGAAATCTGGCATGCGGGAAAGAACGGCGCACGATCCGTGCGGCTTCGACATATTCGACGACGCCCTTGTCGCGCAGCAGCCGGGCGACCATCAGGAAAGTTGGCCCGCCCCGAGGCGGCTTCGAGAATTCGAAATGGTCGAGATCGACGCCCGATCCGGAGATCATCGTCGGCGAGAGGCCGCCCTGCAACATTCGGTAGCGGCGAATGTCGTCGTCGTCCGCGTCGTTGTAAACGAAGACGACGCGGGCACCCCGCAGCGCCGAACGGTATAGCCGGACACACAGGTGTCGTATTGCCCGCGCCTTGAGCGAAGCACCGGCGGCTTCCGAGAATATATGGCCGAGCCCCGTGACGAGGAAGCAGCGCTCCTTTATCCCGAGCGTCCTGGCCGCGATCCCGGCGTAGATGATCGGCTTCATGGTATAGGGAAGGACGATGTCGGGCTGCAGGCGGGCGAAGTGGCGCCGCAGCGTCCAGAAGGTCCGCAGGTCCTCCAGCGGGTTGAGCCCGGTGCGCGCCATGGGGATCTGGATGAAGCGCACGCCGATGCGCGCAAGCTCCTGCTCGACCCGGGGGTCGTGTTCGGGTGCGAAGGCTATGACATCGTGCCCGGCGGCGACCAATCGCTTCAGCAGCTCGAGCCGAAAGATTACGAGAGAGGCTGTCAGGCTGGCGACGACGGCAACAACGCGCTTCTGCCGCAACGGGCGCGCCACTCCGTCGTGTTTTGCCGAACGGTCCGTAAAGTTCTCGGCTTCGGTTCGAGAAACCTTTTCAACAAGATCCACTGCTCGTCTCCCGGGATCGGCTCCACCGTCGAGCGGTGGTATTCAACGTTCAACTTCCAACTGCGTCGGCCGTACACGCGTGCCGCGCGGGGTGCGCCGACTGGTCTGCTGCAAGATCGGCGCGCGACACGGCTTCCGATCGGCGGACTTTCGCAGGCGGCCGCAATGCCGTCCCGATGTATCCGCACCGATCGTGTACGCCGTCGTCACCTTCCGGGCAGGCGGACCTCCGCGCCGTAGCCGCGTGGTGATTTCGCTGCCTTGGCCCTGATCCGGCTCTTCGGCCGCAACGGCGTGCGTGTGCTCGCCGCCGCCGTTTTTAAATCCGCCTCGTGCTCATATCGCGGCAGCAATTCGCGCATGACCGCCACGACGCTGGCCTCGTTGCCACGTTCCGAATAGCGCTGCAGGCGCGCGAACGCGTCCCTCAGCGTCGGCAGCGGAATGGGTTCAGGCACCGCTCCAAGGACGCCCGGCACCGGCGAGCTTATGCGCTTGTCGGTCTCGTCGAAAAGCTCCTCGAAGAGCTTTTCACCCGGCCGGCAGCCGATGATCTTGATTTCGATCTCCTGGTCCGGCGTGAAGCCGGCAAGCCGGATCATCCGGCGGGCGATATCGATGATCTTGATCGGCTCGCCCATGTCCAGCACGAAGATTTCGCCCTGGCCCAGCTGCTTTTCAAAGCCATAGGCGGAAGCCTGCAGGGTGAGTTCAACCGCTTCGCGGATCGTCATGAAGAACCGCGTCATATTCGCATCGGTCACGGTCAGCGGGCCGCCCCGGGCCAATTGACGCTTGAAGAGCGGGATCAGCGAACCGCTGGAACCCAGCACGTTGCCGAAGCGGACCGTCATGAAGCGCGGGCCGAGACCCGTTTCGATGCCGTTCAGGTCGAGCGCCTGGCAGTAGAGTTCGGCAAGACGCTTCGTCGCGCCCATGACGCTCGTCGAATTGACGACCTTGTCGGTCGACACCTGGACCATCGCGAGCGTGCCATATTTCTTGGCGGCGTTGGCGACATTCATGGTGCCGACGACATTGGTGAGCACGCCCTCGCAAGGATTCATCTGCACCATGGGCACGTGTTTCAGAGCCGCGGCATGAAAGACGAGTTCAGGCCGGTGCCGCTCGAATATCTCCTCGACCCGCTGGCTGCGGCGGACGCTGCAAAGATAGCTCCACCGCGGCACTTGGGGGAAGCTTTCCGTGAGCGTCATGTCGATTGCGTAGAGATTGTATTCCGTGTTGTCGATCAGGACGATCTCCGCCGGATCGCAGGCGGCGACCTGGGTCGTCAACTCGCTGCCGATCGAGCCGCCGGCCCCGGTGATGAGTATCCGGCGCCCGCGAACGAGGCGACCGATCGCCTCCCGGTCGAGCGCTGCCTGCGGCCGCTCCAGGAGGTCGGTCAGTTCGATCGAGCGCAGCTCGTAGGGGTTGTCGCCCTTGGCCCGCTTCAGCTCCGTCATCTGCGACAGGCGCGAGACGGCGATGCCCAGCCTTTCGGCGGATCGCAGCAGGCCGTCGGAGGCCTCCTCTCCAAAGGCCGCAGGGGCCTCGGTGAAGACGATATGACGGGGTTGCTTGCCCTGTTGCTGCAACTCCGCAACCACCCCTTCGAAGTCCTGGATACGGCCGGCGATCGGCACGCCGCGCAGGCTCATGCCGATCTGATCCTCGCTTCTGTCGAGGCATGCGACGGGCGTATAAGTCGCGTTGGGATCGCGTGCGAGAGCGCGAAGATAAAGGTCGGCGGCATCGCTCGCACCGATAAGCAGCAGCGGAATTCGGTTGTCGTCCTGCGCGTCCTTGCTGCGCCCGGGCCGCCTCAGCGCGAGTTCCTCGGCGCGGAAGCTCAACCTTGCTGCTGCCAGGAAGGCGATGAGCAGGAGAGACTGCATCGGAACGACGGTGCGCGGGATGTCGGTGAGCCTGGTGGAGAAAAACAGCAGCGTGACGAGCAGCAGGGAGGTCAGCAACACCGCCCGCAAAATGATGAAGAGGTCGGAAATGGAGCCATATTTCCAGTTACGGCTGTAAAGGCCCGAGAGGGGGAAAACGAGTGCGCATATAGCGAGGTATTGCGCACCGGACCAGAACAGCACCGAGGCGGTCTCCGGTCGTGCGGAAAGCTCTCCGACGCCGTAGCGCAGCAATAATGCCATCGCGAGCGCGACGCCGACCGATGCCAGGTCGGTGAGATAGAGGGCAGGATATTTTTGAACGCTGCGGACCGCTCCCCTTATCCGCCTGAAGCCGATATCGAGGGCGGCTCCGCAGATCGCCCAGAATATTCTGGCCGGTGCTCTGCTGCCCCCCTCTCTTCCCAAAATAGTCGGTAACGTCAGGAAATGATTACGAACTGCCTTCGCGGCGGCGTGTATACGCTGCATGACGGCCCCTTCCAATACTTATAAGCCCTACAGCTCCGCCGAACGACGAACGCACGACCCCCAAAGCTCTTATGGTGGCTAAGAACAGTGCGTCTGTTGTGTGTCTGTTCGACCAGCTCGAAAGGCTAGATAAAATGAATTCAACAAAAATAGGCGTTCGCGATCATTCCAACCGCAACGCAAAATTCCTTGGCATATTCGAATACCGTAATAAAAAAGCACGTCTTTAATGGGTTGTAAACAGTTTTCCAGTATTGGCCCAATTATAGTTTTCTACTGTTCTTATGTATTTTGCCCAGAAGCCTGGACCGGCTCCGACCCACCGAGCTTGCCGTGAACCGGGGGCCGCCTGTCCGAGATCCATTTCCATGCGTGCACCTCGATGCATTCCCCGTCGCCGCAAAGCACGATGAACCCTCGCTCCGTATGCGCCTGAATCTGCCCCCTCAGGCCGATATATTGCCTGGAGTTCTCGACCGGGGTTGCCGTATCGATGCGTATTTTCTGGCCTTTGTAGAATGTAAAGGCGCCCGGATAGGGATCTCCGACCGCGCGGATCAGCCGCAAGATGGATGCGGCCGGGTCATGCCAATCGATCCGGCCGTCCTCCGCGGTGCGCTTCGCGCAATAGCTTGCCTCCGCTTCGTTCTGCCCGATCCGGGCCGCGTTTCCCGCTTCCACCTGTGCCGCCGCCACGACGACCATCTCAGCCAGGTTTTCGGTGTGCCTTGTATAAAGACTGCGCGCTGTTTCGTCCGGGGCGACGGGAAATTGCCGCTGTAACAGGATCGGTCCCGAGTCGATGCCGTCGTCCAGCCAGAAAAGGGTCGAGCCCGTTCGTTCCTCACCCCGGAGGATGGTCCAAGGGATGACGCCGCGGCCCCGCAGACGCGGCAAGGCTGCCGGGTGAAAACCGACGGTGCCCGCGCGCGCCACATCCCTGAACGGGCGCCGGCAGACCTGCGACCAGCCGATAACGAGCGAGAGATCCGGGGCGGCCGCTGCAACGGCCTCCAGCGTCGCCTGGGAATTTATGTCTGTCGTGTAATGGATCGCGCTTCCGGCCGCCCGCCCGATCTCCCTGAGGTCCACAAAATCGGAATGGCGCCCCGCCGCTTCGGGCGGCAGCGTTATTACGAGCACCGGTGTGCGCTTTGCCCTTATCAGCGCTTCCAAAGCAATCTTGGAACTCTCGACGGCGCCGATGAATACGATTCGCATGGTCACACCATAAAGCTGAATGTGAAATCACTGACTGCCCGCGAGGGGGACTTCAAAGAAATGCAAGATCAATATCGCCCCATCGAACACAATTGCTACGGGGAAGTCCAGAGTCGTTCCGGGAAAAGCACTTTCGTCGTGAACCCGTGCATTTGCAACAGTTTGGGGAGTTTCGGTGTCGGCGAGGAGGCGTTCGATGCCGGCTGCCTGCAGCCCCTCGACGCAATCTTCTCGCCCGAGGTGCTTGCAGAATCGCAAGGAACTGTATCGGCCCCACCTTCGATAGGTACCGCTTTGCAGGCAAGCATTGGGCTTTGCCTCTCGATGCGGCGACGCAAGTCTCGGCAAATCGGCCGGATTTTGCTGAGTTGCTCCGCGCCCGTTACATGGGACGAAGCCGTCACCTTGTCTCGCAGCAGCAGCGGCGGCCTGGAAACTGCGATGTCTTGCGACATTCGCGTCGTTTCGGAACTCACAGTTTGCCGCGCCTGAGATCAAGCTCGGCTGGATAGGGGGCGGCGGCATGGCGGCACATCTGACGCATTCGATCAGGGCTTCGAATGCTGCTCTCATGCTTCTGACGGGGATCTCGTCAGCGCAAAAAGGGTCTCGCATGGGGGCTGGTGAGTGAAGTGGTCCCGCAAGGGGAGCTGATGGCGCGGGCACGGGCCATCGCAGTGTCATTGTATCGCGGCACCGCGACGGCCAAGGCGAATCTGAAGGCCGCGGTCTCGATGCCACTCGAAAAGGCGATTGAATACGAACGGGATCTGCAGACGATCTGTTTCGCGACGGAAGACGGGGCGGAAGCGCCGGATTTAAGGAAAAGCGCAGCCCGGTTTTCCGGCGCAGATAAACGGCCCGGCGGCATGGGCCGTCAGGACCGAGATCGGAAACATGCGGTGCACAGAATGCTCCGGCGTCTGCGGCCTGAATGGCGGCCGAATAAATCGGCACCACCAGCTAACGTTGCAAATTGCTGCGCCTCGGAAATTATGATACGTCTTGGCTGAGCGGATAACGCCGCCAGTCATTAGATAAGTTTTTGAATATTAAAAACGCATAAGAAGACGCCACGTCGTGGCAAATTTTTTAAGAGGGCGACACCCGCCCTGCGACGGAACGGTATTTCAAGTTCCGAGAAAAATATTCGCTTTTGGTTGAATGGATACGGATTGTCACGCCATGACCGTAAGTGCCAAAAAATTTTATTCATTGAGTTCCAACACGTTCGATCTGGTCTCGGAGTCAGCTTTTTTCGCCCGGTTGAAGATGCGTAATGGCACCTTCAAACTGACTCAGCCGTCCCGATTTCGGGAGCTGGAGGTCGCGTTCCGTCCGTTCATCGCCGAGCGCGCTACTTTCCTCCACGACATCCTGGATGTGGGTGTCTCCACCGGACTGACGACGGTGGAACTGTCAAAATTTCTCGAAAGTTGCGGCGCCGCGGTCCACATTACAGCGACCGATCTATTCGTAGAGGCCCACATCGTCGAATTTTCTCCCGGAATCACGGTCTTTTGCGACCCGGAAGGCTGGCCGCTACAATATGATCTGCGCGGCGTCGCTGTTCGGCCCTGGATCAGAAGGCTTGACTACGTGACGCTGGCATTTGCCCCGCTCCTGTTGGCGCGCGTCCTCTTGCAACCGCGCCTTCGCGACCGCGTACGGGAAGGCAAGAGCAGGCAGGTGCAAATGATCACGCGATCATTGCCCGAGAACGGCAAAATAAATTTCGTCGAAGACGATATTATGAGCCGGTCGCAGCACCTTGCCGGTCGGTTCGATCTCGTGAGAGCCGCAAACATTTTGAATACGAACTACTTCTCGCTGGATCAGATCCGGACAGCAATCGAAAACATCCACTCCTATCTCCGCGGTCCGGGCGCCCTGGTCGTGGTGACCCGAACGAACCGCGCGCAGGAAAACGCCGGAACCTTGTTCGAGCTCAAGGAGGATGGTTCTTTCGCCGCGCTGGAACGCGTCGGGGGCGGATCGGAGATCGAAAAGCTTCTGCTGGATTTCCGGGCATCGTGAGGCGGAGCCATACACGGCCGGAATGGAACGTCGCGGTCTCCCGAAGCGGAGATCAAACTTCTAGAGAATGGAAGGCTTCATGATGCCCTCGCAACCAGTTCGCATCGCTTATATCGCAGGTTACGGACGCAGCGGGTCGACCATACTCGACATTGCGCTGGGACAGCATGCTGCTGTGGTGGGGGCCGGAGAGATAACGTCGCTCACACGTCACGTCTGGCGTCACAACGAATATTGTGCGTGCGGCAATGCAATTCGCGACTGCTCCTTCTGGAGTTCAGTCCGCCGGGAGTGGTCCGCCGGCCAGGAACCCGGACTAATGGAGGAGTATTGCGCCCTTCAGCAAAAGTTCGAAGGGCTTTCGATGATGACGAGATTGCTCGGCGGCATGGGTCTCGGAAAACAATTTTCTCTTTATATGCTTCATACGAAGCGCCTGTTCAGCGCAATGCAGTCATGCTCGGGCCGGCAGGTGATCGTCGATTCCTCGAAGCTGCCGGGGAGGGCGATGGCCGTTGCACAGATACCCGGGATCGACATGCGGGTCATTCATCTGGTGCGTGACGGGCGCGGTGTAGCCTGGTCGTTGCTGAAGGGTTACGAGCGCGATGCCAAATCGGGCTTACAGAAGGAAATCAAGCCGAAATCAGTATTCAGGACAGCCTTGCGCTGGAGCATGGTCAATCTTGCGGTCGAATATCTCTCGCGAAAATTGGGCTCTGAAAAGGTCATGCGTGTCAGATACGAGGATTTCGCGTCTGACCCTGTTGCCGTTATGCAGCAAATCGGGACGTTCCTCGAGCTTGACCTCAGTCAGGTGGGTACATCGCTGCAGAATGGCGAGGCCATGGGGCCGGGACATCAGGTGGCAGGCAATCGGCTGCGCATGAACGCGTCGATCGCGCTCAACAAGGATGAAACGTGGCGAACACGGATGCCGACCCGTCAGCAGGTTTCGTTCGAGCGGCTGGGCGGCTGGATGCTTCGACGCTACGGCTATCGTTGAAGGTCGGTGTCATATTTCTGCGGGTTGGCGGCGCAAGAGCATGACGGTAATCTACCAGGCGCATGACGTAAGGGCATTTAGTTTCACAATAGCGCGTTGCCTGATGCTGGCGGGGTTGGTCTGCGGATCATGGGTCGCCTTCTCGCGGGAAGCTCTAGCCCAGGCGGCACTGGCCGAGCCCCTTTCACCCAAGCTTCCAGACGGGAGACAACGTGCCTTTCCCACGGCCGAAGGCTTCGGCGCCGGCTCTCTTGGAGGGCGGGGGGGCAAGGTGATCTATGTCGTCAACACGAACGAGTCGGGGCAGGGCTCCTTGCGTGCGTGCATCGAGGCATCCGGCCCGCGCATTTGTATTTTCCGCACGGGCGGCACCATTGTTCTTCGCGAAAGATCGCTGGTCGTTCGACATCCATTCCTGACGATTGCCGGAGAGACGGCACCGGGCGGCGGGATCGCCATCCGGAACGGCGAGACGCAAATACGCCCTTCAATCGAAATCGTGACCAATGACGTGATCATCAGGCACATTCGTCTTCGCCCCGGTCCGCATGCCGTGAAGGCTTGCTGTTCCGGAGGCCTCGGAATGTATTCCAACTCGGCGAAGGATATTATGCTTGATCATATCTCCGCCAGTTGGGGATCAGACGAGACGATCGATTCGGAAGACGCGAGCAACTTCACCTGGCAGTGGGGTATTGCGAGCGAACCGCTGCTGCGTGGCGGCCCCGGGAAAGACAAGCGTGCGCGCAACATGTTGTTCACGAAAGGCGGCAACGTCTCCGTGCATCACTCTCTCTTCGCTTTCGGCCAGTTCAGAAATCCGCTGATAAAGATGAAAATTCCCGGCGCCGTCGCGGATGTCGTGAACAACGTGTTTTTCTCGCCGAAGTGGCAATATGTCCTGAGCTTCGGCGATGAATGGGCGCGGATCCAGGCCAATGTGGTCGGCAACTACAAGATCGCTGGGGAAAAGCTGCGAAACGACCATATGGTTCATCTCTTCGAAGAAAGCGGACGCGGGCACGCGATTTATCTGAAGGACAATTACGACGAACCCTATCGCACCGGTGCCAGTCAGGATGACAGCCTCGTTTTAGCCGAGAAACAAAGAAGATTCGTTTCAGCCTGGGCATTTGATGCACCCGCGGTCCGCGCCTCTGCACCCGAAATTGCTTACGAGGAGGTCCTGACGGGTGCCGGTGCGACGAAGCCCCGCCGCGACGCCGTCGATCGCCGCATCACCGAGGCGGTCAGGAACCGCAGCGGGCGATTGCTCGTGAACGATCCGCAGGACGTCGGCGGTTGGCCGGACCTCGATGCCGGGGTGCCGTATCCGGACAGCGACATGGACGGTATCTCGGATGACTGGGAGGTCGAAAACGGTACCGACCCGGCAGATGCCAGCGACAGTCGACAAGACTTGGATGGCGACGGATGGACGAATCTCGAAGCATTTCTCCATTTCATGGCGGGCGATACCGTGGACTAGAGTCGGTCAGCCTTAAGCTGAATCGAACCGGGATTCCCTTTTTGTTGCGATTGTGATTCAAGATCATTGCTGGTGCGGAGGGCAGCAATGATGGTGCGACCTCTTTCTCTTGATTTACGCCACGCGTCGCCGACGCCTTGGCAGGAGGCATGACGGTGCGGGCGGCAGCGTTGCGCTTTGGAATATCAACGGCGACGGCGGTGCGGATCGGCCAACTCGACCGGTCCGGCCGCGGTTTGGCGCCGGCCAAGATGGGTGGCCATGTCAAACCCATGCTGCGGGGCGCGGCGGCCGATGAGGTTCACCGTCGGCTGGCGGCCAAGCCCGATTGGACGGTGCAGGCGCTTGCCGCCGATCTGAAGGCGGCCGGCATCGTTGTCTCTCATGACACCGTTTGGCGTTTCCTGCGCCGCGAAGGCAAGACATTTAAAAAAAAGCTGATCGCCAGCGAACAGGACAGGCTCAAGGTGGCGCGGTTCCGAAGCCGCTGGAAGACGATCAACATCGACTTGATCCGCGCCGCCTGGTGTTCGTCGATGAAACCTGAGTCAAAACCAACATGACGCGCACCCGCGGCTGGTGTCAGCGCGGCCAGCCGCTTAGAATACCGCATGGCCATGTGTGGACGCCCCCCTGACGGCATCAATGTGCCACGACCGCATCGTCGCGCCCTTCGTGCTCGATGGCCCGATCAACGGCATTGCCTTCACCGCCTAGGTCGAGCAATGCCTGGCACCAACCCTCAATCCCGGCGATATCGTCATCCTCGACAATCTCGGCAGCCATAAGGGCAAGCCTGCGCGCAACGCCATCCGCGATGCCGGCGCCCATCTGTTCTTCCTGCCGCCTACAGCCCCGATCTCAATCCGATCGAGATGATGTTCGCCAAACTGAAGACCCTGCTGAGCAAATCCGACGAGTGCAGCGTCGACGCGACATGAACACGCCTCCGCGAAGTCCTCAAAGCCTTCAGCCCGCACGAATGCGCCGCCTATCTCAGGCATGCAGGATAAGTTTCAACATAAGCCTGACAGACACTGAGGTCTCCTCATCCTGTGCTTGTGACAGGAACCAAAGATCCAGCAGCGCCGCGTTTGCGGCGCGGGAAGAGTTCTTTCATCCCATGGTGATCTAAGCGACATTCGACGGGCGCGTGATCGAAGGTCTCGCCGCGGGAGCATGAAGCGTGTTGACGTCCGTGTCCGCCCGTTCGGGGAATGCCCCATTGCCTCGGACGCGATGCCAGCGGCCGGCCGGGATGCGCTTGGACGTGATGACGAAACCCCCATAGCGGTGGCGCCTGTGGGTTTCCGGATTGACCTGATTGATCACAGTGCCGATCAGATGCGCATGGTTCATCCGGAGCTGCGTAGCAGCTTCCAGCAGATGCTCTTCAGTCGTTTTGCCCCAATTGGCTATGAGGATCACGCCATCGACAAAGGGCGCCAGCCAACTTGCATCGCCGGAGGCGAGCACCGGCGGAGCATGCAGCACGATGAAGTCGTATCCGCTTTGCTTAAGATCCATGATGAGTTCGCAGAGCTTGTCGGAGTCCAGCGATCTGAATGGCTCCGTCATCACGTGCGTCGCGTCGATGAACCCGAAACCGGGCAAGGTCGGAACGGACTGGACGATCTCGCCTATCACCGCTTGATTTCGGAGATAGCGTTCGATCGGTTCCGGTGAACGTTCCATGCTTTTCAGATAGGGAACGTTGTGGCGATTGAAGTCGAGATTCACGAAGGCGGTAGGGCGGCCGTCCGCTGCTGCGGCTGTTGCGATTCCCCAAGCTGTCGACGCGTTTGCGACGTCGTGGACGCAGGAGGTGACCATCACTATGCGGCGCAGTTGCTTCGCGTCGGAATAGCGACCGGCCATATAAACCGCCCGCTCCGCTTCGGCGGACGTGAAATTGCTCCAGTCCGGAATGCAAGAGGATCGCTTGGCGCCCGGAGAGGTCAGATGCTTCGGGACCTTCGGTATGTAGCCAAGATTCGGGATCCGCAGCAGTTGCGCGGCGCGTTGTCCGCTACGGACACGGGTGTCGGTTGTTTCCAGCAGGAGCGCGAGCACGCAGGCCAACAGCGTGGAACCGGCGAATGCCGCCGGAATGATAAGGCCTGGCTTGGGAAACGACGGTGAACTGGGGAGTTCCGCTGTCGATACGATTCGTGCGCTGGGTTTCAGGGACTCGGCTTCGAGATCGGACAGGATTCGCTGGACCTCATCCTCGATCATGCTTCGAATGCCTGCTATCTGCGAATCCGCATCGATCATCTGAGGATGATTCTTGCCGTATTTGGCAGCGAGTTCGGCCTTGCTCTGCAGCAACCGGGCCTCTTCGTTCCGCAGCGTAATCAAAAGCGGCTGTGTCATGCTCTGTCGAAGGAAAGCCACTGCACCGCCGGTGTTAAGCGCGCGTTCCTTGTCCGCGACCCGCTCGTCCTGTTTGAATTCGAGCGAGGCTTCGACATAGAGGGTGGCGATCGTGTTTGCGATTTGCTGGGCGAGTTTCGGATCCTGATTGGTTACGACAAGCCGTACGGCGAGGCTTTCGCCGGTTCGGCTCACCTCGAACTGGGACAGCAGCGCTGAGATCGCGTGATCCCGTTGCGCCCTCACATCCGGTACTACTCGATCGGAAGTCGAAGACCTGCGAATACCGATGAATTCCTTGATGTCGTCCACAAGGCCCTGGTCGTCCGACTTGTCCCCGCCCGGCGCATATGGATTGAAGCTAGGATCACCGATGAGGTTCAACCGGTCCACGATGCGGCCGGCGAACTTCCGCGACTGCAACACGTCCATTTCGGTTTCCGCGGCCGAGCGGTCGCGGTCGATGGACGTCAAAGCTGCATCGGTGGCAAATGGCCGGACATCTTTGCGCTCCAGCACCACCTCCGAGCTGGCGGTATAGGTTTTGGGGAGCGAAAAAGAAACAATTGCAGACAGCAAGGTGCAACCGACGATGATTGACGCAAGAAACCAGAATCGCCTCTTTACCACGGCCCAGAGATCGAAGAGGCCGACTGTAGTCCCACTCTGCTGAGCGGCAAACTCGATGGTTTCTCGGTGATGAGCGCGGGCAGATAGGCTGCCATCGGGAACGAATGTCGTCATGGAAACCTGCTAATATCAAAAAATTTTCTATATTCAGTTACTTTAGTAAAATATTGAATAAGGCGCAATGAATTAGTTCGATGCTGCCAAAATTTACTTCGGCTGCACAAGCACGTTGTCTTTGACCAACGCCCTCGGGCATGCCGTGGCGCAGATGAAGTCGCAGATACTATGTCGATACGCCCTGATCAAAAACGAAGGGCGTCACAAGCTTAAGGATACCCCGGATTTCGCGGCACGGCCAGTAAAAATCGTAACCTGAATGTGCTCAGTTGCTGACGGTGGCCGTTTGATTGGGACGTCGCTTGCATGGTTCACGGGGTTTGAGCCTTGGTCGGTCCGACACCTCTCAGCTGCGTAAGGCCCAGTCCGAAACACAGAAGAATCGGCATGGTCCAATATCGCGCATACATATGCGGATTGAAGAGAGCAATTACCAAGAAGACCAGGATTGTCGTCACCACCGCCGCGAGCGCGCGTTTGTCTCCGCCAACCTTCAAAATCGCGAGCGCCAGCAGCATGCCGACGCCCGAAAACATCAACCAGCCGACAAGCGCGAGCAATCCGCCTTCGACCCAGAGGAGAAGATAGATATTGTGAACCGGGGCGCTTTGAACGCTTCTCTCACGGAATTGATCCGCACCGAGCCCCACGAGCCGGATCTGATCCTCCGAGATTATATGCATCGCCTCCTCCATCAGCGCGGCTCTGGAGAGGAACGTCCCCGCTTCGGATATGTCTCCGGAGGACAACGCGCCCAAAACGCGTGTCTGGAATGTCTTAGGCAGCATCTCCTTACTGCCGAATAGTGCCGCGCCGCCAACGACGATGGCCACTCCAAGTGCCAGTCGCAAGAGCAGCCGCGGCGTCGAAATCATCGCGATGAAGACGGCAAGGCAAAGCGCCGTTGAAAACAGCCCGCTGTTCGAACTCGTCAGGACGACCGTGACGATGACGATCGCGAGAGCGGGCAAAGCGAGGTACGATTTCAGGCGGCCCGAAGACCAGAAAAACAGCAGAATCGGCAGCGTCAGGGCGTTTATCGCCGCGGCAAGGTTTGGGTTGCGCAAAACGGTAGCGAGGCGCTTCCCGCCGGTCACGACGCCCTTACCCTCTCCGGGCACATACCCGACCGTATAGAACGTGATGATTCCGTGAATATCGATGAGAATGACGCTGGCCAGAAAGATGGCGGCCAGCCGATAGGCTTCCCTCGGGTCCTCACGAATGAGGATGACCATCAAGATCAGGTAGGCGAAGAGATATTGCCCCATCACGATCAGCCCGCGTTGCGGACTGCCGTGAAACAGGCTGCCAAGCATGATCCCGATGAACAACAGAGTGAAAGCGCAAAGCCATATCGACGTCGTTTGTTCGAGCGGTCTGCTCCTGATACGCCCGGTGATCAGAAGAAGGAACAGGCTCAAGCAAAAGAAGAAATCGCTGAACGTGAAGAAAAGTTCGGAAAACCGGAATGTCGCGTACGGCGCCAGGAAAACGGCCAAATAGACGACGGCACGTTCGATCGCCGCAAGGCGAAGGTTCTTTCTGCTGGGCTGGCTCGCATAACGAAATTGATGTGCCGCTGTAAAACCGGTTTCTGACACGATCGCCTCACAACTAGCGAGAGCGGGATATGTCCCGTCCGCACTCTTCCTCATCCCGCTCTGGCGGAGCGCTGCATGGCGGTGATGCCTGTCAGCTCTTCATAGACCGATGTAATCGCATGTACGTGACGCTCGAAGCTGAAACGGGATCGTACTTCGCCGCGCGCCGTTTCCACGATGCGATCGCGAAGCGCCGCATCGCTGAACAGTTTCAGGCACGCCCTGGCGAATTCATCCGGATCGTCGGCGCGCACGAGCATGCCGGTCCGGCCATCTTCGACCACTTCCGGATTTCCGCCCGAGTCGGCCGCGACGACCGCCGTGCCGAGAAGCATCGCTTCGACGAGGGTTCTTCCGAGCGGTTCGTTGACGGCCGTCACCAGCAAAGCGTCCAGTCCGGCGATCCAGGGCTCGCCCGGATAACGGAAACCCATGAAGTGTATGCGATCGGCAATTCCAAGCGCCTCGGCACGCGCTTTCGCGGCCTCGTCAAGGCCGTTGAGCGCATTGCCGAAAAACAGACCCGCAACCTTGGTCTCAGGCGAAAGCCGTTTCAGGGCGGCAACCGCTTCGACGAACAGGATCGGTCGCTTACGCTCCACCAGGGTGCCGACATAGCCGAGAAGCTTCGTCTCGGGCGTACACCCGATCGCGGCCAGCACATTGTCGCGGGCTTGCTTCCGCTCGAATCCGGCCATCTTCGTGACGTCGAAGGGGCTGTGCACGACACTGCATTTGCCCGCGGCCGAGAAGAGCCCGGGGCGGGGCGATGCGAATTTCGATACGGCCACAAGGCGGTTGGGAAGCCATGGCGCGACACGGCGCAGACCGAACGAAGTCGCGTCGCCGCGATGATGCCAGAGATGCTTCGACCCTGCGACGCGCGCAGCGAGACCCCAGATGAGGTGTGTGCGGCCATCGTTCGTGTGTACGATCGAGGCATTGTTCGCTCGCAGGAATCGGACGAGCGCGGGCAGTGTGCGCATAACATTGACGATTGCGGCGCCGTTGCGCGGAGCCGCCCGCTTCAGGCGGTTCAGAACCGGAGCGGCGACAAAGTCGATGCCCTCACGGCGAAACAAATCTGCGACCGGTCCATCGGTGTCGTGCAGCACGACCAGTGGCATGAAACGCGATCTTGGGAGATTTCGTATCAGGCCCAGCGAGGACATGTGACTCCCGCCGACAAGATCTCCAATGAAGGGAAGGCACACAACCACCTGATCGCCGCTGCCTATGCTGGGCGTTTCCGCTTGGCTCAGATCAACTGCTGCAGAAGACGTCATTGCCTTAGATCCCAGGGAGCTGATGAAGGGCTTGATCACCCGGTACGCCGGGCCGGATGTCATTTCTCGGGGCCTCTGTTTCTCAGCCAGCCCGTCAGATCCCTTCCGACGAGGGCGCCGAGTTTTTCCGTTTCAGGCGCGAAGTAATCGGTCATCCGCGCGCGCAGATCATGGCTGAGCGGTGCGTATTGAAGCTCACCGGCGATCAGCGAGCGCAGTTTCTTGAAACCGGTATTCTGCCGGAATGGAGCAGCAACCGGCTTTAAGGGACGCAGGAGACGGCGCAGGGTCGGATTGACGACCGGTTCCGATTTGTCCTTCACCTTTTTTGCAAGCGGCTTCAGCGGAACATCGGCTTCAAGCCCGAGGAAGCCGCGGACGCGGGCGAGTTGGACGCGGGCGTCGACCTTCAGGTCCTCGTAGAGGAGCACCAGAAGCTGCTCCATGGGGAAGCGATCGAGATAGCCCTGCAACTGCTGAAAATAAAGACCGCCGTTCAGGAAGCGCCCGCCCGCTCCTTGTCGCGGATCGAGGTACTGGGCGATGTCGCGCCCGACCTCGGCGCGGCGATAAAGCATGCAATAATCGGAATAGGCCCGGTCCACCGGATTGCGAAGCTGAGCTATCAAGCGGGCCTGGGGCAGTCTTTCCCTTATTCTCTCCGCCGCTTCCGGCACATCCATGTAGGAGTTGGATTTTTCACCGCGCAGCCGCCGGTGCTCCTGGCCTGCGAAATGTTCCAGATACCATTCGTCGCCGCGCTCGTAATAGCGGCTGAAATAGTGCAGTTCGGGATCGGGCATGAATATGCCCGGGTCCTGCTGCAACGATTGCTGAAGCCACGTCGTCGCGCTCTTCGTCGCTCCGATGATCAGGAAGTCGATATCCCGCATTTCCATCTTTGGCCCTTTCATCGATCGCCTCCAGGGCGATTGCACCGAAACGAACGGTTCGCCGCCCCCCAACAGGGGCTTTGGTCCTGGGTCAAACAGTGCTTCCGAAATTCGCTAGCGTGAATGGGGTGCAGCTACGGTCGGCCGTCGGTGTTGAATGTATAGGTTGAGGTTCCGTGGCGAAGCAGCAGAATTTGCGCGAAAAATCCGGAAAAGCGACCTCAGTTTTAAGTGTTAATCCCAGCAATATTTGAAATAAATAAAATCTGACGGCGAATTTCACAGAAAAACAGGCTGGAGGCAAGATGCTTCTTTAACTTTGCGTTTCAACCCTCACGGCGCAGGGGTTCGGCGGTAGCTCAGCATCATGGTGGACAGCCAGATCGAGGCCATGACGATGTGGGCAACGTTCGCTCCCATCGCGCCTATGACCGGAATAAGGGCGAAGGCGGTGGCATGAAAGCCGATCGCTGCGATCGTTACGCTGCGCAGTATTTCGTTTTCGCGTCCCATTGCGAGAAGTGCCGAGCGGATGACCGCACCGCACAGCGTCATGGTCACTGCGACCGACTGCACCACGACGAGGGGGCCCGCAGCTGCGAAATCAGGCCCGGCGGCCCAGGTGAGCAGCGGGTCGATCACGAGGTAAAGACTGCCGATCAGCAGCAGGCCGCAACCGAGAAGCAGTCCCTGCATCTGCGCGACCGCGCGATGGAAGGCGCCGAGGGCTTTGGTTGCCCATGCCCGGGCGAGTTCCGGATAGAGGACTGCCTGAACCTGCACGCCGGCCTGCTGTGCGATGCGGCCGATGCGTTTTGCAATGTGATACAGGCCGGCGGAGGTCGGATCGGCAAGATAGCCGACGAGCAGCGTATCGAGCTCATTTGCGCTTGAACGAATGGTGAGCGAGAGGTTCGCCGAGATCGCGAACTTCCACAGACCCGGAAACCGCTTGGTAATGCCGCGAAGCGGAGCGCTCATGAGGCCCGAAAGGACGCCCTGCCGTCGCAGTTCGGCAAGCGAGAAAATCACCAGGACGACGGTGCCGAGAATCTGAGCCGCCATCCAGATCAGCGCGAATTCGAATAGGCCTGCGCCGGTGGCGACGCCGATGGCGCAAAGAACGACCCTCAGAACGCTTGTGACGACCTGGCCATAGGCGATCGCCATGAAGCGCCCGTAGAGGCGCAGCACGGCGGTCGGCATGCCGGAGACCTGGAACGGCAGGACCGTGCAGTAGAGAATGGCAAGGTTCGCCCCGTCCCCCGATATGCCGAACCAGGGCGCGGCTACCAGGATTAGCAGGACGGCAACCAGCCATCCCGCCAGTGCCGCGGAGATGTCGAGCAGCAGGCCGAATTTGAGTAAGGCCGGAAGTTCGGTCGCATCGTCGGCGTTCTCCGCGAGCGAATGCGCGCCATACTTGATCAGTGGCTGCCACGACTGGAAGCTGACGATCCGCTCGACCGCGCGCGTGTAGGAGAAGCATAGCGCGAGGACACCGTAGCCTGCCGGACCGAGTGCCCTGGCCGTGAGCGCAAAGCCGATAAGGCCGATGACCGAGCTCAGAATGTTTCCCGTGAGCAGGTGCGCAATGCTTTGCAGGCGCTCCAGCATCGTTTTCTCTCGACTGAGAATTTGCCGCAAGCTGCCGATTTTCTTGAGAAGTTTCTTTCGGAACGCCACTGGAACCGCCTATGATTTAAGAGATAAGATAATAGGTATATGCAAATGCTTTGTGCGGAGCCGGTAGTCGTACGCCGCTCAGGAACGGACCATCCGCCATGATTTCTTGTGTAGCCTTAAGTGAATCTCGTCAGGGGAAGAGCCGGCGAAAACCGTGCCGACAAGCTCGCAAGCCGTCCGCATTTGTTGCAAGGTGAACCGCCCTTTCCCCCGCCGACGCTCCTCTAAAGACGCAATAAGTTTCTGCAACGGTTTGAAATATTATAAAATTTTCATCCATGAGAGGGATGGCTCAAGGATCAAATCCAACAATGAGGCTGCGAATAGTTAAAAACCTTTGACGTGATAGCGCATCGAAGAATATAGTCGCCTAATATTTTTTGGTAGAGTTTTCTTTATTCCTTTTTGGAGGCTGTGAGATGGGGATTTCACCGGCCGTTTATGGGACGATTTTGCCCCGTTTGAAGCTTGGGGCGTTCCTGCTGCTGATGGTACTTTGGGCGCTTGCGTTCCCGATAATTACGTCTATTCCCGCTCAGGCCGGTGATTACCGGCTCAACTCGGGAGATGTTCTGACCTTCGACTTCCTTGACGATGCCGACTTGCCGGTTACTGCGACCGTCTCGGGCGCCGGCGTAGCGCAGTTTCCGCTCATCGGCGGGGTTGAGGTCGTCGGCCTCACGGTGCCGGAAGCGCTCGCGAAGCTCCGCGGCGAGTACCGCAGGCGCGACGTTCTCGTCGATCCGAAAATCTCTCTCGATATTTCGACTTTTCGGCCGATCTTCGTGCTCGGAGAGGTCAAGACCCCGGGCTCGTTTCCTTTCTACAGCGGGCTGACCGTCGAGCAGGCAATCGGTCTTGCCGGAGGCATGCAGGTCGCTGCGGCGAGCGCATCCGACCGGATCGTCGCACGCGCCCGTCTGCGTGCGGAGGCGGAGGCCGCCAACGCCGAGATCATCCACGAGGCCATCTATGCGGCGCGGCTTGTGGCTCAGTTGAAATCCAGCGACAAGATTGACCTTGCCGATGTGCCTCAGGTGGCTCGCGACTATGTAAACGGCGTGCCCCTCGATGGCGTAATCGAGCTCGAAGAAAAGATTCTAAGGGCGGACCTCGCCGCAAATAAGTCGCAAGCGCAGATCCTGGCCGAGGGCATAACCCAGTCAGAGGGCGGCATCGAGATACTGAACCAACTCATCCTGCAGCAAAAGGACGTGGTCCAGAACAGCAAGGAAGATGTGGAGCGTATCGCTACCTTGCGCAAACGCGGGCTGAACACCGAAAGCGATCTTTCCCGCGCGGAAAACAATGCTTCGGCCGAACAGGCGCAGCTTCTGGAGACCTTTGCCACACTTGCGCGATCGCGCCAGGAGTTGAGCGGGTTGAAGCTGCAGTTGGCAAAGCTTGCAGCCGACCGTGAGAAGGACATACTGACGCAGCTTCAGGCGCGTGAGATCGCTATCAAAAAGCTGATTTCCGGAAAGCACTCCGCCGAAGAGCAAATACTCCTCATGGCCGCGGTGGCCGAAGACGAGTCCAAGAAAAATCAGATTTCATATACCTATGAGATTCGCCGTAACCCGGTCGGCGGCACCCCGACGAGCATAAAGGCATCGACCCTGACTGAACTCGTGCCGGGCGACGTACTCATGGTGTCAATTGCCGGAATGTAAGACTTAATTTCAGATATTTTTAAAACAGGCTTTAAGCGCCCTGCGCCAAGGGAATATTGAGTTGAAAACCTACAGAGAACCTGCGGCCGTCAGCTTTGGCTTGCCTGCCTCCTTGGGATTTTACCGTCTCAAGCGTTTCCTCGATTGCCTGTTTGCCGGAACCGTTTTCGTCCTGTGCCTGCCGCTGATGGCGGTCACCGCAGCGGTCGTTTGGGCTAGCCTCGGCCTGCCACTATTCTTCACCCAGGCGCGTGCCGGTGCGGGGATGCGCGTCTTTACCGTTGCCAAATTCCGCACGATGACGGATGCGCGGGCGCCTGACGGCACGCTTTTGCCGGATGGGTTGCGGCAGACCGCCGCAACCGCTCTGTTGCGGCGGCTGCGTTTCGATGAGCTGCCGCAACTCATTACGGTGCTTTCCGGTGACATGTCGATGGTAGGTCCGCGCCCGCTTCCCTTGGCGACCGTCGCCGGCTTCGGCGAACTCGGCCGCATGCGCTGCCGCGTCGCCCCGGGCATGACCGGCTGGGCACAGGTAAACGGCAATACGCGGCTTTCGGACGAAGAGAAGATCGCTCTCGACCTCTGGTATGTCGCACACGCCGGTCTCTGGCTGGATGCGCGGATCCTCCTGTTGACCGTGAAGACGCTGGTCATCGGCGAGCGGGTTCATGCACGGCATCTGCAAGAGGCCAGGGAGTTTGTTTCGCGTCGTGTTGGCGCGGAGACGCCGAAGGCGTGATGCGGCGGATGAGCACGCGCCAAGGCGACAATATTTTTGATCAGGAGGTTTTATGGGTGGCGGGCAGATATCTTTCGGGCGCACTCTGGTCGTGGCGCCGCATCCCGATGACGAGGTGCTCGGCGCAGGCGGGACGATCGCAAGGCTCGCGGCCGAAGGCGAAGAGGTGTTCGTCGCGGTCGTGACGGAGGGAAAGCCCCCCGCCTTCGATCCGGAGGGAACTGCCCGGATACAGGCGGAAGCGAGGCAAGCGCACCGCGCGTTGGGCGTGACGGAAACCATATGGCTCCGGCTGCCGGCGGCACAGCTTGCGGAAACGGCGCATGCGACCGTCAATGCCGCCTTGCTCGAGCTCGTTCGCCGGCTGTCGCCGCAAACCGTCTTATTGCCCTTCGTGGGCGACATGCACATGGACCATCAGTTGACCTTCACGTCGGCGCTGGTCGCCTGCCGGCCGCATCAGGCGGAATTCCCGAAGCTCGTTCTCGCCTACGAGACCCTGTCCGAGACCAATTGGAACGCGCCCTATCTGTCCCCGGCATTCGTGCCGAACGTCTTCGTCGATATCAGCGAACATCTCGAGGCAAAGCTCAAGGCGATGGAGATGTTTGCTTCGCAGGTACGCCAGCCGCCGCATGAGCGCTCGATTGCGACCCTCAGGGCGCTGGCGACCTTGCGCGGCGCGACCGTGATGCGGCAAGCGGCCGAAGCTTTCGTATTGGTCCGGCACGTCGTTTAGGTTGAGGAACGGCGTCACACGGAATTTCTCATTAACGCCATAAGACCCAATTCAATTCGGAGGGACAGATGGGACGCTGGCCGGTTTACGACGAGGAGCAGATCGAGGATGTCGTGTCGGTCCTCAGATCTGGCGAAGTGAATGCCTGGACGGGACCGCACGTACGCAACTTCGAGGCTGCGTATGAGCGCTTTCTCGGCGTAAAACATGCGGTGGCTCTCGCCAACGGAACGGTGGCGCTGGACCTCGCGCTCTACGCGCTCGGACTTGAGCCGGGCGATGAGGTCATCGTGACGCCGCGCAGCTTTATTGCCTCGGCCTCCACGGTGCCGATGGCGGGTGGAGTTGCGGTTTTCGCCGACGTAGATCGCGACAGCCAGAACATCACGGCGGAAACCATAAGGGCGAAGCTGACGCCGAAGACCAAGGGCGTCATCGTCGTACATCTGGCCGGCTGGCCCTGCGACATGCCCGCCATCATGGCGCTTGCCCGCGAAAAGGGGCTGTGGGTGATAGAGGATTGCGCTCAGGCGCACGGCGCCGAAATAGACGGCCGCCCGGTCGGCAGTTTCGGTGATATCGCGGCTTTTTCCTTCTGCCAGGACAAGATCATCACCACTGGAGGCGAGGGCGGGCTCGTGGCGATGAACGACGACGAGCTCTGGAAGAAGGCCTGGAGCCGCAAGGACCACGGCAAATCGTATGACGCCGTCTACAACAGGGAGCACCCTCCGGGTTTCCGCTGGCTGCATGAGTCCATCGGCACCAACTGGCGCATGATGTCGATCCAGGCGGTCATGGGATCGCGTCAGTTGCAGCGCCTGACGGAATGGCGCAGCATAAGAGCGCACAACGCGGCCATTATCGCCAGAGCGGCCGAGGAGATCGAGGCTTTGCGCACGCCCCTGCCGCCTCGTGGGATTCAGCACGCGTGGTACAGGTTCTATACGTTTCTTCGGCCGGAGCGCCTGCGGCCAGACTGGAGCCGGGACCGGATCATTGCCGAAATCAACGGCGCCGGCGTCGCATGCTTCAGCGGCAGTTGCTCGGAAATCTACCTGGAAAAGGCCTTTACGGACATCGGCATGGTCCCGACGCAGAGATTGCCCGACGCGCGCGAGCTCGGCGAGACGAGCCTGGCCTTCCTGGTCGATCCCGCGCTCGATACGGCGGCAATGGAGAAGACGGCGCATGTCCTGCGGGAGGTGTTTGCAAGGGCCAGCATCGGCAGGCCAGCCCTCGATGCCGCGCGGCGTTAGAGCAGCTTTATCCGCAAATGGGTGCGCAGGCGCGGGGTCAGACGTTCAATCCCGTGTGGCCGACCAGACGTTTGGCGGCGACCGTCAGGTCGGCCGCGCACAAACGCTCGACCTCTGCGACCTGCGCCTCGTCCAGGTAGTCCCTGAACCCACCTGCCTTGCCACGGCGCATCCGCAGGCTTTCCACGTCGTTCCGATCGTAGTCATGAGCCGGAATGCCTTCTACCCGTTCCCTGTCCTGCATGGCCTCGAACCGCCCGGCCTCGACTGCAGCCCGGAGCGCCGCTCGATCGACCGGACAGCGGAGAAATTTCAGCACCGCCTCGGTTCGTCCTTCCGTGTCGGCGGAGAGCCCCTCGTAGCTCAGAACGAAGTGCGCGCGGTTGGACAAACCGGCTGCCCAGCGATTGAGATAACTGATCATCTTGGGCATACCCTGGTCATGGTCCTTTATGAACTCCGTAAGGGTGCCGGCGAAACGGTGTTTGTGCCGGGTCGCATGGAAATAGGCCGACACGATCACGTCGCGCGGGTCTCTTACCATCATGATGACCGGACGCCTGAGGAACAGGCTGGCGCGATAGTCCAGGTGACTGACGAGGATCGTCGGGATTGCGTCTTTCGCCTCGCGGAAGCGGTAGCCCGGCATGCCGCGCACCGGGTCGAGATCGAAGTTCGGTACGATCGAAAACATATTGTGAAGGTCAATAGGCTCCGGCACCCGCGAGATTGCCGCGAGATAGTGGGAAAGAACGTATCGAAACCAGGTGCGGCCCGATTTTGGATAGGAGATCAGGAAGCTGTCGGCTTGGGCAGCATGGCTGGTAAGCCGTACCCGCTTCTCGACCCGACGCCATGCCCGCCTGAGAATGCTTGCCATGGTTTGTCCCTCAAATTGAGATCACCGGCGTGCGGTGCACGCATGGTAAATGTAGTTTTGGCGCACTGATCGCGCAGAATAGAACAATATGTCGTTACAGAAATAATTCTACCGCCTATTTTCATAAGGAGATTTGGAATGAAAAAATAAATTCTTTGAGTATGCAGTGGTCGCGCGTCTTGTGTGGTATTGATTCTTTGAAGCAATTAATTAAGCTTATGGTGCCGGTCGTCCCGTGGCTGGCAATTTCAGGCATTCGTTTTAGCAATTTGAATATGAAATGAAAAACAAGCATTCTGTCAATAACGTGCTTGCATAGGGCGTGAGGCGCGCCCGGTAACATTCCAAACAGCATTGGTGAAGATCGTGATGTTTTGCATCGCGAAGACGGAATGGAGGCACCAGATGATGTCCCTTGGGCGAAGAGAAACCGTTGCTGTGGCGGCAGCCATGACTCCTGTGCGTGACGTTCGCGGGGCTTCAGGGGAGGGGAATTTCGAAATGAACGGCAGTTCGAATTCCCCAGCGCTTGAGGCGTCGAATATTTCCGGAGCACGTGTGACGATCGTCCTGCCGGGCCTTGGCGCCGGGGGCACGGAGCACGTGGTCAACCTTGTCGCCAACCATTGGGCCCGGCTCGGCTGCATGGTCACTCTGATCACTCTCGAGCCGCCGGATGCGAAGCCCTACTACGAATTGGATCCGAAGATCGCGATCAAACGTCTCGATTTGCCGCCGCAAAGGGCTGGGAAGATCGAGGCGGGCCTGCTCGTGCTCAAGAGAATTTCTCGCCTGCGTTCCGCCATTCGCCGCTCGCAACCCGATTTCGTGTTGAGCTTCCTGACCCGAACGAACGTACTGACGCTGCTGGCGACGGTTGGGCTGCAGGCTCCGGTGATCGTTTCCGAGCGCAACAATCCGGCCCTCCAGCCTTTCGGTCCAGTCTGGAAATGGGTTCAGCGCCGTCTGTATCCGCGTGCGTTCGGTCTGGTGACGATGACCAGGGGCGCGCTCGACTATTTTCCGGAGAAGATGCGCAGCAGGGGGTGGGTGATCGCCAATGCCGTCGACCTGCCCGGCGAATGGCAGAAGAGACGCGGCAACAATATCTTGACCGCGGTTGGCCGGCTCACGCGTCAGAAGGGCTTCGATCTCCTGATCGAGGCCTTTGCACGGATTGCCACGAGGCACCCCGAATGGAAGCTCGTCATCTGGGGCGAGGGCGATGACAGGAAATCGCTCGAGGCACTGCGGGACGCGCTGGACCTGAAGGACAGGGTTGAGTTACCGGGCGTGACGCAAAGACCGGGGCTATGGGTGGAGACGGCCGACGTCTTCGTATTGTCGTCCCGTTACGAGGGATGGGGTATCGTCTTGCTCGAGGCCATGGCTGCAGGGCTTCCCGTGGTTTCTTTTGCATGCGAGTGGGGCCCCTCGGACATGGTGAAGCATGGCGAGGATGGAATCCTCGTTCCCAGCAACGATGTGGATGCGCTTGCCGAGGCACTGTCTAGGGTGCTCGGCGACGGTGAACTCAGGAGCCGTTTGGCTACCAATGCCGAGGCGAGCGCCAGGAGATACTTGCCAGAACGCATACTTTCGCAGTGGGACGCAGTCGCATCGTCGGCCCTGAAACACTCGGCCCGCGAACATGCCTCCACAGTGTCGGCTGCTGAAGCCGGTTCGGCTTGAGCCGGACCATAATCCGGAGAGCCTTGCGCCGGCCTACTTACCGGACGCGCAAAAATCGCCGTGGCACTTTGATCTGCTGCATGCCTTCCGTTACCGGATGGGATCAAAGAAGACATGTTTGGGCGCCGCGCTTCGGCGTGAGGCCCCGATCCATGCACCCTTCGGAGTGCACGGGATTGCGGGGTGACGCATATGTGTTGATATGCCACTATCATCGCCGAGTGGTCTGGCGATCAGGGGGCTATCGCATGGGTGCAGGTGTAGGGCGCGTCGCAGCAGTGGTGGCCTTTTTTCTCCAACTGATCTTTGCTTCTGTGGCTCTCTCGGCGGCCCAAGACCAGGGGGCAGCGCCTCCGGCCAAGGTGCAGCAGCTCATTCAGCTGCTGGATGATCCCGAGGTCCGTCAATGGATCGAGACTAGGCAGGGGATCGAGACCAGGCAGGCGGCCTCCGGGCCCGTTACCGTCACGCAGCCCCAGAGCTTCGCTTCGCGCTGGATGGCCGAGGCCAGGAGGCACCTTGCTGCGCTTCTGAATGCCGCGCCGCGCGTATTGCCCGAATGGCAGGCGGCGAGAGACCGTGTGTACGGGGACATGGAGGGCCAGGGAAGATTGCCGATCATCTGGGCGTTTGCCCTGGTTCTGCTGATCGGCTACGGCGCCGAGTTCCTTCTGCGCCATCTCCTGCGACGAAGCGCCAGCCGCAACAACGTGCAGGCAGGAAGCGGGTTGGCGGCCTTCGTTCGCATCGCGCCGCTTGTCGCCTTCGCCATTGCGGCCGTCGCTGCTTTCGTGATCGCCGATTGGCCGCATCACCTCGGGGCAGCGGTGGCGCCGCTCCTTATCGCCTGGATCGTGGCTCGACTTCTGATCGCGATCGCATCGGCCGTGTTGACGCCGGCCATCTCGGAGGGGGATCAGGCAAGGTCGTATGTATCGCTTGCTCCGCATCGTGCCCGTTACTGGCTCAGGCGGTCCGTATACTTCATCTGCACCGTCGCTTTCGTATGGGCCGTCGGCGATATGATGCGCGCGCTCGCGTTTCCCGAAGACGTGCGCAACCTCACCGGCGCGGTCCTGGGCCTCTTCGTTCTCGGACTGGCGATCGACACGACCTTGCGCCGGCCGATTGCCGAGATGGCGCCCGCGCGTCGCATCCTGCGAAATGCCTTGATCGTTTCCTTCCTAGTCTTGCTCTGGGTCTTCTGGGTTGCAGGCATGGATGTGCTGTTCTGGCTCGGCGTCTATGCCCTCGGTCTGCCGCCTCTGCTGCGCTTCACCAGCGCCGCGACCAGAACGATGCTGGATGCTGCCGCGGCGGAGGACTTCCGCGTCCTGCGCAATGTTCTGATCGAGCGAGGGGCGAGGCTGGTGATCATCGCGCTCGCGGCCGTATGGCTTGCCATGACCTTCCGCATCGACGGCGCGCAGATGATGCAGGACGATGCCTTCAACCGCATCTTCCGTGGCGTGCTGGCCGGCATCGTCATACTGCTTGCGGCCGATCTCGTCTGGCAGCTTGCCAAGGAATCCATCAACGTGCGCATGGCGCGCGCCAGCCTGACCGTGCAGGATTCCGCCGAGTTCGCGCGCAACACGCGCCTGCGCACGCTGCTGCCGATCCTGCGCAATTTCCTTGCGGCCTTCATCGCGGTCGTCGCCGGTATGATGGTGCTTTCGGGGCTTGGCGTCGCAGTCGGTCCGTTGATCGCCGGCGCTGGGGTCTTCGGCGTCGCCATCGGCTTCGGCTCCCAGACGCTCGTCAAGGATATCATCAGCGGCATCTTCTACATGATGGACGATGCCTTCCGGGTCGGCGAATATATACAGAGCGGCAGCTATAAGGGCACGGTGGAGTCCTTCAGCATCCGCTCCGTCAAGCTGCGACATCACCGGGGACCGGTGTTCACCGTGCCCTTCGGCTCGCTCGGCGCGGTGCAGAACATGAGTCGCGACTGGGTCATCGACAAGTTCCTGATCAATGTTTCCTATGACTCCGACGTCGCCAAGGTGAAGAAGGTCGTGAAGGGCATCGGGGCTTCCTTGCTCGAAGACCCGGAGCTCGCGCCGATGATCATCGAAACGGTGAAGATGAAAGGCGTGGAGCAGTTCGGCGATTACGGCATAACGCTGAGCTTCGCCATGAAAACCAAGCCGGGCCACCAGACCCAGGTGAGAAGAAGGGCCCAGGCCATGATCAAGGAGGCCTTCAAGACCAATGGCATCCAGTTCGCCTCGCCCACGGTCCAGGTGGCCGGAGACGACGTGCAATCGGCGCCGGCGGCAGCTGCCGCGACACGCGACGCGATCGCCAAGAAGAACGCGGCGCTCGCCCAGGGCGGGGAGGCAGCGGCGGAATAGCCGGGGCACTGCAGCCGCACGTCGTCGGGCCGGGGCCTGTTGACATCGCGACGGGAGGCGGGATAGCTCGCGCCGAATGAACATCGTCTTTCATGCGCCACTGAAATCACCCGACCACCCTGTCCCTTCCGGCGACAGACAGATGGCACGCATGCTGATCGAATCGCTGCGGCTGGCAGGTCACGACGTCAGCATTGCCTCGGAGCTGCGCACCTTCTCGCGTGATGCCTCGGATGCGGCATTTTCAGCGTTCCGCAAGGAGGCCGAAGGGGAGATTGCGAGGCTTCGGCGGCTCTGGCAGTTGAAAGGGCCGCCCGACCTCTGGTTTTGCTACCACCCGTACTACAAGGCTCCGGATCTCATTGGTCCCGCGCTTTCCGCGGAATTCTCCATTCCATACGTTACTGCCGAGTGTTCTTATTCCTTTCGGCGCAACCTGGGGTCATGGAAACTTGCGCAAGATGAGGTCGCCGCCGGTGCAAGGCAGGCGGCGGTCAATATCTGTTTCACCCATCGTGACCGCGAGGGTCTCGAAGAGGCGGTACCCGAAGTGCGCTCTGCGCTGCTCGCCCCTTTCATCGATGTGTCGCCGTTTCGTGACCTGCGAAGGACCGGGGCCGGCGGCAACCGCCTGCTTGCCGTCGCGATGATGCGTCAGGGCGACAAGATGGATAGTTATCGCATGCTTGCCCGCGCGCTCGCCCTTGTCGCTGATGTGCCCTGGACGCTCACGGTGGTGGGCGACGGCCCTGCACGGGCTGACGTATCGGAAGCCTTTTCGGCCTTTCCCGCAGGACGGCTGGATTGGCTTGGCGAAAGGTCGCCTCAGGCGATTCCGGAGATTCTCGCCGGCGGCGACCTCTATGTCTGGCCGGGCTGCGGGGAGGCCTACGGCTTGTCCTATCTGGAGGCGCAGGCTGCAGGCCTCGCGGTCGTCGCGCAGCGCACGGCGGGTGTGCCGGAAGTCGTACGTGACGGCGAAACGGGATATCTGACGACGGCCGGGGACATCGACGCACTGGCGGCAGCGGTGCGGCGCTTCCTCGTGGACGGATCCCTACGCAGACAATTTGGCGAGCGCGCGCGGCGCTTCGTTTTCGAGCACCGCTCGCTTCCCGCCGCCGCCGCACGTCTCTCGGGGATCTTCGCCGATTTCGTTGGGAGTGCGAAATGACGATCGCATCGATCTGGGAAACGCTGGCCGACAGGCTCGATCGCCTGCAGGAGGCAGGCCAATCGGTCGACTTTTGGCTGCGGGACGACGACGCCGTCGAGCCGACGGCCGCGCTCCACCGATTGCTCGACCTCACCGACCGCTTTTCGGTGCCGGTGATCTTGGCCGTCATTCCGGCAGGTACCGATGAGCGCCTTTCGCGCTGCATTGCCGGCCGACCGCTTGTCGATGTTGCCGTCCACGGGTGGTCCCATCAAAACCATGCCCCCGCTACAGAAAAACGCCAGGAACTAGGAGGTCACAGGTCGCGCGAGATGGTGGCGTCCGACTTGCGCGCCGGTTGGGCGCGTCTGCGCGCGCTTTATCCTGCCGCTATGGTGCCGCTCCTCGTTCCGCCATGGAACCGGATCGACCCGGGGCTGGTGCCCGGACTGCACGAGATCGGCTTTAGGGCCCTTTCGGTTTTCGGACCGGAGGACGGGAAAAAATCCGCCGTGTTACGCGTCCCGGGGCTGCAGCTCATAAACGCCCATGTGGATGTGATGGACTGGCACGGCACCCGCGGCTGCCGCCCTCATGGCGAGATCCTTCGCGACATCGATCGCCGGCTGGATGAAATCGAGAAGGGCGGCGGGACGGTGGGAATTCTCACCCACCACCTCGTTCACGACGAGAGCGTATGGGAATTCCTATCCAGACTTTTCGACATCACCGCCTCGCACGCTGCCTGCCGCTGGCGCAGGGTTGCGGATCTTTTAGGCCAATGACAATTTCCAGCCCGATGGCATCTATTTACTTCCTTCCTTAGTAAATGCGCCGCCCGGTATGGGGCGAACGAAATCGGGCGTCTTGGGTACCACCAGTTCCGCCAGGTGGCGGTCAAGAATGAGGGGAATCATCCCGCCAGCGACAAGCGTTTCAACCTCCTGCTCCGTCTCCACCGCGGCGCGCGCCGTCAATGTCTTGGCTGCGCCAGAGGCGCTCAGCAAGACCAGCCTGATACCGCAGCGCGCTTCTATGTGCCTGGCGTCAACTTCGATGAGGTCCAGTGCCGAAAGTGAGGGAATTGTGTTCTCGATGACGATGGGCAGGATTCCCATGCCGATCAGGTTCGTGCGGTGGATGCGCTCGAAACTTCTGGCGATGACGGCGCGCACCCCAAGCAGCGCAAGGCCCTTGGCTGCCCAGTCGCGCGAAGAACCGGCGCCATATCGCTCACCGGCTACGATCACGACGGAGCGCCCTTCCTGCCGGTAGCGTTCGGCCACCTCCCATAGCGGGCCTTCATCCATGGTAGGGGCATACACGGTTCTTGAGGCCGGTCGCCCGTCAAGCAGGAGGTTGGACGCCGTGGGATTGTCGAAGAGACCGCGGACCATGGCCGCCCAGTTCCCGCGTCTGGCCGCATAGACGTTGAGGTCGTTTGGCGGATCGCCGGCCGCAACGAGATGGCGTCCGGCATAACTCTCGGCATCGATCTGGCCGGCGGGCGAGATGTGATCCGTGGTCATGTCGTCGCCCAGCACGAGCAGCGGATGGGCCGTATAGGTTCCGAGCCGATTGGTGTTGCTCGCGACGGCAAAGGGCGGTCGCTGGATATAGGTGGAGATTTCATCCCAGGGAAATGTTGGAGAGGATGGCGCCTCGAGGGCAAGCCATGCATCGTTCTTCGTGGCGTCGTGAAACGCCCGGCCAAAATCCTCGCACTGCGAAAAGTCACGCAAAATGGCATCGATTTCCTCATCGGACGGGAGGAGATTGCGAAGGCAGACGGCGGATCCGTCCGCGGTGTCCGCGACTTTGACATTCAACGGATCCCGACAGAATTTTCCGATCATCGAGAGGGCGACGACATGCGGCGGCGAGGCGAGGAAGCCGAACTGCAGGCTCGGATGCACCCGGCCGGAGAAGTTGCGATTGCCCGAGAGAAGGGCGGCGGCGACAGTGCCATTGGCGATTGCTTCGGCCATGTCCGGCTGGAGCGGCCCCGAATTTCCGATGCAGGTGGTGCATCCATGACCCACGATGTTGAAGCCGGTCGCCTCCAGATCCGTCAGCAGTCCGCTTCTTCTCAGGAAGAGTTCGGCAGACGGCGAGCCCGGCGCTAATGATGTCTTGACCCAGTGAGGCGGCCGCAGACCGAGCCTGTTTGCCTTGCGGGCCACAAGACCAGCGGCAGCTAGCAGACGCTGGTCGGAGGTGTTGGTGCAACTCGTGATGGCCGCGATAGCAATCGCGCCGTCCGGAATCCCGTTGGATATCTCCTCAAACGGCCCGCCGGCTGCCGTCTCCAAGGCAGATGCAGCCTCAGTCAGCGCGCATTTGTCCTGCGGGCGCCGCGGCCCGGCAAGAAGGGGACGCACATTGCCGAGATCAAGTTCGACGACCCGACTGTAGCGCGGCTCCGCGTCCGGATCGAACCAGAGCCCCATCGCTCGGGCGACACCTTCAACCATTGAGCCGTGCTCCGCCCTTCGGCCGGTTCGCCGCAGGTACTCGATAGTCTGTCCGTCGATTGGGAAATAGCCGGTCGTCGCACCATATTCGGGCGCCATATTGGCAATGACGGCGCGGTCGCCGCCGGTGAGCGTCGACACCCCTGGCCCGAAGAATTCGACAAACTCTCCCGAGACCTTGTGGCGCCGCAGGAGGTGCGTGACCTCCAGGGCAAGGTCTGTCGAGAGCACGCCGGGGGACAGCCGTCCGGTCAGGCGCACGCCGACGACCTCCGGCAGCCGTAACGTGACCGGAAAACCAAAGAGGACGCTTTCCGCCTCCAGCCCGCCAACGCCCCAGGCGAGAACTCCGATGCCGTTGATCATCGGCGTATGACTGTCAGTGCCGATGAGCGTGTCCGGCGTCGCCCAGGTTTCGTCGTGCCGCTCCTCGAGACGCATGACGGTCGCCAGCTGCTCGAGATTGAGCGTGTGCATGATCCCGGTGCCAGGCGGATGCACCGTAACACCTGGAAGGGCTTGGGTTGCCCATTTCATCAGGCGGTAGCGCTCACTGTTGCGCTCCATTTCGCGTTGCATGTTAAAGGCGCGGGACCGAGGCTGTCCATACATGTCGACGCCGACACTATGATCGACGGATACGTCGACTGGCAGGACCGGCGTGAGGTTCGCCGGGTCGCCGCCGGCTTCGGCGACGGCGTCGCGCATGGCAGCGATATCGACGAGGGCGGGTACGCAGGTCGTGTCGTGCATCAGGACACGCGACGGATGGAAAACGACCTCAGCCTCACTCGCGCCGCTGACAAGCCAGCGCCGCATGGCTTCAATCATGCGGGGCAGGCAGATTGTGTCTTTCCTGGCGACGTTTTCCAGCAGGATTCGATGAACAAACGGCAGCCTGTGGAAGTCCGGGCCGAAGGTGGACGTGAGATCAATCGCTTTAACGACCCCATGGGACGTAGGCACCTCTCGAAAGCACATGTCTCCTCCGGTGTTGATTTTTAATATGCAAAAAACCAAAAAATCAGCCGTGTCAATGTCAACTCGGCCGATTTTTGGTTTTTCAGGCGGCCGGGTATGCAAATTGTTGGCGCGAATCGTTCCCTTTGCGGCTCTCATGGACTAACGTGCGGCGACGTCATCGTTTTCATAGGATTGACCGAGATGCGCTCCAGCCAGTTGGCACAGACCATTGCAAATGAAATCACCCTCCTGGTCACGTCTGGAGAGCTGGCGGTTGGGGATCACCTCAAGACGCAGCAATTGGCAGATCGCTTTGGCGTCTCCCGCTCACCGGTTCGCGAGGCGATGGACATGCTGGCCACGCAAGGTCTCCTCGAGCAGAAGGAAAACAGGGGGTTCTTCGTCAAGGAGGTCACGGACAGCATTGCCGAACGCGTTCGCGACGATGCGGAGCCGTTCGAGGTCGCCAATGACTACCAGCGTCTTGCAGAAGACTGGCTCACCGACCGCATACCGGCCGAAGTCACCGAGCAGATGCTGAGAGAGCGGTACGATCTGACGAAATCGCAGGTCAACGATGTCTTGATGCGCGCTTCACGTGAAGGATGGGCGGAGCGCAAGCAGGGCTACGGCTGGCGCTTCCTGCCGGTCGCCAAAACGCCCGAAGCCTTCGAACAAATCTATCGGTTCCGCATGCTTATCGAGCCTGCGGCGATGCTGGAACCTGAGTTTCGACTCGATCGCAAGATCATCGAGGAGCAACGGCGCATTCAATTGCGAATGCTGGAATCGGATATCGAGCGACTGCCGGCCGAACGGCTTCTCCACAACGGTGCGCTTTTCCATGAAGAGCTGATCAAGATGTCGAACAATCCGTTTTTCCACCTCTCGCTCGTGCGCGTGAACAGAATGCGCCGGTTGCTCGAATATCGTTCGCGGGTCGATCGCAGCCGCACCGTGCGCCAGTGCAGGGAGCACCTCGAAATCCTTGATCTTCTTGAGCGCGGCGAGGTCGTCGAGGCTTCCTATGCGATGCGACGGCACCTGGGTGGCGCGCTTTCGAAGAAGTCGCCCGTAACCTGGTCCTGGTCGCATCAGGCGCATGAAAAAGAACTTCTCGAAAAATAGTGATTGCATTTTCAGATTTAAAAAGCCAATAATCTGCCCGTGACGTTGCGCGGCCGGTCGGCCGTTGCCTCATGGGAGATTGTCAGATGAAAATATTCGTAACGCCGTGTGATGGGATTGGTCCCGAGATCACCGCGGCAACAATGGAGGTCATGAAGGCCACGGACGCGGCGTTCGGTCTCGGCCTCGAATACCACTTTGAGGACACAGGCTTCGCCAGCCTGGAAAAACACGGTTCGACGCTCCGGGATGAGACGATCGAGCTTGCCCGCACCTTCGACGGGATCATTCTCGGTCCCCAGTCGCACATGGACTATCCGCCCCGCGACAAGGGCGGCGTGAACGTCTCGGCCGGCTTCCGTGTCAAGCTCGATCTTTACGCCAATGTGCGCCCGGCACGCTCCCGCGCGTTTTTGAACGATGCGAAGAAGATGGACCTCGTGATCATGCGTGAGGCGACCGAAGGCTTCTATCCGGACCGCAACATGTATGCCGGGACGGGCGAATTCATGCCGACGCCGGATGTCGCCCTCTCGGTCCGCAAGATCACCGCGAATGCCTGCGAGCGCATAGCGCGCCAGGCCTTTCTGCTTGCCATGAAGCGCGGCAGGAAGGTCACGGCCGTCCACAAGGCCAATAATTTCATTCTGACGGATGGCCTATTTCTGCAACAGGTGCGCAAGGTCGCCGCCGAATTCCCGGAAGTCAGGCTCAACGACGTCATCATCGATGCCATGGCGGCGCATCTCGTGCGCGACCCGTCGCGCTATGACGTGATCGTCGCAACGAACTTCTATTCTGACATTCTTTCCGACCTCGCGAGCGAGCTTTCCGGCAGCCTCGGCCTGGCCGGTTCCATCAACGCCAACGCCGAGACCGGCCTCGTCTGCGCGCAGGCACAGCACGGCTCGGCGCCCGATATCCAGAACCAGAACATCGCCAACCCGACGTCGCTCATCCTCTCGGCAGCGATGATGCTGAGCTGGCTCGGCGAGCAGCGCGGCCTTCCGCAATTCGAGGCCGCCGGCGCAGAGATCGAGCGAGCCGTCGACGAGGTCCTCGCCAATCCGGCGACGCGCACGCGCGATCTCGGCGGCAACACCAACACAGACACCTTTGGCTCACTCGTGGCCCGGGCTGTCCAAAATCGCGGCGGCGACCGAAAGGCCGTCAATGCCTAAGCGTTTGCACTTTTGATTTTATAAATCCAAAGTGCAAAGTCGGAGGTCGCGAGGGCGCGGAGTGGCCCTCGCGCAAATGCCCGGAGGAGCTTTGGAGCACGGGCGCTATTGGGAGATCAGACTATGAACAGGCAACACACCGTCCGCTCGACAGCTTTCGCCGTCACCGCGGCATTCATGACCGCGTTTGCAGCCACTGCATCCGCACAGGAAGTACCGGCCGGCTATCCGGCAGACTATGCCGACCTCATCGCCAAGGCGAAGGAGGAGGGCACCGTGTCCGTCTACACCTCTACGGACGCTGCCCAGTCGCAAAAACTGCAGGATGGCTTCACCAAGAAATACGGCATCAAGATCGCGTATAACGACCTCGGCACGAACGGCACCTATAACCAGGTGATATCCGAGGCCGCGGCCGGCCAGACGACAGCCGATGTCGTCTGGAGCTCGGCCATGGACCTGCAGATGACGCTGGTTCAGGACGGTTACGGCATGGAATACGCCTCACCGGAGGCGGGCCAGCTGCCGGGTTGGGCAAACTACAAGAACACACTCTACGCCACGACCGTCGAGCCGATCGGCGTGATCTACAACACCAAGGCCCTGTCGGAAGACAAGCTGCCGAAGACCTATGCGGACATGATCACCTTCCTGAAGGAAAACAAGGACATGCTGCAGGGCAAGGTGGCGACCTTCGATCCTGAGAAGAGCGGCTCCGGCTTCCTTCATCATTCCAACGATGCTCGCAACCGCGAGGACTTCTGGGATCTCGCCAGGGCCATGGGCGACGACGGGGCCAAAATCTATTCGAGCTCCGGAGGAATGAAGGAAACGGTCGTTTCCGGCGAAAACATCATCGCCATCAACATCATCGGCTCCTATGCGCTCGACTGGGTCAAGGAAAGCCCGAACCTCGGCGTCCATTTCGCCAGTGACTATACGCCGGCCTTCTCGCGTCTGGCGCTTATCACCAAGGATGCACCGCATTCGAACGCCGCGAAGCTCTTCGTCGACTACATGCTCTCGGCCGAGGGCCAGTCGCTTCTCGCGGAAGGCGGACTTCCCTCGGTCCGCGAGGATGTGACCTCCGGCCTCAACGTCAAGACGCTCAACGAGCGTGTGGGCGGCGGTCTCAAGCCGATTGCGGTCGATGAAGGCGTGCTCGAATACATGGACCAGATGAAACGCGTCCAGTTCTTCAACGACTGGAAGGAAGCGCTCGGTCGCTGATGCTTCGCTCGCCGCGGCGCCATCGGCGCCGCGGCTCCGCCCCCCGTTTGCGAGAGGCAAGGAATGTCTACCCACGCTCAAGCACCGGCCGCAGTCGAGCTTTCAAAGGCCGCAGCCGAAAAGAAATATCCGGCGAGAATGCCCCGCCACGGCAATGCGAGCACCTACAGGCGCGTCGTCATCGGCCTGCTCGCAATCGCGGTGCTGGCGCCGGTCGGCCTGATCATCTACCAGAGCTTCCTGACGGCTGCCTTCTTCAGCCCGCGCGCCAAGTTCGGGTTCGATGCCTATCGCTACGTCTTCTCCGACAAGAATTTCTACAAAGCCCTCGGCACGACGGCGATCTTCTCGTTCGGGATGGTCGCAATCGCGGTACCACTCGGCGGCCTGTTGGCCTTTCTGATCACGAGAACCGACGTGAGGGCCAAGCGCCTCCTCGAGGTCCTCGTTCTCGTGCCGATGTTCATCTCGTCCATCGTGCTCGCCTTCGGCTACACCGTCTCGGTCGGTCCGACGGGCTTCGTCTCCCTCTTCGTCCGCGACATCATCGGCGTTGTTCCCTGGAACATTTACAGCCTGCCGGGCATGATCCTGATCGCTGGCCTCAGCCACGTGCCGCACGTCTATCTTTACGTGTCCTCGGCCATGCGCAATCTGCCGTCCGACCTCGAGGAAGCTGCGCGCACGACCGGCGCATCGATATGGCAGGTCTCGCGTGACGTGACCCTGCCCATGGTTCTGCCGGCTCTGATCTTTGCTGCCGCGCTCAACATCCTGCTTGGCTTCGAGACCTTCGGCATTCCGCTTGTGCTCGGGGATCCCAACGGCATCATGGTGCTGACCACGTATATCTACAAACTGACGACGCTGTTCGGTACGCCAACCTACCAGCTTATGGCAGTGGTCGCCGTCGTCCTGGTCCTGATCACACTTCCGCTCGTATGGATGCAGCGCAAGCTTTTGCGCAATGCCCGCAAATATGCGGCGATGGGCGGAAAGGGTGCGCGTGTCTCTACCCTCAAGCTAGGCAACAGCGGCCAGATCATCGCTCTCTCGATCATCGGCCTGTGGCTCTTCGTGTCGGTTGTCCTGCCGATCGGCGGAATTACCGTGCGCGCCTTTGTCGACGCCTGGGGAGAGGGGGTCAACCTGTGGTCCCAGCTCACCTTCTCGAACTTCAGCCGCATGCTGGAAGTGCCGAGCCTCTATAACGGTATCATCAACACGATCGTGCTTTCGGTGGTCGGCGGTGCCGTGGCAGTCGCAATCTACCTAGCCGTCGGCCTCGCCGGTCACCGCAACTGGGGCATGTCGAACACGGTGCTGGACTACATCGTGTTGCTGCCCCGCGCGCTTCCGGGCCTGGTGGTCGGTCTCGCCTTCTTCTGGGTTTTCCTGTTCGTGCCCTTGCTGACGCCCTTGCGGCCGACACTCGTCAGCCTCTTTGTCGCCTATCTCGTCGTCGGCCTCTCCTACGGTCTGCGCCTGCTGCAGGGCACGCTGATCCAGGTGGCTCCGGAACTCGAGGAATCGGCGCGCACGACCGGCGCGACAATCGGCCGGACATGGAAGGACGTGGTTATTCCAATCGTCCGTCCCGGCCTCGCCGGCGCCTGGGCGCTGATCATGATCATCTTCCTTCGCGAATATGCGACGGGCGTCTATCTCATGGGCGCAGGCACTGAAGTGATCGGCTCGCTGATGGTCTCGCTTCTGCAGACCGGCGCGATGAACACGATCGCCGCGCTCGCCCTCATCAGCATCGTATTGACGGGCGCAGGCCTCGCACTCGCCCTCCGTTTGGGAGCAAAAATCCATGACTGAACTCGTTGTCAGCAATGTCCAGAAATGGCTCGGCGGCCTGCAGATACTCAAAGGCGCCTCCTTTACCGCACAGCGCGGGTCGATCGTCGCTCTTCTCGGAGCCTCCGGCAGCGGCAAGACCACGCTTCTGCGCTGCGTCGCGGGGCTCGAGCAGCCGGAAGTCGGCCAGATCGTGATCGGGGGGAAAACGGTCCTCGACGGCGAGAACAAGCTGGCCTTGCCGCCGGAACAGCGCAATATCGGCCTCGTCTTCCAGTCCTACGCGCTATGGCCGCATCGGACCGTCAAGGAGAATGTCGGCTACGGCCTCAAACTCCGGGGCGTCGCGCCGGCGGATCTCGAAAGGCGCGTTCAGGCGATCCTGGAGCGCATGGGTCTCGGGCATCTCGCCGATCGCTTTCCCTCGCAGCTTTCCGGCGGGCAGCAGCAGCGTGTCGCGATCTGCCGCGCGCTCGTCTACGAACCGCGCGTTCTGCTGCTCGACGAGCCGCTCTCGAACCTCGATGCGAAGCTGCGCGAGGAGGCGCGTTACTGGATCCGCAAGCTCATCCTCGATCTCGAGATCTGCGCCATCCTCGTCACCCACGACCAGAGCGAGGCGCTGGCTGCCGCCGACAATATTCTCCTGCTGCAGGACGGGCGCATCGTCCAGCAAGGCGGACCGCAGGAGATCTATTCCAACCCGAACAGCTTCTATTCGGCCGATTTCCTTGGCGCCAACAATATCGTCAAGGCAAAGGTGAAGACGGTTGAAGGCAGGGCGACGGTCATCGGCGGCGACAACTGGAGCCTCGACGGAACGGTGCGCGAAGCGTCGGGCTTGTCGGCATCGCAAGACGCGCGCGCGGTGATACGTGTCGAACAGATCAGCGTCAGCGACCAGCCGGATGCCAATGCGCTCGAGATGAACCTCGACGACAGCATCTATCTCGGAGACAGGTGGGAATACCGTCTGCGCCGCGGCGATTTTGTTGCCAAGGCACATGGCGCCAAGCAGCTGTCTTCCGGGACGGTCTGGGCACGCATTCCACCCGAAAGTGTGTGGGTGTTTTCGGCGGGCCAGCAGTAGCAGGCCCGAAGCGGCGGCCGCCACCTCTTTTCCAGGATCGACAAATGACGACACAGCCGAGAATCGCGCTCATTCACGCGACACCGATTGCCATGGATCCGATCAAGGCGGCCTTCGACAAGGCCTGGCCGGACGCCGGCCGGGTGAACATTCTCGAGGACAGCCTTTCCCCTGACAGGGCGAGGGACGGGGCCGTAACCGAGCAGATGACGGATCGCATCGTAGCATTGGCCAGATATGCGCGCATGATCGGCAGCGATGCGGTCCTGTTCACCTGTTCGTCCTTCGGCACCGCCATCGAACGGGCTGCATCAACGCTTGACATCCCCGTCCTCAAGCCGAACGAGGCGATGTTCGAGACCGCCATCCGCAAGGGCGGGCGAACGGCAATGCTCTACACGTTTCCGCCCGCGAGGGAGGGAATGGAAGCCGAATTCCGCGAGGAGGCCGCCCGTGTGGACCCGTCCGCCGAAATCGAAAGCTTCCTCGTCGAGGGCGCGATCGGAGCCGTGAGGGCCGGTGACGAGGCGACGCACAACCGGCTGGTGGCGGAGGCCGCTGCCAGGCTTGAGGGCTTTGACGCGATCACGCTTGCGCATTTCTCGACGGCGCGGGCGTTTCAGGCGGTGCAGGCGGTCACGACCATTCCCGTGCTGAACAGCCCCGACGCCGCCGTTGCCAAGCTTCGCCGTTTGCTCGGCTAGGTCGCGAACGCGTGTCATCGAGGAGCGGCTGGCTTCGAGCGCAGCGTCATTGTCAGCCCTTCGTCGTAGAACTGAAAGAGAGTAGAAACGATGCTTCTCGGGGTCATTGCGGACGATTTCACCGGGGCGAGCGACATCGCCAATACGATCGCGAAGGGCCTGCCGGGGCAGGGCGGCCTTCGCACCGTGCAATGTCTAGGTGTTCCGAGCGCTGCCGCCGACGCGGAGGTCGAGGCGGGCGTGATTGCGCTGAAGAGCCGCTCCATCGATGCGGCCGTAGCCGTCGAGCAATCGCTAGAGGCACTGAAATGGCTGCTCGATCAGGGCTGCGAGCAGATCGTCTTCAAATATTGCTCGACGTTCGATTCTACGCCGGCCGGAAACATCGGTCCGGTCGCGGAGGCGCTCGCCGACGCGCTTGCCGTGAAGGGTGTCGTCGTCTGCCCGGCATTCCCAGGGGCCGGACGCACGGTATATCAGGGGCATATCTTTGTAAAAGATCGTCTTCTTGACGAGTCTGGTCTGGAGAAGCACCCGCTCAATCCAATGACCGATGCCGATATCCGCCGTTGGCTACGGCTGCAGACGACCTCGGATGTCGGACATGTCGACATTGCCACCGTCCGCAGCGGGACTTCGGCGATCGAGGCCGCCTTCCGCAGGCATGGCGATGATAACCATGCTCTCGTAGTCGTCGATGCGATTACCGATGACGACCTCGTCGTGATCGGCAAGGCTGTCGCCGATCATCACCTTGTCACGGGAGGATCTGGGATTGCGATCGGGCTGCCGGCAAATTTTATCGCCCGCGGGTTAGCCAAGGGACAGAGTTCGGTGAGCTTCGGCGTCGATGGTCCGGAGGCCATTCTTGCCGGCAGCTGTTCCGGCGCGACCCGGGAACAGGTGGACCACCATCGGAATTCTTATCCGACGCTTGCCATCGATGTTGCCGGCGTCATGAATGGAACGGTGACGACGGTCGACCTGACTTCGTTCCTGCTTGCCAACCGGGGAAAGGCACCACTCGTCTATTCCTCGGGCACCCCTGACGAGGTTCAGGCGATCCAGGCGCGCTTTGGCCGGGAAAAGGTCGCCGAAGCCCTCGACAATCTCTTTGCTGAGACGGCACGGGAACTGATTGGCGCGGGCATACGCCGGCTGGTCGTTGCCGGCGGGGAAACATCGGGCGCGGTGGTTTCGGCGCTCGATCTTGGTACGCTGACAATCGGGCCTGAGATCGACCCGGGCGTCCCGGTCCTTCTGTCGAAAGGAGATGATCCGGTGGCGCTCGCGCTGAAGTCAGGGAACTTCGGCGCCCCGGATTTTTTCACAAAGGCCTTGGAGAGGCTTGCAGGACGATGAGTGCAGAAAACAAGCTCCGCGAGGACATCGTGGGCGGTGTGCTTGCGAGCAGCCGCGACCTGCGTTGACGGCGTGCAAGGCCACGCAAGGCTTTACTCAATCAAGAAGAATGAAGGAGATGGCGATGATCGTCACGACCAATCCGGCCACCGGCGAGGAACTTGCCCGCTACGAACTCCATGACGATGCCTTTGTCGATGCAGCGCTTTCGGCCGCCGCAAAGACGCAAAAGGCGTGGCGCAAGAAGCCTGTCCAAGAGCGGGTTCGACTGCTTGGCGCCATGGCCGGGGTGCTGCGTGCCGGCAAGTCGCGCTATGCTGAGATGATCACGCGCGAGATGGGCAAGCCGATCGTCGAGGCCGAGGCCGAAATCGAAAAATGTGCCTACAACTGCGACTTCTATGCCGAGCACGCGGCGCAATACCTCGCCGACGAAACGGTCGCCTCGAATGCGTCCGAAAGCGCCGTCGTCTTCGAGCCGCTTGGTGTTGTCCTCGCCATCATGCCATGGAACTATCCGTTCTGGCAGTTTTTCCGGTTTGCAGCGCCGGCTTTCGCCGCAGGGAACGGCGCCGTACTGAAGCACGCGAACAATGTGCCGGAATGTGCACTTTCCATCGAGGAAATCATGCGCGAGGCAGGTTGCCCGGAGGGCCTCTTTGCCACCCTGCTGATCGAGCCGGCCAAAGTGGCCGGCATCATCGCGGACGACAGGATCGCAGCTGTCACGCTGACGGGCTCCACCGAAGTGGGCGCCATCGTTGCGTCGCAGGCCGGCAAGGCGCTGAAAAAGCAGGTGCTGGAACTCGGTGGCTCCGACCCCTTCATCGTGCTTGCCGACGCCGATCTTGAAGAGGCGACAAACGTCGCGGTCAAGGCGCGCTACATCAATGTCGGGCAGTCCTGTGTCAACGCCAAGCGCTTCATCGTCGAAGAAGCGATCGCCGACCGTTTCGTCGAGCTCTTCTGCGAGAAAGCCGCGCAACTGAAGATGGGCGATCCGATGGAGCGCGATACCGGTATCGGCCCGATGGCACGGAAAAACCTGATGAGCAGCCTGCACGCGCAGGTCGAAAAGACAATTGCGGCGGGCGCTGAATGCAGGCTCGGCGGCGCGCCGCTGAGCCGGCAAGGCTATTTTTATCCGCCGACCGTGCTCGATCATGTGCGCCCGGAGATGGCCGCCTTCTGCGAGGAGACCTTTGGACCGGTCGCGGCCATCGTCCGCGTCAGAGATGCCGAAGAAGCGGTTCGGCTCGCCAATCAGACCGAATACGGTCTCGGCTCGGCGATCTGGACCTCGGATGTCGAGCGTGCACGCCGGCTCGCGCGCGACATCGACGCGGGCGCCGTCTTCATCAACGGCATGGTCGCGTCCGATCCCCGATACCCCTTCGGCGGGATCAAGCGTTCAGGCTACGGCCGCGAGCTCGGTGTCTACGGCATCCGCGAGTTCGTCAACATCAAGACCGTCTGGATCGGCCCGGCCAACGCAGCCCAGCCTGTCGCCAAGGCGCCGGAATAAGGAGAACCCAAATGACCCAGCCAGCAATCCTTCGCCCAAAGGAGCTCAACAGCAATGATCGTGGCAACGGCGCCCGCACGACGCCGCTCGTGACGCGCAAATGCGGCTCGACCACCATAATCAACGGCATCACCGCTTTCGACCCTGGCGCCGCGATCGGTCTTCACAAACATAATTGCGAAGAGAGCGTGATGGTCCTCGACGGGCAGGCCATTGCCGAAATCGACGGGGTCCGATACCCGCTCGGACCCAACGACACGACCTGGATCCCGGCAAACGTTCCCCATCGCTTCATCAATGCGTCCGAGACCGAGCCAATGCGCATTTTCTGGATCTATGCCTCCATAGATGCGACCCGGACCACGATCGCTACCGGAGAGGAGCGTCCGATCGATGCGGAACACCATCAGCAGGGAGCGAAATCATGATCGTTGAAGTCGCGGAGATTTCCGTCAAACCCGGCAGCGAGGCGCAATTCGAAGCGGGCGTGTCACGAGCGGCGCCCCTGTTTCTGAGGGCGAAAGGCTGCCACGGCGTGGCGCTGCATCGGGTCGTAGAGACGCCGTATCTTTATCGTCTGCTGGTCAAATGGGAGACGATCGACGACCACATGATCGGCTTCCGCAATTCTGATGATTTCCAGGAGTGGCGGCGTCTCGTCAGCCCATATTTCGACGGCGCGCCAAAGGTGACCCATTCCGAAGGAGTGGCTTTGCTCAAAGAGGGCGGGCAGGAGCGCTGACGCCTGGGGTGTGACCGGCGCGAATTAGCCGAGCATTTCAGCAGTAACCGTGTCGCAGATCTTATAGATCGATGACCTGACGGTCGCACGCGGCAAAGGCACCCGAGAAGAAAGCCTGGACTTCCTGTTCCATGGCGGCGAGTGCGGCGTCGGTGCGCGACGGATCGTGGTGGAACATGGCGAGGCGCGTGACGCCGGCGGCTTTGGCGAGCTGCGATCCATGCATCCCAGTCGAGTGTCCGTAGCCGCGAAAGGTCGGCATCTCGCTTTCCAGATAGGTGCAGTCATAGATCATCAGATCGGCTCCGGCGATGAAATCGAGGAGTGCGGGGTCGAGAATCCCGGGTTCGTGTTCCGTGTCGTAGACGAGCGCGACCGCCCGTCCGCCCCATTCGATACGGTAGCCGACACATCCCCCGGGATGCACGAGGCTCATGGTGCGAATGGAAATGTCCTTTCGCGGCGATAGTGTTTCACCCGGACGGAAATCGACGGTGTCGAGGCTCGCCTGGCAGATGCCCGTTCCGACCGGGAACCATGGCGGTCTCATGAACTCGTTGATCATTTCGGCCGTGGACATCGTGCCGTGGAGATGGCCGGACCAGAAGCGGACGGCGGAGCTGCAGCGGTAGATCGGCTTGAAATAGGGCAGGCCGATGATGTGATCGTAATGGGTGTGGGTGAAAAAAACGTCGAACTCGGCGATACCTTCGGACATCAGCGACAGCCCGGCCTCGCGCAGGCCCGAGCCCGCGTCGAATATCAACACCTCTTTGCCGCAGCGAATTTCGATGCAGGGCGTATTTCCTCCGTAGTGCAGGAACTGCTCGCCGGAAACCGGCAAGCTGCCTCTTACGCCCCAAAACTTCACTCGAAATGTATCGTCCTGCATTCCGTTCCGGCTTTATCCTGCCTGCCGTGGCATTTTGCCCGGGCGTAGTGATTAGACAAGCACAAATCATGAGGGTCCTGCAATGCCATTGGCGCCGTCGCGCACGCATTACATGGCGAGAAGAGAAATCTATCCATTGAAGCGAAGGTGCTTTATCCGTCGTAATCGGCTGAAAATCGCTCCAGCCTGGAAATCAGCAACAGATGTCGCCTCTAGGAGTTTGGCAACGATGGTGCAGCCGGCCGACAGGGAATTTTATGCGGGCCTTCCTCTTTTCGAGGCATTCGAAGGGGTCGCCGACGAGGCCAACTACCGGCCCTTGCCCGACGGCTGGTGGCTCGCCGTTGCCGATATCGTCAATTCGACGGGAGCGATCGCCGAAGGGCGATACAAGAGCGTGAACATGGCGGGCGCGAGCGTCATCTCGGCGCTCATGAACGGGCTCGACGAGAAAAACCTCGCATTCGTCTTCGGTGGCGACGGGGCGCTCGCTGCCGTGCCCGGAACGCTGGCGGCAAAAGCGAAGGACGTGCTCGCCGCGGCCAAGACATGGGTGGCGGAGGAACTGGGCCTTGAGCTTCGCGCCGCAATCGTCCCGGTATCCGACGTGCGCGCCAGCGGGTTCGACATGCGTGTCGCCCGCTTTAAGGCGAGCGAGGAGGTCTCCTACGCCATGTTTTCCGGCGGTGGTGCCAGTTGGGCGGAAGCGGAAATGAAGGCGGGCCGCTACCAGATCGAGGCCGCGCCGCCCGGCACGAGACCCGACCTGACAGGATTGTCATGCCGCTGGAATCCGATCGTCTCGCACCACGGAGCGATCGTCTCCATTATCGCGGTGCCGGGGGAGCGGGGCATCGGTCCGGAATACAAGGCGCTGATCGGCGACATCGTGTCCTTGGCCGAGGGGGAGGAGCGAGGCGGGCACCCGGTACCGGAAAAAGGACCCGAGCCGCACCTTTCCGTGCGCGGCATTACGGTGGAATCGCGCGCCGTCTCGCCGAGGGGCCGGCGCTTCCTCGCCTGGTCCTTCGTTGCGGCGCAGAGCCTTGCACTGTTTCTCTGTTTCAGGCTCGGCATCAATTTCGGACCGTTCGACGTCAAGCGATACGCGCGCGACCTCGCCAGCAATTCGGACTTCCGCAAGTTCGACGACGCGCTGAAGATGACGATCGACGTCAGTCTCGATCGGCTGCGCCGTATCGAGGAACGGCTGAAGCAGGGAGCGGCGGCGGGCATATGCCGCTACGGGCTGCACCGGCAGGATTCGGCGCTGATGACGTGCATCGTTCCGAGCCCGATGAGCAGGGACCACATGCACTTCATCGACGGTGCGGCCGGCGGCTACGCGGTGGCCGCCCGGAACCTGAAGGCCGGTCTTTCCGAAGGGGACCTGTCGAGCACCGGGGATATTCCCCCCGCGGTCAAGCCTTGACGATGTGCTCGGCAGCAAGGCCGTGGCGCGCGAAGACGTTGCGCGTGTCGACGATCAGCGGCGCCCAGTCGGCAAGTGCGGCATAGTCGAGAGCATCGTGGTCGGTCGCAATAAGCGCGGCATCGAAGCCGCGAACCGTCGCTTCGTCGAAGACGACCGACCGCCGGCCCTTCAAGGCCATGTGTTCTCGGGTCGAGGGAATTTCATCCACATGGGGGTCGTAGAAAGCGGCCTTGCCGCCACGCTCCTCGATGAGCTCTATCAGCTTCAGGGAGGGGCTTTCACGAATGTCCGGAACATTCTTCTTGTAGGCGAGGCCGATGACGAGGACTGCCGAGCGGCTGAGCGCCTTTCCCTCCCGCCGGTCGAGCGCCTCGGCGAGCCTTGCCACAACGTGACGGGGCATTGCCGAGTTGATCTCGCCGGCGAGTTCGATGAAGCGCGTCGGCAGCTCGTACTCCCGGGATTTCCACGTCAGATAAAAAGGATCGATGGGAATGCAGTGGCCGCCGAGCCCGGGTCCCGGATAGAAGGGCATGTAACCGAAGGGCTTCGTCTTGGCGGCATCGATCACCTCCCAGACATCGATGCCCATCGCCTCGTAGACGACCTTTAGTTCGTTCACGAGGGCGATGTTGACGGCGCGGAAGATATTCTCGGTCAGTTTTACCGCCTCTGCGGTCGCGTTGGACGAGACCGGAACCACCGTCGTGACCACGGCGGCATAGAACCGCTCCATCAGCGCTGCGGCCATTGGGCCGTCTCCGGCCACGACCTTGGGGATGCTCGTGGTCTCGTAAGCGCGATTGCCCGGGTCTTCCCGCTCCGGCGAGAATCCAATGAAGAAGTCGGCGCCGGACTTGAGCCCCGTTTCTTCCAGGATGGAGCGCACGATACCGTCGGTGGTGCCGGGATAGGTGGTCGACTCCAGAACGACGAGCTGACCCGGCCGCAAGCGGTCAGCGATCGCGCGCGACGTATTCTCCACGAAGGAGAGGTCGGGATCGCGGTGCCTGGTCAGCGGCGTCGGCACGCAGATGATGATGACGTCGCAAAGGCCGAGATCCGAAAAGTCGGTCGTGGAGCGGAACCGCCCGGCGCCGGCTTCACGGGCAAGCGCCGCGTCCGAAACCGCTTCGATATAGGAGCTCCCGGCGTCGAGCGCGACGATCTTGCCCGGGTCTATGTCGAAACCGGTGACATGGAAGCCGGAGCGCGCGATTGCAACGGCAAGCGGCAGGCCGACATAGCCGAGGCCGATCACACCGACGCGGGCGGTGCGGCGGGAGATCGATTCGAGCAGCCTGTCGTGATGCGGAGAGGTCAAGATTGGCTTCCAGTTCTGTTGCCGGGAGGGCCGCTTCAGCGATCCGGCTGCGGAGCCCGGTGCCGTTTTGTTGGCGGGAAAGCCACCGCAAGTCAAGCGCGGCGCGCCGTCAGCGAAGCCGCACGCCTCAAGGCCTGCGTCGTTTTGTCTGGCCCGGGCAGGCGCGCGGTCGTGAGGGACCCCAGCAATTTCAGGGTGCAATGCGCAGGGCTGTTGCGTGTACGATCCGGCAACGATCAAAAATCGCTCGTGGTCTCTGGAAAATGTGCTCCCCGGTGAATATCTGCAGGAGCGCAGCGGTGACCCGATCGCTGCACGAACGGCCGCGGGAGGCGGCGGGAGCCTTCTTTCACCGACGGGTACCCACTCAGTGCTACCGCGAGCGAGCGATCGCTGCTTCGCGGTCGGCGCCGGTGGCGACCGTTGCCGCGACGATGAGGACATGGCATGAGCCCGATCAACGACAACGTTTCCCAAATCCTCCTGGACAAGGTCGCCGACTGGCTCATGCGAACCTCGCTCAGCGACGAAACACTTGAAACCATCGTGCGCGGTTTCTGCGAGCGGTTGGCGGCGGCGGGCCTGCCGCTCATGCGCGTCCATCTGTCTTTCTCGATGCTTCACCCGCTTTACGACGCCCTCGGCTTCACCTGGTGGCGAGGTCAGGGTGTCGAGGTGAGCGGTCTGCGCCATGAGGAATTGGCGCTCAATCCCGAGCGATTCCTGCACAGCCCGTATTATTACCTGCTCAGCAACAATCTCGATCATGTCAGGCGCCGGATCGATCCCGCCTTGCCCTCGGAGTTTCCGATCCTGGACGAGCTGAAGGAGCAGGGAGCGACCGACTACATAGCCTTCATGCAACCTCTTGGAGCAGAATCCGAACACGGAATGGTCGGCTCGTGGACGACGGACCGTCAGGGTGGTTTCAGCGACGACGTCATTGCGGCCCTTCTCAGACTTCAGAACCATCTGGCGATCGCTGCCAAAGTGGCCGTGCTCGGCAAGCTCGCCGACAACATGCTGACCACCTATCTTGGCGCCAATGCCGGGCGCCGCGTGATGAGCGGCCAGGTCCGGCGGGGCGACGGCGAGACGGTACGCGCAGTTCTCGTCATGGCGGATATGCGCCAGTCGACGATGCTTGCCGAAAAGGAAGGCCGGCAGGCCTATATCGAGTCGTTGAACGGCTTCTTCGACGCGATCGCCACGCCTTTCAACCGCAACGGCGGACAGATACTGAGCTTCATCGGCGACGGCTTCATCGGCGTCTACCCCTGCGGCCGGCACAAGGAGCCGTCGGAGATGGCCAGCCGCGAGGCATTCGCCGCCGTGGGCGCGGCGACGGCGCGCATGGCCGCCCTCAACGCGGAACGCAGGACGCAGGGCCGCGACCCGATCGGCTACGGCATCGCCCTGCATGTCGGGAACGTCATGTTCGGCAATGTCGGGCTGCGCGACCGACTGACCTTCTCGGTGTTCGGCTCTGCGGTGAACGAGGTACAGCGGCTGCAGAATCTGACGAAGAAATATGACCACAGCGTCGTCGCGAGCGAAGCCTTCGTGAATTATTGCGGCGGGGAATGGCAAACGCTCGGGCAGGAGAAACTGCGCGGGGTTCGTCAGAAGTTCACGGTCCTCTACCCCCGGGATACCGCACTTGCCGCAATCGCGCAGGAGCGGGCATATGATGCAACCGAGGATGGACTTTCCGAGGCCGAGCATGTCATGTTGCTCTACCGCAACAAGAAGCGGCCGCCTGGCCCGCGCGGTCTGATCGACAAGATGCTGCAATGAGGGGACCGATGTTTCGTATAGCTCTGCTGGCCGCGGCGATTGCCTTGCCGAGTCTCACTTATGCCCAGTCGGCGGAGGAGCCGGCAGTCTACGAACGGAAATTGTACGATGGTTTCGAGGGCACGGATTTCGCGCCTGAAGGGGGGCTCTACTACCGCAAGAATTTCGAGCAGAGCGCCGGCACATACGAGTTCCAGAGAGCCGTCAAACGCAGCGGCAACGGAGGGCTGAAGCTTAGCATAGCGCCGAATTGCCCTGCGGATCACGACGGCTGCAGCGAACGCGCGGAGATCTGGGAAAAGACCGAGTTGCGGGTACCCTACGACAAGGGGGTCTGGTACGGCTTCTCGGTAAAGTTCGACGATCCGGTGCCGAGCGACGACCACCGCTATCTCATCGCACAGTGGAAGCGAGAGATCGATCCCGGTGCCGAGGGCGACTTCAGCCCCTTTCTGGCGCTGCGCATGAATTTTGGAAAGCTCTTCGCCACGGTCGAAACCAACGATCTGCCTCCGGTCACCGCCGGCCCTGATGGCGTAGCGGCGCGTTGCGCCCCAGGCCAGGCGCCGGTCTGGCTCCGTCCGGAAGTCAACCAGATGCGCATGCTGGTGGCGACCGACGGCAACTGGAAGCCGGAAGACGGCAGCCTCTTCAATTCATGCACGGACGGGATCACCATTACCAACCATGGCAATCCCTTACCGGATCCGAAGTCCGGCTGGATCGATTTCGTCGTCTTCACGAAACCCGGTCCCGACGGCTCGGGCCATATAGAGCTCTTTGCCAACGGCCAGCCGATCGTCTCCGTCAAGGGCCATGTGGGCCATGCGGACAAGGGTCTCGGTGAGAACCAGTACTTCAAGTTCGGACCTTATCGGGCCGCCGATACGACCGATTGGACGCTCTATTACGACGATTTCCGGCGTTCCCCGCGCTGCGAGGACGTCCTGACCAACGGCAGCTGCCCGTTCTCTTAATGCCGCTCCACGCTTCCTGACCTTCCGGTGGCCTGCTGGACAGCCCGTTTAACCTAGGCTACTGTTTTTGAGTGGCAAAAAGTTACGGTGCCTCCGGCGGGGCTAGCTTTGCACGCGGGGTCAGACGCGCGGCGCTGCAGGAAGTGGCCGCATGATTTTATTTTGGGGGCGGCCTCGAGTTGGAATTGTGCAGGAGGGGTATTGAGGGAAGCGTGCTGCGATGACGTCAGGAGCGGACCTGCTGCGAGTTGAGGGTCTGCGGATCACATTCTCGGTGCTGGGCGGCGAGGTTGAAGCCGTTCGGGGAGCGAATTTCAGAATTCTGCCCGGAAGGGTGACGGCGCTCGTCGGCGAGTCCGGGTCCGGCAAGTCGGCCATCAGCCAGGCGATCATGGGCATCCTGCCGAGCGTGGCAAGCGTCGGCGGCCGGGTGTTGTTCAACGATCCCGAAGCCGAGGCAAAGGGCGTCGACCTGCTTTCGCTGGATACGGACGGGCGCGATATCCAGGAGATCCGCGGCGCACGCATCAGCAAGATCTTCCAGGAACCGATGACCTCGTTGTCGCCGCTTCACACGATCGGCAACCAGATTTCGGAAGTTCTGAAGATCCATACGGATACCGACAAGGCAGGGCGCCGCGAGAGGACGGAGGAACTGCTCGGCTATGTCGGCTTTTCCGATCCGAAGCGGGCATACGACATGTATCCCTTCGAACTTTCCGGCGGCATGCGACAGCGCGCGATGATCGCGATGGCGCTGATCTGCCGACCGGCGCTGCTCATCGCGGACGAACCGACGACGGCCCTCGACGTGACGGTTCAGGCGCAAATATTGCAGCTCTTGCGCGAGCTTCAAAGCAAGCTCAACATGGCCATGCTTCTGATCACCCACGATCTCGGGGTCGTTGCCAACATGGCCGACGAGGTGGTCGTTATCTACCATGGCGAGATCGTCGAGGCAGGACCTGTGGATGCGATCTTCCGCAATCCCCGGCATCCCTATCTCAAGGGTTTGATGGCCGCCGTGCCGCACTTCGACATGAAACCGGGCGAGAGGCTGAAGGCGTTGCGCGAGGTGCCGGTCAAGGCCGGCGCGATCGTCGGCGACCGGGAAGTCAAGAAAGCCGCGGGTCCCAATGTCCTCGTGTCCGTCCGCAACCTTTCGAAGACGTTTTCCACGCGCAGCTCCGGCTGGTTCGGCAGCGGCACCGCATATCGGCATCGCGCTGTCGACAATGTCAGCTTCGACATCCGCCGCGGTGAATGCCTCGGGCTCGTCGGCGAAAGCGGCTGCGGCAAGACGACCGTCAGCAAGATCCTCATGCGGGCCGTGACGCCTGACAAGGGCACAATTACCTTCGACGACGGGGAGGGCGCGCTCGACGTCCTGAAGCTCGACGGCGGGGAACTCAAGGCTTTGCGGGCGAAGATCCAGATGGTCTTCCAGGATCCCGTCTCGTCGCTTTCGCCGCGCATGACCGTGAAGAACATCCTCAGCGAGCCGCTGGAGATTCACGGCCGAGGGACGCCGAAATCGCGTGAGGAACACGTTCGCTCCCTTTTGCAGGCGGTCGGGCTCGACCAGCGCTTCATCAATCGTTATCCCCACAGCTTCTCCGGCGGCCAAAGGCAGCGTATCGGGATCGCCCGGGCGCTCGCGCTCGTGCCGCAGCTTCTAATCTGCGATGAACCCGTTTCTGCGCTCGATGTTTCGGTGCAGGCACAGATCCTGAATCTTCTCAAGGACTTGCAGAAAGAGCTCGGTCTGACGATGCTGTTCATCTCGCATAACCTCGCGGTCGTCGACTACATGGCCGACCGGATCGCGGTCATGTGCGCGGGCCGGATCGTGGAGCTGGCGCCGCGCGAGGTGCTGATGCGCAATCCGGTCCACCCCTACACGAAGTCGCTCCTCGCCGCCGTTCCCTATCCCGACCTCGACCGTAAGCTCGACTTCGATTCCCTTGCGGCGAGCGGCGGATCGGACCAGGAGCGCTGGGGCGCGCAATTTTCCGACGGCGGCGAGAACGGTGCTCTTATTCCCGCCGACCTCGGTGGCGGGCACTATGTCCTCGCCCGCGAATCGGTGGATGCCAGGGAGTTACGCCGATGATCACCCGAAGAACCGCGCTTGGCATTCTCGCGTCGGCTGCGTTTCCAAAAGCAATGCTCGTGGCCGCAGGCGGAACCGACGCGCTCGCCGCCCTCGTTCAGGAAGGCAAGCTTCCGCCGGTCGGCGAACGATTGCCGAAGACGCCGAGGGTGATCGATGTCGCGGCGATGGGACGAAAGGCCGGCCGCCACGGCGGCACGATCCGCAGCCTGATCGGCAGTGCGAAGGACATTCGCCTGATGACGATCTACGGCTATACCCGCCTGGTCGGCTACGACGAGAAGCTCAATCTCCAGCCCGATATTCTCGAAAGCTACGAGACGGTCGAGGATCGTATCTTCACCTTTCATCTGCGCGAGGGCCACAAGTGGTCGGACGGCACGCCTCTGACGGCCGAGGACTTCCGCTATTGCTTCGAAGACGTGCTCCTCAACGAGAATCTGACCCCGGCCGGCCTGCCGCCGGCGATGGTCATGGACGGGCAGGCGCCTAAGTTCGAAATCGTCGACGAGCGAACGGTCCGCTATTCCTGGCCGATGCCGAACCCGGTTTTCCTGCAGGAACTCGCTGCACCACAGCCGCTGGTCGTCGTCATGCCCTCGGCCTATCTCAAGCAGTTCCACACAAAATATCAGGACGAGGACAAGCTGAAGACGTTCCTGAAGGAACAGCGGGTCAAGAAGTGGAGCCAGCTGCACATGCGGATGGCGCGCTCTTACCGGCCCGAAAATCCGGATTTGCCGACCCTCGACCCGTGGCGCAACACCACGCCCCTGCCGGCCGAACAGTTCATGTTCGAACGCAATCCCTATTACCATCGGGTGGACGAAAACGGCTTGCAATTGCCTTATATCGACCGGTTCGTGCTCAGCGTCAGTTCGTCCTCGCTCATTCCGGCGAAGGCCGGCACGGGCGAAAGCGACCTGCAGGCCTATGGGGTCGATTTCGTTGACTATACCTATCTCAAAGATGCGGAAAAGCGGCACCCGGTCGAGGTAAAGCTCTGGAAGAAGACGTCGGGGTCACGCCTGGCGCTGCTGCCGAACCTCAACTCTGCCGACCCGGTGTGGCGGCCGCTGCTCAGGGACGTGCGCGTCCGTCGTGCGCTGTCGCTTGCAATCGACCGTCGCGAAATCAACATGGCCGCATTTTATGGGCTGACGAAGGAAAGCGCCGACACTGTGCTGCCTGAAAGTCCTCTCTTCCGGCCCGAATTCGCGAAGGCCTGGATCGCCCATGATCCGGAACAGGCGAACGCGCTGCTCGACGCGGCCGGACTGGCCAAGCGCGGCGGCGACGGAATCCGTATTCTTCCCGACGGCCGAAAGGCGCAGATCGTCGTAGAGACGGCCGGCGAAAGCACGCTCGATACCGATGTGCTGCAGCTCATAACCGATTATTGGCGCGAGGTCGGCATTTCGCTGTTCATTCGCACCTCGCAGCGCGATACCTTCCGCAGCCGCGCGGTCGGCGGCGAGATCATCATGTCGATGTGGTTCGGTCTCGACAACGGCGTGCCGACCGCGGACATGAGCCCCAGCCAGCTTGCACCGACCACGGACGACCAGCTGCAGTGGCCCGTCTGGGGTTTGAACTATATGTCGCATGGCGAAATGGGCGAGGCACCCGACCTTCCCGCGGTCGTCGAGCTCCTCGACCTGCTCAAGCGCTGGAGGCATTCCGCGGACGATGCCGAGCGGGCTGACATCTGGAGACAGATGTTGTCCATCTACACGGATCAGGTCTTCTCGATCGGGCTGGTCAACAGCTCGCTGCAGCCGATCCTCGTCACGAAGAAGCTGCGCAATTTCCCCGATGAAGGGTTGTACGGTTTCGACCCGACGAGCTACCTCGGCGCCTACAAGCCCGACACCTTCTGGCTGGAACAGGACGACTGAGATGCTGCGGTACATTCTCTGGCGCATCGCAGTCATGGTCCCGACGCTCCTCATCATCTCCGCGCTCGTCTTCGCCATCATCGAACTGCCCCCGGGCGACTATTTCGAAAGCTACATTGCCGAGATCAGGGCGCAGGGCGAGGGCGTCAACATGGAACAGATCGAGGCGCTGCGTAAGCAGTATGGCTTCGACCAGCCGCCGATCCTGCGCTATGTCCACTGGGTCGCGGGGATGCTCCAGGGCGATTTCGGTTATTCCTTCGAATATGAATTGCCGGTGAGCGAGGTCGTCGGAGAGCGCCTGTGGCTCACGGTCCTGGTCTCCTTCGTCACCATCATCTTCACCTGGGTCATCGCGTTTCCGATCGGCCTCTATGCTGCCACGCACCAGTACAGCTGGGGCGACTACGGCCTGTCGCTGATCGGACTCATCGGCATCGCAATCCCGAATTTCATGCTGGCCCTGGTCCTCATGTATTTCGCCAATATCTGGTTCGGAACTTCGATCGGTCATTTGATGGACCAGAAGTATCTTTCCGAGCCGATGAGTTGGGAAAAGGCGAAGTCGATACTCGAGCATATCTGGATCCCGGTCATCATCGTCGGCGCGGCCGGTACCGCCGGCATGATCCGGCGCCTCAGGGCCAATCTGCTCGACGAACTCCAGAAGCAATATGTCGTGACCGCCCGCGCCAAGGGGCTTTCGCCCACGCGAACCCTGCTCAAATATCCGCTGCGCATGGCGCTCAATTTCTTCATTTCGGACATCGGGTCGATCCTGCCGGCGATCATTTCGGGTGCGGAAATCACGGCAATCGTGCTGTCCCTCGAAACCACCGGACCGATGCTGATCAAGGCGCTGCAGAGCCAGGACATGTACCTCGCCGGGTCGTTCCTGATGTTCCTCGCGTTCCTCACCGTGATCGGAGTGCTGGTTTCCGATCTGGCGCTCGCCGTCCTCGATCCTCGAATTCGTCTGCAAGGCAGGAGCACAAAGTGACGTCACCGATCCCGGCGCCCGGCGAGCCCCTTCCGCACTACGTTTCGACCGCGCCCTTCGACCCCTATTCCGTGGAGGTGATGACCGAGGAGCAGGTGCGGGTGAATCAGGCATCGCAGCTGCGCCTGATGTGGTGGAAGTTCAAGCGCCACAAGGTCGCGCTCGTCTCGGGCATCTTCCTCGCGATGCTCTACGGGATGATCCTGATCTGCGAGTTTCTCGCGCCCTACAACCTGCATACACGCAATGTCGATTTCATCTACGCGCCGCCGCAGAGCGTTCGCTTTTTCCACGAGGGTGAATTCGTCGGCCCCTTCGTCTACGGCCGGACGATGAAGCTGGACATGGATACGCTGAAGCGCAACTACACGGACGATACGACGGCCGTCGAGCGGATCCGGTTCTTCTGCCGCGGGGACGACTACCGTTTCTGGGGTTTGTTCGAAAGCAATCTGCATCTGGTTTGCCCGGCGGAGGGAGGGCAGCTTTTCCTTCTGGGCACGGACCGTCTCGGCCGCGACGTGCTGTCGCGGATCATCTACGGAGCGCGGATATCGCTGACGATCGGACTTCTCGGCATCACCGTCAGCTTCGTTCTCGGCATCGTCATCGGCGGCCTTGCCGGATATCATGGCGGGATCTTCGACCTTGTGGTTCAGAGACTGATCGAAGTACTGCAGTCGATCCCGAGCATTCCGCTCTGGCTTTCCCTGGCGGCGATCATGCCGGCGACATGGAGCCCGCTTCTCATCTATCTGGGTATAACCGTCATCCTGGGCCTTCTCGATTGGACCGGCCTTGCGCGCGCCGTGCGCTCGAAGCTGCTGGCGCTCAGGGAGGAAGACTATGTCCTTGCCGCGCAGTTGATGGGCGCCAAAAGCGGACGCATCATAGGGCGCCACCTCGTTCCGGGCTTCATGTCCCATCTCATCGCCACGGCAACGATCTCCATACCCGGCATGATCCTTGGCGAAACGGCGCTGAGCTTCCTCGGCCTGGGCCTGCGTCCTCCGATAACCAGCTGGGGCATCCTGCTCACCGAGGCAAAGAGCGTCAGCGTCATTGCCTTCTATCCGTGGCTGCTTTTCCCCACGATCCCGGTCATTCTTGTGATATTGGCGTTCAACTTCCTGGGAGACGGGTTGCGCGACGCCGCCGATCCCTACAAATAAGCCCCGGTATCGCTGTTGGCTGCAAGCGATCGCTGCAATAGACTTCGACGTTTCTATCTTTGAGCGAAAGGTTTTTCGTATGACACGGCGCTTCGAGGATGCCCGCATCCTCATGTACAGCCACGATACCTTCGGGCTCGGCCATCTCAGACGTTGTCGCGCCATCGCCCATGCCCTGGTAGAAGATTACAGCGGACTGCAAATCCTGATCATCTCCGGTGCGACAATCGCCGGCGCCTTCGATTATCGCGCCCGCGTCGACTTCGTGAAGATTCCGAGCGTCATAAAGCTCCGAAACGGCGAATACACTTCGCTGGACCGCCACATCGAGCTGCACGAAACGTTGAAAATGCGGCAGTCGATCATCCGTTCGACGGCGGAAAACTTCCGGCCGGATATTTTCGTCGTCGACAAGGAGCCGATGGGCCTGCGCGGCGAGGTGGAGGATACGCTCGCCTACCTGAAGACGCACGGCACCAGGCTGGTGCTTGGCCTAAGGGAAGTGATGGACTCGCCGCACCTCCTGGAAGAGGAATGGAAGCGACGCGACACGATGCGCAAGATCGAGCAGTTCTATGATTCGATTTGGGTATACGGACCGCCGGATTTCTACGATCCGCTGGTCGGGCTCGACGTGCCCGTTGCCGTGCGCGATCGCATGAACTTCGTCGGCTTTCTGCAAAGAAGCGTTTCCCACGATGCGCTGCACGGCCATAAGCCGGAAGGCGACTACATACTGGTCACCACCGGCGGCGGCGGCGACGGAGCGGACCTCATCCATGACGTGATCCACGCCTATCAGGAGGATCCCGAACTCACGCACAACGCGCTCGTCGTCCTCGGCCCCTACATGCCCGCAAAGCAGCGCAACAAGCTGATCAAGAAGGGAAGCAAGATCCCATTCATCAAGATTATCGAGTTCGACAATCGCATGGAGGAACTGGTAGCCGGCGCCAGGGGTGTGGTGTCGATGGGCGGCTACAACACCTATTGCGAGATTCTCTCTTTCGACAAGCCTGCTCTGATCGTGCCGCGTCTTCAGCCACGCGAAGAACAATTGATCCGCGCCCAGCGTGCCTCCGCACTCGGGCTCGTCGACATGCTGCTTCCGCAGGAAGCGGAGGAGCCGTTGCGCCTTGCTGCGGCCCTGAAGGCGCTGCCGCAGCGCGCACCGCCGTCGCTCCGCGCCAATGGCCTGAGGCTGGAAGGCCTCGTCCACATATCCGACATCGTCGGCGAATGGCTCGATCATAGATCGAAGGAGCATTTGGCCGTCGTGAAAAGATCGAACTGAAGGCACGTGTTACCGAAACCGAAGATCGCCGTCGTGCTGAAGGGTTATCCACGCCTTTCGGAAACGTTCATTGCGCAGGAACTGCTGGGTCTCGAAAGAGCAGGGCATGAGCTCGTCCTGGTCGCCCTGCGCCGTCCGACCGACAGGAAGCGCCATCCCGTCCATGACGAAATACGCGCGGCCGTCCATTACCTGCCTGAATATCTGCATGAGGAGCCGTGGCGCGTTCTCCGCGCGCTGGTGAAGACCGTCCGGAAGCCCGGCTTCCGGCGCGTGCTCGGGCCGTTCCTCCGGGACCTCGCGCGAGACGTTTCACGCAACCGCTTCCGCCGTCTCGGCCAGGCGCTGGTGCTCGTAACCGAATGGCCGGAAGACGCCGCGTGGCTGCATGCCCATTTCATTCACACGCCGGCGTCGGTGACGGATTATGCCAGCATCATCACCGGCATACCCTGGACTTGCTCCGCCCATGCAAAGGACATCTGGACCTCTGAGGATTGGGAGCTTTCGGGCAAGCTCGACCGGGCCCGCTGGACTGTGACCTGCACCCGAAGCGGTTATGAGCATCTGCGGGACCTGTCGAAGGACCAGACTCGGGTCCATCTGAGCTATCACGGCCTCGATCTCGATCGTTTCCCGGCCTTCGAAGGCGAGCATACAAGGCGCGACGGCTCGGATCCCGACGATCCGGTGCGCATCGTCAGCGTCGGGCGCGCCGTTGCCAAGAAGGGATATGACGTCCTCCTGAAGGCGCTGGCGTTGTTGCCTGCGGATGCCAACTGGCGCTTCGAGCATATCGGTGCGGGAGAGCTCACCGGCCGGCTCCAGGCGCTTGCTGCAAAGCTTGGCATCGAGGATCGCATCCGCTGGCACGGGGCGCTCGATCAAAAGGATGTTTTGGACCGTTACCGCGAGGCCGACATCTTCGCACTGGCCTGTCGGGTGACGGCCAGCGGCGACCGCGACGGGCTGCCGAATGTGCTCGTGGAAGCGTCGAGCCAGCGGCTTGCCTGTATCTCGACCGCAGTCTCCGGCATTCCCGAACTTCTTGAAGATGGCAAAAACGGGCTGGTGGTGCCGCCGGAAAGCCCGGAGCCTCTTGCCGCGGCACTGGAGCGGCTGATCCGCGACCCGGAGCTTCGCCGGCGCCTTGGCGCCGCCGGCGAAAGGCGCGTGCGCAACGAGTTCGACCATCACTCCAGCGTCGGTCAGCTGGTCGGGCTCTTCGAAAGCGAATGGAGAAGAAGCCCTTGAGCAGGCCTCGCGTCTTATTCTATGTGCAGCATCTACTCGGTATCGGGCATCTGGCGCGCGCGAGCCGCATTGGCGGAGCGCTGGTCGAGCAGGAGTTTGAGGTCGCGATGGTGACCGGCGGCACGCCGGTGCCGGGCTTTCCGGGGGAAGGCGTGCAGACCGTCGCACTACCGGCGGTGACTGCCGGCGACAAAGGGTTTTCCGGGCTTGTCGACGGCGACGGAAACCCGGTCACGGCCGCTTTTCAGGAGCACCGACGGGATCTGCTCATCGAGGCGTTCCGACGCGCGGAACCGGACGTCGTCATCATCGAGGCCTTCCCCTTCGGGCGTCGGCAGATGCGGTTCGAACTGCTGCCGCTGCTCGCTGAAATTGCGGCGAGCGGCCGGCCGCCGCTCGTGGCGACGTCGCTGCGCGACATTCTGCAGGAGAGGGTCAAGCCTGGAAGGGCCGAAGAGACCGTCGAACTCGTCAAGAACCATTTCGATCTCGTGCTCGTTCACGGCGATCCCGGATTCGCCCGTATCGAGGAAACATTTCCCCTTGCCGACGAAATCCGCGACAAGGTCGTCTATACGGGCCTCGTCGCCCCGCCGCCGCCGAATGAAGCGGCCGAGAAATTCGACATCGTGGTTTCGGCGGGCGGAGGCGCTGTCGGCAGGGAACTGATCGGTGCGGCGCTCGAGGCTGCGAAGCTTCTGCCGAATGCGCTTCGCTGGTGTCTGATAACAGGCCCGAACCTTCCGCAGGCGGATTTCGACACATTCGCGGCCGCGGCTCCGGAGGGCGTCAGCCTCTTTCGTTTCCGGCGGGATTTCGGTGGGTTGCTCGGCGGTGCCCGCCTTTCCATCTCGCAGGCCGGCTACAACACCGTGTGCGATATTCTGCGTGCCGGATGCGCGTGCCTCCTCATCCCCTTTACCGCGGGTGGCGAGACCGAACAGAACACGCGTGCGGCACGGCTCGAACAGCTCGATCTCGCCGGGGTGCTGCCGGAGGAGGGGATCACGCCCGAGCTTCTGGCCGCGAAGGTGAGGGCGATGCTTGCACGACCGAGGCCGGCCATCCCGCCGCTCGACCTCGACGGAGCCGCCGGAACGGCGAGGATCATCGGAGAGCGCCTTTTGTCGAGGCTGCCCTTTAGGTCACGATGATTTAGGTCGGATCGCCCTATATCATGATGTGATCGATTCTAATAAGTCGAGACGAGGCACGCAGGCGGAAAACCGCAATTTTCCTCATCCCGCTCCAGGAGTTGGACCGACCCGATCAGCATGACGCGCGTGTATCTTTTCGTAGGCAGCGCTCCCGCGAAGTCGATCCGCGCGAGACGCGCCTGCGCTTGAAATTCTTCAAGCGACCTGACGCAGCTCATGTGGGTGGGTTCGCTGAAATAATCGTTCGATTGCAGGAGGACGCGGGTGCCGGGCGGAAGGAGGTCCAGCCAGTTCCGCAGTTCGGCGAGGTGTTCACAGCTCGTGTTGATCAGCAGATCCGCATTCAAGGCGCGACAGTCGAGCGTGTGCATATCGGCCGTCCTTGCATTGAACCTGTCGCCGAAGGTTGCATTGAGCGTGCGCGCCACCGGCTCGACCGCGGGATCGAGGTCGCAGCTCACGGCGAATTCGATGTCGAAGCGCGAATCTTCGGGCAGCATGGCCGACAGAACGCCGCCGTACCAGCCGCCGAGCACGACGACCCGTCGACAATCTGTGCCGATGCTCTCGAAGAGCTTGTCGCGCGCCCACATCTTGCAGTCGACCTGCTTGTGGTTGAAGACGTTGGCAATGTTCGCGTGCGGATGCTTCGCAATGACCCTGGCTATGCCACCGACGAGCCGGCTAACGGAATACGCAGCGAACCCCGGCAAGGTCACGGGCGCTCTCGCGCCAATCTTCGCGAAGGCGGGAAGAGTGGCTGGCATGCGTCATGCGGCTGTTGTAAGCTCACGGTCAGTTGAGCGCAAGGCGCAGGAGTGGAGGCAAGACGCCTGCGCAGATGAGCGGTACTGCATATCTATCGAGGCTTGACATAGCGCATCGCTCTGCTCTCATGCCGGGTAGTCACGATTTCGTGGAGGCAGCGCAGGCCCATTGACGATCAGGCGGACCGGCACCAAGTGCGGCGCTGTAGTCCGCCGGCAGAACAGCCGAGCGATCCCGAATTTCAGATAGGTCTCTTTACCGGCACATGGAACCACGTCTTTCCCGTTACATCTGGACTCACACCCGCAAGCAGCAGCTCTGGATATTGCTGGTCGTGGCGCTGTCGATGGTTCCCTATTTCCTGTCCTTCGATCTGCCGAAGCAGATCGTCAACGGACCGATCCAGGGTGCAGGTTTCGACGGCCCCGAGGCGACCCAACCGTTCCTGCCGATTTCGTTCGACCTGCCGTTCTTCGGTGAGGTCAACCTCTTCTCGGGTTTCGATCTCGGCAGGGAAGGCATGCTGCTGGCCTTGAGCCTGGTATTCCTGCTGCTCGTGATCATCAACGGGCTCTTCAAATTCTATATCAACACCTACAAGGGCCGGCTCGGCGAACGGCTTCTGCGGCGAATCCGCTTCGAGCTCGTCGACCGGGTTCTGCGCTTTCCCCCCGGCTATCTTAAGCGCGTCAAGCCGGCCGAAATCTCGACCATGATCAAGGACGAGGTGGAGCCGATGGGCGGCTTCACCGGAGACGCCTTCGTACAGCCCGCCCTTCTCGGCGGCCAGGCTCTGACGGCGCTGATCTTCATCCTCCTCCAGAGCTTCTGGCTGGGCATCATCGCAGCCTCCATAGTCGCCGTTCAGGCCGTCATTATCCCGCGTATGCGCAGGCGACTGCTGGTGCTCGGCCGCGAGCGTCAGTTGACGGCGCGTGAGCTGTCGGGGCGCGTCAGCGAGATCGTCGACGGCATCGGCACGATCCGCGCCCACGATACCTCGAATTTCGAACGGGCCGACATTGCCGCGCGGCTCGGCCGGATATTCAAGATCCGCTACGATCTCTATCAGTGGAAGTTTCTGGTCAAATTCCTGAACAATTTCCTGGCCCAGGTGACGCCGTTCCTGTTCTATTCGATCGGCGGATATTTTGCGCTTCAGGGCCGGCTCGATATCGGCCAGCTTGTCGCGGTCATCGGCGCCTACAAGGACCTACCGGGTCCCTTGAAGGAATTGATCGATTGGGACCAGGCGCGCCAGGATGTGCAGGTCAAATATGCCCAGGTCGTAGAACAGTTCAGCGTCGAACCGCTGATCGACCCCAAGGTGCAGGCGATTTCCCTCGACCCGGCAACGCCGCTCACCGGAGCGCTGGCGGCCGTCAACCTTTCGGTCGCCGACGACGGCGGCTCGAAGGTCGTGGAACATGTATCGCTGCAGGTCCAACCCGGCGAAACGGTCGCGGTTACCGGGGGTACGTCCGGAGGCGGCGAGGCGCTGGCCGAGGCATTCGGCCGGCTGACCTGGCCCGCAACCGGCCGAATCCTCATAGGCGACGTCGATATTCATGAGTTGCCGGAATCGGTGGTGGGCAGGCGAATATCCTACGCCTCCTCCGACGTCTTTGCCTTCCAGGGCAGCCTCGGCGACAATCTGCTCTACGGCCTCAAGCATGCTCCGTTGACGGAGGTCGTCTATGAGGGCGACAGGGAAGCTCAACGCAGGTGGGAACTTGTGGAGGCGAAGCTCGCCGGCAATCCGCATTACGACCTGAACAGTGACTGGATCGATTACCCGGCCGCGGGCGCGACGGGGCCGGACGACCTCTTCGCGAAGATCAGAGCCGTGCTGGACGTCGTTCTCTTGAGCAATGACGTCCTTGCGCTTGCTGTCCGTTCGACGATCGATCCGACCGAGCACGAGGCTTTCGCCGGCGAGATCGTGGCGATGCGCAGCGCGCTTCGGCAAAGGCTCGAGGCCGAGAAGCTCAGCGACCTCGTCGTCTTCTTCGAACCGGGCTCCTACAATGTCGAGGCGACCGTCGGGGAGAACCTGCTCTTCGGCACGGTCACCGACAGCAACCGATGGGAGAAGGCGCTCGAGGACCATCCCTTCTTCAAGACCGTTTTGAAGCGGGCGGGCCTGCACGAGACCTTCTACGAGATGGGGCTGGAAATCGCCGAGAACGTCGTTGAACTGTTCCGCGACTTGCCGCCGGACCACCCGTTCTTCCAGCAGCTCACCTTCATGACGGCCGAGGAAATCCCCGCCTACGAGGCGCTTCTTCAGAAGGTGAGGGGAAAGCCGCTCGAGGAGGTGTCCGAGGATGATGCCATCAGGATCATCCGCCTGTGTTTCGGCTATATCGAGCCGCGGCATCGCTTCGGTCTCCTGACGGACGATCTCATGCAGAAGATCGTCGAGGCGCGCCGTGAGTTCAGCGACGGCCTCCCGGCCGATCTCGTCGGCATCATCGAGCATTACCAGCCGGACCGCTACATGGCCTCGGCGACGATCCTGGACAACGTGCTGTTCGGCCGCATCGGGCACAAGCACACGGACGGGTCCGAGCGGATACGCGCAATCGTGCGTGACCTGTTCGAGTCGCTTGGGCTTTACAACAAGGTGCTCGTGTTCGGGCTGGATTTCGACGTCGGCGCCGGCGGCAAGCGGTTGACGTCCGGCCAGCGCCAGAAGCTCAATCTCGCGCGTGCCCTGATCCGGGTCTCGGATTTCTACGTCTTCAATCAGCCGCTTCTGGCGCTCGACCAGCGCACGCAGGATCAGATCACCCGGAAGGCCTTCGCTTTCCTGAGGGATGGCGAGCGAAAGCCCGCTATATTGTGGGTTCTTGCCAATCAGGATCTGGCGGAACTCTTCGACCGCGTCGCCCATTTCGAAAACGGACGGTTGGCGCACGACGAACCGGTGGAAACGCACTCAAGAGACAGCGACTACAAGGAACTGGCATCTTGATGTAATATTGTTGTCAGGAGGCAAGCATATGTTCCCGCCGGCCGGGTTAGAACCTGTTTGCACCAAGCGCGACGCATTCGGAGAAGCGGACTGTTATGCTCCTAAAAGATGAAGTGGAAATGCTGCGCCGGATAACTCTGTTTTCCGGACTTCCGCCTGCCAAGCTCAAGCTTCTGGCTTTCACCTCCGACCGGGTGATGTACAGTGCGGGAGAAGATCTGTTTCATCAGGGGGATATCGGCGACGCTGCCTATGTGATCCTTTCCGGCAATGCGGATGTGCTCGTTTCGACGCCGAGCGGACAGCTGAAAGTCGCCGAAGTGGAGCAGAATTCGATCGTTGGCGAGATCGCCATCCTCTGCAACACGCCGCGTACGGCAACCGTCAAGACGACCACCTCACTCGAAGCATTGCGGATCCGGAAGGATGATTTCCTCAAACTATTAGCTGATTTCCCGGAGATGGCAGTCGAGATCATGCGGGTGCTGGCCGACCGTCTCAGCCAGACGACTTCCGAGTTGACGGAGGCGCGCAGCCGCGCCCAGAGGGCAGAGGCCTGAGTTTCGGCCACCCTTACCTGTCTCCCGCGACTTCCCGGAAAACGGTTCCGCTTTGTGAATTCATGCGCTAGAGAAGCGCGATGCGCGCGATCACCTATCACAAGCGAACCGTCTACTTCCCCGACAAGCCGGAAAAGGCACGCTTCTTCAGCCGCCTTCAGGCGGGCCAATGGGAGCCAGGAACCTTTCGCAATATCGCGCGCTTCGTCGACGAGAAAACGACCTATATCGATATCGGCGGGTGGATCGGCGTGACGCCCTATTGGGCGGCGCAAAGCGCCGACAATGTCATCGTTGTCGAACCCGACCCGGTTTGTTTCGGTATCCTCACCGAGATGAAAGACGGAAACGCCGGCGAGGTCGAACTCGTCAACGCGGCTCTCTCGCAGGACGAATGCCTCGTTCTCAATTCAGTGGGTGGCGGTTTCGGAAGCTCCGAAACGTCTGCGCTGATCGCCGACGACACCGGCATGTCCATCGAGGCAAAAACGATCACCATTCCCGAGCTTCAGGCGATGGCGAGGACCGAACGGCTTTGCTTCAAGATCGATATCGAGGGTTACGAGTACAAGGTGCTCGACCAGTTTCGGGCGATCGACCGGAAGAGGACCGCGAGCGTGCTTCTCGCGGTGCATCCGCAAATACTGGCAGCGTCGCTCTCCGGGCATGCCGTTCTGCGTCTGGCCAGGACTGCGGTGGCGACCCTCCGTCTGATAAGAAGTCTGCGCGGCTTTCGCCTGGAAAACCGGGCGGCGCTCTGGCGCGCGATACGTAAATCGATCTCCAAAGGTGAGATCAAGGGCTTCGACCTGCTCTTCGTCGCGCGGTAGCTGCCCGAGCAGCGCTCGATCCACAGCTTCTTGGGAAAAATGATTCGACAGGGTCAATCGGCTGATATATCGCTGGTTAATCGTTTAATCAGCTTGCGGCGGAAAACTGGACCTTGGCACGTCCCGGACCTAAACTGACGAGGATAGCCACTACTCTCGGCGTCTCCGCGGCGACGGTTTCCAACGCGCTTTCGGGCAAGGGGCGTGTTTCGGCGGAACTCGCCGAAAAGATCCGCGCCACCGCGACGGAGCTCGGTTACGTGCCGAGCCAGGCGGGGCGGGCGCTCAGGACAGGCAGGAGCGGCGTTATCGGTCTGGTGCTGCCCGATATCAGCAATCCGCTTTTTCCCCAGATCGCCCAGGCCATCGAGTTCGCAGCGTCTTCTGCCGGTTACGGCGTGCTGATCGCCGATTCCCGCGGCGACGTCGCGGTCCAGACGAGTGCGATCGAGCGGCTCATCGAACGGGGCGTCGAGGGCATGGTCATCGTGCCGCGCCGCGGGACGCGCATTGCCGATGTCGGTTGCCCGGTTGCAGTGGTGGACACGCCGTCGACGCCAGGCAACACGGTGGCTGCGGATCACTGGGACGGTGGACGCCAGATCGCCGAACATCTCCTGAAGCTCGGCCATCGGCGCCTGCTGATCATCGGAAACAATCCAGCCTCGAACGTACAGAACGACCGCATTGGCGGCCTTCGCTCGGCTTTGGGTGAAGGCGTGCGCGTCGAGACGCTGTGGATCGAGCGGCTGGAGCAGGTAGCCGGCAGGGGTTGCCCGCTGGGGCTGGCCGGGAAGGTAGCGCAGGGCGTGACGGCCTTCGCGGCAGTCTCCGACCTTCACGCATTGCGAGCGCTGACGGAACTGCAGCGCGCCGGTATCCATGTCCCGGAGCAGGCGAGCGTTTCCGGCTTCGACGACCTGATCTGGTCGCCGGTCGTGACGCCGGCGCTGACGACGGTCAGAATGGACATGGCGCGCATCGCAGCGATTGCGATCGAGGCGCTGGTGCAGGCGATCGGCACCCGAGAAGCCGAGCCCGGCCCGCTTGGCGCGCCCGTCGCAGCCACCATTTCGAAAGTGCCCATGCAACTCGTCGTCCGCCAGTCCACGGCGACACCACCCCCCAACGTGCAGCCACCCCCCAACGTGCAGCCACCCATTGTCAGCGAAGGAGAACCGCAGCCATGAAGAACATCCTGCTCGCCTCGAGCGCACTTCTCTTGATCGGCGCCCATGCCGCATCCGCTCAGGAGAAGACACTGACCATCTCCGTCTACGGCTTCGCCCAGGACGCGTTCAAGGAGCTGGTCTATGATCCCTTCGAAGCCAAGTGCGGCTGCAAGCTCGTGGTCGAAACCGGCAACAGCGTCGAGCGCCTCGCCAAGATGGAGGCCAACAAGGCAAATCCGGTCATCGACATGGCAGTCGTTTCCATGGCGGACGCGCTTTCCGCTACGAGGGCCGGCCTGATCGAAAAGATCGATACCTCGAAGCTCAGCAATTTCGACAAGCTCTACGACATCGCCAAGGATCCGAACGGCGACGGCATGAGCGTCGGCTACACTTTCTACGCCACCTCGATCGTCTATCGGTCCGATAAGGTGGAAGTCACGTCCTGGGCCGATCTGCTCGGCGACAAGCTTGCCGGCCATGTGGCCCTCCCGAACGTCACGACCAATCAGGGCCCGCCCACGCTCTACATGATCGGTGAGGCGCTGGGGCAGAATGCGCCTGACCTCAAGGCTGCGATCGCCGCCGTCGGCGAGAAGAAGGATGATATCGTCACTTTCTACGTCAAATCCTCGCAACTCGTGCAGTTGATGCAGCAGGAGGAAATCTGGGCAGCGCCGATCGGCCGCTTCTCCTGGGAGGGCTTCACCAAGATGGATCTGCCGATCAAGTGGGCGACTCCGAAGGAGGGCCAGACCGGCGGCATGAACGTCATGGTCCTGACCAAAGGGTCGAAGAACCAGGATCTGGCGCTTCAGTTCATGGATTTCTGGCTGTCGACGGAAATCCAGACGGCGCTCGCCGAAAAGTTGGTCGACAGCCCGGCCAACAAGGAGGTGAAAGTCTCGCCCGACATTGCCGAGAATCTCACCTACGGCGAAGAGACGGTCAAGAACCTGAAACTGATCCCGTCGGCCGTGGCGCTCGACAACCGGGAAGCCTGGCTTTCCGAATGGAACGCCAAGGTCGGCCAGTAAGAGCCGGGCTCCTGCTTCGCGCGACGCCAGAATCTGCCGGCGTCGCGCCACGTATCCAACGGCGGCACTGCCGCGGAAAGGCGTAGAGATGTTCCACAACCGGGCCGAGGCGCTGGCGCTTGCCCTGCCGGCGGCCGTGTTCGCCGCCGTCGTCTTTCTGGCGCCGGTTGTCATCTTGCTCGCCGAAGGCTTCCGCAATGCGGAGGGCTGGTCGGTATCCGCCTATACCGGCTTCCTTTCCGATCCGCTCAACCGGACGGTGTTCCTGCGCACGCTTCGGCTCGGCGCGACGGTAACCGTGGTCGCGGCCGTCATCGGCTATGCCGCTGCCTTTGCCATCGTCAACCTGCCGCCGAAGGGCAAGGGCCGGATGATCGGCCTCGTCGTCCTCCCGCTGATGATATCGCCGGTCGCGCGCACCTATGCCTGGATCGTCATTCTGGGAAGGACCGGGATCGTCAATCAGGCACTGACGAGCGTCGGCCTGACGGACGAACCGGTGCGCTTCCTGTTCACGGAGACGGCGGTCTTCGTCGGACTCCTGCAGCTCTTCCTGCCGCTGATGATCCTGGCTCTGATCAGCGCGCTCGAAAACATGCCGAAGGACGCGATCCCCGCCGCGCGGGTACTCGGCGCCAATTGGTTTCAGGCCTTCTGGAAGGTCATTTTGCCGCTCACCAAGGAAGGTCTGGTGATCGGCGGAACGCTCGTCTTCACCGGCTCCCTGACAGCCTATATCACGCCGGCGATCCTCGGGGGCTCCAAGGTCCTGATGCTGGAGACGCTCCTCTATCAGCGTGTGACCGTCGCCAATGATTTCGTCTCCGCAAGCGTCATCGCCTTCATCCTGATCGTCATGAGCTTCGCAGCCAACCTTCTCTTGAAGCGGCTCGCCACCGCGAGGAGCAAGCGATGAATTCCCGTCTTTTCCCGGTAACGGTGCTCTTACTCGTCACCGCGTTTCTGATCGGCCCCTTCTTCATCATCGTGGCGGCATCCCTGTCGGGGGGCGAAACGCTTGCCTTTCCGCCGCAAGGCCTGTCGCTGAAATGGGTCGCAAAGGTCTTCGAGGTCGAGAGCTTCCGCGAGAGCTTCACCATGTCGATGCTGCTTGCCATCGGCGGGACGGCTGCCGCGCTCACCCTCGGCATCCCGGCATCCTACGCGCTTTCGCGTTACCGGCTGCCCTTCGGCGAAACGGTGCGCACCGTCGTCTCCCTGCCGATCATCGTGCCCGGCATCATCGTCGGCCTCGCGCTGCTGCGCTACCTCGTCGTTCCCTTCGGCTTCAACATCACGCTCGCGCTCTTCCTGGCACACACGGCGCTCGTCTTGCCCTATGCGGTGCGGGTCGTTTCGGCGAGCCTCAACAATCTGCGCTCCGATATCGAGGAGGCCGCCGTGCTGCTCGGCTCGTCGCGCGCCGGCGCCTTTTTCCGTGTGGTCATGCCGAATATCCGCAGCGGCATTCTCGCCGCCTTCATCCTCGGCTTCGTCACCAGCTTCAATCAGGTGCCGGTTTCGCTGTTCCTTTCCGGCCCCGGCGTGCGCACTCTGCCGATCGACATGCTCTCCTACATGGAGATCACCTATGATCCATCGGTCGCGGCGCTTTCGGCGCTTCTCGCCTTCATGTCCATCGGCATCGTCTTCCTCGCCGAGCGTTTCCTAGGATTTTCCCGCTATGTCTGACCCCGCTTTCCTCAGCCTCGAAAAACTGACGCTCGCCTATGGCGACACCGTCGCGGTGAAGGATCTCGATCTGTCGATTCGAAAAGGCGAGCTTGTCGCCTTTCTCGGACCTTCGGGCTGCGGCAAGACCACGACGATGCGCTCCATCGCCGGCCTGCTGAAGCCGCAATCGGGCCGTATCAGCCTCGACGGCGCCGACATCACCCGCGTTGCCGCGAACAGGCGTTCCGTCGGTCTTGTCTTTCAGTCCTATGCGCTATTCCCGCATCTCACCGTCTTCGAAAATGTCGCCTTCGGTCTGCGGCTGAAGGGCCTCTCCGGCGCGGAGCTCGAATCCCGTGTCGGGACCGGCCTGAAATCCGTCGGGCTGACGAGCTTTGCCGACCGGAAACCGGCCGAGCTTTCCGGCGGTCAGCAGCAGCGCGTAGCACTTGCCCGCTCTATGGTGATGGAGCCGAAGGTACTTCTTCTCGACGAGCCCCTTTCCAACCTCGACGCGCGGCTGAGGCTCGAGATGCGCACGGAACTGCAGCGGGTCCAGAGGGAAACCGGCGTCACGATGATCTTCGTCACCCATGATCAGGGCGAGGCGCTGTCACTGGCCGACCGCATCGTGGTGATGCTGAACGGTGCGATCGAGCAGATCGGCACGCCGGAAGAGATCTATAACCGGCCGGCCTCCGCCTTCGTGGCCGATTTCGTCGGCTTCGAGAATATCTTTGCCATCGAGAACGGCAAATTGCGCGCCGGAAACGGTCCGATCGAGCTTCCCGGGCCTTTGCCGCATGGTGCGGCGGGGCTTGCCTGGCGCCCGCGCATGGTGACCCTGGGGTCAGGTCCTTTCACGGGCACAGTGCGCGGGGCCTCTTTTTCGGGCAGCACGCGCGAATACCTGCTCGATACGCCGCTCGGTGCACTGAAGGCCGAAGTGGATGCGGCCGTGCCCGCGCACGCCGCAGGCACCACGCTCGCCTTCGATCTGCCGGTCGAAAGAGCCGCGAGGCTGGAAAGGTTCAATTGATCCGCCATGGGCATCTGGATCGACACGGATATGGGCTTCGACGACATCGCCGCGATGCTCGTCGTCCTTCACGCCGATGAGGCCGTCGACGGCGTCTCGCTGGTCTACGGTAATGTTCCGCTCGAGCAGGTGAAGCGCAACGCCGCGGCAGCAGCGCAGGCCTTCGGTTGGACCTTTCCGATCCATCAGGGACGGGCGCTACCCGTGCTCGGGAAGCTCGAGACGGCGGAGCGCATCCTTGGCAGGACCGGCATTCCGACGGCGGGAATGAGCCTCCCCGATGCACCCGCCCTGCCGGATAGCGACGCGTTCCTTGCTCTCTGCCGCTGGCTGGAGGACGGCGGCGGTCCACATCGCATCCTGGCGCTCGGGCCGCTAACCAATATCGCTGCCCTTGCTCTGGCACGTCCCGACCTCGCCGCGCGGATCGACGAGCTCACCTGGATGGGTGGCGGTGTTTCCAGTGGCAATCATACGGCGTCGGCCGAGTTCAACGCCTTCGCCGATCCGGAAGCGCTTGCCATCGTGCTCGCCCACGGCGTGCCGTTCCGGATGGTCGATCTCGACCTCTGCCGGAAGGTCATCGCCTATCCGGACGATGTGGAAGCCATGCGCATCGCAGGTGGCGCGAAGGCCGCACTGCTTGCCGATCTTCTCGCGGGCTATGTCGCGATCGGCACGAGCCGTGGAAGGGCGGGCATGGCGATCTACGATCCCTGCGCAGCCGTTGCGCTGGTCGATGGAAACGCTGTGTCGTTTCGCCCGGCGCGAATCGATGTCGAGCTTGCCGGTGCCTTGACGCGCGGCCGGACGGTGGTCGAGACCCGGGGGAGCCACGAGACATTCAACGCCCATTATGCGGTCGACGTGGATGCGGAGCGTGTCCGCGGGCACCTGCTGTGTGCGCTCGCCAAGGAAGCCGCCAGATGAAGGACCTGCAGCAACCCGCCGATCTCGATGACGCCGGCTTGCGGGCGCGCGCAGTTGCCGCCGCACGCGGAGATGCGCCCTTCGACGTGCTCGTGGCCGGCGGCACGGTCGTGGATGTCGTGACGGGCGAATGCCGGGCAGCGGATGTCGGGATCGTCGGCGCGCTCATCGCGAGCGTCCATGCACCCGGGTCGCGCAGCGACGCAGACACGGTCATCGATGCGGCGGGAGCCTACCTTTCGCCCGGCCTTATCGACACGCATATGCATGTCGAAAGCTCGATGGTGACGCCCGCGGTCTACGCTGCCGCCGTGGTGCCGCGCGGCGTGACCACAGTCGTCTGGGATCCGCACGAACTGGGAAATGTGAGCGGACTTGCCGGCGTGCGCTGGGCTGTCGACGCAATGGGCGGTCTGCCCTTGCGCGCCGTGGTGCTGGCGCCGTCCTGCGTGCCCTCCGCTCCCGGTCTGGAGGTCGCCGGCGCGGATTTCGACGCCGATGCCGTCGCGGAAATGCTGTCCTGGCCGGAGATCGGCGGGATTGCGGAGGTCATGAACATGCGCGGCGTCATCGGCGGCGATCCGCGCATGACTGCGATCGTCGAGGCGGGGCTGAAGGCGGGCAAACAGGTCAACGGGCATGCGCGCGGCCTGGCGGGAGCCGGTCTGCAGGCCTTCGTGACGGCCGGCGTCAGCTCCGATCACGAACTCGTCTCCGGCGACGACCTGATAGCGAAGCTCCGCGCGGGACTGACCATCGAGCTGCGCGGCTCGCACGATCATCTTCTTCCCGAGTTCGTGACAGCGCTCGGTGTGTTCGGGCATCTGCCGCAGACGGTCACACTTTGTACCGACGACGTGTTCCCGGACGATCTTCACCGCGACGGCGGCCTCGACGACGTGGTCCGCCGCCTCGTGCGCTACGGGCTCAAGGCCGAGTGGGCGCTGCAGGCGGCAACCCTCAATGCCGCCCGGCGGCTCGGAAGGGCCGATCTCGGCCTGATCGCTCCCGGTCGCCGTGCCGACATCGTGCTCTTCGAGGACATTCGCGATTTCCGTGCGCGGCATGTGCTGGCGAACGGCAGGCTGGTGGCGAGCGGCGGTGGGATGCTTCAGGCGCCCGCCGCGGCCGATGTCTCGCCCTTGCGCAACACGATGAAGATCGAAGCGCTGACAGTGGACGACTTTCGCATCGCTGCCACTGGCAGCACTGCCCGGGTCGTGACGATCGACCGGCCGCGCTTCACCCGATGGGGCGAGACGAGAGCCGAGGTTTCGGGCGGATATCTGGTGCCGCCGAAGGGTACGACGCTGATCGCCGTCGCCCATCGGCATGGCCGCGCCGACAGCCGTCCGCGGGTCAGTTTGCTTGAAGGCTGGGGCGAGTGGCGCGGCGCCTTTGCGACGACCGTTTCGCACGACAGCCACAATCTGACGGTCTTCGGCGGCAACCCCCGCGACATGATGGTTGCGGCCAATGCGGTGATTGAAGCCGGCGGCGGGATGGCGGTCGCTGCCGAAGGCAAGGTCGAGGCGCTGCTGCCTCTGCCGCTTTGCGGGCTTGTTTCGGATACGTCGCTGGCCGAAGTCGCAGCAGGGTTCGCGGCCATTCGCGAGGCTGCCGGTGGGATCGTGGAGTGGCAGCCTCCCTATCTCGTGTTCAAGGCCTGCTTCGGGGCGACGCTCGCCTGCAATGCCGGGCCGCACCAGACGGATCGCGGCATTGCCGACGTAGCGACCGGCAAGCTGCTGGAAAGTCCGGTCCTGGAGACGTTCTGACGCTCTTCAGGCCTCGAGCTCCTGTTCCACCAGGGCGCTCCAGAAGGCAGCGCCGGGACCGATCGCCGCGTCGTTGAAGTCGTAGGCGCTGTTATGGTGCAGCGCGCCGTCGACGGCGGGGCCATTGCCGAGCCAGACATAGCAGCCGGGCGCCTCCAGCGCAAAAAAGGCGAAGTCGTCCCCGGCGGTCGAGGGCGGGAAGCTGGTCAGCGCCTTCTCGCCGAAGACGGACCGGGCGGCCGAAAGTGCGCGTGCCGTCGCGTCCGGATCGTTGACGACCGGGGGAATACGCCGCTCGAAACGATAATCGGCCTCGATTCCGTACATCGCCGCGGTCCCCTGCGCCAACCGGCCGATCTCTTCTTGCAGCTGGTCGCGCACATGCGGCGTATAGGCACGCGCCGTGCCGCCGATCTCGACCGTATCCGGAATGACGTTCAGGGCTTTCGGATCGCCTGCTTGCAGCGCGCAGGCGCTGACGACCGCCGGCTGCAGCGGGTCGACGACCCGGCCGACCACAGTTTGCAGGGAAGCAAGAAACGTCCCTGCCGCCGTGATCGGATCGCGGCCGAGATGCGGCTTGGCGCCGTGCGTGCCGACGCCGCGGAAGGTGAGGCGCCAGCTGTCGGACGAGGCAAGCTGCGGCCCCGCCACGACGGCCATCTCGTCCACTGCAAGGCCCGGCATGTTGTGCAATCCATAGACCGCGTCGCAAGGGAAAAGGTCGAACAGCCCGTCCTCCACCATGCGCCTGGCGCCGCCGCGGCCTTCCTCGGCAGGCTGGAAGATGAAATGGACCGTTCCCGAGAAGTTACGCGTCGCCGCAAGGTGGCGCGCAGCGCCGAGCAGCATCGTCGTATGGCCGTCATGGCCGCAGGCATGCATCTTTCCCGCTATCTTGGATTTGTGGGGCCGATCGGCGAGTTCCGGCATCGCGAGCGCATCCATGTCGGCGCGCAGGCCGATCGCGCGCGTGCCGTTGCCGACCTGCAGCGTGCCCACGACGCCTGTCTTGCCGAGGCCCCGGTGGACCTTGAGGCCTGCTTCTTCGAGGAGCTTCGCTACGAGGTCGCTCGTCCGCTCTTCCTCGAAACCGAGTTCGGGATAAGCGTGCAGGTCGCGGCGAAAGGCCGTGAGAAAGGTGAGATCGTCGACAATCCCGGGGGGCACGCGCATCGGCAGGCATTCCTTGAGCAGTCTGGAAAGGGCCTGAATTCCCCAGCTTTTGGCGCTCGGGTGTGCCCTTTCGGTTTGATCGAAGCGGCAATGGGTATAGACGAAAAACTCTGGGATCAGAACCTTTTACTCACCCGAACGGACGCTTGGCATGACGGAAACGAAGGCGATCGAGCCGCACGATTACTGGCAGGAGGTCTTTCCACCCGGTAGCTTTGTCGGGCACGGCGGCTTCCGCGCCTCTTTTCCGGCCACTCTCGCGGACGGACGCCAGATCCTCCTGCCGATCCGGCCGCTTGCGGACGGCAAGCATGCGCTGGCCTCGCTGATCATCAATCAGGCGAGCTTCGAGGTGGAGGACGCGCTCGCGGAGGAACTGGCCGCCCGACTGGCACCCTTCCGACCGGAAATCGTCGCGGGGCTTCCGACACTCGGCCTGACGCTTGCCGCAGCCGTTGCCCGCAAGCTCGGCCACAAGCGCTATGTGCCGCTCGGAACCTCGCGAAAATTCTGGTACGTCGACGATCTATCCGTTCCCCTGTCGTCCATCACGACACCGGGCCAGAAGAAGCGACTCTACGTCGATCCCCGCATGCTGCCGCTGTTGAGGGGCCGGCGAGTCGCCCTGATCGACGATGTGATATCGAGCGGGGCCTCGATACTTGCCGGCCTGTCGCTGATGGCGGCCTGCGGCATCGAGCCGGTCGCGATCGCTGCCGCCATGTTGCAGTCGGACCGGTGGCGCAAGCCGCTCGCCGACCTCTCTCCGCAATGGCCGGAGCGGACCGTAGGCGTCTTCGCGACGCCGATGCTCGTCCGGGCCGAAGACGGCGCCTGGACCGCGTCCGATACCCGGATCTAACGTTGCCGGTGCCCGCAGGAGCGCCCGGAATGCCCTCGAAAACTTGAAAGTCTTTCGCTCCCGGCGTCGAAATCGGTGGCTAGCGATCATGCGCGCGAAAACGCACAATCGGGTGCTTGCGATGGCGTCCCATCCGGCGAGGCCGCACGGCCTGGATCATACCCCCTGAAGAAATATCGGGGCGCGATCAACTTGCAATGGCCGGGCTCTTGGAGGAGCAACACACCCGGTCTCTGTCGTTCGGCTGCGTCGAGATGACGTCTGCCAAGGGAGGAAAAATGTTTGAACGACTTTTCAAGCTTAAGGAGCACGGCACGACCGTCCGCACGGAAGTGATCGCCGGCGTTACCACGTTCCTTACGATGTCCTACATCATCTTCGTCAATCCTGACATCCTGTCGACCACGGGCATGGACCGCAACGCGATCTTCGTCGCGACCTGTCTTGCGGCCGCTCTCGGCTCCGCCGTCATGGCTCTCGTTGCCAATTGGCCGATCGGCATGGCGCCGGGCATGGGCCTCAACGCATTTTTCGCCTTCACGGTCGTCGCCGCGCTCGGCTTCACCTGGCAGCAGGCACTCGGCGCCGTCTTCATCTCCGGCATCATTTTCCTGCTCCTGACGGTCACGGGGGTCCGAAGCTGGCTGATTGCGGGCATACCGCATTCGCTGCGCAGCGCGATCGCGACCGGTATCGGCCTGTTCCTGGGCATCATTGCCCTGAAAAACGCCGGCATCGTCGTCGACAATCCGGCGACGCTGGTCGGCCTCGGCGATCTCAAGCAGACGGGACCGCTGCTCGCGATCCTCGGCTTCTTCGTCATCGCCGTTCTCGACGCGCTCAATGTCCGCGGATCCATCCTCATCGGCATCCTGGTGGTAACGGTCCTGTCGATGTTTCTCGGCGTGTCGGAATTCCAGGGCATCGTCTCTGCGCCGCCGAGCATTGCGCCGACCTTCCTCCAGCTCGACATCATGGGCGCCCTGCATGGCGGTCTCGTCCACGTCATTCTCGTCTTCGTGCTCGTCGAGGTCTTCGACGCGACCGGCACGCTGATCGGTGTCGCCAAGCGCGCGAAACTGGTGGAAGAGGGCAAGCCCAGCCGTCTCGGGCGTGCATTGCTTGCCGACAGCTCGGCCATCGTCGCCGGCTCGCTGATGGGCACCAGCAGCACGACCGCCTATGTCGAAAGCGCCTCGGGCGTGCAGGCAGGCGGGCGCACCGGTCTGACGGCGCTGACGATCTCGGTGCTGTTCCTCGCCGCGCTCTTCATCTCGCCGCTTGCCGCCGCCGTTCCGTCCTATGCGACCGCGCCGGCACTGCTTTACGTCGCCGGCCTGATGATGCGCGAGCTCACCGAGATCGAATGGGACGACCTGACGGAGGCGGCACCCGCGGCGCTGACCGCCATCGCCATGCCCTTCACCTATTCGATCGCCAACGGTCTCGCCTTCGGCTTCGTAAGCTATGTCGTCCTGAAGGTCTGCACCGGCAAGTGGAACGTCATCCACCCGGCGACCCAGCTCGTCGCGGCACTGTTCATCGTCCGCTTCGCATTCTTCGCCGAGTGAAAAGCGAACAGAGTTGGGCGTGCGAATGCCCCTCATCCGCCTGCCGGCACCTTCTCCCCATTGGATGGGGAGAAGGGACAAGGGGCGGCGCCACGAGTCTCCTTCGCCCCGCCTGCGGGGAGAAGGTGGCCGGCAGGCCGGATGAGGGGCGAAGCCGTGCAGCTTTCCTTTCCCTCTTTGCCAGCGCATCGGTCCGAAAACCGGAAGCTACTTTCGGAAAGCCGTACGCGCAAAATAAAGAGTTAGGCCGTCATTTCGGGTCGTTTGGCGGCCAAGAGATCTACCCGCGCTTCGCCTCGGCGACCCGGCCGTAAATGCGTAGGCGGCTGACGCCGCCAGGCGCACATGCGTGACCGGACCGGCATGTCCAAGCATATCTGCCCCATACTCATGGATGCTGTCGGCGGAAAGCTTCCGGTGCGGCAGAAGCTCTTCCCAGAACATCGCGGAGGAGGCGGCGAGCATGTCGCACCCGGCAGCCACGCCTGCGAGGTCAGCCGCCTGTAGCGAGCAACCGTCCGGGTAGTTGCCCTTGAAGTGCGCCGTGTCGACGACGATGCGATCGACGTGCCCGCGTGCGGCAAGCTTGACGATGATCCAGTCGTAGCCCGGTTCGCGGCGTCGGCGCGTTTCCCAGCCATCGCCCATATTCGTACCCCGGCCGGGCGCAATGAGGCGCTCGTGGCCGTAATGGCCGTTGGAGAAGGCGACGATCCGGCCCCCGGAAAGGCAGGAGGCGAGATCGATCGTCTCGTTCGCCATAGCCTTGAGATCGAGTGCCGGAGTGCCGTAGACCCGCAGCCGGGCGATACCGCCATCCGGATGGATGCGCAACCGGACGTGGCTGTAGACCGCGTCGGAGCGCACGGCGAAGAAGTGATGTGCATTCGGTCCGAGGGCGGTGACCGCCAGCAGTTGGATCCACTCGGTCGCCTCGTCCGGATCTTCCGCCGAATGACAGGCTTCTATCGAGCAGGCGCTCGGATAATTGCCGGTGAAGTGCGACGTGTCGACGTCAAAGCCGGCAATCCGCCCTTTCACGGCGAGCGCGATGACCGCGTAGTCGTGGCCGGCACCGCGGCGGCGGCGGGTTTCCCAGCCGTCCATCCATTTGCCGTTATCGTCGTAAAGGCCGGGGTGGAACGCGGCCGGCTCGTCCTTGAGCATGCGCTCCACCGGGCCGAAGAATTCGTCCGTCGCAAAGAGCGCGCGGGCGCCGAGGCCCGCGGAAGCGAGGTTGATCGTCCCGCCCGCAAAGCCGGGGGGAACTTCAGCGGCGCGCGTCATGGCGCCGCCTCAGTCCGCCAAAGTGTCGCGCAGCCGCAACAGCGCGATCCGCTCCACCTGGCGGCACGCGGTGTTGAACTCGGTCTCCCGATCGTTGCCGATACGGTTCTCGAAGGCGGCAAGAATCTCGTCCTTGCTGCGCCCCTTGACGGCCATGATGAAGGGAAAGCCGAACTTCTCGACATAGGCATGGTTGAGGGCCGTGAAGCGCTCGCGCTCCTGATCCGTCAGCGCGTCGAGACCCGCCGAAGCCTGCTCCGAAGTCGAGCTTTCGGTCAGGCGCTTCGCCTGGGCGAGCTTGCCGGCAAGATCGGGGTGGGCGGTGAGGACGGCTAGCCGTTCCTCGTCGCTTGCCTCGCGAAAGACCGCGCAGAGCGCCGCGTGCAGTCCCGACGCGGTGTCGTTGGCGGGGCCGAGTTCGCCTGCGAAGGCGCGTCTGGCGATCCAGTCCGAGTGCTCGAACACCCCTCCGAAGCGACCAATGAAGTCATCTTTCGACAATCGCGACGGTCGGTTTTCATTCGGCTGGAACGGATAGGTTTCTGCCCAGTAGCGGGCAATGTCGATGCGGCGGGCAAGCCAGACCTTCTCGTGGCTCTTCACATAGTCGAGGAAGCGCGCCAGTGCGGCGGCGCGGCCGGGCCGGCCGACCAGACGGCAGTGGAGGCCGATGCTCAACATCTTCGGCGCGCCGGCAGCGCCCTCGGCGTAGAGAATGTCGAAACTGTCCTTCAGATAGCTGAAGAACTGGTCGCCGCTGTTGAAGCCCTGTGGCGTTGCGAAACGCATGTCGTTGGCGTCGAGGGTGTAGGGGATGACGAGCTGGTGCCGGCCGGCATGTTCGTGCCAGTAGGGCAGGTCGTCCGCATATGCGTCGGAGACGTAGTCGAAGCCGCCGGTCTCGGTCACGAGGTCGAGTGTGTTCACGGAACAGCGGCCGGTATACCAGCCGGTCGGCCGTTCGCCGGTTACGATCGTGTGAAGGCGGATCGCCTCGGCAATCTCGGCGCGCTCGCGCTCCGCGTCGAAATCCTTGTGCTCGATCCATTTGAGGCCGTGGGAAGCGATTTCCCAGCCGGCGTCCTGCATGGCGGCCACCTGTGCGGGCGATCGCTTGAGCGCCGTAGCGACGCCGTAGACGGTTGCCGGTATCTCCTTTTCGGTGAACAACCGGTGCAGCCGCCAGAAACCGGCGCGCGCGCCGTATTCGTAGATCGATTCCATGTTCCAGTGGCGCTGGTCTGGCCAGGCCTGAGCGCCGACGATTTCCGAGAGAAAGGCCTCCGACGCCGCGTCGCCATGAAGCACGCAGTTCTCTCCGCCCTCCTCGTAATTGATCACGAATTGCACGGCGATCCGGGTGCCGTCGGGCCAGGCGATGCGCGGGTTCGGACCATGGCCCAGGAGATCGCGGGGATATCTCATAGCAGCAGCTCCTCCAGAGATTGTCTCGTCGCCCAATTCGTAGCGAGAATTCCGCTCTCCCATTCCCCCCGAAAAATTTGAAAGTCTCGAAGGTTGAGCCCGCTACACAAGGGCGCCCGCCCCCCGGATACTCTATCCTCGATGTTGACTTTCGGAGGAGCGACAGAATGCAAGTTCAAGACGGAACGCCCGGGCGCCTGACGACCCACGTATTGGACACGGCGAGCGGGAAACCGGCAAGCAATCTGCGCATCGATCTCTACCGGATTGAAGGTGAACGGACGGAGCTTCTTTCCTCGACCCGCACCAACGATGACGGGCGCTGCGATGCGCCGCTTCTCAACGGCTCCACGATGGCAACCGGAACCTACGAGCTGCGCTTTCACGCCGGAGAATATCTCGGCACTGCGGACGAGCGCGGCACGCACCCGTTTCTCGACGTGATCCCTATCCGCTTCGGGATCGCCGACCGGGCCGCGCATTATCACGTGCCGCTCCTGCTTTCGCCCTACGGCTATTCCACCTATCGCGGGAGCTGACGGCAATGACGACCGAAATCCGCAATACGATCCGTTTCCTTTTGAACCACCGGCCCGTCGAGCTTGCCGATGTATCGCCGGTGCAGACGCTGCTGGACTTTCTGCGCATCGACCGGAGTCTGCGCGGGACGAAAGAAGGCTGCGCGGAAGGCGACTGCGGCGCCTGCACTGTGCTTGTCGGCCGGCTTCTCGACGGCAAGCTCAAATACGAATCCGTCAACGCCTGCATCCGCTTCGTCGCATCGCTTGACGGCTGCCATGTGGTGACGGTCGAAGCGCTTGCGCAGCCGAACGGGCCGCTGCACCCCGTGCAGCAGGCGATGGTCGACACGCACGCCTCGCAATGCGGTTTCTGTACACCCGGTTTCGTGATGTCGCTCTACGGCCTCTGGATGACGAATGCGAAGCCGAGCGTTCAGGAAATCGAGAAGGCGCTGCAGGGCAATCTCTGTCGCTGCACCGGTTATGCGGCGATCATTCGGGCGGCGGAAGCGATTGCATCGGTCGGCGAGCTCGGCAAGGATCCGCTGATCGTGGAACGTGAGGAGATCACGCGGCAACTGGAGGCGCTTCGGGACGGGCGGCGCGTCGAGATCGGAGGCGAAGACGAGCGCGTCGTGCTTCCGGCCTCGCTGGACGATTTCGCTGTGGTTCTTGAGACGAACCCCAAGGCGACGATCGTCGCCGGTTCGACCGATGTCGGGCTCTGGGTCACCAAATTCATGCGCGACATCGCGCCGGTCGTCCATCTCTCGCATCTTGAAGAACTGCGGCGGATCTCCGTCGACGCGAACGGGATCAGCCTTGCCGCCGGCGTAAGCTACACGGAGGCCTATCCGGTCATCGTCCGGCACTTCCCGCAACTTCGCGAGCTCTGGGATCGTATCGGCGGCGAGCAGGTGCGCAATATGGGCACGGTCGGAGGCAATATCGCCAACGGTTCGCCGATCGGCGACACGCCGCCGGCGCTGATCGCACTTGGCGCTTCGGTGATCCTGCGCAAGGGAACACGCCGCCGCACGCTGCCCCTCGAAGCCTTCTTCATCGAATACGGCAAGCAGGATCGCGAACCCGGCGAATTCGTAGAGACTGTCCGGATCCCCTTCCTGGACGAGACCGACCGCTTCGCCGTCTACAAGATCACGAAACGCTTCGATGAAGATATCTCCGCAGTCTGTGGCGCGTTTCGCGTGAAGCTCGACGGTGACGGCAAGGTTGCCGACGTGGCTATCGCCTTTGGCGGCATGGCGGGCACGCCGAAGCGCGCGTCGAACGTGGAGGCCGCACTCAATGGCGCGCAATGGAACGACGCTGCCATCGAGGCTGGCGTAGCGGCCTTCGAGCGGGATTACACGCCGCTCACCGACTGGCGCGCCTCTTCCGAATATCGGATGCTCGTTGCGAGGAATCTTCTGCGGCGCTTCCATCTGGAAACGCAGGAAACGCGCAATATCCGGATCGACCGCACGGTCGCGGTGGCTATGTAGAGAGGGTGGACCCATGAATGTGATGCAGCCCGTCGATCGCGTCCGCGGCGCCGTCCACGACAAGGAACGCCACGAATCCGGTCACAAGCACGTTTCCGGAACCGCAGAATACATTGATGACATTCCCGAGCCCGCCGGCACTCTTCATGGCTATCTGGGGCTCTCGCAGCGCGCGCATGCCGAAATCCTGTCGGTGGATTTCGAGGCCGTGCGTAACAGTCCTGGTGTCGTGGGAGTGCTCACGGCGGAGGACATACCCGGCGAGAACGATATCAGTCCGGCGCACAAGCACGACGATCCGGTCTTCGCGACCGGCAAGGTCGAGTTCCACGGCCAGCCGATCTTCGCGGTCATCGCGACCTCGCGCGAGGCCGCCCGGCGCGCGGCCGCCAAGGTAAAGATCGATTATCGCGATCTGCCGCATGTGACGGATGTTCTCGAAGCCGCGGCTGCGAACTATCCGCTGGTGATCGATCCCCTGAAGCTCGAGCGCGGCGACATCGATGCCGGCTTTGCCAAGGCGACAAACACCGTTTCGGGCGAAATGCGCATCGGTGGCCAGGATCACTTCTATCTCGAAGGCCAGATCTCCTTTGCGATCCCCGGCGAGGATGACGAAGTGACCGTCTTTTCCTCGACCCAGCATCCGAGCGAGACGCAACTCATGGTCGCCCATGTGCTGGGCGTGCCGTCGAATGCAGTGACCGTGAACGTCCGGCGGATGGGCGGCGGTTTCGGCGGCAAGGAGACGCAGGCAAATCTTTTCGCTGCGGTTGCGGCAGTGGCTGCCAGGAAATACCGCCGCGCGGTCAAGGTGCGCCCGGACCGCGACGACGACATGACGGCGACCGGCAAGCGCCACGACTTTCACGTCGATTACAAGGTCGGCTTCGATGACGATGGCCGCATCGAGGCGGTGGACGCGGTCTTCGCCGCCCGCTGCGGCTTCTCGGCCGACCTTTCCGGACCGGTGACCGATCGCGCGCTCTTCCACGCCGACAATTGCTATTTCTACCCGAACGTGCGGCTGCGCTCGCGCCCGCTGAAGACCAACACGGTCTCGAACACCGCGTTCCGGGGTTTCGGCGGACCGCAGGGCATGGTCGGCGGCGAGCGGATAATCGAAGACATCGCCTACGCGCTCGGCAAGGACCCGCTCGAAATCCGCAAGCTCAATTTCTACGGCGGCGAGGGGCGCAACCTGACGCCGTACCACCAGACGGTGGAGGACAACATCATCGGCCGGATCATCGAGGAGCTTGAGGCTTCGTCCGACTATGCGGCCCGGCGGCAGGCGGCCGTCGCATTCAACCGCGAGAGCTCCGTCATCAAGCGCGGCATCGCGCTGACGCCGGTGAAGTTCGGCATCTCCTTCACCAAGACGGAATACAATCAGGCCGGCGCCCTGGTCCATGTCTATACGGATGGCTCAATCCAGCTGAACCACGGCGGCACGGAGATGGGGCAGGGGCTCTACACCAAGGTGGCGCAGGTCGTAGCGGACGAGTTCCAGGTCGATCTCGACCATATAAAGGTGACCGCGACCTCGACCGGCAAGGTGCCGAACACCTCGGCGACGGCCGCTTCGTCCGGCTCGGACCTCAACGGCATGGCAGCCGCCAATGCCTGTCAGCAGATCAAGGAGCGGCTCGTGCGCTTCGCGGCCGAGCACTACGGGGTGAACGAAGCTGATATCGCCTTCGAGCCGAACACGGTCCGGATCGGCGCCGGACGCATCGCCTTTACCGATTTTATCAAGGCGGCTTATGCCGCGCGCGTGCAGCTTTCGGCGGCCGGTTTTTACAAGACCCCGAAGATCCACTGGAGTCGCGCCGAAGGGCGGGGGCGTCCATTCTATTACTTCGCCTACGGAGCCTCCTGCTCCGAGGTCAGCGTCGACACGCTGACCGGTGAGTACCAGGTCGAGCGGACCGATATCATCCACGATGTCGGCAAGTCGCTGAACCCGGCGCTCGACCTCGGCCAGGTCGAAGGCGCCTTCGTGCAGGGCATGGGCTGGCTGACGACGGAGGAACTCTGGTGGGATGCCAAGGGCCGGTTGCGGACACATGCGCCCTCCACCTACAAGATCCCACTCGCCTCCGATCGCCCGCGCGTGTTCAACGTGCGCCTGGCCGAATGGTCCGTCAACCGGGAGGAGACGATCCGGCGCTCGAAGGCGGTCGGGGAACCTCCTTTCATGCTGGGGATTTCGGTTCTGGAGGCGATATCCATGGCAGCGGCGAGCGTCGCGGATTATCGTATTCCGCCGCGCATCGATGCCCCGGCAACGCCGGAGCGCGTGCTGATGGCGGTCGAGCGCCTGCGCGCCCACCGGGACGGGTAGGGACGATCGCGCGGCGAAGATAATGGATGACTGAGATGGCGCGCCGAGAAGACATCCGGGATTTCCTGAGCCGTGAAAGGGCCTGCGTGCTTGTCGAGGTGGCGAGCGCGGCAGGCTCGACGCCGCGCGATACCGATGCCTGGATGCTCGTTTCAAAAGACCGCACCTTCGCCACGATCGGCGGCGGACAGCTGGAATTCATGGCGATCGACCACGCGCGGAAACTCGTTCAGGGGGCGAATGCGGATCTTCGACTGGCGATCCCCCTCGGCCCGGAGATCGGCCAATGCTGCGGCGGCCACGTCGCGCTTTCCTTCAAAAAGGTCGATGCGGACACGCGTGCGACACTCATCGAGCGCAGCGACGATGAGATCGCGCATCGGCCGCATGTCTATATCTTCGGCGCCGGGCACGTCGGCAACGCGCTCGCCATGGCGCTGTCGCACGTGCCGCTCAGGACCGTTCTCGTCGACACCCGCGAACATGAGCTCTCGGCCGCCGACGTACCGGGTATCGAGACCTGCCTGACCGCAATGCCCGAAGCCGTCGTGCGCGACGCGCCGCCGGGCAGCGCCTTCGTCGTCCTCACCCACGATCACGCACTCGACTTCCTGATCGCGACTGAGGCGCTCGGGCGCGAAGACGCCAGTTACGTCGGCATGATCGGTTCGAAGACGAAGCGCGCGACTTTCAAGAACTGGCTGTCGCGAGAGGTCAATCGTCCTGAGCTTTTCGAGAGGCTGGTTTGCCCGATCGGTGGTACGGTGGTGAAGGACAAGCGGCCGCCGGTGATCGCAGCCCTTGCCGCGGCCGAGATAATGACCGCGGCGCTGAACCGCCATCTGCAGCCTCGCGCGCTCACCCCGAAGAGCCAGAGATCGATCAAGGCATAGGCCGGTTGTCGCCCTTTCGCGGACGGATCACGCAGTCTGTCACGCGATCGGCCTCGTTCAGCTCGGCGGCGTGGCGCTGACCCCACTCGCAGAGTGCCAGCAGGACTGGCTCGAGGCTGAGGCCGAGCGTCGTCGCAGAATATTCGACGCGCGGCGGTATCTCGCGGAAAATCTCCCTGTGTACGAGGCCATGCTCCTCCATTTCGCGGAGCTGCTGGATCAGCACTTTCTGGCTGACGGCGGGTATCAGCCTTCGCAACTCGGAAAGCCGCTTCGGCCTATCGAACAGATGGTAGAGGATGATGGCTTTCCAGCGTCCGGAGATCACCTTGAGTGCGCGCTCGGAGGGCAGCACCGGCAATTTCTTTATGATGTCGGCCATGGTTACCCATCGGTCAGTATGGAACGAAAGAGTGTGTAGATGCCGTCCGAAGACTACCCCTAAATAGCCGCGCAAACCAATAGTTTCGAGGTAAGTTCTTATGAAGGCCATTGAATTTCGCCGCTTCGGGGCGCCAGACGTGCTCCGAAGCGTCGATGTCCCTACACCGAGCCCGGGCAGAGGCGAGGCGCTCGTCCGCGTGGGTGCCGTTGGCGTCAACTATTTCGAGGTTCTGATGCGGCAGGACCGCTACGCGGTCACGCCCGAACTGCCGATGATCCCGGGTGTGGAGGTCGCCGGCGTCGTCGCAGCGGTCGGAGAGGATCTTCCTCAAGATCTCGTCGGCAGTCGTGTCGCGGCCCCGATGTTCGCTCATGGGCGGGGTACCGGCGGATATGCCGAATATGTGGCGGTCGAGGCCGCGATGCTGGTGCCGATCCCGGACGGACTTTCCTTCGAAGCGGCTGTTGCCATGATGGTACAGGGCCTCACGGCTCTTTATCTCGTCCGGCAAAGCGCGCTGCAGAACAAAACGCTGCTGATCAGCGCTGCGGCAGGCGGTGTAGGTTCACTGCTCGTGCAATTGGCAAGGAAAGGCGGTGCGCGGACGATCGTTGCCGTTGCGAGTTCGGAGGAAAAGCTCGACTTCGCCCGTTCGATCGGTGCTCACGTCGGCATCAACTATGCGGCCCCTGATTGGACGGCAACGCTCAGGAGGGCTTTGAACGGTGGCGGGGTCGACATTCTCTACGATTTCGTCGGCGGCGAATTTACCGACGCTGCGATCGATCTGCTGGCACCGGCGGGAGAGCTGGTTTTCGGTGCCCTCGGCAGGTTTGCGTTGAGCGCGCGGCAAGCAGAATCGATGTTCGCACTGAACCAATCCCTGCGCGGCTTCGCCTTACTGCCGCTCTTGAACCTCGCCGGATTGAAGGCGGATCTCACCGAGCTTTTCAACCAGGCGCAAGAGGGCGCATTGACGGTCGCGATCGACAGCCGCTTTTCGCTGGATCGGGCAGCGGACGCACACCGGGCGATCGAGAGCCGCCGAACGATCGGTAAGGTCGTGCTTGTGCCTTGAGGGCGCTGCTCAAGCGCTTGAACGCTCCTGCACCTCATGAGGCTCGGCAAGCATCTTGCCGATCAGCCGCTGACAGCGCTCGGCCATGAAGTCGATCATCAGCCGGACCTTCGGATCCTGGAAGCGCTTGTGCGGGTAGATCGCCGCAAGCTGGGCGCCGAGCGGCGGCGTCTCCTCGAGCACCGGGACAAGCAAGCCCTCGTCGATATGCTGTTTCACCTCGAAGAGCGGCTTGTTGACGATGCCGCGTCCGTCAAGCGCCCACTGGGTGAGCACGTCGCCATCATCCGAATCATAGGGACCGCCGACCTCGAACTTGCGAACGCCGTCCGGTGTCTGCAAGGTCCAGTAATACTCCTTCGACCCGGGATAGCGCAGCAGAAGACAGTCGTGGCTGTGGCTTAGGAGGTCGTCCGGCGACGAGGGGATGCCGCGCCTTTCGAAATAGCGCGGCGACCCGCAGAGCACGCGGTCGCAGTTCATGATGCCGCGCATCCGCAGGTTCGAATCTTCGAGTATGCCGAGCTTGAAGGCGATGTCCACGCCCTCGGCAAGGATGTCGACATTATGATCGGAGAGGCGCAACCGCACCTCGATATCCGGGTAGCGGTCGTGAAACTCCGGTATGCCGGGCGCGATCAGTCGCCGGCCGATGCCGAGCGGGGCGGTGATCTTCAGCGCTCCCTTCGGATTTCTTGATAGATCGGCAATGGCGCTCTCCGCCTCGTTCACCGCTTCGAGGATCTTTACCGCGCCTTCGTAGAAGACTCGTCCGTGCTCGGTCGGCGTCAGTTTTCTGGTGGTGCGGTTGAACAGGCGCACGCCCATATGCCGCTCCAACTCCTTGATTCTGTTGCTGGCAACCGCCGGCGTGACGCGCTGATCGCGGCCCGCTGCCGACAGCGTTCCAAGTTCCACGACGCGCACGAACACACGCACATTATCGAGATAGGACATACTTCCGCCTCTGCTCTTCCGGCGCGAACGTAGCGCTCCGGCCCCTCTTCGATTTTATAGTTTTTTTTGAAAGAGTTGGTGCGATGGCGCCGTTCCCGCCTCCCCAAGCAATGACACATAATGAGCGCGAGAGAAATGGGGAGAACTCAATGTACGAGTATGCCATCGCCTGGGATTGGCTGACATTTGCGGTGAGATGGCTGCATGTCATCACCGGCATAGCCTGGATCGGCTCATCCTTCTACTTCGTCGCGCTCGACCTGGGGCTGAAGCAGCGTCCGGGCATGCCGGTCGGCGCCTACGGCGAAGAGTGGCAGGTGCATGGCGGCGGCTTCTATCACATCCAGAAGTATCTGGTTGCGCCGGAAAACATGCCGGAGCACCTGATCTGGTTCAAGTGGGAGTCCTACGTCACCTGGCTCTCCGGTTTCGGCATGCTTGCGCTCGTCTACTATGCCGGCGCGGACCTCTACCTCATCGATCCGAACGTGCTCGATGTCTCGAAGCCGATGGCCATCGCCATCTCGCTGGCTTCGCTCGGCTTCGGCTGGCTTGCCTATGACACGATCTGCCGTTCGCCGTTCGGCAACGACAATACGCGGCTGATGGTGCTGCTCTATTTCATCCTCGTTGCCGTCGCTTGGGGTTACACCCAGCTCTTCACGGGCCGGGCGGCCTATCTCCATCTCGGCGCCTTCACGGCGACCATCATGTCGGCCAACGTGTTCTTCATCATCATCCCGAACCAGAAGAAAGTCGTTGCCGACCTGATCGCAGGCCGTACGCCCGATCCTGCGCTCGGAAAACAGGCGAAGCAGCGTTCGACGCACAACAACTATCTGACGCTGCCCGTGCTGTTCCTGATGCTTTCGAACCATTATCCGCTCGCCTTCGGCACGCAGTATAACTGGGTCATCGCCTCGCTGGTCTTCCTCATGGGGGTCACGATCCGTCACTGGTTCAACACCCGCCACGCCAACAAGGGCAGCCCGACCTGGACATGGCTTGCGACGGTGCTTCTGTTCATCGCCATCATGTGGCTCTCCACCGTGCCCAAGGTCCTCTCCGAAGGCGGAGAGGCCAGGGCTTCGACGGCCGTCGAGGCCGTCGTCGCGTCGCCGGACTTTTCCAAAGTGCGCGATACCGTGCTTGGCCGCTGTTCCATGTGCCATGCGCGCGAGCCCGGATGGGAAGGCATAATCGTGCCGCCGAAGGGCGTCGTTCTCGAAGCCGACCGCGACATCGTCGCGCATGCCCGCGAAATCTACCTGCAGGCGGGGCGATCGCATGCCATGCCGCCTGCCAACGTCACCGGCATCACCGAGGAGGAACGCCAGCTTATCGCCTCCTGGTACGAGACGACCGTAAAGGAAGGAAAGGTCCAATGAACGATCTCTTGATCCGCGGCCGCGTGCTGACTTTCGTCAAGGAACCCGAGAGCATCGACGATGCCAGCTCCTACCGCTACTTCGAGGACGGCGCCGTTTTCGTGAGGAACGGCAAGATCGAGGGCCTCGGCCCTTACGGCGACATAGCGAGGCAGGCGGGGCCCGGCGTAGAGGTCGCCGATCATCGGCCGCACCTCGTACTGCCCGGTTTCATCGATACGCACCTGCATTTCCCGCAGACACAGGCTATCGCCTCCTACGGTGCGCAGCTCCTCGAATGGCTGAACACCTATATCTTCGTCGAGGAGCAGAAGTTCAAGTCGCCCAAGCACGCCGCCTTCATCGCGGGCCGCTTCATGGACGAACTCCTCTCCAACGGCACGACCACCGCAGTTGCCTATTGTTCTGTGCATCCGGAAAGCGTCGATGCCTTCTTCACCGCGGCCGAAGAGCGAAACATGCTGATGATCGGCGGCAAGGTGATGATGGACCGCAACGCGCCGGACGCGCTGCAAGACACGCCGGAAAAGGGCTATGACGAGACGAAGGCGCTCATCGCCAGGTGGCACGGCCGCGGCCGCGCGCATTATGCGATCAGCCCGCGGTTCGCGATCACTTCGACGCCGGAGCAGATGGAGGTGAGCCGCGTGCTCGCTGCCGAGCATCCGGATTGCTACGTTCAGACCCACCTGTCCGAAAACCGGGACGAGATCGCTTTCGCCACCTCGCTCTTTCCGGAAGCGAAGGACTATACCGACATTTATGCGCGCTACGAGCTGCTCGGCCGCAAGACTCTGCTCGGCCATTGCATCCATCTGAGCGACCGCGAGATTTCGGTCCTCGCAGAGACCGGAGCGGTCGGCGTCTTCTGTCCGACCTCGAACCTGTTCCTCGGCAGCGGGCTCTTCGATCGCGACCGTTTCGACAGGCTCGGCGCACGCCATGCGGTTGCGACCGACGTCGGCGGCGGGACGAGTTTCTCGATGCTGGAAACGATGGACGAAGCCTATAAGGTGCTGCACCTGCAGGGCCAGCGGCTCTCGCCGCTCAATTCCTTCTACATGTTGACGCTCGGCAATGCGCGCGCGCTCGATCTCGAACACCGGATCGGCTCACTGCATGCCGGCGCGGATGCGGACATCGTCGTCCTCGACAGCCGCGCCAAGCCGGCCATGGAGCTCAGGATGCAGGTTGCCTCGACGCTTGCCGAAGAGCTCTTCATTTTGCAGACCATGGGCGACGACCGCTCGGTGGCCGAGGTGTATGTGGCGGGCAGGCAGATGAAGTGCGGACGGCGGGAGATGAAGACCGAGGCCGTGAGGGCACTGGCGACGGCATAGCTGAAAGTACGATCAAAGGAAGCGTGCAGCGGGCCCGCATCCGCCTGCCGGCAGTTCGCCCCATTTAGATAGTGAGCTTCGCGAGGGACGGGGAAGGTGCCGCGAACCCCTTCGCCCCCGCCTGTGGGGAGCAGGTGCCGGCAGGCGGGTGAAGGGCCTTCGCCGACGGCGGGGACCGCAACAGGCAACTACCGCCCGTTGATCGCAATGCGTTTGGCTTTCGACTGGGCCTGCTCGGTCTTCGGCAGGGTCACCGTCAGGACGCCATTGCGGAAGGTCGCATTCACCTTGCTTTCATCCACCTCGTATCCGAGCGGAATGCGCCGTTCGAAGCGACCGTAATATCGCTCAGAGAACTGGTTTTCCTCGTCCTCGGTCTCTGCCCGTTTTTCGCCTCGCAGCGACAGCACGCCCTCGGACAAGGACAGTTCGACATCCTTTTCCTCGAGACCCGGCAGTTCAGCGGTCACCTTGATTTCCTTATCCCGGTCGGAGACCTCCACGCTCGGCCAGCCGCCTGCAAAACCCGTAAGGCCGCTGAAGGGCAGGCGGGTTTCGAAGCTGCGGAAGGCGTCGTCGAACAGGCGGTTCATTTCCCTGTGGAGCGCCAGGAAGGGATTTCGGTCGTTGTCGCGATAGGAAGCCGGCACCTGGCCCTGCGCGCGGCCCCATGGGATGAGATCACGTACATTCATCGGTCCGTTCCTTTCTTTGCATTGGGAGCGGGGTGTGGGGTCTTGCGGCCTCTCCCGCTCCCATTCCGGAACCGAAGCGTCAGCGTCCGCCGGCGCTTCGGTGCGATTGGCATGCGCAGCTACGCTGCGTGTTTCTCGCCTTCGATCTGTTTCGAGGCCTCGCCGGCCGGCAATGCCTCTGCCTGATGTATCTCTATCCGACGCGGCTTCATCTGCTCGGGAAGCTCACGGACGAGGTCGATCTTGAGCAGGCCGTTGGCGAGGTTGGCGCCGGTGACGCTGACAAAGTCGGCGAGCTGGAAGCGACGCTCGAAGTTGCGTGCGGCAATACCGCGGTAGAGATATTCGGTGTCGTCTTCTCCGGTTTTCGCGCCGGTAACGGTCAGCATCTGCTGCTCGTGCGTGATGGTGATCTCGTCCGGGGCGAAGCCCGCTACCGACATTGCGATCCGGTACTGGTTCTCACCGACCCGCATGATGTCGTAGGGCGGCCAGTTGTCGTTAGGCGCCAGGCGACTTGCGGAATCCAAGAGGTCGAACAGATGTTCGAAGCCAACGCTGGAGCGCGACAGCGGCGAGAAATCGAAGCTTGTTCTCATAGCCATATCCTCCTTGAGCAACATGGACGATGAGGAGCGCCGAAGAGAACGGAGCTCCTCGACTGCGAGCCCCTTACAGGCGGCTCTCGCACCCGATTTAGTCATTCGAAGCCGGGTTTCAAGGGTCTCCGGGCATCGATTTTCGTCCGTTGCTCCGGGCCGGCGGTGGCCGCAAAAACCGGCCGTTCGAACGAGGGCTCAAGCCGCTGATCGAGGTTCTTGAATTTACCTTTTCCGCTCCAATATCTGGTGAGCGCGATACGTTTTCGAGACGCGCAGAGATCAATATGGCACCTCGCAGCGCTGCCTGGTTCGTTCGACCCGTGAGAGTGCAGCGGGCGTGCAGTTCATTGACGGCAGAGGAAAGGAGGAAAAATGCTTCTCAATGAGATCCCCTGGACGATCCCCCTCACCGTGCGCCTTTCCAACGGTCTGACGCACACTTTTGCCTCCGTTTACGAGGCCCTCGACTTCCTGGAAAACGAGTGGCCGCTCAGGAAGGGCGAGCGCTACGAACGGGCGGTGCGGACCTGTCGGCGGGCGTTGAACCGGATGACGCCGGCGGCAGTGGCGCGGGAAGCCTTCATCGCCGCTTGCCTTGAAGCGGGCATGCCGCTCGTCATGGCACCGCCGGCCCGCGAGCCGCAGGGCGATAGCGTCAAGGCTGCGCAAACGGCGTAAAGGAGGCGGATCAGGTCATCATGCACAGACCCCGGCATGCGCGCCGCGGCGCCGTCTTCATTTCGGCGACGCGAAAACGTCTGTTGAGACGACGAAATGGCCTCCGGGCGGGGGCCGGACGATGATCTGCTACCAGATACGCGCGACGCCGGCAAATGCTGCGGCTACACGCGCGAGCCATTGCGTGTGATCGCTGACCGAGCGCGCAGTTGGGAGGGGGCGTTTCCCGATGTGGAAGCCGTGCTCGACGAGGCCTATCACTCGTCGAGCGCATGCTTGCACGCTCCGTTCTTGAAATCGACCGTGTAAAGTAATACCTTAATTAGAGCATTCCTTACCGAGGTAGATGATGAGCGCGACAGTGACGACAAAAGGTCAGGTGACCATCCCGAAGCCGGTGCGGGACTTCCTTGGCATCGTGCCGGGTACACGGGTGGATTTTCTGCGTGCCGCAGACGGCACCGTGGTTTTGACGCGGGCGGATGAGAAGCGGCCTGCGAGCCGCTTCAGCAAGTTGCGCGGCCATTCCGGGGAGGGTTTGAGCACCGATGCCATCATGGCGCTGACGCGCGGTGACGAGTGACGTTCGTCGATACGAACGTCCTGCTCGATGTGGTGACCGACGATCCGACCTGGGCGGATTGGTCGATCGGGCAACTCGAAGCCGCGGCGCTGCGCGGGCCGCTTCTGATCAATGATGTCGTCTATGCCGAACTTGCGGTGCGCTACGAGCAGATCGAGCGACTGGATGCGTTTTTGTCGGAAGCCGGGATCGATATCGCCGCCATGCCGCGGCCGGCGCTTTTTCTGGCTGGCAAGGTGTTTCTGAAATATCGCAAGGCAGGTGGACAGCGCACTGGCGTCCTGCCGGATTTCTTCATCGGCGCGCATGCCGCCGTCGACCGGTTGGATCTGTTGACGAGGGATACGGGGCGGTATCGGAGGCATTTCCCGACTGTAACGTTGATTACGCCGGACCGATAAGTCGCTTAATCGCGGGGATGCGCCGGAAGTGGGCTCTAGCAGCAACAGATCCCCTGGACGATCCCTCTCACCGTGCGCTTTTCCAACGTTCTGACGCACACTTTTGCCTCCGTTTACGAGGCCCTCGACTTCCTGGAAAACGAGTGGCCGCTCAGGAAGGGTGAGCGCTACGAACGGGCGGTGCGGACCTGTCGGCGGGCGTTGAACCGGATGGCGCCGGCGGCAGTGGCGCGGGAAGCCTTCATCGCCGCTTGCATTGAAGCAGGCATGCCGCTCGTCATGGCATCGCCGTCCCGCGAGCCGCAAGGCGATAGCGTCAAGGCTGCGCAAAGGGCGTAAAGGAGGCGGACCGGCGGTCGCCTGGAGGGTCCGTTCGTTTCACTGGACGAAGACGCGTACGCTGGCGGCACGCCCCAGCGCATCGATGACCGTGAGTGTCGAGTAGCCGCCGCCATCCGGCAGCCACTGGCTGACGCGCCGTCGGGTCACGTCGGGTAGCGGGCGGCCGTTGGCAAGCCAGCGAAAGGGCGCCCGGCCGCCCTGGAGCTTCAGCGTCAAGGGCGTGATCTCGCCGTCCCCATGCGCGCCAAGCTCGACGCGGGCGCCTTCCGGCGGGAACACGATCTGCGGCGCCGCTTCACGGGCCGAGGCCGAAAGCAGCCCGTTCGCCGTGACCGAGAAGCGCCGCTGGCTGATCGGCAGATCGGCCTGAACAAGCCGGACGGCGCCCGCGGGCGGGCCGGGCAGGGGTGTTATCGCGATCCCCGCCTTGGCAAATCCTTCGAAGAGAATCGGCGCCGCCGCACCGTAACCGGTCAGGCCGGGGACGGCGCCATTGTCGGCCCGGCCGACCCAGACACCGAGCACATAGCGGCCGTCGAAGCCTACGGACCAGGCATCGCGATAGCCGTAGCTGGTGCCGGTCTTATAGGCGATGCCGTGCCGGCGGCTTCCCGCCGGTGGCAGCACGTCGGAGAGTATGTCGGCGACATGCCAGGCGGCGACCGTCGACAGGAGCGGTTCGCCGTCGGTGGGACCGGGCACGCCTTCGATGCCGTCGCCGAGGCGCACCGGCCAGCCCTGGTTCGCCAGGCCCGCATAGAGCTGCACGAGCTCGCGAAGCGTGATGCCGACGCCGCCGAGGCCGATCGCAAGCCCCGGCGCCTCGTGCGGCGGCAATTTCGGCCTGACGTCGGCGCGCCGGAAGCGCACCATCAGGCGCGACGGACCGATGGCATCGAGCAGGCGGATCGCCGGCACGTTCAGGGACAGTTGCAGCGCCTCGCGCACGCTGACGTCGCCCTGATAACTCATGTCGAAATTGCGCGGCCGGTAGCCGAAGAAGTCCGCCGGCCGGTCTTCGATGATCGTCTCCTGGCTGACGAGACCCTCCTCGAAGGCAAGACCGTAGATGAAGGGTTTCAGCGTCGATCCGGGGGAGCGGGTGATCCGCGTCATGTCGATCCAGCCCGAGCGGCTTGCGTCGAAATAGTCGGCCGAGCCAACTTCGCCGACGATCTCGCCGGTCCTGATATCGGCCATGACCATGGCGACCGACACTTTGGGACCGAGCCTTGCAGCACCTTCGCGGGCGACGCCTTCGAGGCCCCGTTGGATATTGCGGTTAAGCGTTGTCGGATGCCGGCGCCCCGCCGGATCCTTCCGTCGTGCCGCCTCGGCAAGATGGGCAGCATGGGCGGGAAGCTGCAGCCGGCGCGTCGGTATGGCGGTCATCGCCGCCCGCTCCGCTTCGCCTTCGCCGATGACCCTGGCGACAGCGGCGCGCGCGAGCACGCGTTTGCGGGCTGCTTCGGCGGCGGCAAGATTGCGGTCGGGCCGGCGCCTTTCCGGCAGTTGCGGCAGCGCGACGAGCAGTGCAGCCTCTCCAGCCGAGAGGCGGCGCGGCTCCTTGCCGAACCAGGCGAGGCTTGCCGCGCGCACGCCCTCGAGATTGCCGCCATAGGGCGCATGGGTCAGATAAAGATCGAGAATCTCGTCCTTGCCGAGGCGCCGTTCGATCTGGATGGCGCGCGCCACCTGCCGAAGCTTCGCCGCCAGCGTGCGTCTCTCCCGCGGCTCGATAAGCCGCGCCACCTGCATGGAGAGCGTGGAAGCGCCGGAAACGACATGGCCGCTGGTGATGAACTGCAGCGCGGCACGAGCGAGCGCCAACGGATCGACCCCGTGATGTTCGCGAAAGCGCTGGTCCTCATAGGCGATCAGCATTGCGATGAAGCGCGGGTCGACATCCTGCGCGGTCGTCTTCAGCCGCCACAGGCCATCCTTGGTCGCGAAGGCGCGCAGGAGCTGGCCGTCTCTGTCGAGAACTTCGGCCGAGACCGTTTCGGCCTCGGAGAGCGGCGGCGGAAAGGCCCTGTCGGCCCATTCGAGGGTGAAGACTGCGAGAGCGGACAGGATCAGGACGAGGGATATGGCGACGATCGCCCGGCCGCGTCTGGATGGGTCGCGTGGGGTTGCTGCCACAATGCCTTTGCGGTTCGACTTTCGCCGAGAGAACATCATCCTGCGTCCTACTGGGCTGCCTGCACCTCCATGCGTCCCGTCGCCGTGCGCGCCGAAAATTGCGGCCGGTACATGTCCTCGACGCTCGCGGCCGGATGGTCGTATGTGCCGGGCGTCACCGCGCGTACGACATAGGCGAGGGTGATTTCGCGGTTGTCGCCAGCCGAACGGTCGAAGGCGGCCACGAAGCGGTCGCTGCGGAATTCGGTATGGGCAGCCTCGACCTGGCCGATCCATTCGAAATTCGAAAGCTGGGCACTGTCGACGAGGCTTGGGTTGTCGATCTCGAATCCGGCGGGCAGGAGGTCGGTGATAAGCACCCGGGACGGCCAGTCGTTGCTCTCGGTCACCTTCAGCACCGCGACATAGCGCTCGTTCTGCCGGGCCTCGCTGACATTAGCCGCCGTTCCGTCGAGCGTGTAATAGCTCCGCTCGATGGAAAAGCCTTCGCCGCCGGCCGAGAGCGGCTGGGCTGGCGCCGCCACCGTCGTCACGACGGCGGAGACCATGTCGGTGCCCTCGTTGCGGATAACGACCGGGTGCTCGATCAGCGCATCGCCGGTCATGCGGGCGGCGTAACTGCCCGTGCGCGCTGCACCGTTGACCTCGATCCTCATGTCTTCGTCGCCCCCCTGGATTGCGCGTGCGGCCAGGAGCATCCAGGTCTGCTCCTGGGTGCTCGTGTATCTCGCCTGCTGCCATTCCCGGGCGATGACCCTGGAAAGCTCGGGAATGATCGGCGGCACGGGCCGGCTCTCGGCTGCCAGCGCCAGCACGGCCGCGCCGTCGCGAAGCGAAGAGCCGTAGTCGGAGCGGGCGAGGCTGACATTGACGAGCCCAGTCGACATGTTGGCCGCAGCCGCGAAGATATCCTGCGAGCGCCGGGCGTCGCCATAGAGCGCGAGCGCCGCGGCGATATGGGCCTTGGCGAGCGGGGTCGGGAAATCGCCGAGCATCGTGTCCGCATAATAACGCAGATCGCTGATCGCGGCCTTGCGGTTGCGCGCCAGGACATAGAGCGCATAGGCGATCTCGTTGCCGCGGTCCTTGACGTTGGTCTCGTAGCTCAGCGCGTTTTGCAGGTTTTCGAGCGCCTGCACCATCGATTGTTCCGGCACGTCGAATTTCTGCTCCCGCGCGCGGGTAAGGAAATCGGTGACGTATGCATCGAGCCAGAGATCGCCGGAGCCGGGGCTCCAAAGGCCGAAACTGCCGGTGGAGGATTGATAGGCAAGGACCCGATAGATCGCCTCCTGCACGCGCTTTTTGACGCCCTCGTCGTCGGCAAGCCCGGCTTGCTTGGCAAGCTCGCTGAGATAGAGCAACGGCAAGGCGCGGCTCGTCGTCTGCTCGGCGCAGCCATAGGGATAGCGGTCGAGCGTCATCAGAAGTGCCGGCACGTCGAAGGCGGCCGAACGCGTCACGTTGAGGCTGACCGAAGCGCCCTGCAGCAGGCTGTCGGCGAGCAATTGCTCGTCCACCGTGAGACTGCTGCCGGCGGCGACATTGACGACATGACGCTGAGTGACCGGCAGGGCTGCAGGGCGGACAGGAATGTTCAGCGTCTGCTCCAGCGACAGGCCCGAGGCGTTCGAGAGCCTGACGGTGACGAGACCGTCTCCCGGATACTGCCCGGCGAGCGGCAGGGTAAGAGCGGATTTGCCGCCGGCGCCGAGGCTCACCATTTCGGCCGCTGTCTGTTCGACGGTGACCGGGCCGTTGGTCGTGACCTGCAGTTGATAATCGCCCGCCGGCCCGTCGGTGTTGGCGATATCGAGCCGCAAGTCGGCCCGGTCTCCCGGCGCCAGGAACTTCGGCAGGCTTGCGGTCACGACGACCGGATCGCGGATGACCACGTCCTTCACGGCATGGCCGACGCCGGACTTCGTCCAAGCGACCGCCATGATCCGTGCCGTTCCGTTGAATTGCGGAATGTCGAATCGGACATTCGCCATGCCTTCGGCGTCGAGCTTGATGGCGCCCGAGAAGAAGGCGACGAGCTTTTCGGTCGGGGGGCTGCCCTGGAGCGGCATTTGTCCGCCGTCGCCGCCCGTGCGCAGCCGGCCGGTCGCGCCGAGCGAGCCGTCGATCAATCGTCCGTAGAGATCGCGCATCTCGAGCCCGAGCCGCCTCTGGCCGAAATACCATCCGTCCGGGTCCGGAGCCTCGTAGCGCGTCAGATTCAGGATGCCGACATCGACTGCGGCAACCGTGACATAGGCGTCTTCGTTGGCGCCGGCGCCCCGGACCTGAAGGCCGATATCGAGCGGCCGGCGCGGCTCGGTTTTCTCGGGCGCGTCCAGGCTGACGGCGAGCTTTCGATCCGCGGGATCGACGGCCAGCCACTTGATGCCGATCGCCCGCATGGGCATGCGGCTCTCCTGCGCTTCGCCCGGGCGGTAAAGCGTCGCGGTGACATAGGTGCCCGCACCCCAGTCGGCCGTCACCGGCAGTTCCACCTCGCCGCCGGTTTCGGCAATGGCCGCGGTCTTCGTCGTCACCAGGGTTTCCGTGCCGACAGTCACCAGCAGTTCGCCGGCAAAGCGCGGCGATACCTTGAGCTTCGCCGTCTCGCCGACCGCATAGTTCTCCTTGTCGAGTGCGATCTCCAGCCCGTCCGGGGTCTCCGTCGAGGAGGCCTCGACATACCAGCCCGCATCGAACTCAACGCTCGAAGCCGGCCCGTCAAGGGCTGCCGCCTCGATCTCCAGCCGATAACGGCCCCAGCCGACCGGGACGGAAATTTCAGCCCCGTCCTCCGTCACGTCGGCCGAGCCGCTCGCCACCTGTTTCGTGGAGACGACCGGCTCGTATTTCCAGGCGGTCCCGTCGCGATACCACTGGTAGTTCCGTTCGACGCTGATCAGCTTCCAGGGGAGACCCGGCATCGCGGTCCTGGTGCCGTCCGCGTCGACGGCGATGACGTGGAATTTCCCGACAGAATTTTCGGCGAGGTCTCCGGAGAACTCCGGCTTGATGCCGATCATCGGTCCCTCGGGTTTCACCGGCAGGGTCAATGTGCGCTCGACCGCGCGGCCGCCGGCCTCGCGCATGCGAACCGTCACACTGGCGTTGAGCAGCTGCGTCGTTCCGGGGACCTCGGTCAGATCGACGTCGAAAACCGCCTTGCCGTTTTCATCGAGCGGCTCCAGACCTTCCAGCGGCAGGCGCGTGTCCTCGCTTGCCTCTTCGTCGGCGAGGCCGAAGAAATAGCCGTTGAACGCTTCGCTCTGGCGCGTCGGCCTGACGGCAATTTCGCCTTCCAGCGTCAGGCCCGCGGCGGGTGCGCCGTAGAGGTAGCGTCCATCGACGGCGACTTCGACCGGGGTGCCGACCTCGATCGCCTTTGCTTCGCTCGTCAGGTCGAACTCGGTGCGGTCCGGCACGAAATCGTCGACGAGGAACTGCTTCTCGGCGATCGCAGATCCCTTCGGATCGGTGAATATCTGCATCGTCCAGGTGCCGCGCATCGCATTTTCTGGGACCGGCAGATCGAGCGTGTGCCCGCCGAGCTTGCCGCCGTCGCTGACGAGGCGGCGGTCCTCGACGCCGTCCGGGCGCAGGAAAACGAAGGTCAGCGGCAGCTTCTCGATCACGGCACCGTTGACGTCGCGGGTGAGCGCTGCGGCATGAACGGTTTCGCCCGCGCGATAGATGCCGCGTTCCGTCCAGGCGAAGACGTCGATCGCACCCGGTGCGGCGCGTCCGGTGACGCCTCGGTCGGAAAGGTCGAAGCCGGCGCGCGTCATGTCCAGGAACACGTAGTCGTCGCTACCCTTTCGGGCGGTGATCGCCGCCGGCGTCATGCTGGCCGTGCCGCGGATCAGTCCGGCGGAAAAGGTTGCGCGCCCTTCCGCGTCGGTCGTCGCCGTCCCGAGCACCTCATTGTTCTTGGCGACCAGCTGCAATTCGACCTCTGCAAGAGGCTTGGCGCTCGCAAGAGAACGCGCGAAGACGGTAAGCCCATCCGTCCCTGCAAAGGTCGATATGCCGATGTCGGACACGACGAACCATTGCGTGGCGCGGGCGTCCCAATCCTGTGTAAGCCCGGTTCCGGAGCTCGCCGTCAGCACGTAGACGCCGGGCTTGCGCTGCGGCAGAGCCTCGTCGACCGGAAAGCTCGTCACCACTTCCTTGTTAAGCTCGGTTGCGATGTCGATGCTGCCCTGCCAGACCAGCTCGCCGCTCTCGTCCTTGATGCGCTCCTCGCTGTAGCCGTCGAGCTGGGTCAGGAACTGGGAGCTCGTGACCAGCGAAGAGATGTTGCGGTCGCCGATACGGTAGAGCTTGAGCTTGGCGCTTTCCGTATTGACCGAGACGATCGGAATGCCGCGCCGCGCAGTCGAAGGCAGAACGAAGCTGTCGCCGGTGAAGCGGACCATCGGCCCGCGGTCCTTCACGTACACGTCGAGGCTGACGGGGGTCTCGATGACTTCCTCGACGGAGGAGGGCAGGCCCTGCCTCAGCACGAGTTTGTAACGTTTGCCATGCGCCAGGCCTTCGACGCAGATTTCGCTGCCCTTGGCTTCCACCGCCTTCGGCGCAGCGCCATCCAGCGTTACGAAGGAGGAATAATCGGGACCGTTCTTCAGTAGCGGCTCGGAGAATTGCACGCAGGCGCGGGGGCTGGCGCTGTCTGCATCGACCGTGTGGCCGGTGACCCGAAAGCCCTGCCGTGCCTTGAGATCGAGATAAGCCGTCTCGACCGACTTTGCCTGCACGAGCTCGAGGCTCGCTTTGTAGGCCTGGAGCGCGGCACGATAGTTCTGCAGCTTGTCGAGCGCCTGGGCGAGAATAGCCAGCGCATGCGCGCGACTTTGCGCGGTCCGCGTCAGTTGATAGCCGTTAAGCGCGGCAAGGGCGGCTTCGCTCGCCAGGTCCGTGCCGCCCGTAAACCGGTTGGCGGCCTCAGCCGCCTCCAGCCACAACGCGCTGTCATCCGGCGTTACCGCAAGCGCACCGCGGAAGGCCTGGAGGGAGGCGACGAAGTTGCCGGCCGTCAACTCGCTGCGCGCCGCCTCGATGAGGCCGTTGACCCCGAAACCCTGCTGCTCGTCGGCCAGAACGAGATTCGCCTTTACATCGCGCGCCTGCTGAAGGAGGTCGTCCGAGACGAAGTCAAGGCGCGGCGGTGCCCCGATGTCGGCTTCGCCCGCGGCGGTTTCGACGACCTTGCCGGCGAGGGCCCCCGGGAACGTGTTCAACTGGTTGAAGTCGGACTTGAGGAAGCACCACTTCACCTTTGGATTGTAGGTGAAGGCCCTGCAGGAGCGGTCGGCGATGCAGGCACTCTGGCATTGGTCGAGCGATACGTTCTGCTCGGTGCGCAGATCGAAGCCGAAATAGTCGGCATCATTGGTAATCTCGATCCGGCGTTCCGGCTCGGCCGCTGCGATCGGCATCCCCAGGGAAACGAGTGTGAAGAGAAGAGTGGAAAGACCGAGAAACGCGCGCATAGACAAAAGTCCCCCCGACGCTGGCCGCTTCGATTGTACATCACTCTTTCAACCTTCGCCGGGCGTTGTCAATCGAGGAAACGGCGAGTTCAGGGGACACCCTATGGCTGTGCGGCGCCCAGTGTGCCTTGAAGCACGAGCCCATAGGCCAGCTCGTCCGTCCAGCTTCGCCCCGGCGGATCGCTTGCGGGCCGAGGCAGTCCTGTGATATTTCTCACAGATTAACATTGCGCAAAATGCTTTCTTTATAAATTGGAAGAGCCATGGCCAGCCGCAGGGAAACACGCATCGCCACCTTGTCCGACGCGCTTTCGGCGCGGCGCGTCGTGCATCTGAAAGAGGCGGCGGCGCTGCTCGGCGTATCGGAAATGACCGTCCGGCGTGATGTCGCCGACCATCCTGGGCTGTTCGGATATCTGGGCGGCCATATCGTCCCGGCCGCCGAGATCGAGAGCGATGCGCCCTACGAACTTGCCCGCGCGGCCGACAGTCACGCCGCCGCCAAGCGGCAGGCCTGCATTCATGCCGCCCGGCACATTCGCCCGGATGAGACGATTTTCATCGATTGTGGTACGACGCTGGAATATCTGGTCGAGCTGATACCGGACGATTACGCAATTACGGCGATCTGTTATTCCCTGAACACGGCCGAAAGGCTGACGCGGAAGAAAAATCTCCGCATGGTAATGCTGGGCGGCGTCTATCACCCGTCGTCGGCTTCGTTTTCCGGTGCGCCCGGCATCGAGACGCTCGACCAGCTCGGCATCAATGTCGCCTTTCTTTCTGCGGCCGGGATAGACCCGGCGAGGGGAGCGACCTGCGTTCATTTCCACGAGGTGCCGGTCAAGCAGAAGGTGATTTCGCTGGCGCGCGAGAATTACCTCGTCGCCGACAGCAGCAAGCTCGGCAAGCTGAAGGCGGCTTTCTTTGCTCCACCCGGTGCTTTCCGGTCGCTTATTACGGAAGACGGCGAAACCGTGCTGACGCCGGCGCCTGGAAAAGTTTGAGCGCGCACAACGAGCCTTGACAGGCGGTGGAAATGATGAAAGTTTAACAAATATCGTGTTAGAAAACTAACATTCTGGTGCTCGCTCTTGAGGCGCGCCGCCGGTGGTCCGGGTGAAGGGGAGAAATCGGTTGGAAGACCTTGCTCTGAGAAGCACGGCGGTGCACTCCGCCGGCGCGGGCCACAACTGGCCGCGCAATGACGGTGTCGAGCTCGACCTGTCCTGGGTGCTCGATCAGCGCGTCAATCTCTCTGCGGCAGAGCGCCGCGTTCAGACGCTGCCTGGCCGGCGCACCGTGAAGAAGGATGCGCAGGCCGCCTGGCTCTTGAAAGCCGTCACCTGCATCGATCTCACGACGCTCAACGGCGACGACACGACCGAGCGCGTAAAACGCCTCTGCGCCAAGGCTCGCCAGCCGGTGCGTCAGGACATTCTCGAAGCGCTCGGCATGGGCGATCGAGGTATCACGACCGGCGCGATCTGTGTCTATCATCGCTTCGTTTCGACCGCGGTGGAGGCCCTGGAGGGTTCCGGAATTCCGGTGGCGGCAGTGTCCACGGGCTTTCCGGCGGGTCTCGTTCCCCATGACGTCAAGCTCAGGGAGATCAAAGCCTCGGTTGCCGATGGTGCTCGGGAAATCGACATTGTCATCACCCGCGAGCACGTCCTGACCGGCAATTGGCAGGCGCTCTACGACGAAATGCGCGATTTCCGCGCGGCCTGTGGAGATGCGCATGTCAAGGCCATCCTTGCGACCGGCGATCTCAAGACGCTTCGCAACGTTTCGCGGGCTTCGCTCGTCTGCATGATGGCGGGCGCCGACTTCATCAAGACGTCGACCGGCAAAGAAGGGGTGAACGCGACCCTGCTCGTCACGCTCGCCATGCTCAGGATGATCCGGGCCTATGAGGAGCGAACCGGAATCAAGGTCGGCTACAAGCCGGCCGGCGGCATCTCCGTCGCGAAGGACGTGCTGAACTATCAGTTCCTCATGAAGGAAGAGCTTGGGCGGGAATGGCTCGAGCCCGACCTTTTCCGCGTCGGTGCATCGAGCCTGCTCGCCGATATCGAGCGACAGCTCGAACATCATGTCAGCGGCGCGTATTCGGCCCTCAACAGACACCCGATCGGATAATCAGATGAGCGTTGCCACTTTCTTCGACGATATGTCCTATGGCCCGGCCCCCGAAGCCGACACCGAGGCGCGCGCCTGGCTCGCTCGGCATGAAGGCAAGTTCGGCCATTTCATCAACGGCGCCTCTGTCGGGTCGGTTTCCGGCAAGACGTTCGACACGTTCGAGCCGGCGACGGGCAAACTGCTCGCGAAAATCGCACATGGCGGGCGCGACGACGTGAACGCGGCGGTGGCGGCGGCGCGCAAGGCGCAAGGCCCGTGGGCCAAGCTCTCCGGACATGCGCGCGCCCGACACCTTTATGCACTCGCACGAATGATCCAGCGCCATGCGCGCCTGATCGCGGTCGTCGAAGCGCTCGACAACGGCAAGCCGATCCGGGAAACGCGCGACATCGACATTCCGCTCGCCGCTCGCCACTTCTATCATCATGCCGGCTGGGCACAGCTGCAGGAGACGGAATTCGCCGACCAGGTGCCCGTGGGCGTCGTCGGACAGGTCATCCCCTGGAACTTCCCCTTCCTGATGCTCGCCTGGAAGGTTGCCCCGGCGCTGGCGCTCGGTAATTCCGTCATCCTGAAGCCTGCGGAGTTTACGCCCTTGACGGCGCTGCTCTTCGCGGAGCTTGCCGCTGCAGCGGGCCTCCCCGCGGGCGTGCTGAACGTGGTGACGGGCGAGGGCGAGACGGGGGCGCTGATCGTCGAACACGAGGATATCGACAAGATCGCCTTTACCGGCTCGACCGAAGTCGGACGCCTCATCCGCGAGAAGACGGCAGGGAGCGGCAAGTCGCTGACGCTGGAACTCGGCGGCAAGTCGCCCTTCATCGTCTTCGACGATGCCGATATCGACGCGGCGGTCGAGGGCGTCGTGGATGCGATCTGGTTCAACCAGGGCCAGGTCTGCTGCGCCGGTTCACGCCTTCTGGTGCAGGAGGGCGTGGCGCCGGTCTTTCATGATCGCCTGAAGCGGCGCATGGAAACGCTCCGCGTCGGTCATCCGCTCGACAAGGCGATCGATATGGCGGCGATCGTCGCGCCGGTGCAGCTCCAGCGCATCGAAGAGCTGGTGGCGAAGGGTGTTGCGGAAGGCGCCTCGATGCATCAGCCGAAGATCGATCTGCCGAAGGGCGGCAGCTTCTTTCGGCCGACGCTGCTGACCGGGGTCCAGCCGACTTCCGTCGTCGCGACCGAGGAAATCTTCGGGCCGGTGGCCGTGTCGATGACCTTCCGCACGCCGGAGGAGGCCATCCAGCTTGCAAATCATAGCCGCTACGGCCTTGCGGCCAGCGTCTGGAGCGAAACGATCGGTCTTGCCCTGCATGTTGCCGCCAAGCTTGCGGCCGGCGTCGTCTGGGTCAATGCGACCAACCTCTTCGATGCATCGAGCGGCTTCGGCGGAAAGCGCGAGTCCGGCTTCGGCCGCGAGGGCGGGCGCGAAGGCTGCTACGAATATCTGAAGCCGAGGGCCTGGATGGGGCGCAAGCTGCGCGCCGAGTACGGCTTGCCGGCCCCGAAGCAGGCCGCCGGTGATTTCGCCGTTCCGGCGCTCGACCGCACTGCCAAGCTCTTCGTCGGCGGCAAGCAGGCTCGGCCGGACGGGAACTATTCGCGGCCTGTGCTTTCCCCGAAAGGCAAGGTGATCGGCGAAGTCGGCGAGGGCAACCGCAAGGATATCCGCAATGCCGTCGTTGCGGCGCGGGGCGCCACGGGCTGGTCTTCGGCAACTGCGCATAATCGCGCCCAGATCCTCTATTACATCGCCGAGAACCTGAGCAGCCGCGGGGCGGAATTCGCCGACCGCATCGCCGCCATGACCGGGGCTTCGGCAGCCAATGCCCGAGCGGAGGTCGAAGCTTCGATCGCGCGGCTCTTCAGCTACGGAGCCTGGGCGGACAAGTATGAGGGCACCGTGCACCAGCCGCCCTTGCGCGGCGTCGCGCTGGCCATGCCCGAACCGCAAGGCGTCGTCGGCGTTATCTGCCCCCCGGAAGCACCGCTGCTCGGACTTGTCAGTCTCGTTGCACCGCTGATTGCAGTCGGAAACCGGGTGGTCGCCGTGCCGAGCGAAGCGCATCCTCTGGCTGCGACCGACTTCTACTCGGTCCTCGAGACCTCGGACGTGCCGCCGGGCGTCATCAATATCGTCACCGGATCTGCGATCGAACTCGCCAAGGCACTCGCAGCGCACAACGACGTGGACGCGCTATGGGCGTTCGGCTCGCCGGAGCTTTCGACACTGGTCGAGAAGCTGTCCGTCGGCAATCTCAAGCGTACCTTCGTCGATTACGGCAGGGCGATCGACTGGACGAATCGCTCGGCCGCCGAAGGACAGGCGTTCCTGCGGCGAGCGGTCGACGTCAAGAATATCTGGATTCCCTACGGCGAATAGCATCCCGCTCTTGGATGAGCGGGTGGTCGTCCCATCGAAGCGTGGAGAAAGAGCAACAGGCTGTTGACGGCGCGCGCCAGAAACGGCCTGATGCGACCGCGCTTTGCAGTGGAGGAGGACAGGAATGCTCAAGAATATCGACCCGGCTCTCAATGCCGATGTGCTGCATGCGCTGCGATCGATGGGCCATGGCGACACGCTGGTGATTTCCGATACCAATTTCCCATCGGATTCCATAGCGCGGCAGACCACGCTCGGCAAACTGCTGCACATCGATAATGTTTCGGCGGCGCGCGCGGCAAGGGCGATCCTTTCAGTCCTACCCCTCGACACGCCGCTTCAGCCTTCGGCCGGGCGCATGGAAGTCATGGGGGCGCCGGACGAGGTCCCGGCAGTGCAGCGGGAGGTGCAGGCCGAGATCGACCGCGCCGAAGGGAAGCCCGCTCCGATGTACGGCATCGAGCGCTTTGCCTTCTACGAGGAAGCAAAGAAGGCCTATTGCGTCATCACCACCGGCGAGACCCGCTTCTACGGCTGCTTTCTTTTCACCAAGGGCGTCGTTCCGCCGGAAAACGTCTGAGCCGCGCGAGGTTACGCCCATGGCCGAGCTCAAGGTAAGGACGCGGGAAACTGGCGCGACCGCCGTCGTCGGCCGCACCGGCTTTCCGCATGTGAGATCGCTGACCGGCGGCGAACTCGATATCGTCACCGGTCCTTCGCAGCCGGGATTCGGGCCGCTCGACCTTCTCTATGCATCGCTCGCGAGTTGTCTGGTGCTCAGCGCCCGCATCGCCGCGAGCCGTTTCGGCGTGCTCGACCGGCTCGCGGAAGTTTCGGTCAAGGTGACCGGTGAGAAGGCCCATGACGAACCGTCGCGGGTCGCACGGTTCCACATCGCCTTCGTTATCACGGGCGAATTCGACGACACCGTACGCCACGCCATCATGGAGGCGGCGGAGGAGGAGATCTGCACAGTCAGCAACACGTTACGCGGCAGTCCGGATTTTGTAAGCACTGTGTCGGCTTAAATAAAAGTCAAACTGAGGGAGAAGAGTCCGCAATGACGCGTCCGGCTTATCGATTCAATTCCATCATCGTGCGTTCGCCGTCACGATCGGTCGTCAACGGCTTGCGCGCGGAGGATCGCGGCAGCCCCACCTATGAGGGAGTGAAGGCCGAGCACGACGCCTATGTCGAGGCGATGCGCGATGCCGGCGTGAAGGTCACGGTCCTGCCGGCGCTCGACACCTTTCCGGACTCGATTTTCGTGGAGGACCCCGCTCTGGTCTTCACAGAGGGGGCGGTCCTGCTTCGGCCGGGAGCGGCCACGCGCGTCAAGGAAGTCGAGGAAATCGCGCCGACGCTGCGTGACATGTTCGAGACGGTGCTCGACCTGCCGCAAGGCTATGCGGACGGCGGCGACGTGCTGACGACGCGGGAAAGCGTGATGATCGGCCTGTCGGCGAGAACCGACAAGGCAGGCGCGGCGGCGCTGCAGGCCTGCCTCGAAAAACTCGGGCGCAAGAGCGAGGTCGTCGCGACCCCGGAGGGCGTCCTGCATTTCAAGACCGACTGCTCGCTCCTCGACGACGAGACGATCCTCTCCACCGATCGTCTTGTACGATCCGGCGTCTTCGGGAAGTTCCGGCAGATGGTCATTCCGGAGGGCGAAGAGCCGGCCGCCAACGCGCTGCGCGTCAACGACGTGGTCTTGGTCGGCTCCGATTTTCCCAGGACGATCGAGATGCTCGACAAGGCGGGCTACAGGGTCGTGCCCTTGAAGACCACGGAAATAGGCAAGATCGACGCGGGGCTTTCCTGCATGTCGCTGAGGTGGTTCAGCGAAAGGGCTTGACCGGAGCCGGCCAGGACCGCGTTCCACCCAAGAACGACAGGCCGGATGCTGCCCCTCATCCCGCTGCCGCGACCTTCTCCCCGTCCGAAACGGGGAGAAGGGACAAGCGGCGCGGCCACAGTTCTCCAGCGGAGTTGAAGCATGAGAAGGGACCCAGGGGTCCCTGCGCCCCGCTTGCGGAGAGAAGGTGGCCGGCAGGCGGATGAGGGGCAATCCCCCGGCGCTACGCCGGCGACAGATCTCCGAACACCGTGGGGATGAGTTCCGATACGGTCGGGTGGATATGCACCGCGCGGGCGATCGTCGTGTAGGGCTTCTTCGCATACATCACGTCCAGAATGCTCTGGATCGCCTCGTCGCCGCCCGTTCCGAGAATCGATGCGCCGAGGATGTCCTTGGTTTCCGCATCGACGATGACTTTCATGAAGCCCTGCGTCTCGCCCTTTTCGACCGCGCGGCCGACCCGTGTCATGGGGCGCGTCCCGATCAGGAGCTTGTGACCTTTCTTGCGGGCCTCGGTTTCGGTCATGCCGGCGCGGCCGAGCGGCGGGTCGATATAGAGGGCGTAGGTCTGGATGCGGTCGCTCACCCGGCGCGGATCGTCGTCGATGAGATTGGCGGCAACGATCTCGAAGTCGTTATAGGACGTGTGCGTGAAGGCGCCGCGGCCGTTGCAGTCGCCCATTGCGAAAATATGGGGAACATTGGTGCGCAGGCTGTCGTCGACCTCGATATAGCCCCGTTCGTCGGTTTTCACGCCCGCCTTGTCCAGGCCTAGATCATCCGTATTGGGGTGGCGGCCGGTTGCAAGCAGCACATGCGAGCCGGTCACCTCGGGCTCGCCCGACGTGCAATCAACGCCCACGACGATGCCGTCCGCATGGTTCGAGAAGCGGATGCATTCCGCATTCGACCGTATTCGAATGCCCTCGTTCTCGAGGATCTCACGGATCGCGTCGGAGACCTCCGGATCCTCCCGCCCGATCAGCCGCGGGCCCTTTTCGATGACGGTGACGTCGGAGCCGAAGCGGCGGAACATCTGGGCAAATTCGAGCCCGATATAGCTGCCGCCCACCACGACGAGATGTTCAGGCAACTCGTCAAGGTCCATGATCGAACTGTTGGTGAGATAAGGAATCTCGATCACGCCCGGCAGATCGGCAACCGCGGCGCGGCCGCCCACATTGACGAAGATCCGCTCCCCCGAAATCAGTTCGTCGCCGATGCGGACGTCACGCGGACCTTCGAAACGGGCGTGGCCCTCGAAGACGGTGCAGTTCTTCATACCCTTGAGCCACTTTTCGACGCCTGAGCGGGCATCGAGCCGGACTTTTTCCTTTCGCGCCATGACGCGACCGAAATCGACCGAGACGGGTCCTGTCGTCATGCCGTATTCGGCTCCGCGCCGGGCCGTGTGGATCGCATAGGCGCTCGCGACCATCGCCTTGGTCGGCATGCAGCCGGTGTTGACGCAGGTGCCGCCGAAGAGCTTGCGCTCGATGAGCGCGACGGTCTTGCCCGTATCCGACAGCCGTCCGGCGAGTGAAGGTCCCGCCTGGCCGGCACCGATGATGATCGCATCGAAATGCTTGTTCATGACAACCCCCGAGGAGATGCTGGCGCCGGGCGGAAGAGTGGTCCACATTACGTCCGATTGCAATGCGCATCGACGGCGACGCGCGCCGCCCGATCCGGAGGGCGCCATGGAACGGATATCAAGTGCAGACAGCTTAAGCTCGATTTTTTCCGGAAAGCTGACATATATGGAACGTCTTGGCCGGACGCAGCGCGGAAAGCGTGATCAAAATTCGAGTCCAAAACCGAGGGAGACAATCATGCGACTGAACTTCACCAGGACACTGATCGGTGCCGCCATTGCGCTTGCACTCACCACCGCGGCTGCCGAGGCCGACGTCGTCGTTTCCTCGAAGATCGACACGGAGGGCGGCGTTCTCGGCAACATCATCCTCTCGGTCCTGAACGCCAACGACATCAAGACGACGAATCGCGTGCAACTCGGCGCCACGCCTGTCGTGCGCAAGGCGATCATCGCCGGCGAGATCGACATCTATCCCGAATATACCGGCAACGCCGCCTTCTTCTTCGAGAAGGCCGACGACCCGGCCTGGAAGGATGCGGCGAAAGCCTATGAAGAGGCGAAGAAGCTCGACTATGACGCCAACAAGATCGTCTGGCTGACGCCGTCGCCGGCCAACAACACCTGGGCGATCGCGGTGCGCAAGGACGTTGCCGAGAAGAACAACCTCAAGACCCTCTCGGATTTCGGCAAATTCGTTTCTGACGGCGGCGAAGTCGTGCTCGCGGCTTCGTCCGAATTCGTCAACTCCGCCGCCGCCCTGCCTGCGTTCCAGACCACCTATTCCTTCAAGCTGAAACCGGAACAGCTCATCACGCTCTCTGGTGGCGATACCGCCGCGACCATCGCGGCTGCGGCAAACCAGACGAACGGCGCCAACGCGGCAATGGTCTACGGCACCGATGGAGGGATCGCGCCCTCCGGTCTCGTGGTTCTCGAGGATGACAAGGCCGTCCAGCCGGTCTATCAGCCGGCGCCGATCATCCGCGAGGCGGTTCTCAAGGAAAATCCGGCGATCGAAGAGATCCTGAAGCCCGTCTTCGAAAAGCTCGACCTCACCACCCTGCAGGAGCTCAACGGCCGCGTGCAGGTCGGTGGCGAGTCGGCCAAGGCCGTTGCCGAGGACTTCCTGAAGGCGAACGGCTTCCTGAAATAGCTTGACGCCGGGGAAGGGCGCTGGTCCGATAAGACTTCGACCGCGCTCTCCCTCACCCTGCGTCGAACGGACGGTTGAATGGCGATTGGCATCATCCAGAAAAAGGAACGCTTGGCCTTCCGTTTCGACAAGCTCGGCCTGATCATCGCGATCCTCGTCCTCTATGGCGCTTTCGTTGCTCCTTTCGCGACGTTTCGTGCAAACCGGATCATTCAGGGCGAAGCGCGGGCCATCCTGGAGGCACTTCCGCCGCCGCTCGGCTACGGGCTCCTCGCCCTCGTGGTCGCCGGCGCCGCCGTCGCGTTTGGGAGGACGCCGCGCCTCTTGCGGATGGGCGTGGCACTGGCTGCGCTGGCAGCTCTCGCTCTTCTGATCGGAGTGGCAGCCGATCACCTGACGCCGCCCGACAACAGCTTTGCACGCGTGTCTCCGGCTTCCGGCTTCTGGGTCCTGGTCTTTGCCTTCTCATTGTTGCTCGCGGACGCCTTGACCCGCCTCAACCCGGGGCCTGGTCTGCGGCTTCTCGTTTTCGCGGGCGTCCTCCTCCTCGCTGGAGGAATGCTCGTCACCGGCCGCTGGGACGACCTTTCGATCATGAAAGAATATGCCAACCGCGCCGAACTGTTCTGGACCGAGGCGGGCCGTCACGTGACGCTGGCGCTCGGCTCGCTTGCCGCGGCGACCATCGTCGGATTGCCGCTCGGCATTCTCTGTCACCGCGTCGAACGGTTGCGGGCCGGCGTGCTCAATGTCCTGAATGCCATCCAGACGATCCCTTCCATTGCACTGTTCGGCATTCTGATCGCGCCGCTCGGCTGGGTCGCGGCGAATGTTCCCGGCGCTGCGGCGATCGGCATCCGCGGCATCGGGGCCGCCCCCGCATTCGTCGCGCTCTTCCTCTACTCCCTGCTGCCTGTCGTCGCGAATACGGTCGTCGGGCTTGCCGGCGTGCCGCACGCGGCCACCGACGCGGCGCGAGGCATCGGCATGACGGATCGGCAGCGCCTCGTCGCGATCGAGTTTCCGCTGGCCTTTCCCGTGATCCTGACCGGCATCCGCATCGTGCTGGTGCAGAACATCGGGCTTGCGACGATCGCCGCCCTTATCGGCGGCCGGGGGTTCGGGGTTTTCGTCTTCCAGGGGGTGGGTCAGACGGCGATGGACCTTGTGCTGCTCGGTGCCATTCCTACCGTCGTACTGGCCTTTACAGCCGCAATCGTGCTCGACGCGCTGATCGAGATGACCATGCCGAACCGCAGCCGAGGCAACGCCGCATGATCGAAATCGAGGGAATAACCAAGCGCTATGCCGATACGGCAGTCGTGAGCGACGTGTCGCTGACGGTCGCGCCGCATACGGTCACCGTCGTCGTCGGAACCTCCGGCTCCGGCAAGACGACGCTCCTCAGAATGATCAATCGCCTCGTCGAGCCGACGGCCGGGACGATCAGGATAGACGGGGAGGACAATCGGTCGATTCCCGGTTTCGAGCTGCGCCGGCGGATCGGCTACGCCATTCAGGGCCATGGCCTCTTCCCGCACAGGACGGTCGCGCAGAACATCGCGACAGTGCCGACGCTGCTCGGCTGGGAAAAAGCCCGCATCGATGCCAAGGTCGAGGAGCTGCTGAAGTTGTTCCAGCTCGATCCCGCGGAATTCGGACCGCGCTACCCCCACGAGCTTTCCGGCGGGCAGCAGCAGCGGGTGGGCGTTGCAAGGGCACTGGCGGCGGAGCCCAACGTGCTCCTGATGGACGAGCCCTTCGGCGCGCTCGATCCGATCATCCGCGCCAAGGCGCAGGACGACCTCGCCGCCATCCAGAAATATTTCGGCACCACGATCATCCTCGTCACGCACGACATGGAAGAGGCCTTCCACCTTGCCGACAGGATCGCGGTGATGGACAAGGGCGAGGTGGTGCAATATGCCACGCCCGCCGAAATGCTCGTCAGGCCCGCCACACCCTTCGTCGAGACGCTGGTCGGCGCCAGCGAGCGTCCATTCCGGCTCCTGGGCATCGAGACGGTCGGCGAGGCGGTGGAGCCCGGCTCGGCCGAGGGTCGGCCGGTCCCGGAGGTTCTCAGCCAGCGTGACGCGCTGTCGGAGCTTCTGTGGACGGGCCGCTCGGCACTGCCGGTCGCGGCGGCGGACGGCGCGATCCTGGGCAAGATCACGCTCGAAGCGATCGTGAAGCGTGCGGCGAGGCGGCAGTGATGGCCACGCTGCCCAATCTGTTTCGGCTGACCGTGCTCGCCGTGTTGCTGGCTTTCCTGCTGCAGCCCGCCTGGTTCGAACCGCTGCTTAAACCTCTGGTGCAGGAGAACGCGCCGGCCATCTACAACCAGGGCAGCCTGTTCTGGCTGACGGTCCTGCACTTGCGGACTGTATTCGTCGCGACGGTGGCCGCGACCCTCGTCGCCGTATCACTGGCGATCATCGTTACGCGGAAGGCCGGCGCCGAGTTTCTGCCGCTCTCGCGCAGTCTGGTGAACATCGGCCAGACTTTCCCGCCGGTGGCGGTCCTCGCGCTTGCGGTCCCGATTTACGGCTTCGGCGAGAAGCCGACTCTAATCGCGCTCTTCCTCTACGGCCTTCTGCCGATCTTCGAAAATGCCCTGACCGGTCTGACGACGCTGCCGCCGACGGTGATGGAGGCCGCACGCGGCTCGGGAATGACCGGGCGCCAGCGGCTCTTCAGGATCGAACTTCCGCTGGCGCTGCCGGTGATCCTGACAGGCATCCGCCTTTCCGTCGTGATCAGTCTCGCGACGGCGACGATCGGCTCGACCGTCGCGGCCAAGACGCTTGGCGAGGTCATCATAGCAGGACTTCAGTCCAACAATCTCGCCTTTGTCCTCCAGGGCGGCTTGATCGTCGGCGCGCTGGCCGTCCTCATTCACGATGCGCTCCAGGGGCTTGAACGGGCATTCGCCGGTCGAGCGCACATCTGAAGCGCCTCGCGTCCAATCGGATTGAGGGATGGGTTGGGCCGCTGCTTGCGCGTGCGCTAAGCTTGACGGCTGAGAATGAAAATGAATTTCACAATCTGCCGCAAATTCCGATTTTTTATTGACGAGGTGAAAAATCTGTCCCAGTCTACGAAAAATAATTACGCCGAGACAAGGGAACAGCGCGAGCATGAAAGTCGGGATAATCGGACTCGGATTCCGTCTGGGGTATCTGGGCTATGTCTTCAAGGCGATCGACGAAGCCTTCGAGATCGCGGGATATGTTGATCCCGAACCAGCCGGCCTTGCCACGCTTACCGAAAAAGGCATTTCCGCCGGCAGGGCCTACGCCACGCCTGAAGAGCTGATCGCCGGCGAAAAGCTCGATCTCCTGATGATCGGCTCGCCGAACCACATGCATCTCGATCATATCCGCATCGGTCTCGAGGCCGGTATCAAGGTCTTCTGCGAGAAGCCGATCGTCAGCACGATAGAGCAGAGCCTGGAACTTGCGGCGCTGCTTTCGAAACACGGGCCCGACCGGCTGATGGTCGGTCTCGTGCTGCGTTATGCGCCGCTCTATCGTGACCTGCGCGCTGCGCAAGCCGCGGGAACGCTCGGTCACGTGGTTTCGATCGAGGCCGCCGAGCACATAGAGCCCTATCACGGCGCATTCTTCATGCGCGACTGGCGCCGCTACGGCCGTTATGCCGGAAGCTTCATGCTCGAGAAATGCTGTCACGATCTCGATCTCTACAATGGCGTGGTCGGCGCGCGGCCGGAACGCGTCGCCAGTTTCGGCGGCCGCAAGAGCTTCATTCCGGCCAATGACCCCAGTCGCGACGGCGTCAACGACCTGCAGCTCTTCCACCGCAAGCCGAGCGGCTGGCTCGGTTCCGACAAGGTCTTCGACAGTGACGGCGACATCATCGACTATCAGGTCGCCATCGTCGAATATGCCAACGGCGTCGCGATGAACTTCCACACCAACCTCAACGTGCCGGACCAGTTCCGCCGCTTCTGCGTCGTCGGATCGCGCGGCATGGCGGAGGGCGACTTCATTCGCGGCTATCTGGACGTGCACGAGGTGCTGTCGGGCAGGAAGGTCGTCGAGAAGCGCTACGCCAAGGAGACGGCGCTTTCGCAACACTACGGCGCCGACGAGCAGATGGCGGCCGAGATCATCGCGCATGTGCGGGATGGCGGTCCCCTGCCGGTCTCGCCGCTCGACGCGCTGGAAGCGGGCATACTGGCGCTGTCCATGGATGAGGCGCGGATGAAACGGACAGTCGTCGATCTTCGGCCCCTCTGGGACCGCTTCGACGAAGCCCTGCATGCCCGTGCGGCTTGAGAGGGGGAGGGGATGAGCGTTCGGCGCAGCACGATCATCTTCGCCTGGATCCTGCTGCTTCCGGCCGTTTTCTACGTGACGGTTATCGTCGCCTATCCGCTGGTCGATACCTTCGTCCTGTCCTTCACCGATGCCTCGCTGAAGAAGACGACCAATTGGATCGGCACAGCCAATTACGACAAGATCTTCAACGCCACCTTCGCGGAAGTGATCCTCCGCACCTTCGTCTGGACCGCCTTCTCGGTCACGATCAAGATGATCATCGGCACATTCGGCGCCGTGATGCTGAACGCCGCGGTCCCCGGGCGGGCGCTTTTTCGCCTGCTCACCATGCCGCCGTGGATCGTGCCCATGGCGATCGGCATCTTCATGTGGGGCTGGATGTATAACGGCCAGTTCGGGATGATCTCCGGTATGCTCCAGAACTGGGGGCTTGTGGACGGCCCGGTCGCCTTCCTGGCGCATGGCTCCACCGCTTTCTGGGCGACCATCGTCACCGACGTCTGGATCGGCGTGCCCCTCGTAACGCTCTACATGCTCGCCTCGATGCAGGCGATCCCGCAGGATCTCTACGAGGCGGCCTGGACCGACGGAGCAGGGCGCTTCTATCGCTTTCGCCGCATCACCCTGCCGCTCCTCGTGCCGTCGATGATCACCATGTCGATGCTGTCGCTGATCGCCACCTTCAACTCGTTCGACATCATCTGGATCCTGACCCAGGGCGGGCCGAACGGCGACACGACGACGATGATCATCGACACCTACCGGACCGCGATCGGTTCGAAGAAGTACGGGGAGGGCGCGGCGCGCGCCGTGCTGATCTGCATCTTCCTGTCGATCTTCTGCATCGCCTATTTCCGTGTCACGCACCGTCTTGCCACGGGAGAAAGCCGATGAGCCAGCCGGCAATGATCAACCGCTATCGCTGGTACGAGCTCGTCGGCATCTATGCGGGCATCTTCGTCTTCCTCACTTTCATCCTCGCGCCTTTCGTCGAAGGCTTCCTCGTATCTCTGAAGCCGCTGAGCCGCCTTTTTTCCTCTCCCTACCGCTTCTGGCCCGAGGACGGCTCCTTCGAAGCCTATCGCACCATGTGGGTGAGCGTGCCGGGCTTCGCCCGCTATATCTTCAACTCCTTCTTCATTTCCATCATCGTGACAGCCGTCGTGCTGGTGCTGGTGGTGCCGGCGGCCTATGCCTTTGCGCGCTTCAGGTTCCGTGGCAGCGGGGCGCTGCTTGCCGCTTTCCTGGCGGTCAACATGTTCTCGGGCGCCGTGCTGCTCATCCCCCTCTTTCGGCTGATGCGCAGCTTCGGCGTGCTGAATACCTATTTTGCCATGATCGTGCCGGGTGTTGCCTTCCTGATCCCCTCTGCTATCTGGCTTCTGCGCACCTACATGATGCGCATCCCGCGCGAGCTGGACGAGGCAGCCTTCGTCGACGGTGCGAGCCATTTCTACACGCTTCGCCGGGTGATCCTGCCGATCGCCATGCCGGGTATCACCGTTGTGGCAATCACGACCTTCATCGGCTCCTATGCCCAGCAGTTCATTTTCGCGCTGACCTTCAACTCAAAGAGCGAGTACATGCCGCTGCCCGTGGGCCTTTTCGCCTATTTCGGCCGGCAGGAGGTGGTCTGGAATGAGCTCATGGCGGCGAGCTTCGTCGGCATCGCTCCGGCCGTGATCGTGATCTTCTTCCTTCAACGCTATCTCGTCAGCGGTCTGACCGCCGGCGCGGTGAAACAATAAGCAACCATTAAAACAGGGGAGTTTCATCAGTGACTATTGCTTGCAAAGCTACCTTTTTCACGCTTGCGCTGCTCGGATCGACCGCTCTCGGCAGCGTCGCCGCACAGGCCGCGGACCAGGAGATCAGCTGGATCTATTGCGGCGACACGATCGATCCTATCCACGAGAAATACATCAAGGAATGGGAGGGGAAGAATCCCGGCTGGAAGGTCACGCCCGAAGTCGTCGGCTGGGCCCAGTGTCAGGACAAGGCGACGACGCTTGCCGTGGCCGGGACGCCGGTCGGCATGGCCTATGTCGGATCGCGCGCGCTCAAGGAGTTCGCCGAGAACGAATTGATCGTTCCGGTCCCGATGACGGAGGACGAGAAAAAAGGCTACTATCCGAATATCGTCGACACGGTGACATTCGAGGGAACGCAGTGGGGCGTCCCTATCGCGTTTTCCACCAAGGCGCTCTACTGGAACAAGGACCTTTTCAAACAGGCCGGTCTTGATCCGGAAGTACCGCCCAAAACCTGGGCCGAAGAGATCGCCTTCGCCAAGCAGATCAAGGAAAAGACCGGTATTGCGGGCTACGGACTTCCGGCCAAGACCTTCGACAACACCATGCACCAGTTCATGCACTGGGTTTACACCAATAACGGCAAGGTCATCGACGGCGACAATATCGTCATCGACAGCCCGGAAGTCCTTGCCGCCCTGCAGGCCTACAAGGACATCACCCCCTATTCGGTCGAAGGGGCGACGGCTTACGAGCAGAATGAAATCCGCGCCATCTTCCTTGACGGGAAAGTCGGCATGATCCAGTCGGGCTCCGGGGCTGCCGCCCGACTGAAGGAAACGAAGGTCAATTGGGGTGTAGCGCCGCTGCCGCTCGGCCCTTCGGCCAAGGGTGAAGGCACCCTGCTGATCACCGACAGCCTTGTGGTGTTCAAGGATACGGGTGTCGAGGAGAAAGCGATCGAGTTCGCCAAGTTCATCACCTCTCCCGGCCCGCAGGGCGAGTACGAGTTGCAGGGCGGTGCAGGTCTGACGCCGCTTCGGCCGTCTCCGAAGGTGGACGAATTCGTCAAGGCCGATCCGTCCTGGAAGCCGTTTATCGACGGGATAGCCTATGGTGGTCCGGAGCCGCTCTTCAAGGACTTCAAAGGTTTCCAGAACACGATGATCGAGATGGTCCAGTCGGTGGTGACCGGCAATGCCGAGCCGGCGGATGCCCTGAAGAAGGCGGCCGCCGACCTCGAACAGTACAAATAAACCCGCCGGGACCGCAGGGCCTCGGCTCGGCGGTCCCGCCTTCCCTATTGGCGGCTATGCCGCTGCGCCGGTGGCCGGAGACAGATTATTGGGACAGCTCACTCTCAACAAGGTTCAGAAATTCTACGGCACCTACGAGGTGCTGAAGAGCATCGAGCTCGAAGTCGGGAATGGCGAATTCGTGGTCTTTGTCGGACCCTCCGGCTGCGGCAAGTCCACGTTGCTCAGAATGATCGCGGGGCTTGACGAGACGACCGCCGGCGACATCGTCATCGACGGGAAGCGCGTCAACGATCTGCCGCCGGTCAGGCGGGGCATCGCCATGGTCTTCCAGTCCTATGCACTCTACCCGCATATGAGCGTGTTCGAGAATATCGCCTTTCCGCTCAGGGTCGAGAAAATGCCCGAGGAGAAACTGAAGGCGAAGGTCGAGCATGCCGCCCGCATATTGCATCTCGACCAGCGGCTGGAGCAGAAGCCCGGCATGCTTTCAGGCGGCCAGCGCCAGCGTGTGGCAATCGGGCGGGCGATCGTGCGCGAGCCGAAGATCTTCCTCTTCGACGAGCCTCTTTCGAACCTCGACGCGGCATTGCGGGCCGACATGCGCATCGAGCTTGCGAAACTTCACCGCCAATTGAAGGCGACGATGATCTACGTCACGCACGACCAGGTCGAGGCGATGACGATGGCGGACCGGATCGTCGTGCTGAATGCCGGTGAGATCGCCCAGACGGGAGCGCCGCTCGAGCTCTATCACAAGCCCGCCAATATATTCGTCGCCGGCTTCATCGGGCACCCGAAGATGAATTTCCTGCCGGTCATCTGCACCGGCGTCACGGAGGCCGGCGTGGAAGTGGACTACAAGGGGCAGACGGTCCTTGTGCCGGTCATGCCCCGCGCAGGCATGGCCGGCCGATCCCTGACGCTCGGAGTCCGGCCGGAGCACATCCAGATGGGTGCCGCCGATCTGACGCTGACGGTCACCCCATCGGTAATCGAGCGCCTCGGCGCTCACACCGTGGCCTATGTGGCGCTCGACGGGGAGGGCGAGAACTATTGCGCCATGCTGCCGGGAACGCTCGCGATCCGTGCGGAGGAAACGATCAGGACCGGCATCCGCGCCGCCGACTGCCATCTCTTCGACGAGAACGGAGTCGCCTTCGAGCGCCGGGTCGAGATGACCGACATCGACATGGCCCTCTTCGACCCGGCGGCGTGATCGTGAGCACGACGATCAGACTGCTTGTTATCGATGATGTCGCGACCTTCCGCAGCATTCGGCTGGAGGCGCTTCGGACGGAGCCGGCCTCCTTTGCCAGCAGCGCCGAAGATTGGGAAAAGCTGCCGGACGAGGAGTGGCGGCGCAGAACCGTCGGCAACCCCGTCTTCGTTGCCTTCCAGGACGATGTCCCAGTCGGCATCATGGGCCTGATGCGTCAGAGCGCCAGCAAGATGGCGCATCGCGCGACGCTCGTTATGGTCTATTTGCGCCGGGAACTGCGCGGAACCGGGCTCGCGAGGCGGCTTCTGGATGCTGTCGCGGATTACGCACGAAATGAGGGCATCAAACAGCTGGAGCTTGCCGTCAGCGCAGACAACCCGACGGCGATCCGATTTTACCATCGCGAGGGCTTTTCGGTAGCCGGCCGCATTCCAGGCGGTTTTCTTCACGAGGGCCGGGAGATCGACGATGTCATCATGGTGAAACGCATCGCCGATTGAGTGCCGGCCCGTCTCACGTGCGGGCCGCCCCCTCGCCGCACGAGGTGGGGACCAGCAGCCGCGAAAGGGACATTGACGTCGCCAGTAATCGCGCGAAAATCGGTAGCGTATTTGGGCTGTTTTGGTGAACTCGGATCGGGAGGCGGGAATGTCGGATACAACCGTCAACGTGCGTTATATGGTGGACGACGTCGAGGCTGCGGTCGAATGGTACACGAAGTATCTCGGCTTTTCGCTTCTCTCCAACCACGCTCCCGCTTTCGCGGATGTCAGGCGGGGTGCCCTGCGGCTGTTGCTGAGCGGCCCGTTGAGCTCTGCGGGACGGCCGATGCCGGACGGCGAACGTCCTTCGCCGGGCGGCTGGAACCGGATTCATCTCATCGTCGACGACCTGACTGTCGAGGTCGAGCGCCTGCGCGTCGCCGGCGTCAGGTTTCGCAACGACGTCGTGACCGGACCCGGCGGATCGCAGATACTGCTGATCGATCCCTCCGGCAATATGGTGGAGCTGTTTCAGCCAGCGGCTCGCTGACCGCTGCAGGTTCCGAGTCGAGAGCGGTTCACTGTTCCTGTGAAACAGTGACACGCTATAGCCTTAGAAGCTACGTGCGCCCGAAAGATGCCGTATCCACCGTCCCTGTCGAGAGGGCGAATGGCACGGTGCGCCCACTGCATGTTTCCTTTGATCGTAGCCGATCAATGGACAAAAACATGCAGCAGCTCAAAGTGCTACAGCGACCTTTGCGTGTCTCGGAAGGCGCGACGCTATAGGAAAACTATTCGGAGGGCTGCAATCTTTCCTCCCCTTATCCCTGTGCTCGTCACAGGGATGAGAGCAGCGCCGCGTCTGCGGCGCGGGAAGACCTCTTTCAGCCCAAGGACTTGGTCTGGCTGGATTCCTGTGACAAGCACAGGAATGAGGGACCGGGATGTGCGGCTACTACATCGAAGCGAAGCGGGACGCTGTATAGCGGCGTGACCCGGGACCTTCCGCGCCGCCTCACTATCTTCACGGTTTATGAAGCGCGCCGAGGGACCGCACCCTCTCTACCCTCATCCCTGTGCTCGTTGTATAGCCCGGACACATGACTGACAGGTGTTCGGGGAGATGGCTGACACGTTCATACTGGCATGGATCGGCTTCGAGAGGAGGTTGTCCATGCCGTGGAAAGAGGTGTCGGTTATGGGAGAGAGGCAGGAATTTGTGCGGCTGGCGCTGGCGGAGGGTGCGAACCGCCGGGAGCTGTGCCGGCGGTTCGGGATCAGTGCCGATGTGGGCTATAAATGGCTGGCGCGGTGG
>NZ_BDIZ01000011.1:0-145223 GCF_036245905.1 Sinorhizobium sp. KGO-5
CTCGGCGGCGTTCACTCCATGCAACTGGAAAACGCTCTTTGACGTATCCATGCCAATTCGGATAATCTGCTCCACGGACGGTCTCCCTCGATTGATGTCTTAACGACTCACTCTGGCACATTGCGATGCCGTTGGGAGCCGTCCACCCCAACAGTGCTCGTCGCGCCGCAGGCGCGGCGCTGCCCTCATCTCTGTGACATGCGCAGGGATGAGGAAGAAGAGATTGCAGTCCCGAAAAGTTTCCTGCAGCGACCTTTGTGTGTCTTATGAGACGCTCTAAGGCTGCGATCCAGTAAAATTCGCGGGTTACGCGAAAGCGTCGCCGCAAATATAACCATGCTGTTGGTTGAGAAATCGACCCTCCCAACGGAGGCCCGGCGGTACCCCAGCCCCAGCCCACACCGCCGGGCCGCCCGGTTCCGAGCTACCGTGCGATTGCTTCCGTAGCATTGACCAGCCAGTCTCTCGTCTCCGCGTCCGACAGCAGCGGCATCAGCTTTTCCCGCGTTTCCGCGTGGTAGGCATTCAGCCAGTCGAGCTCGTCGTCGGTCAGCAGGGCGGGAAGGACGAGCCGGCGATCGATCGGGCAGAAGGTCAGCGTGTCGAAGCCGAGCATCGGCTGGTCGCCGCCATCGATCTCCTCCGGCTGACGGACGACGACGAGATTCTCGATGCGGATGCCGAAGGCACCGGGGCGATAGTAACCGGGTTCGTTGGACAGCATCATGCCCGGCAGCAATTCCTGCGTGGCAAGGCGGGCAATGCGCTGCGGTCCTTCGTGGACCGAGAGATAGGAGCCGACACCGTGGCCGGTCCCGTGCGCATAATCGGCGCCCGCCTTCCACAGTGCGATCCGGGCGAGCGGATCGAGATCGACGCCGCGTGACCCCTTCGGGAAGCGCGCCGTGCTGATTGCGATCATGCCCTTGAGCACGAGCGTGAAGAATCGCTTCTGTTCTTCCGGCACCGCGCCGATCGCGACCGTGCGGGTGATGTCGGTCGTGCCGTTGATGTATTGCGCGCCGGAGTCGATCAGGAACATGGTACCCGCCTCGATCCGCCGGTCGGTTTCGTTCGTGACCCGGTAATGCATGATTGCGGCATGCGAACCGGCGCCGGCGATCGTGTCGAAAGAAACGTCCTTCAGGGGGTTCTGCATGCGCTCGCCGACGGCCGCGCGCATCGCCTCCAATTGCCTGGTTGCGCCGATTTCGGTGACGCTGCCGGGCTCCCGCGCGTCCAGCCAGGCGAGGAACTCGACCATCGCCGCACCATCCTGCAGGTGCGCCCGGGTCGATCCGGCGATCTCGGCTGCATTCTTGCAGGCGCGTGGCAGGCGGGCGGGATCAACCGCCTCGACCACCGAACCTTCCTTCCTGCGAATCAGCTCGCCGATCGCAAAGGGGGCGAGATCCGGATCGATCATGATGGCTGCGCCGGTTGAGGCGAGGGCGGCGAGCCGATCGTCGAAGGTAGCAGGCGCCATTATATCGGCGAGCTGCGTCAGGTAGGCCTCCTGCTCGATGCCGGTCTTGCGTTTGTCGAGGAAAAGCTCGGCGCTTCCGTCCGCATGGACGATGGCGCGTGCCAGCGGGTGCGGCGTGTGCGGCACGTCACTGCCACGGATGTTGAAGGTCCAGGCGACGGAGGAGGGATCGGTAAGTATGACGGCCGCGGCCTTCGCCTTTGACACGCCCGCCGCGATCTCCGCTATCTTGTCTCTTGCCAATTGTCCCGCATGCTCGACCGGCTGGATCGTCACAGGCCCGAGCGGCGCTGCGGGACGGTCGGCCCAGAGCCGGTCGAGCGGATTGTGGTCGAGAAGGACGACACTGCCGCCGACCGCCGTCAGCGCCTTTTCGAGCCGGCGAACTTCCGCCGCGGTGTGCAGCCAAGGATCGATGCCGAGGCGGAAGCCCTTGGGTCCATGACGCTCCAGCCAGACATGCGGCGGTTCGCCGATGAGATCGCCGCCGGTGAAGACGCTGCCGTCCACCTGCTCCTTGAGCTGGGTTACATAACGGCCGTCGACGAAGACGATCGCTTCGCGCTGCGTTACGAGCGCTACACCGGCCGAACCGGTAAAGCCCGTCAGCCACGACAGCCGCTCGGAACTGCGGGGCACATACTCCCCTTGAAATTCGTCGGCACGCGGCACGAGGAAGCCATCGACGCCCAGGGTTGCGAGGGCGGCACGCAGGGCGGTGGTTCTCTCCTTGCCGAACTGGGGCGTGGAGGTGACTTCGAAGGATTGGAACATGGACTTTCCCGGTAAGCTTGGCGGAGAACCGCAGGTGAGACGAGCATGTTAATGCATCTCTTCCAAAAGTGTGCAGCGGTTTTGGGGTAACGACCCGCATAAAATAACAACTTAAGATCCGCTCCCGGAGAGGGAGGCGAAATTCGCGTGAACGTCCGGCACCTCGGGCAGCGCGGGCGGCCATTTGCTCATTTGTAATACATATGCACGCGGCGCATGGCACCCATGCCCGAATGTGGCTTTCTCTATCGGAATTATAGGTTATAAGCCGCCTCAACGAACACGGACGAACGTCCGCCGGTTCAAAAGACTGCAGTTCCGAGAATAGTTGGTCATCTGTTCTCCTCCTCCCTCAGGGTGGCCAGCTTCGGAACGGTAGAGCCCGCTTGAGCGCTCCTCCTCCTCAAGCTCGCGGGTATGGTCGGCCAAAAGCCGGTCAGCAGGCGATGCTTCGGCATCGCCTTTGTTTCGAGAAGGCCGCCCGTCATGATGGACCGGGCGGCCTTTTCGTTTTCTCAGCTCCCGTTTCGGTCGATACGGAGGTTCCTGTGGAAAGAGGCGGTGTCCACGGGAAAACAAATGAAGAACGGTTTGCTTCGTGATATGTCCGCTTACGGTCGACTTGCGAGGATATCTCTCAAACGGAGCATGCAGAGGTAGAGCAGCGATGCTGAAAACCGATACCCGCCAAGCCAATTGGCGCCGTGCCAATCCGGGAAAATATGATGCTCACCTCGCTGTGCAGCGAGCCGTGAAGGCAGGCGAGCTGGAAAAGCAAACGTGCGAGGTTTGCGGGATCGAAGCGGTCGATGCCCATCACGATCAATACGACGAGCCTTTGAAGGTGCGGTGGTTATGCCGCCGACATCACACGAGGCTTCATCATTACGGCGAAGACATGTTCCCGATCAGGGATGCGCTTTAGAGCATTCCAACGTTTCATAGAAACACTGAAGCGGACGCCGCGACCGGACGCGTCTGCGATAAGCATGACTTATCTGGTCAGATGAATGGTTACCCAGCCATTGCGCCAGATGGTGCACGCATGTCTGAGGTTCTGGCCGTTATAGGCTGCGAGCACCTTCCAGCGCTGTTCGGCGAGAATGCCCGAGAGGATGACCGAACCGCCCGGAGCGAGGTTGGCCACAAGTTGCGGCGCCATCTTCATCAGCGGCCGCGCCAGAATGTTGGCGATGATGAGGTCGAAGGGGCCGTTGGCGCTGAAGGTGGTCGAGTGGAAGCCGGGCGCCGTGGCGAAGGTCAAGCCGTTGACGACGCCGTTGCGACGGGCGTTGTCGGCGGCGACGCGCGTTGCGATCGGATCGATGTCGGTTGCGAGCACCGGAACATGCAGGAGCTTCCAGGCGGCGATCGCCAGCACGCCGCTTCCCGTCCCGAGGTCGAGCGCGTTGCGGACAGGCCGGGATCGGGCGACGGAGGCAAGCATTTCGAGGCAGCCGGCGGTCGTGCCGTGATGGCCGGTGCCGAAGGCCTGACCGGCATCGATCTCGATGGCAATCTCGCCCGGCTTCACCTTGTCGCGATCGTGCGAGCCGTGGATGACGAAGCGGCCCGCGCGCACGGGGGCGAGGCCCTCCAGCGACTTGGCGATCCAGTCGACATCCGGCAGCACTTCGCGCTCGATCGGAAGGTGCGAGAATTCGGCTTCGAGTGCCTGAGCGAGGCGTGATCTCACGCTCTCCTCTTCATCCGTCATCATGTAGACGGAGGCCTCCCAGACATCCCGCTTCTCGTCGATCTCCATGGTCGCGATCGCGTAATCGTCTTCTTCGAAGATTGCGCTCATGACGTCGAGGACGGCGGCCGCCTGCTTCTCGGTAGTGGTAACGAAAAGGCGTATCTCGCTCACGGTGCTTTCCTTCGGCATGCAGCCATTCAAAAGGGCCACAGTGGCTTCGGCGCGTCCGAACGGATGCGCGCGCTGTGGGCGGTTCGCCGCTATCATGAATGAGGTACAAAGGCAAAGCGCCGGGATTGCCGGCGCCCGCAGGATAGACGGGCAAGCCTTGTTAGCCGCGCGTGAGGTTTTCCAGCTTCTTGACGGCCGTTTCGGGATTTTCGCCATAGGCGATCGTTCCGCTGAACTGGCCGTTGGCGTCGAGCAGGAAGACCGAGGCTGTATGATCCATTGTGTAGTCGCCGTCCGGCTTTGCCTCGTCGGTGGGGACTTTCTTGTAATAGACGCGGTAACCCTTGACCATTTCCAGCACCTTTTCGGGCGGACCGGAGATACCGGTGATGCGCTTGGACACGTTTGAAACATACTGGCCGAGCACCTCGGGGGTATCGCGCTCCGGATCGACGGTGATGAAGTAGGCCTGCAGCTTGTTGCCCTCGGGGTCGACCTTATCGAGCCAGCCGTTCAGTTCGAACAGCGTGGTGGGGCAAACTTCCGGGCAATGGGTGAAGCCGAAGAAGAGCGCCGTCGGCTTGCCGGTGAACGCTTTCTCGGTGATGGGCTCGCCATTCTGGGCGACGAGGGTAAAGGGTACGCCGAAGGGGCCGGATGCGGCCTGCTGCTTCGACTGCGTCATGTCGAAGGTCAGCCAGCCGAGGACGGCCACCATGACGAGAATGGCTACCCAGAGAACGATGCGTATGGATTTCATTATTGCCACCAGTCTGTTGCTGCCCCGACGCATCTGAAACCGACGCACGGCGCCGTCCGGCCGTCAGGAATGTAGCGTTGATACCGCTTCGGACACACGGGTGCAAAGGGGACAATTGCCGCAGGTGTGCTCGAGGCGATGCGTCTCAAATGCACCAGGCGAGGCCGGCTTGCGCCAGCGACAGGAAAATGTCGGCGCCATTCGCGATCCAGCCTCTGAAGGCGAGCAGGAAGACGAGCGCGAGCACGCCGGTGGCGAGGGCGAAGATCAGGGGAGAGAGCGACTTTTTGGTGTCCGTGCGCATGAGGCGATCATAACACCATGAGACGGAAGGAAAAGGGCAGCAGCGGTCGAAACGCGCGAACTTCCGCAAAGTCGCGGCCCCTGTTTTAGCGATTGTTTAAGGTCTGTTTGCCACTGTCCACAGACGCGGAGAAGTGAACCACTTCGATATGACATGAGGTCATCCGGTTTGATCGAGCCCGGTTTTCCGCATCGATCGCAACGGAGGACCCCGCCTGCCGCGGCGGGTCCAGCTATGGACTGCCATATCGATGAACACCCTTGCATCCGCCAGGAGAACGCTCTCCGTCAGCCAACGCCTTGCGACGCTTGCGGGGGCAGCTTTTCTCGGTTTCGGTTCCGTTCTCGCCGTCGGCCTCTATGAGCAAGGCAGCTCGCAAGAGGCGCTCGACAAGGCGGTTATCGCTCAGCGCGACATGGGAACGATAGAGGAAATGCGCCTTGCCCGCCTGAAGCTCGTGCTTGCGGCAATGGACACCATCGTCGACCGCGGCGAACGCCGGATACAGCCGGAGCGTGCGGCCCAGATCAAATCCTCGCTCGAGGTCATCGAGGGCAGGCAAGCCGATCTCGAGGCGCTCGCGCGTCTTGTCGGCAAGCCGGAAGTTCTTGCCGGTTACGAAGCGGATATCGCCCAACTGCGCAAGGCCGTCGAGCAGGACCTGAAAGCGCTCGTGGAGGCCGGAGCGCCAGGCGAGGATTTCGCCCGCATCGACGATGTCATCGACGCCGCAGGCGAGCGCGTTGGCGCATCGCTTGCGCAACTGGCCGATGCCGCAGCCGGCCTGGCCGCGGCGCGCATCGCAGATGTCCGCACCAATGGTGAGCATGGGCTCATGCTCCAGGCAGCCGCCTGTTTGCTGGCAATGGCGACCCTGATCGGCCTTATCTGGTTCCATGGGAACGTCTTGCGCCGGGGCATCCTCGGTCTGCGGGACGGCATGCGGCGAATACATTCGGGCGATCTCACGGCTGAAGTGGCGGGGCTCGACCGCGGCGACGAAATCGGCGAAATGGCACGTTCGGTGGAGCTTTTCCGGGTCTCGGCAATCGAGAAACGCGCGCTCGAGGAAGGGGCGAGGGCGAGTCGGCAGGAAATCGAGGCGGAACGCGAGCGGCACGAGACGGAGCGCGAGCAGGCTATCGGACGGATCAAGACCGCAGTCGAAGCCCTCGGCGGAGCGCTCAATCAGCTTGCAGACGGCAATCTGGCGGTTGCGATCCGCAAGCCTTTCGATAGCGGGCTCGATGCGTTGCGCCGCGACTTCAACGACACGGTGGAACGGCTGAGCCATGTCCTTTCGAGTGTCACGGAGAATACCGCCTCGATCGAATCGAACGGGCGGCAGATGCGCAGCGCGGCCGACGATCTGGCTCGGCGAACGGAAAAACAGGCCGCATCGCTGGAGCAGACCTCGGCCGCGCTCGAGGAAATCACCGTCACTGTGAAGACAGCGACCGAGCGCGCCGAAGAGGCAAGCCATATGGTCGACGAGGCCCGCATCAATGCCGAGGAGTCCGGGCGCATCGTCGGCGAGGCGATCGCCGCCATGGCCCGCATCGAGGGCGCTTCCAGCGAGATAGGCAAGATCATCGACGTGATCGACGAGATCGCGTTCCAGACCAATCTGCTGGCGCTCAATGCCGGGGTCGAGGCCGCGCGGGCTGGGGAGGCCGGCAAGGGCTTTGCCGTCGTTGCCCAGGAGGTGAGGGAGCTCGCCCAGCGCGCTGCCGGTGCCGCGAAGGATATCAAGGCTCTGGTGAGCCGCTCGGGCAACGAGGTCAAGACCGGCGTCAGGCTGGTTCAGGAGACCGGCGACGCGCTTGGCCGCATCGGTGCCAAAGTGGCCTGCATCAACGAACATATGAGTTCGATCGTCATGGCGGCGCGCGAGCAATCGACGGGCCTCCGCGAAATCAATACCGCCGTCGCTCAACTCGATCAGATGACGCAGCAGAATGCCGCCATGGTCGAGCAGACCAATGCGGCGAGCCATACGCTTGCGCAGGATGCCGAGAAGCTCAGCGAGATCGTCGGGCAATTCCGCCACGGGCAGGCGCGCGAGACGGCGATCCGCACGGCGGCGATCCGGCCGCCGGGCAGGGCAGGCTCGGCGAGGCCAGGCGCTCCGGCCGGGGCGGCAACAGCGACTGCTGCCGCGCCCGTGTCACTTCGCAAGCCCGCGGCCGCGCAATCATCCACGCGTTCAGCTCCATCTCCAGCAAAGGCGCTGATGGGAAAACTGGCTGGCGCATTCGGCAACATGCCGGGATCAACGCCGTCGGTAACGGCGTCCGGTGAAAATTGGGAAGAGTTTTGATCATGAGCAACGCAATCAAGCAGTCAGGCGCCTATCTCGAAATCGTCTCCTTTCACCTGGGTGAACAGGAATTCTGCATCGACATCATGGCAATCCGGGAAATCCGCGGTTGGGCACCGGTTACGCCGATGCCGCACACGCCGCCGTACGTTCTCGGCCTCATAAACCTGCGCGGTGCGGTGATCCCGGTCATCGACATGGCCTGCCGCCTCGGCATGAAGATGACCGAGCCGTCGGAGCGCTCCGCCATCATCGTCACCGACATCAATGGCAAGCTCGTCGGACTGCTGGTCGAGCAGGTCTCCGATATGATGACGATTCGCAGCGAAGACCTGCAGCCCGCGCCGGAGATCATCCCGGAAGCCCAGCGCGCCTTCTGCCGCGGCATCGTCGCGCTTGAAAAATCCATGGTCTGCTTCCTCAATCTCGACACCGTCATCGCCGAGGAACTGGCACAGGCAGCCTAATCACGATTTTTCAGGTCGGCTCTGCCCTGAAAGCATGACTGCCGGACCGCCAGGGACGGTTTCCGAATGGGCCCGCGAAAGCGGGCCTTTTCGCATGAGCCGGCGGACGCTCGGCGGCTGTTGCACGGCGATCGGCATCACGGCGGAGCGAGCAAATGTGAAAACGTAGCGGTCGCACGCAAGGAACCCCTGCACGCCAAACGAGTTATGCACAGGCAGCATTTGGCGAGAAGCCGTCTGCTGGTGATTACAGCCTCCGCGTTTGGAAGCTGATGTGGAAACAGACAGGAGCAACGCCATGAAAGTTTCTTTCAGAACATCGCTCGCTGCATTTGCCCTCTCATCGGCGCTTGCCGGCGTCGCCGTGCCGGCCTTTGCAGACAGTTACTATCAGGGCATCGACCCGCATAATCCTCCGGGCACTCAGAACAGAGGGGCGGTAATGGTGCCGGCCCGTCCGTATTACGTCGATCCTGCCCCGACCGGCAGCGTCTATGTCGATCCCGCACCGACGGGCAGCGTCTATGTCGATCCGGCACCGACCGGCAGCATCTACATGGAACCGGCGCCGGGCAGCCGGGCGAGCAACGCTCCCGGCCGGGTACGGGAGCACTATACGAACGAGTATCAGGGCCCCGGTGACGGGGACTATTATCAAGGCATCGCGCCTCCGGCTCCCCGTCCGTAAACATTCCTGATGTCTTCGAGCGCATTGCGCTTTCGCGGACCACCGCCTTCAGAGGCGATGGTCCGCCGCTGCATGCTCTTTCAGGCTGAGGACGCGCCCGCAATGCCACCTTGGTCGGTGGAGGGGGCGGTCAAGTTACAGTTACGTAATGAGCATCACTCTTGGATGAGCAAAAGTGACAAATCGTCAAACGCTTTCGACCGGTGCCCGGTGTTATCTTTGTAACCGCAGCATCCGTAGGAGGCTCGTATGCTGAACAGTAGCATCCATTGGGAGGTGGGATGCCTAACGGACATAGGAGTTAATGTCATGAGACTTTCTCTGAAAAAATCATTTGCTGCATTTGTCCTGTCATCCGCCTTGGTGGGCGCCGCGGCGCCAGCCTTTGCGGATAGCTACTATCAGGGCCTCGACCCGAACCACCCTCCGGGGACGCAGAATCAGGTGCGCATGCCGACGTCGCGTAACCTGCCTCCGTCTTCGGTCGACCCGACTGCGACAGGGAGTATCGACGGAGGTCGTATGATGTCTCCGAACGGTACCTACCAGGAGAGATTCGACCCGGGTGAGGGCGACTACTATCGGGGTATTGTGCCGCCTAAACCGTAAGGCGCGAAATCAGCTACTGCATGTTTCATCGAGGCGCACCAGCTCAAGAAATTATGTATGCGGCGTAAAATGCGGCAGGCCTTAGTCTCGCAGAAGCGCGCGCTGTAGCTCGGAAGGGGAGTGCGGAAACCCGTACTCCCCTTCCGGCCGTTTGATCTGCTGCGTCTGCCGGATCGCTTATTCCGGCCGCCCATTCTTCCAGGTGACCGGCTGGCCATAGAGCGGGACCGTGGTGATCGACATCTTGGCCGAACCGTCGGTCAACTGCCTCGAATGCGCCAGATAGATCAGCGTGTCGTTGGCCTTGTCGTAGATACGTGTCACCAGCAGGTTTTTCCAGATGAGGGACAGTCCGGAACGGAAGACTTCCTCCCCCTCCTTCGACAGGTCGATATCGCCGATGGCAATGGGGCCGGTCTGGCGGCAGGCGATGGAGTTGTTCGACGGATCCTCGAACCAGTTGCCGTTCTTCAGGCGGTCGATGACGCTGCGATCGAAATAGGTGACGTGGCAGGTAACTCCGGTCACCTTCGGGTCGCTCACGGCATCGATCTTGATATCGTTGCCGAGCCAGTCGACCCCCACCTGCCCAACGGTTTCGGCGTGGACGGGCGAAACCGCCGCGGCCGTGACGGTGAGGCCGGCGACAAGCAAGGCACGGATGCGGCGCAACATGAGTATCCTCCAATGAACTGCACCGTTCAGATAGGCAGCGGATGCTGCAATGCAAGCACCGGCCGCCACGCCCGTCGATATGCAGGATCCATCGTGCGAGAAGTCACGCCGAGTGGCGCAGTTCCGACCGGGCGGCACGCGCTTCGCGCAATTGCGCGGCGGCTGCCGCAAGGGCGCGGGCGCTGGCGTCGATGCGGCGATCCCTTGCTACCGAGCAACGGTCGCGACCATCCGCCTTTGAGTCGTAGAGAGCGAGATCGGCGCGTATCATCACGTCGGCAATCGTTTCGCCCGCAATGGCGGCGGCGATCCCGATGCTCACGGTCAAACGGATGCGCTGATGCGAGCGGCCGGCAGGCGTCTCGCGCACCACGCGGCAGATGTCCTCCGCAAGCGCCTTTGCCTGCTCTTCCGTGTGGTCCGGCAGGACGATGCCGAATTCCTCGCCACCGATCCGTCCGAGGACGCCCCGTCCGGCGAGGAAAGCCGAGACGGTTTCGGCAAAATGCGCGAGCGCCATGTCGCCGCAGGCGTGCCCGTACTGATCGTTGATCTGTTTGAAGAAATCGAGGTCGAGCAGCAGGAAGGCAGCCGGCTCCTGGCGTGCGAGGCACTCGGCGAAGATCCGCTCGCCCTCTTCCATGAGCGTCCCGCGCGACAGCGCACCGGTCAAGCCGTCGCGTGCGATCATGGCCCTCAACCCGGCGATGATGCGGGCCTGCATCGTAAGGATCACGGCCAGGAAGACAAGGGGAAGGCACAGCACCCGCATGGTGACGAGCAGGAAATCAAACAGCATCGAAGCGGGCGGGCCCGGGAGCCCCTGCACGACGTGCGACGATGGGCCGAGAACATGAGCAAGGGCGGTGAAAACCACGGCGGCGGAGCCGACGACTACGATCTTGATCGCCGGCTTTTCGCTCGGCCAGCGGTCGGCTGCGGCCAGACCAAGGACGAGAAGTGGAGCCGCGACAACGCCCGCAACGACAATCACAGCAGCGGCCGGACTGTCATGGCCGCCGAGCGCGATGATGAAGCCGAGCACGCCGCTCGAGAATGCGAGCACCAGACAAAGCGATGCAGGCATCGACAATGCGAGGAACCAGCGAAGGCCCTGTAGGACGAAGAAGAGGGAAACGGCGAGACCCGCATAGCCGAACATTGCGGCGACCGGCGCCTGCAACGCAGCCGCGACCGTCAAAGCGCCTGCCGAAGCTGCCGAGAGCGCGCAACCCGCGGAGAACTCCCGAACAGCGGCGACCGGCCGCAGAGAAAGGAGAACGGGTAGCATGGCAAGAAGGGCGATGACCGGTATGGCGGAGAGAAAGCTCATTTCGAAACGGCCTGTCGTGCTAAAATAAAGTGCGGCTTGCGTTTCAGCCATTATGCAAGGCCATTGGTAACGATGGCGCATTAACGAAAGCTGGCGAAATTCGCTGCAATTTGAGCGATCACTCTCTCCATAGTTGTAGCAATCGGTCGCGGAGCTTTTCAGGGAGCGATGTCATGGCCCAGGAAGGCATATCCTTCGCAGACATACCCTTTGCAGACAGAGCCGATGCGGGTCGAAGGCTTGCTCGCGCCATCGAAGCGCATCTCACCGAGAACGCGGACTTCGCCGACCCGCTGGTGATGGCGTTGCCGCGCGGCGGCGTACCGGTGGCCTTCGAGGTGGCAAGAACCCTCGGCGCGTCCCTCGAACTCCTCATCGTTCGCAAGATCGGCGCACCCGGTCATCGCGAATTCGGTCTCGGAGCGCTGGTCGACAGCGACGAGCCGCAGGTCGTCCTCAATGCCGAGGCAATGCGTATCGTCAGTCCTTCCGAGAAGTACGTGCAGGCGGAGACCGAGCGGCAAAGGCTCGAACTCGCGCGCCGCCGCGTCCTCTATCTGGGCGATCAGACGCGAATTTCTCCAAGCGGGCGCAATGTCATCATTGTCGATGACGGCATTGCCACGGGCGGAACGGCCAAAGCTGCGGCGAAAGCCCTGCGGCAGGCAGGCGCCGCGGCACTGATGCTCGCCGTTCCGGTCTCGCCGAAGAGCGCGATCGTCGCCCTGCGGGACGAGGTGGACCGGCTCGTCTGTCTCGCCACCCCCACCCCTTTCCATGCGGTCAGCGTCTATTACGACGATTTCGAGCAGACCACGGATGCCGAGGTGATCGCGCTGCTGAGACAGGCGAGGGGCGGATAAACGGGGTCTTGCGCTGGGGCGGTGACACAGGCTTCCGGCAAAGATAGTTGTAGTGCGCCTGAATTTGCGAACGGGGATTGAGAATGTCCGACTATCTTGCCATACGCCCGATAACGCGCCTCGACTATGAGCAGTGGCTTCCGCTTTGGAACGGCTACAACGCCTTTTACGGCCGAGCCGGTGAAACGGCGCTCCATCCCGACATCACCCAGATGACCTGGTCGCGCTTCTTCGATGCCTATGAGCCGATGCATGCGCTGGTCGCCGAAAGCGAAGGGCGGCTCATCGGATTGACGCACTATATTTTCCACCGCAGCACGACGTCGATCCAGCCGAATTGCTATCTGCAGGACCTTTTCACCGACGAGGCCGGCCGCGGCAAGGGGGTCGGCCGGGCGCTTATCAACGGCGTCTACGAAGCGGCGAAACGCGCGGGGTCGCCGCGCGTCTATTGGCTGACCCACGAGACCAACCACACGGCGATGCAGCTTTACGACAAGGTGGCCGAGAAGTCGGGCTTCGTCATGTATCGAAAGATGTTTTGAGGCCTGGGATAGGGTAGAGCGGAAAAGCGCTGCACATTTTTCCGGAAGTGCTTACACCGGCTCTACGAACCCATCCAGCACACGCTTCTGCCCGGCGCGGTCGAAATCGATCGTCAGCTTATTACCCTCGATCGCCGCGATGTTGCCGTTGCCGAACTTGATGTGGAAGACCCGGTCGCCGACATTGAAACGGGAGGGCTCGGCGCTCGTCGACTTGGCGACGAGCTCGCCTTCGATGGTGCGGGTGCGAGGCCCTGATTCGCCGTAACCGATGCGTTCGATGGCGTGGCCGGAGCGGGTGCCCCAATTGTCGCGGGTGGCGTCCGAGCGGTGCTGCTGGGCGCGCTTCCAGCCGGGCGTCTGATAATTGTTTTCGAAGGGATCGGCCTTGTCGAAGCGCGACTGGCCGTAACCGCCGCGACCGTAACCGCCATAAGAGACCTCCTGTTCGGCGACTTCCACATGGGCGAGCGGCAACTCGTCGAGGAAGCGTGAGGGAAGCGTCGATTGCCAGAGGCCGTGGATGCGGCGGTTCGAAACGAACCAGATATGACAGCGGCGCTTGGCGCGGGTGATGCCGACATAGGCGAGGCGGCGTTCCTCCTCCAGACCTGCGCGGCCGCCCTCGTCCAGGGCGCGCTGATGCGGGAACAGCCCTTCCTCCCACCCCGGCAGGAAGACGGTGTCGAATTCCAGCCCTTTGGCCGAATGCAGCGTCATGATGGAGACGGCGTCCATATTCTCGTTCTGCTCGGCGTCCATCACGAGGGCGACGTGCTCGAGAAAGCCGCGCATGGACTCGAAGGCTTCCATCGAACGGATGAGTTCCTTCAGGTTTTCCAGGCGCCCGGGCGCTTCGGCCGATTTGTCGGCCTGCCACATGGCGGTATAGCCGCTCTCGTCGAGGATCTGCTCTGCAAGTTCGGTGTGCGGCGTCGATTCGAGCAAAGCCTGCCAGCGGCGGAAATCGGCGACGACGTCGAAGAGGCCCTTGCGCGCCTTCGGCTTCAATTCGTCCGTCTCGACGATCTCGCTCGCCGCGGCCAGCATCGGGATGTCGCGGGCCCGGGCGTAGTCGTGCAGGGTGCGGACGGTCGTCTCGCCGAGGCCACGCTTCGGCGTGTTGACGATCCGCTCGAAGGCGAGATCGTCGGCGGGCTGACAGACGAGGCGGAAATAGGCCATGGCATCGCGAATTTCGAGGCGCTCATAGAAGCGAGGACCGCCGATGACGCGATAGTTGAGGCCGAGCGTGACGAAGCGGTCTTCGAACTCGCGCATCTGGAAAGAGGCCCGCACGAGGATCGATATGTCGTTCAGGTTGTGCTTCTTGCGCTGGAGCTGCTCGATCTCTTCGCCGATCGCGCGAGCCTCCTCCTCGGAATCCCAGGCGGCATGAACATGCACTTTCTCGTCGTCGGGATTGGTGCGTTCGGTAAAGAGCGTCTTGCCGAGCCGGCCCTCGTTATGGGCAATCAGATGCGCCGCCGCGCCGAGGATATGCTCGGTCGAGCGGTAGTTGCGCTCCAGCTTGATGACCTTGGCGCCGGGGAAATCCTTCTCGAAGCGAAGAATGTTGTCCACCTCGGCGCCGCGCCAGCCATAGATCGACTGGTCGTCGTCGCCGACGCAGCAAATGTTGACGGTGGGCTTTCTCTCTTCGGCGCCAGGGGAATGCCCCTCCCCAACCGCTCCCCACGAGGGGGAGGGGCTGGACTGCGGCGCCGCAGGGCTTGGGGAGGGGTTGTTCTTCCCGGAACCCTGCGTCCGCTGGGCCAGCAGCCTCAGCCACATATATTGCGCCGTGTTGGTATCCTGGTACTCGTCGACGAGGATGTAGCGGAACTTGGCGTGATACTCCTTCAGCACGTCCGGATTGGCGCGGAACATGCGGATCGGATGCAGCAGCAGATCGCCGAAATCGCAGGCATTCAGGGTCAGCAGCCGGTTCTGGTAGGCGGCATAGAGCTCGCGGCCCTTGCCGTTGGCAAAGGCGCGGGCATCGCCTTCCGGGATTTGCGACGGGTCCAGGCCCTTGTTCTTCCAGGTGTCGATCATGCCGGCGAACTGCTTGGCCGGCCAGCGCTTGTCGTCGAGACCCTCCGCCTGGATGAGCTGCTTGATAAGTCGAACGACATCGTCGGTGTCGAGGATGGTGAAGTCGGACCGCAGGCCTACCAGTTCGGCATGGCGGCGGAGGAGCTTGACCCCGATCGAGTGGAAGGTGCCGAGCCAGGGCATGCCCTCGACGGCGTGGCCGACGAGCACGCCGATGCGCTCCTTCATTTCCCGCGCCGCCTTGTTGGTGAAGGTGACGGCGAGGATCTGCGAGGGATAGGCGCGGCCGGTCGAAAGGATATGGGCGATCCGCGTCGTCAGAACGCGCGTCTTGCCGGTGCCGGCGCCGGCGAGCACGAGCACCGGACCTTCCAGCGCCTCGACTGCCTCCCGTTGCTCCGGGTTGAGCCCGGAGACATAGTCCGGTCGCTGGGTCTTGTCGCGGGCGGCCATGGCGCGCGCCGCGATGCCGCCGCCGGCGGCCGCGGGTTTCCGCGGCGCGGGTTCCTCGTCGAAAAAGGGAATATCGTCAAAACCTTTGGTCATGCGGCCCAATGTAGTGATTCGGGACCGAAAGGCCAGAAAGGATGTTCTTCTTTTATTCCGGAACCTTCGCCCGCTCGCGCATGCCTGTGGAAAGACTGATGTTCTCAGGTCGGCATGCCGCCGTCTATGTTTTGCCGGACGCGTCGAACACCGGATCGACCGGGACCTGCAGGGCCGTCGCCAGCTGGTTGGTCTTGGCGGCGAGCGAAATGACGCGCAGGAGATCCGCGTGCTCGGCGTCCGTCATTCCCTTGGTCCTTGCGGCGGCGGTGTGGGAATGAATGCAGTAGCCGCAGCCATTGCTCACGGAAACCGCGATATACAGCATTTCCTTCACCAGCGGGTCGAGCGCCGAAGGCGTCGCCATTACCGCCTTGACCTCCGCCCAGGTCCGCTCCAGCAGTTCGGGGTCGAAGGCGAGCCAGAGCCACATATTGTTGATGAAGTCCGATTTCCGAGTCGCCCGGATGTCGTCGAAGACGGCCTTGACGCGTGGGTCGGATTCGGGACCGGATGGCGGCGCCACAGTGCTCATGCTTACTCCATGCGTTTCAAACGAGGGCGAAGACGCGGGCCGGGCCGCCGGTGCCGCCACGGTGCTTTGGTGCGCCGAGGACCAGCGTCGCGCCCTTGGCCGGCACCTTGTCGAGATTGGCGGCCGCCTCGAGGCCCCAGCGGCCTTCCGGCAGCCAGGCGTAATGGGTGGCGAAATCGGGCGAAATGCCGTGATCGAGCGAGAGGGTATCGACGGCGATGCCGGCTGCCTTCGTGTCCTCGATCAGGAACTTGGCTGCTTCCACGTGAAAGCCGGGGAAATGCATCTTACCGGCCGTGTCTGCATTGCGGAACTTGTCGGTACCGAGATGATCCGACCAGCCCGACAGCATGGCGACGCAGGCATTTTCGGGAATGTCTCCATTGGCCGCAATCCACGCCTTGATGTCGTCCGGCGTCAGCTGCGCATCCGGATCGGCGGCCGCCTTCTCGCGGATGTCGACGACGCAGAGCGGCACGAGCAGCTTGTCGAGGGGCAACTCGGCGACTGAAAGGCCGTCGGCGGAGAAGTGCAGCGGCGCGTCGACATGAGTGCCGGTGTGCTCGTTCACCCGAAGTTCGAACAGGTTGAACTTGTGTTCGGCATATTTGAACTTCTGCTCCCGGAAGAATTGCTGCTGACCGAAGAAAGTCGGAAACTCCTCATGAAGTTCATGGGTGAGATCGGTGACGCTGCCGTGGCCGGCGGCAAGCGCCGGAGGTGCGATCCCCATGCCGGCGGCGGCAATGCCTGCCGTACCGACCGCGGCCGCACGGAGCAAACTCCGCCGCGACATCATCCGCTGCTTGACCGATTCCATGACGCATGCATCGCACATTGCCGTCTCCCTTCGTGTCGAGAGCCGGCCCGAAACAGCCGCCGGCGACGAACAGAATAGCCGAGCCACGCAAGCTGTAAACATGCCGCCGACCCGCCGCCAGCGTGTGCGGTTCAGGACGGGCGCAGGGGCCATCATGCCGCCACCAAAATCGCTTTTGTTACAATTGCGTAATGATGCCATTCCGAGATTGCCCGGACGTCTGCAAACAACGATAATCGGCGCAAATCGGAACGTTCCATCGGGTGCGCGCCTCGTTGGAGCGCCCTTTTCTTTTGGAGGGCTTTTTCTTTTGGAGAGCTTTTCTTTTGGAGACATGAATGCGCTTTTGGAATCAGCTCGCGATCAGCGTCGTCGTCCTCGCCGTCGGGGGCGCCGCGTGGGTGCGCTTTGCGCCCGGCGCGGGTGAGACCTTGGCGGCGATCGGGGTTTCGCAACCGTTGATCGATGCGTTGTCGGGACCAAAGGACGGCGAAGGGGCAGGGGGCGGTTCGGGCAATGGCGAGCGCGGGCAGGGTCGACGCAGCGGCTTCGCGGAAGCCCCCCTGGTCGTCGTTAAGCCTGCCGAGCGCGCCGTCGTCAACGACAGGCTGAACGCGATCGGCAACGGCGAAGCGATCCGCTCGGTTACCGTGACGCCGACCGCAACGGGAAATCTCACGGAAATACTGGTGAAGTCGGGCGACAGGATCACGGAAGGCCAGGTTATCGCGCGCCTCGACAGCGACGACCAGATGATCGCTGCCGAGCAGGCGCGGCTGACCCGCGACAGTGCCCGGGAGAAGGTCGAGCGCTACCGCAATCTCAGCACCGCGCGCGCAGTGACGGCCGTCGAGGTGCGTGACTCCGAAATCGCGCTGCAGGCAGCCGAACTGGCGCTGAAAACCGCCGAGCTCGACCTGAAGCGCCGCGATATCGTGGCGCCCTCCAAGGGGGTGGTCGGGATCATCACCGTCAATATAGGAGATTACGTCACGACCTCGACGCCGATCGCCGTCGTGGACGACCGGTCGCAGATACTCGTCGATTTCTGGGTGCCCGAGCGCTTCGCAGGCAAGATCTCCGTCGATCAGCCGGTGACCGCGAGCGCGATCGCGCAGCCAGGTCGTGCACTTCAGGGCGTCGTTCACGCGATAGACAACCGCCTCGACCCGGAGAGCCGGACGCTCCGGGTCCGGGCGCGACTCGAGAATCCGGATGACATGCTGCGCGCCGGCATGTCCTTTTCGGTCACCGTGGCATTCGACGGCGACCGATATCCCACCGTCGACCCGCTGGCGATCCAGTGGAGCTCCGAAGGCTCCTTTATCTGGCGGGTCAAAGGCGACAAAAGCGAGCGCGTGCCGATCAAGATCATCCAGCGCAATCCCGACAGGGTGCTTGTCGATGCGGACCTCGCCGAGGGCGACCGCGTCGTGACCGAGGGCGTGCAGCGGCTTCGCGACGGCGGCGTGGTGCGGATCGCCGGCGAGCCTGCGGCCGAGGCCGAGCAGAAGGTCGCGGGAGACGCGAAATGAATATCGGCATGGGAGGCCATCAACCAGGCGGAGGGCAGGGCGGAAAGACGGGTTTCACCGCGCTTTTCATCCGCCGGCCGATCTTCGCCCTGGTCGTCAACACGCTGATCGTCGTGGCCGGTCTTGCCGCCTGGAACGGCGTCGAGATCCGCGAACTGCCGCAGGTCGACCAGCCGGTGGTTTCGGTCACGACCGAGTTCGACGGCGCCTCGCCGGAAACGATCGACCGTGAAGTGACCTCGGTCATCGAAGGTGCCGTCTCGCGCGTGCAGGGCATCAAGGGCATTTCGTCTTCCTCGTCATTCGGGCGCAGCCGGGTGACGCTCGAATTCTCCGACACGACCGATATCGGCCAGGCGGCCAACGACGTTCGCGATGCGCTCGGCCGGATCACCGGCCAATTGCCTGATGATGCCGACGAGCCGCGCATCGTGAAGGCGGATTCCGACAGCCAGCCGATCATGCGCCTTGCATTGACCTCCGACACGATGAGCATGGACGACATGACGCTGCTCGTCGAGAACGAGATCAGCGACCGGCTGGCCGCGGTCGAAGGCGTTGCCGACGTCACCGTCTACGGCGACCAGGAGAAGATTTTCCGTATCGACCTGAATCAGGCGAAGCTCGCCGGACGCGGAGTCACCGTGGCCAATCTTCGCGAGGCGCTTTCCGACGCCTCCTACGATGTGCCGGCGGGCTCGCTGACGAGCGCAAGTCAGGACATCTCCGTTCGGGCGACGGCCGACCTCCAGACGCCCGAGCAGTTCGAAAACCTGATGCTCGGCAACAATGTCCGGCTTCGCGACGTCGCGACCGTGACCCTCGGCCCGGATACGGGCACTTCGGCGCTGCGCTCCAACGGCCGCGAGGGTATCGGCCTCGGCATCATCCGCCAGGCCCAGTCGAACACGGTCGATATTTCCGAGGGCGTGCGCAGCGTCGTGGACGCGATCTCCTCGGATATCCTGCCGCCCGGAACCGAGCTCAAGATCACCAGCGACGATGCGGTGTTCATCAACGGCGCCATCCATGAGGTGGAGATCGCACTCTTCGTCGCCGTTTTCATCGTCACCCTCGTCATCTACCTGTTCCTGCTCGACTGGCGCGCGACGCTCATCCCGACCATAACCATGCCGATCGCGCTGATCGGAACGGTGGCCGCGATCTATCTTGCGGGCTTCTCGATCAACATCCTGACGCTTCTGGCGATCGTGCTTGCGACCGGGCTCGTCGTCGATGATGCGATCGTGGTGCTCGAAAATATCGTGCGGCGCCGGGCCGAGGGCCTCGGTCCGCGCGCCGCCGCCGTCCACGGTACGCTCGAGGTCTTCTTCGCCGTGCTCGCAACCACGGCTACGCTGGCGGCCGTGTTCGTTCCGCTCTCCTTCCTGCCGGGGCAGACGGGCGGGCTCTTCCGTGAATTCGGCTTCGTGCTCGCCTTCTCGATCCTCCTGTCGTCCTTCGTCTCGCTGACGCTCTGTCCGATGCTCGCCTCGCGCATGCTGACGAAAGAGCCGCATGAGCATGAGGGGGTGATGCAGCGCTTCGGCCGGCGCGCTTCCGCCTTCTACCGCGTGACGCTTCGCGCCTGCCTCAATGCGCCGCTCATCGTCTTCGCGGTGGCCGCCTTCTTTACCGCCGTCGGCGCTTTGGGCTTTCTGACGCTCAAGTCGGAGCTGACGCCGAACGAGGACCGTTCGCAGGTCATGCTGCGGGTCAACGCGCCGCAGGGCGTCTCGCTGGAATACACGCAGGCACAGCTGCGCCGCATCGAAGAGGGCCTGCAGCCGCTGCTCAAATCCGGCGAGATCAGCAATGTGTTCTCGATTTCCGGTCAGGGCGGCTCGGCCAATAGCGGCTTCATGGTCCTGACGCTTGCCCCATGGGAAGCGCGCGAGCGTACGCAGGGCCAGATCGTCGCCGACATCAACAGGGCGACGTCGAAGATCCCGTCGGTTCGCGCCTTCACCATCCAGGCGAACAGCCTCGGTATCCGCGGTGCCGGCAGCGGCCTGCAGGTCGCGCTTGTCGGCAATGATTACACGAAGCTGGGCGACGCGGCGGCGAAGCTCGTCAGGGCGATGGAGGATACCGGCCGCTTCGAGAATGTGAGGCTCAACTACGAGGCCAACCAGGCGCAATTGTCGGTGACGATCGACCGGGAGCGCGCCTCCGACCTCGGCGTGGACATAGGTGGCCTCTCCTGGGCGCTGCAGGCGATGCTCGACGGCAGCAGCGTCGTCGATATCTTCGTGGAAGGAGAGTCCTATCCGGTCAAACTGCTCTCTTCCACCGAGCCGCTCAACGACCCGACGGATCTGCAGAACATCTTCGTCAAGGCCGGCGACGGCCGCATCGTGCCGATGTCGTCCATCGCCACGGTCGAGGAGAAGGCAGTGGCGCCGCAGCTTTCCCGCGAATCACAACTGCGCGCCGTTTCGCTGTCGGCCGGCCTGAAGTCCGATCTCGCACTCGGCGAGGCGCTGTCGATGGTCGAGGAGATCGCCGAACCCCTTCTGCCGCCCGGATCGCGGATCATGCCGCTTGCCGAGGCCGCGACGCTGGACGAGAACGCCAACGGCCTGTTCGTTACCTTCGGCTTCGCGCTCGTCATCATCTTTCTGGTGCTCGCGGCGCAATTCGAAAGCTTCGTGAGCGGCCTCATCATCATGTCGACCGTGCCGCTCGGTCTCGCCTGCGCCGTCTTCGCAATGATCGTGACCGGCAACACGCTCAACATCTACAGTCAGATAGGGCTCGTCATGCTGGTCGGCATCATGGCCAAGAACGGCATCCTGATCGTCGAGTTCGCCAACCAGCTCCGCGACCGTGGGCAGGACGTCCGCAGCGCCATCGAGAATGCCGCCAATATCCGTCTTAGGCCGGTGATGATGACAATGATCGCGACCGTCGTGGGCGCGGTACCGCTGGTTCTGGCAAGCGGTGCCGGCGCCGAAGCACGCATCGCCCTTGGCTGGGTGCTCGTGGGTGGGTTGGGCCTGGCGGTGGTCGTGACGCTCTATCTGACGCCCGTCGCCTATCTGGTCATTGCCCGCTTTACCAAGCCACATGCCGACGAGGAGCGGAAGCTGCTGGAGGAGATGAAGGCGGCCGAGGTGCTCAAGATCTGACATGGTCGAAATCTGAGGCAGCGGCAGGTGGCGCGGCGCAATTGCCGCGGATCGTCAGAAGCCGCCTGCTGCGGCAGCGAGATAGATGAGGGTAGCGAGTGCACCGAGGGCGCTGCGGCCGGCATGGAGCCTGCCCCAGCGCTCGATCAGTTCGCGGGTTTCCGCATTCGCCTGATCCGGACGGGTCGTCTCCAGGCGCTGGTTGACGGGCATGATGACGAAAAGCGTATAGGGCCAGTTGAGTATGATGACGGCCGCTCCCAAGCCCCAGAGCGCATCGCCTGACTGCCACCATGCCACAGCGCCGAGGAGGCAGGAAACGATCGCGAGAGGAGCCTGCATCTCGAAGCCGCGCCGATAGGCGGGTACCCATTCCCGCAGCGCTGCACCTCCGTCCAGCGCCAGTCTGGCAGGCTGTTCAGCCACATTGATGTAAATGGCGGCGCCGAAGAAAATCGACGCGGTGATCAAAGCAAGCAGCCCGAACATGCGACGTTCTCCCTTTCCGGACATAATACCCTATAGGCCTGCAAACAAAAGGCGCATTCGCTGCGGTGCCCTCCAGTCGGCCGGACTTGTGACAAGCCGGTATCACCGGCGGTAATTTTTTGACGCGATGCCGCTCCAAACCGGTGAACTTCTGGACAAAGTGATTCCGATTTGCACAGTAGCCCATTGAAATGTAAGCGCTTCCGGTCGGCCGGGTGGCTGGGGCGCGTGCGGACAAGGACGGTGTCGATCTTCGAAGCCGTCCAAAGCGCCCGCGACGGATTTGCGAGAGTGGAGACGGGAGAGTGAGCCCTCGCGTATTTTCCTTGTCGCGCCGGACCGGGTGCCCTTAATTCGAGTGCGAATTGGGGATAGATTGTGCGGGCGCTCAAGACGAAAGAGCGCTCTTCCGGGGCCGCGAAGGCGCATCGGGAGATGAGAAGGAGAATTTTCGTGGCGGTGAACGCAATCCGGGCAGGGGCGAGAAACGAGAACGGTATCGCGGCGGCCAAAACACACCTCGCCACACGCTTCGGCGATCGATTCCAGACCGGTGAAGCGATCCGGGCCCAGCACGCCCACACGACGACCTACATTCCCGCGCAGCTGCCCGATGCCGTGGTTTTCCCCGAAAGTGCAGCCGAGGTGCGCGAGGTCGTGGAGATCGCATGTGAGCACCGCGTGCCGCTCATCCCCTTCGGAACGGGCTCTTCGCTCGAAGGTCACGTCAACGCGCCCCATGGCGGCATTTCGGTCGACATGATGCGGATGAACCGCGTGCTTGCGGTCAATGCCGACGACCTGGACTGCACGGTGGAGCCGGGCGTGACGCGGGAGGAACTCAACAGCTTCCTGCGCGACACCGGTCTCTTCTTCCCGATCGATCCGGGCGCAAACGCCTCGATCGGCGGCATGGCGTCGACGCGTGCATCGGGCACCAATGCGGTGCGCTACGGCACCATGAAGGAAAACGTGCTCGCCGTCACGGCCGTTGTCGCCGGCGGGCGCGAAATCAGGACGGCCCATCGGGCGCGCAAGTCGTCGGCCGGCTATGACCTGACGCGCCTCTTCGTCGGCGCGGAAGGCACCCTCGGCATCCTCACCTCGATCACGCTTCGCCTGCAGGGCATACCGGAGGTGATTTCCGGCGGCGTCTGCCCTTTTCCGACGATTGCCGACGCCTGCAATGCCGTGATCCTGACGATCCAGTCCGGCATCCCGGTGGCGCGCATAGAACTCCTGGACGCGTTGCAGATGAGGGCGTGCAATGCCTATTCGGGCCTGACCTACCAGGAAACGCCCACCCTTTTCGTCGAATTCCACGGCAACGGGGAGAGCGTCGAGCTGCAGTCCCGTCAATTCGCCGAAATAGCGTCGGAATTCGGTTCTACGGGTTTCATCTGGACGACCAATCCGGAAGAGCGGGCACGGCTCTGGAAGGCACGGCACAACGCCTACTGGGCGCAGAAGAGCCTCATGCCCGGGCGCGCCATTCTCTCCACCGATGTCTGCGTGCCGATCTCGCGTCTTGCCGACTGCGTCGCGGCGACGCATGAAGACATTGCTGCGCATGGTTTGGTCGCGCCGATCGTCGGGCACGCCGGCGATGGAAATTTTCATGTGGGGCTGCTCTTCGACGACACGGATGCGGCTGACGTGGCGCAGGCGGAGGCTTTCGTCGAGCGGCTGAATGGGCGGGCGCTCTCCATGGACGGCACCTGTACGGGCGAACATGGGATCGGGCAGGGCAAGATGCCGTTTCTTGCGGCCGAACTCGGCGATGCGCTGGATCTGATGCGGCAGATCAAACGCTCTCTCGATCCCGACAACATCTTCAATCCGGGCAAGATCTTTGCCTGAGACTTGCAAAACCGGCTCAAAGCCGCAATGCAAGGGACGGACGAACTGACGGGAATGTGACACGGTGCTGGCGCGAATTCTGGTTACCCTCGGAGGACTGTTGGTTGTCGCGCTCTTTGCCGCGCTGATCGCACCCCTGTTTATCGACTGGACCAGCTTCCGTGCCGATTTCGAGCGGGAGGCAAGCCGCATCATGGGCAAGCCCGTGGTGGTCCATGGCAGCGTCGATGCGCGTCTCATTCCCTTTCCTACGGTCACGCTCAACGACGTGCGCGTCGGAGCGAGCGACGGCGGCGCACCGCTGATTCAGGTCGCGCAGTTTTCGATGAGCGCGGAGCTTGCGCCCTTCCTGAGCGGCGAGGCACTGATCTTCGACATGCGGCTCGACCGGCCGAAGGCGCGGCTCCGGCTCCAGCCCGATGGCACGCTGGATTGGGCACGCGGGTCGCGCGCCGCGATTCCCGCCAATACGGTCATCCTGGAGAGGGTGGAGATCGCCGACGGCGAGATCGAGTTCGTGGATGAGCAGACGGGGCGCACGCGCCGGGTCAGTGAGCTTTCCGCCGACCTCTCGGCCCGCACGCTCGCCGGGCCCTGGAGGGTCGAAGGCCGTGCGACGCTCGACGGTGAGGCGGGAAGCTTCTCATTGACGAGCAACACCGTCGACGAAACAGGCGCCTTAAGCCTGCGGGCGCGGCTGGTGCCGGACGAACGGCCCTTCGGCGTGGAGCTCGACGGCGATCTGAAGATCGTCGATTTCAGACCGGTTTATGCCGGGCGCTTCACGCTCACGGAGAACCGGCCCGCCAGCGAGGTCAAGGCGGACGGCGCCCTTCGTATCAACGGCGAGTTCCAGCTTACCAATGAAAGCATCCGCGTACCGGAATACCATTTCGAAATAGGGCCGCCCGACGATCCCTATATCGTCACCGGCGAGGCGACGCTCGACACCGGCAAGGACCAGCGGTTCCTGCTGATCGCCGACGGCCAGCAGATCGATGTCAGCCGCATCGGCAATTCCGGCAGCAGCGGCAAGACGGGGCGCGATCCGGCCGTCTCGCTACGCCAGCGGATCGACGCAATGCTGGCGATCGCCGCCGATATCCCGATCCCGCAGGTGCCGGGACGCGCCAGTCTGAAACTTCCGGCGATCGTGATCGGCGACACGACGGTGCGCGACGTTCGCCTTGACGTCCGGCCCGACGGCGCCGGCTGGATCGTCGACAATGCGGTCGCACTCCTGCCCGGCCGCACGCAACTGGAAGCCAAGGGCCGGCTGAGCCTCAAGGAGCAGCGCTCCTTTCGCGGGGACCTCGTCATCGCTTCGAACCAGCCGTCGGGATTCGCGAACTGGCTGGCGGGATCGGTCGATCCGGCGATACGCACGCTGAGAACGGCCGGGTTTTCGGCGACGGTCAATCTGACGGACACTCTGCAGCAGTTTGAAAACCTTGAAGTGGCGGCGGGTCCGGCCACGCTGCGCGGCAGGATCGAGCGCCAGTCCTTCGCCGAGCAGCCGCCCGCGCTGTCGCTGCAGTTGAAAGGCAACCGCATAGATATGGAGGCGCTTCAGGCCCTCGCCGGTCTTGTCGCGGGCGACGCCTCCACCGGGACGTTGCTGCAGCACGCCATCGCCGCCGATCTTTCCGCCGAGACATTCTCCGCCTTCGGTGAGGAAGCGCAGGACGTTCAGGCGGTACTCACCTTCAAGAACGGCCAGCTCCAGGCGGAGCGCGTGGCGATCGGCGCTCTTTCCGGCGCACAGCTTGCGTTTTCCGGCCGCATCAGCGGCGGGCTCGAAAAACCGGTCGTGTCGGCGAAGATGAAACTCGCCGCGGAGGAGCTTACGCCCTTCCTCGAAATGATCGGACGGCATAGCGCGGCCCATCCGGCGCTGGCACGGCTGATCAAGGCCGGACCCTATTACTCGGACGCTGCTTTCGACGTAACGCTGACGGCCGGCAACAAGGAGGGGAACGCACCCTTCACCTTCGGCGTGATCGGGACCGCCAACGGAGGCAAGATAGCCGCCAGCTATCAGGCGCCCGATGTCGCCCAGGCGCTCGCCGGCCAGGGCATGCTGCTGGAGGCGACGCTCGAGAATCCGCAGACATCCGTTCTCCTGGGGCAGGCCGGATTGGACCCGCTGCCCTTCGAAGCGGACGCAAACGGCATTCTTGCCATAAAGCTGCAGAGCACGGAGGGCTCGAAGGCAAATGGTTCGCTGACCTTCACCACGGAGCGGACGTCGCTTGCGGCGAACGGTGTCTTCGATCTTGCGCGCGCGCACTACCTCGAAGGGCAGGGGAAGCTCACCCTGAAGTCCGAGGACCTGGAGCCCTATCTGCTGTTGCAGGGCATCGGGCTGCCGCAGATGGGCAGCGGTTTGCCGGTAACGGTCTCGGCCGAGTTTGCGACCGATGCCGAAAAAATCGCAGTGACCGCAATCGAGGGCAAAGCCGACCAGAACGGCTTTGCCGGCGCGCTTTCGATCGACCGCAAGGTCCTCGGCAAGGCGCAAGGGGAGCTTTCGGTCGATGCCCTCGATCTCGCCTGGCTCGGCGAAGGAATTCTGGGGCAGGTTCACGACGCAAGCACCGGGGGACTGGCGCTGGCACCGGTCGTAAAACCGGCATGGACCGGGCTCGATGTGGCGCTCAACGTAAGTGCGAAGCGCTTCTGGCCAGGCGTCTACGGTCCGGTGACCGGCTTTGCCGGGCAGCTGCAATGGAAGGGAGATGAACTCGCACTCAGCGATGCGACGGGAGACTGGCTGGGGGGCAAGCTCGCGGGGCGGCTGCAAATCGGCAATGCCAACGGCTCCGGCTACCTGCGCTCGAAGTTCGATCTCACAGGTGCCGACATTGCCGAAACGGGTTGGGTACGGCCGACGGGCCCGGTGGCGACCGGCCGCTTCGATCTTGCCGTGGCGATGGAGGCTGCCGGCGCAACGCCGCAGGCAATGGTGCAATCGCTCAGCGGATCTGGAACGGCGACCTTGAACGGGCTTACGCTCAACGGCATCAATACGGCGGCGCTGCCGCAACTGATGGCGGCGGCGGACGCAATGAAGACCGATATCTCGCCCGATGCGATCCGCAAGGCTGCAGAGAACCTGCTCTTCACCGGCCAGTCGGTCGTCGGTGCTGTGAAGGTGCCCTTCGGCATTGCAGGCGGAACCGTCAGGGCGCAGAACGTCACCGCCGGTGATGGCAACGCCGCTTTCAGCGGGGAGGCCGCTTTCGACTTGCCTGCAGGGCGAATGAGCGGGGCGATCGATCTGACCTTCCGTCCCGGCGAGGAGGCGCTTGCGGGAGCCGAGCCTCGCGTCCGGTTCTCCTATGCCGGGCTGCTTGCATCGCCCGGCGTGACGATCGATGTCACGGAGCTGTCGAACTTCCTGTCGCTCAGAGCCTTCGAGCGCGAGCGCAGGCGTGTCGAGACACTACAGGCGAATGTGCTCGAAAAGCAACGCTTGCGCCGCGAGGTCGCGCTTTATCGGGCGCGCGCGGCGGAGCGTGAGCAGCAGCGCTTGCGGACGATCGCCGAGGAGCGCCGCCGTCAGGCAGCGGCGGCGGAAGCGGCGCGGATGCGGGCGGAGGCGGAAGCACGGGCGGCCGCTGAACGCCGTGCGGAGGATGAGGAGCGGCTGAGAATGCGGCAGCTGCCGCCGCGCAGCATCGGTCGCCAGCAGACGCCTGTCGCTCCATCGCAGGATGCCCGGCGCGGCGGCCAGTTGCCATCGCCTTCCGGCAACCCGGGCGGGCAAAATGCCGGACCACCGGCTGGTCAGGGCCTGAATTTCGATTTGCTTCCCGACATTACCGTGCAGTAGCAGGCGACCGGCGAGCAACGGCATTGTTCCCGGAGGTGGCTCTATGCCTCGCGCACCGTCCCTTCGCGTGCCTTGACCCAGGCGAGCACATAGACCCGTAAGGCCGACGACAGATTTCCATCCTGGCCACGGCCGTCGTCGATCTCGGCAATGAGCCGCGCGAGCGGCATGTCGCGGTCCTTGGCGATGGATTTCAATTCCAGCCAAAAGGGTTCTTCGAGAGTGAAGCTGGTGCGGTGTCCGTGCAAGGTGGCCGAATGCTTGACGACCTTCCCCATGCTCATAAACGGATTCAAGCAGCTGCCGATCGGATTCGGAAAGCTGCCGCAAGTCCTTGAGTGGGAATCGCTTTTGCGGCTGCGGTCGTCACGGCTTCTTCCGGTCGATTGAGGCCTCGCCGCCCGCTTGCTCGAGCCTGCCGTGATCAAGCGTCTTTGCGGCCTTTTCGTTCAAGGCCTTGGTCAGGGCCTTCTCGGTCTTGCTGCGGCCGAAGGTAAGGCGATTCTGCTCGGCCTGCTTTTCCTTTTCAGTCCGAGCCTGGCGTTTGCGGAACTGACGCAGATTGATCACGTCGCCGGCCATGGTCCGCGCCTCCTCGCGTCGTCAGTTTTTCTTGCGGAAGGAATCGAGCGAGACGACGGAAGCGCCGCCGCCCTTCGGGCCGTCGGGTTTTTCCGTGCTTTCGTCAGTTGCGGCCTCGGCAGCTTCGTCGAGCGGATAAGCGGTTATTTCCGCCGAATCGGTTTCTTCTTCCTCGCCGGCCGCCACATCGAACTCCAGTTCGAAGTTGACCGAGGGATCGTAGAAGCCGCGAATTGCATTGTACGGTATCACAAGCTTTTCCGGTGTGTCCGAGAACGAAAGGCCGATTTCGAAGCCGGCCTCGGTAACCTTCAGATCCCAGAACTGGTGCTGGACGACGATCGTCATCTGTTCCGGATACTTGGCCTTGAGATGTTGCGAGATCCGGACACCGGGCGCACCGGTCAGGAACGTAATGAAGAAGTGGTGATCGCCGGGCAGGTGGCCCGTAGCGGAAACTTCGGCCAACACCTTGCGAATGACGCCGCGAAGCGCGTCCTGCGCCAGAATGTCGTAGCGAATATGGTCCTGGCCCATTTGGTCCCCGTTCTCTTCAAGTCACTTGATGCATGATTCCTGCAACCGGAACTCCATTCAGGAAATCATGCAGCGATTCAAGGTGCTACAGCCAAACCTGCGCCTTGACTATGTCGGCGCCGTGGCCTGCTCCTTCATTGCCCGTCTGTTTATGACGAGTCAATTATTGAGGCATCTATAGACCATTTCACGACAGGGGAGAAGGTGAAGGCTTCTGTTGCCAGGTGCCTTCGGACCCCGCCTTACGGTGCTACCCGGAAGGACTTGATTTGAAGTGTCGCACCGCCGTTAGGCAGCGAGACGTGCTTCAGCATAGTTGTCGTTTGCAACTATAAGTTTAGCCCGATAACGGTGGTACAATGCCGAGCAAAAAGTCGATCTTTACGCCCTTGTCGATCCTATTTCGCCCCCATCAAAAGCCGGTCTGCACCAGGCCGGTTTTTGGTGGAGGCGCCGGGTACCGCCCCCGGGTCCAATGGGTTTATTGCATCGCCCGTTTATTGCCATAGCCGCCCGAAGACGGCACTCGTCATATAGGTCTTTCCGACTGCCAAGAAAAGGGCTTCTTGAGGGAAATGACGGATTTATGTCGGTCTCGCCAACTCCGCACGAAATGCTTGACTTACACGAGCGGCGTGAAAAACTCCGCCTGCTGCACGCGGTTCGCGAGAAGGGCGGCAGCTTTTGAGAGCAAGTGCAAAGTGGAGGCTTCATGACTGATTATCTTGCAGACGTGCAGAAGTATGACAGCAGCGCCGACGAAGCAGTTGTCAACAAGATCGTGCGCCATCTCGGTATCGCCCTTCGCAATAAGGATTCCGCCCTCGTTTCGGCGTCGGATCCAAAAGAACTGGAACGCGTCAAGGAAAAGTGGTGTGAGAAGAAGCTCGGCGTCGGCGGGTCAGATGCAGATGCCGCTGTTGCTGCGGCGGCCAAAGCGATGGCGGATGATCGCAGCAAGTCGCGTGTGACCTTCTACTATCTGGTCGCCAAGAATCTGGGCAAGCTCCAGACGCTCTGATCCAGGTTGGCCGGCAAAGCGCTTTCCGGTCGGCGACGAGCCGGCCGGGCGCCAGAGCTGCCCCGGCGGCGCCGTGACCCGGCGCCGATCTCTTTTATTCGCCCCCGTTTTGGCTATTCGCGGGCGCCGATGCTGTCGGGCCACAGCGACTGAATTTCTTTGGGCAAGGCGTCGCGTACCTTAGCAGTCTGGCCAAGGTCGACATGCCGTGCCAGGACCCGAAATACGCTACGCGCCGCGTCGGCCGGATTGACCGGCCGCGTATCCTTCATACCGTCCGCGATCCGGGCGAGAAATTCGTCGAGCGAACGAGTGCCCTTGTCCGGTGGGTGGTTCGGCCGGTATTGATCGTAGTAGGCGCCTCGTACGATCAGCGGAAGTTCCGCGCCGAGATGGGCCGCGATTTCCGGAGGAAGCCGGTCCCGCAGGACCCGCAGCACAACTGACAGGATGTGCCAGGCGACTTTCCGGTCGGGACCGTGTTGTTCCATGATCTCGCCGAGCCAGATATGGGTCGTTTGCAGTGTCTTCTCGAAGACGTCGAGACCTGTGGCGCTCATCGTCACCTCCCTTGCTTGATGGCTGAAGCGCAACTGCATGTCTCTTTGGCGGGAACCGGTTCAGGCGCCTAGAGCCCGTTCAGGCGTGAACATGCAGAATTTCGCGTCCCGCGAAGAACGCGGCGCTGTAGATTGGCCTAACAGCCATACGCCGCGATTGTTTCGCCGCTGCCGATAAATATGCTCCGCCTCGTGCTGCCGAAGGGGGCCGCGATTGCGGAACATTCACGGTTCAGTGCGGTTAAACGAGGAAGTGAACCAGGGGCGCCCCGGAACAAGTCGCAGAGCAGGAGGAAGGCCGATGACATCGTCCAAACATCCGAAGACACGCCGCCCGAGCGACAAGGACCTGAAGCAGGATCCCGGGATCGGACGCACGAAGGGCATTCGTGGACCGTCGGACTACGAAGCCTCGAAACGCGGCAACACTATTGAAGGAGATGTCGCGAACGACACGACCGCGCAAGGCGGCGCAAATCCGGACCAGCGCGGTCGCAGCAACAAATAGGAGCAAGGCAATGGTCGGCAGAAAGACGCAAGAGCAGCAGAAGCGCGTGCTGCAGGGCCGCGAGAACACCTCCAACGCAGACAAGGACTTCAATGCCGAAGCGGATCTGCACCGTTCCGACGCTTTGAGAAAGGCGCAACGCAAGGGACAGGATCTGAGCACCGAGCATGGCGATGCCCGCGAGGCGGACGATCGCAGCATTCTGCGTGGGAAAAATCAGGAGAGCAGGCATCACAAGGGCGCCGGCGACTGAGCTAGCTGGCCGGCATTTCCGAGAATAGGTGAAAGGAGACTGCGATGGCTCACGCCAGCAAGAAGAACATGGGAAAGCCCGACAAGGGCAAGGGCGACGGTAGCGGTGCGAAAACCGAACTGAAGGAAGGCGTCCTCGGCGAAAACGACGTTCTGTCGAACAGGGACAAGGCGCAGCATTCCGACTCGCGCGGCCTCGACGAGAGGGCGGTAAGGAACGAGCAGTATCAGGACCACGCCGCAAACCGACGCCCGTCGAAATGAACCGGCGGGCGCGTATGCCGGAGATGTTGACGGGGCTGGTTGGCCCGACCGAAGGACGGTCGTGCATGGCGATGCGAAGTGCGGGAAAACACCTTTCCACCATTGGTTCGCGCGGCGGTTCGTTCTATTTTCGACGCTACGAACGAATCGTCGGCGGAAAAGCATGCGACAATATCTCGATCTCCTCGAACATGTGATCACAACGGGAACCGACCGGGGCGACCGTACGGGTACGGGCACGCGCTCTGTTTTCGGCTATCAGATGCGCTTCGACCTGTCGCAGGGTTTTCCGGTGCTGACCACCAAGAAGCTGCATCTGCGCTCGATCATTCACGAGCTTCTCTGGTTCCTCAGGGGCGACACGAACGTCGCCTATCTCAAGGAAAACGGGGTGAGCATCTGGGACGAATGGGCGGACGAAAACGGCGAGCTCGGACCGGTCTACGGCTATCAATGGCGCTCCTGGCCGACGCCCGGCGGCGGACAGATCGATCAGATCGCGGCGCTCGTCGAGGGCCTGAAGACCAATCCGACTTCCCGCCGCCACATCGTTTCGGCCTGGAACCCGGCGCTTGTCGACGAAATGGCGCTCCCGCCATGCCACTGCCTGTTCCAGTTCTACGTGGCGGACGGGAAGCTCTCCTGTCAGCTCTACCAGCGCTCGGGCGATATCTTTCTCGGCGTACCCTTCAATATCGCTTCCTACGCTCTGCTGACGATGATGGTGGCGCAGGTGACAGGGCTCGAAGCCGGCGATTTCGTTCATACGCTGGGTGACGCACATATCTACCGCAACCACTTCGAACAGGCGCAGCTGCAACTGACGAGAACGCCGAAGCCGCTGCCGAAAATGAAAATAAATCCGGCGGTGAAGGATATATTTTCGTTTAGATTCGAAGACTTTGAGCTCGTCGGCTACGAAGCCGATTCACATATCAAGGCGCCGGTCGCGGTCTAGCTAAGCACTCCGGGCAAAGCCGGCTCCCGCGTTTCCCGGTGGTGCCCCAATGGGAGGTTTCCATGCTGACGCTGATCCACGCGCCTTTGTCGCGCTCATCGCGCATCATCTGGCTGCTCGAAGAACTCGGTGCCGACTACGACATCCGTTATGTCGATATCCGCCGTTGGGACGGATCCGGCGGCCCGGACGAAAACAATCCGCATCCGCACAAGCAGGTGCCGGCACTCCTCCACGACGGGACATTGATCTGGGAGTCGGTCGCGGTCGTGCAATATCTGACGGATCTCTATCCCGATTGCAGGCTGAGCCGGCCGCCCGGCCATCGCGAGCGCGGCGCCTATCTGTCGTGGCTCGCCTACTATGCCGGTGTCATCGAGCCGACCGCTCTCGCTCATATATCCGGAGTGACGGTGAACAATCCGGGGCTCGCGAGGCTTTACACCGAAATGTGCGCGCATGTGATCGACGCGCTTACGCGGCACACCTATCTCCTTGGCGAATCGATGAGCGCGGCCGATCTGTTGCTCGCAAGCGCATTGCAGTGGATGCGCAAGATCCTGCCGGAAAGCGACGTGATAGATCGCTATATTCGCGTCGTCACGGACCGGGCGGCGCTGGTTCGCGCGCGTGAAATCGACAGCAAGCCGAGTGGCTTTCATGACTGAGGCGGAGCAGAAGGTGACCACCCGACCGAAGATCGTTTTCGTCGTCGCTGTCGCAGCGAATGGAGTCATCGGCCGCGAGGGCGATCTGCCCTGGCGGCTCTCGACCGATCTCAAGCGCTTCAAGGCGCTGACGATCGGCAAGCCGGTCGTCATGGGACGTAAGACCTGGGCCTCGCTCGGGCGACCCTTGCCCGGCAGGCCGAACATCGTCATCAGCCGCAACCCCGATTTCGAGGCTCCCGGCGCGGAGGTGGCGCCGTCGCTGGAAGTGGCGCTCACGATCGCGCGGGAGCGGGCGGCCGCGGTCGGGGCCGACGAGATTTGCATTATTGGTGGCGGCGAGATCTACCGTCAGTCGATCGGCATGGCCGATGTGCTGCACGTGACCGAAGTGCAAGCGGAGGTGGATGGCGATACACGCTTCCCTTCTATCGACCCGTCGATTTTCGAAAAGGTGCTGGAGGAAGACCTTCCGCGCGGCGAAAAAGACAGCCACGCGATGCACTTCGTGACCTGGCGCCGCCGCACGTCGCCGCCAGAAGGTGCCGGAGCCTGAGCGGTCTCGGTGCTTATTCACGCACTTGCCTATCGCTGCGGCGCAGCGGTGAACAATTTTAACGCATTTACGGTGAACTCGGCCGTATCGCGTTGAAAGCAATGCACATGATACCTATAACGGGTTCACATCGTGACCGGCCGCAATGCCTGCGGGGCGTTCAGCGACAGAGTTTCTTGGAAGTGAGGATTTGATGCCCTGGAGCAATCAGAATGGCGGCGGCGGCGGCCCGTGGGGCGGCGGCGGCGGCAATCAGGGGCCATGGGGCCAGGGGCCCAACCGGCCACGCGGCGGAAGAGGCGGTCCGCCGGATCTGGAAGAGATCATCCGGCGTGGCCAGGATCAGTTGAAAAACGTGGTGCCGGGAGGCTTCAACGGCGGGATCTTCGTCATCGTAGGCCTGTTGGTCCTCGGCTTCGTTCTGCTGAATTCCATCTATACCGTTCAGCCGGATGAACGCGGCGTCGAGATGCGCTTCGGCAAGCCGAAGGAAGAAATCTCCATGCCGGGCCTGCACTATCACTTCTGGCCGCTCGAAACCGTCGAGATCGTCAAGGTGACGGAGCAGCAGCAGAATATCGGCGGCCGCACGGGCCAGTCGAATGCCGGCCTGATGCTCAGCGGCGATCAGAACATCGTCAACGTGCAGTTCTCGGTGCTGTTCTCGGTTACCGATCCGAAGGCCTATCTCTTCAATGTCGAGAACCCGGCCGACACGCTGCAGCAGGTGGCCGAAAGCGCAATGCGCGAGGTCGTCGGCCGCCGTCCGGCCCAGGATATCTTCCGCGACAACCGCCAGGCGATCGCCGCGGACGTGAAGAACACGATCCAGGCGACGATGGATGCTTACGGCGCCGGCATATCGGTAAATACCGTAGCGATCGAGGATGCCGCACCGCCGCGTGAGGTGGCCGATGCCTTCGACGAAGTGCAGCGCGCCGAACAGGACGAGGACCGCTTCGTGGAGGAGGCGAACCAGTACGCCAACCAGGTGCTCGGCAGGGCTCGCGGCCAGGGCGCCCAGATCCGCGAAGAGGCAGCCGCCTACAAGGACCGCGTCGTCAAGGAAGCTCAGGGTGAGGCTCAGCGCTTCATCTCGGTCTACGACGAATATTCCAAGGCCCCCGAGGTCACGCGCAAGCGGCTTTACATCGAAACGCTGCAAGGCGTTCTCGGCAAGTCCAAGAAGGTCATCCTGGACGAAAAGAACGGCCAGGGCGTGCTGCCCTACCTGCCGCTCAACGAAATCGGCAGGCCCGTTCAGTCGGGAGGAAACCAATGATCAACAATCGCAGTTCAATAATCCTGATCGTCCTCGCCGCCGTCCTGTTCGTCGTCTATTCCTCGGTCTTCGTCGTGAACGAGCGCCAGCAGGCGATCGTCGTTCGCTTCGGTCAGATCCGGGAGGTGAAGAGCGAACCGGGTCTTTATTTCAAGCTTCCATTCGGCTTCATGGACGCCGATCGCGTCCAGTATGTCGAAGACCAGGCACTCCGTTTCGACCTCGACAATATCCGCGTGCAGGTCTCCGGCGGCAAATTCTACGAGGTGGATGCATTCGTCGTCTATAAGATCGCCGACCCCCGCCGCTTCCGGCAGACGGTTTCCGGAGACCGGGAATCTGCGGAGTCCCGGCTTAGGACGCGCCTCGATGCGTCGCTGCGCCGGGTCTACGGTCTGAGGGGATTCGAGGCGGCGCTTTCCGACGAGCGCGCATCGATGATGCGTGAGGTCCGTACGGACCTCAGCGCGGATGCCGAGTCGCTTGGTCTCAATATCGAGGACGTGCGCATCCGCCGCACGGACCTGACCCAGGAAGTCTCGCAGCAGACCTACGATCGGATGAAGGCGGAACGTCTGGCCGAAGCCGAACTGATCCGTGCCCGGGGCAACGAGGAAGGCCAGCGACGCCGCGCGATCGCGGATCGTCAAGTGGTCGAGATCGTCGCCGAAGCGCAGCGTGATTCGGAAATCCTGCGCGGTGAGGGCGAAGCGGAGCGGACGCAAATATTTGCCGACGCATTCCAGCGCGATCCGGGCTTCTTCGAGTTCTACCGGTCGATGGCTGCCTATGCGCAGTCGATCGGCAGCCCGGATACAACCATCGTGCTGTCGCCGCATTCGGAATTCTTCCGTTATTTCAACAGTGCGGACGGTGCGGACCAACCGCCACCGAGCCCGGGCCTGGCGGCGCCGACCACCGCAGATTGAGCGGACGATGTCCGACTTTCTGACCGGTCTGGCTTTTTTCCTGATCATCGAGGGGCTGGTGTACGCACTGGCCCCTTTGGTTTTGGTGGAACTGGCGAGGCGATTGCCGTATGTCCCTGAACATCAGCTCCGATTGGCCGGATTGACTTCGGTGGCCGTCGGCGTCGGGCTCGTATGGTTGCTTCGAGGATAATGCGAATGCCACATAAATTGCTCATCCGGCTGGTCGATGCCGAATATGCCATTACCCGTTTGAACGTCGGATCCGCGATTCCGGAGTGGCTGCCGGGCCCGGGGTTCTGGACGGTTTCCAGTTCCCGCGAGGAAATGACGCTCGTCTGTCGTGCCGCCCGTGTCCCATCGAGCGTGCAGAGTTCGCTCGGCTGGCGCTGCTTCCGCATCGAGCAGCACTTCAGTTTCGACGTGCCAGGCGTTCTATCGTCGGTGCTGCGACCGCTGTCGGAGGCAGGTGTCGGCGTCTTCGCCAATTCGACCTTCAGCACCGATTACGTCTTCGTCGCCGGGTCCAATCTCGAGCAGGCCGTGGAGGCTCTGAAAGAGCACGGGCACGAAATAACCATCTGAGGCACCGCCGGTTCGCTGCCCGGATCAGGAAATCGTGTTTGGACGCTTCGGAATTCCGCCGTATCTTGAAGAGAAGGTTCGCGTGATGCGCGTCTCGATCGGGTCGCGCTGCGCTGTAGTTCGTTGCAGCCGAACGATGTTCATGCATCATCCTTGCCGGACGACCGGGGGCCGGCGTTATGTAAGGGAAATGATAGGAGCCTAGCGACTTGTCGAAACGACCCGAATTCTTCCGCGGCCTGGTGCTGGCGGCCGCGACGGCACTCATATTCACCAATGCGACGCTGGCCCAGACGGCCACGTCCCGGCCTCCGGCCGGCCCGCCGTCCGTTGCCGATCTCGCCGAGGGACTGCTCGACGCCGTCGTCAACATATCGATTTCGCAGAACGTCAAGAGCGACGACAATGCGCCGATGCCGCAGGTGCCGGAAGGATCGCCGCATCAGGAGTTCTTCGACGAGTTTTTCAAAGGACAGGGCGGCGAGGGCGGCCGGCCGCGCACGGTCAACTCGCTCGGTTCCGGATTCATCATCGATCCGGCCGGCTACATAGTCACCAACAACCACGTCATCCAGGATGCCGACGATATCGAGATCAATTTCTCCGATGGATCGAAGCTGAAGGCGAAGCTTGTCGGCATGGATACGAAAACCGACCTCGCCCTCCTGAAGGTCGAACCGAAGAAACCGCTCAAGGCCGTCTCCTTCGGCGACTCGCGAAAGATCAGGATCGGCGATTGGGTGATGGTCGTCGGCAATCCGTTCGGCCTGGGCGTATCCGTCTCCGTGGGCGTCGTCTCCGCACGCGGCCGCAATATCAATGCCGGCCCCTACGACAGTTTCATCCAGACCGATGCGGCGATCAACCGCGGCAATTCGGGCGGTCCGCTTTTCAACATGCAGGGTGAGGTCGTCGGCATCAATACGGCGATCCTTTCGCAGACCGGCATGTCGGTCGGTATCGGCTTTGCCGTGCCGGCGGAGCTTGCGGTGAACGTCGTCAATCAGCTCAGGGAATTCGGCGAGACGCGCCGTGGCTGGCTCGGTGTACGGATCCAGCCCGTCACCGACGATATCGCCGAGAGCCTGAAGATGGAGCTCCCACGCGGCGCGCTCGTTTCGGGCATCATCGAGGGCGGTCCGATCACCAAGGGCGAGATCAAGCCGGGCGACATCATCATCCGCTTCGACGGAACGGACATCGCGGAAATTCGCGATCTCATGCGCACGGTCGGCGAGAGCCCGGTCGGCAAGGCGGTCGATGTGGTCATTATCCGCGACGGCAAGGAGCAGACCGCTCGCGTGACGCTCGGCCGGCTGGAGGATGGAGAGCAGCTCGCCAATGCGAAACCGGGCGAAGTGCTGCCGAACGGTGGTGAGGCGAAGCCCGGCGAGCCGCCGGCGGCGCAACTGCCTGCAAGCGACACCGTGCTCGGAATGAAGCTTGCCGAGCTCGACGCCGACCGCCGCCAGAGTTTCGGCATCGTCGAAAGCGTCAAAGGCGTCGTGATCACCGAGGTGCAACCCAATTCGCCCGCTGCCGAGCGTCGGGTGGAGCCGGGCGAGGTGATCGTCGAACTCGGTCAGGAAGCGATGGAAACGCCGGAGGATGTCACCTCACGCGTCACCGAACTGAAGGCCGACGGGCGCCGCAACGCCTTGCTGATGATCGCGAACAAGACCGGCGAACTGCGTTTCGTGACGGTGCGGATGGAATAGAGCGCGCGCTCTCGGCCGAGGCGACGGGGCGCTACCGCTTCGCGGCAAGGCCATCCCGCCGCCATTCTTCCGCGGTTATTGCGTAAAGCACGTGGCGTTTGAGCTGCGGATGCGTGTCCGGAACGCCGGAATGATCGAAGTCGCGCATGGAATCGGGGCGCATGCCGATCCGCTTCATCACGGCGGTGGAGCGCGTGTTGGCCGGAACGGCGATGGCAACGATCTCCCCTAGCTTCCTCTCGCCGAATCCATAATCGAGAAGCGCCCGGGCTGCGTCCGTCACGTAGCCCTTTCCCCAATGGGGGAGAGCCAGGCGCCAACCGATCTCGACGGTGCCGTCGGGCAGGTGCGGTTCGAGATCGGTGCGTGCAAGTCCGCAGAAGCCGACCGGTGCGTCGTTCTCACGGAGCGCGAGCGCGAAGAAGCCGAAGCCGGTTTCGAAGATGTTGCGGTTGTTGCGGTCGAAAAGCGCGTCGGCCTCCGCGCGGGTGCGGCGGAACGGGAAGAACTCCATGACCGTGGGATCGTTGTTGATCTCGGCAAAGAGTTCGCGGTCGGTCTCGGCCCAGGCACGGAGCCTGAGCCGCTCGGTCTCTAGAATGATCACGTCACGAAATCCGTCTTGCGGTATCCCTGGAGATAGAGCAGGGCGGTGAGGTCGCCATGGTCGATGCGGATCTTCGCCTGTTCGGCAACGACGGGCTTAGCGTGGAGCGCCACTCCAGTGCCGGCAAGCTGCAGCATTCCGAGATCGTTGGCACCGTCGCCGACGGCGATGACGTCCGCCGGCGTGATGCCGAGCCGTTCAGAAATGTCGATGAGCGCGTCGACCTTGGCCTGCTTGCCGAGGATCGGCCGGGCAACGTCGCCGGTCAGCTTGCCGTTCTCTTCAACGAGAATGTTGGCACGGTTTTCGTCGAATCCGAGCTTCTCTGCGATAGGGCCGGTAAATACGGTGAAGCCGCCGGAGACGAGGGCGCTGTAATGTCCCTTCGCCTTCATCGTAGCAATCAGTTCGCGGCCACCCGGCGTCAATGTGATACGCGTGGCGATGACCTCCGCGACGACGGTAACGGGCAGGCCCTGGAGAAGCGCCACTCTTTCGACGAGTGCCGGCTCGAAAGCGATCTCGCCGTTCATGGCGCGCGCGGTGATTGCCGCGACCTTTTCCTTCAAGCCGACTTCCGCGGCCAGCTCGTCGATGCATTCCTGCCCGATCATGGTGGAGTCCATGTCGGCAATCAGAAATCGCTTGCGGCGGCTTTCGGCATCTTGCACGGCGACGTCGATCGCGGCGCCGGCGACCGCCTGGCGCAGCCGAGCTTCCGCTTCGCCGGCCTCGGCGCCATCCCTCAACACGATGTCGCAGGCAATACCGTCCGCGAGCCAATAGAGCCCGGACGCGTCGAGGCTTTCCGCTGCAGCTTCCGCGCGTGCTGGCGACAGAACGGGATTTGACGGATTGGCGATAAGCGTGGCAACGAGAGCCATGGTGCAAAACCTTGCGAAAGACATCGACGCGATCCTGATAACCGGGCCGACCGCCAGCGGCAAGTCCGCGCTCGCGGTGAAGCTCGCGCAAAGACACGGCGGCGTCGTGATCAATGCGGATAGCATGCAGGTCTACGGGACGCTGAAAGTCCTGACCGCGCGGCCGGATGAAAGCGAGATGGGGGGCGTCGAGCATTTCCTCTACGGTCACGTCCCGCCGGGCCGGGCCTATTCCACCGGCGTGTGGCTCCGCGAAGCGGAAGCGCTGGTGGCGCGGCTGAGAAAGGAAGGGCGGCTGCCGGTCTTCGTCGGCGGCACGGGCCTCTATTTCAAAGCGCTGATCGGAGGGCTATCGGATATGCCCGAGATTCCGCCGGCGATCCGCCAGCGCCTGCGTGCGCGCCTGACGGAGGAGGGCGCCGAGGCGCTGCACGGTGAACTTTCCGAGCGCGATCCGGAGACGGCGGCGCGCGTGCAACCCGGCGATGGGCAGCGTATCGTGCGCGCGCTGGAGGTAATCGAGGCCACGGGAAGGCCGATAGGATCTTACCAGCAGAGCCGTGGGCCGGTGAACATCGACCCGGCGCGCGCGCAGAAGATCGTCGTATTGCCGGAGCGGCGGCTTCTTCATGGCCGTATTGATCGGCGCTTCGAGACGATGCTTGCGAGAGGCGCCGTCGAGGAGGTGCGCGCGCTTCTCACGCTTCGCCTTCCTCCGGAGATGCCGGTGATGAAGGCGATCGGCGTCCCACAGATCGCCGCGATGCTGAGAGGCGAGATGAGCGAGGCGCAGGTGATCGAGGCCGGCGCGGCGGCAACGCGGCAATATGCCAAGCGTCAGATGACCTGGTTTCGCAACCAGCTTGACGAGACCTGGCAGCGTATCGAGGGTCCGGATGCCTTGGACTGAACAACGAGCACAGGGCTGAGGCTCCTTGAGCATTATGCTGCGGTCTGAAGCGGCATCAGAAGCGTCAGTCGATGCCGTGCTCCTTCAATACCGCCTCCTCGTCGCCGCTGATCCAACCGAAAATCTTCGGCTCGCCGCCACGCAGCTGAACGAGGTAATGAACCTCGAAATCGATGGTGACATTCGGCTGTTCCTCGGCGTCGAAGACGGAGCGCCAATCGACCCTTACGAGAAAATGCAGCGCATCGATCGGCGTTACCGTGGTTTTGCGGATCTTCAATTCCCTGGTGCCGATAGCACGATAGCGGGCATAACCCTTTTCCATCGAAGCCGTCAGGGTCTCGTCGTTTTTTCCCGTCATGACTCCGGCCGGTGAGGCGGCGATAAAGTCCGTGGCGAAGGCGGAGGTCGTACTTCCGACCGGAAGCGCCCCCGCAAGGACCTGATTGGCCATGCTCTCGTAGCGCTCGAAGAAGCGCGTCAAAATCTCTTCCATGATTTTCATCCCAATTTGCTCCGCGTAACGGAGGCGGAGGCTTGCGGGCCGTCAATCAACCGGCGTGTGCTGGTGTTGAATAAGCTTCCAGTCTGCTCCCACGCCGTGATAGGTCGAGGTACAACAGGCCGCATAAGGCCCACCTTCCGCGCGTCGCGCCTCCGCAAGATAGCCGAGCACGATGAAGTTCTCGCCGATCCGGCTCATGACTTTCTCGCTGATCGTGAGATGTTCCCACCGCGGAATTCCCTGGAGACTTCGGATTATGACCGATCGTCCGCGCAGCAGACCAACCGGCGCAGGGAATGCCATGATGCAGTCTTCGTCCAGCAATTCGCGATAGGGATCGGAGCCCTCAAGCCAGAGGCGCCGCTCGTTTCTCCATGCGTCAGTGTCGTCCATGATCGTCTCCTCGCCTTGACGTCACCTCAACGCTTGAGAGGAGCCCCCGGATCCAAAATTGCAATCAGGGCAGGTTGAGCGGTCAGGACGCACCGTACCCTCCGCTTCCGTTCTATTTGCGGATGAGGCTGCCGAGTGGTCGCCTGAGCAGGCTTTCGCGAAGGGACCCCTCGTGACGCGGTGCCGGCGTGGCGAAGCCTGCATCCGGTTGGCCGGGCGCCTCGGCGGGCCGGCCCGACATCCGTTCCGCCTCTCCGGACAGGATCTGCTCGCGGATCCGGCTGAAGCGTTCGAACTCCTGGTTTCCCGGCTCGGACGGGCGGGGAAGCATGTCGGGGCTATAGGGCTCGAATGCGGGGTATCGTCGCGAATGGGAGTCCGCGATCTCGGTCCCGGTGCTTCTCCCGCTCCCGTTATTGTCCTCGAGCGCCGGCGCCTGCTTGGTCTGTGACGCCAGATAGCTCTGTTGGAAACTCGATATGTCGGGACCGTTGACGGCACGCATTCGGCTGATGATCGAACGGAGGTCGGCGAGGGGCGGCGCGTCGTCGTCAACCTTGTCGGTGATGCCGTGGGCGCGGGGCAACCGCGCATCGTCGACGCGGGCAAAGCGCATGCGCATCGGCACTGCGACCGCCTCGCCGAATGCGATTGCCTCGCCGTTGCCGATCGAGGAAATGAAGCTGGTGGTGGAGATCGACGAATTGGCGATCGCCGAACGGATGATTTCCTGGTCGCGATCGTTGGCGAGCCGCATGGCGAAGACCGTCGAGCATTGCGACAGGATCGTCGGATCGAGCTCGCCCGGCCGCTGGGTAATGATGCCGAGCGAGACTCCGTATTTGCGACCCTCTTTGGCGATCCGTGAAATAGCCTGGCGTGTCGGCACAAAGCCGAGCGACGGATCGGCCGGCACATAGCGGTGCGCCTCTTCGCAAACGACCAGCATATGAATGGCGCCATTGCCCCAGAGGCCTATCTCGAAGGCCATGCGGCAGAGCACGGAGGCGAGGGAGTTGACGACTTCCGAAGGGATCCCGGCAAGCTCGAAGGTGGCGATCGGCTTGCCGTCGCCGGGAATGCGGAAGATCTTTGCAATCGTGTCCTCGATCGTGTCCGTGATCGTGTTCTGCGAGAACATGAAATGGTAGCGCGGATCGTTAACTGCGGAGACGATCCTGACCTTGAGGGAGCGCAGGTACGGCTTGTCGTTGCGTCCCTCCAGCCGACCGATGCGCTCATCGATCAGCGCCAGAAGATCGGCAATACGGTATGGGACGGGGGTATCCGCGGTGATCGAGCTCTTTTCCGTCTGCCGCCGCATCAGCGCGGATTCTCCGCCCTTGAATGCCTTTTTCGCGTCGGCGATGACGTCCCGCAGGATATCGAGTTCGTCCGGCACCGGCGGGCGTCCACGAAAGATGACCTCGGCCAACTCCTCGAGCCGGAAGAACCAGAACGGGAGGTCGAGCGTATCCGTGTCGATTACCACCGCCTGGTCGGGAAAGGCGGCGGCGAACTCGTTGTGCGGATCGAGGATCAGCACACGCAGCTTCGGGTCGGCGGCGATCGCCTTGTTCAGGAGCAGTGTCACGGCGGTCGACTTGCCGACGCCGGTGGTGCCGACGATGGCAAAGTGCTTGGCAAGCATGGAAGGCACATGGATGGTGGCGTCGAGACTTTCGTCCTGCGTCAGCTTGCCGATGACGCAACTGTCCGATTGACCGGAGTCGTAGATGCGGGCGAGATCGCTCACGCGGATGCGGTGGGCAATCGCTCCGAGATAGGGATAGCGGCTGATGCCGGCGGAAAACTCTTCCCGCCCATCCGCACCGACATGAACCTCGCCCATCAATTCGACTTCGATGCGGAAAGTATTGTTGACCTCTTCGCCCCAGCCCTCGGAAACGGTCTGCATCGAATAGACGAGTGCGACGACACGGTTGGTGCCGACGGAAATCGAAACCAACTTGCCGACCGACCAGAGCTCGGTGAGCGAAGTCTCGCCATTTTCGGCGACCGCCGCGATCGTGGCGCGCGAGCCGTTGCAGGCGACGACCCGCCCGAGAAATCGATTGCCGGGCTTGAACGTATCGCGGCGATCCGTCTCGGCGGCGGGAGGCGCCGATTGATTTCCACTTTCGAGCAACGCAGCACCTCGGGCGAAAACGCCAATTAGCAGCAGGATGCGCGCCGAATCCGGCGCCTTTTCCTTGCTGCGTCCCAGGATAGCGGCTGCGGTTTAATAACTGGTTGCTCGCAGGCCGTGCCGATCGGGACCCGCCAAAGCCGTTGACGGATGGGGAATTTCCGTTTAACAAATCGCCCCATGAAAAATTTCGCGGTTATTCTTGTGGTGGGACGGCGCATGGGCAGGATGGTGTAACCATCCGGCGGTAGCCACCCATGCGCTGAACGAGGCTCCTGACGGGGCCTTTTTTTATGCCTTCAAACACGTTATTCACCCAAACCTGAACGAGGGACGGAAGCAGGCCAATGAGCGGAACTGAGAACCAGATGACGGGCGCGGAGATCGTTCTCCAGGCTTTGAAAGACAATGGCGTCGAACACATCTTCGGCTATCCCGGCGGTGCCGTGCTCCCGATCTACGACGAGATTTTCCAGCAGGAGGATATCCAGCACATCCTCGTCCGCCACGAGCAGGGCGCCGGCCATATGGCCGAAGGATATGCCCGCTCCACCGGCAAGGTCGGCGTCATGCTGGTGACTTCAGGCCCGGGAGCAACCAATGCGGTCACGCCGCTGCAGGACGCGCTGATGGACTCGATCCCGCTCGTCTGCATCTCGGGGCAGGTACCGACGTCGCTGATCGGCTCGGACGCCTTCCAGGAATGCGACACGATCGGCATCACCCGGCCCTGCACCAAGCACAACTGGCTGGTCAGGGACGTCAACGCGCTCGCCCGCGTCATCCATGAGGCTTTCCGCGTTGCTCAGTCGGGCCGTCCGGGTCCGGTCGTCGTCGACATTCCGAAGGACGTTCAGTTCGCAACCGGTACCTATACGCCGCCTTCGGCCGTTCCGACACAGAAGAGCTACCAGCCGAAGACCCAAGGGGACCTGAAGAGGATCGAGGAGGCGGTCGCGCTCATGAAAACGGCGCGCCAGCCGGTCATCTACTCGGGCGGCGGCGTCATCAATTCCGGGCCGCAGGCCGCACATTTCCTGCGCGAACTGGTCGAGCTCACCGGCTTCCCGATCACGTCGACGCTGATGGGCCTCGGCGCCTATCCGGCCTCCGGCAAGAACTGGCTTGGCATGCTCGGCATGCATGGGACCTACGAAGCCAACCTGGCGATGCATGATTGCGACCTCATGATCTGCATCGGCGCGCGCTTCGACGACCGGATCACCGGCCGGCTCAATGCCTTCTCGCCCAACTCGAAGAAGATCCACATCGATATCGACCCGTCCTCCATCAACAAGAACGTCCGCGTCGACGTTCCGATCATCGGTGACGTCGCCGCTGTGCTCGAGGACATGATCCGCCTGTGGCGTGCTGCGGCCAAGACGGTCGACCAGGCGCGGCTTGGCGACTGGTGGAAAGAGATCTCCAGGTGGCGGGCGCGCAACTCGCTGGCCTATACGCCGAGTGCCGACGTCATCATGCCGCAATATGCGATCCAGCGGCTTTACGAGCTCACCAAGGACCGCGACACCTACATCACCACCGAAGTCGGCCAGCACCAGATGTGGGCGGCGCAGTTCTTCGGCTTCGAAGAGCCGAACCGCTGGATGACCTCGGGTGGCCTCGGCACCATGGGCTATGGATTCCCGGCCGCGGTCGGCGTCCAGGTCGCGCATCCGGAGAGCCTTGTCATCGACATCGCCGGCGACGCCTCGATCCAGATGTGTATCCAGGAGATGTCGTGCGCGGTTCAGTACGGCCTGCCGGTCAAGATCTTCATCCTGAACAATCAATATATGGGCATGGTCCGGCAGTGGCAGCAGCTCCTGCACGGCAACCGGCTGTCGCATTCCTACACCGAGGCGATGCCGGACTTCGTCAAGCTCGCCGAGGCCTATGGCGGCGTCGGCATCCGTTGCGAAAAGCCGGGAGAGCTCGACGATGCGATCCGGCAGATGATCGACACACCGGCCCCGGTCATCTTCGACTGCCGCGTCGCCAATCTCGCAAACTGCTTCCCGATGATCCCTTCGGGCAAGGCGCATAACGAGATGCTGCTCCCCGACGAGGCAACGGACGAGGTGGTCGCCAACGCCATCGATGCCAAGGGCCGCCAGCTCGTTTGAGGACAAGGTAGGAACAGGAAAATGAATGCACATCTTCAGGCGACGGGCTCCGCCTACTTCATCGCCAAGGAAACGGAGCTTGCGGAAACGCACACGCTTTCCGTTCTGGTCGACAACGAGCCGGGCGTGCTCGCCCGCGTCATCGGCCTTTTCTCCGGCCGCGGCTACAATATCGAGAGCCTGACGGTCTCCGAGACGGAGCACGAGGCTCATCTCTCGCGCATCACCATCGTGACCCGCGGCACGCCGCACGTGCTCGAGCAGATCAAGAACCAGCTCGAACGTCTGGTGCCGGTGCACCGGGTCGTAGATCTCACGGTCCGCGCCGCCGGTCTGGGCCATGAGCGGCCGATCGAGCGCGAACTGGCGCTCGTCAAGGTACACGGCTCGGGAGAACATCGGGTGGAGGCGCTCAGGCTCGCCGACGCCTTCCGTGCCTCGGTCATCGACGCCAACATCGATCACTTCGTATTCGAGATCACCGGCAAGCCTTCCAAGATCGAGCAGTTCATCGCCATCATGAAGCCGCTCGGGCTGATCGAAGTCTGCCGCACCGGCATCGCCGCGATGAACCGCGGGCCCCAGGGAATGTAAAGAAGCGAGGAAGATCGCGCCCTTCGGGGCGCGCGCCTCCCCACAGGTGGGAGGGGCTGCACCCGCCGCACCCCTTCAAGCCCACTTCACCCGTCTGGGTACCCTATGGCATCAAATCACCTCCAGCCGCGTCTTCCTTCGCGGCGGCGGGAAGTGGCGGTCGAGTTCGTCGAGATTTTCCGTCGTGAGGCGGATATCGATCGCGTCGCGGTTTTCGCGGGCGCGTTCGGGGGAACCGGTCTTCGGGATCGAGATCACGCCGGAACGCGTCTTCAAAAAGGCGAGTGCCACCTGGGCGGGCGTCGCCTGATGCGCCTTGGCGACATGAATCAGATCGGCGTCATGCAGAAGGCGGCCCTCATCGAGCGGTGAATAGGCCATGACCGGCACGCCCTGATCGCGGCACCGGGGCAGCAGGTCGAATTCGATGCCGCGGCGGGCGAGATTGTAGAGCACCTGATTGGCCGCGACGTTGCCGCCGTCAGGAACGCCCGACAGCTCCTCCATGTCGTCAACGTCGAAATTGGATACACCCCAGGCACGGATCTTGCCGGCCTTCTTCAGCTCTTCGAAGGCGGCGACAGTTTCGGCGAGCGGATAGCCCCCGCGCCAATGCAGAAGGTAAAGATCGACGCAGTCGATGCCGAGATTGCGCAGGCTGCGTTCGCAGGCGGCAACCGTACCCGCGCGGCTGGCGTTGGAGGGCAGCACCTTGCTGACGACGAATGCCTCGTCGCGCCGACCCCGGATCGCTTCTCCCACGATACGTTCGGCAGCGCCGTCGCCGTACATCTCTGCAGTGTCGATCAGCGTCATGCCGAGATCGAGCCCGGTCTGCAGGCTGCGGACCTCGTCGGCGGACTTCGCGCGGTTTTCGCCCATGCGCCATGTCCCCTGGCCGAGCGCGGGAACCTTGCGGCCGTCCTTGAAAACGATGGTCGGGGTCGGTTCGTGCATAGGGATTGTCCTGAGAGTTGCTCCAGTTCCGAGATTTAAGGCCGCGTGGGGGAAAGTCCACAAGCAAGTCGCAGCATTGCGGCCGTGACACGCCGCCGCGTGCGGTCGCGCCGATAGTCTTCTCTCGAAAGAAAATAAAATTGTGCCTTGTAAGAAACACAATGATGACCTACATAGCTCGGTATCGATATTGATCGACGATATTTGTTTCTGCGCCAAGGCGCATCGTCACGAAAATCCTGACAACATCGGTTTTGATACACCGTTTTTATGCGGTGGCGGTTTTCCATGGCTATTGAAAGGACATCGACGTGGCTTCTGGAACGGTAAAGTGGTTCAACAGCACCAAGGGCTTCGGTTTCATCCAGCCAGATGACGGCGCCGCTGACGTGTTCGTCCATATTTCGGCGGTTGAACGCGCCGGCCTGTCCACGCTGAAAGACGGGCAGAAGGTAAGCTTCGAGCTGACGCAGGATCGGCGCTCGGGCAAGACCTCGGCGGACAACCTTCGCGCTCTCTGAACGGATTGCGCGTTTGTGCCCTAACACGGCACTTCATGACATTGTTATCTCCCCGCCCGTGACCACGGATGTACTGGCGCGGCGGGTTGAGATGATGAGGAAGGTCGGGCCTGTCCCGGCCTTTTTTATTGGCTGAAATTTGATGGAGGATCTCGCATGAAGGACGTCGGCAATCGTATTTTCAAGGCCGAGAAGAAGAACCCTGCGGATCGCGCGGATCAGGCCACAATTGCATCACGCGCCATTATCGAGCAGGAGGCTGCGGCGCGTGTGAAGAAGACCGCCCGGCTCAAACAGATGCGGCTGGAGAAAGAGGCCGAGGAGGCGGCAAATCCAGTTGCCGCCCCCGCCAAGAAGGGCAAGGCGCAGAAGCGAAAGTAGCCGGACCTCCACGGCATATTTCCTGAATTCGGCGCTGCCCTCCAACAGGTGGGCGGCAAGGGATGGCAAACACTACTCGCGCATCCCGCGCGGCCGAGACTCCTACCTTTGTGCGGCAACGAGCAGCATCATCGGCCGGTCGACCTCTTCCGCGAGGTCCGGATTGCGGGCGATCTCAGCGGCGGTCGGGCTCCACTCCTGAACGCGGCGGATCGAAAAACCGGCTGAAATCAGGGTGTTCAATGTGGTGCCGAGCGTGCGGTGATACTTGACGACGCCCTTGGCAAGCCAGTCGGTGACACGCTTTCCTTCGGCCGAGTAGCGATCGAGCGGCCAGATGCGGCGGCCCTCGGCGTCCGTGGACCAGCCAGGGTTCGTTGGAGCCATGTAGACCGGATGTTCAATGGTGAAGACGAAATGCGATCCGGGCAGGAGAGTGCTATGGATCGTTCGCACCAGCCGGTCGAAGTCTTCGATATAATGGAAGGCGAGAGAGCTATAGGCGAAGTCGAAGCTCGCCTCGGGCAAAACCAGATGCTCGAGGTCGGCGATTTTATACTCGACCGAAGGATCCTCCGTCTCTTGCCGCGCTCGTGCGATCATTTTTTCGGAGAGGTCGAGGCCAAGGACATGGGCCGCGCCGTTCTCCCGCGCCCAGCGGGCGAACCAGCCGAAGCCGCAACCGAGATCCACGACGCGCAAGTCCCTGAGGTCGGGCAGCATTGCGCGGATTGCCGGCCATTCGGCAGCGCCGGCGAGTCCATGCAGGGATCGCCCGAGTTGGCTGTAGCCGGTGAAGAATTCGGGTTTGTCGTAAACGTTCTGTGCCATTTTCCATCTCCATGATGACGATGGACGGGCGCCTGAATTAGAAGAAAGCCCCGTCCGCTTCGAGCGAGGCTGAGGGGTTGCGCGTGCCTGCGCGTATAATAGACGCGCGGCGCTGTTGTCAGCGTGTGCGAAGCCCCTGCATCCCGCCTGTTGGGATGCCGGCGAACCGGGCGACAATGTGGGTGTCATGTTCACACATACCGTGGCTATCCCATGGAAAAGGTTAGGGGTCAAGGCGGTGCAGCACCCCCGGCTTTCGGTTTGTCACCGTGACAAGATTTGGGTGGCGGTTGCATTTGGGTCAGCTAGCTTGACCCACCAGGGTCGCCGCCCGGGAGATTACGCGACGCGAATCCCAGGTTTGTAGCGGCGTTCTCGGCAGACCCGCGGCTTTGGAGGAACTCATGCAACTGGATACGCTTCTGGCGCTGTTCCTGTTTGCCTTAACGACATCGATCACGCCCGGACCGAACAATATGATGCTGTTCGCCTCGGGCGTGAACTTCGGTTTCGTGCGCACGATTCCGCATATGCTGGGAATCGGCATCGGCTTCTTCGTTCTTCTCATTGCCGTGGGGCTCGGTCTCGGCGCACTGCTTCATTCCGTGCCGCTCCTCTATACGGCCCTGAAGTTCGCCGGAGGCGCCTATCTGCTCTGGATCGCCTGGAAGATCGGCACGTCTCGCTCGCTCGGCGAAGGAAAGGCGAATGCAGTGCCGATGACCTTCCTGCAGGCGGCTGCTTTCCAATGGGTCAATCCGAAGGCCTGGGTAATGGCGGTTTCGGCCATGGCCACCTATACGAGCAGCGACAGCTATCTGATGAGCGTGCTCGTCGTCGGCGTCGTCTTCGCACTCGTCAATGTGCCGAGCGTTTCGACCTGGGCGGGTTTCGGCTCGGCCCTCAGGCAATGGCTCTCGGAACCTGCGCGGCTCAAATGGTTCAACATCACCATGGCCGTCTTGCTCGTCGTCAGTCTTTGGCCGATGCTCAGATAGTCCGCCGACACGCGACGTTTTTAGGGTCACGCATCAAGATCAGTAGCCTTCGGTAGAGGAGCCAGGAATGTCCGAGCATCATCATGGGCATGGCGACGATCACGGCCATCACCACGACAACCATCTGACCGACATGGAAGCCCGGGTAAAGGCACTGGAGACGGTGCTGACGGAAAAGGGTTTGATCGATCCTGCGGCGATCGACGCGATCGTCGAGGCGTACGAGACGAAGGTGGGACCGCGAAACGGCGCACGCGTCGTCGCCAAGGCCTGGAACGACGTCGATTTTGCCGATTGGCTGAAACGCGACGCGACCGCGGCGATCGCCAGCCTCGGTTTCACTGGGCGCCAGGGCGAGCACATGCGTGCGGTGTTCAACACGCCCGAAACGCACAACCTCATCGTCTGTACGCTGTGCTCCTGCTATCCCTGGGCAGTGCTGGGGCTGCCGCCCGTCTGGTACAAGGCGCCGCCCTATCGTTCGCGCGCGGTTATCGATCCTCGCGGCGTGCTTGCCGAGTTCGGGCTCGAGCTGTCGGCTGAAAAGAAGGTTCGCGTCTGGGATTCGACGGCCGAACTGCGCTACCTCGTGGTGCCGGAGCGGCCGGAAGGTACCGATGGCTTCGGCGAGGACGCCCTGGCAGAGCTCGTGACGCGCGATTCCATGATCGGCACCGGGCTCGCCCTTTCGCCGGAGGGGGTACGATGAACGGGCCGCACGATCTCGGAGGTCAGCATGGCATGGGTCCGATCGCTCCGGAACGCAACGAGCCCACATTCCATGCCGAGTGGGAAAAACGGGCGCTCGGCATCACGCTTTCCTGTGGCGCTTTCGGTGCCTGGACGCTGGACGAAAGCCGGCACGCGCGCGAAAGCCTACCCCCGGCGACCTATCTTTCCGCGAGCTATTATGAAATCTGGACGCGGGCGCTGGAAACGCTTCTGAAGCGCCACGGCTTCGTGACGGAAGCCGAGCTCGACGCCGGCCACATGCTCGACAAGGGGCGGGAGCCGAAGCGGGTGCTCACAGCGGACATGGTAGCAGGCGTGCTCGCCAAGGGCGGGCCATGCGACCGGCCGGTCGAAACGCCGCCGCGTTTTGCCGCCGGCGAGAGAGTGCGTACGAAGAACTTCAATCCGGAGAGCCACACGCGCCTGCCGCGCTACGCCCGCGCCAGGACAGGCATGGTGGAGGCCGTGCAGGGCGGCTTCGTCTTCCCGGACGACAACGCCCACGGCAGGGGCGAGAACCCGCAATGGCTCTATACGGTGGTCTTCGACGCCGGCGAGATCTGGGGTGAGGGCGCGGACCCGACGCTTACTGTCTCTATCGGTGCCTGGGAGAGCTATCTTGAACACGCATAGATCGACGCCTGCTCCTGCCCGTTCCCCGCTTCTGGCTTCGGCGGAACTGCCGAAATCGCGCGAGGGCGATCCCGTCTTTGCCGAACCCTGGCAGGCGGTCGCCTTTGCCATGACCGTGCGGCTTCACGAGCAGGGTGTATTTTCGTGGAGCGAATGGGCGGAAGCGCTTTCGGCCGAGCTCTACAAGCCCGGCCGCAGGGCGGACGGCAGCGACTACTACGATTGCTGGGTTGCGGCGCTGAGCCGTCTGGTAACGGAACTCTCCCTCGCTTCCGGCCCCGAACTGGAAGCGCTGGTCGGCAGTTGGCAGCGCGCAGCGGAAGCGACGCCGCACGGAACGCCGATCGCGCTCGCGAATGATCCTCTGCGTTGAGGGATTGTCCGACGGCGGTTCAGGAGCTCTCCGAAGCCTCGAACTGGCGATAACATTCGTCGGCAACCTTCTGCAGCAGGTCGCGCGGCACTTCGCCCGTCACGGCGTAGCCGATTTCGCCGTCTATCCAGTAGAAGGTCTCGACTTCACCCCGGCTGGATATACGGAAACTCGTTTCGCGATTTTCCGGGTTGCGGCCGAGAAGGACCGTTAGCCGTTCCCCGGTCACGTCTTCATACATCAGCATTGCGCCTGCCGTATCGTTGACCGGCACGAGGCGCCCGCCGACGAGCGAGAATCCAAGCGAGGACAGGTCGGGAATTTTCAACCCATAATCGAGGCGTTTGCCGAGCCATGTGGCGAGATGCTCCCGCTCGCTGGCACCGACCTCCACTGGGTGGCGGACTTCGCTGGCATAGATCAGAAATGCCGATTGTGCCTGCCGGGGGAGCGCCTCGGAGGCATCGGCGGACTCGGGCGGCGGAGCCACGAGGTCGGGCCCATAGGCTCCGGCGAGCGCGCCGGCGGCAAAGATCAGAAGCCCGGCGGCGAGACGTCGCAGCGTCGGCACCGCCGATGCCCATCCGGTACTCCGTGATTTTCGGCGGGCGGATATAAGCGAGCGATCTTCCTCGCCGCTGCGGGCATAAGAGGCGAAATGCTGCTTCAGCGCCGTCGCCTGCGCCTGCCACTGGCGGACCTCTTCGGCTTTGGCCGGCTGCTTTTCCAGCCAGGATTCAATGCGCTCGCGCTCCGGTTGCGCCAGGTGGCCATCCACATAGGCGTGGAGGTCGTCATCGGAGACGGTTTCGAAGTCGGCGCTCATTTGGGTCTCCGCAGGGCGATCACGTTATCGTCCTTCATCGCTTCGGCAAGCTGGCGGCGGGCTCGCGAAAGGCGGGACATCACGGTCCCGACCGGAATTTCCATCATGTCTGCCACATCCTGGTAGCGGTATCCCTCGATGACGACGAGCATCAGAACGGCGCGATTGTCCGCGGAGAGCCGCTCGAGTGCGCGCAGCAGACGCTGCCGCTCCAGAGGATCCGCATTGTTTTCCTCCGCGCGAAGGCCGAGCGTCTCGTCAAGCTCCACTTCCGGGTGCTGAGCGCGGCGGCGTCGGCCGTTGCGATAAAGATTGGTCATGATCGTGAAGACCCAGGCGCGAAGGTTCACGCCTCGCCATTGCGCGCGTCTCGTAAGCACTTTTTCGACGCAGTCCTGCAGCAGATCTTCGCCATCCGTATCGGAACGCGCGAGGCTGCGCGAGTAACGCCTGAGCGCCGGAATCAGCGCCAGGACGTCCTCCTCGAACGGATCGGCGGAGGAGATTTCCTCCCCCGCGCGTTTATTCAAGCCATCACGGCCGTGCGGCATCCCATACGCCCTTCACGCCGTCGCCGGTGACGTCACCCATTTTCTTGTCCTTCACCCAGAAATAAAGGGGCATGCCGTCCTTCGCCCATTGTTTGCTGCCGTCCTTTCGCTCCACGACCGAAAAGGCACCCTCGGCCGTTGCGTCGCCTTCCACCATGAAGGGCGGCCAATTCGTGGCGCAGGCATCATAGCAGGCAGAGACGCCCTTCTTGTCGTTTTTGAAAGTGTAGAGCGTCATGCCGTTTTCGGCGGCGAGCACCGGCCCTTTCTCCGACTCGACCGTTTTCACGGGCGGAGCGGCAAAGGCGGCGGCGGCCGTGGCAAGTGAGATGGCGATGGTCAACGCAAGCGTTCTCATGGGCGTTCCTTCCTCAAGATGTCTTCGACGTAGAACCGCGCTCGGGCGGGTTCGAGGATAAGACACGGAACGCTACGGATTTATTCCCTGCGCAAGTAACGATTGCGGCGCTGGGTTTATGCCCGGTCGGCGACGAAGCGGGCGAGGGCGGGGCCGATCAGCGTGATGATGAGCAGACGGGCCGTCTGCAAGGCCATGACGAATGGCAGGTCGACGTCACTCGAGGCAGCGATGACGGCGATCGAATCGAGCCCGCCGGGACTGGTCGCGAGATAGGCGGTCAGCGGATCGGTCCCGGCGACCTTGACGAGCAACAGAGCGAGAAAGCCGGAAAAGGCAATCAGCACGAGGATGGAGACGATCGTCGGCATCAGAGCGCGCCGCGCATGCGCCAGAATTGCCCGCGTGAAGCCGAGGCCGATATTCCATCCGAGCATCGCGAAAGAGAGCGCCAGCAGCCATTGCGGCAGTTCGATCGTAAGCGTTCCGGTAATGTTGAGGGCCGAACCGATTGCAAAGGGCACGAGGAAGGCGCCGGCCGGCACACGCAGTATCCTGCCAAGGAAGCCGCCCGCGATTCCGACGGCGAGCGTCATGATGAAAGGCAGACCGGCAATCGGGACAAACCATTGAGGTGCCGTTTCGGCTTCGACGCCGCTCACCCAGAGATGGGACACGATGGTCGCCGTGCTGGCGACGAAGACGACGCGCAGATATTGCATGAAGGCGACGAGCCGGGCGTCCGCGCCATAGGCATCGGCCATCAGCAGCATGGTCGAGGCAGCGCCCGCCGACGAGCCCCAGATCGCGGTCGTGCCCGGCAGGATGCCCATCCGGGTGATCGTCCAGCCGCAGAGCGTGCTGACGCCGATCACCGAAAGTATGATGGCGAGAAAGAGGAGCCAATTGCCGGAAAAGGTCACGAGAAGATCGGGGCTCATCGAAGCGGCGATCATCATCGCCAGCACGACCTGAACGCAAAAGAAGAGTTGTCGCGGCAGCCGGATCGTTCCGCCATTCATGCCGACGAGCGCACCGGCGATCATCGGCCCCATCAGCAGCCCCGCAGGAATTCCGATCATTTCGAGGAGGCCGGCGAAGACGGCGGAGAGCAGGGCCAGCAGGCACCACTGCCAGGCGGCGGACAGACGTCCCAGTCCGCCGTTCTTGGGCAGCGTCGGGGTTGAGGGCTGTTCCGGCTTCAAGGTCATTCTCCGGCGGGCGGCGCGGCTTCCTGCACACTGTATGCAGCGCACCATTGGTAGCAGGTTCGGCCGCCCCAATTCAAGGTGCGGGGCAAAAAGTGCCACAGCCGTTTTGCCCGAAGTCGGCCACAAAGTCGTGGATTGCTGACGTGATGGCCCCGCGCAGCAGCACCGCACGAGCTTCGTCGGCTGGCCGGCCAAATCCGCACTTGCGCCGGGCGGCCGAATCCTGACACTCAAGGTCATGCAGTTCGCTCCGCAACAGGATGAGGCCCTGAAGGCCGTTTCGCAATGGTTGAAGGGAGGCCGATCGCAGCTCTTCCGGCTGTTCGGCTATGCCGGCACCGGCAAGACGACGCTCGCCCGCCATTTTGCAGAAAATGTCGATGGCGAGGTGGTGTTCGCCGCCTTCACCGGCAAGGCTGCCCAGGTGCTGCGCTCCAAGGGGGCCACGAACGCCAAGACGATCCACTCGCTGATCTACCGACCGCGCGGCGAGGAGGAAGTGGAGGACGAGGAGACCGGCAAGACCTCGATTGCGCCGATGTTCGCGATCAACCGCCAGAGCCCGGTCGCGAAAGCGGCGCTGATCATCGTCGACGAATGCTCGATGGTGGACGAGGCGCTCGGCAAGGATCTGATGAGTTTCGGCACGCCGATCCTCGTTCTCGGCGATCCCGGACAATTGCCGCCGGTTTCCGGCGGCGGCTACTTCACCAATCACGAACCGGATTTTCTTCTGACGGATATCCATCGCCAGGCGAGGGACAACCCTATCATCCAGCTCGCCATGCAGGTGCGCGAGGGCAAGGAGATCATGCACGGCGACTACGGCACCGCCCAGGTCATCTCCAAGGGGCAGGTGACACAGCCTATGGTGCTGGAAGCCGATCAGGTATTGGTTGGGACCAACAGGACACGGCGGCGCTACAACCAGCGGCTTCGCGAACTGAAGGGCTTTACCAGCGAATATCCGCAGTCCGGCGACAAGCTCGTGTGCCTTCGCAACGATCCGGCCAAGGGGCTGCTCAACGGTTCGCTCTGGCAGGTGATGAGTTCGTCAAAGGAGACGGTCAAGCCGGGGATCAACCTGATGATCCGCCCGGAAGACGACGACATGGATCGCGGCGCCGCCAAGATCAAGCTCCTGAAGGCGGCTTTCGAGGACGTCGAGGGCGAAATCCCCTGGTCCACGCGCAAGCGTTACGACGAGTTCGATTACGGCTACGCGCTGACCGTGCACAAGGCCCAGGGCTCGCAATGGAACAACGTCGTGCTTTTCGATGAGAGCTGGGCTTTCCGCGATACGCGCGAACGCTGGCTCTACACGGCGATCACACGCGCGGCCGAGCGGTTGACGATAGTCCGGTGAAGTCTCGGCCTTCCTTATGCCTCCAGCGGTTTGCCCTTCGCCTTAAACCCTCTCCGTTTTTGACGGGGAGAGGAGACCTGCCCCGCAAATCGCCGGCAGTCTGTTGGCATGGACGCATGTAGCCAGTCCTTCGCACCGCTTGCCGGGAGCAGGTGCTGCCGGCAGGCGGATGAGGGACTGTCACGCGCTCCTGACCTCGGCGCATCCGATAACGCGCGATGCTGTAGCGGAAATTGTAGTTTCAAACTTTCGGTCGTTCACCCTTTAATAAGTCGGTGCTATCTGTAATTGTGGCAGCGGCCGCGGCGCCGTCTTCGTCAGGTCGGGGCCTTCACCGCTCCATTTCTCTCCCTCGCCGATCAGCTTTTCGAGAAGCTGCGCCGCCTCTTCGCGCTCCGCCTTGCTTGCAAACCGGTATGAGGGAGGCTTCGACGTAGGGTCGCGGGCGAGAGCGTAGGCGGTCTCGTAGCCGGGGATCTTCGGTTGATAAGCGTCGCTCGCGGCAATATCGATTGTATAGCGCTGGAGTGCCGAGGCGAGATTGCGCCAGCGGATCCAGTAATGGTTCTCGAAGGAGAACCGGGCGAATGCCTCGCCGGCGGCCGTGCCTTTTTTCGAGACGGTCGCGAGGACCTCTTTCGACATGGCGAGGTTCAGGCCACCTTCCTGTGGGCTCAACGAGACATGGACGATGCGTTCGCGATGCCCGGGCGCGCGCGACTGGAGGAGATCGCGCCAGTTCTGCATGGTCGCGACGATCGCGAAAACGAAGGCGCAGAGTTCGTGAACTGCCGACTTGTGTGCAATCGGCTGATAGTGCCGCTGCCATCCTTGCCGGTTGTTCTCCGGCAGAAAGACCTCCGGCCGCGAGCCGGTATCGGAGGTTCCCGGATAAACGAGATTGATGGCGAAGGTGGGCCATCGCGGCAGCGCCCGGTCGAAGAGGTGGATCGGGAAGTTGCTGCTGATGCCGCCGTCGGAGAACCAGCAGATCCGGAACGCGGCGGGCCTGGCCCTGCGCTTCTTGCCGCCGGTGGTCAGCGCTTCCGTGCTGTCCAATACGGTCTTCTGTTCGTCCTCGTCCGAAGTCGTATCTTCAGCTTCGTTTTCTCCGTCGGATTCCGGCGGGCTTTCGCGGCGGGCCGGCTCATGCAGCGGCACGGCGCTGATCAGGAGGGGGAAGCTGAGGCTCATGCGCGTTGCGACGAGCACCGGCATGTCGGCGCCATGCGGTAGCAGATAGTAATCCTCACCCGCCACGGTGACCGGCTCCCCGGCCTTCTCTACCATCCAGTCGACGACGATCTTCGGAAAAAGCGCTTCGAATTCCGTGCGCCTGAACCAGAAAAGCGCGCTTTCGAACGGCAGGCTGCGCGGTTCCTGGTGCGATATGCCGGTCGTGATCATCTTCAGGGTGACGGCCCGGTCGGAGCCGGGTTCGCCGGGGTAGCGCTCCGCCGTCCAAAGATCGCCGAAGGTGAGGGGCTGGCCCGAAGCCTTGCCGGACAGTGCCTGCAGGGTTTCGTGGAGCCAATCGGTCAAGACCATCTTTCCTGGGCGGGCGGGCTGATCCGGTGCCGTGCCGGTACAGAGGCCCATCAGATTGCGGCGCAGGACACGAGAGATCCGCAATACCGAGAACACCGCCCCTCCCAGATAGGCGCAGACAGCAGCCGGTAGAGCCGCCGCTATCATGCCGGTTTGCCCCCCGACAGCATAGGCAAGACCCGTGAGTGCCGCGAGCAGGAGCAGCGTTTCGACGGGTGCGATGAGCACGACGCTTCCAAGAAGCGCAAGGCCTTTGCGAGGAACGCCGGCGTTGCCGGCGAGTGTGACGAGCAAACGGAATGCCTGACCTGCGCCGGCCGCAGGCTGGAGGAGGCCGTTGATGAAGCCGGGAGAGGCGAGGTTCGACGATGCCTTCGCAAGGCCTTCGAAACCGACGTGCTCCTCTGGTTGAGCGATCGCCGCCTTCATCTGCTTCCGCCGGTCTCCGACCGCGGCCGCCGCACAAGCCGCAGCTGCGATCGCCCCGGCCGACGTGCCGCCGATATTCTTGAACCGGTACTCCCGCGCAAGCGCCAGAGCGGCATTCGGGTAGACGATACCGCTGGTGATGCCGCCCTTCATGACGAGATCGCAGTATTTCGCGGGAGTGCGTGCCATCGATCGTCTCCTGATGCAGATGTGACGAAAAACCATCCTCCAGGCGCCGGGTGCCTGCGCCGCCTCTCTTGCAAGGTTGCGCTCAAACCGTGCGGCAATCCAGTAGCGCCTGCGGTTCCGGCGTGGGTTGCAGCACAAGAAGGCGCGTCTTAACGCTCATCGAAGGGGAAAGGTTGCCCGGCTGCGCGTTTTGCAACTGCCCGCCGATTGACATTGCCCTGACGGGCAATCAGCCTTCCCCGAGTCGGTCCCGACACCGCGTGCAGTCAGGGGTGATATTTTCCGCACTCAGGTCGGGATCACGTCGGAAAAATGCGAGACAGACAGGTCGCCCTTAGGCAGCGCCGCGTATCTGAGCGGACCTGGCAGGCGAATGCGGGAGTGGTGCATGCTGCGCGAGAGCCGGACCAAAACACCACGAGGAGCGGCCGAGCGTGGGAAGCGCCCGGGCGGCTCTTCCGTGCGTGGCGGCGAGCGGCGTATCGTCACGGCGCTTTGCTATGACCTGGTCGGGTCGACCGATCTGATGCACGTGATGGATATCGAGGACTATCAGGAACTGATGTCGGCCTTTCAGCTTGCTTCCAAACAAGCGATCGCATCGCATTCCGGCGTGATGCAGCATGAGGCCGGCGACGGCGGTGTTGCGCTCTTCCCGATCGAACTCGAGGCGAAGGACGCCGCCTCGCTCGCAATCCGCGCTGGGCTCGGGATCGTAGAGGCCTGCAAGCGCGTCGGCCGCGAGGCGGGGCAGGACGATCTCCAGGTCCGCGTGGGCATCGCCACGTCGGTAGCCCTCGTTCGCGAAGGATCCCGCGAAGGCTGGACTCGGGAACCGGTCACAGGCGCGGCGCTTGCCATGGCTGCCCGGCTGCAGGCCATCACGGCCCCGAACAGCGTTCTGGTCTGCGAGGAGACACGTCACCTTGCCGGCAGATCCCATGCCTTCGTGTTTCAGGGCAGCAAGGAGCTCAAGGGCTTTGCGGCGCCCGAGAAAGTCTGGCGCGCGCTCGGTCATAAATTGGGAGTGGACCGCTTCTATGCCTTCGGACGGATGGGCGGGCCCCTTATCAACCGCGAGAACGAACTGAATACCATCGGACAACTTTGGGATGGCGTTCTTGCGGGACAAGGCTCCGTGGTCCTGATCCAGGGGGACGCCGGCATCGGCAAATCGCGTCTTCTCAGGGAAATTCGCAGGCGGACGCGCGCCAAGCGTTCCAAGCTTCTCTTCTTCCAGTGCCTGCCCGGCGGTTTCCGCTCGACACTTCATCCTCTCTTGAACAATCTCCCCGAGGCGGTGTCGGCGAGCGGAGGGCAGATGGGTCCGACGGCCGCTGCGGTGGCGGCGCTGTTCGAACGCAACGGTATCAGGGACGCCGAGGTCGTCGATGTCTTCTCCTACCTGCTCGGGGCGCAGGGCAGCCGTCTGCAGTCGAACGAAGATCCGAAGGCGATCCGCGAGAAGGCTCATCGCGCCATGCTCCGTGCATTGGAAGCCGTGTGCCGACGCGGGCCGGTGGTGGTGGCTGTCGAGGACGTCCACTGGATCGATCCGACATCCCGTGACCTGCTTGGCGAAGCTGCGAGGATCATTGCAAAATTCCCCGTCTTGCTCGTTACGACGTCGCGTCCTTCCTATGCTTCGGAATGGCTCGACGCCGCCAACCCGACGCGGCTTGCGTTGCGGCCACTTGATTCGGATGAAACCAGGCTGGCGATAAAGGCAAAATGGCCGGAGCACCGCCTGGCGCTGCTTCCCGATCTCTTCGATGCGACCGAACGGATATCCGGTGGCGTTCCGCTCTTCATCGAGGAGATCTGTCAATGGGTGTCGCAAAATGTCGAGCCCGACACGATGCGCCTGTCGGAGAGCGCCAACCCGTCGCATGTGTCGGCGTTCGAGTCGATACTGGAATCCCGCCTGCAGCAGCTCGGCACGGCCAGGGAGGTCGCGCGCGCGGCGGCAGTCGCCGGCACGCAGGTGACCTTGCCGCTGCTTCGGGCTCTGTTACCCGATTTCGGCAAGAGCGCGCTTGCGAACGCGGCCGATACTCTCTGCGAGACGGGATTCCTGACGCGGATAAGGGTGCCGGGGCGCACCGCCTACGGCTTCCGGCATACGCTGATCCAGGAGACGATCTACAATGCCGTGCTGCGCAAGCAGCGGCAGGTGCTGCATCGGCGGCTCTTCACAGCGGTCGACCAAAATCGTGGCATGGCGGCCTGGATCGATACCGGCGCGCTTGCCGAGCATGCGGAAAGGGCGGGGCTTGTCGAAGAGGCCGTTTCCTTGTTCATCGCCGCAGGGAAGGAGAGTTCGAGCCGGTCCGCAATGATAGAGGCGAGGCAATTTCTGGAACATGCCCTGGATCTTTGCGGCCAATTGAGCGAGAGCGACACAGCCGAACCTCTGAAGCTTTCGGCGTTGACGGCCCTCGGTCCGATTTTGCTAGGAACGGTCGGCCTGAGTTCCGACCCCGCGCGAAGGCTTTATGAGGACGCGGTGGAGATCGCCCGGCGACGACCGATGTCCGAGCAGTCCCAATGGTTTCCGATATATTGGGGTTGGTGGCTTACCGGACAGGACTTCCGTATCATGCACGACCGTGCCCTGGAGGTGCGGTCGATGCTGTCGAAGGCCAACGAACCGGAAATCCAGCTCCAGGTCAACCACTGCATTTGGGCGATCGATTTCAATCTCGGCCGCCATCGGGAAACGCAGGAGGCGATCAAGGCCGGCCTGGCGCTCTATGACGAGAAGCGCGCCAAAGAGAGCCGAACGGAATTCGGCGGGCATGATGCGAAGGTTTGCGGCCTCGGCCAACTCGCGCTCTCCCTATGGCTCACGGGGCGCACGAAAGCCTCGGACGCGGCGCTATCGAGAATGATCGCTTTCACGGACCGGATAGCGCATGCCCACAGCAAGGCACACTCCCTGGATACCGAAGCGGTGTCTGCTTTTTACCGGGACGATTTCGAAAGGCTCGTCGAGGTTTCGGCACGAATGGCGGATTTCGCAAAGCGGCACAAGATGCAGTCCCTGTCCGGCCTGTCGATTCTCTTCAGCGGGTGGGCCGAGGCGCACCGCACGAGCCTTGCGAGTGGCCATGCCACCTTTCAAAACGGCCTGGCGCTTCTGCGCGAACTTGGGACGGTGGCGGATCTGCCGATCTATCTCTGCATGCACGCTACCTTGCTGGGTCTCGCCGGCAAGATCGAGCCGGCGATCGACGTCGTTAACGAAGCGATCGGTAGGGGGGAGGAAACCGGCCATGCCTATTGGCTGGCGGAGTTGCACCGATGCCGCGCCATTCTCCGGGCGCGGGCAGGCGAGCGTAAGGATGCCGTCGCCACAGACCTGCGGTGCGCCGTTGAAATCGCGGAAAGCCAAGGGGCGACGGCGCTCATCAGGCGAGCGAGGCATTCGATGCGGGAGTTCGGCATTGCCATCGGGCGTTGAACGAAACGGTGCGAAGTCGAACGAGGGCGCACGCGGCCCCCTCGCTGATCTCTATGCCTCGTTCGTGTCCGCGCGGAAGGCGCCCTTTTCGGATGATCTGGTCGAGGGGAGCCTGGAGCGCTGTCTCGCCGCCCTGCCGCCACTCTGCCGCCGCGCGCGCATCACCCGCCTCGGCGATCTGACGGGGCTCGACCGCATCGGCCTGCCGGTGATGCAGGCTGTCCGCCCCGCCGCGCTTTCAGAGGTCACGTCTCTCGGACGGGGCCTGTCGAGAGCGGAGGCGGCAGTCGGCGCTCTGATGGAATCGCTCGAGCGTTATTTCGCCGAGACCATTCCGGCGGAGCGGACCTTTCTGGCGACGGCCGACCAGCTCGAAATCGCCGACGACCTTTTTGACAACCTCGTGGTTCCGCAGTGGCGCGGGAAATGGCGGCAAAGGACAATTGCGTGGATCGACGGTATCGATGTCGTCGGCGGCTCGGCGCACCCGGTGCCGCTGGAACTTGTGCATACGTGCTACAGCGAACCGCAGCCGTCCCATGACGGCGTCTTTCTGCGAACAACCACCGGGCTTGCCTGCCATACGAGCCCCCATGGTGCTTTCCTGCACGGATTATGGGAATGCCTTGAACGGGACGCCATCGCACGCGCATTCGCAACACACGGCTTCTTCGACCGGTGGCGCATTGCGCCCCACGGACTCGGTGACGGGGTGGATCATATCCGATCGCTCGCGGGCGCTCGCGGGATATCGTTTGCACTGTGGCGCGCTCCGTCGCCGGCGGCTGTTGCCGTCGTCTGGTGTCAGACGGTCGAGGCCGGGTTCGGGGAACCGATCCTTGCGTTGCCGACGGAAGGCTACGCCGCCGGGCCCAGCATCGAAATGGCGGCGGCGAGCGCAATGCTGGAGGCGCTCTCGGCAAGGGCAGGGGCGATCTCCGGCGCCCGTGACGACCAGACGAGGGAACATTACCGCAGGAGCACCGATGCCGCGGTGGCGAAGGCCCGCGAGCTCGTCCTCGCCGATGCGGCGGCCAAGCCGGCAGAGCCGACGCCCGCGGCGACTCCGGATCCCGGTACATTGGTAGACCGGGTGGTCGAAGCCGGTCTTGGACCTGTGCTGGCCATTCCCGTGGGCGCCGCCGAGGAGGCGGGTGTCCATTGCGTGCGAACGGTTCTTCCCGGAGCCTCTCCCTTTTTCGTCCTGCGATGAGTGTGCGATGGCCGGCCGAGGCGACAATCCGATCCTAGTGTTTCTCGGTCCGACGCTGCGTCTTGCCGAGGCGGAGAAAATCCTCGACGCGATTTATCTGCAGCCGGCCGCCCAGGGGGATGTCCTGCTTGCGGCACATGCCTTTCGACCGCGGGCCATGATTTTGATCGACGGCCAGTTCGAAGACAGACCGGCTGTCCGGCACAAGGAAATTCTCTGGGCCATGGCGCAAGGGATCGTCGTTATCGGCGCCGCCAGCATGGGCGCGCTCCGAGCCGCGGAGCTTGACGCTTTCGGCATGATCGGTCTCGGTCTCGTCTACAGGTGGTATCGTCGCTTCGGACGTGGTCCACTTTCCAACCCTGCCCCCGACGATGCGGTCGCGGTACATTCGGGGCCGCCGGAACTCGGCTTTCCGCCTTTGACGGATGCACTTGTCGACCTGGAGCGAACCTTTTCCGCGTGGTGGCGCCTGGGTGTCGTCAGCCGTTCGGAACGCGAGAGACTTACAACGTTTGCGCGAAATCTGAACTTCCGGGAGCGCTCGCTTTCTGCGGTCTTGCATGCCGCGGGCTGGGCTCAGGAGAGAAGCAAGGAACTGCGGGAGCAGATGATCGGACAGAAGAGGCACGACGCGATCCATGCACTACAGCAAGCGCCAAGCCTTCTGGAGCAGCATCGCGGCACGCAGCAAGATGGCGACTGGATCGCGACAAACACCTTCCTCCGCGACCTGGAAGCAGGCGGCATTGACTCGAATTTGGTGAACACCTATAAATTGAAACCATAATTTAGGCATTTTCATCCGGGGGGCAGTGTGCGATGCGTCTGCTTCGAGACGAAGCCCTCGAGTCCGGCGATTCCCGTCTGGGCACGCGGTTCTGGATTTTCCCTCAGCCACCCTTCATTCCGGGCTATGAAAAACCGGACCGCGTCTGGCTGCCCATACCGAGGGATGAGATCGGCGAAGGCCCGAGCGACGCGACGATGTATGTCGTCGATCCGCTCGATGACAAGGAACCCTACGGCTTCGACCGGCTGCCGCCGTTTCACGGCGCCGCTCGCGCACCGGTGGGACCGGGTCCGGATCGCCATTTCGACAACCTGTCTCCCGACTCCCGGGCGTTCCTGCCTGTGCATGCCTATGCCTGTGTCCACTTCGTTCTCAACATCTGGCAGAGCTATCTGGGCAGACCGGTCCGCTGGTTCTTCGATCAGACCTTTCCGCGGCTGGAGATCGTTGCCTTCGTGAATTGGGACAATGCCCAGGCGGGCTACGGCTTCCTGGAGCTTGGCTGTTCCGACATCGACGGAATAAGGCGGCCCTATGCGCTCAATTTGGACACCATCGCTCACGAGACCGGACATCTCATTCTCCTTTCTGAAACCGGCATTCCGACGGCTGTGTCACATGGAGGCGACTTCTTCGCTTTTTCCGAGGCCTTTTCAGACCTTGTGTCGCTGATCTCGTTCCTGCACTTCGATTCCGCGATCGACAGGCTGCTCAGGCGGACGAAAGGGAACCTCCTTCTCTATAACGAGCTCAACCGCTTCGCCGAGACGAGTCCGGAAACCCAGATCCGTCTCGCCACGAATTTTCGCCGCATGTCAGAGGTCACGCGCGAGGTGCATGACCGCGCACTGCCGTTCGTGGGCGCAATTTTCGACTCGATCGTCGAGCTCTATCATCGCGAGCTTGTGGCACGCGACTGTGCCGACATACGGCTGCTCGATATCGACCTCCGGCATCTGGAGCAGGATGATTTCGACCGGTTCCGTCAGGCAACGGCAGAGGCTTTCCGGATCAAGCCGATGATCTTCGGACTTGCGCTGCGGTCGGCCCGCGACGCGGTTGGGCAGGCGCTGGCAGCCTCGCTGCGGTCGGTCAATCCGGACACCTTGCGGCTGGATCAGGCCGCGGCCGCTGTCGTCGCGGCTGCCGATGGAACGGCCGCCGGAGTTCTGGAGGCGAATTTCGCATGGCGTGAAATCATCAGCTCGAGATAGGGGACAGAAAAGGAGAGGAAGATGAGCAATTGCAGCAGCCATCCCGGGGTGGGCAAAGAGCCGGACGGCCTGTCCAAACCAATCTACGATACCTACAATCCGAGCGAAGTACGTCTCTACGGGCGACCGGCAACGCGAGAAGAGATATTCAAGATCACGGACGAGCAGATCCGGCAAAGAATCAAGTCGTCGCTGCGCGAAACTTCGCTTGGGGACGAAGACCTGAATACGCTGGTGAGAATAGTAAAGGAGGCGGCGATCGGAACGGTCGACAACGACGTTCTCGCCGGTATCTTAAAGCAGCAGATCGTCCTCGCCATTTTCGATGATGAGCTGAAGTTCAGTCAGCTTCCGGTCAGCGTCAACATACCGGCGAAGAATTTCGAAAAGGGCGGCGAACGATACATCAAGAGCATCGGCGTGATATACGGCTATGCCTATGAGGGGCATTGTTACAAGTTGCCGAAGCCGCAGATCATGTATCTGCCGGAAGAGCCGCGGGAGATCCTCGGCGGGGATTGCGGATGCGACTGCGGATATGTTCCCGAACTCGGCTACGCCGTATGGCAGATCGACAAGCTCGAGCGCGTCATTGCGCTGGACGTCCGCTCCGACGACGTGAAGACCCTGGTGCTCGACGAGAACATGCCCGGCAGCCGGTCGCCCATGGCCTATGCGCAGGTCATGGCGCTGGCTCCGCAACGGCATCGCGACTGAGCATCCTTGGCCGAGCGGCGGCGCTGCCCTATTGGAGGCTGCCGTCGCCGCTTCTGTCGGCTGATTTGAAGTCGGCCATGACCCTGTTGAGGAACTCGGTTCGGCTGAGCTTCCCGTCGCGATCGGCGTCGGTCGCGGCAAATTGCTGCGCGTTCAGAACCTGCGCCACTTCTTCCGAGCGCAGGCTTCCGTCCTTGTTCCTGTCCAGGTTCGCGAAGGCCGAGGCCATGAAGGCCTGGTATTCCGGCCGGTCGACGGCGCCGTTCCCGTCACGGTCGAGACGATTCATCTGACCCTGGTTCATGGCCAGCGGCTGATCCTGCGCCGCTGCTGCAATCACCTGGCAAAGCGCGAACACCGCCACGAGGACTGGTCTCTTCATCACCCCGTTCCTTTGGGTCAGGTGCAGGTCAGGGCGCTGCCCGCCGCGCTGCCGAGTACGGCACCGCCGCCCACGGCCCAGAGTTGTCCGGTTCCCGATCCGATGGTCGCGCCGGCCAGACCACCGACGACCGCGCCACCGACGGTGCCTGCGATGCAGCCGAACTCACCGGTCCGCCCCCCGGTCATCGAGGCGGTTTGGCAGCCGGACAAGGCGAAGCAGGCTGCGAGAGCGAGAGCGATCGTGCAATTCTTCATTTCTTCCTCCAAGCATTTCGCCCGTATCAAGTACAGATCGTAGGAGGCGCCATCGAGTGGCGTCGAATGGAAAAGGGCTTCCGAATAACTCCTTCCTAAGAAGAGGGTTCTTCTGTTCCATCGGAAGCTGCCCTTCGGCAGAACACGCGGTCCATCCGGAAAGACGTGCGGACTAACGGCAAATACTACCGCTGCCTATGCGTGAAAACAACTCTCGGGCCAGTTGACCACCGATCACCAATGGCAACATATGATGTGGGCCGTGATTATGCCGGGTCATATTCCCGCTCAGCGGCGTCCCACCGGATGAAGAACGCCCTGTGAAGAGTTCAGTGACCGTTGATCTTGTGCGGACTGCTGACCGAGAGGATGAAGAAGGGCTCGTCGCCCTTGAGCGGCTTTAGTTTCTGCTGACAGTTCCACGCCTCCTGGAAGCTCTCGCGCGTCAGCAGCTTGCGGTATTGAGCGGTCGCCGACATGCATCGCATCAGCGTGCTTTGCAGGCCTTCCAGTGCGGCATGGGCATAGATTTCGCCGTCCAGGGCAAAAAGCTGTGCCGCAAGCGAGGTGCTTTCGTAGAGAATGTCGGCCTCGCTATCGAGCCGGTCCGCTGTAATGAAGTCCTGGCGCAGGGGGATGCCTTCGCCGTCATGGGAAAGCGTGACCCGGATGCCGGCCGCAGGCGCATCATACCAGGTGAGCGCTATGGAGAATGCAAGCGCCTGATTGCCCGAAACCGACGCACGGCCGCCGTCGGACGCGGTTGCCTGCCCGAGCGTTCCGTGACGAAGCGCCGCCTCGCGCAACTGCGCGGCAAACCGTCGGGTGCTCTTGTGCTGCGGGCCGGTCACGCTGATGCTGACAGAGGGAAGGCCCCTGACGGCGGCCATAGGACCATTGACGAGCTTGGCCTCGGCATCGATCTCGAGCGACATTTCCGACGCCGGCAGAGGAACGAAAAGGAGAAGCGGCAGCACCGCGAGCACGGCCCAGGGAGAGGAGAAGGGGGCGGGCTGCCAGGGCGGCCTGCGCCCGGACTGCCGGCTGCGGGCGCCTGCGGTATCGTGACCTGAAGACACAGGCACACTGGACGACCGCCGACGATACTCCGGCACATAGGTCCCCTTCGGCATGGCGATCTGCCATTCTTCGTCTGCGCCGTCCGTTTCGTAAAAGGCCTTTAGCAGCTTGCGCAGCTTGCCGGCATGGACGCGGACAAGCGGATCGCTGTCCGCGTTGAATGTCTGGCTGCGTCCGAAAACATCGATGGCAATCGAATAGCCCTTCAACTGGGCGCCTTCACCGAGGATCTCCTTTTCCACCACATAGGCGAGAAACGCGCGCAGCCGCTCGGAGCGTTGAAAGCCCTTGCTATCGAGAATCCGGGCGAGCGCTCGCCGGATCGTCTCATTGCATGGCCTTTCGGCTGGCGTCATCGATGGCTCCAATAAAAGATGCGGCTCAAATTGTTTTAGAACATAAGCAACCTTAGCCTGATTCGAAACTTAGGCCCAAAGATGGTGGTTGTCAGGCCGCGCGTCAAAAAGTGCGCGTTCTCGGGCTCCGCAGCAGAAATGCGTGGATTGGCGGGCGCGCAAGGCCGTCGCCTGCACGGTCCTCTATGGACGGGCAGGCGAGGGCGCCTAAAACGGCGCGATCACTGGCCGCTGCTATATTCGAGTTTCGGGTACCAGTCGGCACCTCGTCCCTCTGGCGTGGTGTCGAGCAGGGTCCATAACGGGTCGGGATCGGGTGCGCCACGCGGATCCTGGCCCGGATCGGCCATCTCGCCGCTGATCTCCGCACTCCAGAAGTGCCGGATCTTTCCGTCTCTCCGCGTGAAGACGGTATAGCCCGGAACGTCCTCATCCTCAGCACTGACATAGTCTCGGGTGAAGGCGCCGTCGCTATCGGAATAAACCTTCAATTGCGTCCAGCCGCGGGCCTTCTTTGCGGCGAGCAGTCTCTCCACGGGCGAACGGGCGACCATGGCGAGTGCCACGCGTTGCTCGATATCGGGCACCTTGCCCTCCCAGCCGGCCATCAGGGAGGTGCACATGGGGCAGGGTCTTTCGCGCTGCGGCCCGAACATATAGCTGTAGATGATGAGGGTATCCTTGTCGCCGAAGAGATCGGCAAGTGTGACGGTTCCGCTCTCACTCTCGAAACGGTAGGTCTTGGTCACTTCGCCGCCCGGCGGCAATCGCCTGCGCAGCTCCGACACCCGCTCGATGTGGCGCCTCAATTCGATCTCCTCGGCGAGAAGCGCGTTACGCGCCCGGCGGTAGTCGGGACTTTCGTTGGGAAAGCGGGCGCGGTTACGCGCTGCCAGTTCCGTAGCGGTGGTCTGCATCGTCATGATCACTCTCCTCCGGTTGCTGCGGCATCAATCAATCATCGGCGGTAACGTTGATATCAACCTATCTGATCGCTGTCAAAGAGGCGTCCTGTGATGGGGCCGGGCAAAGAGCGATTTCGGTTTCCTGAAAACTGCGGTAGAACAGCAGCGTAGCCATCATTCGGCCCCTCGTTCAATTGGGGCGTTTCGTCCGAAAGTTCCGATATGCCTGCAAAGCTCTCCGTAAATCTCAATGCCATTGCCATGCTGCGCAACCGGCGCGATCTCCCCTGGCCGTCTGTGACCGGCCTCGGCCGCACCGCCTTGCAGGCGGGAGCGAGCGGACTGACCGTCCACCCGCGCCCGGACCAGCGGCATATCCGCTTTTCCGATCTCCAGCCGATCCGCGACCTGATCGACGACGAGTTTCCGGCTGCGGAATTCAACATGGAGGGCTTTCCGAACGAGGCGTTCCTCGAACTGGTCGAGCGGCACGAACCCGAGCAGGTGACATTGGTGCCGGACGATCCGGCACAGGCAACCTCCGATCACGGCTGGGATTTTCGCAAGAGCCATAACCTGCTCGGCAACGTCGTCGGGCGGCTGAAAAAGAGAGGTTTCCGCGTTTCGCTGTTTGCCGACGGCGTTCCCGACCCGGAGGCGCTGAAGCTTGCCAAGGAGACCGGGGCCGACCGTATAGAGCTCTATACCGGACCCTATGGCGGCTGTTACGACGATCCGGAAAAGGCGGAGCGGATCGCGATCGAGCTGGGCCGCACCGCGGAGATCGCGATCGGCCTTGGTCTGGCCGTCAATGCCGGCCACGACCTGACCGTCGCCAACCTGCCATTGCTCGTCAAACACATTCCCGAACTCGCCGAGGTTTCGATCGGACACGGGCTGACGGCCGATGCGCTCGAATACGGAATGGCCGAGACCGTACGACGCTTCCGCCGCTCCTGTGGCGAGACGGCTTAGGGCGACGGATTAGTAGCTCGGCGCGCCTCTTGTTGCGTGTCGCTTTGACGAGGGATTTTCGCGCGTACCTCTTTTGATGTGAAGCTGCGCGCGCCGACTGCGGGCAGCTGAGGCCAAAAAAAGCAACGGATCAACGCAATTGAGTTCAGTTTGGGCTCCACTTGTATTATAGAGGTCACACTACAGCGTTATCGATCAAGTTATTTCGAATAAATTTATTGCAGGTGCTCGAGGATTGCTCAGATGGAGTACCGAAAGGATATTGACGGGCTGCGAGCGATCGCGGTCCTGCCGGTAGTTTTGTATCATGCCGGCATTCCGGGTTTTTCCGGCGGGTTCGTGGGCGTCGATATCTTTTTCGTGATATCGGGGTTCCTGATCACGGGAATACTCCATAAGGATCTTGCCGAAGGTCGCTTTTCGCTTGCTACGTTTTACGAGCGGCGTGCCCGGCGAATATTGCCGGCGCTTTTCGTCGTCGTGGCGACATGCCTTGCTGCCGGTGTGCTTCTCCTTCTGCCGGACATGCTGGTCGGCCTTGCGCGTTCGGCACTGGCGACGATGATGTTCGCCTCGAACGTCTGGTTCTGGTTCTCCACTTCCGACTACTTCGCTCCAAGTGCGGATCTGGAACCCCTGCTTCATACCTGGTCGCTGGCCGTCGAAGAGCAGTTCTACATCGTCCTGCCGCTGCTCCTCTGGTGGCTCTACGGGAGGCCGCGCAGGGCCGTTCTCGGTGCGCTTGTCGGTCTCTGTATCTTCTCCTTCCTGCTTTCCGTCTGGGCGACGGGTCCCTATCCGCAGGAGAGTTTCTATTTTGCTCCGACACGGGCCTGGGAACTTGGGCTCGGTGTGCTGCTGGCGCTCGGCGTGTTTCCGGCCTGCCGGAACGCGTATCTGGTCGAGGCGATCGCGCTGTCGGGGATCGCGGCAATCTTCATCGCCGTCGCGCTCTATAGCGCCGCGACGCCATTTCCAGGCATTGCCGCCGCGCTGCCATGCTTCGGAGCCCTGGCGTTGCTCTGGTCGGGCGAGCAACGGCAGACGGCCGTAGCGCGCATTCTGTCCAGCCCGGTGCCGGTGGCGATCGGCCTTGTCTCCTATTCGCTCTACCTTTGGCACTGGCCGATCATCGTTTATTTTCGTTTGACCCTCGGTACGCTGGACCTTCCTTACGCGCAGGCTTCGCTTGCGATAGGCCTTTCCTTCGCCTGTGCCTTCGCGAGCTGGCGTCTGGTCGAAAGGCCCTTCCGTCGTCGGCCGCCGATTGGAATTTCGCGGCAACGCATTTTCGCCTCCGCGCTCGCCGGCGCTGCCGTCCTCTCGGTCGTTTCAGCAGTCGTAGACCTGCGGGAGGGTTTTCCGGAACGCCTTCCGCAGGATGTCCGACTTGCCTATGCCGGCAGTCGCGATATCGACGCGCGCCGCGGGCGGTGTGACGGCAAGCTGCCTAAGGACGGACTGTGCCGCATCGAAGGCGAAGCAAGTTCGCCCTCGGATCGGAGGAACGACGTGCTCCTATGGGGTGACTCCCATGCAGGGGCGCTTTTGTCGGGCCTCGATTTCCTGATGGACGGCCGGAAACGAGGCGGCGCGGTCGCCTTCAAGGGCGCATGCCCGCCGATCCTCGGCGTGCAACGGGTGGATCAGAAACACAGCGGAGATTGCGTCGCCTTCAACGCGGCCATCATGGCGATGCTGGAACAAAGCGATGATTTTCCGATCGTCGTCCTCAGCGCACGTTGGCCGCTCGCAGCGAACGGTAAACGATATCCCGGGGAGACGGGACGCCCCGCAATCCTCGACCGTCTGGATTTCGAGGAGGCGAGCCTTGGCACCGCCGGAAACTACGCGATTTTCAAGAGCGAGTTTTTGAGGACGGTTCGGGAGATCCGCGACACCGGCCGGCGCGTCGTCATCGTGGATGGGATACCGGAGATCGGCTGGTCTGTTCCGCACGCGTTGGGGCTGCACCGCCTCATCGACGCCGACCTGCCGCCTCCGCCAACGCGGCAGGCGGTCGATGCACGCAGCGCGAAGGCCAATTCGGTCCTGGCCATTGCCGACGAGGACCTGGGCGTACAGCGCGTCAGTGCAGTGCCGCTCCTCTGTAATCCGGTCTGCGCTGTCGAGAAGAACGGCATTCCCCTATATTCCGACGACGACCACCTTAGCGTCTACGGTGCGATGACCATCGTGCCGAGGATGTTCAAGGATCTCATGCCGAGCGACACCAATCGTCGGCTCAGGCCCGGTTAGTCGTATCGCCGGAAAGCCGCGCGCTCCAGCGCTGTCTACCAGGACGATCTTGCGCGCCAAACTCCGTCCATGCAATATCCATACATTGTAAGACTCGAAAGGCTACGATGGACGTGGATCGCGTGGAGGTTTCCTGGATGCCGGCGCTCGGTCAAGCGCGAGGACCGCTGTATCTCGCAATTGCCGACGAGATCGCCGCGGACATCGCGGCGGGTCGACTTGAGGGTGGAGTGCGCCTGCCGCCGCAGCGCGCGCTGGCGGCCGCGCTCGGCATCGACTTTACAACCGTCAGCCGCGCCTACAACGAAGCGCGCCGGCGCGGTTTGGTCGAGGGTCGCGTGGGGCAGGGTACCTACGTCACGGCTCGGCGCCGGAGCGCCGCACGTCCCTCCTCGGGCGGTCTGGCGGGCGGCCTGCTGGGCGGTCTCGTCGACATGAGCATGAACCTGCCGCCGCTCTTCGACGACCCCGCCCTGTCGGAGAGAATGTGGACGGATGTTGCGCCTCTCGACCAGCGTGATCCCGAACTGCTGATGCGCTATCAGCCCGTCGGCGGCACGGAGCGGGACAGGGCTGCCGGTGCAGCCTGGCTCAAGCCGCGGCTCGGCGACCTTCGAGCCGACCGCTTGGTCGTCTGTACAGGAGCGCAAGGGGCTCTGCTTGCGAGCGTCGGGGTGCTGGCGACGAAGGGCGACAGGATCTGCGCCGAGGCGCTCACCTATCCCGGCCTCCGCTCACTGGCGGCGCATATGGGTATCGAGCTCGTGAGCGTCCGGATCGACCGAAACGGGATATTGCCCGACGCGTTCGAGGAGGCGTGCGCCCGGCACAAGCCGAAGGCGCTTTACTGCAATCCGACCCTTCACAATCCCACGACCGCGACGCTTCCGCTCGAGCGCCGCGAGGCGATCGTGGCGATTGCACGCCGTTACGGCGTGTCCGTGATCGAGGACGACGCCTACGGCGCCTTGCCCGCAAACCCCGTTCCGCCACTGGCCGCGCTCGCGCCGGACCTCGTCTTTTATATAGCGGGGCTTGCCAAGTGCCTCTCGCCGGCGCTCCGCATCGCCTATCTCGTCGCGCCCGATCGATCGGCGGCAGTCCGCCTCGAAGGCGCGATCCGAGCGACAGTCGGCATGACGTCACCGCTTTCGGCGGCTATCGCCACGCGCTGGCTGGAGGAAGGAACGGCGCAAGCGGTTCTGGGAGCGATCCGCACGGAAGCCGGCGCGCGCCAGCAGATCGCGATCAAGAGCCTCGAGGACGCCGATCTTCTCACCGATCGCGAGGGGTTTCATCTCTGGCTGAAGCTGCCCCCCCGTTGGAATCGCGGCGAGTTCACGGCGCAGCTGCGAACGGCGGGGATCGGCGTCGTCGCCAGCGATGCCTTCGCGATCTCCGACCCACCGGAAGCCGTCCGGCTCGGTCTGGGGTCTGCGCGGACACGCGATGAACTGCGGCACAGCTTGGAGGTCATCGCCGGTCTCCTCGCTCAGTCGCCGGCGGCCCGAAACCTCATCGTTTAGCGGTGATACTCCCGTGCGAAGGTACTGCGTGGAATTGCCGCGCCCCCGTATGCATACAATTTATTGTTCTTGTATGGTTTGTATGTCATCTTTTGGGGGTCGCCGAAGCGGCCGGTGCCTGGTCGACGGGAACGTCTCGCAGGCTTGCGGGTTTGCCGGGGCATGCAGAAGACTGAAAGGAAGAACGATGTCGGATCATGAGTGGCCGCCTCTGTCGCCGCTGCATACGGGATTACGAGGTCGCTGCCCCCGTTGCGGCCAGGGACATTTGTTCGATGGTTTCCTGAAGCTCAGGCAAGGATGCGAAGTCTGTGGCCTGGACTATTCTTTCGCCGATCCCGCGGACGGTCCTGCTTTCTTCGTCATATGCTTTGCCTGCGTGCCGAGCGTGTTTCTCGGCGTGTGGCTGGAGGTGCAATACAACGCCCCCCTTTGGGTCCATCTCCTGGTCACCGGGCCGTTCATGTTCCTGACCTGTATTCCGCCGTTGAGGCCGTTAAAGGGCTGGTTGGTGGCGAGCCAATATTTCTACAAGGCCGAGGAGGGCAGGGTAGCTCGCCGGGCCGCAGCGTCCGCGCCGCAGAGTTCGAGCGAGACCGCCTTGCGCTGAACGCCGACCTCCACCCTCGATTAGCCGGATCGCAATTCCTACCGGAAAGCTGCGTATTCTTCCTGCTCCCGCTTTAAACGAGGCCCGGCCGTATGCCAGGCCTCCCGCTTCCTCATGATCAGTGGACGAGTGCTGACTTATTCGCCTCCAGAAAGGAGGCGAGGTCGATGGGGGGCCTTCCGGTAAGCCCGGCGGTGTCGTCGGTCACGATGTCGAAATGTCCTTTGCGGGTATTGGCGTCGAAGGAGACGAGGATCGGGACGAAGAAGTCCGGGAGACCCGCATTCTTGAGACCGCCCGACAATGCCTCGTCAGTGACATGGACGACCTCGAGCGTCTTGCCGGTGGCCTTGGCAACAAGGGCGGCGATCTCGCCGGTTGTAAGGGCCTGCGGTCCGGTCAAGGTGTAAGTGCGGCTTTCGGTCGAGCTTGACTGGAGAGCGGAAGCGGCGGCGGCGGCAAGATCACGGCGCCCGATGTGGGAAATACGGCCATCGCCGGCGGAGGAGAACCATTGTCCTGCCGCGAGTGCGTGCGGGAGCGACAGGAGGAGGTTTTCCATGTACCAGGCGTTACGCAGGATCGTGTAGGGAATTCCCGTCGCCTTGATGGCTTCTTCGGTGCCGAGATGATCGGACGCGAAAGGGATCACCGAGGTTTCTGGCAGCGGCATCGACGTATAGAGGATGTGCTTCACCGCCGCCTTCCTGGCCGCTTCGACGGCGGCAAGGTGCTGCTTCAGACGCTTGCCCGGTTCGTCGAGAACATTCGTCGAAATGATGAGTATGCGGTCGGCGCCGGCGAAGGCCCGCTCGAGCGAGGCCGGATCGTCGAAGTCGGCGGCACGGGTCTCGACGCCCTTCGCTGCGTAGTCCGCCAGTTTGGCGATGTCCCGGCTGGTGGCGGTAATATCGGCCGGCTTCGTCTTGCCGGAGGTCAGGAGCGCATCGAGCACGAGTTTGCCGAACTGTCCGGCGGCGCCGGTTACGAGCAGTCTTCCAGACATGTTTTTCCTTTCGTTTCCACTCCAGCGCGTTGTTCAGCATGTCCTGTCGACATGAGCTCATCCCGAAAGCTGGTCTCTTTTTGAGAGTTGCTCTTATCCCGTGATCTGCTAAGAGCTGTAAAGGAGGCAGTTTTTTCTGCCGTGGTTACGGAAAGGGTACCGCCATGACCAGGGCGTCGGGCACGTTGAAGGGCGAGCGGGTGGCAGTCGTCTGCGGCATGCCTATGGACATCGACAATTGTTCGGTGCGGGACGTGATGGACAATATCGGCGGTAAGTGGAATTCGCTGATGATTCTATCGCTCGCCGACGGTCCTTTGCGCTTCTCGCAGCTCAGGCGGCTCATCCCGGACATTTCACAGCGGATGCTGACCCAGACGCTACGCGATCTGCAGCGTGACGGTTATCTGCGCCGTACCGTTTACCCGACGCAGCCCCCGAGCGTGGAATACGGCCTCACGGATCTCGGGCGCTCGTTTCTTGACGTGCTAAGGGTCTTCGTCGACTGGTCGCTGGAGAACCACCAGGCTATCCGGCAGGCGCGGGCCGAGTACGACGACACGCCATAGGCGGATTGTCGCCACACCCATGCGATCGGTATCGCTCTCGGTGCTGCGGCGGGCCTGCTATATCAGCGCCTTTCGGCGGTGCAGCTTACTGCCGGTCGCCAAGCGAGAATTCGACCGCCGCCTCCGCATGGATGGCAGTGGAATCGAAGCCTGGGAGCGGCAATTCGGCCGGATCGAGAAGCAGGCAGATTTCGGTGCAGCCGAGAATGACGGCGTCCGCACCCTCCGCCTTTGCTTTCTCGACGAGCCCGATCACTGCGGAGCGCGAAACGTTCAGCACCTGGCCTGCGCAGAGCTCGTCGAAGATCACGTTGTGGGTGAGTGTCCGGCCATCGGCATCGGGTACCTTCAGGTCGATGTCATGTGTCTTCATGCGCTCGGCATAGAAGCCGTGCTCCATCGTGTAGCGTGTGGCGAGCAACAGGGGCTTGCGGCTGCCGGCGGCCTTCAGGCGCAAGGCCGTTTCGTCGATGATGTTGATCAACGGGACGTCGACGGAGGCACGCACCGCGTCGGCAATGATGTGCATGGTATTGCTGCAGATCAGGATGCAGTCCGCGCCGCCGGCGACGAGCCCGCGCGCGACATCGGAGAGAAGCAGGGCGGCGTCGTCCCAATGGCCGGCTCTCTGCAGGTCCACGATCTGCTGGAAGTCGACGGAATGCAGAAGCACTTCCGCCGAATGTAATTTGCCGCGTCGCTTGCGCACGGCCTCGTTGACCAAGCGGTAATAGACCGCCGAGCTTTCGAAGCTCATGCCGCCGATGAGGCCGATTTTCCGCATTTCCATCGTCATTCCTGCTGCTGCCCTTTGGCCGTCGGGAACGCTTCGCCACGTTCCCCGTTCCATTGCTAGATTATCGTGCGGGCCCGGTTGCATGTGTTTGCTTTGATCGGCGCTTGGCCAAATTTTAGCAAGCCGTTTGCGCCCGAATCCAGATGCCGCGAAAAATTTCGGCGCACTCTATGGCAAGAGCAAGGAGTCGGAGCGTGCTTGACGAGAGAGACCGGAAGCTGCTCATGCTTCTGCAGCAGGATGCGAGCGTCGCCATGGGCGACCTTGCCGAGAGGGTGAGTCTTTCGCTTTCCGCCTGCTCGCGGCGCATTCAGCGGCTGGAGGAGGCCGGCTATGTCACCCGGCGCATCGTCGTCCTCGACCGGGAAAGGATGGGCGTGCCGACCACGGTTTTTGCGCTGATCAAGACGGCGCATCATTCCGACGACTGGATCGAAAAGTTCCGCAGGGCGATCAGCGACATTCCGGAGATCGTCGAGGCGCACCGGCTGACCGGCAATTACGATTACATCGTCAAGGTGGTTCTGCCGCGGGTCGAACACTACGACGTCGTCTACAAGCAGATCGTGCGGAAGGTGGAGCTTTTCGACGTTTCCGCGTCGATTTCGATGGAAGTCCTGAAAAGTGGTACCGCAGTGCCCGTCGGCTATGCGGAATAGGCCGCCGAAACGTCCGGCGAAGACCATTCGCGGATGCAATGCAGCCATGCCGGGCAACGGCTTGCGCTCCCGCGTGTGGAGTTCAACAGTGTTGCCAGCTCGATGTGAGCGGATGAGGAACAGGACGGAAGACCATGCAGGAAAGACATCATGTCGTCGTGGTCGGCGGAGGTTTCGGCGGGCTGCAACTCGTCAACGACCTCAAGGGTGCGCCGGTCAGGGTCACGCTGATCGACCGGCGCAATCATCACCTTTTCCAGCCGCTGCTTTACCAGGTGGCGACCACGGTGCTCGCAACCTCCGAGATCGCATGGCCGATCCGCCGGCTCTACCGCGACCGACAGGAGGTGACGACACTGCTCGGCGAGGTAGCGGGCGTCGATACGACTGCGAAGGAAGTGACGCTCGTGCATGGGCAATCGATCCCCTACGACACCTTGGTCCTGGCGACCGGCGCAACGCACGCCTATTTCGGACATGACGAATGGGCGGCGGTCGCGCCTGGGCTCAAGACCCTGGAGGATGCGACGACCATTCGCCGCCGCGTGCTCATCGCCTTCGAGCAGGCGGAGGTGGAGGAGGACCCCGCCAGGCGCGACGCACTGCTGACCTTCACGATCATCGGCGCAGGACCGACCGGGGTCGAGCTTGCGGGCATCATTGCCGAAATGGCCCATAGAACGCTGCCCGGCGAGTTCCGCCGGATCGATACCCGTCTGGCCCGCGTGGTGCTCGTCGAAGCCGGCCCGCGCATTCTTCCCGCCTTCAGCGAGGAGCTTTCCGCCTATGCTTCCCGCGAACTGGAGAAACTTGGCGTCGAGGTGCTGACGGGCACGCCGGTGACCGACTGCACCGAGGAGGGGGTCACGATAGGCGAGAGCTTCGTCGCGAGCCGGACGCTCGTCTGGGCGGCCGGGGTCCAGGCCTCGCCCGCCGCCAAATGGATCGGCGCCGACGCGGACCGCGCCGGCCGCGTTAAGGTCGGGCCCGATCTGACCGTGCCGGGCCATCCGGACATCTTCGTCATCGGCGATACGGCATCCGTCATCCAGGAAGACGGCAAGCCGGTGCCCGGCATCGCGCCCGCGGCCAAGCAGCAGGGGGCCTACGTCGCCCAGGTGATCCGTGGCCGCTTCACGGGCTCTCCGGCGCCGGGGTCGTTCCGCTACCGGCACCAGGGAAGCCTGGCCACCATCGGCAGGCGCGCGGCGATCATCGATTTCGGCCGGATCAAGCTCAAGGGGTCGCTTGCCTGGTGGATCTGGGGCATTGCCCACATCTATTTCCTGATCGGTACCCGCAGCCGCTTTGCCGTGGCCTGGAGCTGGCTATGGACATATCTGAGCGGTCAGCACAGCGCCCGACTGATAACGCAGAAGGATACGCTTCGGGAGGAGAGGTGACCGCGGGGTGGATCTTCCATCTATTGCCAAGGCCGGACGAAAATCGGACAGTCCCGTGAAACGACAGTTTCATGGGAGTGCCAATGGCCGCCAAAGAACGATCCTTCCTCGCTCGCGTCCGCGAAATTCTACCCGAATTGCACCCGGCCGAGCGGCGGCTCGGCGATTTCCTCTGTGATTTTCCGGGGGAGATAGCCAGCTATTCCGCGCAGGAGCTGGCGGCTTTGGCCCATGTATCGAAAGCGACCGTGTCACGCTTCGTTCAGCGCCTCGGCTACGAAAACTACGAGGAAGCGCGGCGGCACGCGCGCGCGGACAAGCAGACCGGGTCGCGCCTTTTCCTCGCGACCGCCACCGATGCCGACGGCCGGCAATCGGTCGCAGCGCATGTCGCCCAGGGCGTCGCCAATCTGGAGGCCACGTTCCTCGCGATCGGCGAGGCTGAGATCGATGCGGCTGCCACAGCCATCCTGGGGGCCCGCAAGGTGTGGGTCATCGGCTTTCGCGCCAGCCATTCCTTTGCGACCTATCTGCAATGGCAGCTCACGCAGGTGATCGAAAACATCGCTGCCATTCCCGGAGGCGGGCAGACGCTCGGCGAGCATCTGGTCAGCATCGCGCCCGACGACGTCGTCGTTCTCTTCGGCCTGCGGCGCCGCGTCGCTCTGATGGAGCAACTCATGGCGCAGGTGGAAAGAACCAAGGCGAAGCTGCTCTACATCACCGACGAAGGCGTGCCTCTCCTGAGCGGTGCGGCTTGGCACTTCCGTTGCCAGACCCTGGCGCCGGGGCCGCTTTTCAACCATGTGTCCGTGATGGCGCTCTGCCATCTCCTGACCACACGCTGCATCGAGACCGCAGGCGTTGCCGGCCGGAACCGGCTGCGCGGTATCGAGGCACTGAACGACACGCTGGAAGAGCTGTGAGCCCGCGCAGTACGGATCGCAACGGCTTGGCGCACGAAGCTCGCCATCGATAGGCCCCGGCCGGAACGCCATGTTCGTGGAGGCCAAGCCTGCCGGGAAGGGCAGGAATTCCTCTCCGTCGCCCCTGTGGATTCGGGACTATGAAACTGTAGTTTCTTGATGTATGATTGAGAAACTAAGTTTTCACGCTCGTTCAACCACAAGGGGAACAACAATGGCAGCGGAAAATATGGTGCCGACCGGCGGGAGTTCGCCGGTCATTCGACAACTGGAATCGGCTTTCACCAAAATCGGCGTTACCGGCGCGCACAAGCAGATTCTCGCTCTCGTCCTGATCGGTTGTCTGTTCGACAGCTTCGAACAGAACACGATCGGCGTCGCCGGCCCCATTCTCAAGGAGCACTGGGGCCTTACCGGCACGGATATCGGATTTCTCAACACGATCACCTTCGGCAGCGCCGCGGTCGGGCGACTGCTGTCGGGCATTCTCGGCGACCGCTACGGCCGGCGGGTGATGCTGACCGTCAATCTCCTGCTCTTCACCATCGGCTCGGCGGCCTGCGCGATGGCGCCGAACTTCACCATGCTTTGTTTTGCCCGCGCGATCGTCGGCTTCGGCGTCGGCGGCGAAATCTCGACGGCGGTGACGATGCTCTCGGAATTCTGCTCGCCGAAGTTTCGCGGCACGGCGGCGGGTCTCGTGAATGTCGGCGCCGGCGGGTTCGGCAACTTCCTGGCGCCGGCATTCGGCCTGCTGATATTCACGCTTTTCCCCGGAGAGAACAGCTGGCGCTGGCTATTTGCGTCGCTGGCGCTGCCGGCGCTTCTGGTCGTCTTCTATCGCCGCTTTGTACCCGAGACGCCGCGGTTCCTCGCCTCGAAGAACAGGATCGGCGAGGCGAACAAGGTACTGTCCATCCTGGCCTCAGGCTCGTTGAAACCGCGCAATCTCGTGGTGCAGGAATACCTGACGACAGACCATATGACGGACGAGGCAACCGAGAAGAGCGACTGGCGGGAACTCTTCCGCGCACCCTTCATCGGGCGGACCATACCGGTAGCGATCGCCATTCTCATGAGCTATGGCGCGCAATTGTCGGTCTTGACGCTGATGCCCGTCATCTTCGTGTCGATGGGCTATACGCTCTCCGGCAGCCTGCTCTACAGCATGATCATCCAGAGCGGCAGCGTCCTCGGTGCGATCGCCGCTTCGATGTTCGGCTACTATCTGCCGCGCAAGAAGGTGCTGACCGTGGGTGCGGCGCTCGCCTGCCTTGCGGCGGTGTCGATCGTCGCTCTCGGCACCAATATCTACCTCGTTCTCCTGTTCGGAGCCATCTTCCAGTTCTTCGTCCTGCTGCTCAACACGTCGATCTGGATCTATGCGCCGGAACTGTTCCCGACGAGAATTCGCGCCTTCGGGGTGGCCCTCATTCTGGCAACGGGATCGGCGGCCGGCTCGTTCGTGCCGACGATTTCCGGCATGCTGTTCGACAGCTACGGAATGATCGGCGTCTTCGGGCTTGCTGCGGGAATGTATGCGGTCTTCGCATTCTGCATCCAGCTTGGCCCGGAAACTTACGGCCGATCGATGGAGGATCTCTCGCTGCCGGCGGAGGCCGATCAGCCCAAGGCAGCGCAGCAGGGGCCAGTCGTCGCGGAGCTCAGAACGTGAACTTCCATCTTCTGCTGATCAACCCGAACAGCTCGCAGGCGACGAGCGAGATGATGGCCTCCATCGCGCACAAGGCTGCGAATGGACGCCTGGCCGTGGCAAGCGCCACGGCCAGGCGCAGTCCCCGGATGATCCTGAAGCCGGACGAACTGGCAGCCGCCGCCGACGAGGTGGTGGAAATCGGCACCAGGCACGAGCCGGGCTGCCTCGGGATCATCGTCAGCGCCTTTGGCGATCCCGGCCTTGCCCTGCTTCGGGAGCGTGTCGGCATTCCCGTCGTGGGCATCTGCGAAGCTTCGATGCTGGAGGCTTCGCGGGATGGACGACGGTTCGGCGTTGCAACCACGACGCCCGACCTCGCGGATGCGATCGCAGAGCGGGCACGGCATCTGGGGCTTTCCCATCTCTACTCCGGCATCCGCTGCACGCCCGGCGATCCGCTCGCCGTATCCCGAGACGAGGAGCGCCTGCGGTCCTCGCTCTGGCATGCAGTTCGCGCCTCCGTCGACCTGGATGGGGCGGAGGCAGTCATCATCGGCGGCGGCCCGCTCGGACAGGCGGCCGAACAGCTGCAGCCGCTATTCGATGTGCCCGTCATCGGCCCTATCCCGTCCGCCGTAACGCGGGTTCTCGGGCTGTTGCAGGTCGATGCCTGAGCGCAGGTTCCGGGCGGAACTTGGAAACCGTCACGTTTCATGATCTTAATTCGGTTCAGCCGGATCGTTCCGCCGTCTCATTGAGCCATCGAAGCGATCCTGCTCCTCCCGGCAGTCTACCAATCACCGTGATCAGGGAAGCGGACATTCGATGTCTTCCGCCGAAACGCCCGAAATCAGTATAGCTCTCGTCGAACAGTTGATTTCCGAGCAGTATCCGCAATGGGCTGACCTGCCGATAAGACCGGTCGAGTTCGGTGGGTGGGACAACAGGACCTTTCATCTGGGCGACGATATGAACGTGCGGTTGCCGAGCGCCGCCCATTACGCGCTTCAAGTGGAAAAGGAGCAGCACTGGCTGCCTCGTCTTGCGCCGTACCTGCCGTTGCGTATTCCTGCGCCCTTGGCCATCGGGCGGCCGGGCAGGGGCTATCCGTGGCATTGGTCCGTCTATCGATGGCTCCCGGGCGAGACCGCGACCCATGCGCCCATCGCCGACCTCGGCAGTTTTGCGACGACCCTCGGTGAATTCCTGGCTGCGCTGCAACGGATCGACGCGCGGAGCGGTCCGCCGCCCGGGCAACACAATTTCTTCCGAGGCGGTCCTTTGGCCGTCTACGACCACGAAACGCGCTGGGCACTCGAAGCGCTCGAGGGCAGGATCGACGTTGCCACCGCACGTGTGGTGTGGGAGGCGGCGCTTGGCTCCGCATGGAACAATGCTCCCGTCTGGTTCCATGGCGATGTCGCCTCCGGCAACCTCCTGGTCGAAAACGGCCAGTTGAGCGCCGTGATCGATTTCGGCACGTCCGGCGTCGGCGATCCGGCTTGCGACCTGTCGATCTCCTGGACGATGTTCGATGAAACAAGCCGCGCCGCATTCCGGGACGCCCTTCCGCTCGACGAAGAGACCTGGGCGCGTGGCCGTGGATGGACCTTGTGGAAGGCCCTGATCGTTGCCGCCGAGATGCCGGGCACCGATCGGCGGGAGATCGAAAAATCGCGGCGGGTCATCGATGCGGTTCTGTCAGATCACCGTCGCTATGGGTAGCGAACTCCAATCCCGCGTCCTGTGGCCGACACGGTTCAACCGGAAACGCGCGCGGTGGACTGGCCGCACCACGACTGTGGGTGCCCGGTTCGCTTTCTGGCGAGCCCTTCCGATATGAGGATGTCTCCGAGGGATCTGCCGTTCCTGACGACGAGCCGCCGCTTGCCGGGCTCGTCGCCCAGGGTGGCTTCGGATGCAACGAGGGCGAAGTTTCCCGAATTCAACAACTCTCGCAACCGTGCCTTGGCATAAGAGCCGCGCGACCGTTCCTCGTCGCATTTCGCGAGCTTCGTTTCCGGCGCGTCTATATCGGCGATGAGAATTCTCTGGCCCTGGTAAAGAAAGGTATCGCCGTCGAGAACGCAGTTATCATGGCGGATGCCGCAAAAATAGAAGGTGCCGCTCTCGGCCGGGCGCAGGTTCGCCTGTTCGAGAGACTGCCTAACCGGTAGTTCGACGGGTGCAGGCGGGATCAATGCGGACTTCGGCGCTATCGACCCGGTCTGATCCTTCGGACGGAAAGGGATCGGAATGGTCGCCAGTTCCACCTTTTTTGGCGGTTTCTTCTCGGCCGGCATCTTCGCCTGCGCTTTTTTCTCGGACGGTTTCTCGGCGTGCGAGAGCAGTGCCGTCACCTTCGATGCCCCGGGGAGATGTCCTAACTCCCCCCGGTGCTCGTAGGCCACAATCCCGCCGACGATGACTGCTGCCGCCAGATACCAGCGGCCCATACCGCTCCGGCTGCTCTTGCGGGCCGTGCTGCGCTTTCGTCTTTTGGAATTTGCCTTGGTCATGGGATTCGGTCCTCGATTGCGGCGGCATTATCGGGACCAGGGGTTAGTGAAAGGTTGTCGTCGCTGCACGGGTCAAATCATTTCAGTTTTACACACTCTTCCTGATCCCGCTCTGACGACACCGCTGCCAAAAGGGAAGGGCGGCACCTGCGGGAGCCGCCCTTCAAGGGTTACCGTCGACGTTGCTGGACAAGCGCCCCGGCTTGTCACTTTCCCTGTCCGGCCGTAAGCCGTCGACGGTCGCGATCGCTGTTCTCGCTGATGCCAGGGACTTCCGTCACCGCGGCCATGGCCGCGGCTGCTTACTTATCGCCCTTGTCCTTCCCGCCTTTGCCTTGGCCGTCCTGATCGCCCTTATTGTTGTCCTGGTTACCCTTGCCGCCGTCCTGGTTACCCTTGTCGTTGTCCTGGTTACCCTTGCCGCCGTCCTGGTTACCCTTGTCGTTGTCCTGGTTACCCTTGCCGCCGTCCTGGTTACCCTTGTCGTTGTCCTGGTTGCCCTTGCCGCCGTCCTGGTTACCCTTGCCGCCGTCCTGGTTGCCCTTGCCGCCGTCCTGGTTGCCCTTCCCGTTGTCCTGGTGGCCCTTGCCGCCGTCCTGGCCGCCCTTCCCGTTGTCCTGGCCGCCCTTGCCGCCGTCCTGGCCGCCCTTCCCGTTATCCTGGCCGCCCTTACCGCCGTCCTGATCACCTTTGCCATTATCCTGGTCACCCTTGCCGGGATCCTGACCACCACCGCCGCCGTTGTCGCCGCCGCCGCCGCCGCCACCACCGCCGCCACCGCCGCCACCAGCGCCGCCGCCCTTGTTGCCACCGCTCTTGCCGCTGCCTCTCGTCGGACCGCTTGCAGTGGAGTCACTGCGATCGTGGCGTCCGGTGCCCGCACCAATGGTCGCCGTCGTCAGGGGCGGACACATCTTAATCTGCGCGGGGGTGAGAATCTTCGACCGGTTTATTGCAACGCAACATGCCGCGAAGTTGTCTTCCGAAAGCGGACTGCACTGACGGGCAGTCATGCGCTGGCGCTGTACTGCATCCGCATCCGTCGTAACGATTACGGCTCCTATCGTGGCCGTGGATAGTATGAAAAATGTCCGAAATATCGATCTATTAATTCTTTTCATTTCTATACTCCTAAAAACATTAACTTTAAAAATACTTTTTAGAATTGAATTAAAATTACCTGTGGTCAACTTACGAATTGTTAGTAGATGGCCATATCACTGCCTCATTTCGGGTTATCAACCATGGCTTAATCTATCTTAGCTAGTCTCTACGGCGAACCGGGGGACTTATGCCCGCCGTTGGAGAACGCCTCGTGAAACGCTTCATTGCGCAGACAGTCTTTTTGTTGCTGATCGCGGCCCCTGGGGCTGCCGATGCCGGTACAACTATGAGGACCGCCGGCAAGGCCTTCGCGCCGCCGGCCTTCGCATCCTTCTGCGCCCGCGAGCCGCGGCTCTGCAACACTGGCGGCGGCAAGAAGGCCGTCGTTCTCGCCCCGGAAAAGATCAGCGAGCTCAAACAGATCAACAGCACCGTCAATGCAAGCATCCGTGAACGCAGCGACCGCGCAAATGTCGGCAAGGACGATGACTGGCGCGTGCCGACCGCTTACGGAGACTGCGAGGACTTTGCAATTCTGAAGAAGCGGGAACTTCTGAAACGGGGGTGGCCGGCCTCGGCTCTGCTACTCACGGTTGCGCGTTATCGCGGGGAGGGCCACACGGTTCTCACCGTCCGCACGAGCGAAGGCGACCTTGTGCTCGACAACAGGACCAACTCGGTCAGAGATTGGTCACGCACTCCTTATAATTACTTCGCCCGACAGTCCCAGTCGAACGGTAAGCGCTGGGAATTGATCGCAGGCGCGCAAAATATCTGACTTCGACTGAATGGGCGCTTTTGCAGGGCGGGAAAACCCGTATTGCGTGGAATTGATCTAATCCGCGCCGAGGGCCACCGCCGGCTGGAGGCGCGATGCATTTCTGGCCGGCAGATAGCCGAAGAGCAGGCCGGTGAGAAATGCACAGGCGAACGCAAGCGCGACGGGGCCGGGCGTGAAGCTGACGGGCATGCCGAAGGCTTTAGCGGCGTAACCGGTCGATAGACCCGCCACGACGCCGATCGCACCGCCGATCGCGGAAACGACCAGTGCCTCGACGATGAACTGCACGAGTATGTCCCGCTCGCGCGCTCCGGTCGCCATTCTCACGCCGATCTCGCGTGTGCGTTCGCTGACGCTGACGAGCATGATGTTCATCACGCCGATGCCGCCGACGAGCAGCGAAATCGCTGCGACCGATCCCAGGAAGAACTTCATGGTGTTCGAAGTCTCGGTAAAGGCCTCGCGCACGGAGGACATGTTGGTGATCTGGGTATCGTCCTTCCTGTGGCGCTCGTTGAGCAGTGCCTGAATTCTCTCCTGGGTCAGGTCTATTGCCGCGGCATCCTGCACCTTGACGGTGATCGTGCGGATGTTGCGCTGACCGAAGAGGCGCATGCTGCCGGTCGTGAGCGGCACGAGGACCACGTCGTCCTGATCGTTGCCGCCGGCGCTGGCGCCCATCCCGCTCATCACCCCGATCACCTGGAAGGGAATTTTGTTCACGAGCACGTATTGACCGATCGGGTCGGAGCCCTCCGGGAAGAGCGTCTTGACGACGGTCTCGCCGAGCACGGCGACCGGTGCGTATGTTTCCATGTCGTTCCGGTTGATGAACTCGCCGCGGCCGATCTTCCAGGACTTCGCTTCCGTGAACTGCGGCACCGTTCCGTTAGCGGTCGTCTGATAGTCGATGTTGCCGCGCCGAAGCGTCACGGTGCTCGTCATTTCCGGGACGGCGAATGCGACATTCGCAAGCTCCGTGATCGCGTCCGCATCTGCCGGCACGAGGGTAACATTCGTCCCGCCGGCGCTGCCGCGGAAATTCGCCATGCTGGGGCGGACGACGAGAAGATCCGACCCCATCGACGAGATGCGGTCGAGTACCGAATTCTGCGCGCCGGTGCCGATGGCGAGCATGGCGACAACCGAGCCGACGCCGATGACGATGCCGAGAAGCGTCAGGATCGTACGGAAGAGGTTTGCCCGCAGCGCCCGCAGTGCCATCTTCACCGCTTCCGAGACGTCCGCGATCGCCGCGAAGCCCTCACGCGTGCTTTGGGCGAGACCGATGGCTGCGTCGGGATTGCTGCGTCCCTTCTTGGAGCGGTCGGCAACGATCCGCCCATCGCTGATCTCGATCAGCCGGTCGGCCTGTGCGGCGACCTCGCGCGAATGGGTGATGACGATGACGGTGTGGCCGTTTTCGTTCATATCCCGAAGGAGGCGCATCACCTCTTCGCCGCTCTGGCTGTCGAGCGCGCCGGTCGGCTCGTCGGCAAGGATGACGCGGCCTCCATTCATCAGGGCGCGGGCGATCGAGACGCGCTGCTGCTGGCCACCGGAAAGCTGGTTCGGACGATGATCGAGCCGTTCGCCGAGCTTGAGCGACTGCAGGAGCGCCTCGGCACGATCGTGCCGGTCGCGGGCGGAAACGCCGGCATAGACGGCGGGTACCTCGACATTCTCCCGGGCGCTTGCGGTCGGGATCAGATTGTAGGACTGGAAGATGAAGCCGAAGGTGCGGCGGCGCAACGCCGCGAGCGCGTCGCTGTCGAAGCCGGAGACGCTTTCGCCTTCGATGAAGTAGTTGCCCGAGGTCGGCTGGTCGAGGCAGCCGAGAATGTTCATCAGCGTCGACTTGCCGGAACCGGACTGGCCGATGATCGCGACGAACTCGCCGGCCTCGATGTCGAGGGATACATGGTGCAAGACGTCGACGGCGATGTCGCCGTTGAAATAGGTCTTGCTGACATCCCGGAGTGAAATGAGCGGGGCCATCGGCGTGCTCAGAACATCGGCGGCATGCGCATGCCGCGCCGGTTGGTATTGGGACCGCGGTTGCCGTTCGTGGCGGAGGCAGCGTCGACGACGACTTTCTCACCTTCCTCCAGCCCGCGGAGGATTTCGGCGCTCACCCGGTTGCGGACACCGACCCCGACGGTGCGCGTCTGCCTCGCACCGGACGGCGCGACGACGGTCACTTCCGCTCTTGCGGGCCCGTCGGAGGCCGCCGCCTCCATGGTGCGGAGTGCCGTGCTCGGGACGACCAGCACATTCTTGGCCGCCGCCTGGACGAAGAAAACCTGCGCGCTCATCGACATCATCAATTCGCCCGTGGGATTGGGGACATCGAACAGGGCATAGTAGAGGACGACGTTGTTCTCGGTATCGGGCATCGGCTCGATCTGACGCAACTTGCCGGTGAAGCGCTTTCCGGGCTGTCCGAGAAGGGTGAAATACGCATCCATGCCGAGCCTCAGCTTGCCGACATCGGCTTCGGAGACCTGCGCCTTGACCGTCATCGTGGAAAGATCGGCGATGGTGACGATCGTCGGCGTCGTCTGGTTTGCGTTGAGGGTCTGTCCCTCCTTGGCGGGATCGTCGACGATGGTGCCGGCCATCGGAGCATAGATCTTGGTATAGCCGAGATCGACCCGGTCCCCGGCAAGGGTGGCCTTCTGCTTGCGGATCTGCGCCTCGATCGCCTGCACATCCGCTCCAGCGGCCGCATGATCGGCGACGGCCTGGTCGAGCGTCGATTGCGAAACGCTTTTCGTGGCGACGAGATTGCGTTGACGCTCGATGTTGGCCTGCTTCAATACGAGCTGGGCCTTCTTCGAGACGAGCTGCGCTTCAAGATTGGCCAGTTCCGCCTCGTCGATCTCGATCCTGTTCTCGATGGAGGCGGGGTCTATCTCGGCGATGAGCTGATTCTGTTCGACCTTGTCGCCGATCCCGACATGCAGCGACTTCAACTGGCCGGAGACCTGTGCGCCGGCATCGACCGATTTGACCGCCTCCAGCGTGCCGACGGCAGTCACGCTCTCTTCGATGTCGCCGCGCGTGACCGCCTGAGTGATCATGGTGGTGGCCGGCTGCGCGCCCTGGCGGCTCCAGGCATAGTAGCCCGTGCCGACGATAGCGAGCACCAGGAGCGCAAAGATCCAGCGGCGGCGCGACGGGCGCTTTTTGCGTGGCGGCATCACCGGAGCCGGGATGACGGTGACGTTCGACGGTGTCGAACGCGACGCTTCGTCCGTCGTCTTGGCTGTCTTGCTCATCGTTTTTCTCTATCCAGGCATCTTCATTCAACATAAAGATCAACCCAATCAGCGAAAAGCTTTGAGATCATTATATTTTCGTAATGTAGGGAGGCGCGCACCGGTAAAGCGGGCGCGGGGGCGACGCAGGCACGGAAATCGGAGTCCCGCCAGTGGGTTGCTCCCATTTTTGTGCGGGGCTGCGCTTGAAACGAACCGGATATCCAAAACCGCTTGACGTCGCCGGATCTGACAATTAGAAACCTCACGAACCGTACCGTACGGTACTGATAGGGCGAAGCGAGTGCAAAGCGTCGGAGCGATAAGAGAGGCAGGTGCCGCAAACGGCCTGACCGAGCGCCAGGGAGCGGTGCTCGAACAGGCTTTGCGCCTGCTTGTCGACGGGGGCGAAAAGGCGCTGACGACGGCGGGAGTGGCGCGCGCTGCGAACTGCTCCAAGGAGAGCCTCTACAAGTGGTTCGGCGATCGTGAAGGGCTCCTTTCGGCCATGATCGCCTTTCAGGCGAGCAAGGTTCGCACGCTCGACGTCTCCGCCGCAAAGCTGGACGGGGGCAGCTTGAGGGTGCATCTCGTCGCTTTCGCCAAGGACCTTCTCGACGTGCTGGCGGGCGACGTGTCGCTGGCGCTCAACCGGCTGGCGATCGGACAGGCGAGCCGGGAAGGCTCGAAGCTCGGCCACATGCTGCAGGAACGCGGCCGCCGGCAGATCGGACGCAGGGCGGGAGCGCTGCTCGAAGCGGGCCGCAAGGCCGGTCTCCTGGCTTTCGACAACGCTGACGAAGCCTATGGCGCTCTTTACGGGCTCGTCGTCTCCGACTGGCATTTGCGCATGCTTCTCGGCGAGGAGCCGGGTAGCCTGAAGAAGGATTTCAGCCGCAGGGCGGAGCGGGCGGTCGACGCCTTTCTCACGCTCTACGGCGCGAAAAGGTAGGGCGGCCGTATCTGCGGCTGCCAAAGCGAAACGGACAAGCAAAGGGAAGGAAAATTCGATGCGCGTCTATTACGATCGTGATGCCGATCTCAACCTCATCAAGTCGAAGAAGGTCGCCATCATCGGCTACGGCAGCCAGGGCCGCGCCCATGCGCTGAACCTCAAGGATTCCGGCGCGCAGAACGTCGCCATTGCGCTTAAGTCGGGTTCCGCCACGGCAAAGAAGGCCGAAGCGGACGGCTTCAAGGTCATGACGGTTGCCGAAGCTGCCGCCTGGGCCGACCTGATGATGATGGCGACGCCGGACGAGCTGCAGGCCGACATCTACAAGGCCGAGATCGCCGGAAACATCCGCGACGGCGCGGCAATCGCCTTTGCGCACGGCCTGAACGTCCACTTCGGCCTCATCGAGCCGAAGGCCTCGGTCGACGTCGTAATGATCGCGCCGAAGGGCCCGGGTCATACGGTCCGCGGCGAATACCAGAAGGGCGGCGGCGTCCCCTGCCTGGTCGCCGTTCATCAGGACGCTTCCGGCAATGCCCTCGATCTCGCTCTCTCCTACGCCTGCGGCGTCGGCGGCGGCCGCTCGGGCATCATCGAGACCAACTTCAAGGAAGAGTGCGAAACCGATCTCTTCGGCGAACAGGTCGTTCTCTGCGGCGGCCTGGTCGAACTCATCCGCGCCGGTTTCGAGACGCTGGTCGAGGCGGGTTATGCGCCGGAGATGGCCTATTTCGAGTGCTTGCATGAGGTGAAGCTGATCGTCGACCTGATCTATGAAGGCGGCATCGCCAACATGAACTACTCGATCTCGAACACGGCCGAGTGGGGCGAATACGTCACCGGACCGCGCATCATCACCGAAGAGACCAAGGCCGAGATGAAGCGGGTCCTCAAGGACATCCAGACCGGCAAGTTCACCTCGGAATGGATGCAGGAATACCGCTCCGGTGCCGCCCGCTTCAAGGGTATCCGTCGCGTCAACGACTCTCACCAGATCGAGGAAGTCGGCGCGAAGCTGCGCGCGATGATGCCTTGGATCGGCAAGAACAAGCTGGTCGACAAGGCGAAAAACTAAGATCTGCCTGCAATGAACAAAAGGGAAGCCGGAGCCCACGCTCCGGCTTCTTCATATGCAGCGGCTTACATCGGATCCTTACCCTTCATGGCATTCGCCATATGGGACTTGCACTTTTCCTGATCGTTCGCCGCCAGTGCCTCCTTGGCCATGGCGAGTTCCTTCTGCGCCATCTCCTTCCGACCCGTGTCGGTGATCTGGCCCACGTCAGTCTCGAGCTTCGTCATGCCTGCCTGGTCGCAAACCATATCGGCCTGGGCAAAGGCTGGGGACACGCAAGCGGCGGATATCGCGGCTGCAACCAACATTTTTCTCAACATCTGTAACCTCCAGTTTCGTCGCTTCATGCGATACACGGCTCCAAACCACCGAGGGACCGATCAGTTCCTTGCCGCAAGCTGCCGGTGCTCCCGTACGCAAAGCCGTCACACACTTTCCTGGAGTGCTCTAAGCACGCAGTGACGCGCCGCAGATGCGTCCGGCATTGAGAATCGCGACGGCGTCGCTATCCTGCGAGGCGCGGGCCTTCGGCCAGCCTCCGAGCGAGGGCGAAATCCGATGTCACCAACACGCCGTAAGCTGACCACCATTTTCTGCGCCGACGTGCAGGATTATTCGCGCCTGATGGGGAAAGACGAGGAGGGAACGCTTCAGGCCCTCAAGCGCAGCCGGGATGCCATGGCGCGCCTGATCGAGGCGCATGAGGGACGGGTGGTCAACACATGGGGCGACGGGGTGATCGCGGAGTTTCCGAGCGTGGTCGAGGCGGTGAGGGCGGCGATAGACGTTCAGAACGAGTTGGCCGGACTGAATGCCGAGCGGCAAGGCGAGGCGCGGATGGATTATCGCATCGGCCTCAATCTGGGCGATGTGATCGCTGACGGCGACGACCTTTACGGCGACGGCGTCAATATCGCGGCCCGCCTGCAAGCCTCGGCGCCGGCCGGCGGCATCGTGATTTCGAGCACCGTCTATGATCAGGTTCGCAACAAGCTGGCCGTCGGCTTCGAATTCCTTGGCGCGCTGACGGTCAAGAACATCGACGGGGGCGTTCCGAGTTATGTGGTCCAGATCGGAACGGCCGAGGGCGCGGTGTCGCAAAAACGGGGCCGCGACTGGGGGAGGCCGGGTGCACTTCCGGACCGCGGGACCCCGGCCGCCGAGACCGGGGCAGGGCGAGCGACGATCGTAAGACGCGCAGCGCCCGGCCGTCGCCTTTTCGGCGTTCTCGCCGTAGCCGCAGCGGCGGTCGTCGCCATAAATCTGCTGTCGTGGGAGGGAACGTTCTGGGCCAGATGGCCCCTGTTTGCGCTGGCCTTGATCGCGATGCTCGGTGGCCTATGGACGTCCACGCGGCTCGACCGCGGACTGGCCCTGCTCGGGGCAGCCGGATTTGCGGTCCTTGCGGTCAATCTCCTTTCCTGGGAGGGGAGATTGTGGGCGGTATGGCCTCTGCTTGGAATTGCGGTGGCGGCGGGACTTCGGTGGGTCACGCACCGTCCCGGACGGTGAGCACCGGCTCGCATAGGTTAAGCGGCGAAATGCATGCGGTGTAACCGGAAGTTGACGGGACTCGGCAAGCCGTGCATTGTGCCCCCAAGGAAGATAAAGCTCAGCAGGCATTCGCATAGGAACGACGTTCAGATAAATCTTTTCGGGGGGGCACTGTGAGGAGAGGCCGGGAGTTCCTTTGCGCGGCGGCGCTGGCGTTGGCCGTGGCTGCGCCGGCAGCGGCGGCGGATCTGGTGATCGCGATGCCGCCCTGGCCATCCGGACAGGCAGCCGCGAACATTCTCAAGCTCGGCATCGCCAAGAAGTTCAGCCTCGAGGCGGAGGTGCGCGAACTCGGGACGCTGACCGCCTTCATCGGCCTCGAAAAGGGCGAGGTCGATATCCAGCCGGAGGTTTGGCGGCCGAATTTCGACGAACTCGTCCGCAAATTCGTGACCGAAAAAGGCGTCGTGACGCTCAGCGAGCGTGCGGTGCCTGCATGGCAGGGGCTTTGCGCCACGCCGGAAGCGGCTGCGACGATCAAATCGGTCGCGGATCTCGGCGATCCGGCCAAGACCAAGATACTGGATACCGACGGCGACGGGCGCGGCGAAATGTGGATCGGCGCCACCGAATGGCTTTCGACGGGCATCGAACGGGCGCGGGCGGCGGGCTACGGCTATGCGGCGAACTTGACGCTCGTCGAGGCCAAGGAGGAAGTGGCGATGGCGGCGGTCGACGCGGCGATCGCGACCGCGCGCCCGATGGTCTTCTACTGCTATGCTCCGCACCATGTTTTCAAGCTGCACCAGATCTCCCGACTCGAGGAGCCGCCTCACGACCCGGCGAAATGGAAGATCGCGCCGCCGAACGACCCGCTATGGGTCAGCAAATCGAGCGCCGCCACGGCCTGGGACGCCGGACAATTTCAGATCGGCTATGCGACGGCCTTCGCAAAGAAGCATCCGGAAGTCGCGCAGTTCCTTCAGAAGGTAGATTTCTCGCCGGATGAAGTGACGGCGATGAGCTATGCGCTCGAAGTCGAGCGGCAGGCGCCTGCGGACTACGCCAGGAAATGGGTTGAAAGCCACGCGGAACGGATCGACGGATGGGCGAAATGACGATGCTCCAGACGCTCTCGAAAAGACAGGCAGGCCGGCGTAAATTCGGCAAGGCGCTGCTTCTCCTCGGTCTTTGCCTCGTTCCGCTTGCAGCGCTTGCCCAAACCCAGATCTACGATTCCAAGACGAAGAAATGGGTGAACTACGACAAGAGGAAAGCGCGACAGTACTTCGCGCGAAACAATCAGGTTCCCGAGGCCTTTCGCCGGCAGATGGTGCCGTTCCGCACGGCAGAAGTTCCGGGCACGATCATCATCGATGGCAACCAGCATTTCCTCTATCTCGTGCAGCCCGGCGGTCAGGCGATCCGCTACGGCATCGGTGTAGGCCGCGAAGGTTTCGGCTGGGCGGGCATCGTTCGGGTAGGGCGCACGGCCGAATGGCCGACCTGGACGCCGCCGGCCGAGATGGTCGCGCGCGATCCGAACGCGGCAAAATGGGCAGGCGGCATGCCGGGCGGGCCCGACAATCCGCTAGGCGCTCGCGCGCTCTACCTTTACGAAGGTGATAACGATACGATCTACCGCATCCATGGTACGGTGGAGCCCTGGACGATCGGGCTGGACGTTTCCTCCGGGTGCATAAGAATGAACAATGAAGACATTATCGACCTGCATTCGCGCGTCAGCGTGGGCGCGAAGGTCATCGTGCTGATGCAGGGGGCTGCTCTCTATAAGGGCGTGTGACCGGCCGAAACGCGGCCGCACGGGCGAGAGCGCGAAGATACGGGCGATAGGCCAAGACCGGAGGATGTGGATTTGTCGACGAGTAAATTGGGAAGCCGTCCAATTCAAGCGTCCGTGATGGCTGCGGTCTTTCTTCTTGCCGCATGCCAATCGACCCCGGAACCTCAGGAAATGGCCCGCACGAGCCTCCAGACAGCCCCCGCCGACCTGCAGCTTTTGTGCGCCAATGCCGTGGTCGCCCAAGCCGGCGGCGCCAAGGTCCTGCCGATGAGTTCTCGACAGCTCGATGCGACGAGCTACAGCGTCGACCTCGATGCCGCCGGTCGCAAGTTTACCTGCATCGTGGACAGCAGCGGCAGCGTGAGGTCGGTCCAGCCGGCATAGGTATTCAAGACGGCGGATGCAAACAAACGCCTCTTCCGGTTCGCTTTTGCGGCGCAGTATAAATGTTGCGCCGCATAAAAATTAAAGAATAGAGTTCTCCTTCGGAAGTCATCCGGAGAATTTTCTTCCAAAAATTCAGAAATTGTGTTCTGATACCCTTGTGGGTAGGAGGAGCACTATGTCCACGATCATACAGCACTTCGCTCTTTTCGATTTGTTTATCTTAGCTGGGATCTCTTTTCTTCTGATCTGCAGCTATTTCGACGAGGGTGAGGCCTGAGGATCAGGAGGTGTTCGCGGCCTCCTGCCGACCGGAACCTACCCGGTCCGGCCCTCGGCGTCTCGAGCCGAAGCGGCTAGCCGATCGTTGCCTGCCGGTGCCGACGGCCACGGCGACACAGTCCCGTGTGCTTCGATGCCGCGTTTCCCAACGCCTCCCATTTTCCAACGAGCGTATCGGAATGTCTGTAGCTCCACGGTTGCCCGTAACGGCGCAGGCGACAGCTGAGGCAAAATAGGTCAGGAATATTGACTTAAATAATGGACTGTGTTCATGTCCCTCGGATGCAACCGGGAGGACCTCCATGCTGGATTGGGAAAGCACTTTCGCCACGCGCTCGAGCCGGATGAAGGCTTCGGAAATCCGCGAATTGCTGAAGCTGCTCGATCGTCCCGACATCATTTCGTTTGCGGGCGGAATTCCCGATCCTGAGCTTTTTCCGAATGATGCGTTCAGGGAAGCTTACGCCGAGATTTTCGATGGGCCGTCGGTCGGTGCCGCGCTGCAATATTCGGTGAGCGAGGGCTATCGGCCGCTTCGCGAGTGGCTCGCCGGGCAGATGGCGGCACTTGGCATTCCGGCGAGCGTCGACAACATCTTCATCACCTCCGGTTCGCAGCAGGGGCTCGACTATCTCGGCAAGCTGTTTCTGTCGCCGAAAGACACGGCGCTCGTCACCTGGCCGACCTATCTAGGTGCGCTGCAGGCCTTCAACGCCTATGAACCCAATTACGATCAGCTGAACCCCGCCGGCAACCGGACGCCGGCAGCCTATGCCCAGGCTGCAGCGGAAGCGGGCGGGCGCGTCAAGTTCGCCTATCTCTCGGCCGACTTCGCCAACCCCACCGGCGAGACGGTGGGTCGTGCCGGGCGCGAGCACGTCCTAGCACTTGCCGAGGAGCTCGACATCGCCATCATCGAGGATGCGGCCTACCAGTCGCTGCGTTATGACGGCGAGGCGATCCCGCCGATCCTTGCGCTCGAGATCGCCCGCAAAGGCGACATAAACAGCACGCGCACGATCTATTGCGGCAGCTTCTCGAAGACGCTGGCGCCTGGCCTTCGCGTCGGCTGGATCTGCGCCGCCGAACCGGTGATCCGCAAGCTGGTGCTGATGAAGCAGGCCGCCGACCTTCACTCCTCCACCATCAACCAGATGGCGATCGCGACCGTCGCCGGGCGGGGCTTCGAGGCGCAGGTGGCGAAAATCCACAAGGCCTACAGGCAGCGGCGTGACGCGATGCTGTCGGCGCTCGAAAAATACATGCCCGCCGGCGTCACCTGGACGAAGCCCGAAGGCGGCATGTTCATCTGGGTCACGCTGCCGAAGGGGAGCGACGGCGCTGAGCTGCTGGCCAAGTCGATCCAGACGGCCAAGGTGGCGTTCGTCCCCGGCCGCGCCTTTTTCGCCGACGGGTCCGGCGAAAACACCCTGCGGCTCAGCTTCTCCTGCGCCAACGACAGGATGATCGACGAGGGCATCCGCCGGCTGGCCGATCTCATTCGCGGCGAGGTCGCGCAGGCGGCCTGAGTGGAAGTCGCGGCAGGCTGACGATTTTCGCCCCTCATCCGCCTGCCGGCACCTTCTCCCCGCAAATCGGGGAGAAGGGACAAGCGGCATGCACTCAGTTCCAATGAACGGTTGCGGAGAGATATCGAGCGGCTACCGCGAGTCTCCTTCGCCCCAATAGCGGGGAGAAGGTGCCGGCAGGCGGATGAGGGGCGGCCGCGGGTTCATAAAGAGCTGTCGTCGCTCAAATATGCGGCCCGAGCAGCGACAGATCGGCTTTGCCGAGGCGGTCCTTGGCGGTCCAGAGCTGATGCCAATAGGGATAGATGACCGGCGGCAGGCTGACGGCGTCGAGGAGCTCGCGTTCCTCGTCGGTGAGCTTCAGGCCGGCAGCGGCGAGATTGTCGCGGAACTGCTCCTCGGTGCGCCCGCCGATGATCACCGAGGTGACGGCATCTCGGCCGATAAGCCAGGCGAGCGCGACCTGCGCCGGGGACACGTTGCGCTCGGCGGCGATCGCCACCAGCATGTCGACGATCTTCCACAGCCGTTCCTCGTCGCGGATCGGCGGCTCGTTCCAGCCGGCAAGCTGGCGGGTGCCTTCCGGCGAGTGTCCGCGCCTGTGCTTGCCTGACAGAAGGCCGCCCGCCAGCGGGCCCCAGACGAGGATGCCGAGACCCTGATCGATGGAGATCGGGACCAGTTCGTACTCGGCCTCGCGCGCTTCGAGCGTGTAATGAATCTGTTGGCTGACGAAGCGCTGGCGGTGTTCGAGCGCACTGATGCCGAGTGCCTTCATGATGTGCCAGCCGGAATAGTTGGAGCAGCCGATGTAGCGCACCTTGCCCTGGCGCACGAGCGTATCGAGCGCTTCCATGGTTTCCTCGAGCGGCGTCTGACCGTCCCATTCATGAACCTGGTAAAGGTCGATTACGTCGGTCTTCAAACGCTTCAGGCTCGCCTCGCAGGCGTGGACCAGGTGATGGCGCGACAGGCCTCCGTCATTGGGGCCGGGGCCCATCGAGAAGCGCGCCTTGGTGGCGATGAGCACGCCGTCCTTGCGCTTTCCTCCGAGAACTTCGCCGATGATCTCCTCGCAGGTGCCGGTCGAATAGATGTCCGCCGTATCGATCAGATTGACGCCCGCATCCAGGCAGAGGTCGACATAGCGGCGGGCATCCGCGACACCTACATCGCCGACCTGGGAGAACTTTCCGCCACCGCCGATCGTCATCGTACCCATGGTGATGGTCGAGATCTTGAGCCCGGAGCGGCCGAGCCGACGATATTCCATTGTCTCGCTCCTTGTGTTGTTGGTCGCCTATAGGATGTTAGAGGAATCTTGTCGGTATCGCGTCCTTATAGGGAAACAGCGGGAAGTAAGGCCGCGCCTCGGCCAAGGTGCGCTGGAAGGAGGGGCGCTCCAGCAGGCGCTCGAAATAGGCGCCGAGGTTCGGATGGGTGCCGTCGAACGGGGCCACGATACCGGCGTAGAAGAGGGCGGGCGCGGCGGCGCAGTCGGCGATCGAGAAGCTTTCCCCGACCGCAAAGCGCCGGTCGTCGAAGTGGCGTTCGGCAAGGTCATACGCGTTCGCCAGCGCCGCTTGCGCATCGGCGACGCCGCGCCGGTCGTTCTCGCCGGAGGCGCGCAGCGTATCGGTCACGATCTTCTGCATCGGGACCTGGACGTAGAGGTCGAAGAAGCGGTCCCAGAGCCGCGCCTCGAGCGCCAGGGCGTCGTCGTGCGGTATCAGCGGCTGCTCACCGGGGTAATGCTGGTCGAGATATTCGATGATCACTGAGGTTTCCGGCACCGTCCTGTCGCGTGCAGCGTCGTGCAGCACGGGAATCTTGCCGACGGGCCAGACCTCCAGATAGCGAGCATGCTCCGCCGGGTCTCCGAGATCCACGACCTGCGGGGTGAACGGCGTGCCGGCTTCGTACAGCGCGATCAGCACCTTGTGACAGAAGGAAGCAAGCGGATGAAGGTAGAGGGTGAGTGTCATGCGACATGTCCTTGGGCCGGCCCCAGTGACTATAGCGCGGATTCGGGAGGGGAAAAGCAGGCTTCTCTGCAGTGCCCTTTAGGGTGGAAATTCCTCATAATCCTAACCGGCGGTTGCCATGAAAATGCCGGGATGCCCTGATGGTCTGCATCCGGCACGCAGCCGCCCAGGATCCCGCTCGATGTTCATTGCCCATCTTCCCGCCGGTTACATTCTCACCCATTGCATCGCTCGAAAGAATGAAACCATCCGATCCCGCGCGCTCGCGGTCGGGCTGATCTTCTCCGTGCTTCCGGATTTGGATCTGCTTTATTTTTACCTCGGAGACGGCCGGCGTACGCCACATCACGACTACTGGACCCATTTGCCGATTTTCTGGCTGGGGGTTGCGGCGCTCACGGCCGCGGCGCTGATCCTTGCCGGGAAGCGGCACTCTATGTTTCTCGTTTGGGTCGCGCTCGCCAACGTGATGATGCACCTTCTTCTCGATTCGATCGCCGCAGACATCCGCTGGCTCCATCCCCTTTCGGGGACCCGCTTCAACCTCGTCGAGGTGCCGGCGCGCTTTGAGCCCTGGTACCTCAATTTCATACTGCACTGGACGTTTGCGGCGGAAATTGCGATCTGCGCGGCCGCGTTGTGGGTCTGGCGGATGCAAAGGCGCAGGAACCGTGATCGCAGGGTCGAAGGAAACGCCGCAGAGGGGACCGAGCGAATTCACGCATGAAAACGACGCGCAAGGGCGCGTCGCAAAGTGGTACCAGCCTACAGCGCCGCGCGCTCATCAGACGTGCGAGGATCGCCGTAGCTGCTGTGCAGCCGCAGGGCGCGCCTCAGCGCGCGCGGGCTACTTTCTTCGGCGACGGCAGCAGACCTTCGCGCTGAAGCTTCTTGCGCGCCAGCTTGCGGGTGCGGCGGACAGCTTCTGCTTTTTCGCGGACGCGCTTTTCGGACGGTTTTTCGTAGGCGCTGCGCATCTTCATTTCGCGGAAGACGCCTTCACGCTGCATCTTCTTCTTGAGAACGCGAAGAGCCTGGTCGATGTTATTGTCCCTGACGAGTACCTGCAAAGTATATCCTTTCCGTTTTTATAGGATTGCTGATTGGGTTCTTTATTTCGGCGTCCTGATGTTCAAGGGTTTGAACCAGGGCTTGCCTTCGACCGATGCCGTCTGGCCGTGTTCCTGGACCGGCGAAGCCGTTTCCGAAGGATCGATGTCGTGTTCGAAGATTCGCCGTTCGAAGTTCTCCGTTCCGAACCGCACCCGATATTGCGCTTCCCCATGTTCGGCCGCGGGCAGGATGGACACGATGCGGCAGGTCCGGTCCGCAGCGGCCGTGCGCGTGAGATCGGCTCTCAGGACGACACTGTCGCCAACGCTGTAGGTGTTCCGGCCCATGGCCATCTCCTTCGTCCGTGCCACCCCGGGGGCGGCACAAGCAAAAAAGGCCGGGCGTTACCCCGACCTCCTCTTGAGCGCCGCGCGTCTTTACCAGACGCGCTGGGGCGCCCCGTCATTCAAACGCTCCCTGCCAGTACATCCGTGGTCAGCGGAGGCGAATGACGAATTTATGCGGCCCGCAGATTGTCTGCAGAGCTCTTGCCGGACTTGTTGTCGCGGACGATGTCGTAGGTAACCTTCTGGCCTTCTACGAGCGAACGCATTCCAGCGCGTTCAACGGCGGAGGCGTGCACGAATACGTCGGTGGCGCCATCGTCGGGCTGGATGAAGCCGAAGCCCTTGGTGCTGTTGAACCACTTTACGGTGCCTGAGTTCATAACGATTTCCTTTCAATCGCTAGAGTTCCCGGACGAATATCAGCCCGGTTTGATCGATATTGAGAGGAAATCTGACGAAGCGCTTCGGCGCGTAGACAAAGGTCACAAGCAAGTTTCGATGAGCTATATATAAACGCTGCTTCGAGATATGCAATGGATGAACCGAATTTAATTGTGCGAGGGACTCACCCCGTCCCGAAAATACGATCAAGCCGCTGATTTGAATCGCCAATAATATTTTAGAGAGATCGTCCGAGAACATTCGTGGAATACTCCGGTCGGCCGACGAGCTGAGGGTTTTCCGGCTTTTCGCTGTCACATCCCTGTAAAACACCCGCTCTATCCCTCGGCGCGATCTTTCTCCGACCGAGGGCAAATTCATGAAAACGCTTCTCCCTGCCGTCGCCGCAGCGCTCGTCGCCGGCCTCCTGTCCACTGCCGCTTTCGCGGAAAGCCTCGTGCTTTACACCAGCCAGCCGAACGAGGACGCGCAGGCGACGGTGGACGCGTTTCAGGCCGCGAATCCGGGTGTCGAGGTCGAGTGGGTGCGGGACGGGACGACGAAGATAATGGCCAAGCTGATGGCGGAGATCGAAGCGGGGAACCCGGTGGCGGACGTGCTTCTGATCGCCGACACGGTGACGATGCAACGGCTGAAGGAAACGGGATATCTGATGCCCTACAAATCTCCGGAAGCGGCGGCTTATGACGCCTCGCTCTTCGATGCCGAGGGCGCCTATTATTCGACGAAGATGATCACGACCGGCATCGTCTACAACGCTTCCGCTTCGATGAAGCCGGCCGGCTGGCAGGATCTTGCGAAACCCGAGGCCAAGGGTCTGGTCACCATGCCGAGCCCGCTCACCTCGGGTGCGGCGCTGATCCATGCCCAGACGCTTGCCGGCATCGACGGGCTCGGCTGGGACTATTACAAGGCGCTCGCCGAAAACGGCGCGACGGCCGCCGGCGGCAATGGCGGCGTATTGAAGGCGGTCGCGACCGGCGAGAAGGCGTATGGCATGGTGGTCGATTTCATGGCCATCCGCGAGAAGGCCAAGGGTGCGCCGGTGGAATTCGTCTTCCCGGCCGAGGGCGTTTCCGCCGTCACCGAGCCGGTCGCCATCCTGAAGACCGCAAGAAACCCGGAGACAGCAAAGAAATTCGTTGATTTCCTGCTCTCCGAGGAGGGCCAGCAAGTGGCGGTGAAAATGGGCTATATCCCGGCGCGCGACGGCATGGCCTTGCCGGAGGGCTTCCCGGCGCGCGAGACGATCAAGGTGCTGCCGGTCGATGCTGCCGAAGCCGTGAAGAACTCCGAGGCGGACCTGAAAACCTTCTCCGGCATTTTCGGTACCAACTGACCTCTCGATGCCGGACACTGACGAGATCGCCCGCAGCGGGCGCCGGATATCTTGCGCGCCGGCTGCCGACCGGAGTGCCGAGGGTGGTTCCGGCTTGAAAAAGCTGGAGCGCCCGCTGAGCGTTCTGTCGAAGGCGCGGTCCTGGCTGTGGCTTTGGTTCGCATTCGGCGGCGCGATGGACGAGGCGGCAGACCGGAGCAGGGAACCGAGCCGGGCTCCGCTACCGAAACCGCTGACGAGGACGCTGCGCGGCTTCGAGGTGCCGCCGTCGCCTTACGTGACGGAGGGTCGATCACCTAGAGCGAACTCCTCGAAGGCCGGGACGGGGTGGCGAGCGGCATATTTCCGGCTCCGTGGCCCGCGCATGTCTGCGGGCGGGGAGCCCGCATGGCTGCTGGCATTGGTGTTCGGCGCAGTCTTTCTGCTTTCGGCGCTGCCGCTGATCCGACTCGGATGGGCCGGTATCAAGGGCCTCGAAGGAGGCGAGGCGGTGGGGGTGCTCTTCGAGGCGGCGACCTTTGCGGCGCTCCGCAATACGCTGATCACGGCGGCCGGCGGCACGGCGATCTCGCTCTTCGTGGGGGCACTCTTCGCCTTTGTCGTGGCGCTTACGGACATCCGTGGCAAGCTTGCCTTGAGCTTCGCCTTCATGCTGCCGATGATGATCCCCCCACAGGTGACGGCGCTCGCCTGGGTGGAGATGTCGGGTCCATCGAGCCCCCTTCTCAAGACGCTGGGGCTTGCACCGCCGCTCGGCAGCCCTCAGCCACTCTATTCGCTTGCGGGGATCGCCTTGCTTCTCGGCGTACAGCATGCGCCGCTCGTCTTCCTGGCGATCAGGGCCGGACTTGCAGCGGCGCCCCGCGACGGGGTCGAGGCGGCGCGGCTTTGCGGCGCCTCGCCCTGGCGCGTCCTTCGCGACATCGTTCTGCCGCTTTCCTCTCCGGGGCTCATCGCCGGAGCGGCGATCGCCTTCGTATCCGGTATCGGCAATTTCGGTATCCCGGCGATACTCGGCATTCCCGCCTCGATCGAAACGCTGCCGACCTTGATCTTCAGCCGGTTTGCGAGTTTCGGTTCGTCCACCTTCGGCGAAATCGCGGTGCTTTCGACGCTGATCGCCCTGATTTCCGCCGCAGGGCTGCTTCTGCAGCAGCGAGCGCTCAAGCGCAGAGACTATCGCCTGATCGGCCTTGCCGGCGCGAGGGCCGCCTTCACGCTCGGGCGCATGCGGTTCGCCGCGGAGGCGCTGCTTTGGACAATCCTGGCGCTGCTGCTGGTCGCACCGCTCCTGGCGCTCGTCGCAAGTTCCCTCGTGCCGGCCTACGGCGTGCCGCTCAGTTTCGACACCATGACCTTGAACGCCTATGGGGAAATACTCTTCCGCCAGTCGATGACGTTGACGGCGCTCAAGAATTCCCTTTTCCTCGCCTCCGCCGCTGCAGTCGGCCTGCTTGCGGTCACCGTACCGGCCGGTTACCTGCTTGTGACGCGGCGCGGGCGGCTTGCCAGTCTTATGGCGATCCTGATCGAGATCCCCTATGCGCTGCCCGGTATCGTGCTCGCCGTCGCCTTCATCCTTGCCTTCGCGGCACCGCTGCCGCTGATCGGCGTTTCGATCTACGGTACGATCTGGATCATTCTTGCCGCCTATTTCTCCTCCTTCTTCGCCGTTAGCCTCAAGCCGGTGATGAGCGCCTTCCTGCAGATAGATCCCTCGCTCGAGGAGGCGGCGCGGCTTGCGGGCGCGGGGTTCCTGCGCCGCATGCGCGATGTGCTGCTGCCGCTTCTGGCGCCGGCCGCCGGCGCTTCGGTCATCCTCGTCTTCCTGATCGCGGCGAACGAATTGACCGTCTCGGCGCTCCTCTGGTCCGCCGGCACGCAGACGCTCGGCGTCGCAATCTTCAATCTCGACGACAGCGGCTCTTCCGATCTCGCCTCGGCGCTCTCGGTGCTCGTCGTCGTCATGGTCATCGGGCTGATGGCGGCGCTGGAATTCTTCGCGAAATATTTGCCGGAGGGCGTGCTGCCATGGCGCAACTGATCCTCAACCACCTGACCAAAAACTTCGGTGGAAAAGGTGTAGAGCAGGTGAGGCCGGCCGTTTCGAACGTGTCGCTGGCGCTGCGCAAGCAGGGATTTCTCGCGCTGCTCGGGCCTTCCGGCTGTGGCAAGACGACGGTGCTCCGGATGATCGCCGGCTTCGAGCAGCCGACGGACGGCTCGATCGAGTTCGGCGAGCGCCGGCTTTCGGATGCAGCCCGTGTGCTGCCGCCGGAGAAGCGCAACATGGCGATGGTATTCCAATCCTATGCGCTCTGGCCGCATATGACGGTGGCGGAGAATGTCGGCTACCCCTTGAAGGTCCGCGGCTTTTCCGGCGAGGCCTGGCGCAAGCGGGTAGGCGACGCGCTTTCGCTGGTGAAGCTTACCGATTTCGCCGATCGGCGGCCGGCTGTACTTTCCGGCGGCCAGCGGCAGCGTGTGGCGCTGGCGCGCTGCCTGGTCACGGAACCGGACGTGGTGCTGCTCGATGAGCCGCTCGCCAATCTCGATCAGCATTTGAGGAAGTCGATGGAGGAGACCTTCCGCGCCTTTCACGAGCGCTCCGGCGCCACGATGATCTATGTGACTCACGACCAGGCCGAGGCGATGGCGCTTGCGACCGACGTCGCGGTGATGTCGGAAGGCAAGCTTCTTCAGGTGGCGCCGCCGGCGGATATCTATGCGCGGCCTGAGGGTCGGGTGGTGGGGGGTCTGATCGGTCGCGGCGCGATCGTGCGGTTGAATTTGCCGGAGGGAGCGGGGCGTGCGCTCGACTGGCCGCTCCTCCGCGCTGCGCTTGCCGACAGGCACGGCGGCAAAGGGCATGCAGGCGAACCGCATGCAGGCGAGGGGCCGCTTTGCGACGTGCTCATTCGTCCGGAGCAGGTTCATCGGGATGGCGAAGGCATCCCGATGCGGGTTCTCTCCTCGGTCTTCGAGGGCGAACGCTCCGCACTCACACTCGCGCTGCCCGACGGGCAAAGCCTCAAAGCCTATAGCAGCGTGCCGCTCTGCGACGGTGCTCGCGTTCCTTTCGTCGTGCGTGGAGGCTGGCGGCTTTAGACAAAGCTTGCGGCGACAGGCGGCTTTGCGGGCCGGAACCAGCCTTGGCCTTGCACGTTCCACCGTGCAGCACGACAATAGCGGCGGCTAAAGATCGAGCGGATCCGGCGGCCGGTAACAGAAGGAGGCGGCACGCAGATGTATGTCATGGCTCTTGCGACGGATTACGACGGTACACTGGCCGATTACGGTGCCGTCCGTCCGGAAACTCTGGAGACCTTGAAGAGGCTGAAGGAGAGCGGGCGCAAGCTTCTGCTCGTGACCGGGCGCGAACTGCCGGACCTCAAGAGCGTATTTCCCGAAATCGATGTGTTCGACAAGGTCGTCGTCGAGAACGGTGCGCTGCTCTATACGCCGGAAACCGGCGAGGAGCGGCTGCTTGCACCCTCGCCGCCGGAGGCCTTCATCGAGCGCCTCAAGGAGAAGGGCGTCGACAGGATGTCGGTCGGCCGTTCCATCGTCGCCACCTGGGAGCCGTTCCAGACAGCCGCGCTCGAAGCGATCAACGAGCTCGGCCTCGAACTCGAGATCATCTTCAACAAGGGCGCCGTCATGGTGCTCCCGACGGGTGTGAACAAGGCCACGGGGCTGAAGGCGGCCCTGAAGGAGATGGGGCTTTCCTTTCTCAACGTGGTGGGGGTGGGCGATGCCGAGAACGATCACGCGCTTTTGAGGATGTGCGGCTGCGGAGCCGCCGTGGCCAACGCCTTGCCGGCGCTCAAGGAGACGGCCGACGTGATCCTCGAGGGTGTGCGCGGGGCCGGCGTCGAGCAACTGATGAACCGGATCATGGAGTCCGATTATGCGTTGTGCGCGAGTGCCCGCCACCAGGTGCCGATCGGTGAGGATGACGAAGGGCCGGTGGAGATCGGACCGCAGGACGTGCTGCTGATAGCGGGGAGTTCCGGCATCGGCAAGTCGAGACTGGCGACCGCCCTTGCGGAGCGATTACGGGAACGGCGCTTCCAGCTCTGCATATTCGATCCGGAGGGCGACTATGAGGGGCTTGAAGGCGCGGTGACCGTGGGGAACGGGTCTGTCGCGCCTACGGGCAGGGAGGTGCTGGAGCTCCTGGCCAATCCGGACGATAACGTCGTCGTCAGCGCAACAGGCGTCGAGCCCAACGACCGGCCCGAGTTCTTCGCCGGCCTGATGCCAGACCTGTCGGCGCTGCGTGCCAAGACCGGCAGGCCGCATTGGCTGATTATCGACGAGGCCCATCATCTCATGCCGGCAGCGCGCGACAGTGCCTCGCTCGCGCTTTCCGACGACCGCTCCGGCATGATCATGATCACGGTCCATCCGGACTCGGTCTCGCCCGATGCTCTCAAGGAGATCACTGCGGTCGCAGCGCTCGGTCCCAAGGCGCGCGATGTAATCGCGACGGTTTGCTCCGTCTTGGGTGAGGCGTTGCCGGACGGGCTGGATGCTTCTTTCGGGGAAGACGAGGTTCTTTTCTGGCGGCGCACGCCGCGCACGCCGGTTCGGCGGATCAAGAGCGAGCAACCTCGGGAAGCCCGCAAGCGGCATACGCGCAAATATGCGGAGGGCCGCCTGGGCGAGGAGGCAAGCTTCTATTTCCGCGGTCCGAAGAACGAGATGAATTTGCGCGCCCACAATCTGACGATGTTTCTGCAGATCGCCGAAGGCATAGACGACACGACCTGGGAGCACCATCTGCGCCACGGCGATTACTCGAAGTGGTTCGAGGAACGCATCGGCGACGAGGAGTTGGCCGAGGAGGCTGCGGGCATAGAAGAGGATCGTTCGCTCTCGCCTGCCGAAAGCCGGCAGAGGCTGGCCGAGGCGGTGCGCCGGCGCTATACCGCGCCCGCATCCGAAGCGGGTTGAGCCGGCGCCCGCGGCGGGCGTTGAAGAGACGTCTCTTTACTTTTTCGGCTTCTGCTTCGAGGCGGCGCTGCGGCCGTCGGAGCTTTTCGAACGTTCGTCGAACCGATCGGCGCCTTTTCTAAGGTCGGATCCCTTTTGTGCTTCGGTTTTTTTCTCTTCCTTGGCGGCGCTTTTGTGCAGGCCGGTGCTGGATTGCTTGCCCTTCGCCGTCGGGGCTTGTTCGGTACCCATGGCAGCCATTCCTCCTTGCGCGAAACCCAGATTGAACGTGCCCGGATATTTCTTTGTTCCCCTGCCGACGAAGGTAGTTGTGGACTGCCATGATTTTGTCGCTCTTGCCTTCTCTGTGGCTTTTTTGAATTCCTAGAATGAAGGCGCCTGATTCGCGCCGCACCGCATTCGCTCTCCGTGTTCCGAGTTTTCAGGCGGCCGGGGAACTGCCCAAGGAGAAGAACCATGACGGAATACAAGAAGCCGATCATTACCGAGATGCGCCCGAAGATCACGGTCATCGGCGTCGGTGGCGGCGGCGGCAACGCGATCAACAACATGATCGCCGAAAACCTCCAGGGCGTCGATTTCATCGCCGCGAACACGGACGCGCAGGCGCTGGCGACGTCGAAGGCGGAGCGGCGGATCCAGCTGGGCGCTGCCATCACCGAGGGTCTCGGCGCCGGTTCGGTGCCCGACATCGGCAATGCGGCCGCGCAGGAATCGATCGACGAGATCATGGACCACCTCGGCGGCACGCATATGTGCTTCGTCACGGCAGGCATGGGCGGCGGTACCGGTACGGGAGCGGCGCCGGTGATCGCGGAAGCGGCGCGGCGGGCCGGAATCCTGACGGTCGCGGTCGTCACCAAGCCCTTCAGCTTCGAGGGACAGCGGCGCATGCAGACGGCGGAGCTCGGCGTCGAGCGGCTGCGGGAGAGTGCAGACACGGTCATCGTCATCCCCAACCAGAACCTCTTTCGCATCGCCGATGCCAAGACGACCTTCGCCGACGCATTCATGATTGCCGACCGGGTCCTCTATTCGGGCGTCAGCTGCATCACCGACCTGATCGTCAAGGAGGGGCTGATGAATCTCGACTTCGCCGACGTCAAGACGGTGATGAAGGGCATGGGCCGGGCGATGATGGGCACGGGCGAAGCGACCGGCGAGAACCGCGCGATGCTGGCGGCGGAGGCGGCGATCGCCAACCCGCTGCTCGACGAAGTCTCCATGCGCGGTGCCAAAGGCGTGCTCGTGTCGATCTCCGGCGGAATGGACATGACGCTTTTCGAGGTGGACGAGGCGGCGACCCGAATCCGCGAGGAAGTTTACGACGAAGCCGACATCGTCGTCGGTGCGATCTTCGACCGGAGCCTGGACGGCACTTTCCGCGTGTCCGTCGTCGCGACCGGCCTCGACAGCAACCGCGGAACTCAGGCGACGGCGCCGGAGGCCATGAACGGCCAGGCGGCCGCCGTTCCTTCGCGCACGCTGCAATAGGATAGGGCGACCCGGGGGATACCCCGTACGGGGGAGATGTCACGAAAGTGACGAACGGGGGCGGGGTTTCAGGGAACACAACCCTGCTGCAGTTTGCCCCTCACGCTGGCCCTCTACCCGCAAGCGGGGAGAGGGGACGTGCACCACGTGGGCGATTTTATTTGCGGTTACGCTGTGGTGGACAGGCGCCGCCGCATGTCCCTTCGAGCGGGCCATTCGGCAGCAGCTGGATATCAGTCAGGCAGGCCGGCGCGGCGCAGATCGCTGACGAAACGGGCGATGAAATCTTCCGGCATGACCGGCACGCTGCCGAAGTAGAATTCGGCGCGGGCCGTTTTCACGGTCATGTCCGGGCGACGGCGAAGAAGGTTCGCCACGGCCGAACTGGTTTCGTCGGTCCGGTCGATGGCGCCGAGCGAGGCCGCCAGGACCATTGCCGGCCAGAAGGTGGCGTTCTCCTGGCGCAGGGAGGCACGGGCCGCTTCGGCGGCTTGCGCGAAGCGACCCGACTGATAGTGGGCGATAGCCACCATATTGTAAAAGGTCCACAAATGCGGATCACGGGGGCTCAACCGGAAGGCTTCGTTGATCGCGGCAATGCCTTCCTCCGGGCGGCCGACATAGCAAAGCGCTTGCCCGAGGGCGAAGTGGCCCTGGGCGAAGCTTGCATCGAGCCTCAGCGCATTCCGCAGGTGGTCTATGCCACGCTGCGGCTGGCCGCCGAGCGCCCGTGCCCGGCCGAGGGCAAGATGGGCGGCCGGCTCACGGTCGTCGAGCGCGATTGCGCGTTCCGCGAGCGCCGTCGCGTCGGCGATCCGCTCGGCCCGCTCTTCCAGAGGGCCGTACCAGCCGAGCTGTATATGGACATAGGCAAGCCGCGCATGGGCCTGGGCAAAGGCGGGCTCGAGATCGACCGCCCGCTCGAAGAGCGTCTTGGATATCCTCAGATTTTCCAGATCGAACTTGTAAAGATGCCATAGCGCCTTCAGGTAAATGTTCCAGGCATCCATGTCCGTCGCGGTGTGGCCGCGCAGCGCAGCGAATTCGATGAAGCCGAGTTCCGGCTCCACGGTGCCGGTGATCTGCCCCGCGATCTCGTCCTGGAGCACGAAAACATCGTCCAGCATGCGGTCGTAGCGTTCTGCCCAGAGCAGCATGCCGGTTTCGCCGCTCAGCAATTGCGCCGTGATGCGGATGCGGTTGGCCGCGCGACGTATGCTGCCTTCGATCACATATTTGACACCCAGGTCTTCCGCCACTCTCCTCGCGTCGACCGCCTTCCCCTTGAAGGTGAAGGAGGAGTTGCGAGCGACGACGCGCAGCCACCGGCATCGGGCGAGCGTGGCGATCAACTCTTCGGTAAAGCCGTCGGAGAAATGTTCCTGTTCGTCGGCGCTCGAAAGATTCACGAAGGGCAGGACCGCGATCGATGGGCGCTTCTTACCGGGCAGGGGGTCGGTTTGCGCCGGCGCCGGCGGCACTTCCCCTGCCGCGCCGCCCGGCTGCCAGCGCCAGGCGCGCAGCGGACCGGGAAGATCGGCGAATGTCCTGCAGCCGATTTCGGTCAAGGGGAAATCCACCTTCAAGCCGATCTGGTCATAGACCTGCTGCGACACGCACACGCCGCCGGGCGGCGCCATTTCCTGCAGGTGCTCGGCAACGGCAATGCCTTCGCCATGGATGTCGCCATCGTCAGCGACGATATCGCCGAGATGGACGCCGATGCGCAACTCCAGACGCTCCGCTTCGGCGCCTCCGGCGTGATCATGCATCGTTCGCTGGATCGCGACCGCGCAGGCGACCGCATCGAGAACGCTTGCGAATTCCGCGAGCGTCCCGTCTCCCGCCTGCTTGACGATCCTTCCGCCATGGGCCGCGACCAAAGGTAGAATGAAGGCATCACGGCATTGCTTGACCGCCCGGTACGTGCCTGCTTCATCCAGCCCCATCAGCCGGCTATAGCCGACGACGTCCGCGTCCATGATCGCTGCCAGCCGCCTCATGCCGTCCGTCTCCCGGCGATGTCGTGAGCGAAAATACCGATCGGTTGAACATGTGTGAGCGGTAATTCGTGCGTACTTTCCGGTCCGCTCCAAAGAGCCGCGGACTCCATGAAAAATCGCATTGCGATCGCCTCGAGTGGGAGAGTAGCAATGGGGAAGCGGCAAGTCTATCGGGGCGAAGACCGCTATCTACGGCTGACGCGCCAGATGACATTGCCGACATCGTCGGCGACGAGTAGGGCGCCCTGCTCGTCGATCGCAACGCCGACCGGCCGGCCCATCGCCTTCCCGCTCCGGCTGACAAAGCCGGCGAGGACGTCTCTCGGTCGGCCGTTCGGCTTGCCCTTGGAAAAGGGAACGAAGATCACCTTGTACCCGCTGTGCACGCTGCGGTTCCAGGAGCCGTGCTGGCCTACGAAGGCACCGTTGGCATAGGCGCGCCCGAGCGATGCGCCTTCGGAGAATGTCAGCCCCAGCGAAGCGGTGTGCGAACCAAGAGCGTAGTCGGGTTTTACCGCCTTCGCCACGAGATCCGGGCGCGGCGGCTTGACGCGCGTATCGACATTCTGACCGAAGTAGCTGTAGGGCCAGCCATAGAAGGCGCCGTCCCTGACGGAGGTCATGTAGTCCGGAACGAGATCGTCGCCGAGCTCGTCACGCTCGTTGACGGCGACCCAGAGCTCGCCGCTTTCCGGGTTCCAGGACAGGCCGTTGGGATTGCGCAGGCCCGAAGCGAAGACCCGGGTGCGGCGGCTTGCCTTGTCCACCTCCAGAACGGCCGCGCGATATTTTTCCGCAGCCATGCCGTTTTCCCCGACATTGCTGTTGGAGCCGACGGTGACATAGAGCTTTCGTCCGTCCGGGCTCGCGATCACGTCTTTCGTCCAATGGTGATTGAGATTTCCCGACGGCAGGTCGATGATCTTTTCCGGCGTGCCCAGGCGAGTCTGACCGCGGGAATAGGGGAATGCGACGAGCGCGTCGGTATTGGCGACATAGAGCTTGCCCTTGGAAAGCGTCATGCCGAAGGGAGAATTGAGGCCTTCCGCGAAGGTTCTGCGAAGATCGGCGATACCGTCGCCGTCGGTATCGCGCAGAAGCGTGATCCGGTTGGCGCTTGGCGGTGCGGCACCCGCTCGTTTCATCGCCAGCTTCATGAATGCCTTTTTGAGGCTGAAGCCTTCGTCGTGCTTGGCCGGTGCATTGGTTTCGGCCACCAGCACGTCGCCGTTCGGCAGTACATGCAGCCAGCGCGGGTGATCGAGGCCCGCAGCGAAGGCGTTCACCTTCAGCCCTTTTGCGGGTGTCGGCGTGGCGCCTTCCTGCCAGCCTTTTGCGTCGGCGATGTTGACGGTCGGGATCACCGTGGGGTTCGGCTTCGGCAAAGTCGGATTCGGGCCGTAGCCGACCAGGCCCGTCGTGCGAGCCGCATTTCGGGCCGAAACGCCGGCGCAGCCGGCCATAAGCGCACCGGCCATGGTGATGACGATCAGGTTTCGCGGAACGGTAGTCATGCCATGCCCTCCCGAAGAGATCGGCCGCTCTCGCAGTGAGACAGAACGCTGTGCCATACTATTCCCTTCCGCATCCGACTGGCAGCGTTCTCCGCTCGTTCCCTGCAATCTTTGCGAGGGGCGCATTCGGGAGTATTCTCTCCTGCAGCAAGAAAAAAATCGGGGCGCAGCGCGTCTCCAGACGATGCTTGTGCCTCTTCAGCGATTGTGAATGCCCGCGAAAAAGTCCGCTCCCAAAAGGGGAGGGAGTTCGCGCGCAGCCTTGGGAGGAAAGCATGAAACACAAAGCCGAAAGCGGGGGGCCATCGCGCCGCAAATTTCTCCGCGGCGCCGCAGCGGCCGGGGCGGCCATGGCTGCAGCGCCGAGCATCGTGAGGGCACAAGGGCCGGTCAGCATGCGCTGGCAAAGCACGTGGCCGTCCAAGGACATCTTTCACGAGTTCGCGCTCGACTTCGCAAAGAAGGTCAACGATATGACTGGTGGCGACCTCAAGATAGAGGTGCTTCCGGCCGGTGCCGTCGTGCCGGCATTCGGACTGCTCGACGCGGTTTCCGAAGGAACGCTCGATGGGGGCCACGGCGTGATGGTCTATCACTACGGCAAGCAGACTGCGCTGGCGCTGTGGGGATCGGGGCCCGGCTTCGCCATGGACGCTAACATGATGCTGGCCTGGCACAAATACGGCGGCGGCAGGGACCTGCTCGCCAAGCTTTACGAGTCGATCGGCGCCAATGTCGTGTCGTTTCCCTACGGGCCCATGCCGACACAGCCGCTGGGCTGGTTCAAGAAGCCAGTCGCCAAGGCCGAGGACCTGCAGGGATTGAAGTTCCGCACCGTCGGTATCTCGATCGATGTGTTCACAGGGCTCGGCGCAGCGGTCAACGCCTTGCCGGGAGGCGAGATCGTCGCCGCACTCGACCGCGGTCTGCTCGACGCGGCGGAATTCAACAATGCCTCATCCGATCGCCTGCTCGGCTTTCCCGACGTTTCCAAGGTGTGCATGCTGCAGGGCTATCATCAGAATGCCGAGACATTCGAGATCCTGTTCAACAAAGGAAAGTTCGACGGCCTGCCGGACCAGATGAAGGCAATCATAACCAATGCGGTGGACGCGGCGTCGGCGGACATGGCCTGGAAAGCGATCGACCGCTACTCCACGGACTATCGCGAGATGCAGACGGCCGATCAGGTCAAGTTCTACAAGACGCCCGAAGCAATCCTCAAGCGGCAACTCGAAGTCTATGACGAGGTGGTGAAGAAGAAGTCGGCGGAAAATCCGGTGTTCAAGGAGGTTCTGCAGTCCCAGATCGCCTTTGCCGAACGCGCGACACGCTGGGAGCAGGATACCGTCGTCAACCGGCGGATGGCCTTCGACCACTATTTCGGGCGAGACGGGGTCGCCAAGTCGCTCTGACTTCATCCGATCCAGCACATCACCGGCGCGGGGCCGGTGATGTACGGTCAGGACCTGGCCATCCCGGGGGTGCGCGTGAACGTTCAGCATCTGCTCATGAGGATCGACGCCATCAGCGTCTGGACCGGCAAGGCGGCGGCGTGGCTGATCATCGGTCTGATGATGCTGGTCTGCGGTGAAGTCTTCAAACGCTATATCCTGAACATGCCGACCGCATGGATCTTCGATGCCAGCAACATGCTCTACGGCAGCCTCTTCATGCTGGCGGGCGCCTATGCCCTGGCGCAGAACGCGCATGTGCGCGGTGATTTCATCTACAGTTCGTTGAAGCCGCGCACGCAGGCGGCGTTGGATCTCATCCTTTACATCTTCTTCTTCCTGCCCGGGATCGCCGCCCTCATCTATGCAGGCTACGACTATGCCGCATTGTCATGGCGGATCGGCGAGCACTCGACGGTGACCGCCGAAGGGCCGCCGATCTATTACTTCAAGACGGTCATTCCGATCGCAGGCGCACTCGTCATTCTTCAGGGACTGGCGGAGATCCTGCGCTGCATCGTCTGTCTTAGAACCGGGGCGTGGCCGGCGCGGCTGAAGGACGTCGAAGAGATCGATGTCGTCGCCGAGCAGCTTGCCCATAGCGAGCACCTGGACGAGGAAACGCGTGAAGCTGCCATCGAACGCGCGCAGGATATCGACAGGGCGGCCCGGCAGCGCGGCCTCGGAGGGGGAGAGCGGTGAGTGAACCTTTTCTTGGTTTGACGATGCTGGGCCTCATCGTGGTCGTGATCATGATGGGATTTCCGACGGCCTTCACCCTCATGGGTCTCGGAATGCTGTTCGGCTTCTACGCCTTCTACAATCCGGTGGAACCCTGGATCGACAATCGCGTCTTCGATCTCATGGTCCAGCGCACCTACGGCGCCATGACCAATGACGTGCTGATCTCCATCCCGCTTTTCGTGCTGATGGGCTACGTGATGGAGCGCGGCGCGCTGGTCGACAAGATGTTCTACAGCATACAGCTGTCATTCCGGCGCGTTCCGGCATCGCTCGCGGTGACAACGCTCATCGTCTGCACCTTCTGGGGCATCGCCAGCGGCCTCGTCGGCGCCGTGGTTGTGCTGATGGGGGTGATCGCCATGAACCCGATGCTGCGGGCCGGTTACGATGTGAAGCTTGCCTCGGGCGTCATCACCGCCGGAGGCACGCTGGGCATCCTGATCCCTCCATCGGTGATGATCATCGTCTATGCGGCCGTCGCCGGCCAGTCGGTGGTCAAGCTTTATGCGGCGACGATGTTTCCCGGCTTCTTTCTGGCGCTCCTCTATCTCGCCTATGTCCTCGGCTGGGCGATGCTCAATCCGAAGATCGCTCCGAGTCTGCCCGAGGAACAGACGCGCGTCCCGGTGCCGCCATGGATGAAGCATTTCGCAGAGGTCTATTCACCCAACATGCTCGCCGGTCTTCTCGCAGCGCTCGTCTCGCCATCACGCGCGCTCGGGATCAAAGGGGAAGAGGGACGGCTCACCTATTGGAAACTCGTCAAGAACCTTGCTGCGGCGCTCTTCCCGCTTCTGCTGACGGCGTCCACGCTCTGGCTTCTCTGGTGGTATGTCGTCATTCATCAACAGGCGGCCGCGACCGAAGCACCGGAGGGGCTGGAAGAGCTCGGCGCGCCGGTAGCCGATGCCGGGCCTGCAGCGGCTGGCGGCCCTGCGACGAGCTTCTACGTCTGGTTCGGCCTTGCCGCCGCAATCGCCGTCTTCGCGCTGCTGCGCTACTACCGCAACATGACGGCGGAACGGCTGCAGGTGGTGAAGCTCCTCGTTTCCTCCGTCATGCCGCTCGCAATCCTCACGGTGGTGGTGCTCGGGGTGATCCTGTTCGGCATAACCACCGCGACGGAATCCGCCGCCGTCGGCGCGGCCGGTGCCTTCCTGCTGGCGCTCCAGGCGCGGACCCTCGACTGGCAGCGCACCAAGGAAGCGGTGTTCCTGACCGCGAAGACGACCGCCATGGTCTGCTGGCTCTTCGTCGGGTCGGCGCTTTTCTCCGCCGTTTTCGCGATCCTCGGCGGACAGGCGCTGGTGGAGCAATGGGTTCTCGCGCTGGATCTCACGCCGGTGCAGTTCATGATCCTGTCTCAGGCGATCATCTTCATTCTCGGCTGGCCGCTCGAATGGACCGAGATCATCATCATCTTCGTGCCGATCTTTCTGCCGATGCTCCACCATTTCGACATCGACCCGATCCTCTGGGGCGTGCTCGTCTTCGTCAATTTGCAGGCTGCGTTCCTGTCCCCGCCGGTTGCGATGTCGGCCTACTATCTCAAGGGCGTGTCGCCGCCGCAGGTTACCCTCAACCAGATATTCGCGGGCATGATGCCTTACATGCTCATCGTCATTCTCTGCATGATCATGATGTATATCTGGCCGGGCATGACGCTCTGGCTGCCCGAATATCTCTATGGCTGACGCGCTTGCTGCGGCGTTGAACGGCGCCGCGGAAATGACCCGGCGCCAGGAGCGCCCATACAAAACCAGGGCCCGCCGTCAGCGAGCGGGTCCTGGTAAATTGCGGCGAAAATTTCAATCTCTCTATTTTCCCGGCGGCAATATCACACCCGGCTGCCAGACGCCCCGGGCATATCCATCACTCTCCGCCCGGGGGCTGCCGCGAGCTCGACCGGGTAAATCCTCGCAATCGGCGTTCACCCCGAAGGGAGCTCCGATCTAAATTGCTACTGAAATCATTTCCCTGATTGCACCGTTAGTTTTGACGAGATCGGTGGCCTTGGTCCAGTAACTTTTCAGGGCGATTTGTTACGAACTACGACCGATTCTTGCGCAGCAGGCGGCTTGAAGAGCGGGTACAACCGAGCGCTTCCGGGATTTGTCGCGATGGAAGTCGAGGTCTCCCGCCATTCCTTTAAAGATTTCATAAAACCCGAACGTGTTTGGTAACGATCTTAAAATTAGTTAATGCTTATGTGTTGCGGTGGGGCTGCTGAGAGGGAAGGCTATGAGGGCCGCGACGTTCCGCCTGCATCTGAGAAGATTGGTGCGCGACAGAGGCGGCAACTTCGCCGTTCTGGGCGCGATCGCTTTCGTTCCGATTATCGGCGCGGCTGCGCTGGCGATCGACTTCGCCGGGGCTTACCTGGAGGCGGAGAAAATCCAGAGCGCTCTCGATGCGGCCGCGCTCGGCTCGGTCCGGGCCTATGGCGAGGGCGCCACCGAGGACGAGGCCTACGCCGCGGCGCAAAAGTTCTTCTGGAGCAATTATACGCTGCCGCAGGAGAGCGTCGTCGACGCGCTGGCCGTCGCCACGGAGCCGTCCACGCAGGCGCTGTCCGTAAAGTTCACGCGCAATGTGAATGAAGATACCGCTACCGCCGAGTTCGTGCTGGACCACAAGCCGCTCTTCCTCGAGCGCCTGCCGCTCCAGATCCGGCGCCTGGCGATTGCCGCGCGCGCCTCCGGGGCGGAGGCCTGCATTCTTGCGCTTCATCACACGGCAGACCGGGCATTCGAGGTCAGCGGCAGCGCAATTGCCGATCTGACGGGATGCGCGGTCCTTTCGAACTCCGACGACGATCAGTCGATCTATATCGGCGGCTCAGGCAAGCTCAAAGCCGAGTGTCTTTACGCGGCGGGCGGCCTCTACAGCTCGCCGCAGGCGGTACAGCTCGCCTGCGAGGCCGCCGTGGAGGGATCGCCGCGCATACCCGATCCATTTGCGAGCAAGGTGCTCCCCAGGCCTTCGGGCTGGACGGATCTTTCCGGCTGCGGTCAGGCCTACGTCGCCGGAGGCGGCGGCAACGGCGATTGCAACGGCACCGGAAAGACACCGAAAAATGCCGACGGCTATGTGGTGACGCTGAAACCCGGTACCTACGGAGGCCTGGATCTGAAAGGAGCAGTCGCACTCCAGGCGGGCAATTACATCATCGACGGCGGCCGGCTCGAACTCGGCAGCCAGACGGTCGTCAGCGGTCAGGGCGTGACCTTTTTCCTGATCAACGATGCGGAACTCAGGATCAATGGAGGCGCCACCTTCAATATCTCGCCTTCGCTCGAGGGCAGTTGGGCCGGCTTCTCGATCGTTGCAGAGCACGGCAACGCCGCACCAGCCGTCATCAACGGCAACAGCAAATCCTCTTTGACGGGGATCCTCTATTTGCCCGACGCCGGCGAGCTCCAATATGCCGGCAACGGCACGACCAGCGGTGAGTGCATCAGATTGATCGCACAGGAGATCACGCTGATCGGCAACAGCACTTTCAAGATGGATTGCAGCAAGGAGCTTGCCAATACCCATTTCAATTATCCGGGCGCCATTCGTCTGGTGCGCTGATCCTGAAAGCAGCGACGCGAGGCCGTCATGCTGGCCGCCGGGGCGGGATAAGGGTCAACAGCCGCCGACCGATAGGCAAAAACGCGCCAATTTCGGGCCACAGTAGCGAATCGGCGAAGAAATCGACGCCAAATGCGCAAGACAAGCGGTCTTTGCCACAATTTCGCTTCACCTAGCCGGCAAGTTTTCGACTGCTGACCACCGGCTGGCAGGGGAATTTCGAACTCTCGCAAAGCGAACGCCATCAGGTTGGGGGCACGGCCATTGCAATTCGCGGGCCGGCTGCAACACCGCGCTGAAAATCCATATTCGGTTTTCGGAGACGGTCATGTGCAGCCTCAAAGCGCTAGAGAGTCCTTTGTGCTTTGTGCCGAAGGCGTAGTGCAGCCTTGACGGCTGCCGACACGGTACCGCTCACGGGCGGACCGTGCAGCGATCCAGGCATGCGGCCTTGGCGCCTTTAACGGGCGCTGGGCGCGGCCGTTGCTGCACGCCTCGGTGGAGGACGCTCTAGCCCTTTGATTCCGGAGCCATCTTCATCTGCGATCGGGACGCATTCCCGAATGCGGAGCGGCTCGGCGCGTGCATGTGCGCGTCTGCGGAAGGGGCGAACTTCTTGCGATGGACGGAGACGAAGAGGCAGGCGAAGGCCGGCATGACGCCGTCCGCGCCGGCTGCATCTTTTGGATCGAAGTCAATCCGGAAGATGCGGCAAAACCAGGTGCTACGGCGACTTTGCGTCTGATTGGACGCGCAGCGCCGTGAGGGAGACCAACTCATGAAGGTTGTCGCGCTTCTGACTGCAGCATTTCTTGCGCTTACGTCACCCGACACCGCATCAGCGGGAATGCTCACCCAGGCCCAGCAATATGCCGGGCTGCACGAGGTGAAGAACAACAGGCGCCTGCGCGCCGCTCTCGGCATCAATCCGGCCCGTACGCCCTGGTGCGGCCATTTCATGGGGATGGTTGCCCGGAAATCCGGCCGGCAGCCACCGAAGAGCTATGGCATCGCCCGCTCGTGGCTGAGGTTCGGTGCGCCCGTCAAGCTGTCCTACGCAAAGCCGGGCGACGTCGTCGTCGTCAGAGCCGGACGGAGCTATCACGTCGGCGTCCTGTCGCAGATGTCCAAATCGACCGCACGTCTTATCGGCGGCAACCAGTCGGGTCGCGTGCAGTTGTCCTATTTCAGCCGGGCCCAGGTGGTGGCGGTAAGACGATAGCGGCCAAGGCCGCGCACGGGCTCATCGCAAGGTTCCCGGCGGACGGCGACGCCGCGGAGGGCTCGCGCGCGGCACAATCTGCAGCTTTACACTCTTGCTCGTCCCGCTCTAATCTCCGCGGCAATTCAATGTGGAATTGCCCCTGATGTCGCTTCGCCTTGCCACCTTCAATATCGAAAACCTCATGAGCCGCTTCGATTTTTCCGGCTTTCGCAACCAGCTCAAGCAGGATCGGGTGTTGCGGCTCTTCGACGTTCGCAGCGAGGCGGAATACCAGCGTCTGGAAGAGGCGCGCACGATCGCGCATACGGACGACACCCGGCAGATGTCGGCGCTGGCGATTGCCGATTGCGACGCCGATATTCTCTGCCTGCAGGAGGCCGACAACATGGCGGCGCTGCAGGCCTTCGAATATGGCTATCTGTTTCGCATGGCCGGCAACGGTTATCGCCAGAAATATCTGATCGAAGGCAACGACTCCCGCGGCATAGATGTCGCCGTGCTGATGCGGGAGGAGACCCGCGACGGCCAGAAGATCGAGTGCCTGGAGGTAAAGAGCCACGCTGCGCTCACCTATGAGGATCTCGACCTTTTCAACGACGAACTGGCACTTACGAACCGGCCCCGCGACCGCATCTTCAAACGCGATTGCCTCGAGTTGGATGTGAGAATCGGCGGGAGGCCGCTGACCCTCTATGTGGTGCATCTCAAATCCATGGGGCCGGCGCGCGAAGGTCTCGACGGCCGGCAGGCGACGATGGCCGTGCGTGTCGCGGAGGTGAAGGCCGTGCGCCATATCATCGAACGCCGCTTCGGCCGCGGACATACGGCCGACAAAGTCTTCGCCATCTGTGGCGATATGAATGATTATCAGGAGAAGGTGAAGGTGCTGGGCGACCGGCGCAACGGCTATGAATTCGTGCCGCATGAGGAGATGACGAGCGCGCTCGACATCCTGAGCCACGACGGTTTTGTCGAAAATCCCAATCTGCGCCGGCCGGTCCTCGACCGCTGGACGCTCTTCCATAGCCGGGGGCCGGATGATCGGCATCTCTGCCAGCTCGACTATATCTGGCTGTCGCCGGAGCTGGCGCGCCGCAACGCGGCCCGGCTGCCTGAAATCATCCGTTCCGGGCAGCCCTATCGCACGATCTTTCCCGCGGGGCAGGAGGTCGAGCGTTATCCGCGCACCGGCTGGGACCGTCCGAAAGCCTCCGACCATTGCCCTGTTGTAATGACCTTGGATATTTGAAGATGACCTTACTGGAAACCAGCCAGGGGCAATGGCCTCTCGACGGGACGATCTTCCCGGTCTCGGACATCGATATAGAGGTCTCGCCCGAGCCCCATCCGTTCCATCTGGCAGAGGCGGATCGGGCGCGCGAAAGCTGGCGGCGGGAAATCGCCGCGAACCCACACCTTTTCGACGGCCGGATGGTGCTGCAGAGAGCGGTCCGGATCACGGACGGGCGCATCAGCGCCCGGGCCCATATCGTTCCCTATTCGACCTTTCTCTGGTGGCGGAAAACGAGGGCAGCGGGCGCGAGCCATATCTTCGGCATGCCGATGCTCGTCTCTTCGGACGGCGCTTTGATCGCCATCCGCATGGGTGCGCACACGGCCAATCCGGGCCGGGTCTATAGCCCCGGCGGTTCGCTGGAGCCGGAGGACATCATCGACGGGCGCTGCGACGTCGGGCGCAACATCGCGCGCGAGGTCATGGAGGAAACCGGCATCTCGCTTTCCGAGGCGATCGCAGAACCGGGCTGGCACGCCATCCGCATGGATGGCACCCTTACCGTTTTCCGCGTTTTCCGATTGGCGGCCACGGCGGAGGAAATCCTTGCCCGGGTGGCGGCGCATGTTGCTGCCGATCCCCATCCAGAGATCGACGAGGCGGTGGCGATCCGGGGGCCAGAGCCGACCGCACATAATTATCCGCCGTTCATTCCACCCATACTTGAATGGCTTTTTGCGCGTAGCCGCGGGCAGCAGATGGCGTGAAGGAACGTCGCCGCCGGCATTTTGCCTTGCCGCCGGGGCGCTGGCGTTGCAAGGTCGCGAGCGGTGCGGCACAGCAGAGTTTTGACCCGAAGTCGCGGCGTCGGCAGACGGGATCTTCGTAATACCGCGCTACCCGGACCTAATCCACAACGACCCGGACCAATAAGGGGACATGTATGGCACGGCGTTACGCGATCTACGATGTCTTCACCGAGAAACGGCTGGCGGGCAACCCTCTGGCAGTGGTGTTCGGGGCCGAGGGGCTTGCCGAGGAAGCCATGCAGGCGATCGCCCAGGAGTTCAACCTTTCCGAAACGGTTTTCATCCTGCGGCCCGGCAACGCCGCCCATTCCGCCCGGCTTCGGATATTCACGCCGGCACACGAACTGCCCTTCGCCGGACACCCGACAGTCGGAGCGGCCGTAGCAATTGCGGAAGCGGCCTACGGGGAGGCCAACAGTGCGCTCGAATTGATGCAGGTGCTGGAAGAAAGCGTGGGGCCGGTCCGCGCTGCCGTCAGGCTGAAGCCGGGAGCGGCGACCTTCGCCGAATTCGACCTGCCGCGCAAACCGATCCGGCTCCACGCGCAGTTGGACCGGCAGGAGATCGCCGACGCACTTGCGCTCAAGACCACTCAGGTCGGCTTTGAAAATCATGTGCCGTCGTTCTGGAGCGCCGGCGTTCCCTTCGTCATGGTGCCCCTTCATGACGTCGGCGCGGCGGCTTCGGTGGAATTCGATCCGCAGCGCTGGGAGCACCTGGCACCGCTTGCCGAGGGCCGGCTCGCTGCAGCCTATCTCTACTGTCGCGGTGGCATCAATCATACAGCCCGCTTTCATGCCCGGATGTTCGCCCCGGGCATGGGCCTCGTCGAAGACCCGGCAACCGGCTCGGCCGCGGCCGCTCTTTCAGGCGCCATCAACTTCTTCGACGGCCTGGTCGATGGCCACCACCCCATGCTGATCGAGCAGGGGGTCGAAATGGGCCGCCCTTCCTTCATTCATCTGCATCTGGACATCGCGGAGGGCAAGATCGCGAGCGCGCGGATAGGCGGCCATGCCATAAAAGTTGCCGAAGGGGAGTTGACGGTCTGAAGTGGCGGCGAAGGACGCACGAATGCACCGCGCTGAAATTTTTGCAGAAAACTTGCAAAGGGCGCTGGACAAGCCCGGCGAACGCCATTATACGCCCCACCAGACCGCAGCGAAGCGGTTCCGGTCGGGTGATTAGCTCAGTTGGTAGAGCAGCTGACTCTTAATCAGCGGGTCCACGGTTCGAGCCCGTGATCACCCACCAAAAACCTCTTGAAATCATTCCACAATTTCGAAGGTGTCCGGGATTTCCGGATGACTGGTTTCCAAGAAATTGGAAACGGTTTCCAATTCACGTTCCGTTCTTGTTCCTGAAAGCGGCCGGCTCGATCTCGCTCCAGCGCGACTCCATGAGCTTCATCGCGTCCTTCGCGAGGCTCCTCAGAGCCACCTCTCGGCCGTAGTGCTGCACCATCTGCGCCGACATGTTGCAGATCGCTCCCACCTGGTTCTCCGTGCAGCCAACCTCCAGCAAATTGATCACAGCGTTCTTGCGCAGACCGTGGAAGACGATGCGGTTTTCCCGGAACGGCTTGAACGCGTCCTTCGCCATGAGCTTCTGCCATTCGGTCCGGAAACCGTCGGCGCTCTTGTATGACGTGGCGCGAGCTCCGGCGTGCAGCATCACGCTATCGGACGTAGGCACGCGGTCTATCCATTTCCGGTAGGCGAAGTGGATTGGAATCCAGACCGTGTTTCCCGTCTTCTGCGCCCGCACCGCGATTGTATTCTCGCCGGCCTTCGGCTTCGTCATAGCCAGCACGTCGCCTTGGCGTTGCCCGGTGAAGAATGCCGACATGGCAATCAACTGCATATGGAACGGTGCGTGCTCCAACAGGATCTCAAATGCCCAGTTCGGCCACGGCACCCACGGCTCGCCTCCCGGTATCTTTTCCGTCATCTCCACGACGTTCGTCTTGCAGTAGCCGCGTGAGGCGCCCCACGCCATCAGGCGGGACAGGAATGCTCGAAACTGGTTTGCCTTCGCTGGCGTCTCTCCGAGGGCGTCTATCGCGTCCTGCGCGTCCACCGTCGTCAAGTCGACGGGGAGGTCGTCTCCCCACGTCTCTTTGATAATGTCGCCAGAGGTTCTGTAGCCGCGCTTGGTGGAAGCCGCGAGCTTAGTCCAGAAGGGGTTCGTCTCGCTCTGGAATGCTTCGACGAGCAACTTGAAGTCCTTGATGCCCTGACGGCCCCGGCGGATGAATGCTTCGTGCGCCTTCGTGGCCTCAGGCCAAAACTCTTTGCTCTTGAGATCCGGTAGCCGCTTACCGTCCAGCAGGAAGCCTTTTTCATCGCGGGCCATGGCTTCGCAGATAGACAGGCGTTCGGAGAACTCCTTCTCAAGTGGTTCGGGCAGGGCGATCGACGGCCACGCCTCCTTCGTATTTCGGAACCTCGTGTAGAAGGTGTAGACGGTCTGCGAACCGTTGGCGCGTCGCTTGATGACGCGGTGTACGTGTTTAGGCAGTTCCACTGTTCCGCTTTTCCCTGATCTTCTCACGGAACTTCGCTCCCAATCCTGAGGACATCGTCGATGTGCCGAGGTTCATTGCCCGGTCCAGATCCTCACGATACCAGAACTTCCGTCGCGTGCTGTCAACGATGCGCGGGTTGGGATAGGTCGTTCCGACGCGCTCGAGGAAATCCTCGACGTGCTTCTCCCCGCAGTACCCGGCAGCCATGTCAGCGGACATGCGAGGCGGCCAACTGCCTGGGGGAACAAGGGATTGGCGACGTTCTCTCATCTTTCGCCTCTCTTCGCCGCTTCCTGCTCATTTGCGATTGCCATCCCGACCGCGAGAAGGATTTCGATATGGGTCATCGGACGCGGCGGGCCAGCGATTGCCTCTGCCGCCGTGCGGATGTGCTCCGGGAGGGCGTAGTATTCGCGGGTGGCGGGGCTGGCGGTGGTAAGGTCGGGTGTAACTGTCATGGCGCAAAATACGAGTTGGGTTGGGTGTCGGCAGCGAGGTAAAGCGGATGGCCTGGCTGCCCGTCTGCTGTCACTTTCAGCGCGACTAGATCGAAGAATTCGAGCCGGTCGGCAATCTTGCGACCGCGGTCATGAAGATTTCCGTGGGTTCCCCACGCGCAAACGATCTTACGGGCGCTCTTGGCTATCGCAAGAATGTGCTGATCGTTGTCGGGCCCGATTGGATCAGGGTGATCGTAAAGGGCCTTCGGATCGGTCGAGCGAAGGGCAAAGAGGTTGCCGACGATCAAGCCGCCAAAGCCCCAAGCCCTCGCGAAGCCGATGCACCGGCGAAGCGTCGGATCATCTTGGCTGGCGTCGGCCGTGGACGGATTCAGCATGAGAAAAGCGATCTTTGGCTTGTCGCCGTCCCATTGCCGCTCGAGGCGGTACCGGTAGGCACCGCATTCCGAAAGGATAGCCGAGGATTTCGTCTCGGTTGCGAACATGTCGAGCGTGTCGGCCATCACTCTGCCTCCTTCGGCGCGGCGAGAACCCCTTGCGAGGCAATACGCTCGTGAACGGTCTCGCCGGTCGGCAATAGGATCTGCCCGAGAAATGCGGCATCGAATGATAAAATGCCGGTTTCGACGGCCGTCAACTGGCCCTTGATCCAATCGCGGAGGATCGACCAGACGGCGATCTGGCCCTTATCGAGAGCGCGGCGCTCGTGCTCGACTTTCGTCATCCGCATGCGATTAGAATATGGGTTCTCTTTGAGCCACGCGGCTGCATAGCCTTTGGCGCTGGCGGAAACCTGCACCGCCCGGCCGCGATACTCGAACTGGATGATGACCTTGCCCTCGGCGAAGTCTTCCATCGGGGCGAACTTCGAGCAGCCGAATGCCTGGATCGTCTTGCGGATATCGTCCATAGCCGATCGGCCGGAGGTGGTGTTGGAGTAGGGAAGGCTCATTTCGCCTCCTTCGAGGAAAGGGCGGCGCGGAGTTCCGATACCGCATCGGATAAGGGGTCGCCTTCCCGGTCTGCCGGCATGATGTCCCTGAATTCCTCCTCGGCGGCTAGAACTTTGTCGATCGCTTCCCGCATCCGCACCAACTCGCCGTCTGGCGGGGAGGCGAATAGAGACGTGACCTGTCCGCCAACATCGGCAGCAATAGCCCGAAGGTTCTGCTCGTTGCGACTGATATAGTCGCATCCGTGCTTATCGACGGTGTGCCAAGCAAATGGCTTCGACGCGTCTCGTCTCTCTGGTGAGGCTGTAAGGAAACGACGGGCGCGGCGCTCAAGGTCTCTCGTCTCGTTGTCCAAATCCTCTGGCGCGCAATCTGCGATCTCAGGGCATGACAGGAAGCCTCGGATGATCTCTGCGGCCTCATCCTCCACGCGGCTCCCTTCACCTATAGCGGGAACACGCCGGTTCCATGCGGCAATAGCATCGGGCAGAGTAGCACCGGCCATTGTGACGCAACCGTTCTCGCTGCACATTATGAGAGCCGCGAGGCTTGCCGAACGGATCTCTTTCGTGGCGTGCGGTGGGCGTCCGCAAAAGGGACATGGCTTCAATTCATTCTCGCTCATTGCTGCATTCCCTTCCGCTGGCGGAGAACTGACGGATTCAGGATGTCGCCACCGATCGAGCGATAGGTGAGGCATCCATTTTCGGCGTTGAATGTGCCGTCGAGAAAGAGCTCGGCGCCTTCACTCATGAAGCGGTCGATGTGCTCGGGGTTCGCGGCGAGGACAGAAACGATCTGTCCGGCGAGGTCCATGGCCGGCTCACTCGCTTGCCAGCCAACGGCATTCGCAACCTGGGCAATCTTCTCTACCAATTCCCTCATACCTCTTCCCTCGACCTGAGCGCGCCGGCATCGGCCAGCGTCTGATTAATGATTGCGGTGGCGAACGGCGCCGCATCCGCGCCCATATCGGTCCACAGACCGTGGATCGTCAGCGCCAGAACGTGCGGATTAATTCGGGCGGCGCGCCAGAAGCGCTCCTCGTTCATGTCGTGCTGGCGGCGATGCTCGTCCGGGTGAAGCGGCAGAACCCAACGGTCGGAGACCTTGCTACCCTTTCCGCGGCCGTAGTGGCCATACCGAGGCGCCGTGCAAGACAGGTGCGCAGCCTCGACTCCGTACCGGCCGGAGACGCAGCACGGCAGCTCGTGGATGAACGCCAGATAATCCTTGTTCTTCGTCGGCTTCCGCTTTGGTGTCGGATCCGGGCGAATGGAGTTGGCGATGCGATACGCCATCACATAGTCTCCCGATTGTGCGGAACCTTGCCGAGCGTAGCTAGTTGAGCCGGCGGCACGAAAGGATTTCGATGATGAGCAATCCCAAAGACGACCAGCGAGCCGACAAGCCGATGCCAATCCGAAAGGGAGTGCCTCCGGAAATGGAGCTCGAACCGGTGCGATTGCCAGACGAGCCGCCGGAAACCGGCACGGCGGCCGGCAAGACGCGTGGTGATAAGCCCGAGAGAGAGAAAACCGACGATGAGACCTGACGTCTGAGAAGTTCGGCGGTCGGTCATGCTGCACCTACCGTTTCGAATGATCGAACCTCATCGGCGCTCGGAACCGTGATGCCCTTCGTTTCCCCGCAGGCCGGGCACGCGGCCCTCTTCGCGAGCTCAGCCGCCTTACTCAATTGCATCGGCAGCTTGGCGACGAGGAAAACCTGCGAGCACGAGGGGCACTGTCCATAGAGGGCGTCGCTCATGCCTCACCGCCTTTCGCATTGGCGATCATGCGTTCAAGCGGCGACAGGTGATCCTCGACGGCCTTCGGCTTGAGAGGCGGTAGACCGTACTTCTCGAGATATTTGCGCGAGTGCTTCGCCCAAACCTTCTTGCCCCAGCTCGTCGACGCGAACTCCCATGGGCGAGCGGCGCGCAAGGCCTTCTTGCGTGCTGCCAGGTCGGCATCGGCCGGAAGGTTGCGATGAACCTCGCCGATGGCGTGAGAGGCGGTTTTCTGCCAGTCGATCATGCCGCACCGCCTTCCGCCTGGTCGGCAGACTGCTTCGAAACGACCGTAACCCCATAGACGGCCATGCCTATCGCAGCGATGATAGAGGTGCCGCTTTTCATAAGCTCACCGACAACGCGATTGCCGATACCGGAGAAGTCTCCGTTCATTTTGTGGAGCATGTCGAACAGTTTATTCTGGTCGACTTCGAAGGTAACGCGCATCTTCATGCCGCCAGCTCCTTCGCGCTGTCGACGAAGTGCTCTCGGTAAGTCCGGTCCAGAACGGCTTGGAACTGCGCGACAACATCGTCAGCACGTTCAGCGCCGACAAAGTACGCGGCGAAGCTCGCATGCATCTGCATCATGTAGGCGGCAATGCCGATGAGCATGTGATCGACGTTCGCGCCAGGCCGCTGCATTTCCGAGTTGACGAACTTGACCAACGCGTCGTGAACCGTGGAGACGGACATCCGAGCGATAAGGCTGGTGATAGGGTCGTCGCAGGTCAGCGCGTCCACTTCGGTCATGCTGCCGGGCAAAAGTCGGGCGTTGTCGGTCATGCTGCGGCTCCTGCGTTTCGTTGCGTGGTGCCGCGCTCGACGCCGATCAGATCGTCGAGGAAGTCGAGAACGGCCGTCTTGCTTTCCTGAAATTCCTGCTTGCCCATGGCCTTCATGGACTGGCTTTTCGCCACGTATCGCGTGACGGTCGCCTCCTTCACGTCGACGACGGAGAAGGCGTCTATCGGGCGGATGAAGGCGGCGAGGCGCATTGCCTCGGCCTTCGTGCTGCAGACGATCGTGTGAGCGTCGCAGTAGCCGGTTCGGATCAGCGCGTAGGCGCGCAGGTGCTCGGCGGATTCGGCGAACGGCAGTCCGGAATACTGTTCCGGCAGATTGCGCCAGGCATCGTTCACGGCGGCGAAAAAATGCCGGTGCGAATTCATGCTCCGGTCGTTGTGCTCGGCGAGCGTATAGAACTCGCCGACCACGAAACGCTTGTCGCATTCGCGGGCCCAATGCCGGTTTGCCGGCTGAAAGGACTCGCCGTTCCACTGCAATAGGACCGGGCCGCTCATGTCAGCCCGCCATCATAGGGTGATTGCGGAGCTCGGCATCGGAAGGGCTCATCGCCGCACGGCCCGGCTTGCGAGCGATAGCGGCCTCGATCTCCTTCTTGAGCGCGAGCGCGTCGCCCGGCTGTAGAGCCCAGAAGCGCTTCAACGGCTCGCGGTTCGCGTCCCGCCACTTGGCGACGGTCTCCGGCGCGGACTCGTTGATGAAGCGCATGACCTCGTCGGCGAACTTGCCGACTGGAACGTTTTCGAGGGCCCAGTTGTCGCCCCAGGTGACAGTGATGGAGTTGTCTGCGCCGATCACTCGCATGCGGTGATCCTCGCGTTCCTTCTCGACGACTTCGGAGGCGGTGAGGTCGAGAATCTTGGCGCGGTCCATTTCGGCTTCGTCGTAAAGTCCGGTAAACTGTTCCGGCCAGCCAGCGCGCAGCGCCTGCATTTCGGCGCACTTCGCGATCATGAGGCGCGGCATGCGCACCCAGTTGCCGCTGTCGTCGAGCGTCTGCTTGCCTGTCTTGAAACTCTTGCCGTTGTCGTTCTTGGCCCACTCGTCTTTGATAGGCGCGAATTCTTCCCAGAACGCCTGGCCAGCAACCTCGTACCATTCGCCAGACTTTGGATCCTGCTTCCACAGATAGACGGTCGCAGACACGATGCCGTGCGGGTTCAGAGGACTCTTCAGAGACGGGTCGAATTCATAGGTCGGAGGTTTGCTCGCGGGCCGGTAATCGCCGCAGCGCTGCGCGATGACGCGCTGGCCGTCGCGGCTGATGATGATGGTCATGTTGCGCTTCTCGGCGTTGTTCTTCGAGAAGACCATCGGGATGATCTGTTTCAGGAACGGGTCGAGGCGCTTGGCCTTCGCCACCTCCATATAGAGGTTGAACTCTTCATCGTTGCAGTCTTTGGCAATGGTCTGCTTGACCAGAGCAATCTGCTTGGACGTCAGGTCGAACGTGGTGATAGCGTTCATGGTCACTTCCTCCGGACCGTGAGGGAAAAACTGCCGTTGTCGAGCGTCGCGCCGGGAATGGTCGCTTTCGCTTCGCGCAGGTCGGCGGTGAGAGCTTTCTTGTCGAGCTTCGGGGCCGGGGCAGGCGGCGCAATCCAGTACTTGGTCGGGATGTCGGCCTCTTCGATTACGATCAGTGCGGGCGCTCGTTTCGTGAGAACGATCGTTGCCGTTGTCGTCTTCATCGACGTCTGTTCTGTCGCGAGCATCGCCTGTTCGATCAAAGCGCGGATGCGCTCTGCTCGTTTCTCGATCGCCTTGCGGCGCGCCTCGAACTCGGTTTCCTTCGCTTTGAGGCCCGTCACGAGAACGTCGCACTCGTCGAGTTCAGCGATTGCCTCTTCGATGGCCTCCATGAGGTTCGTTTCGCCCTCGATGGTGTCGGCGACCAATTCGGCGTCCTCATCGGCGCCTTGGTTGCGAAGATCGACGAGGAGAGCCTTCGCGGCCTCGGTCTGTCGGCGCATGGTGTGTTCGATTGCTGGTGCTGTCATGTTCAGACGCTCCTGGCTTTGACGATTTGACGGTGGACCTGCTCCGTCTTCCAGAAGCCGACGGCGGAGACGGCGAGCACGGCGGCGAGGAGAATGAGAAAGGTCGCGGTTGCGGTGGTGGCGCGGTTCAGGCTGGCGACCGCGTCCAGATCGATGCTGCGCGCCGGCGGGAGAGTGCAGCGACCGCACTCGCAATGGCGCTGCGCGGGATCGCAGGCGTAGGAGACAGGGTGCGTCACGCGACCCTCCGGGCGGCAATCGCGGCTTGCTCGCGGGAATACTCGCAGACCTGCAGGTATCCGCTGATCATCTCGGCGAGGGCGCCCAGCTTCTCGGCGGAGAGCTTGATGACGAACACGTCGAAGTCATTGTTGAACCGCTTCCAAGCCGTGTCGCCGCTCGGGCCGAGCGTGATGATGCCGGCCTTCTCAAGCTCCCACCTGCTGGTGTTCGAGAGGAAGAAGGCGAAGTCGCGGAGCTGCGTTGCGGTGATCATGCCGCGCTCCTCTCGATCGAGACGGTTTCGGAGAGGACGAAGTCGGGGAAGGACGACCAGCGCTCGAAACGCTCGACGGTCGTGCCGGGGAAGGAGCGGGCCTCTTCGTAGGCCTCGTCTTCGCAACGGAACTGCAGAGCGTCGTCGACTTCGTAGGAGAAGAAGCCTTCGACCGTCAGGACGCGGCCTACCTCGTCTTCAATCCTGTATCGGGTAACCATCGCCATTGCTTCGTCCTCTCGTCAGCGCCTGCTGTAAATGGATATAAGCACAGCTAGAAAATGGATCCAAGCAAAACTTTAAAGCAAAACTAGAAAATGCCTCTCGACTCTTCGGCAAAAAGAATCAATTGTGAGAACAAGACGTGAACAAAGGAGAAAGGAATGAGGCTGCCTACGAGCGAGCCACTCTTGGGGGACGTGGCGTCCGTATCTGTCGAATGTTCAGATTGTGGTAGGGCGCGCTGGTGGCAAGTCGGCCAGCTAATGCGCTTTCCCGGCATTTTCACCGGGACGCCGCTGACGAAACTGTCGGCGCGGCTTACTTGCTCCGCCTGTCAGGAAGACGGGCTGCCGGGAAGGAGCATTTCCGTCCAAGCCCTATTCGTGAGTGAGAGCGCGCGCGTTCGCGCGGAAGCACATATCCTCAATAGCCGAGAAGTTCTGCCAGAGGTATCACGCGCCATAGCGCCTTCACGGCGTACCGGTTGAACGTCAGCTCCTTCGGCGGGTTGTACTGGCTGACGATGATCTCGGATGCAGTCCGCCGAACGAAGTACTTGATGTAGGATTTCCCGACTTCGCCTTCATTCTCGGGGAAAAGCTCAATCACGATGTGGTCGCCAGGAACTGGCTCTCGGCCGCCGACGTATATGAGCTCGCCGGGGAAATAGCGCGGCACCATGCTGTCGCTGATCGTATGAAGTGCGAAAGCCTTCACCACGCCGGCCAGCCCGGGCGGCCGCCGAACGAAACCCTGGCGCTCACCGTTGAACCTGAAATCGCCATCGTCGCCACCGGCTGTGGTTCCGAGGACTTCAATATCTAACGGTCCCGAAGGTGGCGGGGCGGGGTCGGTCACGCGCTCGGCATCCGCGAGAGGCTCGTCTGTTAGGCTGACGACTTCGCCGCGACTAAGGGCGCCTTGATCGACTCGAAGGAAATCGGACAGCGCGATCAAGTTCTCGGTCGACGGCAGGTTCTTGCCGCTCTCGTAGTTTCCGATCGCTGCAACGTGCACGCCGAGGTGCTCGGCAAGTTGCCGCATAACCAGGCCGCGCTGCTTTCGCGCCCGCTTGATTGCTGCACCCACGATCTTGGCTTTTTCCTTCGTATCCATAGCCAGCATGTGAGTTATGGAACCCTATGTCGTCTATAAAAGTTTTGCTTGAATGATTTTTCTAGTTGTGCTTATAATCCGGCATGAGCACAGAACCCCTTCCACTCACACTGGTTTTCAAGCAGGCAGGCAGCGCCAGCGAACTGGCGCGTCGGCTTAAGATCACGCCTTCTGCCGTGTTGCAGTGGGACAAGGTCCCTCCGACGCGCGTTTTGGAAGTTGAAAGGATCACCGGCGTTTCGCGGCATTTGCTGCGGCCCGACATCTTCGGCGCGCGCCCGATCGAAGGGGTATCGGCATGAACGTCGACGCCCAGATCATCCCCGAAAACATCATGCGCGCTGCGCAGAAGGCATTCGACGACGCCATGGTGCTGACCAATCAGGCCGACGGCGACAAGGTGATTGTGCTGGCGATCCTTGCCGAGCGTGAGCGCATCGTCGCCCGTCTTCTTGAAGACCTCACCCCATGCGGTGAAGACGCGATGGTCACCCGCTCCAACGCTTTCCTGATCAAAGCAGATTTCAGCTACGAAGAGGCCAAACGCCTCTCCGACAAGGAAGAGGCATAATACATGTCTGACGCACACGGCGTAGCCCGAGACCAACTCCGCGCTTTCATCGAGCGCATCGAACGCCTTGAAGAGGAAAAGAAGACCATCGCCGACGACATCAAGGATGTCTATGGCGAGGCAAAATCGATGGGCTTCGATGCCAAGATCCTGCGCAAGGTGATTTCGATCCGCAAGCAGGATGCCGACGAGCGCGCCGAGCAAGAGGCGATCCTCGATACCTACCTGCATGCGCTCGGCATGATCCAGATCGACATGTTCGAAGAGCCGGAGACCGAGACCAGCGCGAAACTCGTCGCCACCGTCGCGAGCGGCATGCAGACCCAGGCGGGCAGGGCGGCATTGCTCACCGCAGTCGACATCATGATCGAGCGCGAAGAGCGTTTCGACCCGACGACCGGCGAAATCCTCGACGAGAATGAAGGTTCGGCCGGCACGGCTCCTGCCGTTGAAACCTTGCTGGCAGCGCGCGAGGCCGAAGAAAGCGCTGTTTCCAATTCTGAGATCGCAACGAGCGCAGGAGGCGAAAGTGAAGAAGTAGCCCAAATCGCCGTCGCAAGCGCGTCTGGCCCGGACGAAAAACGGGCATCCCATTTGCCTGAACAGGCACCTGAATTCCTGACGAAAGCCGAGGAGGCAGCGGAAGCCAAAGGCGCCGTGACCGTTGATACGGTGAGTAGGGACGAAGAGGACCGTGACCATCAGCACGCCTCAGAGTCCGGACCGACTGATGGGCGTCGGCAGGGCGGCGTAGAGCCATCGGCTGCGGCTGTGGCCCCTGCACCTTCTTTCATCGCCAAGCCGAGATCCGTCCTTCGGCCGCACTGCCTGGACCCTGGCGAGAACTGCGGAGGCTACGGCGACAAGCATTGTCATTCCTGCCTCAAGGCTCTGCGCGAAAGCCAGAAGGTGGAGGAAGTCGCATGAGCGAGTACCTCCGGACATCCCGATCAGAAGACGCGGCAGCTCAAAGAACCATTGAAGGCAGGGTGGATTTCCATCGCGCCCAGGTGAGCCGCGCCGCTTCATCCAATCCAAATTCCGATCAGAAGAGGGCTGCATGACCTGGTCCATCATCATTGCATCCGCTGGCGCCGTTCTCTGGATGGCAGCACTGACCCTGGTCGTCCCCGGCTTTGTTGAACGTGAGTTTCGCCGGAACGGCTACCGCGCAAAGGATTGAGCGCTTTCACCTCCTCCCGAGGCGCTCAACGCTGGTCCCGGTCATCCTCCTCCCGGCCGGGACCAGCCACTCTCAACCGGATCCGCTTGTTCGCCAGTCTCATGACCACGGCTTGAACAGCGTCTCCGAGAGGGATTGCCGGTGACGACGAGGGTTCGTCACCGGCGGCAGAGCCGAGTTGCGGCGGGGCTCTGCGGAAAGGAACGATTTTTTCGACCGCCGAGTGAGCGCCGACCGTTGGCGCGGTCAGGCTCTTCTCGGGATGGTCGGTAAGGTTTCTGCCCATGTGCAGTCTCTCCTAAGCAAAGAGACCTTGCCACATGCGGGAACCGAAAAAATGGAAAAGAAATCCAGAATTCTGGACGAGGCAAATCAAGGGAAATGCAAGCAGATGTCTGACGTTGCTACTGCAAATTACCTCGTTAGATCGATCGGCGGCGGAGGCCGCGTCAGCGACATCTTATACGAGGCTGCGGGGAAACTCCAAAAGCTGTTCCCGCATCAAGGCGAGCCTAAGAAACAGTGGACCGAGCGCCGCCTCAAGGCGTGGTGGAACAATGAGACCGATGTCGTCCGCCACTGGCAGATGATGGAACTCTATGCGGCTGCGGAAGCTGCGAAGAACGAACGGGAGCTGCTGCGTGCGGCACGGAGAGACCATGCAGAATTCATCGAAAAAACCTCCCGTATTCGTGCGCTGGCTGAGCTTGCGGAAGCGAATGCGTCTGGCGGCGAAGCTTAGAGCGTGGGGATCGTCCCTCGCTGAGTGGGTCTGTCCCGAACTGAAGGACGAGGATCAGTGATGCAGCAACTTTCCATGCTCGACCTGATGATGCCCACGCCGGCGGCCACTGTCGATGAGCCGCTATGGCTGCAAACCCATCTCGATAAGAGCGGCTGGAGCTATGGAAAAATTGGCATCATGGCCAATGGTGACGGTACTTGGTCCATCAATACCGGAGACAGCGTCGGCGGGTATTGCGGACACGGCGGGCCGTTCTGGGGCGAGCACGAGAGCTTCAAGGCTGCACTGACCGCTGCCGTCAAAATGATGCACCGCCGCTGGGCCGACATCTCGGTCCGCATGAACGACAGCTGTTGTCAGGAAAGCCATCGTCGCGTTGCGCGGAAGGGGCTGGAGTGGTTGAGCAGCATCGAGGCTGAATACGGGGTGGCGCACTGATGACCGACCCGTCCGAAATGATCGCATGGCTCGACCGCCGTATAGCCAGTGTCCAGACATGGCTTGACGACCATGGCCGCCATTCCAAGAAGCCTCGCCCTGAAATGGAGATCGAGATCAAGGAATACGACATGGCGCGGCTCGAAGAGATCCGCGGAGCGTACCTGAAGGCTTTGGCGCATCGGCAGAAGAGGGGTGCGGCATGACGTTATCTCCACAGCAAGCGTGTATCAGCCTTCAAAAGCTTAACGCGGTGCGAATCGCCAAGTATTTGGATTGTCGCCGTGATCTTGTGAATGTCTTTCCAGTTCTTCCGGAAAGAGAGGTCCTCTCCATCGATTTTGAAGGCGGCGAGACGGATCTCAGCGTGAGGCGGGGACGCCGAGCGATTTTCCCAGCCTTTAATAACAAAGGGCTTTACGCCAAGGTCAATAAGATCGCTCGGATGAACTTTTCCGTCGATTGTGAGCCTATTGGGCATGATGATGGTGTCTTCGCTTTCGACGTCGAGAAAACGGACAACAATCGCTCGCCTGTTCCAATTTACGATCCTCACCACCAGTTCAGAACTGTCGTTAAGATGCTCGATCGCGTCCATCGTGGGAGAGGCGTCCCCGACTGTGAATGCAGTTTGGGTTTGTTGTACTCTCAGTTGAAGGAGAAGAGGGACAGCCGCAACAGCCGCAATGCTCGCGCCTATCCATCCGCTGGTTGCTTCGAGCCAATCGCGGACGTTGCAGTTTGCTCCGCACCAATCCCAGCCTTGCCAAGCCAGAAATTCTGGCAGGAAGCGCATCACAAAGACAAACGCAATAATCGTCAGTGCGGAAATAATGGTAACGCAATAGTTCTTGTCGCTCAGCATGCAGCCGCTCCCTCATCCCGCGCGTGTCTATCGTCGCAAACTGGTGCGAACTTTACGAGAGCGGCTGCATGGGCGCGGGGAGGGCAGGCATGACCTCAGTTGCTCATTCTCTGCGGGACCTCCTCGCCGGGCACCGGATTGATGTCGGGTGCCTGGTCCGGGCCTACGTCGGGCTCTGGCTCTTCGATCGGTGGCTCCGGCAGATCTGGCGGCACATCCGGCGGCATGTCTGGCGGGAATTCAGGGTCGTTGGGCCTCGGAATAGGGGTCGTAGGCATTCAGGCCTCCTCTTTGATGGCGCAACCGACACTGGCCCGTGTTTGTTCCGCGAGCCGGGAGGTGAGGCGTGACCCACGAAACCCGCTCCATCCTTGACGGCCGTTGCACCATTCATGTCGGCGACTGCATGGAGGCCATGCGCCGGATGCCTTCCGGATCGGTCGACTGCGTTGTCACGAGCCCGCCCTATTGGGGACTGCGCGACTACGGCGTCGACGGCCAGATCGGCCTTGAGCCGACGCTCGGGCAGCACCTTGCTGTCATGGTCGAAGTGTTCGCCGAGGTCTGGCGAATCCTGAAACCGCAAGGAACGCTCTGGCTCAACTATGGCGACTGCTATGCAGCGGCTCCGAACGGTAAGAGCGCGGAAGCTTACAAAGCCGACGGTTCGGACGACCGCACTTTTCGCGACAAGCCATTCTCGACCGTAGGACCGATCTACCAGGCCGACCGTCACGGCGACAGAGGAGTGCGCGGCAACTTTCATCGCCGAGCTGCCGGCGTCAGCTCACCTGGTGCCATTGTAGCCGGCGGATATCTCAAGCCCAAAGACCTTTGCATGATTCCGAACCGATTGGCGATCGCACTGCAGGAGGCGGGCTGGTGGGTTCGTTCTGAAATCATCTGGCACAAGCCGAACCCCATGCCGGAGAGCGTCTACGATCGTCCGACGACGGCGCACGAGAAGGTTTTCCTCCTCACCAAGGGTGAAGACTATTTCTATGACCACGAGGCAATCCGAGAGCCCGTCAGCGGGACTGCGCATGCTCGCAAGCCTGGCGCCAACAGTCGGCAGAATGTCGATCGAGTGCCGGTGTCTCGCAAGGTGAAGGTGCCCGGCGGCTGGGATGTCGAGAAGGGTGCCCACGGAACGATCAACCGCCAAGGCCGAACTGAAGCAACGTACAAGACAGCTGCCGAGAACGACCCGTTCCGCAAGTCGAAGCGATCGTTTGCCGAAGGGACTTCGGATCTAGTCGAAACGAAGAATGCTCGGAATGTCTGGACGATTGCGCCTAAGGCGTTCCGGGATGCCCATTTCGCGACATTCCCGCCGGCGCTAGCCGAGCGCTGCATCAAAGCAGGTACGCCAAAGACCGTGTGCGGCTGCTGCGGCGCTCCCTCTGGCTGCGGGCCGATCTGTGAGGTTTTCGGGCGTGATCCGGGAACAGTCTTCGATCCTTTTGGCGGCGCCGGAACTGTCGGCCTGGTGGCAGAGCAGCTCGGGCTTCGTAGCATCCTCGTCGAACTCAATCCCGAATACGCGGAGATCGCCGTCCGGCGCATCGAGGGCGCTCAAAAGCCGAAGGACGAAGCAGCATGATCAAGCTCCACCCCCCATACTCGCCGGGCTTGGAACAGAGAGGCCGCGATCGCAGCCTCTCCTCCTCGAATAATGAGCTACGCAGAGACGCGTCCGCTGCCGGAGTTCGCTTTGATCATCCAGGGAAGAACTGCAGGTGCTTTGACGAGGATGCCCTTTTTCTTTCCGAAGGAGCGGATGGCATCCCGCGCAACCTGAATGGGCTTATGGCCGTCGTGGGCCATGTAGCAAGTCTTCAGGGTGGCGTCGTGCACGATGTCGCGGTCGCGCTCCGGCCACTCCTCAAGAAACTCGATAGCATCGTACAGGCTCGTAATCTCTCTGATCAGGTCCTTTTTCTCCTTCAGGTAAACCGGTCGAGCAAACATCTTCGAGTTCATTTCAGCCTCACTGAATGCGGTGGTGTTCAACAAGGAAGGCGCTGCGGACCAGCGCCCGCTGTTGATTTGTTGCCTTTGGCTTGCGGATTCAAGGGGTTGCGCGTTGGACCTTTGTCACTCCTGACCGGGGGCGCGGCATGATCAAGCTTCACCTGCCATATCCGCCGAGCGGCTGGGATCTCTACGACGGCTGGGGCAAGACGCGTCGCCTGTCCTCCACGTATAAGAAGTGGAGGAACGATGCCGGCTACTTCATCAAGGCCCCGAAGCAGGCGATCGACCAGCCTTTCGCGCTGCACGTCGCCCTGCGCCGTCAGAACATGCGGCAGGACATCGACAATCGCTCAAAGGCAATCCTCGACTGCCTGCAGCACTACGGCGTCATCAAGAACGACAACCTCTGCGAACGCTTGACCATGTGCTGGGACAGCGATCTTCCGGCCGAGTGCGTCGTCATTATCCAGGTATGCGAAGAGGCGTTGGCCGCGTGAGCATTTCTGCCGCCATCCGCCGTATGTTGGAGGCCGGTCTCACGATCGAGCAAGCCCTTGTGGCTGCCGAGGCTTTCGAAGCTGAGGCTGAAACGGTTCCGACCATCGATCGTGCTGCCGAGAAGCGGCGGCAGTGGGATCGCGAACGGAAGCGGAAACAGCGGAATTCCGCTTTGTCCGGTGGAAATCCGGTGGACACAGGTGGAAATCAGGTGGACGCGGAGACCCTTTCCGCCCCGGAGGTTTCCCCCCACACCCCCCTTCCTAACCCCTCCAATCCTATAGACGTCAACTCTCTGAACTTCATACTACCAGCTTATCCGCAAGGGGATGGTTTGCGAAGATCCAGCGCCAGCGCGTGAACATCTTTTCAGCAGAGGGTTGAGAACGCAGGCAGGGCAACTGGTAAGCCGCGTGGCTCATAACCACGAGAGACCGGGTTCGATTCCCGGGCCTGCAACCAAATTGGCACGTATCAAGTGCGATGGGCGAACTCCCACCGCCCTGCGCCATTCAACTTGAGTGCAAGTGCATCCCACGACTGGGCCTCCGTGTTCTCGCACAGTTCTCGAAGGAAATTGTCGAGTGCAACGAGATCAAACGAAGGCATGATCAGCACGCCTTGTGGAGAGCAGACAGAAGTGGCGAATTTCTTCATGAGCCGACGCGGCGAACACACTTCCGACGTGAATGCGTCCGCGCCGTCTCCACACCCTGCATAAAAATCTATGCTGAACTCGAAATCTTCCGGGTCTTCCGGGCGCCAGCCTTCACGTTGCTTGTCGTGATCCAGGATGCGGTATCCACAATAGTGGGCCTTCATGTCGTGCACTCGGTTCGTGGATGAAAGATGAACAAGCCATATCGCGTGGTCAACGCCGTCTCAAGCTGGCCATGGTGCCCCCGGGTAACATCCTGCCCCGGCGCCGTAACAGGTAGCGGGGCTTTCGCTTTGAGGAGATGATGATGTCCGAATACCTCGTCGAGCACTTCGACACCGGCCCAGGTCGCCTCAAGAGCATGCAAGCCTTCATCAACGAGAAGGCGGCAGAGGGATATGCCCTCGTGCAGGCGGTCCCGCGCAACGCTTACCATTGGGTGCTGTTCTTCAAGCGCGAGCTCGAGAAGGCTTAGCGGTCGCGAGGCCGTCGCTTAGCTCGACGCCCGGCGCTTTGCGAATAGCTGCAATCCGGCGATCGGCGCATGTGCTTGAAACGAGGGCCTGTGTGATCGCTATAGGGCAGTACATACTTGCCGCATTCCGGGCACAGGTAGACCGATTTGCGCAAGAACAGGGCATCCTCGATCGAGCAGTCCTCTAGCTCGCCCAATAGGTTTCGGCGTTTAGCGACGATGAGCATGGTCATTTTGGTGCAAATCCTTGCTCTGCCATGCAGGCCTTGAACGAGCTGTTCGCAGCAATCGCTCCGGCGATCCAGAGCCTGCCGGCAACGACCTGTGTCTCAGCGGCTCGGCCGTTGCAGATTGCTTTCGCGCGCTCAAACCGCGATTCATATGAATTGGTCGAAACCTCGCGCCACTCACTTGAGGAAGAGCTGTTGCAGCCTGCCAATACGATTGCGAGCGCAATTATCAATCCCTTCTGCATTGATCCCCCTAACCGCGCACAGATCGTTCTGTCGGAGGCGGTTGACCGATACGGAATCAAGTCCGTCCTCGGCTTCCGCGATGCGTTCGACCTCATCACCAAGTCGATCCGTGACAGTATCGAGGCGGCAAAGAAGGCGAGGGCGGAATGGATCTCTGCCATCGCCGGCGGCACCAATGTGCAGGACATTATCTCTGGATCGTTCTTCACCGAAAACGGCAGGACGATGCGCACCGCGGACTTCATGCCGCGCAACCCGGGTGTTCCGACCAGCCGACCGAACATCGAGTTGAGCGGAGACGGTCAGGCGTCGCTCGCTATGATCGCTCACAACGCCGACGCACAGGACCAGCAGACGGCTTTCCCGTACGGAGCGCCGTCTCCGTCGGTGGAGATCGACGGCGCCTACTGCTGGGACTTTCGCGATCCCGCGCAGGATCCGGAGGATCCGAGCACTTGGACTTGGACCCGCAACAGCGCGAACATCTGCGCCTGGCATCTCTGCTTTAACGAGTTCGGATTCGGCCTCGATTATAAGAAGGCGCTCCTCCCGGTCATCGACCTCTGGAAAGAGGAAGCGGACATCTGCGACGAGGACGTTCCTCTCGCCGGCGGGGGCACTGAAAAGCGGTATCAGTGCAATGGCTGGGATACGACCGAGAACGGACCGAAGTCGGGGCTGAACGCAATCCTCGCAACATGCGACGGTCACCTCGTCGCCCGCGGGGACGGTGCTCGAATCCTCACCGTCGGCAAGTTCCGTGATAGCCGGACTGCGACGCTGACCGATGCCGACATTGTCGGCCATAACGTGCAATACGGCGTGCTCTTCGAGGACGAGTGCAACCGCCTCGTCCCCAAATTCACCTATCCGGCGACGAACTACACGAGCTGCGACACCGACTTCTTCGAAGATACGGACGCTCAGATCGCCGCGGGCCGCGTCCTCACCATGGAGGGCAGCTACGAGTGGTGTCACCAGTGGCGGCAGGCTAGACGCCTCGGCAAGCGTGATTGGCTCCGACAGCGCCAGGAGGTCAAGGGCAGCCTTGATGTCCGGCTTTCCGGAATCAACGCCGTCTATGCTCGGTGGGTCCGGCTGGAGACGCCCAAGAGGCTGCCCAAGCTGGACGGAAAACTGATTGAGAACCGCCGATCCATTGTGGCCCTCACGAAGGGCGGATTCACGATGGACTTCATCGAGCATCCCGAGGGGATCGACGACTGGAACCCGGCGACGGACGAGGGGCAGCAGCCGCCGGTTCCGCTGGCCGTGAATGCTTCCGATATACCAACGCCGGTCATCAATCTCATTCAAGCCAAGGCAAACGGCGGCAGCGTCTATATCCGCGTCGTGATCATTGATCCGGAGGACGGGAGCCTGACGCCGGTTGTCCGCTACAGGGTTGCCGACGCGGACGGCCTCGGTACACCGGGCGCATGGGTGGAGCAGCAAAATCCGAATGCAGAGCCGTCTGGGGGGTACATCGACCTGTCTACCGGGAATGTTCCTACTGACGAAGTTCTTGACGTTCAGGCTGCCTTTATTGCGTCCAATAGGCGTTACTCGAACTGGTCTGTCACGGAAACCGTCACATCAACATCTGATCCAACGCCTCCTGCCGCGCTTACATCTTTCACGCTCACTGGGTCGGCACCACGCCTTGGTAATGCAGGGTTCGCCTTCTCGACTGGCAACGACGCGCATGTTCGGACAGTCAACATATATCGCGTGCCTTCAGGCTCAGCTTTCGACGCAGACACTGCGACCCTGGCTGGCACGCGCGCCGTCGGCCCATCCGCTAGTTACGCGTTTACGGATGGTGACACCACACGGACGAACATGCTTACCAACAGCGGGTTCGACACCGACAGCGATTGGGCAAAGGGAACAGGCTGGACGATCAGTGGCGGCAAAGCGAACAAGGCTGCTGGTACGCAATCCGGCCTTACGCAGGCTCCGAGCTTTGTCGCTGGCACCGTGTATCGCCTCGCTTCAACTGTATCGGGCTATGCGGCAGGAACGTCGCGTCTCCGGTTTACGGGCACCACGACCGTCAATGGAGCGGGCAGGACCGCAAATGGCAGCTACATTGAGAAGATGACGGCTGCTGTCGGGAATAACACGTTCGTCGTGCTTGGCGATGCTTCCTTCGCAGGCTCATACGACGATGTCATCATGTTTGCAGAGACGGGCTCCTGCGCGCCTCAAGGCGTCTGGGATTACTACGCTTTGCCGCTCAATGGCTCTGGCATCGAAGGCCCTGCTTCCGGGCCGCTGAACGTCACGATCATCTGATTAGTCATAAAACCTTCGCGCCGGCGAACCTACCGGCGCGCCTCAGCATGGGGATATTAAATGGCAAATGAAATCCGGGACGCCTTCAACACCGTGTACGCGGACGGCCCGACAAGCGATCCAGCCGATCCTGATAAACACGAAGTTCGAGAGATTGTCGGCGGTACGATCCAGGATCAAGTCGATCAGGCGAAAGCTCTCGCACAGAGCGCTGCAGAAGGCTATGTGATCGGAAGTACCTGGGCCACGCTCGCGACGATCAACGGCACGAGGGAGGGCCAGCCGGGGCGCGTTCCCACGTCCGACAGCGGAACCCACACTGACCCCGTTGTTGGGGGAACAGTTCCCAACAGCGGCGAATATACGTGGAGCACGTCGCCGGCTGGTTGGCGTCGCCTGGGTGATGTTATCGACCCGAGTGTCCTTGCACCGAAGAATTCGCCAACCTTCACCGGCACTCCAACGGGCCCGACGCCTTCGACGACTGACCGGTCGACCAGGCTGGCCACCACGGACAACGTGAAGGCCAATATCGAGACCATCACAGTGGATGTACCGCTCTTCGCCCAGCGTGTTCACACTGTTCGGGGGGCAGACGGCGTCGATCTTTCGGCTACGCTGGATGACGGGCGCGTTGTCGGCTACCGCCGTAGTGGCGGTAGCCTCGTTTGCTTCGGTGACTCGATCACGGAGTTTTCTGACTATCCTGATCGGATCGCCAGCCGGATCGGCTTCAAAAACGCGATCAACGTCGGGTTCGCCGGTGAAAGGATGGGGGAACATCCCGACACGAACCACGACAAATTTTCCATGTACCAGTTGGCCGAGTCTATCCGAACGGGAAATTTCTCGGCTCAGACGGCAGCTGCGGCTGCGCTGGCCGATCCCGAGCATTCAGCGACGTTGGCGCGGCTGATGGCTGTCAATTGGAGTGAAGTCGCCACCGTTACAATTTTTTACGGCACCAACGATTTCGGCGGCAATCTGCCGATTGGCACATCAGCCGATACGACGGGGTCTACTTTCCGAGGCGCCATCAAACTATCGATCGAGCGGCTGCTGACAGCATACCCGCATCTGGAACTCGTCCTAGTCACGCCGATGTGGCGCCAGCGCCAGTCAGACGGCGACAACAAGGATGCCACGAACTTCCCGAATACCCTTGGCGAATACCTTGTCGAGTATGTCGACGCAGAGATTGACCAGGCGGCTCTCTATCAAATCCCGGCGCTCGACCTTTACCGGAACTGCGGCATCAACCTTCAGACTTACGCGACCTACCTCGACGACGGGCTGCACGCTCGCACCGAGCCGGGCAACGAGCTCCTGGCCAAGCGCATCTCTGCCTTTCTCGAAACGATCTCTCACTGAGGAATATGGAACAATGGGAACGAAGATTTATCTTTCGACTGCAAAGTCACGCATCCCCGGCGCTATCTCGTCGGCGCCAACGGCGGCAGAGCTAGCCTTTTTCAATCGGGCCGAAACGCGGGCATGGTGGGACGCAAAGCCGACCTTCGGCCAGCATGTGAATGACAGAGGATATTGGACCGATCGCAAGAATGCTTTTGACCTCGTGCCGTTCGGTTCATTGCGGCCAGAATATCTGGAGACCGGTGGCCCTGACAGTCAGCCAGTTGTCCAAGGGCGTAACAGCGGCGCGACTGCGGATGCTCTGCTGACACCGTCAGGGAATGCGGTAATCGTCACCGGCGACCTCTGCATCTGGGCCGTTGCCAAAGCTGGCTCGAACTCTGCTGCGCCTTTGTTCTCGCTCGCCGGCAACAATGGCGGCGGGGTGACCGTGCACCTCCGACCAATAGACCTCGTTTTAGCGCGCACGGAAGCGGACAATCTTGTCTATCAGACGCGCGTTACGCAGGCCTTGGAGGATTCGGTCTTCCATCTGGTACAGTTCAACTACAAGCATGGCTCGCCGGGAGAGATGAGCATCTGGGCAGACGGCGCGTTGCTTAGCGGCGGAGACCCCGCCAGCGGCAAATATGCCTACACGCACGGTTTCCCGAGCGCGCGTATCGCATGGTTCGGCGAATACGATGTTAACGATGGGATGAGCGTCAACCCGGCTCGGAACCTGCCGATCGCGATGTGTGGCGTGGCGACTACGCACGCCCCGGACAACAACGCATGGCAGGCCGCGCTGAAAGCGATGGTCCTAGAAAGATACCCGTCCCTCGTGATCGCGTAGAAGTTCCGAAGCTATCCCATAACCCGCTTGAAAATTGTGCCCCGGCGCACTATTCCAGATTGAAACGAGGGCAGGGTATGCAGGCGAAAAATCCATATAGAGGGCTGCCAGGGCGGGCGTTCTGGAAGACTGGTGTGCAGCAACAGCAGCCGGAGACGGTTCAAGATCTCTATGCACGCAAGTTCGAGATTTCCCCGACCGATTGCGTTGCAACTGCAGGCTCGTGTTTTGCTCAGCACATTGCGAAGCGAATGCGCGAGAGTGGCTACTCGGTTCTTGATGTGGAACCTGCGCCGCGCGGGATGTCCGAGCGCCACAAGATGGCCTTCGGATACGGCATCTACTCAGCCAGGTACGGAAACATCTACACTGCTCGACAACTGCTGCAGCTTGTCGAGGAGTGCCGTGGCAGGTTTGCGCCAGCGAACATCGCGTGGGAAAAGGGCGGACGCTGGTACGACGCACTCCGCCCGAACGTGGAACCGATGGGGCATGCTTCGCAGGAAGAAGTCATAGCTCACCGCGAGTACCACCTCCGACACGTGCGCGGCATGCTGAAACGCACCGACGTTTTTGTCTTCACCTTTGGTCTGACCGAAGGCTGGGTTCACACCGAAAGTGGGACTGTTTATCCCACAGCACCAGGTGTTCTGGCCGGTGACTTCGACCCAGATATCTACAGCTTCAAGAATTTCACCTACGAGGAAATATTCGGGGACTTCATCCGGGTGAGAAAGATCCTTCAGAAGATAAATCCGAACATCCGGTTTATCATCACCGTGTCTCCGGTCCCGTTGGCAGCAACGGCATCGGGGGACCATGTTCTTTCCTCCACAGTGTATTCCAAGTCAGTCTTGCGGGCGGCGGCCGGCGCGCTGTCGAGCCGGTTCCCTGACGTTGATTACTTCCCCTCTTACGAGATCATCGCCTCGTCGTTTTCGGGCGGAAAATACTACGAAGAGGATCAGCGCAACGTTCGGTCCGAAGGCGTCGATACTGTCATGAGGGTGTTTTTCGCCCAACATCCTCCTGTGGTTACCGAGAAGAGTGAGAAGGTCGCTGCGAATGATGACGTCGTATGCGAAGAAGCGCTGCTGGAGGCGTTCGGAACACGATGAGCTCTCAAGCCCGCCTTTGCATTCTTGGAAATTCTCATCTCGCCGCATTTCGCGACGCTTGGACTGAGCACAGCGAAAAATTTCCCGATCTGGTGCCCACCTGGTTCGGGGCCTCTCGCGACCAGTTAGGAAACATGGTCGCGAGAAAAGGACTTCTCCGCCCTAAGACACAAAGGCTGGCGGAGTCTCTCAAATGGACTTCAGGGGGCCTCGAGTTCATCGACCCGCGCAACTACGACGCTTTTGTCATCGTTGGTCTTGGGCCGAGCTTTACGGGAGCGTCGCGGATTTACCGAGCGTTCCGCACGTCAGCGCAATCTCAAGACCCCAGACCTCGCTACCTGATTTCTCAAGCGGCCTATCATGCCGCCCTCGACGGGCAAGTGCTTAGTTCCGTAGCCTTCGGTCTGGCAGGACTGCTTCGCAGCCTTACCGATGCGCCAATATTTGTGATCGCCGATCCTTTGCCAGCGGAGAATGCGCTGGAAAGCCGGGAGCGCGCTTTGTGGAGTCAATTGCTTGCCACAGGCGATGGCGCGAGACTCCTATCCCAATTCCTGCGTTTGACTACCACTCGTGTGCAGGAACTGCCGGCCACGTTTATCGAGCAGCCGGCGCAAACTCGTTCGCAGGAGATGTTCAGCCGCGACGATTTCAGGCGAGGCGCCGCACGCATGAGAGAAGACGGCGATATTGCCTTTACCGATGAGGATTACGGTCACCTTGGCCCTCAGTATGGGTTGATTCTGCTTCGTGAACTGGCCAATCGAATCCGCCCTGCTGGTGCGGTCGTCGAGATGGGCGAGCCTTTGTCGGATTCTGTCCTTGCCGAGTAGGCAAGATACGACAGCTAATTACTCAAGCGGAAATAGTGAGGGGGCGGGGCGTCACTCCAGGGGCTGATAGTTTGCTGCCCGTTAACGGAAATTTTGCTGCTTCGGGCTCAGGGCTGATTGCGAGAACACGGAGTGTCGTAGTGAAACGAGTGACTGCCCTTCTGCTTTGTACCGCGCTTGCGGGATGCCAGGCTGTGCCGGGCGAGGGCCCTATGACAACCGATATCGTTTCGGATGCCGGCCAGTCCGGCTCGGAGATCGGCAGAAGGAACGCGACGGTATTTGACATTGTAGATGTCGATGGCCAGTCGGCGCGGCTCGTTTCCGAATATGTTTCCACAACCCTCAGCCGCCGCTTCGGCATTGGCGGCGGCGTCGGTCAGGTGGTCATCGGCATTGGCGACCAGTTGAAGG
>NZ_BDIZ01000012.1:0-139276 GCF_036245905.1 Sinorhizobium sp. KGO-5
CTCGGCGGCGTTCACTCCATGCAACTGGAAAACGCTCTTTGACGTATCCATGCCAATTCGGATAATCTGCTCCACGGACGGTCTCCCTCGATTGATGTCTTAACGACTCACTCTGGCACATTGCGATGCCGTTGGGAGCCGTCCACCCCAACAGTGCTCGTCACAGGGATCCAGCAGCGCCGCGTCTGCGGCGCGGGAAGCGTTCTTTCAGCCCAAGGACTTGGTCTGGCTGGATTCCTGTGACAAGCACAGGAATGAGGAAATCAAACAAGACGCCGCGGGTAGCGCGATTCTCAACAGGCCTCAGGAAGGTATCGGAGGACTGCAGTCTCTCCTCCCCATCATCCTTGCGACAAGCACAGGAATGAGGAAATCACAAGCGGCGGCGGGTATCCCGAATCTCGGCAGGCCTCAGCCGCCCACGTGTTCCACGCTTTCCTCGATCCGCTCCATATCGTCGTCCGACAGGCCGAAATGGTGGCCGATCTCGTGGATCAGCACATGGGTAATGATATCGCCGAGCGTTTCCTCGTTTTCGGCCCAGTAGTCGATGATCGGGCGGCGGTAAAGGGTGATGCGGTTCGGGAACTCCCCGGTTTCCATGGTGAAGCGTTCGCCGAGGCCGCGGCCTTCGAACAGGCCCAGCAGGTCGAACGGCGTTTCGAGCGCCATGTCTTCGAAGACATCGTCGCTTGGAAAGTCGGCGATTTCGATCGTGAGATCCGTCGTCAGCTTGCGGAATTCCTCAGGCAGATGGCTGTAGGCTTCAAACGCGAGCTGCTCGAATACGGTAAGCGACGGTGCGTGGCGTTCCCGCCAATCATCGGTTTGGTCAATGCGGGCCATGGGCACTCCTTGTTGCCCCTCATATAGCGATTTTGCCTTTGTTTTTCGAGTGATGAATTCTACCCCGGAAAGAAGGAGGAATATATTCTCAATATTGGTTGTTGACTCTTGAGGGCAGCTCTGGAATCCATAAGAACACAACATGAACATGCAGATGGAGCTGACCGTCATGGCCGGAAACGCCGTGCAACGGCAAACCGTTCTTTCCCTTCGCGAGACCATTGCGCGGATTGAAGATCGCGGGGTGCCGGGATGCGTCCGGCCGGCCAAGGCGGCCGATCCCGCCGGCTTTCGCCGCGACAAGGAGGAGGCGCCCCGCCGCAAGGTCCTGCCGCTCGGCGTCCCGCAATTCGATGAGGCCCTCCAGGGCGGGTTGCCGCTCGAGGGCATGATGGAAATCCGCAATGCCGAGACCCGGGATGCGGGCGCGGCCGCCGGCTTCGTGGCGGCGCTTGCGGTGCTCTATCAGCGGCAGAAGAAGGAGAATGGCCGTCTGGCCCCGGTCCTTTGGATCAGCCAGACGCTTGCTGCCTGTGAGGCGGGTCAGCCTTATGCGCCGGGCCTCAAGGCCTATGGACTCGACGCCGAGCGCTTCCTCTTGGTTTCGGCACGCACGGTGAAGGATGCGCTGTGGATCGCCGAGACGGCGCTTTCGGTACCGGTCTTCGCCGTGGTCGTTCTGGAAATCCGCGGCAACCCTGCCTGTCTCGCCCTGAGCGAGAGCCGGCGTCTGCATGTGAGGGCCCGGGCGGGCGGCGTGCCTCTTCTCGTCTTGCGTCAGGCGGGCGAGGAGGAGGCGAGCAGCGCCTTCTTCCGGATCCAGGTCAAGCCGGCACCGGCCGGCGAACGTCCTCTTCCCGATGGTTCGGTGCTTTGCGGCAGCATCGGCCATTCCGCCTTTCACCTCCTTGTCGAAAAAAGCAGGCGCCAAGCCTCTGACGACATCTTTCTCGAATGGAACGCCCATGACCGCCGCTTCTACTCACTCGATGAGCGCCGGAGCGCCGCTCTTCAGACAAACGATGAGCCAACGGATCCTGTCGATCCACTTTCCGCATCTGCCGGCCGATCGCGTCGCGCGCAGCCGGTGGGGCGCCTCCTGGCTTTCGCGCGGGCGTCCTGACCATCCGCCCGTCGTCTTCGCCGCCAAGATCGACAATGCCATGCGGCTCGTTGCGCTCGATACTTTTGCAGAGCGTATCGGCCTGAAGCGCGGCCAGGGGGCGGCGGAAGCCCGCGCCATGTGTCCCTCGCTCGACGTGATTGCCGCCGATCCGGCCGCCGACCAGGCCTTTCTGGAGGCGCTTGCCGACTGGTGCGACCGCTATACGCCGCTCGTGGCACTCGACGGCACGGATGGCCTGTTTCTCGACATCACCGGCTGCGCCCATCTTCAAGGCGGCGAGAAGGCGCTCATCAGCGATGTCCTGTCGCGTCTTTTCTCTCTCGGCGTCGAGGCGCGGGCGACCGTCTCCTCCGCAGCCGGGCTTTCCTGGGCTGTCGCCCGTTACGGCGATGCCGACGTCATTGCGCCCGAGGACGGGGACCCGGTGCTTGCACCCTTGCCGGTCGCCGCGCTGCGACTGCCGGCGGACACCGCGGCCGCACTCGAACGGGTCGGGCTGAAACAGATCGGCGATCTTCTCGAAGCGCCGCGGGCGCCGCTCGCCCGCCGCTTCGGCTCCTCCCTTCTCCTCAGACTCGATCAGGCGAGAGGCTTCGAGGACGAGCCGCTTTCGCCCCGGCTGCCCGTGCCGAGCTTCTCCGCCGAGCGCCGGCTCGCCGAGCCGGTGCAGGACGAGGAATACATTCTCGAGCTGACCCGTCACCTCGCCAGGGATGTCCGCTCCTCGCTGGAGCGGCATGGCGAAGGCGGGCGGCTCTTCGAGCTCCTCCTGTTCCGCGTCGACGGCCGGGTATTCCGCGTCCGAGCCCATGCGGCCGTGCCCTTGAACGATGCCGCCCGCATAGCCGCCCTCTTTCGCGAGCGGCTGCAGGCGGTTCATGACGATCTCGATGCCGGATATGGTTTCGAAATCGTCCGGCTTTCGGTCCTCGGAAGCGAAAGGCTCGATCCGGCGCAGCAGGATTTTTCCGGCGCCCCCGACGAAAGCCAGCCGCTCGCGGCCTTCGTCGACAAGGTCTCCGCCCGTTTCGGGCCCGGGTGTCTGATGCAGGCGACCCTTGCCGAAAGCCATCTGCCGGAACGGGCGGGCGGATTTGCCGCCGTGACGGACGTGGCCGCGGTCCTGAGGCCGCCTGCTCTTGAAGAGAAGGGCTTCCCCGAAAACCGTCCGCTTCGGATTTTCGCGCATCCCGAACCGGTGGAGGCGACGGCGGAAGTGCCCGAGGGCGCTCCGCGAAGCTTCAACTGGCGCAAGACCCGCTACCGCGTCGCCCGTGCCGAGGGGCCGGAGCGCATCGCCGCCGAATGGTGGATCGACGGGGAGAATCATCCGACGCGCGATTATTTCCGGATAGAGGATCAGGAGGGCCGCCGCTTCTGGCTGTTTCGCGAAGGCCTTTACGGAAGGGAGACCGCCTCACCCCGCTGGTTCATGCACGGAGTTTTCGCATGAGCGCGGATACTGTCTTCTGCGAGCTCGGTGCGCGCACGAATTTCTCCTTCCTCGAAGGGGCGGCGCCGGCCGAAGAGATGGTCGTCTTCGCCAAGAAGGCGGGGCTTGCCGGTCTCGGCATTGCCGACCGCAACAGCGTCGCCGGCGTCGTCAGGGCCCATGCCAAGGCGAAGGTGGAGGGCTACCCCTTCCAGCCGGGCGCCCGCCTGGTTTTTGCCGACGGCACGCCGGACATTCTCGCCTATCCGAAAAACAGGCGGGGCTGGGGGCATCTCTGCCGCCTGCTCAGCGCCGGGAACCTGCGCTCGAAAAAAGGCGACTGCACGCTCCACCTCGCCGACTTGCTCGAATGGCAGGAGGAGCTTCTTCTGATCGTCATGCAAAGCGAAGGACGGCCGGAGGCGGAGAGCCTGGAGGTGCTGCTCGGGACATTGCAGGAGCATGCGGGCAACCGGCTCTATCTCGGCCTGGCGCCGCATTATGACGGTTTCGACCGGCATGATTTTGCCGTCCTGGCAGCCCTTGCCCGAAAAACCGGCATCGGGTTGCTCGCCACCAATGACGCGCTCTATCACGATCCGCATTACAGGCCGCTCGCGGATGTCGTCACCGCCATCCGGGAGCATGTGCCGATCGCCGGCGCCGGCTTCCTTCTGCAGAAGAATGCCGAAAGGCACCTGAAGGGCCCAAGGGAAATGGCCAGGCTTTTCAGCGACTACCCCGAGGCGCTTGCCAATACGCGGAAATTTTTCAGCGAGCTCACCTTCAGCCTCGACGAGCTCAGCCATCAATATCCGGATGAAAACGCCGATGGCGAGACGCCGGCCGAAAGCTTGCGGAGGCTCGTCGCGGAAGGTGCGGCCGAGCGCTATCGCGAAGGCGTGCCGGAAAAGGTGATGCGTCAGATAGACTATGAGCTCGAGCTCATCCACGACAAGAAATACGAGCCTTATTTCCTGACCGTGCACAAGCTCGTGAAATTTGCCCGCAGCGTGAATATTCTCTGCCAGGGGCGGGGATCGGCGGCCAATTCCTCGGTCTGCTTCTGCCTCGGCATCACCGATGTCGATCCGCAGAAATTCACCCTGCTGTTCGACCGTTTCCTGTCGAAGGATCGCGACGAGCCGCCCGATATCGATGTCGACTTCGAGCACGAGCGGCGCGAAGAGGTGATCCAGTATATCTACAGGACTTACGGCAAGGAGCATGCGGGCCTGACCGCCGCGGTGATCAGCTATCGCTCGCGCTCCGCCGGGCGCGAGGTCGCCAAGGCCTTCGGCCTTTCGGAAGACGTTCAATCGGCTCTCGTCAGTTCGATCTGGGGCTGGGGCACCTCGCCTTTCACCGAGGAGCAGGCGAAAGGGGCGGGGCTCGACGCGGCGGACCCTCTCACCAGGCGCGTGCTTGCCTATGCCAGTCTGCTCATGAATTTTCCGCGCCACCTCTCGCAGCATGTGGGCGGCTTCGTGATTACCCGCGACAGGCTCGACGAGGTCGTGCCGATCATGAACACGGCCATGCCCGACCGCTACATGATCGAATGGGACAAGGACGATCTCGACGAGCTGAAGATACTGAAGGTCGACGTGCTGGCGCTCGGCATGCTGACCTGCCTTGCCAAGGGCTTCAAGCTGCTCGAGGCGCATTACGGCAAGCCGATAACGCTGGCCGAAATCTACCAGGATCATCGCGAAGCGGTTTACGACATGATCTGCCGCGCCGACACGGTCGGCGTCTTCCAGATCGAAAGCCGGGCGCAGATGAGCATGCTGCCGCGCCTGCAGCCGCGCGAAATGTACGATCTGGTGATCGAGGTAGCGATCGTTCGCCCCGGTCCCATCCAGGGCAATATGGTGCATCCCTATCTGAAACGGCGCGAAGCCCAGCGCAGGGGCGAGGCGGTCGTGTATCCCAGCCCGGAATTGAAGGCGGTTCTTGAAAGGACGCTGGGCGTGCCGCTGTTCCAGGAGCAGGCGATGCAGATCGCCATCACCGCCGCCGGTTTTTCACCCAGCGAGGCCGACCGCCTGCGCCGCGCCATGGCCACCTTCAAGCGGACCGGAACGATCCACACCTTCGAGCGGAAGATGGTGGAGGGCATGGTTGCGAATAACTACGAGAGGGAATTCGCCGAGCGCTGCTTCAACCAGATCAAGGGATTCGGCGAGTATGGCTTCCCCGAAAGCCATGCTGCCTCCTTCGCCTCTCTCGTCTATGCCTCGGCCTGGCTCAAGACCTATTATCCGGACATCTTCTGCGCCGCGCTCCTGAACGCGCAGCCGATGGGTTTCTATGCACCGGCGCAACTGGTGCGCGATGCCCGCGAACACGGGGTCAGAATGCTGCCGGTCGACATCAACCATTCGGATTGGGACGCCCTGCTCGAAGGCGAGGGTTCCTTCGACAAGAATGCTGTCCACCCGCGCCACGCCAGCATGCGGGAGGTGATCAAAACCCGGAAGGCCGTTCGGCTGGGCTTCCGGTTGGTCAAGGGCCTGAAGCAGACGGATATGGAAGCGCTGGTCGCGCGCCGGGGGGAGGGATACCGCTCCGTTCATGACCTGTGGCTTCGGTCCGGGCTTTCCCGCGCCGTTCTGGAGCGCCTTGCGGATGCCGATGCCTTCCGGTCGGTAGGTCTCGACCGGCGAGCGGCCCTTTGGGCGGTAAAGGCGCTCGACGAGCAGTCGGCGGTGGAGCGGTTGCCGCTTTTCGAAGGGGCGGGTTCCGACGATCTGCAGATCGAGCCCAAGGTCGCTCTTCCCGAAATGCCGGCAGGCGAACAGGTCATTCATGACTATCGCACCCTGACGCTCTCCCTGAAGGCGCACCCCGTGTCCTTCATGCGGGAGGATTTTTCGCGAATGGGTATCCTGCGCAGCCGGGATCTGGCCGCAACCGCGACGGGGAGATGGGTGACGGTGGCGGGCCTTGTACTGGTCAGGCAGCGGCCGGGCTCTGCCAATGGCGTCATCTTCATGACGATCGAGGACGAAACAGGCATCGCCAATATCATCGTCTGGGAAAAGACGTTCCAGAAATACCGGCGGCAGGTCATGGGATCGCGGCTTGTGAAAGTCCGCGGCCGCTTGCAGAACCAGAGCGGCGTCATTCACGTGGTCGCCGATCATCTGGAGGATATAACGCCCATGCTTGGCCTGCTGCGCCGGGAGGCGCGGCGTTTCGGCGTCAACGACCGCGCGGACGAGGTCTTGCGGCCGAGCGCGGACGCCCGCGAAAAGAAAAAACTCCGGCAATTGCGCCTGGGCCTGACCGCTCGCGCAGCACCGGAGGGCGAGGCGGCCGCCCAGGTAGCGGAGGTCATGCCGAAGGGGCGCAATTTTCATTGAGCCCCGTCATTACTCGCATCGAAGTCGTCGCCTTGCGATTGAGGCCCCAAGGCGACCTGTGTAAAAATGTCGCAGGCACCGTTGCCGGAATTACAAGTCATGGAGGAAAAATCCCCTCCTTAGAATCGCCTAATGTAATGAAAATGCGACGATTTCCATCAAGTTTAGAATCGCTCTAATGCGCCCTTCAACCATATGGAGAAGAGTTTTTAGTTGACGGCAAATGTCCTCTTTTGCTTTATCGCAAAATCAGAGCGTTGCGTATGATGGACACGACGAAATGCTGGTTTGCAGTTGCAACTTCATCACCGAGAAAGACATCGAGGACACGATCGTCGGCCTCCTCGACGAGGACTGTTGGCAGTTGATCGTGCCGGCGAAAGTCTATCATGCGATGGAAAAACGCGGCCGTTGCTGCGGCTGTTTTCCCAATGTCGTCGACATCATCATCCGCACCACCGAGCAATATCACGCCCGCCGCGACTCGACGGACGCCGATATATTTGATTTCATGAACCGCCTCAGACAATTCCATGAAGAAAACCGGAGGGCGGATCTTGAAAGGCGACGCAAAGGTCATCGAGCAGCTTAACGAAGCGCTCTATCTCGAACTCGGTGCCGTAAACCAGTACTGGCTGCATTACCGCCTTCTCGAAGATTGGGGATACACGCTGCTCGCCAAGAAGGAGCGCGCCGAATCGATCGAGGAAATGCACCACGCCGACAAGCTCGTCTCTCGCATCATCTTTCTCGAAGGTCATCCGAATCTGCAGACGGTCGCGCCGCTGCGCATCGGCCAGAACGTCAAGGAAGTCCTGGAAGCCGACCTTGCCGGCGAGTACGACGCGCGCACCGCCTACAAGAACTCCCGCGACATCTGTCACGCGGCCGGCGATTACGTCTCGATGAAGCTCTTCGAGGAACTGCTCGCCGACGAGGAGGGCCACATAGACTTCCTCGAAACGCAGCTCGATCTGCTCCGCAAGATCGGTGAGGAAAAATACGGCCAGCTCAACGCCGCTTCCGCCGACGAAGCCGAGTAAATCCCAGCCCCCTCAAGGGCGGCGAATTAAATCAGCCCCTCATCCGGCCTGCCGGCCACCTTCTCCCCGCAAGCGGGGCGAAGGAGACAGGCAGCAAACGCCAGGCGTCTTCCGCCGTCGAATTCAGGGCAAGGCGGAGCCGCGTGTCCCTTCTCCCCGCAAGCGGGGAGAAGGTGGCGACAGCCGGATGAGGGGCTAATTCCGGTAGCCCTTTCGCTCACCGCACCAGATGCGAAAATGCCGCGACGACCTCTTCATAGGCCTTGCGCTTGAAGGGCACGATCAAACCCGGAAGTTCGTGCATGGGCTTCCATTCCCAGGCGTCGAATTCCGGCTCGTGGTCGCCGGGCGGCGGGTTGATCGCGATTTCGCTCTCCTCGCCCTCGAAGCGGAAGGCGTACCAGCGTTGCCTCTGGCCGCGGTACTTGCCCTTGAGACCGATCCCGATCAGGTGCGACGGGAGGTCGTAATTGATCCAATCCGGCGCCTCCGCCAGGAGCGAGACCGAGCGGATGCCGGTCTCCTCGTAGAGTTCGCGATAGGCGGCCGCGAGCGGGTCCTCGCCATCGTCGATGCCGCCTTGCGGCATCTGCCAGAGCTGCGGCGAACCGTCGTATTCGGAATTGCCGACGGCGAGCCGGTGCCCGGCCCAGACGAGTCCCTGCCGGTTGAGAACCATGACGCCGACACATGGCCGATAGGGCAGATCCTCAGCCGTCATGACGCGCCCCTTATCCTTCCCCATATCGTCCTTCCTTTGCATGTTGCCGCGAGCCGTATGACTCGATGGTCCACTGCGCTTAAATCAGTTTTGTTTCGGATCTTTGACGAGTGCGGCCACGCCGACCACCTCGATGCCCCGCCCGCCGGCTTCCTCGATCCATTCGGCAATGGCCGCCACGCTTTCGTCGAAGGCGGAAGCGACCCCGATCGCGGTGCCGTTCCTCCGCGCGATGCGCTCCAGCTCGTCGAGTCTGCGCAGGATGCCATTGCGGCTGAGCTCGCCATCGAGCACGAGATCGGCGAAACCGTGCGGCACGTCGAAGGCGCCGGCGAGCGTGCCCGAGAGCGATTGCGCCGACGTCCCGTCGTCCAGGAACAGGAGGCCCCGCTTGCCGAGATCGCGCATCACGGGCTCGAGCGCATCCGTATCGGAGAGAAACCGGCCTCCGAGATAGTTCATCACGCCGGTGTAATTGGTGATCTGTCCCATGCTTCGATGCAGTTCCGCAAGGTTCTTCCCGGCATCGGAGGAAACGCGCAGCGCGTGTGGGCCGGGATCGTTGTTCGGGTAATCGAACGGTTCCATCGGCACCTGCAGCAGGATCTCGTGGCCGTTACGCCTCGCCTCCTGCATCCAGCGCTGCAGGCTGTTTCCGGCCGCGGCGAAGGCAAGCGTCACTTCCGGCGGCAGTGCGCGGAGGGCGCGCTGCGTCCCCGTCTGGCTGAGGCCGAGGCCGCCGACGACGATGGCGATCCGCGTTCCGCGGGCGCCGGACCAGGGGCGCGCATATTGCTCCATCGGCCTCAGCCCGTCCGGGCCGATGACCGGCAGGCGGCCTTCCGGGCGGTCTTCCAGCAGGCTTTCATTTGGAAGGGCTGCCATGCGAGGGTCCTGCCCTCGCGTGGGCTCGACACCGATCAGCGCGGGGCCGCCGGTTTCGCGCGAACGGGGCGTGTATTTCCTGACCGTCGCGCCATCATCGGTTAGAACGGCCTCGACATGTGCGCCGGAGAGAGCGCCGCTCCGGTGGAGCGCCTCCGGCCTGGCTTTTCGGCCCTCCGAGGGTGGCGCCGGTTCGGTGGCGAGGGTCGCGGTCGCTGCGGGCATTGCAGGCGAACGGGTCTGGTGGCCGGGAGAAAGGGCGCTCCATGCGGAAAGCCCGATGACCGCAAGGGCTCCCAGGCTGAGGCCGCAGTAACGCAGGTCGCGACGGAGATCGCGCTTGCGTGCCGGTCTCTCCTTGCGGTTCTGGCCCAGCGGGGCGTTGAGGTCAGTTGCCAAACGGGGCCTCGGTCGAGCTTCGATCCTGGCGCGAATCGCCGCTGGCCATGACGATGGACTTGAAGGAGGCCAGAATCATCGCACATGCGACTGCATGCCGATGGATAATATAAAGGCGCCGGGTTGAACAGCCCGGCGCCTCCTTGATTCCTCTCACCTGAAACTCTGCAGGTGAGGGGCTTATTCCTTCAGCTGCGCCTGTTCCGGGTTGGCCGGGAAGGCCGGATCCGTCTTCTTGCCGCGCAACAGGTCGAACGCATAGTTCAGCTGAATGTCGTCCTTGGTTTCCGGCGGCACGTAAGCGACCGAGCCGGAGCCCTCTTCGGTCTCTTCCTGGCCCGGAATGTGACCGCGCAGATCGGATTCGCCCTGCGCTTCCACCTTGCCCAGAAGCTCGGGCGGCAGCGGCTGCTCCACCTTGATGTCGGGCGTGATGCCGGTGCCCTGGATCGACTTGCCGGACGGCGTGTAATAGAGCGCCGTCGTCAGACGCAGCGCTCCGGCGTCGCCGAGCGGGATGATCGTCTGTACCGAGCCCTTGCCGAAGGAGCGCGTGCCGAGAACGGTGGCGCGCTTCAGGTCCTGGAGAGCACCGGCCACGATTTCCGACGCGGATGCCGAGCCGCCGTTGACGAGCACGACGACAGGCTTGCCGCCGGCCAGGTCGCCCGGGGTCGCATTGAAGCGGCGGGTTTCATCCGGATTGCGGCCGCGGGTCGAAACGACCTCGCCACGCTCCAGGAACGCGTCCGAGACATTGATCGCCTGGTCGAGCAGGCCGCCCGGATTGAGGCGCAGGTCGAGGACATAGCCCTTGAGCTTGTCCGCGGGAACTTCCGCCTGGATCTTCTCGATGCCCTTCTTCAGGTCCTCGAAGGTCTTTTCCGTAAACGAGATGACCCTGAGATAGCCGACATCCCCTTCGACACGGACCTTCACCGCGCGGACCGCGATCACGTCGCGTACGATCGTCAGTTCGATCGGCTTTTCGGCTCCCTTGCGCAGGATCGTCAGCTTGATCGGCGTGCCGACGGCGCCGCGCATCTTGTCGACCGCTTCCTCCAGCTTGAGGCCGCGGACGTCCTGACCGTCGATCTTCGAGATGAAATCGCCTGCGAGCACACCGGCGCGCGCGGCGGGCGTGTCGTCGATCGGACTCGTCACCTTGACGAGATCTTCTTCCATGGTGACCTCGATGCCGAGGCCGCCGAACTCGCCGCGCGTCTGGGTACGCATATCTTCGGCGTCGGTCGAGTTCATGTAGCTCGAATGCGGGTCTAGAGACGAGAGCATCCCGTTGATGGCGTTCTCGATCAACTTGTCATCCTGCGGCGGCGTCACGTATTGCGCGCGCACGCGCTCGAACACGTCGCCGAAGATCGCCAGTTCGCGGTATGTCGACGAATTTGCGGCCACGGCCGGCATGGTTGCCGAGTAGACGACGCCCATCGCCGTCGCGCCCATCAGCGCCCCGACCAGGACAAGTGAAGCTCTACGTATCATTTCGCGCCCTTCCAACCTCTGCTGCGGTCCACCACGGTCGGGAATCAACCGGCTTCCCGTCTTTTCTGAATTCAATGTAAAGCGTTGGCCTGTCGGTTTCCAGCGCCAAGGCCGCCGCACTCGCCACTCTTTTTGCACCCATCGCCGCCACCGGCTCCCCGGCCACGACGAATTGCCCCGGCCGGACACTGACGTTCTCCATGCCGGCGAGCACGATATGATACCCGTCACCGGCATTGAGAATGATCATCTGCCCGTAGCTGCGGAAACTCCCGGCATAGACGATCCACCCGTCCGCCGGCGTAGTCACCAGCGCGCCTGCATTGGTCTCGAGCATGATCCCCTGCAGCGAATGCCCCGTTCCGTCCGCGTCGCCAAAACGGCGCACAAGCGAACCCGCAACGGGATAAGCCAACCGCTCCCGCAGCTCGGAAAAGACATATGCCGGCGCAATGCGGTTTTTGTCAGGCACGGCACTCCTGGCGAGCTCCCGCGCAGCCTCGCGCTCGGCCTCGCTCATGCGGCGGCGTTCCTCCTCCTCGGCGCGGGCGGCGGCGGCGGCTTCGCGCACGGAGGAGATCTCGTTTTCGAGCGATGAGATCAGGCCCTCGAGGTTCTCCGCCTGCAGGGCGAGTTCCTCGGCCTTGCGCTGTTCGACCGCCAGATCGGCCGCATTGCGTTGCCTCAGCTTCTCCTTTTCGGCAACGAGCATCGACATGCGCCGCTCTTCCTCGAGCCGGGCGGTCATTGCCGCGGTCAGTTCCTCGCGTTCCCTGGCGATGCCGCTGCGAATATCGGCGAGCGCCTGCAGGTCGGCGACGAGGCTGTCGGTCTGCTCGCGTATCTCAGGAACGACGGCGCCGAGCAGAATGGCGCTGCGTACGGAGCCGAGCGCATCCTCCGGGGTCACGAGGATTGCCGGCGGCGGATTGCGGCCCATGCGCTGGAGAGCGGCGAGCACCTCGGCCAAAAGGCCGCGACGGGCGCGCAGCGAACGCCGCACCACATCCTCCTTGACGCGCAGATCGCCGAGCTTCCTTTCGCCGTCGGCGATCCGGCGTTCGAGCTCCTGCCGCTTGGCTGCCGAATCCACGAGGGCTTCGCGGAGGGTCTCGTTGCTCTTGTCGATCTCGGCGATCGTCTTTTCGAGTGCCTCGGAGCGATCCCGCGAGAGCGTGATCGTCTTCGACAGTGCCTCGAGCTCGCTCGCGGTACTGTCGCGCCGGACCGCCAGATCGGCAGCCGGATCCGGCGGCGCCGGCTTGGCGGCACCCGCATCGGCCGGCGCGGCGGCGGGCGCGTCCTGAGCCGCAGTCGGACCGATCACCGACAGGAAAAGCGCCATGACCGCAGTACCGCAGCCGAACCGCCGGGCGCCCCGCTGCAAGCAGGCTCTATTCGTTGGAGGTCTCATCCCGTCTCATAAGTCCAAAAGTTAGGAGACCCTAATCTGATTTGGCTGGGCAAACCAATACATATTCGCGTTATCGTATCGGGAGGCGGACCGGGCCGGTTCTACGGAAAGAAAGCACGGCAACGGGGTACGGCAGCCGGATCAGGCCCGATGATAAGGATGCCCCGAAAGGATCGTCACGGAGCGATAAAGCTGCTCGGCGATGAGGATGCGCACGAGCTGGTGCGGCCAGGTCATCCTGCCGAGGTTGAGCACGGCGTCGGCGCGGGCGTGGAGCGCGGGATCGAGTCCGTCGGCACCGCCGATCGCTATCATCAGATCCCGCTTGCCGCTGTCTCTGAAGGTAGCGAGCAGGTGTGCGAAAGCTTCCGAGTCGAGCGCCTTGCCGCGCTCGTCGAGCAGCACGAGCAGGCTGCCCTCGGCGAGCGCTTTTTCAAGCTGTCCGGCTTCCTCGCGCTTGCGCGTCTCCGCATTGCCGGCGCGGCTTTCGACTGTCTCCACGACGCGGGCCAATTCGAGGCCGACGGCCGGACCCGCCTTGGCGAACCGGTCGAGATAGCGGCCCGCAAGGTCCTTTTCCGGCCCCGCCTTGAGGCGGCCGACTGCGAAAAGTCCGATACGCATGACCCGATCCGTCCCCGCCGGCGCCGATCGGTTGTTATCGACCGGCAAAACTCTTGCCGCCATCCGCCTTGTCGGCGATGGCAATCGCATGTCACGTTCGGCACCGGCCGTCGCTCCGTCCTGAGTCGATGGTCAGGATCGGGCGACGTGTCTCAGTGCAGGGTACCGTCTTCGATCTCGGGAGCCGCCCACATCTTTTCGATGTTGTAGAACGCCCGGATTTCCGGCCGGAAGATGTGAACGATCACATCGCCGGTGTCGATCAGTACCCAGTCGCCACCCTCGAGACCTTCGACGCGAGCCCTGCCGAGGCCGTCGTCCTTCAGGTCCGTGATCAAGTGGTCGGCAATGGCCATCACATGCCTGTTCGATCGCCCGGAGACGACGACCATGAAGTCTCCCAGCGCCGATTTTCCGGCAATGTCGATGGTAACGATATTTTCTGCCTTCGAGTCCTCTAGGCTTTCGAGGACCAGTTGAAGCGCACGGACAGCGGCTTCGTCGCTCGATTCCGTGCTGCGCGGGAATGCGGATGCCGCATATCCCTTGGCGTGTGCTGTTGTCAGGGTTTTTCCTTTCCAAATGAACAGAACAGGCACGTTCGATTCGAAATAATTGTTCGAACCGTACTTAAATGTAGGCATCAAACCCATACGGTTTCAAGACACGAGATCCGAATTACGGGAAATCACCCGAATTTGGCCGAACGAAGCGCCGTCGAACTCAAGCCCGAACGCGGGCCGTGAATGAAGGTCCAGGCGGGCGCGCGGCGGAAAGCGAGGGTTCCCGCATCCTCCTCGTCGACCCGGGCCTTGCTGAAAGTCCTCGCCATCGGCGAAGAGAGATAGGCAAGAGTCGATCCCGGCCGGTCGATAACGGCGATAGGGAAAGTGGCGACGATCTTGCGCCAGTCCTGCCAGCGGTGAAAGTTCTTGAGATTGTCCGCGCCCATGACCCAGACGAAACGGACGCCGCGGTTGCGCGCGCGGATCGCTTCCAGCGTACGGGCCGTGTAGCTCTGGCCGAGCGCCTGCTCGAAAGCGGTCACCTTGATGCGCGGATTACGGGCGATCTTCTCGCTCATCGCGATGCGTTCGCCAAGAGGTGCGAGATGGTTGCGGTCCTTGAGCGGATTGCCGGGCGTCACCATCCACCAGAGCTGATCGAGCCGGAGCCGGCGCAAAGCGGTCTCGGCGACGAGTGCATGCCCGTCATGCGGCGGATTGAAGGATCCGCCGAACAAGCCGACGGCCATGCCGGACTCGACATGCGGCATGCTCAGATAGCGCGCATTCACTTCGCTCGGTGTCGTCAGGGCCGCACCTGTCCGGTGCCGCGCACGCGATACTTGAACGAGGTGAGCTGCTCGACGCCGACAGGCCCGCGGGCGTGCATCTTGCCGGTGGCGATGCCGATCTCGCCGCCCATGCCGAACTCGCCGCCGTCGGCGAATTGCGTCGAGGCATTGTGCAGGAGGATCGCCGAATCGATCTCGGAGAAGAACCGCTCGACCACGGCGGGATCCTCGGCGATCACGGCTTCCGTATGGGCCGACGACCAGGTGTTGATGTGCTCGATCGCGCCGGAAATGCCGTCGACCAGCCGTACCGAAATGATCGCATCGAGATATTCTGTGGCCCAATCCTCGTCGGTCGCAGCTTTCAGGCCGGGCATGAGCCTTGCGAGATCGTCGCAGACGCGCACCTCGCAGCCGGCATCGACGAGCGCCTCGAGGAGCGGCTTTGCGAATTTCTCGGCTGCGTTGCGGTCTATCAGCAGCGTCTCGGCGGCGCCGCAGATGCCGGTACGGCGCATCTTCGCATTGACGACGATCTTCTTCGCCATATCGTGATCGGCCGACGCATCGACATAGATGTGGCAGAGACCCTCGAGATGGGCGAAGACCGGCACCCGCGCCTCTTTCTGAACACGGGCGACCAGGCTCTTTCCGCCGCGCGGCACGATCACGTCGATCGCGCCGTTCAGGCCGGTGAGCATGGCGCCGACGGCAGCGCGATCGGCGACCGGCACCATCTGGATCGCATCTTCCGGCAGGCCGGCGGCCTTCAATCCCTCGGTCAGGCAGGCATGGATCGCCCGCGACGAGTGAAAGCTGTCGGATCCGCCGCGCAGGATCACCGCATTGCCGGCCTTGAGGCAGAGCGCGCCGGCATCCGCCGTGACGTTCGGACGGCTTTCATAGATCACGCCGATCACGCCCAGGGGCGTCCGCACCCGTTCGATGTGGAGCCCATTCGGACGGTCCCATTCGGAGATCACCTCGCCGACGGGGTCCCTGAGTCCGGCGATCGCGCGGATGCCGTCCGCCATGTCGCGGATGCGGCTTTCCGTCAGCGTCAGCCGGTCGATGAAGGCGGTGGCAACACCGCTTTCGCGCGCGTTTTCGAGGTCGAGCGCATTGGCGCCGAGGATCTCGGCGGTCCGCGCGACGATGACGTCTGCCATGGCGACGAGTGCCGCATGCTTGCGCTCGGCGCTTGCAGTCGCGAGCGGTCGGGCGGCCGCTTTGGCGCGGCGTCCGATCTCCAGCATCATCGCGTTGACGTCCTTGTCCTGTTCGACCGTCTCAAGCATGGAGCTTGCCCTTTCCCTCGTCGCTTTCCTCTGCAGGGCGCGCGCCCGATGGAGCCGTCATGACCAGATCGTCGCGGTGAACCATGGCGGTGCGGCCGGCATAGCCGAGGATAACAGCGATCTCGGCCGACTTCTTGCCGGCGATCTGGCGCGCCTCGTCGGCATCGTAGCCGGCAAGGCCGCGGGCGATCTCGCGGCCGGAATCGCCGATGATCGCAATCGTATCACCACGGCTGAAGCTTCCCGTCACCTGCCGGACACCGGCCGGCAGCAGGCTCTTGCCGGAACGCAGCGCCGCTTCCGCTCCGGCATCGATCGAGAGCGAACCGGCCGGCAGGAGCTGTCCGGCGATCCAGGTCTTGCGGGCGGTCACCGGAGAGCCTGACGGCGCGAACCAGGACGAGCGCGCGCCCGCCTCGATCGCGGCCAGCGGGTGATCCGGCTTGCCGGAGGCGATGATCATGGCGCAGCCGGCAGTGGTGGCGATCTTGCCGGCGTCGATCTTGGTACGCATGCCGCCGCGCGAAAGCTCGGAGGCAGCGCCGCCCGCCATTGCCTCGATCTCGGGTGTGATTTCGGCGACCGTTTCGAGGAAACGGGCGTTCGGATCGAGATGCGGCGGCGCGGTATAGAGCCCGTCGATATCCGAGAGCAGAACCAGAAGGTCGGCGCCGACCATGGTCGCGACCCTGGCTGCGAGCCGGTCGTTGTCGCCATAGCGGATTTCGGTGGTCGCGACCGTGTCGTTCTCGTTGATGATCGGCACCGAGCCGAGCTTCATAAGCTGGCCGATCGTCGCGCGGGCATTGAGGTAGCGTCGTCGTTCCTCGGTGTCGCCGAGGGTCAGGAGGATCTGGCCGGCGACGATCGCATGGGTCGAGAGGCTCTCAGACCAGGCACGCGCCAGCACGATCTGGCCGACGGCGGCGGCCGCCTGGCTTTCTTCGAGCTTCAGCGCACCCGCCGGCAGATCGAGCACCGTTCGTCCAAGCGCGATCGCTCCCGAGGAGACGACGAGGACTTCCACGCCCTTGGCCCTGAGGGCCGCAATATCGGCGCAGAGCGCGTCGAGCCAGCTCTTCTTGAGCCCCGTCTTGCGGTCGACGAGGAGTGCCGAGCCGATCTTGATGACGACCCGGCGGTATTTCTCGAGCGCTTTGCGGGCCTTGTTCATGCCTAAGCTTCCTCTTCGCCCGCCTTTGCAGCGGCGATGACGCTGCGCAATGCTCTCAGCGCCTCCGTCATACCCTTGTTGGTCACGGCGGAGATGAGAAGCGGCGGCGTGCCGCAGGCTTTGCCGAGCGCCTTGGCCTTCGCCTTCAATTCCTCCTCGTCCAGCACGTCGATCTGCGACAGAGCCACGATCTGGGGCTTCTCCTCGAGCCCCCCGCCATAGGCCTCGAGCTCGTGCTTCACGGTCTTGTAGGCCTTGGCGACATCCTCTTCCTGCGCGGAGACGAGATGCAGCAGCACCCGGGTGCGCTCGACGTGGCCGAGGAAGCGGTCGCCGATGCCGACGCCCTCATGCGCCCCTTCGATCAGCCCCGGAATGTCGGCGATGATGAACTCCTTCTCGTCGATGGTGGCAACGCCGAGATTGGGATGCAGAGTCGTAAAGGGATAGTTGGCGATCTTCGGCCGAGCCCGGGTGCAGGCGGCGAGAAAGGTCGACTTGCCGGCATTCGGCAGGCCGACGAGGCCGGCATCGGCTATCAGCTTCAGCCGCAGCCAGATCGTCTTTTCCTCGCCCTCCAGGCCCGGATTGGCCCAGCTCGGCGCCTGATTGGTGGAGGATTTGAAATGCGCGTTGCCGAAGCCGCCATTGCCGCCGGCGGCGAGCCGGTAGCGCTGCCCTTCCGCCACCATGTCGACGATCAGCGTCTCGTTGTCTTCCTCGAAGATCTGCGTGCCGACCGGCACCTTCAGCGTCACGTCGCCGCCCTTGGCGCCGGTACGGTTGCGTCCCATGCCGTGCGTGCCGGTCTTGGCCTTGAAATGCTGCTGATAGCGGAAGTCGATGAGCGTGTTGAGGCCATTGACGGCTTCCACCCAGACATCGCCGCCGCGGCCGCCGTCGCCGCCATCAGGGCCGCCGAACTCGATGAACTTCTCGCGACGGAAGGAAACGGCGCCCGCGCCGCCATCCCCTGACCGGATATAGACTTTCGTTTCGTCGAGGAATTTCATCGGTTCGCCATTTCTGAGTGATCGCTTCGAGTCGAGGACGGAATGCGGGCCAGCCCGCGCACGTTCCCGATCCCGCTCTGCTTTTGCGCCATCGATATAGGCGCTTCCGGCAGAGGTCAAAGATTATCGACATGAAGAACCCCGCCAGGAGCTGTACCGGCGGGGTTTCCTATCCGTTCAGTCCGGCCGGCGCAGGTCCTCGGCCGCAAGCCGGGTTTCGATATGCGCGACCATCGCATTGCGGGCGAGCGCATAGATCTGGCTGCAGCCGGTGATCCGGAAGCCCAGCTTTTCCTGCACCTTGAGCGAGGCCGGGTTGTCGGCGAAAACGCCCGAATGCAGCACCGTTTCCGGCATGCGGCGGAAGAAGCGCTCGACCACGGCATGGACCGCCTCGCTCGCCAGCCCCTTGCCCCAGTAGAACCGGTTCAGCCAGTAGCCCACATGCCATTGGCCGTGCCGGAGCTCGATGCCGATGCAGCCGATATGAACGTCGTCGCCCGGGGTGGTGATGGCGAGCGTCCAGTCCGGCAGCACATCGGCCGTCTGGCGGTTGAGCCAGTCGAGCGCATCCTGGTGGTGGTAAGGCGCCGGAACGCGCGAAAGCATCCGCGCGACCTGGAAATCCCCGAGCGAGTCGGCGATCGCCGCCGCATCGGAAAGCCGGTGCGGCCGCAGCCGCAGCCGTTCCGTTTCGATGACCGGCGCCGGGCCGGGGCCGGGACGGGCGACCGCCCGGGCGCGCTCTATGACCAGGGCGTTCATCGGACACCTCCCCAGCTTCTCAACGAGACCCAGGTCTTGCGGTCGAGCCTGTACCATTCGACCGGGACCATGCCGCCGAGCGCCAGGCTGCCGACCATGCCGGAACCCTGGAACTGGAAGCCGCACTTCTGGATGACCCGGCGCGACGCGATGTTCATGACCCGGCAGCGGGCATCGATCTGGTCGATGTCGCGGGTGCGGAAGGCCATGTCGGTCAGGGTCTGTGCCGCCTCGGTCGCATAGCCCTGGTTCCAGTAGGGCTCGCCCAGCCAATAGCCGAGCTCGACGGTTTTTTCGTCGGCGTGCGGCTCGACACCGCAGCAGCCGAGGAATGCGCCATTGTCCGCTTTCGTGATCGCGTAGACGCACTTGCCAATCGTGCCGGCTTTTGCGCGTCGCACGAAATCGGCCGCATCCGCCGTCGTATAGGGGTGCGGCATGCGCGAGACCATGTTGGCGATGTTGGCATTGTTGGCAAGATGGGCAAGGGCGTCGATATCGTCTTCATGGGGCGCGCGCAAAACGAGCCTGGGCGATAACAATATCGGGCAATCGGTCCTTGACCGCTGAGGCCTCAGCCTTTGTTCGGGAGACCGGGATTGGTCTTCCCTGACGAGCTCGGTTTGCATGGTTCTTCCTCCAGACATGCGAAAAGGGGAGTTGGGTATCGCCCCATCTCCCCTTTGAAGTCTGGCTTTGGAACCTTGCGGTGCGTCAGCCGGGTCGATGAGACGCCGGCTGTTTTAGAGCGCTACCGGCTTATTCCGCTGCTTCGGCTTTCGGCATTACAGACACGTAGACTCGGCCGTTGGCCTTCTTGCGGAAGTCCACGTTGCCCGTCGTAAGCGCAAAAATCGTATGGTCCTTGCCGAGGCCTACATTGACGCCGGCATGCCACTTCGTGCCGCGCTGGCGCACGATGATGTTGCCTGGAATGACGGCTTCGCCGCCGAACTTCTTCACGCCAAGGCGCTTGGACTCGGAATCGCGACCGTTACGCGACGAACCGCCAGCTTTCTTGTGTGCCATTGGTGTTCTCCTTTAAACCTTCGATCCCGGAACTCAGTTTGCAGCTTCAGCGGCGGCTTCGGTCTTCTTCGAAGCCTTCTTCGCTTTGCCGCCGGCGGCAGCGATGTCCAGGATGCGGACGATCGTCTGATGCTGGCGATGGCCGCGCGAGCGCTTGGAGTTCTGGCGGCGGCGCTTCTTGAAGGCGATGACCTTCTTGGCGCGGCCCTGATCCACGACTTCGGCGCTGACGACGGCACCTTCGACAAACGGAGCACCGATGGTGGCATCGGCGCCGACGCCGACCATCAGGATCTCGGTGAATTCGATCTTGTCGCCAGCAACGCCTTCCAGCTTTTCGATGGTAATGACGTCATTGGCCGCCACGCGGTACTGCTTACCGCCGGTCTTGATGACTGCGAACATATTTTGTCCTTTCATGTTCGGTCCGGCTCTTTGCCCGAAGACAAGGCCGTCTTTTTGTCAGTCGCTACATGGAGCGAAGCGCCTCGGAAATCCTCGACCTTCGCCAGTGAACGGGCACAACACTTACCCGGCGCGGCACGGGCTAAGCCCACACCAACTCATGGCGCGGATTACGGGAACGGCCCTTGCTTGTCAAGGCGAAAGCCACCATATCGCAGATATTCTTCTCGCAAGCCCTTGCCAGTGGCAGAAACTGCCGCTATGAACCGGCCGCGCTGAACAAGCGCCAACCGGCCCCGCGGAGAGGTGGCAGAGTGGTTGAATGCACCGCACTCGAAATGCGGCATGGGTGCAAGCCCATCGGGGGTTCGAATCCCCCCCTCTCCGCCATAGGACTTTCCAGCGCTTTCCTGTGCATCTTCGCTCGTTTGAACGAGCCATGTGCCTGTTTGGTGGGTATATTCATGCTTGGGCCACAGCTTGGCACGATTACCTCTCGCATATGCATTCGGCGCCCGCAGGCGATGTTTGATCTGCGGAGGTTGTCCTCCGCAGAGTAGTTACGCAGCGATGTCGACGTAACGCCAAGGCAAGCGTGACGCCATCGAGACATTAAGCCGCTTTTCCTTTTCGTAAGAGCAAGTTGCTCGCTGCCTCCGTGTTTTCGGCGCACGACGACGATCAGAAAGCCCAGAGATTGGAGAACCCATAGCCGTCACAGATTGCTCCGGGCGTTCAGCGCACGGATGACATCCGTTCCGAGCTGCTGAGTGTTCTTCAATCCGCCCTTTGAGTTGAACAGATCCACACCCACCTCGGTCGCTATTGGTCTCAAAATTTCCTTGACTACGCCCGGCTGCACTTCCCCGTCGCGACGAATACGTATCGCGCCGCTTTCGTATTGAACGATCTCAAGGTCGGCGTAGGAGGCACGGGCGGTGATTTCCAAATCTTCGACTGGCCGCTCTTCCCGATTCCCCCGAACGATCGAATAGATAAACTTGCCGTCTCGGGATCGCATGAGCGTCTGCGCATCATCTGCCGCGATGTCGAGCAGTTCTTCGACCGAGATACCCTTCTCATCATCGACGTTTACACGGAGCACCATTATGCGATCAACGTGGTGGAAGGTGTTCTGATTGAAACTGACGTGGTTGGAGGTCGTGACCGTCTTGACTGAAACTCGTTCATTCGACGCGGAAACGACGTCGTATCCGTGCTGATTTGTATCGATCGCCATCTGCCCGCGGGTAATCATCGCGGCGTAGAGCTCCCCGATACGGCCGGTGAGGTGATTGAGCTCTCCTGGACTTACACCCCAGCTAACCTCCTTTTCGAACCAGGAGAGGGCTTCCGCAAGTGACTGGATGATCTGAACCTGGGTGAGGGTAGGGCGGTCGGAATTCACTTCATTCCTCAATCAAGGCTCAAGACTCGTGCAGGTGAATATGTTTCGAGCGTCTTGAGCCCGCTAACCATGTTTCTCCCAAACATTGGTTTTCCGATCGCACCTTTCAGCCAGCACTCCTTTTTTGCCTTGATGTAGGTAAAGGCAACGCATTGCGTCTCATCCACGCAGGCCAGTCTGCAATCGAGAGGCGTCCTCGCCGCCCGGTGCGGATATCGCGAAAGATCACCACCAGGCAAATCGACGTCGTGAAAGAGAGCGGTTTGCGGGTCAATGGTTCCCAGGGTGAATGTCGGTGGATCGGGATCGGCGCCGCTGAGAAAGCGACCGGAGAACGCCACGCTATTACCGTCGGCCCGGCCTGCGCTGGCCTTCAGAAAGCAGTTCGGCCCCTTCCGGATTTTTGGATCGGTGTTGAAGGTGAAGGCCTTGCACTGCCCGTTCATCAGTAGACAACTTTCTGCGCACGCCGCCGCCTCGTCGACTCGGATCGACGAGATATCGTCACCGAAGAGATCTAGGCCGGTGTAGATTGCGATCCTATTCGGGCGCTTTGTGAACTCCTCGATAGGGGACAACTTCGTTTGAGGACTAAGACCTGCCTGCAGAGAACTAGATGTCATCGAGTCGGAGGTGGATGCCCCTGGCATCGTCTTTGTCGACAATCGATCCGCACTTGCTGCGCCGCCGCTCGGTCTTGCGGGAACGTTAACGACGGTCGGTGCCCGGATGTCTCCAGACCGGTTTAGGCCGTACCGAGTGATCTCGTCCTGGCTGAACACATGAATGTCGTCAGGCGGCGTCTTGAACATGACGTGCATCACATCCATCGGCGTGTTGAAGCGATTCAGAACTTCGAGGATGTCCGAGATTGCGAGCTGCGCGCCGACGAGGTCCGGCGAGTCTGAGGATAGCTGATGCACGCCGAGCTCTCCGTCGACTTTACGTTCTTTGCCGGCCAGGAAGACGAAAGAACATGCTGAATAGCATTTACTTTCTTTGGGGATGTACGTTGCGAGTTTTCGCTGATGGATGTCGTCGGCGATCAGCAGTCCCATCTGCACGTTGCCACCGGGGCTATTGAGTGTGATCAGCTTGGCATTCGGAGCAGCCTGAAGCGCACGCCGGAAGTTCAGTGCTGAGCCCGCATCAATCAAGCCGTTCAGCGCGATGAGTTCTGGTTTTGTGCTGGCGACCACGAAAGGGCCGAACTTCTGGTCTTCGGCAAACGATTTTTCTGTCGCTGCCGCGACAAGCAGCGTGGCGAAAACGCCCATGACGGCGGAACGAATTGTCTTGCGCATACCTAGCCCCTCAGCCCGTTCATGAAACTATAACTGGCGCTTGATGACAAGGATGGCCGACGTCAATCGTCACGAGCAGTTGATGTTTGCGTGCCGGGATAATCCTTGGCTTCTCCCCAGGGCGACCTACTCGTGATCGACAACATCCGTTTGAAGGTCATGATGGCGAGGACCCCAAGCTCGGGGAGTCTCGCACCCCTGTTTCTAAATGCGGTTGTAATTCATCGCCGCAGTGCCGCTGCCGGATGCTGGCGCCGTGTTGGCGCCAGTCTGCCGGGCCCGCATCACTCCCCCGCATTCCTGCTGAGCCACGCCTCCAATCCCGCGATCACCGACAGCCTCAAACTGGCGTTGCGCGTCAGCGCCCGGGCAAGCGGGCGGCCGTCGGGCGGGAAGCCCATTTCGGCCATGACGTCGGCAGGTTTCAGCCCGCGGCGGGTCATTATCGTTCTGATCCCGGCAATTGTTGAGGGAAGCAGGTAGCGGCCGCTGGCGATCGGGGTTCCGGCGGGCTGCGGGCCGGCTTCGGGCGGGGCGGCGGCGGCGGGCAGCGCGCCTTTGGAGACGAGCCAGGCGAGAAAGCTTGCATGTTCAGCATCGCTTGCCTTCGTCCAGGAGTTCTTGAGCTTCTCCAGACGGCTGCGCTCCGGCTTCAGGCCGGCGAGGACCAGCGCCTGGCGCAGCGAGGGGATTTTGCCGGTGGCAAGCGCGGCGTGGATTTCCGGAAATTCGGCCTTGAGGCGGTGCAGGTAGGGGGCGTCGTCGCCTTTGGTTTTCTTCGCCATCTTGGCTCCGCTTGTGACTTTCCCGGGCGGTGTAGAGCATTTCAACGTTTCATAGAAACACTGAAATTCTCTAACGGGTCCAACGCAGTTTCGGACGGAAAACCGTTACGCACTTTCCTGGAAGTGCTCCAGCGCGCCGGGAGAATGGGGGCGAGCGAAATATCCGGTGTCCGCCGAACCTTGGTTTGAAAGCCGGTCTCGCTCCAGTTCTGCACAAGTCAGCCTTTCTAACGTCGCCCGACAGCCGTAATGAATGCGGCGAAGGAAGGACGATTCGATGTCTGACGATGTTGAGCGCTACGGCGAGCCGCAGGATGCGACCGTGGCCCTGTACCTCATGAACAATGACGGCGGCGAGCTGACCGACGTGCTGGTCGCTGCGCTCGAAGACGCGTTTCGGATTCTCAATGAGGAATGGTCGAGCCGGTCGATGCATTGAGGCATCGCCGGTAAAGCCTGCACGCAAACGGCCATCCTGCGCGCGGAAACGCGAAGCCGTTCACCCGTTCTTGAGCAGACCCTCCATTGCGGCCGCAGCGCCAAGCAGCATCGCGTCCGCGCCGTGCCGGCCCATCAGCATCAGCCCTGCCGGCCGGCTCGAGCCTGGCATCGGCAGGGTTATTGCGGTCAGGTCGAACTGGTTGGCAACCTGAGTGTTGCGCAGCAGCAGGTCCTCCACGCGGCGGTATTCCCTCCTGTCCTCTTCGACCGAGGCGATGCTGACGGCGGGGATGGGTGTGGTCGGCAGCAGCGTAAGATCGAACGGTGCCAGCCGCTCGTCCATGGCGCGCATGAGCTCTTGCCGCGTCCGCAGCAGGTCCTGGATCGCGGCGTCGGGGACCGTGAGGCGGCGGCGCAATGTGGATTTTACGCGGATGTCGACCGGCGCATTGTCGTCCGGGAGCCAGCCCGCGTGCACACGGCTTGCCTCGAGACCGGCGAGCGAACCGATCGCGGTTGCCTCGGCGAAGCGGGCAAGGAGATCGTCGATCCTGCATGCGGCGAGTTTCGCACCCGCACGGGAGAGTGCCTGCAGGCTCCTTTCGAAAGCCGCCGCAATCTCCGGCGCAAGCCCTTGGAGAAGGGCGCCTTCGGGGATGCCGAGCTTCAGGCCGGCGAGCGGCACGGGCTCGAGCGGCCTCGGCGTCTCGCCGGCCATGACCGCGTCGGCGGCCGCGCAATCGGCGACCGTGCGCGCAAGCGGGCCGATCGAATCGAGGCTGGGGGACAGGGGAAAGGCGCCCTCCAGAGATACGCGGCGGGCGGTGGGCTTGAAGCCGACCAGGCCCTGCAGGGCGGCCGGAATGCGCACCGAGCCGCCGCTGTCGGAGCCGATGGCGATCTCGCTCGTGCCCTCCGCCGCCGAGACAGCGGCACCCGAGGAGGAACCGCCGGGAATGAGGCTCGGGTCGACGGCGTTGCCGGGCACCGGGTAATGCGGATTGAGGCCGACGGCGGTAAAGGCGAATTCCGTCATGTGAGACTTGCCGATGATGACGGCGCCGGCCGCGCGGAGACGCCGGACGATCGCCGCGTCCGCTGTTGCCGGAGGCGCCGCGCGGCGGATGATGGAGCCCGCAAGCGTCGGCTCGCCGGCGATGTCGAAGAGGTCCTTGATGGAGACGATCCGCCCGTCGAGGGGCCCGAGGCTCCTGCCCTCGCGCCGCCTCCCTTCGGCAGCGTCCGCTTCCGCGCGGGCTCGCTCCCGATAGAGCTTTACAAAAACGCATTCATCGTTCCGCCGCCCGTCAAGTCGGGCGAGAACGGTTTCGAGTCGGTCGCGGCAGGGCATATCTGACGGGGGCAAGGAGGACCTCGTGAATTGCGGGCCAAGTCCGGATGGAAGTCCTTGGAAGCGCTCCAATATTTAAAGGATCGCACGATTGATGTACAATAGGGGCCGATAGCGACAAGCAATCGGGAAGACGCCGATGCGAATTCTACGATCCTCCGCAATCCTCGACTCCTCCGCCATCCACGAGGTCAGATACGATGCGCCGCGCCGGACGTTGAGCGTCTGGTTCCTCGGCAACCGCAGGCCCTATCACTACCTCGACGTTCCGGAAGAGGTTTACGAGGAACTGTTGCATGCGGATTCCGCCGGCAACTATTTCAACCAGCACATCCGCCATCACTACGGGTTCCTGCATTAAGGCCTGTTTCATTACTGAGATTCATTTCGGAGGACTGCAATCTCCTCCTCCTTCGTCATCTCTGTGCTTGTAAAAGATGAGAGCGGCGCCGCGTCTGCGGCGCGGGAAGCGTTCTTTCAGCCCAAGGAACTGGTCTGGCTGGATTCCTGTGACAAGCACAGGAATGAGGAAATCGAACAAGCGGCGGCGGGTAGCCCGAGCCCGTTTCACAGAACTGTCGCCAAACCGTCCGAATAGTTTCATCCGTCTGTAAAGCCGCTGACATCCGGCTGGCCAATGGTCCGCTCGCGAGAACCGACGATTCGCGAAACGGAACCGGAGGCAGGGATTGGCCGCTCTTCGAAACACCCTCACCAGGCGTTCTTTCCTCTTCTCCGCCGGCGCCGCCGGTCTTGTCGCTTCTTCCGGTCTCGCCACGCCGTTCTATGCGCGCGGCTACGGGCGGCCGGAATTCGCCCATGGGGTGCAGTCCGGCGATGTCGATACGGGCTCGGGAATGATCTGGACGCGGGTCGATCGGCCGGCGCGCGTTTCCGTCGAATATTCGACCACGGAGAGCTTTTCGAATGCCGTCAGGCTTGCCGATATCGATGCGACGCCGCTGACCGACTGCGCCGTCAAGTGCCGGCTCGACAAGCTGCTGCCGGACCAGGACATCTTCTATCGCTTCGTCGCGACCGATCTCTACGACGCCAATCGCGTCTCCGAACCGGTCGTCGGGCGCTTCCGGACGGCTCCCTTGCGGCGCCGCTCCGTGCGTTTCGTCTGGTCCGGCGACACGGCGGGGCAGGGCTGGGGCATCGACGAGATCGGCATGAAGACCTATTCGACCATGCGGCTGCACGAGCCGGATTTCTTCATTCATTCCGGCGACACGATCTATGCCGACAATCCCATCCCCGACGAGATCAGGCTGCGCGACGGCGGCATGTGGAAGAACCGGATCGTCACGCCCGAGAAGCGCGACGTCGCGCGCACGCTCGAGGAATATCGCGGCCAGTGGAAGTACAACCTGCTCGACGAGCATGTGCGGAGGCTCCATGCCGAATGTCCCACCTTCTATCAGTGGGACGACCACGAGGTCCTGAACAACTGGTCGGCCTCGACCGATCTCAGCGACGACCCGCGCTATCCGGAGAAGGATGTCGCCGTCTATGCCGCCCGCGCGGCCCGGGCCTTCCACGAGATGACGGCGATCCGCACGCTCCCGACCGAGCCCGGCCGCATCTTCCGCAAGATCGCCTATGGTCCGCTGCTCGACGTCTTTTTCGTCGATCTGCGCTCCTATCGCGGCCCCAATCAGGGCGAGGGGGGTGGCGACCTCTTCGGCTGGCGCCAGGCGGACTGGCTGAAGCGCGAGCTTGCGGCGTCCAGCGCCACCTGGAAGGTGATCGCCTGCGACATGCCGATCGGTCTCATCGTCTGGGACGACTATTCGGCAAGGCGCGGATCGGATGCCATCGCCAATGGCGACAATGGCGCGCCGAAGGGGCGCGAGACGGAATTTGCGGATCTCCTGCGTTTCGTCCGCGACAACGCGATCGAGAACATCGTCTGGCTGACGGCGGACGTGCATTACACGGCGGCGCATCACTACGATCCCTCGCGGGCCGCCTTCAAGGACTTCTCGCCGTTCTGGGAGTTCGTCTCCGGGCCGCTGCATTCCGGCACCTATGGACCGAAGGAGCTCGACATGACCTTCGGCCCCGAGGTTCGCTTCATCAAGGCGTCGGGCGGAGGAATCGACAGCAACCTGCCGCCGTCGGCGGGCCTGCAATTCTTCGGCATCGTCGATATCAGCGGCCAGACGCGGCAGATGACGGTGCGGCTGATGGACCGGCAGGATCGGGAACTCTGGCGCGTAATCCTCGATCCGGCGGTGTCCGTTTGAACCGGCGGCGCTTCACGCAGGTCAGCCCTGCGCGCCGGCCCCCTTTCGCTTCCGGGAAAAAACCTGTATGAGCGCGGCAACTGAAAAGCGGTACCTGCCTCGTCGCGCGTGCCCACGAACTTTCCGAGACAAAAAATGAGCATTCGCAACATCGCGATCATCGCGCACGTCGACCATGGGAAAACCACGCTCGTCGACGAACTCCTGAAGCAGTCGGGCTCCTTCCGCGAAAACCAGCGCGTCGCCGAGCGCATGATGGATTCCAACGAACTGGAAAAGGAACGCGGCATCACCATCCTCGCCAAGGCGACTTCGGTCGAGTGGAAGGGTACGCGCATCAATATCGTCGATACCCCCGGCCACGCCGACTTCGGCGGTGAAGTTGAGCGCATTCTGTCGATGGTGGACGGCGCCATCGTTCTGGTCGACGCCGCCGAAGGCCCGATGCCGCAGACGAAATTCGTCGTGGGCAAGGCCCTCAAGGTCGGTCTTCGGCCGATCGTGGCGATCAACAAGATCGATCGTCCCGATGCCCGTCACGAGGAAGTCATCAACGAGGTATTCGATCTCTTCGCGGCGCTGGACGCGACCGATGAGCAGCTCGATTTCCCGATTCTCTACGGTTCCGGCCGTAACGGCTGGATGAACGTCGCGCCGGAAGGTCCGCAGGATCAGGGCCTGGCACCGCTCCTCGATCTCGTTCTCGATCACGTTCCGGAGCCGAGCGTCGGCGAAGGTCCGTTCCGGATGATCGGCACCATTCTGGAAGCCAATCCCTTCCTCGGCCGCATCATCACCGGGCGCATTCATTCCGGTTCGATCAAGCCGAACCAGGCGGTTAAGGTCCTCGGGCAGGACGGCAAGGTGCTCGAATCCGGACGCATCTCCAAGATTCTTGCATTCCGCGGCATCGAGCGTCAGCCGATCGAGGAAGCCCATGCGGGCGACATCGTGGCGATCGCCGGCCTCTCCAAGGGTACCGTCGCCGACACGTTCTGTGATCCGGCCGTCAACGAGCCGCTGAAGGCGCAGCCGATCGATCCGCCGACCGTCACCATGTCCTTCCTCGTCAACGATTCTCCGCTTGCCGGCACCGAAGGCGACAAGGTCACTTCGCGCGTCATCCGCGACCGTCTGTTCAAGGAGGCCGAGGGCAACGTCGCGTTGAAGATCGAGGAATCGTCCGAGAAGGATTCGTTCTACGTGTCGGGCCGAGGCGAACTGCAGCTCGCGGTCCTGATCGAAACGATGCGCCGCGAGGGCTTCGAGCTCGCCGTCTCGCGTCCGCGGGTGGTCATGCACAAGGATGAGAACGGGCAGCTTCTGGAGCCGATCGAAGAGGTCGTCATCGACGTCGACGAGGAGCATTCGGGCGTCGTCGTCCAGAAAATGTCCGAACGCAAGGCCGAAATGGCAGAGCTTCGCCCGTCCGGCGGCAACCGCGTGCGGCTGGTGTTCTTCGCGCCGACGCGCGGGCTCATCGGCTATCAGTCCGAGCTTCTGACCGATACGCGCGGCACGGCGATCATGAACCGTCTGTTCCACGACTATCAGCCCTACAAGGGTGAGATCGGCGGCCGGGTGAACGGTGTTCTGCTCTCGAACGACGCAGGCGAATCCGTGGCCTATGCGATGTTCAACCTCGAAGATCGCGGCCCGATGATCATCGACGCAGGTGAAAAGGTCTATGCCGGCATGATCATCGGCATCCACACGCGCGACAACGATCTGGAAGTCAACGTCCTCAAGGGCAAGAAGCTCACCAACATGCGCGCGTCCGGCAAGGACGAGGCGGTAAAGCTGACGCCGCCGATCCGCATGACGCTCGACCGGGCGCTGTCATGGATCCAGGACGACGAACTGGTCGAGGTCACGCCGAAGTCGATCCGGCTCCGCAAGATGTATCTCGATCCGAACGAGCGCAAGCGCTTCGAGAAGTCGCGGACGGCCGGCGCGGCTTAAGGGCTGGACCCGAGGAGAGGGCGAGTCCGACCCTTCTGATTTCGTCGATCTTACGAACCCCGGAGCGATCCGGGGTTTTTGCTGTGTGTGCCTTTCGCGGCGGCTTGCGGATAAAGTTAAAAAGGCGTTAACCTTGGGGCAGGTGCCGTTAAAGTTGCCTGTGGGTTAACGCCGCGCGACAGTCCGGCGGGATTCCTGTCCGCCGCGTCGTGTGTTTAGAGTCGCAAGTCATGAAGACTGTTTCGATCGAGGTTCGGCCTGGGGAGCCGCATGAGGCGGCGGCAATCGCCGACGTGCATCGCGTTTCCTGGTTGCAGGCCTATGGCGGCATCATTCCGCACCGCCCCCTTGTCCGAATGGTCAATCGCCGCGACGAGACCTGGTGGCGCAAGGCCACGCGCGGACCGGCGACCCTTCTCGTCGTCGACGTCGCCGGCACGATAGCCGGCTATGCGACGCTAGGCCTGAGCCGGGCTCGGGCGCTGCCGCAGGAAGGCGAAATCTACGAGATATATCTGAGGCCGGAATATCAGGGCATCGGCCTCGGGCGTGTCCTCTTCGGCGAAGCAAAGAGCCTTCTGAAATCGCTCGGCTGCGAAGGGCTGGTCGTCTGGTGCCTGGAAGACAGCGCGAACGCCTGTAATTTCTTCCATTCGGCAGGCGGTCGCGATATTGCCGAAGGGATGGAGGATTTCGGCGAGAAACACCTGAAGAAGGTCGGCTTCGTCTGGAGTTGAGGAGTGCCGCCAGGCGCTGTCATCGGTCCGGGCGTTTAGGATAGCCTCATTTCGGCAGGAAGTGCATGGGTTCTCCCGCCTTCTCGCCGCGGTTTCCATGATAGGATGCCTGGTCCGTGCCGCAGCGGAAGCTTGCGGCTTCTTCGTCGGCTATCCTGCGGGCCAGCGTGTTCGCATCGGCATTGGCGAGCGCGTCGACATAGCCGACGACGCAGCCGTCGCCGTCCTCCTTCTGCGCGACCTTCGAAATCACCAGAACCTGTCCCTGGAACGCCTTCGTGCTCCTGTCCGTCTGCGGATCCGGGTTCTCGATGATCCAGCGCAGGATGGCGGCGACCGGCTTCCTGCTGTCGTCGAGGCGCCATTCGACGGTGGTTTCGGCATGGTTGAAGGGACCGAAACTCTCGAAGCCGTTCTCCAGATAGCTTTGCCTGACATGGCCGAAGAAGAAGCTCTGGCGGATATCGCTCTCGATGAAATGGACGGGATAGTCACCTATCCCGGGACAAAGGCTCTGCGACGAGGCACCTTCCCACTCGCGCAGGAGCCGGCACTTGTCGCGGCTGACGTCTGTGTAGACGCTGTCATTGGCAAGTGCAGGCGCAGAGATCAGGGCGGCGGAAAGAAAACAGCGAAGTTTCGGGCGCATTGTCTCTCCTGCGAAGATAAATATCAGCCCCGCCCCTTTTTAGCCGCGTGGCGTGCCTAGAGCAAATCCGCCCGCCCGGAACCAAAGTCATGTTGCATCGCGACATGTTTCCCTTTATCCGACGGGACGACTTTTCAAACGACCCCTGGAGGTGCTCATGCGGATCGACGCGATTTCCATCGGAAAGAATCCACCGGAAGATGTCAATGTAATCGTGGAAGTCCCGGTCGGCGGGCATCCGATCAAATACGAAATGGACAAGGAGGCCGGCACGCTGGTGGTCGATCGCTTCCTCTACACGCCGATGACCTATCCGGGCAATTACGGCTTCGTGCCGCACACGCTTTCCGACGATGGCGATCCGATCGACGTGCTGATCTGCAATACCCGTCCGCTGGTTCCGGGTTGCGTCATCAATGTCCGCCCGATCGGCGTGATGATGATGGAAGACAATTCCGGTCAGGACGAAAAGATCATCGCGGTTCCCTCCGCCCATCTGACCAAGCGCTACGACAAGGTGCACGATTACACCGACCTGCCGGAAATCACCCTCAAGCAGATCGAGCATTTCTTTGAGCACTACAAGGATCTGGAGCCCGGCAAGTGGGTGAAGATCTTCGGCTGGAAGGATGCCAGCATGGCCAAGCAGCTGATCCGGGAAGCGGTCGAGCGCGCCAAGACGAAGAAATAATCGTTTCGCTGTTTTTCCGAAACTGAAAACCTCCGGCTCGACCTCGATCCGGAGGTTTTTGCGCTTTGGACCAGGACGATCTTAGGTCGGGTCGCCGTAAACTCTCGAATAGGTCGATGCACGGGACGCGGGCGAAACCGCACGCACTTTTCCTCATCCCTGCTCTGAGGCGTGTTGAGATCCGGGCCCGTCGCCGCCGCCTGTTTGATCTCCTCATTCCTGTGCTTGTCACAGGAATCCAGCCAGACCAAGTCCTTGGGCTGAAAGAACGCCTCCCGCGCCGCAGACGCGGCGCTGCTGGATCCCTGTGACGAGCACAGGGATGAGGGTGGAGCAGAGATTGCAGTCCTCCGATACCTTCCTGAGGCCTGTTGAAATTCGGGCCACCCGCCGCCGCTTGTTTGATCTCCTCATTCCTGTGCTTGTCACAGGAATCCAGCCAGACCAAGTCTTTGGGCTGAAAGAACTCCTTCCGCGCCGCAGACGCGGCGCTGCTCTCATCCCTGTGACGAGCACAGGAATGACGCAAAGAGGAGAGAATGCAGTCCTCCGATACGCCTCCTACAGCGCCGCGCGGCTTACGAGACGCAAAGGTCGCTGCAGCACTTTGAGCTGCTGCATGTTTTTGTCCTTTGATCGACTACGATCAAAGGAAACGTTCAGTGGCGCACGAAGGAATTCGAGCGCATCGCCATGGGTGCCGGCAATCGCAACAGGCCTTAGCGCAGCAGCGCAGGAGCGATGGTGGTGTTCAGGAAGAGCTGGATGAAATAGAGGATCACCAGCACGACGAGCGGCGAAAGGTCGACGCCGCCCATGTCGGGCAGCACGCGCCGGATCGGCCGGTAGAGCGGTTCGGTCAACTGATAGAGCGAGCGGCCGATCATGTTGATCGCCTGATTGTTCACGTTGATCACGTTGAACGCATAGAGCCAGGAGAAGATGGCCGAGGCGATGATCAGGAACCACGCAATGTTGATGATGAAATTCAAGGTGCCGATGACAGCAAGCATGCCAGTCTCCAATTCGTTGTTGACAGACATGTAGACATTAGGAACTAAACGAGCAAGTACGCCGGCCCGTCTCGCGCGATCATGTCAATGGCACGGAGCGCGCCTTTCTTCCCTTCCCTGCAGTGCTCAGCGGTCTTCCGATGCGCAAGGATCGCTGCAGGATTCAATTTCCGCACGCTCCCGCTGTTCGATCGGCGACGATATCAGGAGCCTGCAGCAGGAGCATTTCAGCATGTCGGCCGTCCATGCCGCGCACCGCTTCGCCGCCTTCAGGCATGTCGGCTACCGGCGTTATTTCTTCTCCCGCCTGCTCGCCTATTTCGCCGTCCAGATCATGTCCGTGGCCGTCGGCTGGCAGATCTACGATCTGACGCGGGATCCTTTCTCGCTCGGTCTCATCGGCCTTTTCCAGTTCCTGCCCTCCCTCGTCCTCATTCTCGTGACGGGCAGCGTGGCGGATCGCTACAATCGTCGGGCGATCATGGGCATCTGCATGCTGGTCAGCACGCTCTGCGGCGCAGCACTTCTGCTTTTGACGGTGACGGGGCTGTTTTCACCCTGGCCGGTTTACGCGATCCTCGTCGTGTTCGGCATAGAGCGGGCTTTTCTGGGGCCCGCTTCCCAATCGCTGGCGCCCAATCTGGTGCCTGCGGAAGACCTGCCCAATGCAATCGCCTGGAACTCGACCTCCTGGCAGACGGCGATGATCGTCGGCCCGGTGGCTGGTGGGCTCCTCTACGGATTCGGCCCGACCGTGCCCTATGCGGTCAGCCTCGGCTTCTTCGCTGCCGGCGCCCTGATGGTCTTCGCCGTGCCGAAGCCCGCGAGGCGCTCGCCGCCCTCGGCCGCAAGCTGGGAGACGATCACCGCGGGTTTCCGCTACATCAAGGCAGAGAAGATCGTGCTGGGGGCGATCTCGCTCGATCTCTTCGCCGTGCTGCTCGGCGGCGCCGTCGCGCTCATGCCGGTCTTCGCGCGGGACGTCCTGACGCTCGGGCCGTGGGGCCTCGGCCTCCTGCGGGCCGCACCCGGTGTCGGTGCGGTCGGCATGGCAGTGTGGCTGGCCGCCCACCCGATCCGCAATCGGGCCGGTCTCTATATGTTCGTCGGCGTCGCCCTCTTCGGCCTCGCAACGGTCGTTTTCGGCCTTTCGGCGACGCCCTGGATATCGATCGCCGCGCTCGTCGTCATGGGCGCTTCCGACATGATCTCGGTCTATGTGCGCGAGATCCTGATCACGCTCTGGACCCCGGATGAGCTGCGCGGCCGCGTGAACGCCGTCAACATGGTGTTCGTCGGTGCTTCCAACGAACTCGGCGAGTTCCGCGCCGGCATGATGGCGTCCGGCTTCGGCGCGGTCTTCGCGGTCGTCTTCGGCGGCGCAGGCACGCTTTTCGTGTCGCTGCTGTGGGCACTCGGCTTTCCGCAATTGCGCCGGATCGACACGCTGGATGTGCCGGAGGCGCAGCGGAGGGGGTGATTGGGAGGGCTCAGGAAGCGGGCAATTGCTGCTGCACGCCGCGATCGCGCCCTCTCACAGCCCCGCCCTCCATAAAAATCAGCTCCAGAAAATTCTCCATCCATGTCCGCAAGGGATGGTCGTGCAGCATGCGGCCCTCCAGATGCGCTTTGCCCAGCTGGGCACCGGGGAGCTCGAAGCGATGGGCGCCGTGCACCACCCAGCGATGCATCATCGCCCGCGTCAGCTCGCCGTGGAACTGGATGCCCCAGGCATTTTCGCCGTAGCGGAAGGCCTGGTTGGGGTAGGTATCGCCGGTTGCCAGCAATTCGGCGCCCTTCGGCAGGTCGAAGCCTTCGCGGTGGAAGTGATAGACCATCGCCGGCCAGTCCATCAGGGCCTTGCCGGCCTGCGTGGCTCTCAAGGGATACCAGCCGATCTCGGTGATGCCTTCGTGATGGGCTGCGACCTTGCCGCCGAGATTTCGGGCCAGCATCTGCGCCCCGAGGCAGATTCCGAGATAGGGCTTGTTTTCCAGAAGCGGCACGGACAGCCAGTCGATTTCGCGCCGTACGAACTCCTCCTCGTCATTGGCGCTCATCGGTCCGCCGAAGATGATCGTCCCCGAATGCGCTTCCAGCGTGGGCGGCAGCTCGTCGCCGAGCGCGGGGCGGCGGATGTCGAGCGTAAAGCCCTTCCGCTCGAGAATGTGGCCGACACGGCCGGCGCTCGAGCGCTCCTGGTGAAGCACGATGAGGATGGGTCTCTTGGCGTCTCTTTGGGTGTCTGGGACCTCTGGCGGCATCGTCAGCTTTCCTGTTGCGCCTCGTTTTCCTCCACCATGTCGATCTTGGCGGCTGCTTCCTGGCGTTTCAAGACCCGGTCACGCCCGGAAACGCCGAGGAGGTCGGCAATCCGCCAGATCACGTGATCTTCCATCTCGCTGCGCGCGCCGTCCGCGTAAACGATTTCCCACAGCATGCCGACGAGCTCGATGCGTTGCTCCTCGGGCAGGTGCCGCTTTATATCCGACGTGAACTGGTAGAAATCGATCGCTTCGCTCTCGGCGCTCTCGCCGGCCGCGACCAGGGCGTTGAGAGCGGCATCGTCAAGCTTGTAATGCTCCTTGATGAGCTTGCGCATCTTGCGGCGCTCGGAGCTGCGGACCGCGCCGTCCGCTTCCATGACCTGGAAGCAGAGGCCGATCACCGCCACGCGGGGGTCTCCCACTTCAATCCGCGCCGAGCCCGTCATTCCTTCCAGAAATGCGCGAAAACGTTCAAACATGCACTATCGCCTGCAGCCTGTGGATATGTCGGGGTTCAGAAAAGACGGAAGTTGGCGGTGGTCCGTTCCGCCGCCGCCGGTTCGCGCACGCCCGGATCGTCCGGGGGGCGGCCGAAAAAGGGATCCGGCGCCTCCTCTGCATCCTTGTCCTTTGCGGGCGATGCGGCCGGTTCCTTCCGGTCGGGAACGGTGATCGCCTTCTCCGGCTCGGCCCGTTCTTTCTCGTCCCGCTCTCCCTCGGCCCGTTCTCTGTCAGTTTGCTCGCGCTCCGCTGGCGGGGCAGCCTCGACCGTCCGTTCAGAAGCCGGTTCCTCGGCGGGGCGGAGCACCGTCGCGACTGGCGGGAGGCTGCGAATTGCCTGGTCGGGGTTCAGATGCCCGTCCTCCGTTGCCGCCGCGATCTGCGACGGCGGAGCCTTCCACTCGAAAGCGTCGAGTCTGCCGCTGACCGGCGAGACCGGCAGCCAGACGGGCGAGGTGACGCCGTCGGCTGTCCAGGCCGGATCACGCGGGCTCTTCAGCGCCTGCGCCATCCAGTGCCGGATACGGCCCTCGTCGCCGGTGTCCGCCTCCTCGATATCCGCGAGCAGCAGAAAAATGCTCTCCCTCGGCTCGAGCCGGGCGGCGGCCTCTGCCTTTGACCGGGCAAGAGCGAGCTCGCGCGCATCGAGCGCCGCCTCGGCGACGGTCGCCAGTGCGACGGCATTGTTGCTGCGGAGCGATTCGAGCTTCTTCGCCCGCTTCAGACGGTCGAGGGTGGAATCGCCGCCGCGCGCCCGCACATAGAGGCGCGCAATGTCCGGATGCGGATCCGATTTCCACATCCTCTCGAGGATCGAGGCACCCTTGCGCAGATTGTCCTCGCGAAAGAGCGCCTTGGCGGCAACGAGGGCCGCCGGCACGAGGCGGTCGTCGAGCTTCAGCGCCGCCTGCGCGTCGTCCCGCGCGGATTTCGGGTCTGCATCCAATCTTTCCATTGCCCGCGCCGTCAGAAGAACGGCCTTTTTCCGGTCCGCTTCTTTCCTTTCGAGCACATGGGCGGCGCGGCTCTGGTCGAGCAGACGGATCGCCTCGTCCCACTGGCGCGCCTGGCTGCGATGGTCGAGCGTGGCCAGGGTCGCCCACGGCAAGTGCGGCGCCTTCTCGGAGGCACGCTCGGCGTATTGGCGCGCGGCCTCGTTGGCGCCGAGGCGCTTGGCTTCAAGATAGAGCCCGCGCAGGCCGAGTTCGCGCGTCTCCGGGTCGTCCGCCATTGCCTCGAATTTCTTGCGTGCGTCGTCGTATTTGCCTTCGATCAGCGCGGTCTGCGCTTCGAGCAGATGGATGAGCGGCTCCTGATCCGAGCTGATGAGGTTCCGCGTGCGTGCGGCCATCTTGCGGGCGAGATTGGCGTCGCCGGCGCCGGCCGCGATCAGGCCGGTCGACAATGCCTGATAGCCCCGGTCGCGCTTGCGGGCGCGAAAGTAACGCGTGACGGTGTGCGGCGACAGCCAGATCGTGCGAAGCAGCCAGACGACGATCAGAACGGCAGCGAAGAGCGAGATCAGGATCGAGGCGGCGCGCATCAGGCTCATCTCGATGAGCTGGCCCTGCCAGATCAGCGACAATTCCCCCGGACGATCCGCGAGCCAGGCAAAGCCGAGAGCCAGGCAAAGGACGAGGAGTACGAAGAACAGTATCCGGATCATATGGTCTTCTTTCTCCCGCTAACCTTGCTTGCCCGTGCGCGTCATGGTGCCGGCGACGGCGGCATCGATCACCGTTTCGACGCCAAGCCGCCGGTCGAGCTTCTCCTTGAATCCCTGGCCAGCGGATTTCGCGGCTTCGGGAAGGCTGTCCCATTCGAGCGATGCGCCCTTGAGATCGCCGTTGTCGAGCTTGTCTTCGATGCGGGCGATCACCGCTTCCGGCGTGTCGCCTTCGACGCTGCCGACCGGCCGCACGCGAATGCCCGACATGGCGCTGGAGACGAGGCGATCGAAAATGCCCTGATCGGGATCGGGCCGATGCAGCGCGTCCAGCATCGCGTCCGCCGCCGGCCGGAAACTTTCCCTCAATTCCGTCCGTGTGGGGACCCCCGTCGCGGCGACATCGGCCAGCTCTTTGACGACCGGATCCTCGGGGGCGATGCTGCGCAATGCGTCGAGTTCGGCGAGGAACGGCCCGCCGCGATCGATCGCCGTCTTCAGCGCGGTGACGGCAACGGCTTTCGCCATCTCGATATCGTTCGCAGGCTCGTTGAGCTTCTGCTCCGCCTGGTCGATACGGCCGGCAAGTTCTGCCCTGGCGGCGTCCGCTGCCTGGCGAGCCTCGGCAAGCTCGGTCTTCAGGGCGGCCATTTCATTCGTCAGATTGGCGACCTCCGCTTCGAGCGCCTTGATTTCGGGAGCGTCCGCCGCAGCTGCGCCGGGCTCTCGGGCCGCCTGTTCCAGAGCGGCGAGGCGGTTTTCCAGAGGGGCGACGTCCACTGTCGCGGCCGGAGCCTGCGCCTGAAGCTCGGCCTTGATCGCTTCGATCTCGCTCGCAAGGTTCTGCTCGGTACCCGGCTGCTCCGGTCCGGGCGCCGGAACGTAGCCGGCATATTGCAGCACGCCGGCACCGGCAAGCGCTATGAGACCGCCGAGGATGCCGGCTGCAAGCGCACCTGCGCCTGTGGCCTGTCTCCTCTTTGCCTCGGGCTGTTCGCCGTTGGCCGCGTGCGGAAGCTCCGCGTCGAAGGCGGCCGCAGCCGCGTCGGCGCGTGCCTCCTCCGTCTCGGTCTCCTCTTGCGGATCGCCCGCCGGCAAAGGAGGTTCGCCGATGCCGGCTTCGTTGCTTTCGACTTCGCCGGTCCTCACTTCGCCGGCTTCAGCCGCCTCGCTCGTCGAAATATCCGCCGGCTTGCCCGGTGCCGCATCCGGCCCGGCCGCTGCCTCGCCCGCTGCAGGTTCGGTCTTCTCCGCCTCGAGATCGATCGTCAACGGTTCTTTCCCGGGTTTCGAGCGGCGCGGCGGCTTTTCCGATGCCATGGTCACCTCTTTTACCGTTTCATTGCCTGTCGGTCGGGCCTGAGCGGATCTGCAGCAGGAACGCTCCGCACCTTCCTCCGTTCTAAACGCAAACCTAGTCAGCGAGGATGACGAGGGAAAGCCCCAGACCATGCTTTTTGACGGAAATGGCCCAGATGACCCGAGCAATGTGCATAAGGCAGGCGGAAAACCGGCGCCGACTTTGCTGATTTGGCCTCAAAGAAGCCGCAAGAGATTTTCCTCGTCCGGCGCTGCCGCGACCCCGCAGACAAGACCGTCCGGCAGGGTCTCTCTTATCGGCCAGCTCAGGCAGAGAAAGCGCGAGGCGAGGTCCGCGGGTTCAAGCCCGCTCTCCCGCAATGCTGCATCCAGGCGCCGCGCGCTCTCGCGGGAATAGAGCATTACCGCATCGAAGGGGCCCGCGCGGAGGAGCCCGGGCAGCGTCTCCGCAGGATAGTGGACCGGCGCCATCCGGTAGCATTCGGCGGTCCTGTACTCGATTTGCCGTTGGTGCAATGCCCGTTCGAAACCCTCGGTCCGCGGTGAACCGGCGAGATAGACCAGCATTTCGCCGGGGGGGAGAAGGGCAGCGACCGTCTCGGCGAGTCCCTCGCCGGTTCCCGGTCCGATGCGGATGTCGGTAAATCCGAGATCGCCCGCGGCGCGCGCCGTCGCTTCGCCGACTGCAAAGAGCGGTGTTGCAAGGTGTGGCTCAAGCGCCGGACCGAGCGCGCCGAGGACGCGGACCGCCTCCCCACTGGTGACGGCGATCGCCTGGTGGGGCTCGCTCAATGCTGCCCGAACCGCGCCGGCGAGATGCTGCGCCTGCATAAGCGGCAGGATGACCGCTTCATGACCCATGGCGCTGAGCCTTGCCGCCGTCCTTTCGGCGGCCGGGTGCGGCCGGGTCACGAGCACGCGCATCGGATCAGCTCCAGCTCGAGAAGAAACCCGGCCCCGCCTTGGCGCGGATCCGCTCGCCGGCCTCCTGCCCAAGCCTTTCCGCGTCTGCCGCTCTGCCGTCGATTTCGATCTGGTGGAAGGTGGTGCCGTCGGGCGTCAGGATCATGCCGGCAAAACGGATATGTGTCCCGTCCGATTGCGCGTAGCCGGCGATCGGCGTACGGCAGGAGCCGTCGAGTGTCGCCAGGAAGCCGCGCTCGCAGGAGACCGCCTCGTGTGTGCGGGGGTCGTCGATTGCCGCAAGCAGCGTGTTGATACGGTCGTCGCCGATGCGGGCTTCGACGCAGATCGCGCCCTGAGCCGGCGCCGGCGGAAATTCTTCCGGGTCAAGCAGCTCCGTCGGCACATGCTCCATGCCGAGACGCTTCAGGCCGGCGAAGGCCAGAAGCGTGCCGTCGACCTGACCTTCGGCAAGCTTGCGCAGGCGTGTCTCGACCTGTCCGCGATAGGTGATCACGTCGATATCGGGCCGAAGCCGCCGGATCAGCGCCTGACGGCGCAGCGAAGACGAGCCGACGGTGGCGCCTTGCGGGAGATCGGCGAGCCTTTCGGCCGAGCGGCCGACAAAGGCGTCACGGATGTCCTCGCGCGGCAGGAAAGCCGAAAGGAACAGCCCGTCCGGCAGCTTCGTCGGCATGTCCTTGGACGAATGTACGGCGAAGTCGAGGTCTCCCGACAGAAGCTGCTCCTCGAGCTCTTCGGTGAACAGGCCCTTGCCGCCGATCTCCGCAAGCGACCTGTCGGTGATCCGGTCGCCCTTCGTGGAAAGAATGACGATCTCGAACATTTCTGGTGGCAGACCATGGGCGGCGGCGAGCCGGTCGCGCGTTTCATGCGTCTGGGCCATCGCCAGCGGGCTGCCGCGCGTGCCGATGCGGAAAGGTTTCGTTTGCATCCTTCGCCATCCGTTGTTACTGCATGCTTCCTTGGATCGGAACCGGTTCAGGACAAAACCATGCAGCAGTTCAAAGCGTTACAGCGTCCCTTGTGCGTCTGAAGGCGCACGGCGCTGTTTGAGTTTCGTGTAACCACCTTTCACTGCGACCGCAATCTTTGAGTATAGCACGTGACGTCCCCGCCTTTGCGCATCCTCGGCATTGAGACAAGCTGCGACGAAACCGCCGCTTCGGTCGTGCTGCGTGACGAAGAGGGCCACGGCCGGATTCTCGGCGACGTGGTGCTGAGCCAGCTGGAAGAGCACAGCGCCTATGGCGGCGTCGTTCCCGAGATCGCGGCGCGCGCCCATGTCGAGGCGCTCGACACGCTGATCGAGGAAGCGCTCCTGCGCGCCGGCGTGACGCTCCGGGACATCGACGCGGTCGCTGCGACAAGTGGTCCCGGCCTGATCGGCGGGCTCATCGTCGGGTTGATGACCGGCAAGGCGATCGCGCGGGCGACCGGCAAGCCGCTCTATGCGGTCAATCACCTCGAAGGTCACGCGCTGACGGCGCGGCTGACCGACGGCCTTTCATTTCCCTATCTGATGCTGCTCGTCTCGGGCGGCCATACACAGCTGATCCTCGTCAAGGGCGTCGGCGAATACGAACGCTGGGGCACGACGATCGACGATGCGCTCGGCGAGGCCTTCGACAAGACCGCAAAGCTGCTCGGTCTTCCCTATCCGGGCGGGCCGGCCGTCGAGCGGGCGGCGCAGGCCGGCAATGCGGAGCGCTTCGATTTTCCCCGGCCGCTCGTGGGTGACGCCAGGCTCGACTTTTCTTTTTCGGGCCTCAAGACGGCCGTCCGCCAGGCCGCACAGTCGCTGGAGCCGGTGACGGATCAGGATATCGCCGACGTCTGTGCCTCTTTCCAGCGCGCCATTTCCCGCACGCTCAGGGATCGGGTCGGGCGCGGCTTGAAGCGGTTCAGGGCGGACTTCGCTTCCGTCGACCAACCGGCTCTCGTCGTGGCCGGCGGGGTTGCCGCGAACCAGACATTGCGCCGGACATTGCAGTCGCTTTGCGACGAGCACGGCTTCCGCTTCATCGCGCCGCCGCTCTCGCTTTGCACCGACAATGCCGCGATGATCGCCTGGGCCGGTGCGGAGCGCCTCGCGGCGGGCCTGCCGGCGGACGGGCTCGATGCGGCTCCGCGTTCGCGCTGGCCGCTCGATTCCGAAGCCAAGGCATTGATCGGCTCCGGCAGACGCGGCGCCAAGGCATGATGGACGGAAGATGAGCGGCAAATCGAAGAGCGCGCAAAAAATCGTGGTCGTCGGGGCGGGCGCCTTCGGAACGGCGCTTTCGGCCGTCGCGGCAGCGAAGGACAAGGCGAATGTCACTCTGCTTGCCCGGCGGGAGGAGGCGGCCGCGCAATGTCGCCGTACCGGGCGGAATGACGCCGTTCTCCCGGGAATTCCGCTTCCCCCGCGCCTTGTCTATTCTTCACAGGCGGCCGCGCTCGAAGACGCCGACATCGTGCTTTTTGCGATGCCTTCGCAAGCGCATCGGGACGCGGCGCGGTGCTACGGTGCCGCGATCGGCGCCAGGGCGATCGTCGTCACCTGCGCCAAGGGCATGGAGCAATCGACCGGCCGACTCCTCACCGACGTTCTCGAAGAGGAGTTGCCGGGCCGCCGCGTCGGGGTGCTTTCCGGCCCGGGTTTTGCCGCCGATATCGCTCGCGGCCTGCCGACCGCCATGGTGATCGCCGCCCCCGATACCGCGATCGCGACGGAGCTTGCGGAGGCGCTTTCCGGGCGGACGTTCCGGCTTTATCCCTCGGCGGACCGCACCGGCGTTCAGCTTGGCGGGGCGCTCAAGAACGTGCTGGCGATCGCCTGCGGCATCGTCGAAGGCGCCGGTCTCGGCGATTCGGCCCGAGCTGCGCTGATCTCGCGCGGGCTTGCGGAAATGTCGCGCTTCATCGTCGCGAGGGGCGGCGAGGCGGACACTGTGCGTGGCCTTTCGGGATTGGGTGACCTCGTGCTGACCGCGACGAGCCACCAGTCGCGCAACCTGCGCTTCGGCATAGCCCTCGGTAAAGACGGCCGGGCTGCCGCCGGCAGCGAGTTGGTGGAGGGCGCTTTTGCCGCATCCGTCGCCGCCCGCGTGGCGGGGGGACTCGGCATCGAGATGCCGGTCACCGAGGCCGTCGCAGCAATCGTCGACGGAAAGCTGGATGTCCGCTCGGCTCTCGAACAACTGATGTCCAGACCGATCACCCACGAATGATGTCTTCAGGAGGATCCATGCTCTTCGCACTGCTCTGCACCGACAAGCCCGGCGCGCTGCAACTCAGGGTCGACACGCGGCCTGACCATGTCGCCTATCTCAACGACCTCAATGCCCGGGGCATCCTGAAGATCGCAGGGCCTTTCCTGGGCGCCGACGGCAAGCCGACGGGGAGCCTCGTGATCGTCAAGGCCGACACGCTCGAAGAGGCCAGGGCGCTTGCCGAGGCCGATCCCTATGCGAAGGCGGGTCTCTTCGCCAATGTCGAGATCAAGGCCTACAACTGGGTCTTCAACAATCCGGAGGCTTGAGGGGCGATGGCGTTCTGGCTCTACAAATCCGAACCGGCGAAATGGTCCTGGCAGATGCAGAAAGATGCCGGAGAGAAGGGCACCGAATGGACCGGCGTGCGCAACTACCTGGCGCGCAACAACATGCGGGCGATGAAGATCGGCGACAAGGGTTTCTTCTATCACTCCAACGAGGGGCTCGAGATCGTCGGCATCACCGAGGTCTGCGCGCTGTCGCATCCGGACTCGACGGCAGAGGGCGACGCCCGCTGGGACTGCGTCGACATCCGCGCCGTCATGGACATGCCACGGCCGGTTTCACTCAAGGAAATCAAGGAAAATCCGAAGCTCGCTAAGATGTCGCTCGTCACGTCGATGCGTCTTTCGGTGCAGCCGGTGACGGATGACGAGTGGATCGAGGTCTGCCGCATGGGCGGACTGGACAATCCGCCTCGATAGCGACCCGAATGTCGTGAAGACCGAGCCCGAAAGCTTCATCCGCGCCAACACCGACATTCTCGCGCCGCCGCACGTGCCGGAAATCCGCCTGCATCTTGCGGGCGAGGCGCATGAATTGTGGCTGAAGACCGAGGAAGAGCTGGAACGGATCGGTCTGCCGCCGCCCTTCTGGGCCTTCGCCTGGGCGGGAGGGCAGGGGCTTGCCCGCTACGTCCTCGATCACCCCGAAACGGTGCGCGGCCGCCGCGTCATCGATTTCGCCTCCGGTTCCGGCCTCGTCGCCATCGCGGCGAAGTTGGCCGGCGCCGATGAGGTCACCGCCGCCGACATCGACCCATGGTCCGAAACGGCCGCGCGGCTGAATGCCGGGCTCAACGGCGTATCGCTCGCCTTCACCGGAGACGATATCGTCGGCTCGGAACGGGCGGCCGATGTCTACCTCGCCGGAGACGTCTTCTACGACAAGAGCTTCGCCGATCTGCTTCTGCCCTGGTTCGACGCGCTCGAACGTGCCGGTGCCGTCGTTCTCGTCGGCGATCCGGGCCGGGCCTATTGTCCACGCGGGCGGATGACTGACCTTGCGACCTACGAGGTGCCGGTGACCCGGGCGCTCGAAGACAGCGAGGTGAAGCGCACGACGGTCTGGCGGTTCGGTCCGGCTGTCGCCGCGGGCGACGATTGAGGGGAACGTCCGGCCTCTACGGCCGGACGACGCAGACGCCGTGCTCCCAGGAGCAAGCACTGGCGTTTACCTGCGGCGAGACGATGATGATCTTCGCGCGTTTCGAAGATGGGTTGGCTGCTGCGGTCTCGCCGGCAAAATAGGCGTAGCCGCCGTCCCGGCTGAAATAGATGCCGTTTCCTTCATCGCGGAACGCCGAAAGGCCGCCGGCATAGGTGCCGATGTCCGGAATGGGTGTCGGGAAGTCGTAACTCCCATAGCTGCCGTAACCGCCGGACGCGTATCCGCCGCCATTGATAACGATCACAGGACCACGATCCCGACCGGGGCGAGCGTAACGATGCCGGGAGTATCCGGGCCAGGGATATCTCGGCCGGACATGCCGGGTGCGGGTCTGAACATCGAGCAGGCCCCTGGAATCGGCAGATGCGAAACCGCCGACGGTCGTTACTGACCGGTGGCGCGCCTTGCGCCAGGTGTGATGGGGCGTGCGATGCTTGATCCGGACATGGCGGGTTCGGGTCTCCACATTGCCGAAACCGTCGCTTTCGGCGGCCCGTGCCGGCAAACCGGCGAGCATCGCAAGTGCGAAGGCCACCACTAGAGCTTTGGCCGCGCGGACCATTTGCGAGGGGTTCATGTCTCGCTGCCTCCGGATCATCATTAACAAACCGTTAAAGTGCATCCTGCGGCAACCGACGGGAAATGTCACGGATTCAGCTGGGTTTTTTCGTGCATATCGTTAAAAGGCCGGATGTCTCTGCGAGGCGGGAAAATGCCGTTTTCCGTCAAATCGATTAAATTGATTTTGCACTGCAAACACACTTGTCGTGAAGCCCTATGGTGATTAAAGGTCCGGGTGACTGAATTGCGCACAATCGGGTGCGATACCGGACGAAAAGAGTCCAGTTTTGGACGCATATCCGGTCATCCCGCGAGGTTCCGATGACGAATGTCACAAGAAGCCGGCCGCTCTCGCCGCATCTTCAAATCTACAAGCCGATCCCCACCATGATCATGTCGATCATGCACCGCATCACCGGCGGCGCGCTCTATTTCGGCACCGTCCTGGTGGCGTGGTGGCTGATCGCCGCTGCTTCGGGCGCTGCCTACTACGACTGGGTGAACTGGCTGTTCGGCACGTTCATCGGCAAGGTCGTCCTCTTCGGCTATACCTGGGCCCTTGTGCACCATCTGCTGGGCGGCATCCGCCACCTCGGCTGGGATCTCGGCTACGGCTATGAGAAGCACTTCGCGACGAGAATGGCGAAGGCCATGATCGTCGCATCGGCGACGCTGACGCTCGTCATCTGGGTCGTCGGCTACCTCGCTCGTTAAGGGACTTCGACATGAATATGCGCACACCTCTCGGCAAGGTCCGGGGTCTCGGTTCGGCAAAGGAAGGCACGGATCACTTCTGGCGGCAGCGCCTCACGGCCGTCGCCAGCATTCCTCTCACGATCTTCTTCGTCGTCTTTCTCGCCCATTATGCGGGCGCACCGCATGCGGAACTGATCGCGGCCCTTGCGAACCCCTTCGTGGCGGTTGCCATGGGTCTGATGGTCGTCGCCGGCCTCGTTCACATGAAGATCGGCATGCAGGTCATCATCGAGGACTACGTCCATGCGGAGGGCGCCAAGATAGCGCTTCTCATGCTCAACACATTCTTCACGATCGCGGTCGGCGGGCTCTGTCTTTTCGCCGTCCTGAAGATCGCTTTTGCAGGGTAATTTCGTCATGGCATCGATCAGTTCACCCGCTGCAAACGGCAAGGCATATCAATATGTCGACCATTCCTTCGACGTCGTCGTCGTCGGCGCCGGCGGGGCGGGCCTGCGCGCGACGCTCGGCATGGCCGAGCAGGGCCTGAGGACGGCCTGCATAACCAAGGTCTTCCCGACGCGTTCGCACACGGTCGCGGCACAGGGCGGCATCGCCGCTTCGCTGCAGAACATGACGCCCGACTGCTGGCAGTGGCATCTTTATGACACCGTCAAGGGCTCCGACTGGCTCGGCGATGTCGACGCCATGCAGTATCTCGCAATGGAAGCGCCGAAGGCGGTCTACGAACTCGAGCACTATGGCGTTCCGTTCTCGCGCAACGAAGAAGGCAAGATCTATCAGCGCCCCTTCGGCGGCCACATGCAGAACTACGGCGAAGGGCCGCCGGTGCAGCGCACCTGTGCTGCCGCCGATCGTACCGGCCACGCGATCCTGCATACGCTTTATGGCCAATCGCTCCGGAACAATGCCGAATTCTTCATCGAATATTTTGCCATCGACCTGATCATGTCGGCTGACGGGCGCTGCACCGGCGTGGTCGCCTGGAACCTCGACGACGGCACGATCCACCGGTTCGCCGCCAAGATGGTGGTGCTGGCGACCGGCGGCTACGGCCGCGCCTATTTCTCAGCGACCTCGGCGCATACCTGCACCGGCGACGGCGGCGGCATGATTGCGCGCGCGGGTCTGCCACTGCAGGATATGGAATTCGTGCAGTTCCATCCGACCGGCATTTACGGCGCAGGCTGCCTCATCACCGAAGGCGCCCGCGGCGAGGGCGGCTATCTGGTCAATTCCGAGGGCGAGCGCTTCATGGAGCGCTACGCGCCTTCTGCCAAGGACCTTGCCTCGCGCGACGTCGTTTCCCGCTGCATGACGATGGAAATCCGCGAGGGCCGAGGCGTCGGCAAGAACAAGGACCATATCTTCCTGCATCTCGACCATCTCGATCCCGCAGTGCTGCACGAACGCCTGCCGGGCATTTCGGAATCGGCCAAGATTTTCGCCGGCGTCGACGTCACGCGCGAGCCGATCCCGGTGCTGCCGACCGTTCACTACAATATGGGCGGCGTGCCGACCAATTACTGGGGCGAAGTGCTGAACGCGGACGGCCAGAACCCGGAGCGCATCGCGCCCGGACTGATGGCCGTCGGCGAAGCCGGCTGCGCCTCGGTGCACGGCGCCAACCGGCTCGGCTCGAACTCGCTGATCGACCTTGTCGTCTTCGGCCGCGCGGCGGCGATCCGCGCCGGCCAGATCATCGACCGCAACGAGGCGGTGCCGGACGTCGACACGGCCTCCTGCGACCGCATCATGGAGCGTTTCGACCGGCTGCGGCACGCCAACGGCACCACGCCCACGGCAGTGCTGCGTGACAAGATGCAGCGCGCCATGCAGGAAGACGCGGCCGTGTTCCGTACGCAGGAGTCGCTCGAATCTGGCTGCCGTCGCCTGTCTGCGATCTGGAAGGAACTGCCGGACGTCAGGGTCACCGACCGCTCGATGATCTGGAACTCGGATCTCGTCGAGACGCTGGAGCTCGAAAACCTGATGGCCAACGCCATCACCACGGTCTACGGCGCCGAGGCGCGCAAGGAAAGCCGCGGCGCGCATGCGCGCGAGGACTACAAGGATGGCCCGCTCGCCGGTCGCGACGACGTCAACTGGCGCAAGCACACGCTTGCCTGGGTCAACGAAGCGGGCGACGTCCGGCTCGATTTTCGTCCGGTGCACACCGAGCTGATCGCCGAAGGCATCGATCCCTACAAGATCGAGCCGAAGGCGCGCGTCTACTGATCTCGAGGACTAAGGCACATGGTTGAACTCGCTCTCCCCAAGAACTCGCAGATCACCGAAGGCAAGGTGTGGCCGAAACCGGTCGGTGCGGCGAACCTGCGCGAATACCGGGTCTATCGCTGGAATCCGGACGACGGCAAAAACCCGCGGATCGATACCTATTACATCGACATCGACGATTGCGGCCCGATGGTTCTGGACGGTCTGCTCTACATCAAGAACAATATCGATCCGACGCTGACGCTGCGCCGCTCCTGCCGCGAAGGCATCTGCGGCTCCTGTGCGATGAATATCGACGGCACCAATACGCTCGCCTGCACCAAGGGCATGGATGAGGTGAAGGGCGCCGTGAAGGTGTATCCGCTGCCGCACATGCCCGTCGTCAAGGACCTCGTGCCCGACCTCACCAATTTCTATGCCCAGCACCGTTCGATCGAGCCCTGGCTGAAAACGGTTTCGCCGACGCCGGCCAAGGAATGGCGGCAGAGCCACGAAGATCGCCTGAAGCTCGACGGCCTCTATGAGTGCATTCTCTGCGCCTGCTGCTCGACCTCCTGTCCGAGCTATTGGTGGAACGGTGACCGCTATCTCGGCCCCGCCGTCCTCCTGCAGGCCTATCGCTGGCTGATCGACTCCAGAGACGAGGCGACCGGCGAGCGTCTCGACAATCTCGAAGATCCGTTCCGGCTCTATCGCTGCCACACGATCATGAACTGCGCCCAGGCCTGTCCGAAGGGGTTGAACCCCGCCAAGGCGATCGGCGAGATCAAGAAGATGCTGGTCGAGCGGCGGTTCTGACCCTTCCGTCCTGCAGGTGTTCTCAGCATCATTTCAACGGCGGGCCTCGGCCCGCCGTTTTGCTTTCACGTCCGTCACATCGACGTGTTGCTAAGTGATTTGAAACGCGCCGCCAGGCAGTTAGGTAATAGCCGAGGATGGAGGGCCGCCGATGCTTCGCCTGCTGCTCGGTTTTCTCGTCGCTTGTTTCATGCTGCTGCCGGCGCGGGCGGCAGAACCGCAATATGCTATCTTCGCCGGCGGCTGCTTCTGGTGCGTCGAGAGCGACTTCGACGCCGTGCCCGGCGTTCTCGAAACGATCTCCGGCTATGCCGGCGGCAAGAGCGCGAACCCCACCTATGAAGATTATTCGAGGGGTGGACACCGCGAGGTGGTGCGCGTGAAGTTCGACCCGGACCGGGTCTCCTATGCGGCGCTCGTCGGCGTCCTGTTCCGTACGACGGACCCGACGGATGACGGTGGCCAGTTCTGCGACCGGGGCTTCGCCTATACGACCGCGATCTATGCGCTGAACGAGCGGCAGGCGATGGACGCGAAGGCGGAAAAGATCAAGGCCGAGGCGGAGCTCGGCCGGCCGATCGTCACGCCCGTCGAAGGCGCAGCGAAATTCTGGCCGGCGGAAGACTACCATCAGGACTTCGGCAAGCGGAACCCGATCCGCTACTGGTACTATCGCAACGGCTGCGGCAGGAACCGAACGGTCGAGAAGCTCTGGGGCGATCGCGCCTATGCAGGCGTCGATCATTGATCGATTGCCCCTCATCCGCCCGTCGGCATCCTGCATAAGAAGTGTTGGATAGGATTCGGTATGCAATTGACCGGTTTGCTTTCGCGCCCGGCCTCTCTTCAAGCCCATTTGCGGGCGTAGCCCGCGTCAATGCGTTTCTCGAAGCGCGCTCCTTCGCTGTCCGGAAGGCATCCTTTCTACTTTCGGATGACGACGCGCAGACGGCGTTGCGCCGCCGCTTGCTTGACCAGGGTGGCCACCTTGCGAACGAAAGCCGGGCTGAAGGTGCCGATCGGCGTTGTCGATGCGAGATCATAGGCTTCGTCGAGACGGAGCAGATTGTACTCGTCCAGGATCAGCCAGGACGGGAAACGGAGCCCGCCACGGCGGCATTCGATTTCGCTGACGGCAATGTGGGCGATCGACGGATCCGGACTCCGTGAGGTGATCGGGAACAAAAACAGCTTCACCGGCTCCGTCGGTGTCTTCACCAAAAGGCAAACCGGCCGCTCCTTGCGGCCCGATTCCTCACCGTCGCCGGCTTGCCTCGCCCAAAGATAGTAGCAGCGAAGGACGTCACCGGCCTTGAACATCGTCGTCATCATCGCTGGCAATGATCGCATCGAGGCCGGTCATGAGTTCATCATGAATATCGTCCGGCGCATTCTCGAGCGTGTAGGCGGCCGCGTGAGGTCGGCCAACCAATTTCTGATACTGAGCAGCGGACAGGATGACGAGCTTTTCCTTCCCGCGCTTGGTAAGTGCCACGGGCTCGATCAACGCTGCCTCGAGGATCTCGCCGGACGCGCGATTCATTTCGCTGAAAGTGAATTGCTTCATCTGCGTCGCTCCGTTCCCAATATACGTAAAATACGTAAATTATGCGGCTACGTCCAGCGCTGAGTTGCCCCGTGGCCCGACTTGGGTGAGCGCGTCAAACTGCGGCTCGATGTCCTCCGCCACTGCAGGCTTCTCCGGGCTGCATCGTAGACCTCGAGGGAGCGCCATCGACGAGCGCGGCGGACCCCGGTCGATCCGCCGTATCCCGCGTCAGCGCGCAGCCCAATTCGCGCCGCGGCGGAAGATCGTGCGCATCTCGGGCACCTCGAATTCCTTGGCCACATGCCCGAGCGAGGAGTAGAAGACCCGGCCTTTCCCATGCTTGCGCTTCCAGACCACCGGCATCGTCACGCCTTCGATCCAGGAGGCGTGCTCGCCGGAGAAGGTGGTCGTTGCCAGCACTTCGTTGGACGGATCGACATGCATGTAATATTGCTCCGAGGTATAGGGAAAATCGGAGATGCCCTCCATCAGCGGATCGTCGGGGCGCGTAATGTTCACGCGATAGTCGATGATGTTGCCCGGGTGAGCCACCCACTGGCCGCCGATGATGAACTGGTATTCGACGCTCTCGCGGAAGGCATCGCCCGCGCCGCCGTGATAGCCGGCGATACCGACGCCGCCCTCGACGGCCGCGGCAAGATTCTTTACCTCTTCCTTCTCGATCTTCGACATCGTCATGATCGGAACGATCAGCGACAGGTCGTGGATCGACGGATCGGCGAAGGCTTCGGTCGTGTGTTCCAGATAGACCTTGAACCCGTCCTCCTGCAGCATGTCGCGGATGATATGGGCGCATTCCTGCGGCTCGTGCCCGCTCCAGCCGCCCCAGACGATCAGTGCCTCGCGCATTCTCATTCCTCCTCAAATTAGACTAGCGGCCGATGCGGCCGTCGACGAGCGATTGCGACAGAGGTGCCGGCCGCTCGGCTTTCGTGCTGATGCTGACGGTGGAACCGGTATCGGCCGCCTTGTGGAACGCTTCCATGACCTCCAGCACGTGCAAGGCGAGGTCTCCGTTTGCCCGGTGCGGCCGGCCCGAGCGGATGGCATGTGCCATGTCGGCGACCCCGATCGAGCGGTAATTGCCGTCGGCATAGGGCTCGCTCGTCGCGGTCTGCTCGAAGGCGCCGCCCTTTTTCAGTAGCTCGATCTGGCCGCCGAAATGGTTCGGATCCGGGACGATCAGCGTGCCCTCGGTTCCATAGAGCTCGAGAGGCACATGCCTGTGGCCCGCCACATCGAAGCTCATGCCGATCTGCACGACGGCTCCATTCTCGAAGGCCATGATGCCGGCGACATGGGTCGGCACGCGGACGGGGATGCGTTCGCCGTTGCGCGCCTCGCTGGTGATGGTCCGCTCCTTCCGTGCCGCCGTCGCAAATCCGGCAACCTTGGCGACGGGGCCAAGGAGGTTGACGAGGTCGGTGATGTAGTAGGGACCCATATCGAGCATCGGCCCGCCGCCGACGTCGTAATAGAAGTCCGGATTGGGATGCCAGCGCTCGTGACCCGGGCACATGAAGGTGGCGGTGCCGCCGACGGGCGTGCCGAGCACGCCGGAATCGACGATCGCGCGCGCGGTCTGATGCGAGCCGCCGAGAAAGGTGTCCGGGGCGGCGCCGATCCGCAGGCCTTTCTCGCGAGCCAGCGCCACCAGCTTGCGTCCGTCAGCGAAGTCCGTGGCGAGCGGCTTTTCGGAATAGGTGTGCTTGCCGGCCTCGAGGGCCTGCATGGCGACGGCCACGTGCGCCTTCGGCACGGTCAGGTTGACGATGAGCTCGATCGACGGGTCCGCGAGGAGATCGGCGACGCCGCGGGCCTCGACCTTGAACTCCGCCGCGCGCTCTTCGGCAAGGTTGCGGTTCAGGTCGGCGATGCCGCGGATGTCGAGGATCGGAAAGGCTGCCATCGCCTTCAGATAAGCCGACGAGATGTTGCCGCAGCCGATGATGCCGATACCGAGTTTTTCCATCAGTCTCCTCCCGAAATGGATACATAAGTTCGGCGCAGCGCATCAAAGCGCCGGCGCCGGTCCGGTCGTCCCCCAGGGGGACTCGTAGAGTTCGCACAGCGCCACGACCGCCGCCCCCTGAGCCCAGGTCTCGTCGGCCGATTCGTCGAAGACGAGTTCGGCCACCGTCGAGATCGAGGGCGGGATCGCGTTCTGAAAGGACCGGCGGATGCTCTCCACGAAAACGGTGCCGAGCGACAGGCTCGAGCCGACGATGACGACGCGCGGCGGTCCGAACAGCGTAACGATGTTGGCGACGGCGAGCCCGACCGCTTCTCCGGCCCGCGAGGCGGCCGTGGTCAGCGCTTCGTCGTCGGCGGCGATCAGCATCTGCGCATGCGTCATGCCCCGTCCGAGGCGCACCGCCTCGGCGAATCGCCCGTCCATCGGGTGTTCGCCGAGAATCGCGTTCTCCCCGGCGAGCGTCGAAAGGCGGACGGTACGGCTCCCGCCGACGCCGAGCACAAGATCGCCGAGATTGTGGCTCAGGCCCCCGGCGCCTCGGAAAAGCTGGCCGCCATGCAGCACGCCAAGCCCGAGGGTCTGCTCCAGCGAAACGAGAACCATATCGTCGAGGTCGCGGGCGCGACCGAACCAGTGATGGGCAAGCGTGATGGCGTGCGCGTCGCTCTCGACGATCGTCGGGACGTTGAGCCTGCTCGTCATTTCGCTTGCGAAATCGACGTCCGTTTCCCGGAAGATCGGGCTGGAGCGGACGTGACCGGTGCGGTGTTCGACCACGCCCGGCAGGCCGATGCAGATCGAATCGATGTCGTCGAGCGAAAGGTCGGCGTCGACCACGCAGCGGCGCACGCCGTCCTCGATCAGATCGGCGATGACGGCGATCGGCTGGCGGTCGACCCGGATCGGCAATGTCAGGTCGGAGAGTACCTCGCCGCGAAAGTTGGTGACGGCGAAAACCATACGATTGGCGGCGATCTTGGCACCGACGACGCGAGCGGCCTCCGGGTCGAGCTCCAGCATGACGCGCGGGCGACCCCTTGCGGCAGCGTTGCGGATATCGCCCTCGTGCCGGGTCAGGATGAGGCCATCGTCAAGCAGCGACGCGGTGATCGCGGAAACGGTGGTCGTGGACAGTTCGGTGCGTTCGCTGATCTCGACGCGTGAAATGGGGCCATGCCGGCGGATCGTATCGAGCACGTTGAAGCGATTTATCGCGCGCATCAGTTCGGGATCGGCGGTCTTCATCGGTCTTCAGTATGCTCGCATGCTCGATTGGCTGGCTGGGCGGGTCAAATCATTTAGCAGGAATACGAATTAAATAACGGGCAATTAGCGCCTCCTGTCAAGCGGAGCTCCCGAAATATTCGCGACGACTGTTGACATTTGCCGGCATCTCCTCTGAATTAATCCGCATCGGGGACAAAATGAAGAGGACGTTTTGCCCCCCTTTGAAGGAGTTTGGGAGGAGAAAAATGATGATGCTCGAACGCGGGTCGGCGCCTCTGCGCGCCACCAGACTTTCCGCGCTTGCTGCCGTAGCCGGCATGGCGCTTCTCTTCGATGCGAGCCACGCATCCGCCGATACGGTGGTCAGGTGGCTTCATCTGGAGACTGTTCCGGCCCATTTAAAGATGTGGGAGGACATCGCTGCAAAGTACGAATCGGAACATGCGGGCGTCGATATTCAGCTCCAGTTCCTGGAAAACGAAGCATTCAAGGCGAAGCTGCCGACGCTTCTGCAGTCGGACGACGCGCCTCATTTCTTCTATAGCTGGGGTGGCGGCGTGCTGAAGCAGCAATCCGAGACCGGGGCGCTCATGGATCTGACGGAGGCGATGCGCGCCGACGGCGGAGCCTGGGAGAAGAGCTACAATCCCGCTGCGCTCAAGGGCTTCACCTTTGACGACAGAATTTATGCGGTTCCCTTCAAAATGGGAACGATCAGCTTCTTCTACAACAAGGAGCTCTTTCAGAAGGGTGGCGTCAAGGCCGAGGACATCAAGACCTGGGACGATTTCCTCACGGCCGTGAAGACGCTGAAGGAGGCCGGCATCACGCCGATCGCCGGCGGCGGCGGCGACAAGTGGCCGTTGCATTTCTACTGGAGCTACCTGGTCATGCGCAATGGCGGCCAGCAGGTTTTCGAGGATGCCAGGAACAATGAGGGCGAGGGCTTCCTGCATCCGTCGATCATCAAGGCCGGCGAGCAGCTCGCCGAACTCGGCAAGCTCGAGCCGTTCCAGGGCGGTTATCTCGGCGCGAGCTGGCCGCAGACGCTCGGCCTCTTCGGCGACGGCAAGGCGGCGATGATCCTGAGCTTCGAGACGACCGAAGCCACCCAGCGCGCCAATTCCGGCGACGGCAAGGGCCTCGCGCCAGAGAATATCGGCCGCTTTCCCTTCCCCGCCGTCGAGGGCGGGGCGGGTGCTGCCACCGACACACTGGGCGGTCTCAACGGCTGGGCGGTAACCAAAAATGCTCCGCCTGAAGCGCTGGATTTCCTGCGCTACCTGACCAATGCGGAAAACGAGCGGCTGATGGCGAGCATCGGCATGATCGTCCCCGCGGCGGCAGGGGCCGAAGATGGCGTCACCAACCCGCTTGTGCGGGCTTCGGCCGACCAGCTCGCGGCCTCTACCTGGCACCAGAACTATTTCGACCAGGATCTCGGCCCCTCCGTCGGCCGCGTCGTGAACGACGCTTCGGTCGAAATCGTCTCCGGACAGATGTCCTCGGAAGAGGCGGCCCGGATGATCCAGGACGCCCGCGAACTCGAATGAGTGCGTAAGCGAGGGCGGCGGGAGCTCCCGCCGCCCGGCTTTCCTTCGACCATCCGGAACGAAAGGTGCGAGGACGAGATGACCGACGCGACTGCGACGATCACCGCGGTGCCGGCCACGGCAAGCCGCAAGAAAGTGCGGTACAAGAGCCCGACCGTGCGCGGGCGCCTGCCGGTGCTCATCCTCTTTCTGCCGCCGGCCCTGCTGCTGTTCACGGTCTTCGTCATCCTGCCGATGGGAGAGGCGGCCTGGTACAGCCTCTATCGCTGGAACGGCTACGGAACCCCGACGCAGTTCGTAGGCCTGCGCAATTTCGAGGTGCTGTTCAACAATGCGGCCTTCTCGCGGGCGCTGATCAACAACGGCATCATCATTCTCGTTTCGGTGCTCCTGCAGATTCCGCTCGCCCTCTGGCTTGCTATGATGCTCGCGCACAGGATCGCCGGCGTCGTCGCCTTCCGGCTGATCTTCTTTCTGCCCTACGTGCTGGCGGATGTCGCGGCCGGGCTCATCTGGCGTTTCGTCTATGATGGCGACTACGGGCTCGTGGCCGCGGTCGCCGGCTTCTTCGGCGTCGCCACCCCTTACGTGCTCGCCGACCGCAGCCTTGCCATCTATGCGGTGCTTGCCGTGATCATCTGGAAGTATTTCGGGTTCCACATGATGCTGTTCATCGCCGGCCTGCAGGCGGTCGACAGGAGCGTGCTCGAAGCTGCCGAGATCGACGGAGCGACCGGTTGGCAGAAATTCCGTTACGTGACCCTGCCGCTCCTCGGCTCGACCGTCAGGCTGTCGATCTTCTTCGCCGTCATCGGATCGCTGCAGCTCTTCGACCTCGTCATGCCCCTCACGGGCGGCGGGCCGTCGAACTCGACGCAGACCATGGTGACCTTCCTCTACACCTACGGCGTCACCCGCATGCAGGTGGGGCTCGGAAGCGCGGTCGGCGTGGTCCTCTTCGTCATCTGCGTCACGCTCGCTTTCGGCTACAAACGGATATTCATGCGCCATGACTGACACGACTTCTTCCGTTCGCATGACCGCAGCCACCCGCCTCTATCTCTACGTGTCGCTGTCGCTGGTGGCGATGCTGGTCCTGCTGCCCCTGGTCACCACGGCGCTCGGCGGCTTCAAGTCGCTCGGCGATCTGCGCGTCAATCCTTTCGGCCTGCCTTCCGAATGGCTGTGGTCGAACTATCTCGATATCCTTTTCGGCGACCGCTACTGGCGGCAGATGCTGAACTCGCTGTTCATCGCGGCCATAACGGTGGCGCTGACCGTCATCGTTTCGGCCATGGCCGCCTTCACCTTCGCCCATGTCAGGTTCTTCGGTTCGAACCATTTGCTGAACTACTTCCTGATCGGGCTCATGTTCCCGGCGGCAACGGCAATCCTGCCGCTCTTCATCCGCATCCGCGATCTCGGCCTGCTCGACACCTATTGGGGCGTGATCCTGCCTCAGGTGGCCTTCGGCCTCGGCATGAGCATCCTGCTTTTCCGCAATTATTTCCGGAACCTGCCGGAAGAACTCTTCCAGGCCGCCTTCGTCGACGGCTGCGGCTACATCCGCTTCTTCTGGTACATTTCCCTTCCGCTTTCCCGCCCCATCGTCTCGACGGTCGGCATCATCACCTTCGTGCATAGCTGGAACAGCTACATCCTGCCGCTGATCATGCTGAACACGGAGGCGAAATATCCCTGGCCACTCGGCATCATGGTCTATCGCGGCGAGTTCGGCACCGATTGGCAGCTCGTGCTCGCCTTCATCACGCTGACGATCCTGCCGACGGTGATCGTCTTCTTTCTCGCCCAGAAGCACATCATCGCAGGCCTGACGGCCGGCGCGGTGAAATCCTGAGCCCTTTCCTGACGCGTCGTTCCAAGGAGAAAGCACATGGCATCCGTCGAACTCAGGGACATCCGCAAGAGCTATGCTGCGCTCGAGGTGGTCCACGGCGTGTCTCTCTCGATCGCGGAGGGCGAATTCATCGCGCTCGTCGGTCCGTCCGGCTGCGGCAAATCCACGTTGCTGCGCATGATCGCCGGATTGGAAGAGATCAGCGACGGCGAGGTGCTGATCGGCGGCAAGGTGGTCAATCCGCTGACGCCGCGCGAGCGCAACATCGCCATGGTCTTCCAGTCCTACGCGCTCTACCCGCACATGTCGGTGGCCGAGAACATGGGCTTCAACCTCAAGCTCTCCGGTCTCCCGCGTCCCGAGATCGACAGAAAGGTCAGCGAGGCGGCGCGCATGCTGGCGCTGACGGAGCTTCTCGATCGCAAGCCGAGCCAGCTTTCCGGCGGCCAGCGCCAGCGCGTCGCCATGGGCCGCGCGATCGTCCGCGACCCGGCCGTCTTCCTGTTCGACGAACCGCTCTCCAATCTCGATGCCAAGCTCCGGGTGCAGATGCGCACCGAGATCAAGGCCTTGCACCAGAAGGTCGCCACCACCTCGATCTACGTGACCCACGACCAGATCGAGGCGATGACGCTCGCCGACCGCATCGTCGTCTTGAACGGCGGCAGGATCGAGCAGGTGGGCACGCCGCTGGAGCTCTATCGCACGCCCGCCAACCTCTTCGTCGCGGGTTTCATCGGTTCGCCGGCCATGAACGTGCTCGACGGAACGGTCGATGCGGATGACGGGGAGCCGGCGGTGCGCCTCGGCGACGGGTCGGCGATCCGCATCGCGCCCGAGCGCAAGGTGCGGCCCGGGCAGGCGGTCCGGATTGGACTGCGCCCGGAACATTTCGTCGCGGGCGGGGAGGGCAATGCCATTGCCGGCCAGACGCTGCTGGTCGAGCCGACCGGTGCCCAGACGCACGTGCTTTTCGAATTTGCCGGCGAACAGATAACCGCCGTCGTCGACGGCGACCACCCCGCCCGCCATGGTTCCCTCTTCAAGGCGGCGATGGACCGCAGCCAGGTCTATGTCTTCGACAGGCAGACGGGCGCGGCACTGTGAGCATTACACCCGGCTGTCCGCCGGGGCGGGCCATGTCCGTGTGAAGGCACATGCGAGCGAATCCGCCGGGCGTCTCAATCCTGCAACTGCCGGACGCGAAATGGCTTGCCTTGATTTGAAAGGTGGTTTTGCTGTAATTCGGCCTATATTATCGCGTTGCGTTATGGTTCGCGGACAATGTCGGGGGTAAAGATATGCGGGTTTCACATGCGGCGGCCGGGTTGGCGGTTGTACTTGCGCTAGCCGGATGCCAGCGGACGTCCTTCGGTGGTTTCGGGTCTCAGGATGTTTCTCGCGCTCCCGCTCCCCTGCAGGCGCAGCCCGTACCTTCCGTCTCCGCGGGGCAACTGCCGCCTCCGGCGGGGGCGTCGCAGTTCCCGGCCGCACCGACGACGGGCACCGCAGCGCCCGGCGCGGCGGCCGGCACGGAAGTGGCCGCAGCCACCAATGCCCTCGACGTAACGAAGGAGTCGATGGTCGGCAACTGGCGCGTTTCGAGCGCCGGCAGTTCCTGCGACATGTTCCTGACCCTCACCAATCTCGGCAGCGGTTCGCGCGGCGGCACGCGCGGCTGCGCCGGCGAGCTGACGGCCATGGGATCCTGGGAAGTGGCGGGCAAGCAGGTCGTGCTCAAGGACCGCAGCGGCAATCCGATCGCCCGGCTCTACAAGACGGCCGATGCGCGCTTCGACGGCTCGACCAATGGCGGGCAGCCGGTCAGCCTCAGCCGCTAGCGCGGAGGAGAAGTGTGTGCGGTTTCGCCCGCATCCCGCATCTCAACTTGCAAGAATCGATCACGACCGGCGATACGGCTCTGCGGCTTTCCAAGGCCTTTGGTACGACGCCGGAATTCTGGATTAATCTCCAAAGCCATTATGAACTGGAACGCGCGCGTGATGCCGCAGGTGATCTGAGCATTTCTCCGCTTCACGCCGCATGATGGACCAAAGCCGCAAAACCACGAAACGATAGAAGCGCATCGTGCTCAATCCCGACGACAGCATTCTTCGCAAGCTCGAGGCGCTCGTTGCCGCCGGCGAGCGGCAGCGCGACCCGGCTCAATTCGCAATCGCAAGACGGCTAGACAGCCTGACGGCAAAGCTCCTGGCGAGCCGCCCCTCGCGCAAGACCAATGCGCTCGGCTGGCTCTTTGCGGCGCGCAAAAAGGACCAGCCGCCGGTCAAGGGCCTCTATATCCACGGCGGCGTCGGGCGCGGCAAGACCATGCTGATGGACATGTTCTTCGACGCTGTACCGATCCAGCGCAAGCGCCGCGCCCATTTCCACGAATTCATGGCCGATGTGCATGAGCGCATCTACAGGCACCGACAGAAGCTCAAGAACGGCGAGACGAAGCAGGCCGATCCGATCCCGCCCGTCGCTTCCGATCTCTTCGGCGAAGCGCGGCTTCTGTGTTTCGACGAGTTCACCGTCACCGACATCGCCGATGCGATGATACTGGCGCGGCTCTTCGGCGAACTGTTCGCCAAGGGCTGCGTGCTTGTCGCGACCTCAAACGTCGAGCCGGACAATCTCTATCGCGACGGCCTCAATCGCGGTCTCTTCCTGCCGTTCATCGATCTTCTGAAGGCGAATGCCGAGATCATCTCGCTCGACACGGAAACGGATTATCGTCTGGGCAAGACCGATGGCACGCCCGTGTGGCTGTCGCCGCTCGGGCCCGAAACGGAAGCCGCCATGGATCGCGCCTGGTATCGGGAAACGGGCGGAGCGCCGGTCGCCTCGGCCGAGATCGGCCGCAAGGGGCGCACGATCCGCGTGCCGGCGGCCGCCGGCCGGGCCGCGCGATTCACCTTTGCAGACCTGTGCGCGCAGCCGCTCGGCGCCGCCGACTACCTTGCCATCGTCGCGCAGTACAGCACCATCTTCCTCGACCACGTTCCGCATCTCGGGCCGCACCTGCGCAACGAGACGAAGCGCTTCATCATCCTGGTCGACGCTCTCTATGATCAGGGCGCCCGCCTGTTCGCCTCGGCTGACGCCGAACCGCAGCATCTGCTGACCGCCAGGAAGGGCACCGAAGGCTTCGAATTCGACCGTACGGTTTCGCGTCTCATCGAGATGCAAAGCCAGGATTACGCTGCGGCTCACCCGCACAATTCAGCGGCGGAATGACGGTCAGGCGACAATAGTTCTTACGTTTACGTAAGATTTTTACGATCTAACCGATTGAATTTGCTCTGCCCAAAAGTATCGATTGATATTTTTCACTATGCCGTTTAAGGGCTTTCGGCGAAGGTTTGGCGTTTGCCGCGTTTCAGGCCTTGATCATTTTGGGATCACAAAGGAAGCACTTTCATGGCGCGCAACAAGATCGCACTTATCGGTTCGGGGATGATTGGTGGCACGCTGGCCCATCTCGCCGGCCTGAAGGAACTGGGCGACATCGTCCTCTTCGACATTGCCGACGGCATTCCCCAGGGCAAGGGCCTCGACATCGCGCAGTCCTCTCCGGTCGAGGGCTTCGATGCATCGATGACCGGTGCGAGCGACTATTCCGCGATCGAGGGCGCCGACGTCTGCATCGTCACCGCCGGCGTGCCGCGCAAGCCCGGCATGAGCCGCGACGATCTGCTCGGCATCAACCTCAAGGTCATGGAACAGGTCGGCGCCGGCATCAAGAAATACGCTCCGAACGCCTTCGTCATCTGCATCACCAACCCGCTCGACGCCATGGTCTGGGCGCTGCAGAAGTTCTCCGGCCTGCCGAAGAACAAGGTCGTCGGCATGGCCGGCGTGCTCGACTCTTCGCGCTTCCGGCTCTTCCTTGCGGAGGAGTTCAACGTCTCGGTCAAGGACGTCACCGCTTTCGTGCTCGGCGGCCATGGCGACACTATGGTGCCCCTCGCGCGTTATTCGACCGTCGCCGGCATTCCGCTGCCCGACCTGATCCAGATGGGCTGGACCACCAAGGAAAAGCTCGACCAGATCATTCAGCGCACCCGTGACGGCGGCGCCGAGATCGTCGGCTTGCTCAAGACCGGCTCGGCCTATTATGCGCCGGCCGCCTCGGCGATCGAAATGGCCGAGGCCTATCTCAAGGACAAGAAGCGCGTGCTGCCCTGTGCCGCTCATCTCTCCGGCCAGTATGGCGTCAAGGACATGTATGTCGGCGTGCCCACCGTGATCGGCGCCGGCGGCATCGAGCGCATCATCGAGATCGACCTCAACAAGGGCGAGAAGGAAGCCTTCGACAAGTCGGTTGCGGCCGTCGCCGGCCTTTGCGAAGCCTGCATCAACATCGCACCCAGCCTGAAGTAACCGCCATCCGGCCTATCAGACAGGAAAGAACCCATGAACATCCATGAATACCAGGCCAAGGCTCTGTTGAAGAGCTATGGCGCGCCGGTCGCGGAAGGCGTCGCGATCTTCTCCGCCGACGAGGCCGAAGCGGCTGCGAAGAAGCTGCCGGGACCGCTTTACGTGGTGAAGAGCCAGATTCATGCCGGCGGCCGCGGCAAGGGCAAGTTCAAGGAACTCGGCCCCGACGCCAAGGGCGGCGTGCGCCTGGCCAAGTCGGTGGACGAGGTCGTCGCCAATGCCAAGGACATGCTCGGCAACACGCTGGTGACCAAGCAGACCGGTCCGGCCGGCAAGCAGGTCAACCGCCTCTATATCGAGGACGGCGCCGATATCGACCGCGAACTCTATCTCTCGATCCTCGTCGACCGCTCCGTGGGCCGGGTGGCCTTCGTCGTTTCGACCGAGGGCGGCATGGACATCGAAGCGGTCGCCGAACATACGCCGGAGAAGATCGTCACCGTCGCGATCGATCCGGAAAAGGGTGTGACCGCTGAAAATCTGAAGACGCTCGCCGACGCGCTGAAGCTCGAAGGCGAAGCGCGCGCCGATGCCGAGAAGCTCTTCCCGATCCTCTACAAGGCATTCGTCGAAAAGGACATGAGCCTGCTCGAGGTCAATCCGCTGATCGTCATGACGAACGGCCGGATGCGCGTCCTCGACGCCAAGGTCTCCTTCGACGGCAACGCCCTCTTCCGCCATGAGGACGTGGTCGCGCTGCGCGACACGACGGAAGAGGACGACAAGGAAATCGAGGCGTCGAAATACGACCTCGCCTATGTCGCCCTGGACGGCAATATCGGCTGTATGGTCAACGGCGCCGGTCTCGCAATGGCGACGATGGACATCATCAAGCTCTACGGCGCCGAGCCTGCGAACTTCCTCGATGTCGGCGGCGGTGCCTCGAAGGAAAAGGTCACGCAGGCCTTCAAGATCATCACGGCCGATCCGGCGGTGAAGGGCATCCTCGTCAACATCTTCGGCGGCATCATGAAATGCGATGTCATCGCCGAGGGCGTGCTTGCAGCGGTCAAGGAAGTCGGCCTCAAGGTGCCGCTCGTCGTGCGCCTGGAAGGCACCAATGTCGAGCTCGGCAAGAAGATCATCAATGAATCGGGCCTCAACGTGATTTCCGCCGATGATCTGGACGACGCCGCCCAGAAGATCGTTGCAGCCGTGAAGGGAGCCTGAGGTTTCATGTCCATCCTGATCAACAAAGACACCAAGGTTCTCGTTCAGGGCCTCACCGGCAAGACCGGTACCTTCCACACCGAGCAGGCACTCGCCTATAACGGCACCAAGATGGTCGGCGGCATTCACCCGAAGAAGGGCGGCGAGACCTGGACCGGTGCCAAGGGCGAGCAACTGCCGATCTTCGCGACGGTCGCCGAAGGCCGCGATGCGACCGGCGCCAACGCTTCCGTGATCTACGTCCCGCCGGCCGGTGCCGCCGCGGCGATCATCGAAGCGATCGATGCGGAAATCCCGCTCATCGTCTGCATCACCGAGGGCATTCCCGTCGCCGACATGGTGAAGGTCAAGGCGCGGCTCGAAAAGTCGTCTTCGCGCCTCATCGGCCCGAACTGCCCGGGCGTGCTGACGCCGGACGAGTGCAAGATCGGCATCATGCCGGGCAACATCTTCCGCAAAGGTTCGGTCGGCGTGCTTTCGCGCTCCGGCACGCTGACCTACGAGGCGGTGTTCCAGACCACCAATGAAGGCCTCGGCCAGACGACCGCAGTCGGCATCGGCGGCGACCCGGTCAAGGGCACCGAGTTCATCGACGTGCTGGAAATGTTCCTCGCAGACGACGAGACCAAGTCGATCATCATGATCGGCGAGATCGGCGGCTCGGCCGAAGAGGAAGCGGCGCAGTTCCTGAAGGACGAGGCGAAGCGTGGCCGCAAGAAGCCGATGGTCGGCTTCATCGCGGGCCGTACCGCGCCTCCCGGCCGCACGATGGGCCATGCCGGCGCCGTCATCTCCGGTGGCAAGGGTGGTGCGGAAGACAAGATTGCGGCGATGGAATCGGCCGGGATCCGCGTCTCGCCTTCGCCCGCACGCCTCGGCAAGACGCTGGTCGAAGTCCTGAAGGGCTGACGAACAATCCCACGGCGCCCGCGCGTCCTGCCGGACGCATAAAGGTCGCCGTGGCACTTTGCAGCGGGGCGGCAGGCCATGCCGCCCCATTGGAGCCACGAAAGATACGATGATGAGCGTCAAGTCCGGTGCAGATGGCGAACAGCCGGAACCGGGCCGACGCAGCCGGAACGACGCGCCTGACCATTGAAGGCGCCGATCCGGCAGAAGGCAAACACGACCGGGACAACCCGGCACACCAACTTAAGTCAGGAGGCGGGCTGAAGTCCGCGATAGACCATGACAAGGCAAGAGGCCAACGAGCAATTCCAGCTCACATCCTTTCTGGACGGCGCCAATGCCGCCTATATCGAGCAGCTCCATGCGCGCTATGAAGCGGACCCTTCATCCGTTTCGGCCGAGTGGCAGTCCTTCTTCAAGGCGCTTGCCGACCGGCCCGAAGATGTGGTGAGGGCGGCCAAGGGCGCCTCCTGGAAGAAGCAGAACTGGCCGATTCCCGCCAATGGCGAACTCGTCTCGGCCCTCGACGGCGACTGGGGTACGGTCGAGAAGGTCATCGAAAAAAAGGTCAAGGCGAAGGCCGAGGAGGCCGCAGCCGCTGCCGGCGTGGCGCTCAGCGAGGCCGAGGTGCATCAGTCGACGCGCGATTCCGTCCGCGCCATCATGATGATCCGCGCCTATCGCATGCGCGGCCACCTGCACGCCAAGCTCGACCCGCTCGGCCTTGCCGATCCGGTCGAGGATTATGACGAACTCTCCCCGAAGACCTACGGCTTCGAAGAGAAGGACTACGACCGCAAGATCTTCATCGACAACGTGCTCGGCCTCGAATATGCGACCGTGCGCGAGATGGTCGAGATCCTCGAGCGGACCTATTGTTCGACGATCGGTGTCGAATTCATGCATATGTCCAACCCGGAAGAGAAGGGCTGGATACAGGAACGCATCGAAGGCCCGGACAAGGGCGTCGAATTCACCCCCGAGGGCAAGAAGGCGATCCTGCAGAAGCTCATCGAGGCGGAAGGCTTCGAGCAGTTCATCGACGTCAAGTACAAGGGCACCAAGCGCTTCGGGGTCGACGGCGGCGAATCCCTGATCCCGGCGCTCGAGCAGATCATCAAGCGCGGCGGCCAGCTCGGCCTGAAGGAGATCGTGCTGGGCATGGCGCATCGCGGCCGCCTCAACGTTCTCTCGCAGGTCATGGCCAAGCCGCACCGCGCCATCTTCCACGAGTTCAAGGGCGGCTCCTACACGCCCGATGACGTGGAAGGCTCCGGCGACGTCAAATATCACCTGGGCGCTTCCTCGGACCGCGAGTTCGACGGCAACAAGGTCCACCTGTCGCTGACGGCAAACCCGTCGCATCTGGAGATCGTCAATCCGGTCGTCATGGGCAAGGCGCGCGCCAAGCAGGACCAGATGGCAACCGTATTCGAAGGCGACATCATTCCGCTGCGCGAACGCGTCAAGGTCATGCCGCTGATCCTGCACGGCGACGCGGCCTTTGCCGGCCAGGGTGTGGTCGCCGAAATTCTCGGCCTCTCCGGCCTGCGCGGGCACCGTGTCGGCGGCACGGTGCATTTCATCATCAACAACCAGATCGGCTTCACCACGAACCCGGCCTTCTCGCGTTCCTCGCCCTATCCGTCGGACGTGGCGAAGATGATCGAGGCCCCGATATTCCACGTGAACGGTGACGATCCGGAAGCGGTGGTCTATGCGGCCAAGGTCGCGACCGAATTCCGGATGAAGTTCCACAAGCCGGTCGTCATCGACATGTTCTGCTACCGCCGCTTCGGTCACAACGAGGGCGACGAGCCGGCGTTCACGCAGCCGAAGATGTACAAGGCGATCCGTGCGCACAAGACCGTCGTCCAGCTCTATTCGGACCGGCTGATCGCCCAGGGCCTGATCAGCGAAGGCGAAGTCGAGAAGATGAAGGCCGATTGGCGCGCCCATCTCGAACAGGAATTCGAGGCGGGTCAGTCCTACAAGCCGAACAAGGCCGACTGGCTCGACGGCGCCTGGTCGGGCCTGCGCACGGCCGATAACCAGGATGAGCAGCGCCGCGGGCGCACTTCGGTGCCGATGAAGCAGTTGAAGGAGGTCGGTCGCAAGCTGTCCGAAATTCCGGCCGGCTTCAGCGCGCACCGCACCATCCAGCGCTTCATGGAAAACCGCGCCAACATGATCCAGACCGGCGAGGGCATCGACTGGGCGATGGCGGAAGCGCTCGCCTTCGGTACGCTGGTGACCGAGGGCACCAAGATCCGCCTGTCCGGTCAGGATTGCGAGCGCGGCACCTTTTCCCAGCGCCATTCGGTTCTCTACGATCAGGAGACCGAAGAGCGCTACATTCCGCTCGCCAACCTGTCGCCGACCCAGGCACGCTACGAGGTCATCAACTCGATGCTCTCGGAAGAGGCCGTCCTCGGCTTCGAATACGGCTATTCGCTCGCTCGCCCGAACGCCCTGACGCTCTGGGAAGCCCAGTTCGGCGACTTCGCCAACGGCGCGCAGGTGGTCTTCGACCAGTTCATCTCGTCGGGTGAGCGCAAGTGGCTGCGCATGTCGGGCCTCGTCTGCCTGCTGCCGCACGGCTACGAGGGTCAGGGGCCGGAGCATTCCTCCGCCCGGCTGGAACGGTTCCTGCAGCTTTGCGCGGAAGACAACATGCAGGTCGCCAACGTCACGACCCCGGCGAACTATTTCCACATCCTGCGCCGTCAGGTGAAGCGCGATTTCCGCAAGCCGCTGATCCTGATGACGCCGAAGTCGCTGCTGCGTCACAAGCGGGCGGTCTCCAGCCTGTCGGAAATGGCCGGCGAGAGCTCCTTCCACCGTCTCCTCTGGGACGATGCCGAGGTCATCAAGGACGGCCCGATCAAGCTGCAGAAGGATTCGAAGATCCGTCGCGTCGTCATGTGCTCGGGCAAGGTGTATTACGACCTTCTGGAGGAGCGCGAGAAGCGCGGCATCGACGACATCTACCTGCTGCGCGTCGAGCAGCTCTATCCGTTCCCGGCCAAGGCGCTCATTAACGAGCTCAGCCGCTTCCGCAACGCGGAGATGGTCTGGTGCCAGGAAGAGCCGAAGAACATGGGCGCCTGGGCATTCATCGATCCCTATCTGGAGTGGGTCCTTGCCCATATCGATGCCAAGTACCAGCGGGTGCGCTATACCGGCCGTCCGGCCGCCGCTTCGCCGGCGACCGGCCTGATGTCCAAGCATCTGGCTCAGCTTGCCGCCTTCCTCGAGGATGCGCTGGGGGGCTGATCAAGCCCCTCACGGTCTGCCGCTCGCTGACGCACTTTCAGCGTAGCGGTTTTCCGTCCGGGAGCGCGTAACTCAAAGAGCTAGAAACAGAAATCTGATCAACGGAACAAAACTCATGGCAACAGAAATCCGCGTTCCCACCCTTGGCGAATCCGTCAGCGAAGCGACCGTCGGCACCTGGTTCAAGAAGGTCGGCGACGCGATCAAGGCCGACGAGCCGATCCTCGAGCTCGAGACCGACAAGGTGACCATCGAAGTCCCGGCCCCGGCCGCCGGCACGCTCAGCGAAATCGTCGCGCAGGCGGGCGAAACCGTCGGCCTCGGCGCGCTGCTCGGCCAGATCTCCGAGGGCGGCGCGGGTGCTGCCACCGCTGCGCCGGCTGCGGCCGAGAAGAAGCCTGAACCTGCGGCGGCTACCGCTGCTCCGGCTGCGGCCGCACAGCCGGCCGCCGCTGCCGCGACGCAGACGTCCACGTCGATGCCGCCGGCACCGGCGGCTGCCAAGCTCATGGCCGAGAACAGTCTTTCCGCCGATCAGATCGACGGCTCGGGCAAGCGTGGCCAGGTGCTGAAGGGTGACGTGCTCGCGGCCGTCGCCAAGGGCATTTCGGCTCCGGCTGCAGCCGAGCCGGCCAAGATCCAGGCCCGCGCGCCGGCACCGGCGGAAGATGCCTCTCGCGAAGAGCGCGTGAAGATGACCCGCCTGCGGCAGACGATCGCCCGGCGCTTGAAGGACGCGCAGAACACCGCGGCTATGCTCACCACCTATAACGAGGTGGACATGAGCGCCGTCATGAGCCTGCGCTCGAAGTACAAGGACATCTTCGAGAAGAAGCACGGCGTGAAGCTCGGCTTCATGGGCTTCTTCACCAAGGCGGTGACGCATGCGCTGAAGGAGTTGCCGGCCGTCAACGCCGAGGTCGACGGCACCGAGATCATCTACAAGAACTTCTGCCACGTCGGCGTCGCCGTCGGCACCGACAAGGGCCTCGTCGTGCCGGTCGTGCGCGATGCCGACCAGATGTCGATCGCCGAAATCGAGAAGGAAATCGGCCGTCTCGGCAAGGCAGCGCGCGACGGAACGCTGGCCATGGCCGACATGCAGGGAGGCACCTTCACCATCTCCAACGGCGGCGTCTACGGTTCGCTGATGTCCTCGCCGATCCTCAACGCTCCGCAATCGGGCATCCTCGGCATGCACAAGATCCAGGACCGCCCGGTCGCGATCGGCGGTCAGGTCGTCATCCGGCCGATGATGTATCTGGCGCTCTCCTACGATCACCGCATCGTCGACGGCAAGGAAGCGGTGACCTTCCTCGTGCGCGTCAAGGAAAGCCTCGAGGATCCGGAACGCCTGGTGCTGGATCTCTAGATCACGGTGATTTAGGCCGGGTCGGCCTGAATGGCGGGGGCCGCGTGCCCCCGTTTCCATCTCCACCGATGCCCGGACCGGGACGCACGTCTGACGGGCATCGACAGCCACGGAACCAGAGGTTAGGTTTTGGGGGCACGCTATGCGCGCATCCCGGACAGTTGGGCATCGTAAGCACCGGTCGCAACCATGATGAGCTATCTGATCGAACTCGCTTCGCTAATGGCGATCTTCACCTTCGCCATCGTTTCGCCCGGCGCCGACCTCGCCATGGTGCTGCGCCAATCGCTGGTGCACGGCCGCCGCGCGGCGATCGTCACCTCCTTCGGCATCGGCGCGTCGCTGATGTTCCACGTGACCTACACCATTCTCGGCCTTGGGCTGATCATCTCGCAGTCGATCTACCTCTTCAACATCGTCAAGTGGTGCGGCGTCGCCTACCTGATCTACATCGGCATCAAAGCCCTTCGCGCCGGCCAGACGGAAATCGCGGTCGAGGCAGCGGCCGAGACCGGCGAAGCCCGCAGGCAGCAGTCGGCGCTGAAGGCCTTCGGCCTCGGCTTTGCGGCCAACGCGCTCAATCCCAAGGCGGTCTTCTTCTTCCTGTCCATCTTCTCGACGGTCGTCAGCGCCCATACGCCGATGACGGTCAAGTTCGGCTATGGCTTCGTCATGGCGAGCGCGCTGATCCTCTGGTTCGTCGGCGTCAGCCTGTTCATGACGACGCCGCGGATGCGGGCGGCCTTCACGCGCGCGAGCAAATGGATCGACCGGGCGAGTGGCATGGTCTTCATCGCTCTCGGACTGAAGCTGGCGACGGAAAAGGCCGCGTGATGATCTGCGGCCGCAACGTTCTCTTCGTTTCGCTTACGCTTTCGGCAGCACCGGCCCTTGCGGACGAGTGCACCCAGGCGCGGGCGGTCTACGCCGATCCGGCCGGAACCTATGAGCTGCGCTTCGAGCCCGTCGGATCGGAGGCAGCAGTCACCAGCAATCACTTCAAGATCAGGATCGGGGACACCGGGCTTCTGCTCGATGGGGTCGTGATGCAGTCCGGCGAACCGCTGCGGGCGAACGGGATCGTCATGAACGACTGCCCGACCGGCGACGTCACCGGCGCGGAACTCGAGGCCTGCACCGTCTGGCAGGGCCCGATCTATGCGGTCGACAAGGCCGGCCAGATCGGGCTGCTTCAGCCGGAGGACGCGCCCGCAGCCGATCGGGTCCTGCTTCCGGATTTCGGACCGTCGCTGCGTGAATCGAGTGCCTGGGGCGAAGGCAAGGGCACCACCGACAGTTCGGACGTCTTCCAGTTCAAGGGGTGTGGATCATGAGCAGCGGACCTGTGCTTCTCGTCACCGGGGGCAGCCGCGGCATCGGCGCCGCGGTCGCGCTTGCCGCGGCCAGCGAAGGCTGGCGGGTCGCCGTCAACTATGCGTCCAATCGCGATGCGGCCGAGGACGTGGTCCGCCGCATCGCGGAGGCCGGCGGCACGGCCGTTTCCGTCGAGGGCGACGTGGGCAGGGAAGAGGGGGTGAAGGCGATCTTTGCAGCCGTCGACACCGCCTTCGGCCGTCTCGACGGCCTCGTCAACAATGCCGGGATCATCGGTCCGCCGCAGCGCGTTGACGAGGTTTCGCCCGAGCGGATCGAGCGGCTGTTCCGCACCAACGTGACGGGCTCCATCCGTTGCGCCGCCGAGGCGGTGCTCCGGATGTCGACGCGCCACGGCGGGCGGGGCGGCTCGATCGTCAATCTCTCCTCCATCGCCGCCGTGCTTGGCGCGCCGGGGCAATATGTCGACTACGCCGCCACGAAGGGCGCGATCGACAGCTTCACGGTCGGCCTGGCGCGTGAAGTTGCCACCGAGGGCATACGCGTGAACGCGGTCCGGCCCGGCATCATCGATACGGAAATTCATGCCTCCGGCGGGCTGCCCGACCGCGCCCGCGACCTCGCACCCACGATCCCGATGCAGCGGCCCGGAACGGCCGGCGAAGTTGCCGATGCAATTCTCTATCTCCTGTCCGACAAGGCGACTTACGTGACGGGAACCATTCTCACCGTCAGTGGCGGGCGGTAGCCCTCCCAAGACCGTCCTCCCAAGAAGGATTATCAAATGGCCTATGATCTCATCGTTATCGGAAGCGGCCCCGGCGGCTATGTCTGCGCCATCAAGGCGGCGCAGCTCGGCATGAAGGTTGCCGTTGTCGAGAAGCGCAGCACCTATGGCGGCACATGCCTGAATATCGGCTGCATCCCCTCCAAGGCGCTGCTGCATGCTTCCGAAATGTTCCATCAGGCGCAGCACGGCCTGGAGGCGCTGGGAGTCGAGGTCGCAAGCCCGAAGCTCAACCTTCAGAAGATGATGGCCCACAAGGACGCGACCGTTAAGTCCAATGTCGACGGCGTCTCCTTCCTCTTCAAGAAGAACAAGATCGACGGATTCCAGGGTACCGGCAAGGTTCTCGGCCAGGGCAAGGTCTCGGTCACGAACGAAAGCGGAGAGGAGCAGGTGCTCGAGGCGAAGAACGTCGTCATCGCCACCGGCTCGGACGTCGCCGGCATTCCGGGCGTGGAGGTCGCGTTCGACGAAAAGGTGATCGTTTCCTCGACCGGGGCGCTCGCGCTCGAAAAGGTCCCAGCGAGCATGATCGTCGTCGGCGGAGGCGTCATCGGCCTCGAGCTCGGCTCGGTCTGGGCGCGCCTCGGCGCAAAGGTGACCGTGGTCGAATTCCTCGACACGATTCTCGGCGGCATGGACGGAGAGGTTGCCAAGCAGCTTCAGCGGATGCTGACCAAGCAGGGCATCGACTTCAAACTCGGCGCCAAGGTGACCGGTGTCGTGAAATCCGGCGACGGTGCCAAGGTCACCTTCGAACCGGTTAAGGGCGGCGAGGCCACTGCGCTCGATGCCGAGGTCGTGCTCATCGCTACCGGACGCAAGCCCTCGACGGACGGCTTGGGTCTCGCCAAGGCGGGCGTCGTCCTCGATTCGCGTGGTCGCGTCGAGATCGACCAGCATTTCCAGACCAGCATTACCGGTGTCTATGCGATCGGCGACGTCGTGCGTGGGCCGATGCTGGCGCACAAGGCCGAGGACGAAGGCGTTGCCGTCGCCGAGATCATCGCAGGCCAGGCCGGGCATGTGAATTACGACGTCATTCCAGGCGTCGTCTATACCCAGCCCGAGGTCGCCTCCGTCGGCAAGACCGAGGAAGAGCTGAAGGCCGCGGGCGTCGCCTACAAGGTCGGCAAGTTCCCCTTCACCGCCAATGGCCGCGCCCGCGCCATGCTGCAGACGGACGGTTTCGTGAAGATCCTCGCGGACAAGGAGACCGACCGCGTGCTCGGCGGCCACATCATCGGCTTCGGCGCCGGCGAAATGATCCACGAGATCGCGGTGCTGATGGAGTTCGGCGGATCGTCGGAGGATCTCGGCCGCACCTGCCACGCCCATCCGACGATGTCTGAGGCGGTCAAGGAAGCGGCGCTCGCCACCTTTGCCAAGCCGATCCACATGTGATTATCGGGAGGGCCCTGCCCTCCCACCGCATTGACCGGCCGGTCATTCCACCTGCGTCACAGTGAACCCCTGCTGACGCAGGAGTTCGACGAGGCCTTCCTTCCCGGGAAGGTGCAGCGCGCCCACGGCCATGAACACGCCGCCGCCCTTCAGGAGGGGCGCGGCGCGGTCTGCCATGATCCTGTTGCGATCGATGATGATCCGCTGCTCGAATTCGGCATAGCCGGCGTCGTCGGATGAAATCCCGGCGGAGGCGAGTTTCATCATGGGCATGATCGTGCCCGTCTCGCCGGAGAGGTAGAGATCGGTGGTCGTCGTCATCACGTCGTCGATCGTCTTGCCGAGAGCAAGCGTTTCGATCAGTGCCTTGAGATGCATTTCGACCGGCAGCGAATCCATTGCCGAAAGCTGCTCGACCAGCGTTTCAAGACCCTTGAGCGTCTTGCCCTCCCTCAGAGCGTCCTCGGCGAGCTTCTTGTCGAGGAAGGAGGCACCGGCCGCCTTGCGCGAGAACTCGCAGGCCGGCAGGGCGACGAAGCTGGCAATCATCCAGGGCTTCATCTTGGTGACGAGCGGCAGCGGGATGCCGCGCGCCTTGAGACCGCTTTCGAGTAGCGCGCGGTCCTCCGGCTTCAGGAAATCGTTGATCGTTTTGTCGCCGGTGAACATGGTCAGTTCCGGCTGCATCATGATCGCGGCGGTTGCCCTGTTCTGGTCGACGATCTCGTCGGACTCGACGATCACCGTCTCAGCCCTTGCGAAGGCCTCCGTCGCGCCGCCGGGCATCGCCAGCACGCGCGGATCGGTGACATGCATGGTGCCGAGCAGGAAGGAGGGTGCCTGACCGTGCCCTTCGATCTTCCAAAGCAGGCCCTTTCCGTTGGGCACCGCCGCCGCTTCCGCGCGCAGCGCCGCCAGGCGGGCGGGATCCGAATGTTCGAGGCCGGTCAAGATGTTGCTGCCGGCGCAGTCCGTCTCTTCCGCCCGTGCCTCCAACACATGGAGCAGGGCGGCAACGAGGCTCGCCGCCGTCAGTAGATTGAGCAGTGCCGTCAGCCACAACAGGCCGTCGGCCGCCTTGGCCGCGAGATCGCGGACGGGTCTGGTGAAAGTGTTCATGGATGCCCCCGGCATTGACGGAACCCTACTCCCCCACGGTCACGGGTTCCTTAACACGCTTGGTTAACGGCCAAGGACGTCAGATTTTAGGCGCGCGGATGGGCGCGGTCGTAGATTTCCAGAAGCCGTGCCGAATCGACGCCGGTATAGACCTGCGTGGTCGACAGGCTGGCATGGCCGAGCAGTTCCTGGATGGTGCGGAGATCCCCTCCGCCCGCCAGAAGATGCGTCGCGAAAGAGTGGCGCAGCGCGTGCGGTGTCGCCGAATCCGGCAGGCCGAGTGCGGCGCGCAGCTTCTGCATCTCGCGCTGGATGATCGCCGGCTGGAGCTTCGCGCCGCGGGCGCCGCGGAAAATCGGCTCTCCGGGCTCGATATGGTAGGGGCAGAGCTTTCGATAGGTCTCGACCGCTTCGGCGGCGGCGGCGATCATCGGCACGATCCGTGTCTTGCCGCCCTTTCCGGTGACCCTGAGCGACGTCACCGGTCCTGAGAAATCGGCGGGGGTCAGGTCCAGCGCCTCCGCTATCCGCAGGCCGCAGCCATAGAGCAGGGTCAGCACTGCGGCATTGCGCGCCGCGATCCAGGGTTCCTCGGCCAGTTGCGCGTCCGCGGTGACGACCTTCAGGGCCTCCCGGTCGGTCAATGCCTTGGGGAGAGACTTCGGCTGCTTCGGGGACCGCACCGCCCCTGCACCCGCCGCATTGGCGAGCCCGTTTCTCTCGAGATAGCGCAGGAAGGAACGCAGACCTGCCAGGCCGCGGCCGAGCGTGCGCGCGCCGGCGCCTCCCTTGCGGCGCTGCGCCAGGAAGCCGCGCAGATCCGCGGGGCGAAGGGCGCGAATATCCGAGAGCCGCGGCGGACCGGCGAGGTGCCCGGTCAGGAATGTCAGGAACTGCCGCGTGTCGCGTTCATAGGCGTCGACCGTCTTTTCGGACAACCGGCGTTCCTCGGCGAGGCTCGCAAGCCAGCGCCTTCGTTCCGCCATCACTTCGGGATGGCCTATGGCAAGAAGTTCGTTCATCATCGGGCCCGGCGGGTTCATCAGCGCGGTGCGCTCACTGATCCAGGCTCGGAGCATCGCATCGGGCGTGTTATGTTTTTGCTAACGTGCTGAAGTTTGCTGCTGCGGCCCCTTGGAATTTGTCATTGTTCGATCATATTGAACTGCAATGTTCGGCCAGCAACAGCGGATGGGACAATGTCGAGACGTGATTCGGCGAGCGCTCTGGCGCATTTTGCAGAGGCGGTTGCGCTGGTCTCGCAAGGGCGTCCCGGCCATATCGTCGATACGCTGATCGCGGAACGCGGCCAGAAGATCGTCTGCCATCCCCTGTGGCCCGTCATGCGGCCCTTTCTCTACACGCTGCTCAACTACCGCAAGGCGATCGAGTTCGCCAATGCCGTCGCCAATATGCCGGGCTTCCAGGCCTTCGAGCATCTGAGTTCGCTTCTCGCTCTCGAGATCCGCGCCGACAAGCCGGAGCGCATTCCCGAGAAGGGCGGGTTCCTGCTCGTCAGCAACCATCCGACGGGGATCGCCGACGGCATCGCCGTCTTCGATCTCCTGAAGAGCCGGCGGCCGGACATGATGTTCTTTGCGAACCGCGACGCGATCCGCGTCAATCCGCGCTTCGTGGAAATGGTCATTCCGGTGGAATGGCGCGAGGAATACAAGTCGAAGCTCAAGGCGCGCGAAACGCTGCAGGTGACGAACAGGGCCATCGAGGCGGGCAAGGCGACCGTGCTCTTCCCCTCCGGCCGCATCGCCTATTGGGCCGAGGGACGGCTCAACGAGCGCCCCTGGAAGAGCTCGGCGGTCGGCTTCGCACGCAAATACGGCCTGCCGATCCTGCCGGTGCATATGAGCGCGCGCAATTCCGGCCTCTTCTACTGGTTTGCCAAATGGTCGACGGAACTGCGCGACATGACGGTGTTCCACGAACTCCTGAACAAGAAGGGCGACCGCTTCGACTTCCGGATCGGCAATCTCATTCCGGCGGATGCGCTCGACGGCGATCCGGTGGAGGTGACGCGTGCGCTGGAGCGTCATACGGTACACGCACTGGCTGCCGACAGCGATGCGGCGTTCGAGCTGTCTGCCAGGGCGGTTGTAGCGGGCTAAGCCGTCACCATGATGCTTCGCTCGATGTTCGCCGAGAACTACCGGTCGCTGCGCTCGATCCGAATGGATTTGGCCGGCGTCAATCTTTTCATCGGAGAGAACGGCGTCGGGAAGTCCAACCTCTATCGTGCCCTGCAGCTGGTTCAGGCTGCCGTGAGAGGCCATCTCGCCCGCGAGATTGCGGAAGAAGGCGGCATGGCGTCCGCCATCTGGAGCGGCCCGCAGCGCGTCGGCAAGCCGGCGCGTATTCGGCTGGACGCCGAACTGATCGACGAGGAGCGAGCGATCACCTTCCGCTACCGGATCGATACGGTCGATCTGGATCGCGCGGTTGCCGACGCCTTTGCAGGCGCCCGCCTGCAGGTGCCCGAACCCGGCCAGTTCGCCGAATTCTCGCTCGTCTTTCCGGACTTTCCGCACCGGGCATTTTCGCCGCGCGAGCTTTCGGACGGGCAGATGCGTTTTCTGGCACTTGCGGCGGCGCTGTTGTCCTATCGCCGTCCCCGGTTCATCGCGCTCAACGAGCCCGAGACGAGCCTTCATCCCGATATGCTGCCGGCACTGGCTGCCATGGTCGCCAGTGCCGCTGGGGAGAGCCAGATCTGGATCGTCACGCATTCCGAACGCCTGGCCGAGCTGGTCCGGCAGCAGTGTGGCGTTCGTCCGCGTCGTGTGATTCGCAAGGACGGAGCCACCTGGATCGACGGCATGCGGCTTACCGGCGCGGTCGAAGAGGAGGACGAATAAGGGCTCTCTCATCTGGCCTGCCGGCCACCCTGCAGGCAGGGCAACATGACGGCCGCGTACTCGGCCCCTCGCCCGCCTGCAGAGCGACCTTTAGAAGACGGGCGAACTCGGAAAAAAGGCCCCGCATCACTGCGAGGCCCCTGGTCAATTCCGTTCGATGCGGAGGATCAGGCGATCTTCTGGCCGGTCTTGGCCCAGTCGGCGAGGAACATTTCGAGGCCCTTGTCGGTCAGCGGGTGCTTGACCAGGGCCTTCAGCGTTGCCGGCGGGGCGGTGACGACGTCGGCGCCGATGAGGGCGGCCTCCTTGACGTGGTTGACCGTGCGCACCGAGGCGGCGAGGATCTCCGTCTCGTAGCCGTAATTGTCGAAGATCTGGCGGATTTCGCGGATCAGGTCCATGCCGTCGACGGCGATATCGTCGAGGCGGCCGATGAACGGCGAGACGAAGGTCGCGCCGGCCTTGGCGGCGAGCAGCGCCTGGTTTGCCGAGAAGCACAGCGTCACATTGGTCTGGTGACCGTCCGAGGTCAGCGCCTTGCAGGCCTTGAGGCCGTCGAGCGTCAGCGGCAGCTTGATGCAGATATTGTCGGCGATCTTCGAAAGCGCGGCCGCTTCCTTCATCATCGCGCTGTATTCGGTCGCGGTCACTTCGGCCGAAACCGGTCCTTCGACGATCGAGCAGATTTCCTTGGTAACCTCGACGATGTCGCGGCCCGCCTTCAGGATCAATGACGGATTTGTGGTGACGCCGTCGAGCAGGCCGAGATCGTTCAGTTCCCGGATGTCCTTCACATCGGCGGTATCAACGAAAAATTTCATCGGAGTCTTCCTTTGGCACTCAGCCGTTTCGGGCGCATCTCCACAGCAGGAAATTCCATGGCGGATATCGCGCGCGTTGAAACTCGGTTGGAACCGTGACAAACCCTGCTTTCCGCAAGGCAGCGGTTCGCTGCGAGTTTTCTTTAACTGAAAGCGGTGGCAAGGTCACGGCAAAATGACTCTTGATTCAACCGATTTATTCGGCCCCGTACTCGACCGCCGGGTGGTGCCCGTCCTGGTGCCCATGCCGGCGCCGAGGGCCTATTCCTACGCGGTGCCCGACGGCATGGCGGTCGAGCCGGGATCGATCGTCCAGGTGCCGCTCGGCCCCCGTTTCGTCGTCGGCGTCGTGTGGGACGGCGAAGATGACGGCGGCGTCGATCCGAAAAAGCTGAAGCAGATCGAGAAGGTCTTCGACTGCCCGCCGCTCGGCCCGGACATGCGCGCCTTTCTTGACTGGGTGGCGAGCTACACGCTGACGCCGCCGGGCCTCGTCGCCCGGATGGCACTCCGGGCGCCGACCGCGTTCGATCCGGAGCCGATGGTGGAAGCCCTGCGCCTGACCGAGATGCGGCCGGAACGGATGACTGCGGCGCGCGAGCGCGTCCTCGCCACCGCGAGCGACGGGCTTTCCTGGACCCGCTCGGGGCTCGCCCATGCCGCGGGCGTCTCGTCCAGCGTCATCGACGGCCTGACGTCGCAGGGCGTGTTCGAAACCGTCTTCATGCCGCCGCCGCCGGTCGTCGCCGCGCCGGATCCGGCTTTCGCCGCGCCGCGCCTCGAAGGCCCGCAGAGACAGGCGGCTGCCGACCTGCTGGTCGCCGTCGAGGAGCGGAAATTCTCGGTATCGCTGATCGACGGCATTACCGGTTCCGGCAAGACGGAGGTCTATTTCGAGGCGATAGCGGCGACGTTGCGCGCCGGCAAGCAGGTCCTGATCCTGCTGCCGGAGATCGCGCTGACCGCAAGCTTCCTCGAACGCTTCCAGGAGCGCTTCGGCGCGAAGCCCGCGGAGTGGCATTCCGATCTCGCGCCGCGCACGCGGGAAAAGGTCTGGCGGCAGGTGACGACCGGCCAGGTGCGCGTCGTCGCCGGCGCCCGCTCGGCGCTGTTCCTGCCCTTCGAGGATCTCGGCCTCATCATCGTCGACGAGGAGCACGACCCCGCCTACAAGCAGGAGGACCGCGTCTTCTATAATGCGCGCGATATGGCCGTGGTGCGCGGGCGGATCGGCAATTTTCCGGTCGTGCTCGTCTCCGCCACGCCGTCGGTCGAGAGCCGGGTGAACGGCGAGGTGGGGCGTTACCGGCCGATTCATCTGCCCACCCGCTTCGGCGATGCGGCGCTCCCCGATCTCGGCATAGTCGACATGCGCCGCCATCCGCCGGAACGCGGCGGCTTTCTCTCGCCGGTGCTCGTGAACCAGATCGGCAAGACGATCGGCCGGCGCGAGCAGGCGCTCCTGTTCCTGAACCGGCGCGGCTATGCGCCGCTGACGCTCTGCCGCGTCTGCGGCCATCGCTTTCAGTGCCCGGACTGCTCGAGCTGGCTGGTCGAGCACCGTTTCCGCGGGCAGATCCAGTGCCATCATTGCGGCTATTCGGAGAGGACGCCGGAAGCCTGCCCGGAATGCGGCACGCTCGATCATCTCGTTGCCTGCGGCCCAGGGGTGGAGCGCATCGCCGAAGAGGTCGAGCGGCATTTCCCCGACGCGCGCACCATTGTGCTCTCCTCCGACCTGATGGGCGTCAAGCGGCTGCGGCTGGAGCTCGAGGCGATCGCCCGCGGGGAGGCGGACATCGTCATCGGCACCCAACTCGTCGCCAAGGGGCACAATTTCCCGAACATGACGCTCGTCGGCATCGTCGATGCGGATCTGGGTCTTGCCAACGGCGACCCGCGCGCTGCGGAACGGACGTTCCAGCTCCTTTCCCAGGTGACGGGGCGTGCCGGCCGGACGGGCCTCAAGAGCCTCGGGCTTCTGCAGACCTATCAGCCGCAGCATCCGGTCATGCAGGCGATCGTGTCCGGCGATTCCGACGCTTTCTACGAACGCGAGATCCATGAGCGGGAAAGGGCGGTGCTGCCCCCTTTCGGCCGGCTCGCCTCGATCATCGTTTCGGCCGATACGCGCGGCGATGCCGAGGGCCATGCCCGCGGACTGCGCAATGCCGCGCCGCGCGTCGACGGCATAGCGATCCTCGGACCGGCGGAAGCGCCGCTCGCGCTCATCCGCGGCCGACATCGCTTCCGGCTTCTCGTCCACGGGCGGCGCAACAGCGACATGCAGTCCTTCGTCCGGGCGATGATCGCCGCCGGCCCCAAGGAGCGCGGATCGATCAGCGTCCAGCTCGACATCGATCCGCAGAGTTTTTTGTGATCACTGTCGGATCTTCGTCCTTCGACCGATTCACATCCGGAAGGACATAGGCTAGACCTCTTTCACGCATCGCGTCGGCTCGGCGCGAGGCGGAGGGTCCACAGCAACGGGCGGGGACGGAGATGGAGTTCTACATACCGACGGAAACCGGGGAGCTGCTGGCTTTTTGTGCGGCCGCGCTCGCGGCGCTGATCGGGCTCGTCATGCTCTTTGCGCCGCGCCTGACCTTTCGTGCCGCCGGAATCGGCATCGCCGAGGGGCGGCGGGGAGGGCTGGCGGAGGCCCGCTCCACCATGGGCGGCATGCATCTCGGCCTGGGCCTCGGCGCCATCCTGCTTGCCCAGCCAATGGTCTATCTCGCCGTCGGCGCGGCTTTCGCACTCGCGGCGTTCGGTCGCATCCTGTCGATCATGAGCGACAACGGCGCGACCCTCTTCAACTGGCTCGCGCTCCTGGTCCAGGCGGCGCTCGCGATCCTGCCTCTTGCCTATGTTTTCGGGCTGATCTGATCGCCGACAAGGGCCTGCGACACTATTTACGGCAAAATTCGGCCGAAGCGGCCGGGTAATGCCGCATTCCTGCCGTTGGCGTGTTGCGAGTCCAAACATCCTATGCTAGACGAACCGCGAACTGCGGGGGAAGTGGGTCGACCGGCCTCGATATCCTGCGAGTTATTGCAGCAAATTCAAGATGTTAGGTCGACGGTTCGCCTGTCCTGGCATTCCTGGATGATTTTGAGAGAAGCTTGTGCCCGTGGCAGACACATCCCAGCTCATTTCCGGTGTTGCAGAAAGATATGCCTCCTCGCTTTTCGAGCTTGCCCTTGATGCCGGGTCGATCGAAGCAGTCGGCGCCGATCTGACGCGCATCCAGGCGCTGATCGACGGCAGCGACGATTTGAAGCGGCTGATCGTAAGCCCGGTCTTTTCCGCCGACGACCAGTTCAAGGCCATTTCCGCCCTCGTCGAGAAGTTCGGCTTCTCCGGGCTGGTCGGCAACTTCCTGAAGGTCGTCGCGCGCAATCGCCGCCTCTTCGTGCTGCCGGGCATCATCAAGGCGTTCCGTCTGCTCGCTGCCCGTCACAAGGGCGAAATCACCGCCGACGTCACGTCGGCACATGCGCTGACGCTGGCGCAGGAAATCGAATTGAAGGCGGCGCTGAAAGGCGTCACCGGCAAAGACGTGGCGGTAAACGTCACCGTCGACCCGTCTATTCTTGGAGGTCTGATCGTGAAGGTCGGGTCCCGCCAGATTGACACCTCCCTTCGCACCAAACTCTCTACCCTTAAGCTTGCACTGAAAGAGGTCGGCTGATGGATATCCGCGCCGCGGAAATTTCCGCAATTCTTAAAGATCAGATCAAAAATTTCGGCCAGGAAGCGGAAGTTTCCGAAGTCGGCCAGGTGCTTTCCGTCGGTGACGGTATCGCCCGCGTCTACGGCCTCGACAACGTCCAGGCAGGCGAGATGGTCGAATTCCCAGGCGGAATTCGCGGCATGGCGCTGAACCTCGAAGCCGACAATGTCGGTGTGGTTATCTTCGGCTCGGACCGGGACATCAAGGAAGGCGACACGGTCAAGCGGACCGGCGCCATCGTGGACGTTCCCGTAGGTCCGGAGCTGCTCGGCCGCGTCGTGGACGCGCTCGGCAATCCGATCGACGGCAAGGGCCCGATCAATGCCAAGCAGCGCGCCCGCGTCGACGTCAAGGCGCCCGGCATCATTCCGCGCAAGTCGGTCCATGAGCCGATGTCGACCGGCCTCAAGGCCATCGACGCTCTCATCCCGGTCGGCCGCGGCCAGCGCGAGCTCGTCATCGGCGACCGCCAGACCGGCAAGACCGCGATCATTCTCGATACGATCCTCAACCAAAAAGCCATTCACGACAATGGCCCGGAAGGGGATAAGCTCTATTGCGTCTACGTCGCTATCGGCCAGAAGCGCTCGACGGTCGCTCAGTTCGTCAAGGTGCTCGAAGAGCGCGGCGCGCTGCAGTATTCGATCATCGTCGCTGCAACGGCTTCCGATCCGGCGCCGATGCAGTATCTGGCTCCGTTCGCCGGCTGCGCGATGGGCGAATATTTCCGCGACAACGGCAAGCACGCCCTGATCGGCTATGACGACCTTTCCAAGCAGGCCGTCGCTTACCGTCAGATGTCTCTGCTGCTGCGCCGCCCGCCGGGCCGTGAAGCCTATCCGGGCGACGTTTTCTACCTGCATTCGCGCCTTCTGGAGCGCGCCGCCAAGCTCTCCGACGAGCGTGGCGCCGGCTCGCTGACGGCTCTGCCGGTCATCGAGACGCAGGGCAACGACGTGTCCGCGTTCATTCCGACCAACGTGATCTCGATCACCGACGGCCAGATCTTCCTCGAAACCGACCTATTCTACCAGGGTATCCGCCCGGCCGTTAACGTCGGTCTGTCGGTTTCGCGCGTCGGCTCCTCCGCCCAGATCAAGGCGATGAAGCAGGTCGCCGGCTCGATCAAGGGCGAGCTCGCCCAGTACCGCGAAATGGCGGCCTTCGCACAGTTCGGCTCGGACCTCGATGCCGCGACGCAGCGTCTGCTCAACCGCGGTGCCCGCCTGACCGAACTTCTGAAGCAGCCGCAGTTCTCGCCGCTGAAGACGGAAGAGCAGGTCGCGGTCATCTTCGCCGGCGTCAACGGCTATCTCGACAAGCTGCCGGTCAGCGAGGTCGGCAAGTTCGAGCACGGTCTCCTTTCCTACCTCCGTTCGGAAGGCAAGGCCGTTCTGGATACCATCCGTACGGAAAAGGCTATCTCGGACGACACCAAGGCCAAGCTGAAGGGCGCAATCGACAGCTTCGCCAAATCCTTCGCCTGAGCGGACCTCAACTAGGACGGACAACGGATGCCTTCACTTAAGGATCTGAAGAACCGGATCGCCTCCGTCAAGGCGACGCAGAAGATCACCAAGGCGATGAAGATGGTCGCCGCGGCGAAGCTTCGGCGTGCGCAGGAGGCGGCCGAGGCCGCCCGGCCCTATTCGCAGCGCATGGCTGCCGTTCTCGCCAATATCGCCCAGGCGGTCGGCGCGGACGACAGCGCGCCGCGGCTGATGACGGGAACCGGCAAGGACGACACGCACCTGGTGATCGTCTGCACGGCCGAGCGCGGTCTTTGCGGCGGCTTCAACTCGCAGATCGCCCGATTTGCCCGAGACCATGTGCGCAAGCTTCTGGCCCAGGGCAAGACGGTCAAGATCATCTGCGTCGGGAAGAAGGGCTTCGACATGCTTCGGCGCGACTTCGCGTCGCTGATCATCGACCGTGTCGACCTGCGTGAAGTCAAGAAGATCGGTTTCGAGAACGCGGACCGGATCGGCCACAAGGTCATCGAGCTCTTCGACAACGGCGAGTTCGACGTCTGCACGCTGTTCTATTCCGAGTTCAAGTCCGTCATTTCCCAGATCCCGACCGCCCAGCAGCTCATCCCGGCATCGGCTGGCGAAGTGGCCGCCGAAGGCGAAGGGGCATCGGCGATCTACGAATACGAGCCGGAAGCCGGCGCGATCCTCAGCGATCTCATCCCGCGCAATATCTCCGTGCAGATCTTCCGGGCCCTGCTCGAGAACGTCGCGGGTGAAATGGGCGCGAAGATGAGTGCCATGGACAATGCGACGCGCAACGCGGGTGAGATGATCGACAAGCTGACGCTCAGCTACAACCGTCAGCGGCAGGCGCAGATCACCAAGGAACTCATTGAAATCATCTCTGGCGCGGAAGCGCTCTAAGGTTACGAGAAGAGGGTAAGAATTATGGCTAAGGCAGCTACCCCGAAAGAAACCGCAGCGGCGAAGAAGCCGGCTGCTCCGAAGAAGGCAGCTTCCGCCAAGACAGTCGTTGCGGCTACGGGTGCTGTCGGCCGCGTGACGCAGGTCATCGGCGCCGTCGTCGACGTCGCATTCGAAGAAGGCCAGCTCCCGCAGATCCTGAACGCGCTGGAAACCGACAACAACGGCAACCGCCTCGTTCTCGAAGTCGCACAGCATCTCGGCGAAAACTCCGTCCGCACGATCGCCATGGACTCGACCGAAGGTCTCGTACGCGGCCAGAAGGTCGCCGACACGGGCGGCCCGATCGCGGTTCCGGTCGGCAAGGAAACGCTCGGCCGCATCATGAACGTCATCGGCGAGCCGGTCGACGAAGCCGGTCCGCTGAAGACTTCCGCCCGCCGCGCCATTCACCAGGACGCTCCGGCCTATGTGGAGCAGTCGACCGAAGCGCAGATTCTCGTCACCGGCATCAAGGTCGTCGACCTGCTCGCTCCCTATGCCAAGGGCGGCAAGATCGGCCTCTTCGGCGGCGCGGGCGTCGGCAAGACCGTTCTGATCATGGAACTGATCAACAACGTCGCCAAGGCGCACGGCGGTTACTCCGTCTTCGCAGGCGTCGGCGAGCGGACCCGCGAAGGCAACGACCTCTATCACGAAATGATCGAATCCGGCGTGAACAAGCACGGCGGCGGCGAAGGTTCCAAGGCCGCACTCGTCTATGGCCAGATGAACGAGCCGCCGGGCGCCCGCGCACGCGTCGCGCTGACCGGCCTGACGGTCGCCGAACAGTTCCGTGACGAAGGCCAGGACGTTCTCTTCTTCGTCGACAACATCTTCCGCTTCACCCAGGCGGGCTCGGAAGTGTCGGCTCTGCTCGGCCGTATCCCTTCGGCCGTGGGCTATCAGCCGACGCTTGCAACCGACATGGGCCAGATGCAGGAGCGCATCACCACGACGACCAAGGGCTCGATCACCTCGGTTCAGGCGATTTACGTTCCCGCCGACGACTTGACCGACCCTGCACCGGCGACCTCGTTCGCGCACCTCGATGCGACGACGGTTCTGTCGCGCTCGATCGCCGAAAAGGGCATTTACCCGGCGGTGGATCCGCTGGATTCGACCTCGCGCATGCTGGACCCGATGATCGTCGGCGAAGAGCATTACGAAGTGTCGCGCAAAGTGCAGTCGACCCTGCAGCGCTACAAGGCCCTCCAGGACATCATCGCGATCCTGGGCATGGACGAGCTTTCCGAAGAGGACAAGATCGCCGTCGCCCGCGCCCGTAAGATCGAGCGTTTCCTGTCGCAGCCGTTCTTCGTCGCCGAAGTCTTCACCGGCTCGCCGGGCAAGCTGGTTGCGCTCGAAGACACGATCAAGGGCTTCAAGGGCCTCGTCAACGGCGAGTACGACCACCTGCCGGAAGCTGCCTTCTACATGGTCGGCTCCATCGAGGAAGCCGTCGAGAAGGCCAAGAAGCTGGCTGCCGAAGCCGCCTGATCTGCATCAGGAACCGTGGCGCGGAGTTCCTTGCGCCACGGCTTTCATCCCGCCTGACAGTTGAGGCGGAGAACGTGCACAGCCCGCCGACCAGCGGCGCGCTCACCAGAAGTGAATGGTCATGGCCGAAAGTTTCAATTTTGAGCTTGTTTCCCCCGAGCGTCTGCTTGTCTCGGAGAAGGTGACCGAAGTCGTCATTCCGGCGACCGAGGGCGAGATGACCGTGATGGCCAATCACGCGCCGACCATGACGACCGTCAAGCCGGGCGTGGTCGCGGTCAAGACCGCCGCCGGCAAGACCGAGCGCTACGCCGTCTTCGGCGGTTTCGCCGATATCCTGCCTTCCGGCTGCACGCTTTTGGCCGAATCCGCCGTCCACGTCGACGAACTGGACAGCACGGTTCTCGAAAACCGCATCGAAGCGGCACGCGCCGAACTCGAAGGCGCCGGTGACGAGAAGAAGACGCGTCTGGAACAATTCATCGCCGAACTCACGAAGCTCGGGGAGATCGTGATCCCGGCCTGAAAGGGACATCCCGATAAGGGATAATGCCTATCGAACCCCGCCTCGAGCGGGGTTTTTCGTCTCCGCGAGTTCGTTTCTCCCCGCAAGCGGCCGATAGAGCGTCTCAAGACACCCGGTACTCTCCGTCCCTTGCCGCCCCTCATCCCGCTGCCGCGACCTTCTCCCCGCAGACGGGGAGAAGGGGCAAGCCGCGAGGGCCCCGCCCCATCCCGCCACTCGCTTCGAGGAAAGAGAACGGGCCGCCGCGTGTATCTCGCCCCGCTTGCGGGGAGAAGGCGCCGGCAGGCGGATGAGGGGGCGCTGCAAGCAGAAACGAAAATGCCCGGACGAAAGGTCCGGGCATTTCGGTAATCAACCTAGCCTCGGCCTCGGCCTCAGCTCGCGGCGCGTTCCGTCTCGTGCTTCTGGGCGTAGTAGTGGCCGAAGCGGTTGGCGAGGAAGGCGTCGAGCGCGATGTCTTCCTGGCGCACGAAGCCCTTGGTGGGGATCTTGCCTTGGGCGAGCATGTCGAGAACGGCGCAGATGCTGCCGGCGGTGGTGATCTGGATGCCGCTCTGCATGCGTCCTGCAACGACGCCGCTATAGACCTTGTTGGCGTAGGTCTCCTGCACCAGGCGACCTTCGCGGAAGCCCGAAACGGTGACGAAGATCACGACCACGTCCTGGGTGGTGGTCGGCAGGGCGTTTTCGAGGATGTCCTTCAGTACCTCGCGGCGATGACGCAGGCCGAGGTCGTTCAGGAGCGCCTTGAAGATCGCGGCATGGCCGGGATAACGGATCGTCTTGTAATTGAGCGTCCGGACCTTGCCCTTCAGCGTCTCGCAAAGCGTGCCGAGGCCGCCGGAAGTGTTGAAGGCCTCGTAGGTGACGCCGTCGAGCGAGAACTCCTCGCGCTCTTCCATCGCGGGAACTTCGATCAGCGAACCTTCGACGATCGCCTCGCAGGGCTCGATATATTCGTTGATGACGCCGTCGGTGCTCCAGGTGAGATTATAGTTCAAAGCGTTCGACGGGTATTGCGGCAGGGCGCCGACGCGCATGCGCACGCTTTCGAGCGTATCGAAATGCCGGCTGAGATCGTTGGCGACGATCGAAATGAAGCCCGGTGCGAGGCCGCATTGCGGAATGAAGGCGGTGTCGGCCTCAGCTGCGATCGCCTTGACCTGGCGGGTGGATTCGACGTCTTCCGTCAGGTCGAGATAGTGGATTTTCGCCTCGGCTGCGGCTTCTGCGATCGCGACCGTCAGATGGAACGGCGCGGCGCTGAGCACGGCGAATTTTCCGGAGAGCAGGGCGACGAGCGCCTTTCTGTCGGCAATGTCGACGACTGCGGTCGAGACGGCGTCGTGCTTCTCGACCTGCTGCAACTGCTCGGCGCTGCGATCGGCGACGCAGACGCGGTAGTCGCCGCTATGTGCCAGCATGCGCGCGATGGTGGAGCCGATCTTGCCGGCACCGATGACGACGATGTCTTTCATTTTGTATCCCCGGGGTATGAGCCTCTTTCACCACCATTGTCTCGCGGCCGAATATTGATTTGAAGCGTCGATATGGCTAAATCGTCGGTCTGTATTCGGCATTTTGCCGATCAAGGTCGACGATATGCATGTAACGGACAAGGATCGCGAACTCCTCGCCATACTGAGCGAGAACGCCCGCATGCCGACGGCGACGATCGCTCGCCGGCTCGGCCTGTCCCGCACCACGGTGCAGGCGCGCATCGAGCGGCTGGAGCGCGAGGGGGTGATCGCAGGCTATGGCGTGCGCCTCTCGGAAAACTACGAGAAAGGCCTCGTGCGAGCGCATGTTCTGATCACGATTGCACCGCGGGCGCTCGGTCGGGTCACGCCCGAGCTCGCCGCCATTCGCGAAATCCGCATGCTGCATTCCGTCAGCGGCAGCTTTGATCTGATCGCGGTCGTCGCTGCAGCCTCGATCAGCGAGCTGGACCTGTTGATCGACCGGATCGGCGAAATCGAGGGGGTCGAAAAGACCCTGTCCTCCATCATTCTCTCGACGCGCATCGATCGCTGATATGCAGGTTCGCATCAATGCTCGGGCGTTGAGCCCCGCCCGGCAGGCTGCCCCGCTGCACTTTGCGGTTCTGTCGATTGGACCGGCCGCGTCCAGGCGCTCGGGCCCCTGATATAGGAAACACTCGCGCCGTCGCCCGGGACCAGCCATTTTTCGCGGTCGAAATAGAGCTCGGCGATGCTCTTCGGCCGCGCGCGTGCGGCCTGATTGGCAAGAAAGTTGTAGCGGGGCGTGTCCCCCATCTCCCGCTTGAACTGGATACGACTGCCGAAGCGCTTGAGGTCGAATTCCTGGAGACCCTGGATCTGGAGAGTGACGCTTGCGCTCCCCGCCCAACGAACCTCCCTCAAGAAGACGGATGCCGCCTTGGCAGCAGCGCTGGTGACGACCGGTGTGTCCCCGCTGTGCTCGATGTTGAGTTTTACGCGAAAGGAGGTGATCTCCTCCTCGCCACGGCCCTTGACCAGGATGAAGATGGACGAGCTCGGCTCCTGGCCCGGGCGGGCAAAGGGAACGAGCGACGAGCACTCCCAGCGGCCGCTCTCGGCTGATTTCCATTCGAGGTCGCGGAAGCCGGCTTCCCTTAGTCCCTCGCAAAGCGCCCGCGGGTCGCTGCGGATCTGACGGATGAATTGCTGTTCCGGCGTTGCAAGATCCGCGAAGATGTGGGCGGGCAGGAGTGCCTTTGGCGGTTCGGGCTTTTTGCGTGGACCGCGGGCAGTCTCCGGCGGCCGCTCCGCTTGCGGCGGCGTCATCGTGAAACCCAGCCCCGCCAGCAGCTGCTTCAGGTGGCGCTGTTCGTTGGCCAGGAGCACGGTCGCGGCGATCGCCGTAAAGACGAGCCCCACGGCGACGAAGAAGAAAGCGATGCCGGAACGGCTTTGCTGTTTCCTCTCCATCTTGCGCCGTCGCTCCGCCACGGGAAGATCACGGCATTCCACCGGACCGCTCCAAACCTTCAGTCGTGGCGCACCATAAGGGATCATGGCGCCGGCGTCCAAGAGGTGAAAGAGAGGTCTTCCTTCCTTCTATTCCACGCTTGTCCGCTGCGCTTCGGCGCGTGCCACCGTCCAGGTGGAATAGGCGAAGGCGAGCAGGAATATCGCCGTCATCAGAAGGACGATGGTGGGTGCCGGTGCGCTGTCGATGAAGAAGGAGAGATAGACGCCGCAGAAGGAGGCGGCGACGGCGACGATCACCGCGACCGCCAGCATGTGGCCAAACGTCCGCGTGACGAGATAGGCGATCGCGCCGGGGGCAATGAGCATGGCGATGGCCAGGATCAGCCCGACGGCCTTGAGGGCGCCGACGATCGTCAGCGACAGGATCGCCAGCAGTCCGTAGTGCAGCCAACCGACCCTCAGACCGATCGCGCGTGCCTGAGCCGGATCGAAGGCGTGCAGCAGCAGATCGCGCCACTTCAGGCCGAGAATGCCGGCGGCGAGAAGCGCGATGAGGCCCGTCTCCAGAATGTCGCCCCAGCCGATGCCGAGCATGTCGCCGAAGAGGATGTGATCGAGATGCACGTCGCTCTGGATCTTGGTGTAGAGCACAAGGCCAAGGCCGAACATGCCGGAAAAGACGACGCCCATCACCGTGTCCTGCTTGATGCGGCTGTTTTCCTTCAGATAGCCGGTCAAGAGTGCGCAGCACATGCCGGCCGTAAAGGCGCCGACGGCGAGCGGCAGGCCGACAATGTAGGAGACGACGACGCCGGGAAAGACCGCATGCGAGATCGCGTCGCCCATCAGCGACCAACCCTTGAGGACCAGGAAACAGGAGAGCATCGCCGTCGGAATCGCGACCAGGACCGAGATCAGGAGCGCATTGCGCATGAACTCGAACTCGAAAACGGCAAGGAGCATGTCGAGCGAAGGCATCATGCGGTCTCCAGAGCCTCGGATGCGCGGCGGCGTGCAGCGAGCAGCCCGTGTTTCGGGGCAAATACGAAGGCGAACAGAAAGATCGCAGTCTGCAGGACGATGATGATTCCCCCGGTTGCACCGTCGAGGAAGTAGCTCGCATAGGCGCCGACGAAGCTCGTCAGGGCCCCGATCGCGACGCTGATCACGATCAGCCGCGGAAAACGATCGGTCAGGAGATAGGCGGTGGCGCCGGGGGTCACGACCATGGCGATGACCAGGAAGGCGCCGACCGTCTGCAGCGCCGCCACGGTCGAGGCCGAAAGGAGCGTGAAGAAGAGCACCTTCAGGAACGTGGTGTTGATGCCGATCGAGCGGGCGTGGCTTTCGTCGAAGAAGGTCACCATCAGGTCCTTCCACTTCGCGGACAGGATCAGCAGCGAGACGATGCCGATGATGGCGAGCTGCAACGTGTCGGCCGGCGTGATGGCGAGGATATTGCCGAGCACGATCGTCTGGATGTTCACCGAGGTCGGCGACAGAGACACCATGAACAGGCCGAGGCCGAAGAAGGAGGTGAAGATCAGGCCGATGATCGTGTCTTCCTTCAGCCGCGTGCGCTGGTTGAGGAACAGCATGGCACCGGCGGCAAGCGCACCGGAAAAGAAGGCGCCCAGCGAGAAGGGAAGCCCGAGCATGTAGGCCCCGGCGACGCCCGGCACGATCGAGTGAGAGAGCGCATCGCCGATCAGCGACCAGCCCTTCAGCATGAGATAGGCCGAAAGGAACGCGCAGACTGCGCCCACGAGTGCGCTTACCCACATGGCATTCACCATGTAGCTATAGGCGAACGGCTCGATGAGCGTGGCGGTCATTCGGAGTCCGCCTCGGAATCCGATTCCGGTTTGGCCGGCTGCGCAACCATGCGGTCGCGGGCGCCATACATGACGAGCGGACGCTCGTCGTCGCTGATGACAGAGAGCTGGCGTGGATCGGCATCGTCATGGAGGTTCTCTCCGCCGAGCACGAAGTGACGCAGGACGCCCCCGAAGGCGAGCTCCAGGTTTTCGCGGGTGAAGGTGGTTTCCGTCGGACCGTAGGCGAGCACCGTATTTTTCAGAAGGATGGTGCGGTCGCAGAATTCCGGCACGCTTCCGAGATTATGGGTGGAGACGAGCATCACGCGACCCTCTTCGCGAAGCGCGACGAGCAGGCGGATGATAGCGTCCTCCGTCTTCACGTCGACCCCGGTGAAAGGCTCGTCGAGCAGGATGACGCGGCCGTTCTGGGCAAGTGCCCGGGCCAGGAAGACCCGCTTCTTCTGGCCTCCGGAAAGCTCGCCGATCTGGCGCTTGCGGAACTCGCTCATGCCGACCCGTGCCAGCGCCGTCTCGACCGCCTCGTAATCGGCCTTTTTGGGGATGCGCAGCATGTTCATATGGCCGTAACGGCCCATCATCACCACGTCTTCGACCAGGACGGGAAAATTCCAGTCGACCTCTTCGGCCTGCGGGACATAGGCGACGAGGTTCTGTTTCAATGCCTGCGTCACGGTGAGGCCCAGGATCGAGATGTCGCCCTTGGCCAGTCGGACGAAGCCCATGATCGCTTTGAACAGCGTCGACTTGCCGCTGCCGTTTACGCCGACGAGGGCCGCGATGGTGCCCGTCGGGATTTCGAAGGAGGCGTCGCGCAGCGCCCGGTGGCCGTTGCGGTAGGTCACCGTAGCACCGCTGACGCGAATGCCGCCATCCTCGTCTTGCGGAGCAGCTCCCGGATAGGCGCGGGCCTTTTCCTGAAGGTTCATTGCGACAAGCCTTTCGCAATCGTTTCCGATGTAACGCGCAGCAGATCGATATAGGTCGGAACGGGGCCGTCGGCCTCGCTCAAGGAGTCGACATAGAGCACGCCTCCGTATTTTGCACCCGTCTCCCGCGCGACCTGCTCAGCGGGGTCCGGCGAAATGGTGCTTTCGGAGAAGACGACGGGTATCCGATTCGCTCGAACGACGTCGATCACCTTGCGCACCTGCTGCGGCGTGCCTTGCTGATCGGCATTTATCGGCCAAAGATAAAGCTCCTTCATGCCGAAATCGCGGGCGAGATAGCTGAAGGCGCCCTCGCTCGAAACGAGCCATCGCCTTTCCGCCGGGATCCTTTCGAGCTCGGCGCGGATGGGTGCGACCGCCGCCTCGATCTTCTTCTTGTAGGCCTCGGCATTGGCCTTGTAGACCTCGGCATTGGGGGGATCGTGTTGCACGAAGGCGTCGCGAATATTGTCGACATAGATCAGGGCGGCCGATGGCGACATCCAGGCATGCGGGTTGGGTTTGCCGGTATAGGGGCCCTCGGCGATGCCCATCGGCTCGATGCCTTCGGAGACGACGACGCCGGGAACGCCGTCGAAGTTCTGGAAGAACCTTTCGAACCAGAGCTCGAGGTTCAGCCCGTTCCAGAGAATGAGGTCGGCATCATGCGCCTTGAGGATATCGCGGGGCGTCGGCTGGTAATTGTGGATCTCGGCGCCCGGCTTGGTAATCGATTCGACCACCGCGGCGTCGCCCGCGACGTTCTGCGCCATATCGGCGATGACCGTGAAGGTGGTGACGGCCTTGAGCTTTTCCGCCGCCCGGGCGGCCGCCGGCAGAAGCGATAGAGCAGCCATCGCCGCTGCGGCCGCCACGATCATGCGCCTCGTTGGATGGATCATCCGGCTCTCCTCTTTGCGAACCATAATATGGGTAGGCGAATGGTCTGCATAAGTCAATGCAAATGAGAAGCATTTGCAACTAGCTATTTCCAAAAGGCGTCCGCTTGGCTAGTGTCGCGGGATGAGCGAGAGCAAGAATCGGATCGAGGAACTGGAAGGAATCCTGCGGGAAGGCGGCGTCCGTGTGACGCGCCAGCGCGCCGCGATCCTCAAGATCCTGGCCGAGGCCGCGGACCACCCGGATGCCAGCGAACTTCACCGGCGCGCGAAGGAAATCGACGCGACGGTGTCGCTCTCGACGGTATACCGGACGCTTTCCGCGCTGGAGCAGCAAGGGGTGGTGCAACGGCATGCCTTCGAGAATGCGACTGCCCGCTTCGAGACGGCGGATGCGCCCCACCACGATCACCTGATCGATATCGAAACGGGTGCGGTGATCGAGTTTCGCTCCGACAAGATCGAGCAGTTGCAGGCGGAGATCGCTGCCGAACTCGGCTACGACCTGGTGCGCCACCGGCTGGAGCTCTATTGCCGGAAGCGCAAGGACTGAGCGGAATTACCCTCCGACAGCCGCAATCTTGGGGCGCGTCGGCATGGTCATGGCGGCGACGCCGGCGATGACGCAGCCGAGGCCGAGCCATGCGGTGGTCGAAAGCGTTTCCCCGAGAAACACCACTCCGATCGCAACGCCGATCGGAACGCGTACATAGGCCTGTGCCGTCGCGCCGACGGAACCGAGCGTGTGGATCAGGCGGAAATAGATGACGAAGGCGAGCGCGGTCGAGAAGACGGACAGGCAGAGGAGCGCGATCAGCGATTCCGGCGAGGGATCGAGCGTCCAGGGCCGATCGACGACGAGGCTTGCCGGGATGAGCAGGGCCGCACCCGCGAGAAGCGATCCGCAAGCGGGCATCATCGGATCGAGACCCCTGAAGCCCTTCCCGAAAATCGCCGCGCCGGCATAGCAAACCGTCGCAAGAACGACCGCAAGCTGCGGGATGAGCTGATTGCCGATGCCGCGGAAGGCCTCGAGACCGATGATCAGCGCGATTCCGGCGAGGCCCGCAAGGACGCCCAGGAACTTGCGGGCGGTAACGGGCTCGTGCCGGGTGATCAGGGCCGTCAGGAGAAAGGCGAAGATCGGCGTCGTGGAGTTGAGGATGGCCGCGACGCCGGCATCGATCGTACGCTCCGACCAGGCGATCAAGGTGAATGGGACGACGCTGTTGAGGCAGGCCTGGAACAGGAACCGCCGCCACATCGCCCCGTCCCGCGGCAATGTCAGGCCGCGCCATGCGATCAGCGCCAGAAGAACCATGCCGGCAAGCAGCGTTCGCGCGGCGATCAGCGTCACCGGGGGAATGGTTTCGACGCCGATCTTGATGAAGGTGTAGGAGGCGCCCCAGAGCGTTGCCAGGGCGACAAGCAGAAGCAGTTCGAGAGCGAGACGTGGCCTGTCCATAAATGCGGTCCTTGTGAATCGTTGTTCATCGGACCATTCCTAGCGTCCGGAGCCCCTGCGATGCTTCGGTGCCGATCGAAGTATGGCGCATACCCCGCGGGTCTTCGCCCGCGGGGTATGCGGTTCAATGGCCGTCTGCCAGCCGCGCGGCCTCGACGCATGCGGAACGCTCGATGCTGAGGCCGTTGAAGAAGGCATTGAGCACGACGGCCGAGGCCGCGGCCAGCACTATGCCGGACTCGATGATGGGATGGATCGCATGCGGCATCCACATCAGGAAGTTGGGTGCGATCATCGGAATGAGGCCGAAGCCGACGGAGACGGCGACCACGAACAGGTTGTTTCGCGAGGACTTGAAGTCGACCGTCGAGAGTATCCTGACGCCGGTTGCCGCCACCATGCCGAACATCACGAGCCCCGCGCCGCCGAGAACGAAGGTCGGAACCGCCTCGACCAGCGCGCCCATCTTCGGGACAACGCCCAGCAGGATCATGATGACGCCGCCCATCACGCAGACGTAGCGGCTCTTGACGCCGGTGACGCCGACGAGGCCGACATTCTGCGAAAAGCTCGTATAGGGAAATGTATTGAAGAGACCGCCGATGATGGTGCCGAGACCGTCCACCCGAAGTCCGGCGGTCAATTGCTGTTGCTTGACCTCGCGGTTCGTCATCTCGCCGAGTGCCAGGAACATGCCGGTCGATTCGATCATCACGACGATCATGACAAGCGACATGGTGGCGATCAGCACCGGATCGAAGATCGGCATGCCGAAGCGCAATGGGGTCACGACGGCGAACCAGCCGGCGCTCGCCACGCGATCGAAATGCATCATGCCGAGCATGGCTGCCGCGACGCATCCGATCACGATGCCGATCAGAACCGCGATGTTGCTGATGAGCCCCTTGCCGAAACGGGCTACTACGAGAATGGAGACCAGCACGAAGGCGGCAAGCGCCACATGGCCCGGTTCAGCATAGATCGGGTTCGGAACCGTGGCACCCAGGACCAGCCCGTCCGGCACGGCCGGACCGCCGGTTGCGGCGAGCTGCTTCAAATCGGCGAGCCATTGCGCGTGAGCCGGATCGACGAGTTTCGGCGCCGTCGGACCGAAGGGGTTGCCGAATATCCAGTTGACGCCGACGCGCATCAGGGTCACCCCGATGACGAGAATGATGGTGCCTGTGACGACGGGCGGGAAGAACTTCAGCAGGCGTCCCATGATGGGCGCGATGAGAAGCGCGACGAGGCCGGCGCCGATGATCGCGCCGAAGATCGTCCTTGCTCCGTCGATGCCGGGCGTCATGGCGGCCATGGAGACCATCGGGCCGACGGCGGCAAAGGTGACGCCCATCATCACGGGAAGGCGGATGCCTATACCCCTGGTCAGCCCGAGCGACTGAATGATGGTGACGATGCCGCAGACGAACAGGTCCGCCGAGATCAGGAAGGCGACGTCCTCCGGGCTCAGCTGCAGCGCCCGGCCGACGATCAGGGGCACTGCGACGGCGCCGCCATACATGACAAGAACATGCTGTATCCCGAGGGTCGCCAGCCTGCCGATCGGCAGGCGCTCGTCCACGGGATGTATGCTGGATGCGTCGTTCATGGTTCCTCCTCCATCGCCGCCACCGTCCGTTCCCGTCCTCCAACGGGGAGGGGAATTTTTCGCGCCGCAGGAGCATGCCGCAAGGGTGCAGGAAGTGAAAACACTTTCGGATTTTCGAGGGTAATCGGGCGCATCGCGGGCGATCCGGACAGCGCCCGGATCGCGTTCAGGGGAACGGCTTGCCGGCCGTCAATGCGCTTCCGCGGCAAGCACGCGCACTTCCGTGCCGTTGGCGTCGTAGAGCTTGCCGTTGAGGAAATAGTCGCCGTCGTGCAGTCGCGCGATGTCCTGGTAGCGGAGCGTCCGCTCCGTCCCGGCGACGAATACCGATTGCTGGTCCGAGTTCCCGGCGGTCATATGGTTGAAGATCAGGTTGAGGCCGATCGCCATCAGCGCGGCGGAGCTGATGCCGGAATGGAAGATCGTCTCGACCCAGGCCGGGAAATGCTCGTAGAAGGTCGGCGAGGCGATCGGGATCATGCCGAAGCCGATCGAGGTCGCGACGATGACGAGGTTCATGTTGTTGGCGTAGTCCACCTTCGACAGGGTGCGGATGCCGCTCGCGGCGACCGTGCCGAAGAGCACGATGCCGGCGCCGCCGAGCACCGAACTCGGAACCGCCGCGACGATGCGGCCCATGACCGGCAGAAGACCGAGCGTGACGAGAAACAGGCCGCCGGTTGCAACGACATAGCGGCTCTTGACCCTGGTGACCGCTACCAGCCCGACATTCTGGGCAAAGGCGCTCTGGGTGAAGGAGCCGAAGATCGGAGCGAGCAGGCTCGACAGCATGTCGGCCCTGAGTCCGTCGCCGAGCCGGCGCGAATCCACCTTCGTTTCGATGATCTCGCCGACCGCCAGAATGTCCGCCGAAGTCTCGACCAGCGTCACCATGATGACGATGAACATCGAGGCGATCGCCGCGACTTCGAAGGTCGGATAGCCGAAGTGGAAAACCAGCGGAAGCGCGAAGAAAGGCCCTTCGGTTACCTGCGAGAAATCAGCCATGCCGGCGAAATAGGCTATCACCGTACCGATGATCAGGGCGAGCAGGATCGAGAGCCGCGAGATCGCGGCGCTTCCGAGCTTGCTGAGCAGGAGCACGATGACGAGCGTGACCGCTGCAAGCTGGATATTGGCGGGACTGCCGAAATCGGGGGCACTGCTGTTACCGCCCATGGCCCAGCGCGCGGCCACCGGCATCAGCGTCAGTCCTATGGTGGTGATCACGATTCCGGTGACGAGCGGCGGAAAGAAGCGGGTGATCCGCGAAAATACAGGCGTTATCAGCAGGCCGATCAGCGAGGCGGCAATGACGGCGCCGAGCACCGACTGAAGCCCCCCATTGCCGGAAATGGCGATCATCGTCGCCACGCCGGAAAAGGAAACGCCCTGGACCAGCGGCAACTGGCTTCCGAAGAAGGGCAGGCCGATGGTTTGCAATATGGTGGCGAGGCCGCCGGCAAATAAGGATGCCGTGATGAGCAGGCCGATGTCGCCGGGGCCGAGGCCTGCGGCCTGGCCCAGTATCAGGGGCACGGCGACGATGCCTCCATACATCGTCAGCACGTGTTGCAGGCCATAGGCCAGATTGGCGCCGATTCCGAGCTTCTCATCCTCCGGACGCGTTGGTGATAGGGTTTCCTCTGCACTGTTTGCCAAGGTAATCTCCTCCAATACCTTTGCATGTCATCCACTTCTTACGAAGAAGGTGGCGAATAATGTCAGCGACGATGAGGCGCTGCCTTACCGAAATAGGGGAAACAGTTTTCGCCTGGCGGGCGGTAATGCTGCGGTGATCGCAGCGGCGAGCGTGGGGTGGCCCCCTCGATTCGAAACGAAAAAACCGGGGCCGTTTCCAGCCCCGGTGCCGCATCTCCTTTTAACAACGCCGCCGACGGATCGGGCAGCGTCTGTCGATCAGTTCGTCTGCCAGCTCTTGACCAGCTCGTCGTAGTTGACGGTGGTCGGCTTTTCCTTCTCGTTCTCGATCTTGAGCTGCGGTGCGAGGTTGCCGGCCTTGACGGCTTCGGCGTTCCAGTATTCCAGATCGTGCTCTTCGGCGAGCTTCGGACCGATGTCGCCCTGGACGCCGGCACGTTCCAGGCGCTGCAGCACCTTTTCCTGCTCGGCGCAGAGCGAGTCCATGGCTTCCTGGGCGGTTTTCGCGCCGGAGGAAGCGTCGCCGATCGCCTGCCACCAGAGCTGTGCCAGCTTCGGATAGTCGGGCACGTTCGTTCCGGTCGGCGACCACTGCAGGCGGGCCGGTGAACGGTAGAACTCGATCAGGCCGCCGAGCTTCGGGGCGCGGTCGGTGAAGCTCTGATGGTCGAGCGTCGACTGGCGGATGAAGGTCAGGCCGACATGGCTCTTCTTAACGTCCACCGTCTTCGACGTCACGAACTGCGCGTAGAGCCACGCAGCCTTGGCCCTATCGTCCGGCGTCGATTTCAGGAGTGTCCAGGACCCGGCGTCCTGGTAGCCGAGCTTCATGCCGTCCTTCCAGTAGACGCCGTGCGGGCTCGGGGCAAAACGCCACTTCGGTGTGCCGTCCTCGTTCACGACCGGCAGGCCTTCCTTCACGAAGTCGGCGGTGAAGGCCGTATAGGTGAACATCTGCTGGGCGACCTCGCCCTGCGATGGTACCGGGCCGGATTCCGAGAAGGTCATGCCCTGGGCAGCAGCCGGCGCATAGGCCTTCATCCAGTCGAGATATTTCTGGATGGCGTAGACCGAGGCCGGACCGTTGGTGTCGCCGCCGCGCGCGACGCAGGATCCGACGGGCCGCGAGTTCTCGTCGACCTTGATGCCCCACTCGTCGACCGGCTTGCCGTTCGGGATGCCCTTGTCGCCGTTGCCGGCCATCGACAGCCAGGCATCGGTAAAGCGCCAGCCCAGCGACGGGTCCTTCTTGCCGTAGTCCATGTGGCCATAGACCTTCTTGCCGTCGATCTCGCGCCCGGTGAAGAACTCGGCGATGTCCTCATAGGCCGACCAGTTGACCGGAACGCCGAGTTCGTAGCCGTACTTGGCCTTGAAGTCCGCCTTGTTCTTCTCGTCGTTGAACCAGTCGTAGCGGAACCAATAGAGGTTTGCGAACTGCTGATCGGGAAGCTGGTAGAGCTTGCCGTCCGGCGCGGTCGTGAAGGATTTGCCGATGAAGTCGTCTATGTCGAGGTTGGGGTTGGTGACATCCTTGCCCTCGTTCGCCATGAAGTCGGTCAGGCTGCGGGCCTGCTGGTAGCGCCAATGCGTGCCGATCAGGTCAGAGTCGTTGATATAGGCGTCATAGACGTTCTCGCCCGACTGCATCTGCGTCTGCAGTTTTTCGACCACGTCGCCTTCGCCGATCAGGTCATGGGTGATCTTGATGCCGGTGATCGCGGTAAAGGCGGGTGCCAGAACCTTCGATTCGTATTCATGCGTGGTGATCGTTTCGGAAACGACCTTGATCTCCATGCCGGCAAAAGGCTTTGCCGCATCGACGAACCATTGCATTTCCGCTTCCTGGGCGGCGCGGTCGAGCGAGGACATATCGCCGACTTCCTTGTCCAGGAACTGCTTTGCCTCGTCCATCCCGGCAAATGCCGAGCCGGTAAATGCCAGCAGCATAGCCGCCGTCGTTGTCAAAAGGTGCCTTCGCATTAAATCCTCCCTTGGGTTTTGCGATTGCGTTCACTTGCAGTTTCAAAGGGCGCCCGCGGTGAGCGCCCTTCGTTTGGTTCCTCAGACGTAGCGGAATACGCCGACCGCGTAGATCACCGACAGGGCGACCGCCCACCAGAGATTTGCGCCGACCAGCCCCAGCCAGGCGAGGTGAATGAATGCGCTTCCGAGCAGCGACACGAAGAGCCGGTCGCCGCGGGTCGTCTCGAAGCGCAGGATGCCGACGCGCGGGTTTCCGCCCGGCCGGGCATATTCCCAGACGGCCATCAGCGACAGGAGCGCGAAGATCGTCAGAAAGAACATGGCGGTAGGGAAAGACCAGGCCATCCAGCCGCCGGGGATCAGCGGGGCGAACCAGTCGGTCTTGCCGTCCTTGGCCGGCAGAACGGAAAAAAGCAGGCCGGCCGCGGTGAGATAGACGACGAGCACGGCGGCAAGCGCGACGGGCCAGCGGTTCTTGCGAGTGGCGATGGTTGCCATCAGACCCTCCCCAGGGCGAAGCCCTTGGCGATGTAGTTGCGAACGAAATAGATGACGAGCGCGCCGGGGATGATCGTCAGCACGCCGGCGGCGGCGAGCACGCCCCAGTCCAGACCGGAGGCGGAAACCGTGCGCGTCATCGTCGCGGCGATCGGCTTGGCGTCGGTCGTCGTCAGGGTGCGGGCGATCAGCAGCTCGACCCACGAGAACATGAAGCAGAAGAAGGCGGCCACGCCGATGCCGGACGCGATCAGGGGCACGAAGATCTTCACGAAGAAACGCGGGAAGGAGTAGCCGTCGATATAGGCGGTCTCGTCGATCTCCTTCGGCACGCCGGACATGAAGCCTTCCAGGATCCACACGGCGAGCGGCACGTTGAACAGGCAATGCGCGATCGCCACCGCGATGTGCGTGTCGATGAGACCGAAGGCGGAATAGAGCTGGAAGAAGGGCAGCGCGAAAACCGCCGGCGGCGCCATCCGGTTGGTGAGCAGCCAGAAGAACAGGTGCTTGTCGCCGAGGAAGCGGTAGCGTGAAAAGGCGTAGGCTGCCGGCAGCGCCACCGTCACCGAGATCAGCGTGTTCAGGACCACATAGGTGATCGAGTTGATGTAGCCGTTGTACCAGGAGGGATCGGTAAAGATCACCGCATAGTTCCGAAGCGTCGGATTCTGCGGCCACAGCGAGAAGGTGCTGAGGATCTCGCTCGTCTCCTTGAAGCTCATATTGACGAGCCAGTAGATCGGCAGGAGCAGGAAGACGATGTAGATCGTCGGCACCAGCCAGGAGAGGCGCTGCGAAAGTGGTTGCTTGTTGGTCATCATGATGTCTCCTCCCTCCTTCTCAGCCTTGCGCGTCGCTCGTGGTCATCACCGTGTAGAAGATCCACGAGAGGAGCAGGATGATGAGGAAGTAGATGATCGAGAGGGCTGCGGCCGGGCCGAGGTCGAACTGGCCGATTGCCGTCTTGACGAGATCGATCGACAGGAAGGTCGTCGAATTGCCCGGGCCGCCGCCGGTCACGACGAAAGGTTCGGTATAGATCATGAAGCTGTCCATGAAGCGCAGCAGGAAGGCGATCAGGAGCACGCGCTTCATCTTCGGAAGCTGGATGTAGCGGAAGACCGACCAGCGCGAGGCGCCGTCGATCTTGGCGGCCTGGTAGTAGGCGTCCGGGATCGAGACGAGGCCGGCATAGCAGAGCAGCACGACGAGGCTCGTCCAGTGCCAGACATCCATGACGATCAGAGTGACCCAGGCGTCGAGCGGATTCTGAACGTAATTATAGTTGATGCCGAGCGAGGCGAGCGTGCGCCCGAGCAGGCCGATGTCGACCCGGCCGAAAACCTGCCAGATGGTGCCGACGACGTTCCACGGAATGAGCAGCGGCAGCGCCATCAGAACGAGGCAGATCGGCACGCCGATGCCTCTCTTCGGCATGTTGAGCGCGATGACGATGCCGAGCGGGATCTCGATCGCGAGAATGATCGCCGAGAAGATCAGATTGCGGGTGAGCGCATCCCAGAAACGGTCGGATTCGAGCACGTCCAGGAACCAGTCGGTGCCGGCCCAGAAGAACTCGTTATTGCCGAAGGTGTCCTGTACCGAATAGTTGACGACGGTCATCAGCGGGATCACCGCCGAGAAGGCGACGAGCACCAGTACCGGCAGGACCATGAACCAGGCCTTGTTGTTCCAGGTCTTTTCCATATCAGGCCTCCCCGCCGACGCGCCAGGAATCGGCGTAGATGTTGATTGCCTTCGGATCGAAGGTCACGCGCGGCTCGGCGGGGATCTCGCCGTCCTCGTCGACGATGATCGAGATCGGCCGGTCGGCGAAGCGGGCGCGTACGACCTTGTGGCGGCCGATATCCTCGACCTTCGTGACAGCGACCGGCATGCCTTCGCGGCCGAGGGAAATGAATTCCGGACGGATGCCGAGTTCGGTTCTGGCGCCCGGCTTGATCTGCGGCTGGAAATCGAGTGCGATCCTCTGGTCGCCGACGGCGGCCGTGTTGCCGGCGATCTCGGCCGGCAGGACGTTCATGCCCGGCGAGCCGATGAAGTAGCCGACGAAGGTGTGACGCGGCCGCTCGAAGAGCTCGGCCGGCGTGCCGATCTGGACGATCTGGCCGTCATACATGACGACGACCTTGTCGGCGAAGGTGAGCGCCTCGGTCTGGTCGTGCGTCACATAGACCATGGTGAAGCCGAACTGCTTGTGCAGCCGCTTGATCTGCGAGCGCAGGACCCATTTCATTTCCGGATCGATGACGGTCAGCGGCTCGTCGAAGAGGATGGCGCTGACGTCCGAGCGCACGAGGCCGCGGCCGAGCGAGATCTTCTGCTTCTGGTCGGCGGTCAGCCCGCGCGCAGTCTTCCTGGCCCAGCTGCCGAGTCCGGTCATCTCGAGGATTTCCTTCACGCGGCGGTCGACCTCGGTTTCGGGCACATGCCGGTTGCGCAGCGGAAAGGCGAGATTGTCGTAGACGGTCATCGTGTCGTAGATGACCGGGAACTGGAACACCTGGGCGATGTTGCGCTGTTGCGTCGTCAGATGCGTGACGTCGGTGCCGTCGAAGAGAATGCGCCCTTCGGAAGGGTTGATCAGCCCCGAAATGATGTTGAGCAGCGTGGTCTTGCCGCAGCCGGAGGGCCCGAGCAGAGCGTAGGCGCCACCGTCGTTCCACTCGTGATGCACTTCCTTCAGCGCGTAGTCCGCTTCCGATTTCGGCCTGGCGCCGTAGGCGTGGCGGATATGTTCGAGATTGATGCGTGCCATGGTTTCCTCCCCGACGCCCTTTCCTCAGGCCGTCCCGCCGACCGCCCTGCCGTCCGGCCCGAAGGCCATGAGGTGGCGTGTGTCGACGAAGACATTGAGCGTTGCGTCCGGTTCGATCTCGTGAATGCCGGGTGCGAGCATGACCCAGCGTGCGCCCGCGAAGGCGACGTGAATGAAGCTTTCGGACCCGGTGATTTCCGAGATCGCCGTCTTGACCGTCAGCGGTTCGTTGCTGCCGTTCGGCTGGCCGAAAGAAAGATGGTGCGGCTGAAAGGCCACCGTGCAGGGGCCATCCCCGAGGGAACGAAGATGTGCGGGAACGGGAAGCACCGGTTTGCCTTCGAGCGCAAAATGCGTTCCCGCCTTCACGAGGCCGATGGTGTTCAGCGGCGGATCGGCGAATGTGCGTGCCGTGACGATGTCGACCGGGCGGCGATAGACATCGATGGTGCGGCCGAACTGGGTGATCCTTCCCTCGCTCAGCGTGGCGGTGTTGCCGCCGAGCAGAAGCGCTTCCGACGGCTCTGTCGTGGCGTAGACGAAGATCGCGCCGGATGCGGCGAAGATCTTCGGCAGTTCCTCGCGCAATTCCTCCCGAAGCTTATAGTCGAGATTGGCAAGCGGCTCGTCGAGCAGCACCAGATCGGCATTCTTGACGATGGCGCGGGCGAGCGCGGTGCGTTGCTGCTGACCGCCGGACAGGTTGAGAGGCGTGCGGTCGAGATAGGGCGTGAGCTTCAGGAGTTCCGCCGCCTTGCGCACTTCGCGGTCGACGGCGGCGCTGTCGGCGCGCTTGATCCGCATCGGCGAGGCGATGTTCTCGTAGACCGTCATCGCCGGATAGTTGATGAACTGCTGATAAACCATGGCGACCGAGCGTTTCTGCACGGGAACGCCGGTCACGTCGGCACCGTCGAGATGGATCGAACCGGAGGCGGGCTTGTCGAGACCGGCCATCAGCCGCATCAGCGACGTCTTGCCGGAGAGCGTCGGGCCGAGCAGCACATTGAGCGACCCCCTCTCCAGCACAAGGTCGGTCGGGTGGATGTGCGTCTCTCCACCCACGACCTTGGATATCTTCTTCATTTCAAGCATTGAATTCTCCACCCCAACGGCAGTTCGGCCGTGGTACCTCAGGCGGCCGCGTTGACCGCGCCCCGCATATATTCCTCCAGTTCCGCGGTTTGCGCCCGCGAAAACTTCAGTCCCAGTTTCGTGCGGCGCCAAAGCACGTCGTCCGCGCGCAATGCCCATTCCTGGCCGATCAGCCAATCCACTTCCGCCGCATAGAGATCCGCCCCGAAGTGCTTTCCGAGGTCGGCCTCGCTCGCGGCGTTGCCGAGAAGCTGCGCCGCCCGCGTGCCGTAGAGCCGTACCAGCCGGCGGGCGTGGGAGGCGGCCAGGAAAGGATAGCGCGTCTTGAGCTTCGCGACCTCGTCGTCATAGCCGCCGGTCGGAAAATCGCCCCCCGGAAGCTGCGATCCGGCCGTCCACTTCCTGCCCTTTTCCCCGATGGTCTCGCCGATCTTCTCGAGCGCCGATTCCGCAAGCCGCCTGTAGGTGGTGAGCTTGCCGCCGAAGACGTTGAGCAGGGGCGCATCGCCGTTCTCGACACGCAGCACATAGTCGCGGGTCGCCTCCTGCGCCTTGCTCGCGCCGTCATCGAAAAGGGGGCGCACGGCGGAATAGGTCCACACGATATCCTCTCTGCCGACCGGGTCGCTGAAATATTCGCTCGCCGCTTTGCAGAGATAATCGATCTCTGCATCGCTGATGCGCACGTCAGCCGGATTGCCGGTGAAATCGCGATCGGTGGTTCCGATCAGCGTGAACTCGTCCTGGTAAGGAATGGCGAACATGATCCGCCCGTCCGGGTTCTGGAAGAAATAGGCGCGCGGATCGTCGAACTTCTTCTTAACGACGATATGGCTGCCCTGGACCAGGCGGACATTGCGGACGTCGTTGTTGCCGACCGTCTCGGAGAGAACCCGGTCGACCCAGGGGCCCGCGGCATTGACGAGCATGCGGGCGCGTATCGTCTCGCGCGCGCCTGTCGCCGTATTCTCGATTTCGATCGCCCAACGGCCGCTCTCACGGCGCGCCGAGACGACGCGGGTGCGCGCCATGATCCTGGCGCCGCGGTCGGCGGCGTCGCGCGCGTTCAGCACCACGAGGCGAGCATCGTCGACCCAGCCGTCCGAATATTCGAATGCTTTGGTGAAGAGGCGCTTCAGCGGTGCGCCTGCGGGATCGCGCGTCATGTCGAGCGTCTTCGTCGCCGGCAGAAGCTTGCGGCCGCCTATGTGATCGTAAAGAAAGAGGCCGAGGCGGATCAGCCAGGCCGGCCGCGGACCACCCTTGTGGAAGGGCAGCACGAAGCGCATCGGCCAGATAACGTGCGGCGCCATCGCCCAGAGGACTTCGCGCTCCATCAGGGCTTCGCGCACCAGGCGGAATTCATAATGTTCGAGATAGCGCAAGCCGCCATGGATGAGCTTGGTCGAGCCTGAGGATGTTCCGGAGGCGAAATCGCTCATCTCCGCAAGCGCGACGGAATATCCGCGGCCAGCCGCATCACGCGCGATGCCGCATCCGTTAATGCCGCCGCCTATGACGAAGACGTCGAATATCGTCTGCTCTGACACTCTTGTTTTCCCCTCCACACTCCGCGACGCAGAATTTGTGCAATCGCGAAAGTGAAAGCAGTTAAAGCGAAAATATTTCGAATGTCAAACGAATGTTCCGGCTTCACGCTTGGGAATCGGGGACCGGATCACACCTCGGTCTCGACCAGCCTCACATCCTGGTCGGCACAGATTTTGCGAACGTTTTCAACGATGCAGCGGTCGGTGATGAATGTCTGCACCTGCGAGATATGGCCGATACGCACCGGCGCGGTGCGTTCGAATTTCGTCGAATCCGAAACGAGGATGACATGGCGCGCATTGGCGATGATCGCCTGCGCAACTTTCACTTCGCGATAATCGAAATCGAGCAGGGCCCCGTCAGGGTCGATCGCCGAGGCGCCGATCACCGCGAAATCCACCTTGAACTGCTTGATGAAGTCGACGGCGGCCTCTCCGACGATGCCGCCGTCGGAGCCGCGGACGACCCCGCCGGCGATCACCACCTCGATCGAGGGGAAGACCCGCAACCTGTTGGCTACGTTGATGTTGTTGGTGATGATCATCAGTTCCCGGTGGTCGAGGAGCGCCTCTCCCACCGCTTCCGTCGTGGTGCCGATATTGATGAAGAGCGAAGAATTGTCCGGGATGAGCGCGGCCGCGGCCCGGCCGATCGCCTGCTTTTCCGCCGCGGCGATCTGGCGGCGGGATTCGTATCTGACGTTTTCCTTGCCGCTCGGAAAAATGGCGCCGCCGTGAATGCGGTTCAAAACCCTGGCGTCGCAGAGATCGTTCAGGTCCTTGCGGATCGTCTGCGGCGTAACGGAAAAGCGCTGGGCGAGATCCTCGACCAGCACGCGGCCTTCCGTTTTCGCCAGTTCCAAAATCTCCGCCTGTCGTCCGGTCAGATACATCCGCCCCTCGCGTTTCGTTTTCTTTCATAATATGCAAAAACGAAAGCGGCGCAATTTCAGATTAGAAATATCCAGCGCGTTCGATTTTCGTTGCGGCTCGCGCCCGATCTGCGCTGTAATCGGTGGGGGCACGCCAGTCTGACGTTATCGGGAGGAAGAAAGCGCATGTATCATCCGGCCTTGTTCCAGGGCATGAACGTGGTGGTTACCGGCGGCGGAAGGGGCATCGGCCTCGAGGTCGTGCGGCTGTTCCTCGATTGCGGTGCGCGCGTGGTTGTGCATATGGGGCGGACGATCGCCGCCGACCGCCCCGAATTTCTCGACCTTGCAGCGGCCGAGGGCAGGGCGTTCCTCGCGGCGGCGGATTTCGTTGCCGACGGAGGCGTCGAGAGCCTCGCCGATGTGGTGAGGAGCCGCTTCGACAGCGTCGATGTCCTCGTCAACAATGCCGGCACGATGGTTGGCCGCTTTCCGGCGTCCGATCTCACCGATGAGCAATACCGCACGGTCGTGCAGCTCAACCAGACCTCGGTCGTCGAGATGACCCGGACGATGCTGCCGCTCCTGCGCAAGGGCAGACATCCTGCGATCGTCAACACGGTTTCGATCTCGGCGCGCATGGGCGGCAGTCCCGGCTCCTCGATCTACTCTGCCACCAAAGCTTTCGTCGCAACCTATTCGAAGGCGCTGGCGCGTGAACTTGCGCCGGACGGCATCCGTGTCAACTGCGTCTCGCCCGGCACGATCACGACGGATTTCCACGAGCGCTATTCGACGCCGGAGAAGCTGGAGGCGACGCGCAAGACCATCCCGCTCGGCCGGCTCGGGACGGCGGAGGATTGCGCGCCGGCCTATCTCTTCCTCGCCGCACACGCGCTTTCGGGCTATATCACCGGACAGGTCCTGGAGGTGAATGGCGGGCAGCTCATCGCTTAAGCGCGCGTCCGCCCCTCATCCGCCTGCCGGCACCTTCTCCCCGCTTGGCGGGGAGAAGGCCAGTCCTCGGGTCAAACTCGAGGAGAGGCGCAAAAACGTGTGCACTGAGTGATCCGGATATGATCGACAAGCTGGAATTTTTTCTCGCACTGGCCCGCGAACGGCATTTCGGCCGGGCGGCGGAGGAGTGCGGGGTAACGCAGCCGACGCTTTCGGCAGCGATCCGGCAGCTCGAAGAGCAGCTCGGCGTTATTCTGGTCAATCGCGGATCACGCTTCCAGGGACTGACGCCCGAAGGGCAGCGGGTGCTGGAATGGGCACGGCGGATCGTCAGTGACAGCCGTACGATGCGCGAGGAGATGCGTGCAGCGCGAAAAGGTCTTTCGGGGCATATGCGCCTCGCCGCGGTGCCGACGACGCTCTCCATGGTGCCGCTCATCACCGCGCCCTTCCAGGAGAAGCATCCGGACGTCACCTTCTCGGTGCTTTCGACCACCTCGCTGCAGATCCTCGCGCTTCTCGAAAACCTGGAGATCGATGCCGGTCTGACCTATCTGGAGAACGAGCCGCTCGGCCGGGTGACGAGCGTGCCCTTGCAGATCGAGCAATATCATCTGGTTACGGCCGCCGGTACGGCGCTATCGGATCGCGAAAGCGTGACCTGGAAGGAAGTGAGCGACATTCGGCTTTGTCTATTGACGGCCGACATGCAGAACCGGCGCATCATCAATCAGCACTTTGCCGAGGCGGGCGCGGTCCCGAAGCCGACCCTCGAATCGAATTCGATGATCGTGCTCTTTTCCCACGTCCGGACCGGCCGGTGGGCGAGCATCATGCCGTATAACGTCGCGAAATCATTCGGTTTTCACGAAGACATACGGATGATTCCGATCGTCGATCCGGACGTCCGCCATACGGTCGGCCTGGTCGCCACCTATCGTGAGCCGTTCACGCCGCTCGTCTCCGCGCTGTTGCACGAGGCGCGTATCCTCGGTGAGCGCAACCAGGTTCAATAGAAATTTTCTATCGATCGACGGAACAGCCATATTGACCCATGGAAGCATAAGCGCGAAGCTTGTTTCATGGGCAAAGAGCGTGAAATCTCCGATCTTTGCCAACTGGTTGAGACAGCGGCACGACGACGGTCGGGAGATCCTGGCGGCGCGGCCGCGAGCCGGGAGGGCTCCTTCAGTGAATATCCATCTGCCGCGCGCAGACGTGACCGAACGGACGCTGGCGATCGTCGGCGAGCTCAAGGGGCTCGAAGGCCCGCTTATTCCCATCCTGCACGAAATCCAGGACGAGTTCGGCTATGTGCCGGAGGAGAGCCTGCCGGTGATCGCGCGGGAACTCAATCTTTCGCGCGCCGAAGTCTATGGCGTGGTTACCTTCTATCACGATTTTCGCGAGCACCCGGCCGGGCGCCATGTGCTGAAGCTCTGTCGCGCCGAGGCCTGCCAGTCGATGGGCGGCGACCGGCTTGCGGAGCGCGCCAAGGCGCTTCTCGGGATCGATTTCCATGAGACGACGCCGGACGGCGCCGTGACGCTTGAGCCGGTCTACTGTCTCGGACTCTGTTCCTGCTCGCCGTCGGCGATGCTCGACGGCGAGGTTCATGCGCGCCTCGACGAAACAGAGCTCGAGGCGCTGGTTGCGGAGGCGCGCCGATGACCGTCAGGATCTACATTCCCCGGGATGCGGCGGCCATTGCGCTAGGCGCCGAAAAGGTGGTGGAGGCGATGGCCGGCGAGATCGCCGCACGCGGGCTCGACGCCACGATCGTGCGCAACGGCTCGCGCGGCATGCACTGGCTGGAGCCGCTGGTCGAAGTCGAAACGGCCGCAGGGCGCGTCGCCTACGGTCCGGTGAAGGCGCGCGACGTCGCCTCTCTTCTCGATGCCGGGCTGATTTCGGGTGGCGCGCATCCTCTCTGCCTCGGCAAGACCGAGGAAATTCCGTTTCTCAAGCGACAGACCCGGCTTACCTTCGCCCGTTGCGGCGTCATCGATCCTCTCTCGCTCGAAGACTATCGCGCCCATCGGGGCTTGCTCGGTCTCGAGCGGGCAATCGCAATGCAACCGGCGGCGATCGTTGCCGAGGTCACGGAAAGCGGCCTTCGCGGCCGCGGCGGCGCCGGCTTCCCGACCGGCATCAAATGGAAGACCGTCCTGGAAGCACGAGGGCCGCGCAAATACATCGTCTGCAATGCCGACGAGGGCGACAGCGGGACCTTTGCGGACCGGATGATCATGGAAGGCGATCCCTTCGTGCTGATCGAGGGTATGGCGATCGCCGGTATCGCGACCGGTGCGACCAAGGGCTACATCTATACCCGTTCGGAATATCCGCATGCGATCGCGGTGATGAGCGCGGCGATCGAGATCGCCCGTGCCGCCGGTGTGCTCGGTGCTTCGGTGCTCGGGTCGGCGCACGCCTTCGACATGGAAGTGCGCACCGGCGCCGGCGCCTATGTCTGCGGCGAGGAGACCTCGCTCCTGAACAGCCTCGAAGGCAAGCGCGGGCTTGTGCGCGCCAAGCCGCCGCTGCCGGCACACAAGGGCCTTTTCGACCGCCCGACCGTCATCAACAACGTCATCTCGCTCGCTTCCGTGCCGGTGATCCTCGACAGGGGCGCCGATTACTATCGCGATTTCGGCATGGGCCGGTCGCGCGGAACGATCCCGCTGCAGATCGCCGGCAACGTCAAGCATGGCGGCCTCTTCGAGACCGCGTTCGGCCTGACGCTCGGCGAGATCGTCGACGAGATCGGCGGCGGCACGGCGAGCGCCCGGCCGGTCAAGGCCGTCCAGGTTGGCGGCCCGCTCGGTGCCTATTTCCCGCGGGCGCTGTTCGATACGCCTTTCGACTACGAGGCATTTGCCGCCAGAGACGGGCTCATCGGTCATGCCGGCATCGTCGTCTTCGACGACACGGCCGACATGTTGAAACAGGCGCGTTTCGCCATGGAGTTCTGTGCGGTCGAAAGCTGCGGCAAGTGCACCCCATGCCGTATCGGTTCGACGCGCGGCGTCGAGGTGGCCGACAGGATCGCCGCCGGCATCGAGCCGGAGAAGAACCGCGAACTGCTCGCCGATCTCTGCAACACGATGAAGTTCGGCTCCCTCTGCGCCCTTGGCGGCTTCACGCCCTATCCGGTGATGAGCGCCATGACGCATTTTCCGGAGGATTTTTCACCGGTGCCGGTCGTGGAGGCTGCGGAATGATGGCTGCGATGGCACTTGAATTTTTGCCCCTCACCCTAACCCTCTCCCCGCAGGCGGGGAGAGGGGACCGGAAGGGCACGGCATATCCCTTCTACCCGCGAGCGGGGAGAAGGTGGCGGCAGCCGGATGAGGGGCGGAAGCCGGTATCGGCGGCGGCGCGTACCCCCCTCTGGCCTGCCGGCCATCTCCCCCCCAAGGGGGGAGAATGGATGCGGCGCGCTCGGCGTCTTGACCGGAGCGCCCCACGTGCAGAAGCGTTTGTTTTGGAGCGAGTGGCCGGCCACGATTCGATCTCCCCGCTTGTGGGGGAGATGCCCGGCAGGGCAAAGGGGGGTGAAGCCGCCCCCTTGAACGCAATTTCTCAGGAGGCCCGCTAATGTCTCTCATTCACGAAATCGACTACGGCACCCCTGCCTCCAAGTCCGAGAAGACGGTGACGCTGACGATAGACGGGCGCGAGATCACGGTTCCGGAAGGCACGTCGATCATGCGTGCGGCAATGGAAGCGGGCATCGAGGTGCCGAAGCTTTGCGCTTCCGACATGATGGATGCCTTCGGCTCCTGCCGGCTCTGTCTCGTAGAGATCGAGGGACGCGCCGGCATGCCGGCCTCCTGCACGACGCCGGTGGCGGCAGGCATCAGCGTTTCGACGCAGACGCAGCGGCTGAAGGATGTCCGCCGCGGCGTCATGGAGCTCTATATTTCCGACCATCCGCTCGACTGCCTCACCTGCGCAGCCAATGGCGATTGCGAGCTGCAGGACATGGCCGGTGCCGTGGGCCTGCGCGACGTGCGCTACGGCTATGACGGCGAGAACCATGTGGCGGCGCGCAACAATGGCGAGATCAACGCAAAATGGGCGCCGAAGGACGAGTCGAATCCGTATTTCACCTATGATCCGGCGAAGTGCATCGTCTGTTCGCGCTGCGTGCGGGCCTGCGAGGAAGTGCAGGGCACCTTCGCGCTGACGATCAGCGGCCGCGGCTTCGATTCGCGCGTCTCCGCCGGCATGAACGAGGATTTCGTTTCCTCCGAATGCGTCTCCTGCGGCGCCTGCGTGCAGGCTTGCCCCACGGCGACGCTGACGGAAAAATCGGTGATCGAGATCGGCCAGCCGGAGCACTCGGTCGTCACCACCTGCGCCTATTGCGGCGTGGGCTGCTCGTTCAAGGCGGAGATGCGCGGCGAGGAGCTGGTGCGCATGGTGCCCTGGAAGGACGGCCAGGCGAATCGCGGCCATTCCTGCGTCAAGGGCCGCTTCGCCTATGGTTACTCCAACCACAGGGACCGCATCCTCAATCCGATGGTCCGCGAGAAGGTCACCGATCCCTGGCGCGAGGTCACCTGGGAAGAGGCTTTCGCGCATATCGCCTCCGAGTTCCGCCGCATCCAGTATCAGTACGGCCGCGATTCGGTCGGCGGCATCACGTCTTCGCGCTGCACCAATGAGGAAACCTTTCTGGTGCAGAAGCTGGTGCGCGCCGGCTTCGGCAACAACAATGTCGACACCTGCGCCCGCGTCTGCCATTCGCCAACCGGTTACGGCCTCAACCAGACCTTCGGCACCTCCGCCGGTACGCAGGATTTCGACAGTGTCGAACACACGGATGTTGCGGTCATCATCGGTGCCAACCCGACCGACGGCCACCCGGTCTTCGCCTCGCGGCTGAAGAAGCGGCTGCGCCAGGGCGCCAAGCTGATCGTCATCGATCCGCGCCGAATCGACCTCGTCCGCTCCGCCCATGTCGAAGCGTCGTACCACCTGCCGCTGAAGCCCGGCACCAACGTTGCCATCCTGACGGCGATTGCGCATGTCATCGTCACGGAAGGCCTTGCCAACGAAGCCTTCATTCGCGAGCGCTGCGACTGGTCGGAATTCGAGGATTGGGCGGCCTTCGTGGCAGAGCCCCATCACAGCCCGGAAGCAACCGAAGCCTATACCGGCGTTTCACCGGAACTTGTGCGCAGGGCTGCGCGGCTTTACGCCACCGGCGGCAACGGCGCGATCTATTACGGCCTTGGCGTCACGGAGCACAGCCAGGGCTCGACGACGGTGATGGCGATCGCCAACCTCGCCATGCTCACCGGCAACATCGGCCGGCCGGGCGTCGGCGTCAATCCGCTGCGCGGCCAGAACAACGTCCAGGGCTCCTGCGACATGGGCTCCTTCCCGCACGAGCTTCCCGGCTACCGACATATTTCCGACGATGCGACGCGCGAGATCTTCGAGAAGCTCTGGGGCGTGACGCTCAATCACGAGCCGGGCCTGCGCATCCCCAATATGCTCGATGCCGCCGTCGAGGGCACCTTCAAGGGCCTCTACGTGCAGGGCGAGGACATCCTGCAGTCGGATCCGGACACCAAGCACGTCGCCGCCGGCCTTGCGGCGATGGAATGCGTCGTGGTGCACGATCTCTTCCTCAACGAGACGGCCAACTACGCCCATGTCTTCCTGCCCGGATCGACCTTCCTCGAAAAGGACGGAACCTTCACCAATGCCGAGCGCCGCATCAACCGCGTCCGGCGCGTCATGCGGCCGAAGAACGGCTATGCCGATTGGGAGGTGACGCAGAAGATGGCGCAAGCCATGGGGCTTGCCTGGAACTATCGCCATCCGTCCGAGATCATGGACGAGATCGCGGCGACGACGCCGAGCTTTGCCATGGTCTCCTACGACTATCTGGACAAGATGGGCTCGGTGCAGTGGCCGTGCAATGAGAAGGCGCCGCTCGGCTCGCCCATCATGCATGTCGACGGTTTCGTGCGCGGCAAGGGCAAGTTCATCCGCACCGAATACGTGGCGACCGACGAAAGGACCGGTCCGCGCTTCCCGCTGCTTCTGACGACCGGCCGTATTCTCAGTCAGTACAATGTCGGCGCCCAGACGCGTCGCACGGAGAACGTCGTCTGGCATGCGGAAGACCGGCTGGAAATTCACCCGCATGACGCCGAGCAGCGCGGCATCCGCGACGGCGACTGGGTCAGGCTCGCCAGCCGCTCGGGCGATACGACGCTCCGCGCGTTGATCACCGATCGCGTCGCGCCGGGTGTCGTCTATACGACCTTCCATCACCCCTCGACTCAGGCGAACGTCATCACCACCGACTTTACCGATTGGGCGACCAACTGCCCGGAATACAAGGTGACCGCGGTGCAGGTCTCGCCGTCGAACGGTCCTTCCGACTGGCAGCGCGACTATGACGAGCAGGCTCGCCGGTCGCGTCGCATTTCCGGCAAGCTGGAGGCGGCGGAATAGGAGCGAGAATGGCGGGCAAGCGAGTTTCGTCCTCTCCATCCGGAACGACGGCGACGGTGCCGGAGGCTGCACGGCGCGGCGGCATCCTCGTCGCGCAGTCGCGCGTCGTGCCCGAGGAAACGCCGGTCGCCTTCACCTATGGCGGTTCGACGCATGCGGTGATGATGGCGACACCTGCCGATCTCGAGGATTTCGCCACCGGCTTCAGCCTGACCGAAGGGATCATCACCCGTCCAGAACAGATCGACGACATAGACATCGTCGTCGAGGACAAGGGCATCGATCTGCAGATCAGTCTCGAGGACGAACAGAACGATATTCTGCGCCTCAGACGTCGCCACATGGCCGGGCCGGTCGGTTGCGGTCTCTGCGGTATAGAGTCGATCGAGGAGGCCGTTCGCCCGACGCCCGACGTCTCCGCCTCGCTGCTTCGCCTTTCCGATCAGGACGTGGTGGACGCAGTTGCGCTTCTCAATGGACAACAGCCGCTGCATTTCGAGACACGGGCGGTGCACGGTGCCGCTTTCTACGTGCCCGGACGCGGACTGATCGCGGTCCGCGAGGATGTCGGGCGTCACAACGCGCTGGACAAGCTGACCGGAGCGGCCGCGCGCGCCGGGTTCAGGGGCGCTCAGGGCGCGGTTGTCGTCACGTCCCGCGTATCGGTCGAGATGGTGCAGAAAACCGCGATCGTCGGGAGCCCTGTGATCATTGCCATTTCTGCGCCGACGGCGCTCGCCATCCGCACGGCGGAAGGGGCGGGCATGACCCTCATCGCACTTGTCCGCGGCGACGAGTTTGAAATCTTCACCCATGCGGAGCGCATCATCCGGAATGACGAGGAGCCTGCGTCCTTGTCCGCCCGCGTGCCGCTATTCTGAATGCGGAGCAATCTTCCATGTCTGAAAACCACCCCAACGCCAAGCTCGTCTATATGGCGAACCAGATTGCCACCTTCTTCCTGACCCAGCCGGCGGAGGGGGCGGCCGAGGGCGTGGCCACGCATATCAACAAATATTGGGAGCCGCGCATGCGCCGCAAGCTCTTCGAGCATATCGCGCATGGCGGTGAAGGGTTGAACCCGCTGGTGCTCGAGGCGGCTGAGAAGATCCGCCGTCCGGAGGCGGTTTAAGGCCTGTTGGTCTGGCTGGATTCCTGTGACAAGCACAGGAATGAGGAAATCAAACAAGCGGCGGCGGGTGGCCCGAATCTCGACACGCCCTTAGAGCGCTTCCAGGAAGTTTGTCCTTCGATCCTCGTTCCTGTGCCTTCACAGGAATCGAGCCAGCCCAAGTCCCTGGGCTGGAAAAGACCCTTTCCGCCCCGCAGGCGCGTCGCTGCCCTCATCCCGGTGACAGGTAGAGGAGGGAGAAGCTTATGCTCTTCCCCACCGGGCGCCGTTGCGTTCGAAGAAGAGCGCGGGTGGGAGTGCGGTCAGAAATTCTCCCAGTTGTCCGAGGCGGGAGCGAGCGCGAGATTGGACCTCGTGCCGCTACGCAGCGCCTTTGCAGTTGCGTGCAGCCGCGTGGGCGAATGGGGCGCTTCCATCCTGTTGTCGCTTGCGGGTGAAGCGTCCCGTCCGATGCGGAACTGACGCAGCAGGGCGTGCAACGCGTCCGCCTCCTGCGACATCCGATGGCTCGCGGCCGTGCTTTCCTCCACCATGGCGGCGTTCTGCTGCGTCGTCTGATCCATCGCATTGACCGCCTGGTTGATTTCCTTGAGACCGGTCGACTGTTCGCGGGCGGCTTCCACGATCGCCGAGACGTTGTGATTTATCTCCTGCACCTGCGCCAGGATGGTTTCCAGGGCGGTGCCGGTCTGGCCGACCAGCGATACGCCGTTCCTCACATGCTCGCCTGAAGCGGTGATCAGGGATTTGATGTCCTTTGCCGCGCTGGCCGATCGCTGCGCCAGTTCGCGGACCTCCTGGGCCACGACGGCGAAGCCCTTGCCGGCTTCTCCGGCACGCGCCGCCTCGACACCGGCATTGAGGGCCAGCAGGTTCGTCTGGAAGGCGATGTCGTCGATGACGCCGATGATGTTGCTGATTTCGCGCGAGGATTGCTCGATCTGGCCCATGGCGCCGATCGCGCTTTTGACGACAAGTCCGGAGCGCTCGGCGCCATCCTTCGTCTTTGCGACCAGATTGCCCGCTTCCTCGGCTCGGCGGCTGGAATCCGCGACGGTCGTGGTGATCTCGTCCAGCGCTGCGGCCGTTTCTTCGACGGAGGCCGCCTGCTGTTCTGTACGTTTCGACAGATCGTCGGCTGCAGACCGGATCTCGCGTGCGCCGCCGGCGATCGCGCTTGCATTTTCGCCGACCGTCTGCATGGCCCGACAGAGGCGGACAAGCGCTTCGTTGAAGTCCTTGCGCACCGTTTCCATGCTGGGAACGAAGGGCGTGTCGAGCGATTGAGCCAGATCGCCGTCGGCAAGCGCTCGCAAGCCGGCTCCGAGCGCATTGATCGCGGCCATACGTTCGGTCACGTCTGTCGCGAATTTGACCACCTTGTAAACCCGGCCGTTCGGATCGCGAATGGGGTTGTAGGCGGCCTGGATCCAGACCTCCTTGCCGGCCTTGCCATAGCGCACGAATTCGTTGGCGATGAATTCGCCCTGGGCCAGGCGCTTCCAGAAATCGGCATATTCGGCCGTGCCGGTATAACCGGGCTCGCAGAACATGCTGTGGTGTCGGCCCTGGATTTCGGAGAGCTGATAGCCGAGCGTGTTGCAGAAGTTCTCGTTGGCTGTGAGCACCTCGCCGGCGGGCGTGAACTCGATCATCGCCTGCGAGCGGGAAATGGCGTCCAGCTTGCCGGCATCTTCCGTGGCCCTCATCTTGACTGCGGTGATGTCGGTTGCGAACTTGACCACCTTGTAGGGCTTGCCGTTTCGGCAGACCGGGTTGTAACTCGCCTGGATCCAGATTTCCCGTCCGCCCTTGGCGAGGCGCCGGTAGCTGTTGCTGTCGAATTCGCCGCGGCCGAGGCGTGCCCAGAACTCACGATACTCCTCAGTCGCCACGAATTCCGGCGCGCAGAAGATGCGATGGTGCTGTCCCACGATTTCCTGCAGACTATAGCCGAGCGCCTTGCAGAAGTTCTCGTTGGCGTCGAGGACGTTGCCGGCGAGGTCGAATTGAATGATGGCCTGCGATTTGGACAAGGCTTCGATGATCTGCCGTGCGTCACGGCTTCTGGTAAAAGAAAACATGATCCCCTCTGAAATTTTCGCGAAAAAACGGCCGCGGAGCGGACGTTTGTGATCTGCTTCGCCGTCCTTCAGGAAAGGGCGGCTGGCGGTTGCTGGGGAGATTTCGAAATCACGAAGGGCTTCATGCCGCTGTGCGATCTAAATTAGTAAAGCGAGCTTAAAATCGCGTTAAAATAGAATTTTTGCTTACATACTCGTAAAAAGATGTAGTCCTTTGCCACGCAGAGCGACTCACTGTTTCAAGGAAATAGTGAATCGCTCCCGATATGCAGATGCGCAGGCTCAGGCCGCCAGTTCTTCGGTTTCCCGCTCCTTGAACATGCGGGCGAGATTGAGGAAGCAGATCATGCCCGATTCATTGGCGATGATGCCTTCCGCAAAGCTCTTGTCGAAGGATGCAGTGACTTCAGGCACAGGCTGTACCTGACTGCCCTGCACGGTCAGAATGTCGGAAACGCGATCGACGACGAGACCGATGACCATGTTGTGGACCTCGGCGACGACGATCGCGCTGCGTTCGTTGGTGACGGTCGATTTCATGCCGAGCTTATGGGCGAGATCGATGATCGGGATCACCGTCCCGCGCAGGTTCATCACGCCGATCACTTCCGGCGGGGCATGCGGGATGGGCGTCGACGGGGCCCAGCCGCGTATCTCGCGGATCGTCGTGGTCTTGACGCAAAATTCCTGATCGTGGAGGCGAAACGCTATGATTTCGAGCGTCTCGCCGTCGAATCCGGCTGCTCTCTGCGTGCTTGTCATCGAAGGTCCTTCCAGCTTTCCGGTCGTGGTGGTCCGCCGATGACATCCGGCGAGGCGCAAGCCGCTTCATGCGCGGAAAATCCGCCTTGCGCTCTGTATGCCTATACTAGGCGCGGATTCGTTAAGCCTTTGCTGAACGTTCCCCCCTCGCAGGAGAGCAGGCGGAGCGTGGCCTCAGGCCGCGCGCGTCGGGCGGTCGAGGATACGGCGTCCGAAGAGGCTTGCCGTCAGTTCGACCAGAATGCGTGCGCTCTTGCCCCGGTCGTCGAGGAACGGGTTGAGCTCGACCACGTCGAGGGAAGAGACGAGGCCGCTGTCGCACAGCACTTCCATGATGAGGTGAGCCTCGCGGAAGGTCGCGCCGCCCGGGACCGTCGTCCCCACGCCGGGGGCCAGTTCCGGATCCATAAAATCGACGTCGAGGCTCACATGCAGCAGGCCGTTAGCGGCGCGAACCTCATCGACGATCTGGCGGATGATATGGGCCATGCCCATCTCGTCGATGGTCCGCATATCGAAGACATTGACGCCGTGCTCGGCAATTTCCTCGCGCTCACGCGCGTCGACCGAGCGGATTCCGACCTGATAGACCTTCTTCGGGTCGACCAGCGGCCGGTCCTTCGGGAGGATCGGAGCGAACTCCGCTTCGCCGCAGAAGAAGGCGACGGGCATGCCGTGCATGTTGCCGGAGGGCGAGGTCGCCGGCGAGTTGAAGTCGGCATGCGCGTCCAGCCATAGGACGAAGAGGGGCCGGCCGACGTCCTGGGCGTGACGCGCCATGCCGGAGACGCTGCCCATCGAGAGCGCGTGGTCGCCGCCGAGAATGATGGGGAAATGTCCCTTGCGCGCGGTTTCATGCACGGCTTCGTCGAGCGCGCGCGCGAAAGCTGCGACGGATTGCAGATTGTTGGCGCCGGGATGGTTGGCGAGATCGCGTGCCGGCAGCGGCCTCAGATCCCCCTCGTCATTGACCGTATGGCCGAGTTCGGCGAGAACCGTGTCTATTCCGGCGATTCTGAGCGCCGTCGGCCCCATGGCTGCGCCGCGGCGGCCCGAGCCTTCCTCGATGGGTGCGCCGATCAATGTGATGGTTTTCATGTCCGCCTCGTCCCTTGGCCCGGTTGCCGGGAAGCTCGGTTCCCGTGAAGTCCGGCGGATTATCGTCAAAAAGCGTGGCGGCAAAAAGATGGAAAACTGTCGATTGGGAAGATAAGATGCGCAAAGTGTAAAGTCCCCTTTGACGAAGTGATAAGATGGATGATCTCGATCAGGCGCTCATCGGCGCTCTCCGGCAAAATTCCCGCATGCCCGTCTCCGCGCTTTCGGCGATGACCGGCGTCTCGCGTGCCACGGTTGCTGCGCGCATCGACCGGCTCGTCGCGAATGGGACCATTGCCGCTTTTACCATCCGCACGGGCGCGGAAATCCCCGCCTCCGGCGTCAGGGCCGTGGTGATGATCGAGGTTCACGGAAAGATGGCGGACCGTGTCGCCGAACAATTGCGCGGGCTGCCGCAGGTGCGGGCGCTGCACAGCACCAATGGAAGGTGGGATTTCATTGCCGAACTCGAGGACCGGGATCTCGCGAGCTTCGATGAGACCTTGCGGCGCATCCGTTTGATCGACGGCATCAACGTGACCGAAACGAACATTCTGCTGAAGACCAGCAAGTTGACCGGGTCTTCGTGAGGCGATCGCCGCGGCGTGAATTGGCGACGCACGGCTGTTTTTGTTCTTGATTTGTTCTCACCTTCGGATAAGATGTTCCTCTCAGCAAACAAGAGAGGCATGAGCACGGGCGCGGTCTCCGCGGCATGCGGTCTCATTTTGAACGATGGCGTATTTGATCGCGGGTTCCACCCGCTCGACATCATTGCGATCCAGGGAGATTGCCATGGCTAGTTATTCCGGCGGCCCGTCGGTACGGCAGATCTGCATAAAGCTCTTCGTCCGGCATGGTGACGAGGAGCGGGCGATTGCGTTCTACCGCGATGTCTTCGGCGCCGAGCTGCTGCAGCGGCACGAGTGGAGCGGCATTCTGACGAGTGCCGACCTCTGCATCGGCGACTCGGTCTTCCGGGTGGCCGGCGCCAATCCACGCCGGGACGCCGAACCGAGGCTCGGCGGCCCGCGATCGCCGCACGCGCTCGGAACAACGGCGGCGATCCTGGAACTGCACGTCGACGACGTGGACCGCGTGCTCGAAAGGGCGATGGGCTCCGGCGCCAGTCTGCGCAATGTCGCCGAAACGCTGCCGACCGGCGACCGGGTCGGCGCCCTCATCGATCCGTTCGGTCATATCTGGGCGCTGTTCACGGCAACGGACGAGAGCGAGGTACTGGATGCGTTCGGGGTCGATCGCAACGCGGCGTGAAGGGGCGCTCCTTCACGCCTGACCCGAGCTCCCCTGTTCGCTTCAGAAAAATTCGTCCCGCAGCCGGTAAAGGGCGAATTGGATCATTTCACTGAAACAGCGAGATGATCCAGCCCTTGAGACTACGCACTTTCGGACGGAAAACCGTTATACACTTTTCCTGGAAGTGCTCTGACCATTTGATCCAACGCACTTCCGGACGGAAAACCGTTATACACTTTTCCTGGAAGTGCTTTGGAAGCGGGTGAATCCCGCAAGTGGTTTCATGATGTGTCCGCGGCCGTCGCCGAAGAATTGGGATAGGCCGGCTGCGACCTCGTCGCTCGGATTGCCGTAAACCTCGAACTTCTCGACGCTGCAATGCTCCGATACCGCTCGGATGTGAGGGTCCGATATTTCCCAATGGCGCAGAACGTCTTCGCTATTCCGGTAGAGCTGAAAGCTGACCGCACGCATTTCCTGCTCGTCGATGAATGTCTGGACCATGAGTTGAGGTCCGTTTCGCTCGACGAACTCGATCGCTTGCTTCACCGCTTCGCGAAAGGGTTCCAGGCTGCCTTCCGTGACCTTCATCACGTTCCGGAAGAGTATCTGCTCAGTCATGTCGTACCTCCGTGTCCGTTACACGGAGTGATTTCTGCAACCTCAACCGTGCTTGAGGTCAAGACTCCGGTTCGAAAAATAATGGGACGGCCGAAACGATGAACCCGTCCGCCGGATCGGCCGGCGGGCGGCATCGTCAGGCATCAATATTCCCTCTCGAAGAAGATGCCTCCGGCGGCCGAGCCGTCGCCTGCCGCTTCTCCCTTCAGCTTCACGCCGCGGCCGATGTCGAGGTTGATGACCGCCTTGCTGGAAGCGGAGTCCGATCCCTGCTGCAATTCGAGATAGGTGCGGTCGTTGAGATATTTGCCGGCGCGGACCTGGGCGCCGCCGCTCTCGTCGGTCGTGATGTCGAGATCGTCGACGCCGAGCTTGTTGCGCAGGCCGTCGAGCAGCGACGTCGATCCGCCGCCGGCAAGCTGGCCCACGGCCGAGGCGAGCTGCGCGATCTGGAAGGCGGAGAGATTGTTCAGCGACCGATTGAAGATGAGCTGCGCCAGGATCTCGTCCTGCGGCAGCGCCGGCGACGAGGAGAAGGTCACCGTCGGGTTGTTGGCCGGGCCTGCAACGTTGACCGTGATCGTCGTCGATCCGGCGCTCGAGGTCGCGTCGAGATCGAGCGTCGGGATGAGGTCGCCGCCGAAGCCGATGTGACCGTCGGTGAAGGTCAGGCGCTTGCCGAGAATCTCCAGGCGCCCGCGACGCATGTCGAATCCACCGGAAACGATCGGCTGGACGGCGGTGCCGCGGATGGTCAGATCGCCGCCGAGTTCGGCATCGATGCCGCGACCGCGTACGAAGAACTGGCCCGGGGAACTGACGGCGAGGTCGAAGGCGATCGCGCCGCTTGCCTCGGCGCCGGCGGACGTATCCCGGCGCAGATCTTTCGTCATCCGCTGCACGCGTGCCGGGGCGTTGCGGTGCTTGATGTCGATCTGCGAGAGCGAGGCCGGCAGCTTCTCCGGTATGGTGATCGCGGCCCTGCGGATCGTCAGCCTTCCGCCAAGCACGGGCGTCGAGACGAGCGGCCCGTTGAGCGTCAGGTCGCCCGCAAGGTTGGCGGTGAACAGCGTGCCGTCCACATAGGTCGCATCGTTGAGCCGGATTCTGAGATCCGCCGGGAAGCCGGAATCGGGAACGATGCCCACGGTGCCGCTCGCCTCGATCGATCCGCCGCTTGCCAGATTGGCCGAGAGCCGAGAGATCGTCGCCTGCCTGCCGTCCAGTGCGACATTGGCGGTGAGGTCGTTGAGGGCGAGATTGCGGCGAACGTCCACGAGCCGGGCGCCGGCGGTCGAGACCGTGCCGGCGATCTGCGGCGCCTTGGCCGGGCCGGAGAGCGAAAGGTCGACCTTGGCCGATCCGGTCAGGGTGAAGCCCTGTTGCGCCATGATATTGGCGAGCAGCGCGAAAGGGACGTCGCCGGCGAATTTCATCGAGATCGGCATGTCGCCGCCAAGCTCGACATTGCCGCCGCCCCGGAAGGAAAGGTCTCCGGGGCCGGAGACCGTGGCATCGACGGTGACCCGGTTGTCGGCGAAGCGCCCGTTTGCAGCAATCGCCAGCGACGATACGCCGGCGCCGCGCGCCGCTGCGACCGAGGCGTTGCTCCATCTGAGGTCGTAGACGACGACCGGAGCCGCCGCAGTTCCGTCCACGTCCACCGTCCCGGCGATCGTGCCTTCCGCCCCGAGCGTCGGGGCGAAGGTGTTGATCAGTGCGGCAGGCAGCGCGTTGAGTCTTGCTGAAATATCAAGCTTCGGTCCCGCAGAGCCGGCGACCGTGATCGTTCCCTTCGAAGCCTCGATGGTCAGGGCATCGAGGAGCACCGTGCCGTTCTCGATCGCGACGACGGTCGGGCGTGCAAGCTTCAGCGGTATCCGCTTGGGCGTTGCCGCGAAGGAGGCGAGGCGGACTTCGGTGCGGCCGCCGCTTGCGACCATGTCGCCTTTGGCCGAAAGAGGACCGCCGTCATATCCGCCGTCGACGGTAAAGCCGGTCCTGCCGCCCTGCTGATCGAAGGTGAGATTGAGACCGGTGAGACGGTTTTGACCCTGAGCGACGTTTTCCGCCTTGACGCTTCCCCGGATCGCGAGTGCCGCCACATCGGCGACGCTGATATCGGCGACCGGCTTTGTGATCGTCAGATCGCCGCGCTTGATTCCGCTGCCGTTCGCTTTCAGCGTAAGGGAGGTCACACCGCCCACCGTTCTGATCGCTGCCGAGCCGGAGAGGTCTCCCGAGACCTTCTCGCCGGCCATGGCGGCAAGAAGGCCGAGATCGGGCAGATTGAAGTCGACCGTGCCCTCGGGCTTGAAGTCTGCCGTCAGATCGATCGCACCCGTCAATCTGTTGTCGCCGACCTTCGCCTCCAGGGTCGGGATCGAAGTGCGGCCGTCCTTCGAGACCACCTCGGCCTTCACGTCGATCGCCTGGCCGTCCAAAGCTCCCGTCGCCGTCAGCTTCGCCTGCGGACTGCCGGCTTTCGCCGTCGCATCGGCTGTGATCACGAAATCCGAAAGCGTGCGTCCCGCGAGGACCGCGCCGCTGGAGGTCACTTCCGCCTTGACGCCGAGCGCGTCGAGCGGTCCGGACAGGTCGGCGGTGAAAGCGGCCTTGCCTTCTGCCTCGGCGAGCAGCTTGCCGAGATCCGGTAACGCGCCCTCTATCTTGGCCGTCAACGCGCCCTCGGCAAGGGCGGCCGACCCGGTGGCGTTGACCGTCCCGGATTTGACTTCGAGTGCGCTCAGTTCGACGGCGCCGCCGGCCCCCGTCGCGACCTTGCCGGAGACGGTGATCGGCGCATCGAATTTTGCGCCGATGCCGGGCGGCAGCGCGGCGGGTTCGGCAACGAACTGGAAATTCGCCTCGGCCGCGTTTCCGGCGCGGTCGAGGCTAGCCGTCACATCGCCGCGAAAGCCGGCGCGTTCGATGGCCAAGGGGTCGAGGCGGATGCTGTCGTCGGAGACGGTCACGGTTCCCTTCGCCGACAGGTCTTCCGCCGTTATGCCGGCCGACCGCACGGAGGCGATCGAGGCGCCGCTCCAGGTGAGATCGTAGCGGACGACCGGTGCCGCGCCGTTCCCGGCAATGTCCACCTTGCCCGCAATCGTGCCCTCGGCCCCGAGCGTCGGCGCGACGGTGTGGATCAAGGTGGCTGGCAGCTCGCTGATATCCGCCGAAATATCAAGCGTCTCGCCTGCCGTACCGGTGACGGCGACCGTACCTGTCGATGCCTGGATCGTCAGCCCGTCGATATGCACGACGCCGTTCTCGATGGCGATGACGGTCGGCCGGGCAAGCTGCAAGGGGATGCGCTTGGCTGTCGTCGAGGCCGATGCAAGGCTTATCTCGGTCCGGCCGTCACGGCTCGCGAGATCGCCGGTCGCTGCGAGCGGAGAGCCCTCATATTCGGCACCGACCGAGAAGCCGGTTCTTTCCGCCTGTTGCTCGAAGGCGATATCGATGTCCGTCAGGCGGTTTTCGCCTTGGATGACGCTTTCGGCCCTGACACTGCCCTTGATCGCGAGGCTGGCAAGATCGGCGACGTCGACGTCGACCACGGGCTTGGCAATGGTCAATGCGTCCCGCCTGATGCTTTCGCCGCGGGCCGTCAGCGCGAGCGACGTGACGCCGTCGGCGGTCCGGATTGTCGCGGAGCCGGCAAGGTCGCCCGATGCCTGCTGCCCGGCCATGGCGGCAAGGAGGCCGAGATCGGGCAGGTTGAAGTCGATCGTCCCATTCGGCTTGAAGTCGGCTGTAAGCTCCATCGCACCGGTCAGCCGGTTTTCGCCGATCTTTGCCTCGAGGGCGGGGATCGAGGTGCGGCCATCCCGGGTGACGACGTCGGCGCGGACGTCGATCGCCTGGCCGTCGAGGGTACCGGTTGCCGTCAGCTTCGCTTCGGGGCTCCCCGGCGTCACGGTAGCGTCGGCATTGACGACGAGATCGTCCAGTGTGCGGCCAGCGAGCGTCGCTCCGCTTGAGGTTATCTCTGCTTCGATACCGAGCTTGTTCAGAGGACCGGAGGCGACCGCGTGGAAGGCGGCCGAGCCCTTCGCATCGGCGAGCAGCCGTCCGAGATCGGGCAGCGTCCCCTGGATGTCCGCAGTCAATGTGCTTCCGGCAAGCGCAACGGAGCCGGAGGCGTCGACCGCACCGGACTTTATGTCGAGTTCGCTCAACCGGACGCTGCCGTCCTGTTCCACGACCGCATTGCCCGCAAGGGCGATGGTCCTGTCGAACTTGTCGGCGAGCCCCGGCGGCAGGACCTCTCTGACGGCAAAGGCCTTGAATGCCGCCTCGAGCGTCGTTTCGACGCGATCGAAGCTGCCGGTGACCGTGCCGCCGATGCTCGCGCTTTCGATCTCCAGCGGGTCGAAACGGATGTCTTCCGGAGTAACGGCGATGGTGCCGTCGAGCTTCAGGGGCGCCTGCACCGCCCGATCGAGATCGGCATTTGCAAAGCGGCTCTCGGCGATTTCTACGGTCGTCTTCAGGGGACCGGACCGGGTCGCCAGATTGAAGGCGTCGCTCTGTGCCGACAGCCGGATGCCGCCCAATCGTCCCTGCGGCAGGTTCACGGACGGCACATTGGCGGCGATGTCGAGGATTGCCGACTGCCCGTCGCCGATCAGCGACAGGTTTGCGGTGTCGACGAGCGCCTGCAACTCGCCGTCTTTCAGCGGCCAGCGGAAATCGAATGGCCCGCTCGTACCGGCGAGCCTTGCCTGGAGGTTGTTCTCGCCGCGGCTGTCGACCGTGCCGGAGACATCGAGCGTCATGGCGCCGGTCGAAATCTTGCCCGCATCGATCCGGACCTTGCTCGTGCCGTCGAAGGCGGCCCTCAGGTCGATCCTGCTCTCGCCTTCGAAGAGCGGCCTGAAGGCCGGCGGCGTCAGCGTGGCGAAAGCGCCGCCGCCGGATACGGTAAGCATGTGCATTCCGTCGGCCGCGAGCACGTGCTGCCCGTCGAGCCGAAGGATCTCGCTTCCGTCGAGCGTAACCGTACCCGAGCCCGCCCAATCGGAAAGCGGTCCCTGTCCGGTTACGGTCATGTTGACGGCAGGTTCTCCCGGCAGGCGGAGCAGCCTCGCCAGAAGGCCGCCCTTCGGCTCCGCAAGCTCGGCTTCAAGCTTCAGCTGGTTGCCGGCCGGGTTGAAGACGAGATCGGCTGTCGCGCGCGCATCAGGGCGGTCCCGTTCGGCGGCATCGAGCTCGAGAGCGATGCTGGAATTCGTCGCGTAGAGCTTGCCCTTGGCCGTCAGGAAATGATCTTCGCCTGCGATCTGTTTGCCGAGCACGATTTCCTTGAGGTCGAAGGTATCGATCTTCACGTCCACCGGAAGGGCAAATGTCGAGCGAACTTCCTGGGTCTCGGTCGAGGGGACGGGCAACCGTTCGACGCGGACCGTGCCGGCCGAAATCCTGCTGGCGTCGAAGCGAAGCGAGAATAGTTCTGCGGGCGACCAGTCCACCGAAAGGTCGCGGACCTCCGCATAAATGCCTTCGCCATCGAAGAGCGTAATGGTGCCGGCCGTGAAGTCGCCGGTCAGAAGCGCGCCCGGGTCGGCGATGCGTACGATCTGGTCGGGGGTTGCCGCATATTTCTCGATCGCCCAGGCGACGACGCGGGCGCCGGGCACCGTGAAGCCCAGAAAGCCGACGAGCAGGAGGAGCACGACCACGAGCGTGCCGAGGGCGGCGAAGAAGTACCGCAGCGCAGATCGAAGGAAAAAGGTGACCTGATTCATGTCCTATCCATAGTCCATGTTGCGCCGCTCTGGAATCGGTAGAGTGCCGGCACATCGCCCGGCAGGCGGGACTTCGCTCATCTTACCACGGTGTCGCGCGCATGCAGCAAACAGTCCGGGCATTAGAAGGACTGGCCGATACCGGCATAGATTCCGTAAGTGGTGCCCCCCGGATATTTGTTGAGCGGCACGGCGAAGTCGAGCCGGATCGGGCCGAAGGGCGTCGCATAGCGCAGACCGATGCCCGCGCCGGCCCGGATGTCGGAGAAATTGGGCGCCGTGTTTTCCGAAACGGTGCCGGCGTCGATGAACGGCACGATGCCGATCGTATCGGTGACGGCGATGCGGGCTTCGAGGGAGCCGCTCACATAGGAGCGTCCGCCGGTCAGTTCGTCATCGGCGTCGCGGGGGCTGATCTCCTGATAGGAATAGCCGCGCACCGACCCGCCACCGCCGAGGAAAAACCGCCGGGTCGCGGGAATATCGGAGAGTTCGTCGCCACCGACGAGCACGCCGGCGCCGAGCTTGCCGGCCAGCACGAAGCGCTTTTCCGTTCCAAACGCGTAATAGCCGGACGCGGAAGCTTCGAAGGAGCTGAAAAAGGTCTTTCCTTCGATTTCGTAGCTCGGTTTGGCATTGATCAGCGCCCGGTAACCCTCCGTCGGGTTCAGCTTATCGTCGCGTGCGTCGCGGACATATTCGAACGGGAGGGCGGCGGTGATATAGGAATTCGAACCGAAAGCGTCGTCGACATCCGCCCAGCCCACTTCCGCGCCGACGGAGAACGTGTCTTCGGGCGAAAGCTCGAAAGCGGCGCCAGCCGCCGCGGTAACCGTTTTGGCACTATAGGCGTCCGGATCGACGATCGCGGCCTTGACGCTTGCGGTAAAGGTCGATGCCGGCCCGAAGGCGCCGGGTTTCGCAAAGAGAATGCCGGCCGAATAATCGAGTCCGGCGACATCCCTGGTCTCGCCGAGGCGGTCGACCGAGCCTTCGATCCGAAGCGATTCTGCGCGTCCGAAGAGATTGCGGTGTCCCCAATAGCCCTGAAGTCCAAGGCCGTCCGTGGTCGAGACCTGTCCGCCGAATCCGAAATAGCGGTGCTTGCCTTCGGACACCTGGATGTTCATCGGGATCGTGCCGTCGGGCGCGAGCCCGTCGGCTTCGTTGATGGTGACGCTGGAAAACACGTTCAACTGCCGCAGCCGCTCGGCGGCCTTGCGAATATTCTCCGGCGAATATGGGCGGCCGTGGTTCAGGCGGGAATAATCCTTGACGAATTCCGGGTCGACCGTTCTGGCGCCGCTGACGGTCAGGTCGCCGACGGGCGCGACCGGCCCGCCATCGGCACGGATCGTTACATCGACCGTGGAAGTCGCGTGATCGGCAACGACGCTGCGCTCGGCGAGCTTTGCCAGCGGCCTGCTCTGTTCCTTGAGGTCGTTCACGATCTGCTCGCCCGCCTTGATAATCAAGGTCGAGTCGGCGCGGGCGCCACGCTTGAGGTCGTAGGCGGCTGGGTCGAGCCGCGCGGCGTCTCCCTCGAGCCTGACCGAGCCCAGCGTGAATGCCGGCCCGGGAGCAACGCGAACCACGACCGGTACGGGTTGGCCGTCGGGGAAAGACGGGTCCGGGGGGAGGCTGTCGATGTCCTGGCCGTCGACCAGAATGCTGACCGTGCCGCCGTAACGCGCCTTTTCGTAGAGGACGGCGAGGAGCCGATCGCGGTCGTCGCGCGCCTTGATCGCCAGGCCAAGATCGCCCGAGACCGGTTCTTCCTGATCCTGAACGAGCCGCGAGCCGTTTTCCAGCGCCTCCCGGAGCTCCTCGTCATCCGTTCCCGCATCGAAAGTCAGCGTATAGCGAACCGGGTCTATGACCTGAACTTCTTCTTCCGCGCTTTCGAAGAAGCGCATGCCGAAGATCTTGAACGCGTGGGCCTGCTCGACGGAAACCGGGCCGAGCACGGCCGATGCCACGATTGTGAGCGCGGTCGCTGTCTTCCAGTGCGCAATACTCGATCGTGGTGGAGACATTCCTCTCCGCATCCCGTTTCAGGCGACTCTGTACCAACTGCCTGCATACGCGGCGTCGGCCAAGCTAGCAGGACATAGTTTTCCATCTGTTAACGATGACCGCTCGCCGCATCCACCCCGAAGCGGCGATTCGAAGACGATTTTTTGGCAGAAAGGACTCCCCTGTGGTGCTTCAGGCACAACGGAAATGCTTTTAAGCGGCAAGCGGCTTCTGCCACGAAGCAGGCCGGTCGACGCTCAGCTTAAGTAGCGACCGGTGGAAGCGAGGGCGTCATTTTGCCGAAGCGCGCGAGAGGAAATCTCGGCAGAGGGAGACGACCTCGGACAGGTTGGTCTCCAGCAACCAATGGCCCCCGTCGATGAGATGCAGTTCGGCATTCGGCAGGTCGCGGAGATAGGCTCGGGCGGAGCCCTCGGGCATGTAGCCGTCCTGCGGACCCCAGACGATCAGCGTCGGCGGTCGATGTTCGCGCAGGTATCTCTGGTAGCGATCGAACCAGGCGAGATTTTCCCGCAACCCCGCGATCACGTCTATGGCGATCTCACGCCGCTTGGCCGTTGTCATGGACCAATGGAGCTTCCACAGGTCGGGAGAAATCCGCTCGGCAAGCTCGGGCCGGACGTCGTTGAGGTATTCGTCGCGGTATCCTTCCTCGCTTACGGCTTCGCCGAGTTTGGCCCGGCCCTCCGGCGTGGGATTGCGGAAATACTCCTGCAACGGTGCGTATTTAGGTCCGAACTCATCCTCGTAGATGTCGCCGTTTTGAATGATCAGTGCGGAAATGCGCTCCGGCCGGCGGATGGCTAGCCGAAGGCCGATCTGAGAGCCGAAGTCATGTAGATAAAGTGCGAAACGATCGAGGCCCAGGCGCCGGATGAAGGCTTCGAGAAAATCTGCGAAGCCGTCGAAGCCGTAGGCGAAGTCGTCCGGCGTGTCGCTGTATCCGGATCCGGGGAAATCCGGAGCGACAAGCCTCCACCGGTCGGCCAGCAGCGGCATGAAATTGCGAAACTCGTAGGATGAGCACGGGTAGCCGTGGGGAAGGAGCACGATCGGCGCGTCCGGCGGTCCTGCCTCCCGGTAGAAGACCCGGATGCCGTCCAGATCGAGGAAGCGGTGTTTCACGGAGCCTGGCGAATCGATCATAGGAGCACCTCACATGCGCTGACCAGTGCCGAACAATGAGCGCATGCGATGGTTCCATGCCTGTCGGCAGGCTGCTCCGCAGCTTCTTTTCAAGTGGCTGCTAATTTAGATAGGCGATCACGTCGGGGTGCTATAGAATCGCCCTGGACCGCTTGAACCCGGGAGTCCGGAAGAAGGTGCTCCCGCCAAACGTTTGTTGGCAAACCGATGGAACAGAGACTAGCCGCAGTGCTGGCAGCCGATATGGCAGGCTATAGCCGCCTGATGGAGGCCGATGAAGCCGGTACGATCGCCCGCCTCAGGACTCATCGGATAGAACTGATCGATCCGGCCATTGCAAAGAACAAGGGCCACCTCATCAAGACCACGGGCGACGGTATGCTGGTCGAATTCCAGAGCGTGACCGACGCGGTAAAATGCGCCGTCGAGATCCAGAGCCGCATGAAGCGGCGCAATGCCGACGTGGCGCAGGACCGGCGGATCGAATTCAGGATCGGCATCAATCTCGGCGACATCATCTTCGAGGAGGACGACATCTTCGGCGACGGCGTGAACATCGCCGCCCGTATTGAGCAGCTGGCCGATGTGGGCGGCATCTGCGTGACGGCTGCGGTGGCGACGCAGGTCGCCGACCGGATCGATGTCCCCATCGAGGATCTGGGCGAGAAGATGCTGAAGAACATCAGCCGCCCGATTCATCTCTTCCGAGTCGGGATCGAGGGGCCTGTCCTGCCATCCTTCCCGGAGGCTACGGATGCGCCGCGCTCCGTTTCCAAACCTTCGATCGTGGTGCTGCCGTTCGACAATATGAGCGGCGATCCCGACCAGGAGTTTTTCGCAGACGGCCTGACGGAGGACATCATCACCGAGCTGTCCCGCCGGCACGAGCTGTTCGTCATCTCGCGCAACTCCAGCTTCGTCTACAAGAACCAGCCGGTAAACGTGCGCGAGGCGGCCGAGAAGCTCGGAGCGCAATATCTGGTGGAGGGCAGCGTCCGCAAGATCGGCGACCGGGTGCGCGTGACGGTCCAGCTCATCGACGCGGTCAACGACGCTCATATCTGGGCAGACAAATACGACCGGAGACTGGACGACATCTTCGCCATCCAGGACGAGGTGACGGCGGCGATAGCGGCAACGCTTCCGGGGCGCGTCGAGGCCGCGCAGCGGGACCTGCTCGCCCGCACGAAGCCGGCCAATATGGCGGCCTACGAATGTGCCCTTGCCGCCAAGGTGCTGCATCACCGGAGCACCGTCGCGGATAACGAGCAGGCCCGGGCCCTCATCGACAGGGCTGTCGCGCTCGATCCCGACTATGCGCATGCCCATGCCTGGCGGGCCTGCATCCTCGGGCAAGCCTGGGTCCACGGCTGGTGCGAAGACAAGGATGCGGTCTGGGCCGAGATCGTTGCGGAGCTGGACCGGGCGCTGGCGCTCGACGACAACGACGCCGACGTGCATCGCATCCTCGCGGCGGTAAACGTGAACAACAATGCGCTGACGACGGCGCGCTACCATCAGGAGCGTGCCCTTTCCCTCAATCCCAATTACGACCTGGTTGTGGTCCAGCAGGGCGAACTGCTGACCTGGCTGGGGCGACCGGAAGAGGGGGTCGAGTGGATCCGCAAGGCCATGCAGCTCAATCCTCATCATCCGGAACGCTTCTGGAGCCACCTCGGCAAGGCTCATTTCGCCGCCCGGCAGTATGGAGAGGCGGTCGAGGCCTTCATGCACCTCTCGGTGATGGACCACGTCCAGCATGCATTCGTCGCGGCCTGCTACGGCTGGCTCGGGGATGACATTGCGGCTCACGCCCATATGGAGAAGGTCCGGGCGCTCGCCCCGGATTTCGACCTCGACGCGTTCCTCGCCACGCAGCACTACGTCCAGGAATCGGACCTGCAACACCTCAGCGAAGGGCTTGTCAAAGCGGGAGCGAAGGGCGGATCGGCGGCGGCGAACGGGATCGCAGCGCAATAGCGCACCTTCGGCAACATTCCGGCGGACATGAAGGGCCCCGGATCGTTCCGGGGCCGTCGATCCGGCCGTTGCGGCACTCAGCAGCGGTCGATGTAGCGGCGGCCGTAGCGGTCGCGGTAGTAGCACTGGCCCGGCTGGTCGGTGACGTGGCCGATCACGGCGCCGGATACGCCGCCGATCGCCGCGCCGACAGCCGCGCCGCGGACGTCACCGGTGACCGCGCCCCCGATGATTGCCCCCGATACGGCGCCGATACCGGCACCCTTTTCGGTTTGCGTGCAGCTCGCGACCGACAGGGCGACCAACACAAGCGCGATGGCTTTCTTCATGATGTCCTCTCCGATTCCGACGGATTCAGCGTCCGCCTCGTCCGTCCTATAGTGATGGGAGGGTGCGAACCGCGGCCCTCCACTTGAACTTGCATTCGGAACATAACCCGCCGCCGAGGAAAATGCACGGATACGGCGAGATCGTTCTTATGCCACATAATGCGATCTTTCCTGAACGGAACATGAAGGCGCTGTTGCCGGGGTTACATACGCGCTCGCATTTTTTTGCCCCTTGTGGCGCGAAACGGTTGCGGCAGCCCGAAAAAAAGACAAATGTTACAACGTCGCCACGCGGGCTCGGGAGGAGTGGACCGCTGGCGGAAGGGCAATCGATATCGGTCGGCGCGTACTTCGAGTCGCGTGAACGCATCTCACCCGATTTGAAGCCGCGCTCGACTCTGGACCGACCCGGAGGAGCGAAATGGCGAAAATAACGATGACGGTCAACGGCCGCCAGGTAAGTGGCACCTGCGACGACCGAACGCTGCTGGTGCACTTTATCCGCGAAAATCTCGGCCTGACCGGGACGCATGTCGGCTGCGACACGACGCAGTGCGGCGCTTGCGTCGTTCACATGGACGGGCAATCGGTGAAAAGCTGTTCCATCCTTGCCGCCCAGGCGGCCGGCTCGACGATCACGACGATCGAGGGCCTGGCGTCGAACGGCGAGCTTCACCCGGTCCAGGAGGCTTTCAAGACGTATCACGGACTGCAATGCGGCTTCTGCACGCCGGGCATGGTCATGACCGCCGTCGACATGATCCGTCGACATGGCGGCAATCTTGACGAGGCGACGGTCCGCGCCGAGCTGGAAGGCAACATCTGTCGCTGCACCGGCTATCACAACATCGTTCAGGCGATCCTGGCCGCCGCGGCCGGGACGGACGGCGTTCGCCAGGCGGCAGAATGAGGAAACCCAAAGGGAGCGCGATGCCAGGCAAGCATCGCACGTGATTTTCGTCATTCCGCTCGAGCGGAAATTCGTTGCAGGACTTCGGGAGGAGATAGGCAATGGGCGTTGAAGGCATCGGCGCGCGGGTGGCGCGCAAGGAAGACAAGCGCTTTCTGACCGGCAAGGGGCGTTATACGGACGACATGGTCGTGCCCGGCATGAAGTATGCGGTTTTCGTGCGGAGCCCGCATGCGCATGCGACCATCAGGAGCATCGACGCGACGTCGGCCAAGGCGATGCCGGGCGTGATCGACGTGCTCGACGGCAAGCAACTGCTGGCGGATGGGATCGGCAATCTCATCTGCGGTTGGATGATCCACTCGAAGGACGGCTCACCGATGCGCATGGGCGCATGGCGGCCGCTTGCCCACGAGACCGTGCGCTATGTCGGCGACGCGGTGGCGATCGTCGTCGCCGACAGTGTCGCGCAAGCCCGCGACGCGGCGGAAGCGGTGGTCGTGGATTACGAAACCCTGCCGGTCGTCACCGATACGCTCCAGGCACTGGGCGAGGGCGAGCCGCAGATCCATCCGGAAGCGCCGGGCAATCTGATCTTTGATTGGGAGCTTGGCGACGCGGGTGCGGCCGACCAGGCGATCGCTGCTGCGGCGCATGTCACGGAACTGAAGATCATCAACAACCGCCTGTCGCCGAATGCGATGGAGCCGCGCGCGACACTCGGTATCTATGATGCCGGCGACGACCATTTCACCTGCTATACCACCAGCCAGAACCCGCATCTTGCCCGGCTGGTGATGAGCGCCTTCTACAATGTCGCGCCCGAGAACAAGCTCCGGGTGATCGCTCCGGACGTCGGCGGTGGCTTCGGCTCCAAGATTTTCATCTATCCGGAAGAGATCGTCTGTCTGTGGGCCTCGAAGCGTACCGGCGTGCCGGTGAAATGGACCGCGGACCGCACCGAGGCCTTCCTGACGGACGCGCACGGCCGCGACCATGTGTCGACGGTGAAGATGGCATTCGACAGCAGCAATCGGATCACCGCGCTGAAGGTCGACACCATCGCCAATCTCGGCGCGTATATGTCTCTCTTCTCCTCCTGCGTGCCGACCTATCTCTATGCGACGCTCCTCTCCGGGCAGTATGCGATCCCGGCGATCCATGCCAATGTCCGCACCGTCTATACCAATACGGCGCCGGTCGACGCCTATCGCGGCGCCGGGCGGCCGGAGGCCACATACCTGCTGGAGCGCACGATCGAGACGGCCGCGCGCGAGCTCGGCGTTTCCCCTGCGGAACTCAGGCGCATCAACTTCATCCGCACCTTCCCCCATCAGACGCCGGTGATCATGAACTACGATGCGGGCGATTACGAAGCGTCGCTCAAGGGGGCGATGGAGGCGGCCGATTGGGACGGTTTCGCCGCGCGCAAGGCGGAAGCCGAGCGGCGGGGAATGAAGCGCGGCATCGGCATGAGCTGCTATATCGAAGCCTGCGGACTGGCGCCTTCCGCCGCCGTCGGATCGCTCGGCGCCGGCGTCGGCCTGTGGGAATCGGCCGAAGTCAGGGTCAACGCGGTCGGCACGATCGAGGTGATGACCGGCTCGCACAGCCACGGCCAGGGACACGAAACGACCTTCGCCCAGGTGGTTGCGGAGCGTTTCGGCGTACCGATCGACAGCGTCAATATCGTCCATGGCGATACCGACAAGGTGCAGATGGGCATGGGAACCTATGGTTCCCGCTCCGGTGCCGTCGGAATGTCGGCCGTCTTCAAGGCGCTCGACAAGGTCGAGGCCAAGGCCAAAAGGATTGCGGCCCATCTGATGGAGGCGGACGAGAGCGACATCGTCATCGAGGACGGCGCGCTCAAGGTGGCCGGCACCGACAGGTCGGTCCCCTGGTCGCAGGTGGCGCTTGCTTCCTATACGGCCCATAACCTGCCGCCCGGCATGGAGCCGGGCCTCAAGGAGGGCGCCTTCTACGATCCCAGCAACTTCACCTTCCCGGCGGGTTGCTATATCTGCGAAGTGGAGGTGGATCCGGAAACCGGCCAGACGAAGATCGTGCAGTTCGTCGCGGCGGACGATTTCGGAAATATCATCAATCCGCTGATCGTCGAGGGCCAGGTGCATGGCGGGCTGGCGCAGGGCATAGGCCAGGCGCTGCTCGAAGGGGTGCATTACGACCAGAGCGGGCAGCTGCTGACGGCGAGCTACATGGACTACGCCATGCCGCGCGCCGACGACCTGCCTTCGTTCACGGTGACGACCTCGAACACGCCCTGCCCGAGCAACCCGCTCGGCGTCAAGGGCTGCGGCGAGGCGGGGGCGATCGGCTCGCCGCCGGCGCTGATCAACGCCATCACGGACGCGATCGGCACCAACGAGCTCACCATGCCGGCGACCTCGCAAAAGGTCTGGGCGGCGGTGCATAGCGCGCATTGATCGGGAGGACTTGAGATGTATGAGACCAACTATCATCGGGCCTCCTCGGTCGAAGAGGCAGCGAAGCTGATGGGGACCGCCGCGGAGGGAAAATATCTCTCCGGCGGCATGACGCTCATCCCGACGATGAAGCAGCGGCTCGCCGCCCCGAGCGACCTTGTCGATCTCAGGCATATTGCCGAGATGAAGGGCACCACCGTCGACGGCCGGTCGGTCAGGATCGGCGCGGCGACGACGCATGAGGAGGTCGCGACCTCCGCCGCGCTTGCCGCGGTCTGTCCGGCCATTTGCGGGCTTGCCAGCCACATAGGTGATCCGCATGTCCGCCACATGGGTACGATCGGCGGCTCCATCGCCAACAACGATCCGGCGGCGGACTATCCGGCCGCGATGCTGGCGCTCGATGCGGTGATCGTCACCGACAGGCGCGAGGTCAAGGCTGAAGACTTCTTCACCGGTCTCTTCGAAACGGCGCTCGAAGACGGTGAGATCGTGACGGCCGTCCGCTTCGAAGCGCCGGCGAAAGCGGCCTATCGAAAGTTCCCCAATCCGGCATCGCGCTATGCGATGACCGGCGTCTTCGTCGTCCGTCGTGACGATGGCGCAGTGCGCGTTGGCGTGACCGGAGCCGGGTCGGACGGCGTCTTCCGCCATCCGGACCTCGAGGCGGCGCTTGCCGCCAACTGGTCGCCGGGTGCCGTCGACAATGTGAAGGTGGACGATTCGAACCTGCTTTCCGATATTCATGCAAGCGCTGCCTATCGCGCCAATCTCGTCAAGGTGATGACGAAACGCGCCGTGGCGGCCGCCTGACGGACCAACTTTGGTATCGAAAAAGGGCGGCAGCGGCCGTCCTTTTTCCGCAATTGCTTGACTTCGATCGATGTTCGGGAGAATGAAGTTTTGCTAGCCATTTTGGAATGGTTCAAAACTGGACTCTCGGACTCCGTGTCGAGGTCGAGCCTGATTACCGCGGAAAGGTTTGAAAATGTGTCGTCATTTTCCATCGCCTTTCCCGCTTGCCAGGCACGACACGCGCCGCGCAGAATAACCGGGGTCTGGGGGCCGAGAGGCCTTTTGCCGCAGCCCGCGCGTCGGAGCCTGTCCGGGGTTGACCACTGATCGCTTTGTAGGAAGAAAGGCGACAGGGCACTGGAGATGATGATGGATTTCGAGAGTTTCTTCAAAAACGAGCTGGATGGGCTGCATCAGGAAGGCCGTTACCGGGTTTTCGCCGATCTCGCCCGCCATCGCGGCAGCTTCCCCAAGGCGACGCGCTACACGGCCGATGGCGCCCAGGAAGTGACCGTATGGTGCTCGAACGACTATCTCGGCATGGGCCAGTGTCCCATCGTCACCGAGGCGATGAAGAGCGCGATCGACGAATGCGGCGCCGGCGCCGGCGGCACCCGCAACATCTCCGGCACCAACCATTACCATGTGCTGCTCGAGCGCGAGCTGGCCGACCTGCACGGCAAGGAATCGGCTCTTCTGTTCACCTCCGGTTACGTTTCGAACTGGGCCGCGCTCGGGACGCTCTGTTCCAAAGTTCCCGGCGTTATCGTCTTTTCGGATGCCGGCAACCACGCTTCGATGATCGAGGGCATCCGCCACTCGAAATGCGAGCGGGTCATCTTCAAGCACAATTCGGTGGCGGACCTCGAGGCCAAGCTTGCAGCCGCCGACCCGCGCGCGCCTAAAATCATTGCCTTCGAATCCGTCTATTCGATGGATGGCGACATCGCGCCGATCGAGGCATTCTGCGATCTCGCCGACAAATACGGCGCGATGACCTATCTGGACGAAGTTCATGCGGTCGGCATGTACGGCCCGCGCGGCGGCGGCATTGCCGAGCGCGAGGGGCTGATGCACCGGCTGACGGTCATCGAAGGCACGCTCGGCAAGGCCTTCGGCGTCATGGGCGGCTACATCACCGGATCGGCGGCGCTTTGCGACTTCATCCGCTCCTTCGCTTCCGGTTTCATCTTCACCACGGCGCTGCCGCCGGCGCTCGCCGCCGGGGCGCTCGCCTCCATTCGCCACCTGAAGGAAAGCCAGGTCGAACGCTTCGCGCATCAGGAGCGCGTGCGCCGGCTTCGTTCGCTGCTCGACCAGCGCGGTATTCCGCATATGGTCAATCCGAGCCATATCGTGCCGGTCATCGTCGGCGACGCCGCCAAGTGCAAGTGGATATCCGACCTGCTGCTCGACAATTTCGGCATCTACGTCCAGCCGATCAATTACCCGACCGTGCCGAAGAAGACCGAGCGCCTGCGCATCACGCCGACCCCCCTGCATTCTGACGCCGATATCGACCATCTGGTCGGCGCGCTGCATTCGCTCTGGTCGCGCTGTGCGCTGGCGAGGGCCGTGGCGTAAGCTCCGGCGAGCTCTGGCGGGGAGAGGGACTTCCTCGCCCGAACCTCTGTTTCGTAGCAGCGCTCGTGTAGTGCAAGGAGCTGCCACTTGTCCCCTTCGCCCCGCCTACGGGCCAGCAGGCTGGATGAGGGCGGATTCACCCCCAACAACTCTCTACCGGATCAACCCGGCAGCCGCCCGCCGCGCTTTTTCATCCGCGGCAAAGACGTCGTCCATGTTCGCCGCAGCCGGCAGGCCGGCAAGCGCGTCCATCACTCTCTCGACGATTTCCGCCATGGCCAGGAAGCCGACGTGGCCTTTGATGAACGCCTCGAGTGCGGTCTCCTTGGCGCCGTTCAGCACGGCACCCTGGACGCCGCCTTCCTCCATGGCGCGGCGCGCGAGCCTCAGCGCCGGGAAGCGGACTTCGTCCGGGGCTTCGAAATCGAGCCGGGCGAGCCTGGCGAAGTCCAGGCGCTCGACCGGCAGACTGCAGCGCTCGGGGTAGGAAAGCGCATAGCCGATGGCCGTGCGCATGTCGGGGCAGCCGAGCTGGGCGAGGACGGACCCGTCCGTATAGCCGACCATCGAGTGGATCACGGATTGCGGGTGGACGATCACCTCGATCTGGTCCGGCCTCAGGCGGAAGAGGTGGCGCGCCTCGATCATCTCGAGCGCCTTGTTGAACATGGAGGCGCTGTCGATCGAGATCTTGAGGCCCATCGACCAGTTCGGATGGGCGCGGGCCGTATCCGCCGTCACATGCCGCATTTCGTCGAGGGTGCTGGTGCGGAACGGACCGCCGGAGGCGGTAAGCACGATGCGCTCGACGGCATGGCGCTGGTCGTTCTCCAGCACCTGGAAGATCGCATTGTGCTCGCTGTCGACCGGCAGCAGCCGTCCGCCGCCCGCGCTGACGGCTTCGATGAAAAGGCTGCCGGCGGAAACGAGGCATTCCTTGTTGGCGAGTGCGATGTCGGCGCCGCGGCGGGCGGCGGCAAGTGTCGGGCCAAGACCGGCATTGCCGACGATCGCCGCCATAACCCAGCCTGCGTCCCGTTCGGCCGCCTCGATCAGGCCGCTGCGCCCGGCGGCGACGTCGATACCGCTGCCGCTCAGCGCCTCCCTGAGTTCGCCGTAGCGATGCTCGTCGGCGGTGACTGCGAGCTCCGCGCCGACGCGGCGGGCCTGCTCCGCAAGCAACGGGATGTTGCCGTTGCCGGTCAGCGCGGCGATGGCGAATCGATCGCGCCCGCCGAGCCGTTCGACCACGTCGAGCGTATTGGTCCCGATCGATCCGGTGGAACCCAGTATCGTCAGACGGCGCTTGAAATCATCGCCGGATGCCATGCCAAAATCCCGTATTCTTCTCGTTCTAATGATTTTACTAGGCTCTACAGCCGAATACTGCCGGCAACAAGGGTGAAGTCATCGCCCTTCTCCAAGAGGCAGCGCTCGGGTAAGAATCGTTAACACCGTCGAACGATGATTTGTCTGAGGAGTTTTCGATGCTGCAAGCCCTGACCGCCGCATCTTGCGCCTGCGTGCTGATCGAGCTTGCCTCCATGCAGACGGTGGCTGCCGAAAAGGTGCCGGAGGCGCTCGTCGGCTCGTGGCTTGCCGAGGACATAGGCGGCCGGGGCGTGATCGATGATCTTCAGACGACGCTCGAGATTCGTGAGGACGGCACCTATGGCGGCATGGCCGGCTGCAATCACTTCACCGGAACGTTCGGCCTCTCCGGCGCGACGATCACCTTCGGGCCGGCTGCCGCCACCCGCAAGATGTGCGTACCGGCGGTCATGGACCAGGAGCGGAAGTTCTTCGAAGCGCTGAAGACGGAGCTTACCTGGCGAATAGAGGGAACCAAGCTCTTTCTCGGCGGGCGAAACGAGAAGAGCGTGCTGCAGCTAACCTCGATGCAGTCGCGGAACGGCAACCGGGCAGAACTGACGATCGAAATTCCCGACGTCGGCACAGTCGACCGGCGGACGGTTCTCTATGCCTGCGGCGACAAGACGATCGAGGTCGAATACATCGACGCCGGGTCCGCGTCGCTCGCGACCTTCACTATCGAGGGCACGTTCATCGTGGCATCGAACGTGATTTCCGGATCGGGCGCCAGATATGCCGGCGGCCGATATGTCTGGTGGACGAAGGATGGCGAGGCGACGCTTTTCGATACGATGAAGGGCGAGGAGGACCCGGGGATAGCGTGCAAGGAAGTAGAATAGCGGGGCCGCTCGACACAGGCCGGACGGGATTGTACGTCTGAACCATGCTGCATTGGCTCGACATCGATTACCGCACGCTATTTCGCTTGGGAGATGGAGGCCGGATAGAAGGGGAGAACGATCCGGAGGGATCGGGCAACGGCGACGGCCTTCAGGGGGCAGGGCTTCGGAGCAGCCGCTACCGCCGGCTGGTCGGGCTCGCCTGAACTGCGCTCTCGTACCCTGTTCTACAGCACGGATCGAGAAAATCACGCATCGCAGCGCATTGCCGCCCGCCTCGGCCTCCGCCTTCGAGGAGCAAGCTTGAGGGTAGGGTAGAGCATTTCCGCTTTTCTGCGAATCGCGGGAACTCTTTAACCCCTTGTTTTCCGCAATGCCGGGCGGAAAGCCGCTACGTACGGGGCATCATGCGGAACTCACGCGCTGCTGTTTGTGTCGCTACCTTCGTCCAATTCATGGAATTGGATAAAGCCATATTGCTCCAGCCACTCGCGAAGGATGAGACGGATTATTTCGTCCCGAGTCATCTGGAGTTCTTCGCAGGCCAGAGCGAGGGCCAACTCAACGTCATCCGCGAAGATCATCGCTTCACCTGCATAGTACAACCACGAGATAGAAGGGTCTCACAGCATAGGTTGCAGTCAAGGATTACGGAGCGTGCTCAATGGGGTAAGCCAAAATGGGCTAAGACTATCGCCCATTTAATATCGGACTTAAGTCTCAAAAGAACGCACCGCGCGTCGGGATACGCGCGGTGCTCGAACTTTCATCCGCTTCGATCAGGCGAAGAGAAAATCGGCGCTGCTGAAGTGGGAGGCGGCGAGGGTATTCGTCGGATCGTCGACATGGATCGACAGCGCATTGCCCGTCGAATCGTAGCCTTTCAACATCACGTCTCCGCTGGCGTCATCATACGCGAAAATCGTACCGGCCGTGCCGGAGCTCGAATATTGCTTGATTCCGAGGTTCTCCAGGACAAGCAGATCGGTGCCGTCCTGAAAGTCCATCACGGAGTCCCGTCCGACGAGCGAACCCGCGCCCTTGA
>NZ_BDIZ01000013.1:0-121917 GCF_036245905.1 Sinorhizobium sp. KGO-5
GGTCGTCCGCACCGTCCCCAGCACCAAGGCCTATGTCAGCTTCAAAGGCCGCAAGTGGAAAGTCCCAAAGGCCTTCTGCGGCGAACGCATCGCCATTCGCCCGCTCGACACGGACGGGCGATACGGCATCTTCTTCGCTGCCCTCCGCATCGCAGCCATCGACTTGACAACCAAGCAATCCGTCAGTGATCTATCCGAACAGGTGTCAGCTATCTCCCCGGGCTAAACACTTGTCACAGGGATGAGAGCAGCGCCGCGTCTGCGGCGCGGGAAGCGTTCTTTCAGCCCAAGGACTTGGTCTGGCTGGATTCCTGTGACAAGCACAGGAATGAGGAAATCAAACAAGTGCGTTGGACCGAAGGGGTGGAGCATTCCAGTGTTTCCATGAAACATCGAAATGCTCTAGGTCGACCCTACGCTCGATGACACAGTTTTCCTGAGGCGTGCTCTAACCCGCATCATCCAGTGCCGGCGGGGCTTCACCCGTCGTCAACATCTGCATCAGCGCGAGTTCGCTCCTCACGCCTTGCCGGTAAAGGTGGAACAGCATCTTTCCCAACTCCGCACCGTGTTCGCTTTCCGGCGCCAGCTCCCTGGAGGAGCAGGCATAAACGTGAACACGTCGCAACATCAAGATTTCGTCGTCGTCAATGGCGAGATCCGAGAAGCGCACCGACATTTCCTTTGACCCTCTAATCAAAGTGGCTTTGTTGATGATGACTTAATATCGGTGCGGAGACGGCGCGAATCCAGACCCCCCATCATTCTTCAGTGAAGAGAGTTACGCGAACGCCAAGGCCCTCCACTTGCCTTTTGCTCTGCGTCCCATAGTTGAAATAGAAGACAGCATTTTTCAACGAACGGGGCAGACAACATGTCGGTACTGATCAGCATCCTGATCACCTTTCTCGTCGTCATTCTGGTTCTTTATCTCGTCAACCGCCTTCCCCTCGACGGGCGCACCAAGCAAATCGTCCAGGCCATCGTCATCATCATAGGCATCCTGTCGCTGCTGCGGTATCTTGCCGTGTTCTGAACTCCACAGAGGCCGCGGTCCTCTGTCCTTTCCCGGTGGCGCAAACATGTGAACGCGGCCTGCGTATCCGTGGGGAACCTTGGCCCGGCTTCCCCATTAGGAGCCGAGTGAACAGTCCGGTTCGTGAAACGAACGGAGGCGGCTATGTTGCGAGCAGCTGTTTTCCTGGCATTTGCGGCAATGGCCGCTGCGCGGCACGATCCGGCGATCGCGCAGGATTCGCCGCGTATGCTCGACACCAAAAGCGGACCTGTCAGCGTCGAAGTCTTCGCCGGTGGCCTCGAGCATCCCTGGGGCGCTGTCCTTTTGCCGGATGGCGACATGCTGGTGACGGAGCGTCCCGGCAGGCTGCGCCTCGTGTCGGCCGAGGGAGCCGTCGGCGAACCCATCGAAGGGGTCCCGGATGTCTTCGCCCAAGGTCAGGGTGGACTCCTCGATGTTGCGCTCGATCCGGATTTCGCCACGAACAGGACTGTCTATCTATCCTTTGCCGAGGAACGCGAAGGCGGCGCGGCTACCTCGGTCGGCCGTGGCCGTCTGAACGACGACGCCACCGCACTTTCGGATTTCAAGGTAATCTTCCGGCAGGAGCCGGCGGCTTCAGGCGAGAATCATTTCGGCTCGAGGTTGGCCTTCGCGCCGGACGGCAAACTTTTCATCACGCTCGGCGAACGCTTCGACATGCAAGAGGCCCAGGATCCGGCCAACCATCTCGGCGCGATCGTCCGCCTCAATCCCGACGGCTCGATACCGGACGACAACCCCTTTGTCGACCGCGAGGGCGCCGACGAGATTTGGTCCTACGGCCACCGCAACGTTCAGAGCGCCGCCATCCATCCGGAAACCGACGTGCTTTGGACGGCAGAGATGGGGCCGATGGGGGGAGACGAGTTGAACATACCCGAGGCGGGCAAAAACTACGGCTGGCCCGTGGTGAGCTGGGGCAGACATTATTCGGGCGAACGAATTCCCGATCCGCCGAGCCGCCCCGAATTCGCTGGCTCCATCCATAGCTGGACGCCCGTGATCTCACCCTCGGGCATGATGTTCTATACAGGCGACCTGTTTGCGGACTGGCGGGGCGACCTCCTGATCGGCGGCCTGTCGGCGGGCGGTATCGTCAGGGTGCAGACGAACGGCCGGAAGGTGACCGGGGAGGAAGTTCTTTCGCTCGAGGCACGGGTTCGCGATCTCCTCCAGGCCTCCGATGGCTCGGTACTCGCGCTGATCGACGCCGCATCCGGCAGGATTCTGCGGCTGAGGCCCGCCAACTAGAGCATTCCCAAGAAAAGTGTGTACCGGTTTTCCGTCAGGAAGTGCGTTGGACCAAAGAGTTAGAGCATTTCGGTGTTTTCATGAAACATTGAAATGCTCTAGGTCCGGGATCGCGTGTGCGGGTGAAGGAAACCGCTCGTAACATCCGGGGCATTGGCCTCGGCGAGCCGGGAGAGGAATTGCTCCATGAGCGCGGATTCGCCGAAGCGGCGCATGGAGCGCTCGCTTGCGAGCGAAAATTCCGGGTCCACTTCGGTCAGGCGCGCCATTGTGCGCTGCGCTCCCTCAACGTCTCCCCGCTGGCTCAAAACCGCCGTCCGTATCAGCAGGCAATCCGCCTGCTGCGGCGCCCGGATGAGGCATTCCCGCAAGACCTCGTCGGCCTCATCGAGACGACCGGCAGCATAGAGGGCCTGCCCGTAGACATAGGTATAATATTCCGGCGCCATGGGATGCAGCCGGCGCGCCCGCTCGGCGTTTTGCACCGCCTCGTCATAGCTGCCGAACCGGACCTGCGCCTTTGCCAGCGCCATCAGGCTGTCCGGATCGTTCGGATTGAGTTCGACGGCCCTTTGTGCCGCCTGCATGGCGCCGGGGTAATCGCCGGTTGCCGAGAGGCCGAAGCTGAGGACCTGATAGCCGGCAGCGAGGTTCGGATCGAGACGGACTGCCTGGCGTGCTTCGCTGAGGCCGGTTTCCACATCGGTCGTGGTCGCCCTGCCGCTGAGGTTCTGCACGAAGTCGACGATATAGGTCATCCCCAGATTCGCGCGCGCCGCGGCGTAACCGGGGTCGAGCTCGAGGGCGCGATGAAGCAGCGCACGGGCGGCGATCAGCGCCTCCGCATCCTTCGAGCCGTGTTTGTAGCGGTCACGCGCCTGGAGGACGAGGTCGTAGGCCTGGAGGTTCTCGGTCGGCCGTTCCGCCGCATTCGAGACCTCCGACTCGCGCACATAGGAAACCAGATGCGAGACGATTTCGGCCGTCAGGTCGGTCTGAACCGCAAATATGTCCTCGACCCGGCGGTCGTAACTGCGCGACCAGAGATGCGCACCGCTGCGCGCATCGATCAACTGCGCCACCACGCGAAGCTGGTCCCCGGCGCGCCGGGCACTGCCTTCGACCACATAGCCGGCACCAAGCCTCTCGCCGATCAGGCGGATGTCTTCTGCCTGACCGCGCAGGGCGAAGGTCGAATTGCGGGCAATCACCTGAAGCTCGGGGTTTCGCGCCAGATTGGCGATTATGTCCTCGGTAAGTCCGTCGGCGAAATAGGTCTGCTCGGCGTCGCCGCTCATATTGTCGAAGGGCAGCACCGCGACTGTCGGCCTTGCATCGGCGAGTTCGCCGCCCGCCAGGCGCGCGAGGCTGCCGGCCAGGTCGGCGCCGACGGCTCTTACCTCCGGCGCCTGCGTTGCGGCAGCGGCGAGGACGAGTGCCGCGGCCCCGATGGCGTAGGGCAATGCCGCACGCCGGCCACGGGCGATCCGCCCGATCCAGCCGCGACCGTTCTTTTCGTGCGCATCGAGACGCACCGCATAGACGGCGAGCGGCTCGGGAATGTTCTTCGCCTGCCTCCGGCCGATGCTGTAGAAGAGCTTGCTGCGGTTCCGGTCGGCACTGCGGACCACTGCCTCGCTCACGAAAATGCCGCCCGGTTCGGCCATGGCTTCGAGCCGCGACGCGACGTTCACGCCGTCGCCGAACATGTCGCCGTCGGCTTCTATGACGTCGCCGAGGTTGATGCCGAGGCGCATGTCGAAGGGCTGCTCTGAAAATCCGTTCTGGATTTCGATCGCGGCATCGAGCGCCTCGTTGACGCTCGGAAACGTCGCGAGAAAACCGTCCCCCGTCGTCTTGAAGGTGCGGCCGCCGTGCTTCTCGACCGAAGGTATGATCAGTCCGCCGAACGTCGCCCGCAGGGCGGCATAGGTCGAGGATTCATCCTCGGACATCAGGCGGGTGTAGCCGACGATGTCGCCAGCTACGATTGCTGCGAGTTTACGTTCCATCACGAGCCTCGACAGTCTTCACGCGCATCTTTATGGGACCGACCCCACCCGTCCACTCACAACTCCGTGTCCGCCGCACCGCCTGAGGAGAGCATCCTTCGGCCAACGCGTACGCATTCCAGCTCGCCGCTGACAAGAAACCGGGTGATTTGCCGTAAGGAGGAATGGCTACGCAGAAGGACGCGAACGGTCGCTCATACACTGCACAGGATTGCGGCCTTTGGGTGGCGACATTCCATTGCAGTCGGTCGCCCGGGCGCAGTCGGACGTTTCAGTGCTCCATCAAAACACCGAGACGCCCCAACCTTGAAACTGCGCACTTCCGGACGGGAAACCGTTACACGCTTTTCCTGGATGCGCTCTCGCGCCACGCGAGGACCGGCCCCACGGCCTCGCGAAGCGCCGCGAGATCCGCCTCTTTGACCTTCCGGAAGGGGCGTCTGGAGGCCCCCCCGGGAAGACCCATGATGCCGAGCAGCGCCTTGGACCCCGGCATGACGCCGACCTTGATCAGCACCTGGATCACCCGGTTCGCCATGGCCTGCAACAGCCGGGCCTCCTCGATCCGCCCAGCCGCTACGCAGGCCCTGAGCGCGACGAACAGATCGCCCATGAAGTTATAGGTGGTTCCTATCGCACCCTGCGCGCCCATCGCGAAGCCGGCCAGGCACATTTCATCATAGCCGTTGTAGACGATGGCGTCCGGTGCCGCATCCCGGATGCGTTCGAGCTGGAACATGTCGCTCGACGTATGCTTGATGCCGATGATGTTGGGATGGGAGAGAAGCTCGACCAGTTCGGGCAAGGTGAAACCGCTGGTGCGGGCGGGGAAGTTATAGACGATGAGAGGCAGGGCCGAAGTATCGGCCAGTTCCCGGTAATGCGCCATGACTTCGGGCCGGGAGAAGTCGTAGTAGAAGGGGGGAATGGCCGAGATCGCCTGGTAGCCCGATTTCGCCGCGTTCTGCGAAAGCGTGAGCGCATCCCTCGTCGCGATCGTGCCGACATGAGCGATCAGCTTCAGGCGGCCGGACGCGGCGGCGGCAACGTCGGAGAGGTAGTCCGCGCGCTCGTCGAGCGACTGCAGCATCGCTTCGCCCGAGCTGCCGCCGACATAGACTCCATCGATGCCGAGCCGGACCTGAAAATCGAGGAGCGCCCCGATGGCCTGCCGGTCGATGCTTTCGTCTTCGCAAAACGGGGTAAGGAGGGCCGAATAGATCCCTTCGAGTTTCATCTTATGATCGCTTTCACTGGCTCGTGGAAAAAAGCTCGGGCAATTGGCGGCGGGCAGCGGTGCCAAGGTCGATCACCGCTTCACCGGGGGCGGAACTATAGGGCCAGAGCAGCTCCGGCCCGATCGGGCACCAGCGGCCGGCGGCAGCCATCGCCTTGTCGAGTGCGGCGTTGGAAAGACCATATTCCACGGCAAGCGGCAGGACGTGCTCGTTCATGAAGCCGACGACGCGGGCCTCGAAGTCAAGAGCGCCTGCCGGGTCCTCCCGAAGCTGATGCCACCACCTGACGGCGCCGGCGGGGCTCAGGCAGGCGACATTGGAATAGGAGCCGCGGCTGCCCGCGAGGCAGCCGCTCGCCATGAAATGTCCGGGAATGAAGACGGCGAGATCCGGCAGCTTGCGACGAAGCTCCTCGTACCAGACTTCGTCGCCGCCCGGCAGTTTCGCCCCGATGAGCATCGGGAGACCGGCCTTTAGCCTTGCGATCTCGTCGAGGCTCAGCCGGCGCTTGGCATGAGGCGGGTTATAGACGATCAGCGGAGTGTCCGGCGCAGTTGCCGCCATGCCGGCGAAGAAGACCTCAGCCTCTTCATAGCTCGGCGCCCACCAGTCCGGCAGGGTGATCTGAACGGCATCGGGTCGCAGAGAGGCGACGCGGGCCAGGCGTGCGCGCGCGACACGCCCATTCGAATGGGAAACGCCGATCTGGAACGGCAGGGCGACGGTATGGCAAAACTCGGCGACACGCTGGCTCAGCCGGTCGAATTCGTCCTCCGTCTGGCTATGGAATTCGCCCGCGGTGCCGTTGGTGTAGACGCCCTGAATTCCGCTTTCGAGAAGCGCGGAAAGCTGCTCGTCCAAAGCGGACCATTCGATTTCCCCTCGCCGGCCGACCGGCAGGAGCACTGCTGCCCAGATCCCTTCGGGCGGCTTGGCTCGGGGGCTCATCGGGCGACTCCGAGCATCTGGTCGGGGATGAAGGTGACGAGCGCCGGAAAGATGGTGATCAGCACCAGGACGACGAAGAGCGGAACGAGAAGTGGCAGGATGCCGCGTGCGAGCACGCCGAAGGGAATGTCGGCAACTTTGGAGACGACGAAGAGCGCAACGCCCATGGGCGGCGTCAATATGCCGATCATCAGGTTGAACACGACCATGACACCGAAATGGACGGGATCCACCCCGAATTGGAGCGCGGTCGGGACCAGCACCGGCACGATGAGCAGCAGGATTGCCAGGGCCTCGATAAAGGTCCCGAGCGCAAGCAGCATGAGATTGACGAGGATCAGGAATGTCAGCGGGTCGTGCGCATAAGTGAGGAAGAACGTGGCGACGTGCTGGGGTACCTGCTCGCGCGCGATCACATAGCCGAATAGTGACACGCCCATGATGAGAAGGCCGACTGCGGCCGTATGGCTGACTGTCTCGCGCAGTACGGTCACGAGTTTGGCGAAGGTGATTTCACGGTAGACCACGACACCGAGGAAGAGAGCATAGCTGGCCGCGACCACCGCAGCCTCGGTCGGCGAGAACACCCCTGCAAAGATGCCGCCGATGATGATGAAGGGCGTGATGAGCGGGAGCAGCGCACGCCAGAACGTGGACCACACATGGCGAAAGCCGGCGCGCTGGGCGGTCGCATAGTTCCGGCGCCAGGCGATCGCATAGACCATGATCATGAGCGAGGCCGCGCAAAGAAGCCCCGGTACGATCCCGCCGAGGAAAAGGCCTCCGATCGACGTATTGGCGATCACGCCATAAACGACGAGGGGAATGGAGGGCGGGATGAGCGGCCCTATGATTGCCGATGCGGCCGTGATCGAACCGGAAAACTGCTCGTCATAGCCGGCGTCGCGCATGGCCTTGATCTCAAGCTGGCCAAGGCCGGCGGCATCGGCGACGGCGGAGCCGGACATACCGGAAAACAGCACGCTCGCCATGATGTTCACATGGCCGAGCCCGCCCCTGATATGGCCGACGAGCGCCTTGGCGAAGTCGAAGATGCGCTCGGTCACGCCCGAAAGATTCATCAATTGTGCGGTGAGGATGAAAAAGGGGACCGCCAGCAGCGGGAAGCTGTTGAGGCCGGCGATCATGCGCTGGCCGGCAAAGTTCAGGCCCGTTCCCTGCCAGAGCATGTAGGCAAGCGCAGCCACGATCAGCGTGAATCCGACCGGCATGCCGGCAATCAGAAGGGCAAACCATCCCCCGAAAAGCGTCGCCATCTATAGATACCTTTCGAAGGGGGCTTCGGCCGAAGGGCGGCGGCTGCCGAGGAGCAGCCGGACATCCCGCGCCATGACAAGCATGATCCGGATAGCGGCCAGCAGGCCGAATACGGGCAGGGCGCCGTAAAGCCACGATTCCGGAACGCCGATCGCGATCGACATGACCTTGTGGGCGCGCAAGGCCCCGAAGAAACCGTAGTAAACGAGAACGAGCAGCGCGGTGAGCACCAGGACATCCAAAACGATCCGCAGGAAGAGCTGCGCCCGCGCCGGGAGCATCCGCGGCACGATATCCATGGTGATGTGTGTCCGTGAGGTGACGCCCTCCGCGGCGCCAAGCGCCACCAGCCAGACGAAGGCATAACGGGCAGCCTCCTCCGTCCAGAACATCGGATCCTGGAAGACGAAACGGGTGACGATCTGCAGTGCGATCACGACGAAGGCGAAGACCAGCAGGATCGCGGCCAGTGTCTCTTCGATATGGGCAAAGCTTCGCCAGCGGCTTGGATTGACCATTTGTTGAACTCCCCGGAATGGAGGGCGCGGCCAGCTCTGGCCGCGCCTGCGGGTGGTTAACGGAGATCGAGCAGCGTCTTCACCGTGCCGGCACCGAATTTAGCGTCGAGATCGGCATAGACTGGCTTCATCGCCTCCTGGAACGCTGCCTTGTCGGGCTCGATCACGGTGATGCCGCGCTCGCGAAAATCGCTGACGAGGTTCGCTTCCTTCTCGCTTACCAGCTTGTCGTTGAGGGCGCCGCCCGCCTCGAATGCCTCCATCACGACCTTCTGGTCGGCAGGCTCGAGCGCATTCCACGTGTCTTCCGACATGAGGATGAGTTGGTCCTGCACCAGATGCCCGGTCAGGGAAACATGGGACTGCACCTCGGTGAACTTCATCGAGTCGATGATGGGTAGCGGGTTTTCCTGGCCGTCCACCTGATTGGTCTGGAGTGCAAGATAGACCTCGGCGAATGCGACCGGCGTGGGGCTCGCACCCATCGCCTTCGCCCAGGTAAGCAGCGGCGCGGAATTCGGGACGCGCAGCTTCATGCCCGCGAAATCGGCAGGCTTTTCGATGGGCTTCTTTGCCGTCGTGTGCCGCGTTCCAAAGTACCAGGAGTCGACCATGCGCCACTTGTACTCGGTCCGCATCTCGTCGACGATCCCCTTGCCCCAGTCGGAGGCGATGATCTTCTGAAGGTGATCGAAGTCGCCGACGACGTAGGCGGTGCTCGCCAACACGGCCCGCGGAACCCAGGCGTCCATGCCGCCGAACGGATTCAGCGTGAAGTCGAGTTCGCCGAGCGTCACCTGCTCCATCATCTCGGTGAATGTCCCGAGCTGAGAATTCGGGAAGATTTCCAGCGTCAGCCGGCCGCCCGATTTTTCCTTGATGATGCGCGCGGCCTCCGTGACGCCCTCGAATTGCGGGTCGCCGGCCGTACCCTGCATCCCCAGGCGCAAGGTGCGCGCCTCTTGAGCCATGGCTTGCGACCCCATCAGCAGCCCCGCAAGCACGATCGTAATCAGTCCCCTTTTCATTGTTGCTCCTCCCACTATCGGCCCGATGCTACGGGCTCGTTTGCCTGTATTTGCGCGCCGCACTCTCCAGGTGCTCGCGCATGACCCGTCCGGCACGCTCCGGATCGCGGGCGCGGATGGCCTCCACGATCACCACGTGCTCCTCGAAACTCTCCCGGTTGGAAATCTCCGGCCTGGTCGGCAGAGGCCTTTGGCCGATCAGCCAATCCACGAACGCATCGTGGACCGCGACGAAAATGGGGTTCGAGACCATCTGGGTCAGCGTGCGATGAAAGGCGACATCGGTGGCGGCAAAGGCGCGGGCCTTGCCGATCGCAGCCTCGTTGCGCGCCAGCGCGGCGTCGATCGCCTCGATCTGCTCCGCTGTCGCATGGGCCGCAAGATGGCGCGCGCATCCCTCCTCCAGAAACAGGCGGGCCTGCTCGAAATTGGCCACACCCTCGGGTTGGCCGAGCAGCATGCGCGCAGCGCCCGCAAGCGAAGACAGGAAATGGTCCGGCGTCGGCCGCGTGACTTTGGCACGCTCGCCCGTGCTGACCTTCACGAGCCCCATCCGCTCCAGGGCATAAAGCGCTTCCCGGATCGAGGGCCGCCCGACCCCGAACAATTCCATCAGGTCTCGCTCGGAAGGGAGCGTCGCACCCAAAGGATAGATCTCGTCGCGGATCATCTCCTCCAGTTTCAACCGGACTTCGTCGGAAAGCTTCTTGCGGACGGCGAGTGTGCTCATGGTGTGATTGTTAAGGTATTATACCACGAGAGTCAAGAGAACCTCGCAGGCGCAGCAGACAACCGCGCTCACGCCGCTCGCAGCAGCGCGGCGCACCTTTCTGCCGCCTCTGCGGACCGCAGTGCTCACCTGGTTCAATGTCTGCGAAGAAGATATCCGATCGCCAGGCCGAGACCGGCAAGAACCAGGATCGTTTGCAGAGGACGGCGAGGCTCGGCGGCGGGGCGTTCGTCCGCGCGCCAGGCATCCGGCGTATCGACGACCCTGGTATGCGGGCGATCGAAGCCGGAGGCGACCTGCTCATGCCAACGTCCGGCGGGATCCTGGAATTCGATGGCTTCGGTAGAGCCGGGAAGCTCATGATGGCGCGCCGCTATCTCGGCTGCGGCCAGTGCATCGTCATGGGTAAGGAAGGTTTCGGAGAAGACGTCGTCTACCTTGTAGGCCCAGCCCCCGTCGTGTTCCACAATCTCGTATCGTATCGTCACCATGGCGATGCTCCCGTTTGAAGGAGGAAAACATCCGGCGCCTTGCTTGGTTCCGCAATTGTCGGCATCCGCGAAGGTCGCCATGGCGACGAGACATTGGCTGCCCCGATCACCGGTTGTCCCGACCGACCGATTTGCAAGTATTCCCCTTGCTTGACAAAGCGCAACGATCGTAACATGCGCTGACGTGCCCTTCTGCGTGTAATACAAACTGCCGCTGCGACCTTTGCGCGTCCGACTGGACGCGTGGCGCTGCAGGCATAAATCTCGGAACGGCTCAGTGGCACGCGAAGCATTATGGGAGAAATTGATGAAACATGAACGGATTACCCTGCGCGGAGCGCAGATCGCCGCGCTCTCGGCAGCATTGTTTTTCTCGGGCAGCGCCGCGGCGCAGCAGAAATTCGTGACGATCGGCACCGGCGGCGTCACCGGCGTCTATTATGCCGCGGGCGGCGCCATCTGCCGGCTTTTGAACAAGGACCGCAAGACGCACGGCATCCGCTGTTCGGTCGAATCCACCGGCGGATCGGCGTTCAACGTGAACACGATCAAGGAGGGCGAGCTCGATTTCGGCATGGCGCAGTCCGATGTGCAGTACAACGCTTTCAAGGGCGATGAGGCGTTCAAGGAAGGCGGCGCGCATGCCGACCTCAGGGCGGTCTTCTCGATTCATCCGGAGCCGTTCACGGTGCTGGCGCATCCGAATGCCGGCGTGACGAAGTTCGAGGACTTCAAGGGCAAGCGCTTCAATGTCGGCAATCCCGGTTCCGGAACGCGCGCCTCCATGGAGCGCCTGCTCGGCGCCATGGGCTGGACGCTCGCAGACTTCTCGCTCGCATCCGAACTCAAGGCGGACGAGCATGGCCCGGCGCTTTGCGACGGCAAGATCGACGGCTTCTTCTACGGCGTGGGGCATCCCTCTGCCAATATTCAGGATCCGACGACGACCTGCGCGGCGAAGCTGGTGCCGCTGACCGGCGAAGTCGTCGACAAGCTGGTCGCCGACAATCCCTATTACGCCAAGGCGACCATTCCGGGCGGCCTCTACAACAACAATCCGGAGGACACGGAAACCTTCGGCGTTCTGGCGACACTGGTCACCTCCGCCAATGTTCCGGAAGAGAGCGTCTACGCGCTGACGAAAGCGGTTTTCGAGAATTTCGACGAGTTCAAGTCGCTGCACCCGGCTTTCGCCAATCTCGAGCCCGCCAAGATGATCAAGGACGGCCTCTCTGCACCACTGCATCCGGGTGCGGAAAAATATTACAAGGAAAAGGGCTGGCTGAAGTAAGCTTCGCGTTCTGACGTCTACCGGCGGGCCAAAGGCGGCTCGCCGGCAATATCGGCATGGGAGGGTGTCACGAGCGAACTTCAAGAACGGCAGGTCGATGTCGACCTCGAGCAACTGGTCGCCGAAGCGGATACCGGCGGACGCAACGCCAAAGGATTGACCGGGCAGATCTTGCTCTGCACCGCTGTGGCATGGTCGCTGTTCCAGCTCTGGTACGCGTCTCCCCTGCCCTTCGTCTTCGGCTTCGGCATTCTCAACGATACCGAAGCCCGCGCCATCCATCTCGGTTTCGCGCTGTTCCTGACCTTCCTTGCCTATCCCGCACTGAAAAGTTCGCCGCGCGACCGGGTGCCGCTCGCCGATTGGGTGCTTGCGGCGCTCGGCGCCTTCGCGGGCGCCTATCTGTTCCTTTTTTATGGCGAGCTTGCCGGACGGCCCGGCCAGCCCTCGACGCTCGATCTCGTCACCGGTACGGTCGGGATCCTGCTGCTGCTCGAGGCTACGCGCCGCGCGCTCGGCCTGCCGATGGTGTGCGTCGCCGGCGTGTTCATCTTCTACACCTTCGCCGGCCAGTACATGCCCGACGTCATCCAGCATCGCGGCGCTTCGCTGGTGAAGTTCATCAATCACCAGTGGCTGACCACGGAGGGCGTTTTCGGCATCGCGCTCGGCGTATCGACGAGTTTCGTTTTCCTCTTCGTCCTGTTCGGAACGCTGCTCGAAAAGGCCGGCGCCGGCAACTGGATGATGCAGATCTCCATCGCCTTGCTCGGGCATCTGCGGGGCGGCCCCGCCAAGGTGGCCGTCGTCTCCTCGGCGCTGAACGGCGTCGTCTCCGGCTCCTCGGTTTCCAACGTCGTGTCGGGTGGCATATTCACCATTCCCCTGATGAAACGCACGGGACTTTCCGGTGTGAAGGCCGGCGCGATCGAGGCAACCGCATCGATCAACGGCCAGATCATGCCGCCGGTCATGGGCGCCGCCGCGTTTCTGATGGTCGAATATGTCGGCATTCCCTATTCGGAGATCGTCAAGCACGCGCTGCTTCCAGCGGTCTTTTCCTACATCGCGCTTCTCTACATGGTGCATCTGGAGGCGGTGAAGCTGAACATGCAGCCGATCCCCCAGCGTCCCACGCCGGCACGCGAAAAGTGGCTGCGCATGGGCCTGGGGCTTGCGGGCAGCGTGCTTGCAATCTGCCTGCTCTATTACGGCATCATCGCCATCCGGGCCGCATTCGGAGCAGGCGCGCCCTTGCTGCTCGCGATTGCGGGCGTGGCGCTCTATCTCGCGACGATCTGGTATTCGTCCCGTTATCCCGACCTGGAACTCGACGATCCGGATGCTCCTATCCTCGAACTGCCGCGCGCATGGGACGTTACACGGACCGGGCTCGATTTCCTCATTCCCATCGTCGTTCTGCTCTGGTGCCTCATGGTCGAGCAGCTTTCGCCGGGGCTCTCCGCCTTCTGGGCCACGCTGACGATCCTCGCAATCGTCGCCACCCGCAAACCGCTGATGGCGATCTTTCGCAAAGAGAATTTCGCAAGCGCGGCCCGTGCCGCCGCCTGGGACCTCGTCGACGGCCTGGCGCTCGGCGCGCGCAACATGATCGGCATCGCGGTCGCAACGGCGACCGCCGGCATCGTCGTCGGAACGATCACGCTTACGGGTCTGGGCCTGATGATGACGGAACTCGTCGAATTCATCTCGGGCGGCAACGTCATCATGATGCTCGTTCTGATCGCGGCGATCAGCCTTGTGCTCGGCATGGGGATCCCGACTACCGCCAATTACATCCTGGTCGCCACACTGATGGCGCCGGTCGTCGTCGAGCTCGGTTCGCAGGCGGGCCTCGCCATCCCCTTGATTGCCGTCCATCTCTTCGTCTTCTATTTCGGCATCATGGCCGACATCACACCGCCCGTCGGACTGGCCTCCTTCGCCGCGGCGGCGATTTCCAAGGAAGACCCGATCGCCACGGGCTTTCAGGGTGCACTCTATTCGCTGCGCACTGCGATCCTGCCTTTCGTTTTCATATTCAATCCGGCGATACTGCTGATCGGCGTCGACACCTGGGCGCATACACTTTGGGTCGCCTTCGTCTCGCTTGCCGCCATCCTCCTCTTCTCGGCCGCGACGATGAACTGGTTCGTGACGAAAAGCCGGCTGTGGGAGAGCGCGGTCCTGCTGCTCGTCTGCTTCACGCTGTTCCGTCCCGATTGGTGGCTCAACCAGATTTCGCCACCCTATGAGGAACTGCCCGCCTCAGAATTCCTGCGGTCCGTCGGGGAGGCTCCGGCAAAAGGCCGGATCAACTTCGTGGTCCAAGGCTTCGACCTGATGGGCGACGAGGTTCGCAAAACCGTCAACGTGCCGCTCGGCGAGCCCGGCGAGCCGCTTCAACGGCTGCAATCGATCGGGCTCACGGTCACACCGGCGGGCGACAGTCTGATGATCAGCAATGTCGACTTCGGCTCCTATGCCAAGCGCATCGGCCTCGATGTCGGCTTTGACATCGTCGCAGTGCTGAGAAAAGCCGAGCAACCGTCAGCCGCCATCCCGGTGGGTATCGCGCTGGCTGTGACCGCGGGAATTGCCGGCTTGCAGTTCGGGCGCAAAAAGGCCGATCGCAGCGGAGCCGGTCTGACGGGCGCCGCGCGCAAATAAGCGACAGTCATGCCGCCGAGGATTCCCGCACGACCAGCAGTGGCGGGGCGATCGCGTGCCGTTGGGGCTCCTTGCCCTCCATCGCTGCGATCAGCACGTCGATCGCCGCTTCCGCGACCTGATCCAGATGCAGGTTGACAGCCGTCAATTGCGGCATAGCGAGTTTTGCCCGCATTCCGTCGTATCGCGTCGCCAGTCGTAGACCATGCGGAACGGGGCGGTCGAGCAACCGGGCGGCATCGAGCACCCCCCTGGCGAAAGCGTCGACAGGCACGCATAAAGCGTCGATATCCGGATTGCTTCGCAGGAGCCTCTCGGCAGCCGCGGCAGCCTCCGATTCCCCGCCGCTTTCGTCGATGCGCAAGGCAACCGGTGAAAATCCTCTCTCCGCGGCGTAAGCCGCATAGACGGCCTCGGTCTCGATGTAGGAATTGCGCCGCTGCTCGCCGGTAATCAGGCCGACCCGGCGACTGTTCGCGCCAAGGTGCTCCAGCATCAGCCGGGCTGTCGCAGTGCTCTGAATATCCACCGACGGAATGTCGTCTCTCCCCGGCGCCCGCCCGATCGAGACAACGGGTACGCCGCGGGCAGAGAAGAAATCCAGTAACCGGTCTTCGACCATGGGTTCGACGATTATGGCGCCGTCGACTTCCAGCGCGTCGAGGTTGGAGTCGGGCTCCAAAGGCGGCACCAGGCAGAGGGCGAGATGCCGCGAAAGAGCCGTAACGGCAGCGGCGGCAGCGATCTCCATCAGGAAGCCCAGCCTCGCAGGGCCTGCAGCCACCGCAAAGGGCATTGACGATGCCAGGGCGATAATCCCCGCCCCGCCCGTTCTGAGCCTGCGGGCCCGGGGATTGGCCCGGTAACCCATCTTGTCCGCCAGCGCCACAATCCTGGCTTTCGTCTCGGGGTCGACATAGCGCCGTCCGCTGAAGGCGTGGGAAACCGTCGTCGGCGATACGCCCGCCGCCTTCGCCAATTCCACGATCGTCGATCTTGCCATCCGAACACCCCGTCCATGAACCGGCCCGGATGATGGCATTGCGGCGCGGCTTTTACAAATCGATTTGCCAGAGAGAAAGAATGTGCTATTACACACCATGCAAAACGATTTGCATAGCCAGCGGGAGAGAGGCTGGCGTGGAGGAGATCAAATGACCGGGAACAAAATCGATTCTATCGACCCGACGGACGAAGTGCTGCCGCCGCGCAGCCTGCTTCTGTTCGGTCTTCAGCATGTGCTGGTGATGGCTGCTTCGCCGATAACCGCGGTGTTTCTTGTAAGCAAGGCGCTCGGCTTTTCCGATGCGCTGACCGTCTCGCTGATCAGCGCGACGTTTCTGATCTGCGGCCTGGGCACAATCCTGCAGAGCTTCGGACCGGCGGGCTTCGGCGCGCGGCTGCCGTTCATCATGGTGCCGGGTGGCGCGCCGATCGCGATCTTTCTGGCCATCGCCCAGCAGACCGACGTGCAGACCGCCGTCGGCGCGGTGATCCTCACCGCAGTCTTCTATTTCCTTGCGCTGCCGGTATTCCGCCGGCTGCTCCGCTATTTTCCGCCCATCGTGGTCGGGACCATGCTCCTTCTCGTATCGGTGAACCTCGTGCGCATCTACGGCGGCACGATCACCGGCAAGCAGGGGAGCGAAGGCTTCGCCGATCCGATGAATGTCGGGCTTGCCCTTGCGACGATCGCGCTGACGATAATCTTCGCAAGAGTCTTCACGGGCACGCTTCAGCGGATCTCGGTAATGCTCGGCCTCATCGCGGGTTCGGCCATCGCCATGGGAGCCGGGTATATGGACCTTTCCGGCATCTTCGACGGACCGATGATTGCCGTGCCCCAGCTTCTTCCGTTCGGTATGCCGAAGTTCGACTTTTTCGCCGCCCTTCCGCTGATCGTGTTTTCGATCATATCGATGGCCGAAGCGACCGGGCAGACCATTGCCACCGCCGAGATCGTCGGGCGTCGGGGCGACGCTCACGCGATCGTGCCCGCGACCATCCGCGGCGACGCCGTCGCCTCGCTCGTCGGCGGTCTGTTCGGAACCTCGCTTATCATCACCAGCGGTGAAAACGTGGGTATCGTCCGGGCAACCAACGTGAAATCCCGCTACGTCACCGCAACGGCCGGCGTGATCCTCGTCCTCATCGCCCTGTTTGCGCCGATCGGTCGTCTGGCGAATGCCCTGCCCGGCCCCGTCGTCGGTGGAACGGCTGTGATCGTGTTCTCGATCATCGGCGTGATCGGGATCGACCTTCTGCGTCGCGTCGATCTGCGCGAGCACGGGCCGATGTTCACGCTCGCAGCGGCGCTTTCCATGGGGCTTCTGCCGATCCTGGTCCCGGGCGTCTACAGCCAGTTTCCGCAATGGAGCCAGATGATCCTGGCCAACGGCCTTGCCGCCGGAACAATCACGGCGGTGATTGTGAACGCATTTTTTCAACACCTGCCTCTGGAGCAATTCCAGGCAAAGTGCGCAGCGGTTTTCCGTCCGGAATAGCGGCAAAACAAGGATCAGAGCATTTCCGCGGTTCAAAGCGGGAATGCTCTGGGCGCCGCCGAAAGGCAGCAGCCAGCGTCGAAGCTGAAAGGAATACAAAAGTGACGGAATTGCGCGACAAGTTTGAGGGCAGCAGTGAATTCCTGCTTCACCCCGGCAAGGTTCTCCTGCCGGACGGGCCTCGATCCGGAATGGGGGTAGTGGTCCGCGACGGGCGCTTCACGGACATCGGCGCCGCAGGGCTTGTCGGCAGCCGGAACCCGGATCTGACACCGATCGAGCTGCCGCATCATCTGGTGATGCCCGGCTTCATCGATACACACACCCATCTGACCCAGTCGCTCGGCAAATCGCTTGTCTTCGGCGAGCCTTCGGAGATCTTTCGCCGGATATGGGTGCCGCTCGAAGGCAGTCTCGACGAACGGATGGTGTATCTTTCCGCAAAGCTTGCGGCGCTCGAGTGCCTGCGCGGTGGCTTTACCGCCGCCGTCGATGCGGGCACGCGTTCAGCCGGCCATGTCGATGCGCTGATACGGGCGGCGCGGCAAATCGGCCTGCGCAGCGTCATAGGCCTGATCTGCAACGACCTCGGCGGAGCCGCCGTCGTCCCCGAACGCACGACGATCCTCAAGAACGCAGCCAGGCACCTGGCCGCATTCGAGGGCGACCCTCTCGTTCATGCCTCGCTCGCCATTTCCATTCCGGAGGCGGCCAGCGACCATATGCTGGCCGACGTTTCCCGGATGGCACGTGAATCGGGAGCGATATTCCAGACCCATGTCAACGAACACCTCGTCGCCGTCGAGCGCTCGCTGGTCGCAAACGGCCGCCGTCCGCTGGAGCACCTCGCCCATCTGGGCGCCCTCGGCCCGCATGTGCTGATCGCCCATTCCACGCTGGTGACACCTCACGAGCTGAACCTGTTGCGCGACAGCGGCACGGCCGTCGCCTACAATCCGGTCGCCAGCCTCTGGAAGGGCAATGCCATCGCGCCCGCCCTGCAGATGGCCGCCCTCGGCATTCGCTTCGGGCTGGGAACGGACGGAACGCGCGCCGACGGCTTCCGTCTGATGGATGCCGCCGAAGGCCTGCAACGCGCCGGCTTCGGCCTTGCGACAGGCGACTCCTCCTGCGGCGGCGGCTGGCTCTGGGTCGAGCGGGCAACCGCTCAGGCTGCGGACGCCGCAGGTCTCGCCGGAGTGACCGGTGCGATCCGCGAGGGGCTTGCCGCCGATTTCCTTCTGGTCGACCTGGATCGTCCTGAATTCACCCCCTCCCACGATCTCATGTGGGAGCTCGTGCGCTACGGCAATCGCGACCAGATCGATGCAGTCTTCACCGCCGGGCAACTCCGTCTATGGCAGGGCTGGCCGGTCGGATGGGATGCACGCGCTCTTCTTGCCGAGGTGCGCGAGGTCACGGCCGAGGCCATCGCAAGGGCGCCGATCCAACGCGTCCACAAGCCGTCGTCCGAGCATCGGGCGCTGGGGCATTTCGCATGACTCTCGGCCTTTTTGCGATCCTGAGCGCCGTTACGCTCGTCTCGTCCTTCATCCAGGGTGCGCTCGGCATCGGCTTCGCACTGATCGTGGCGCCCGTCGTCGGCATCCTGAAGCCCGATCTCCTGCCGGTGACGCTGCTTCTTCTGATGCTGCCGCTCAATTTCCACGTCGCCTGGCGGGAACGGTCGGCGGTCGATTGGTCCGGCGCGAAATGGATCACGCTCGGCAGGTTCGCCGGCACCTTTGCCGGCGTGTGGCTGCTCGCCGCGCTCTCGACGCAGCAGCTGGATCTGGCCGTCGGCTGGTTCACGGTCATCGCCGCCGCCGCCGCGCTCTTCGCGCCGCCCTTCGAACCGGGCCGCCCGAGCGCGCTCGGCGTCGGACTGTTCACCGGTGTGACCGAAACGGCGACCGGCATTGGCGGCCCGCCGCTCGCTCTCCTTTACCAGCACGCCCAGGGGCCGATACTCAGAGCAACCGTGGCGGTGTGCTTCTTCGTGGGCGAAATCATGTCGCTCGTGATACTCGCCTTTGCAGGGCGCCTCGGAGCGGACCAGCTACTGGCTGCGCTCTACCTCGCACCGGCGGTTCTCCTCGGAAGCGCTCTGTCGCGGCTGACGCACGACCATATTCGCGGCCGCGGCCTGCGCTTGGGCGTGCTCACCTTCGCGCTGGCCAGCGGGGCTTTTCTGATCGTGAGATAGGCGCACGCCCTGCTCACCGTCAGGCCGTGAAACCCTGGTCGCAAAGCTCTCTGAGAGCGGCGGGCGAGAAACGGTCGAGCGCAAGCTCCGGCAACAGGTCGTTATCGGCCGCGAGGTTGCGGTTCATGGCAGCGGAAAACAGGCTCGTTCCCGCTTCGTGCAGAACAGCGGGCCGGCCGGCGATCCTCCCAAGCAGACTGGTGGGGACGAGCCCGAAGGGCACGTCCTCGTAGATGTACCGGCTGTCGGCTGTCGCCGGGCCGAAACCGCCCCGTCCTTCGGTGTGCATCTGCTGGTTCATGTCCGAGACCGTGCCCATCGGCACATGGAAAGACAGGGAGAAATGTTCGCGTACGGTTCTGACCGACAGACCGAAGGTTTCGGCGATCCTCAGCCGCTCCGCGTCGAGCGCTTCGATCAATTGTCCGACAGCCGGCGTCACATGCTCGCCCTGTCCCCATTTCTCGCCCTTCTCCATGCGGGTCAGGTTGAGAAGCGCGATGCCCAGGTGGTTCTGCGGGTTGAGGTTGGAAAGCGAGATGGCCAGAAGCCCGTCGCGCTCGACGAAGCGGTCTCCGAAAAGCTCAGTGCACAGCGCCTTCCCCTCGGCTGCGGCAACCTTCGGCAAGGTGGCGACGTCGATTTTCTGGCGGACGGTATTGACGGAAACGCTTGCGCCGTCCGGCTGCTGGCGGCCGGTCAGAAGGGTCGTGCCCCAGACGATGATGGGCAGGGAAACGCCCCGTTCGGCCAGCCGCTTCGAAAGATAGAGCGCGCCGAAGGAGCTGTGCGAGCTGACGATCACGGGCTGGCCGGACTTCAGGTGCGGCAGCGCCGCATCGAACGCCACGCGATGACCATTGGCGGGCAGCGCAACGATGACCGCATCGGCGTCGGCGACCGCCTCGCTTGCGTCACGGGCAACCGCCACCGGGCCGGAAAACTCGACGGCGCCTGTCGCCGTCAGCGGCTCCCCTTCCGACAGTTTGCGCGTGCGCGCGCCCGAAGGAGACCACAAAACGGGGTGATGACCGGCTTTTGCCAGGAAAGCCGCCATGCCGAAGGCGATCGCCCCGGCGCCGAGAATACCAATACGCATCGTGGTTCTGTCTTCCTTTCTCAAATGGCGACGTGCTTTGCCGTCTTGCAATCGAGGTCGCCCAACACCGCTCTTCGCGAAGCATCCAGCGGGAAACCGGAGATTTTTCACTGGATAGCACCGAAAAGAAAAATTGTCCTTTGTCACTGGCGCTTAAGATACGTTTTATGCAGTATGAGACAGCTATAATGCACTGGGCGCATGATTGTGATGGAGATACGGGAACTCGAGGCCTTTCTTGCGGTGATGTCCACCGGCAGCATCACCGCCGCCGCCCGGCTGCTCGATCGCTCCCAGTCCCAGGTCACGCGCCTCATCCAGGACCTCGAAACCTCCGTCGGCTTCGCGCTCTTCGACCGCAACGGTCCGAAGATCGCACCGAGCGAAAAGGGGATCGCCTTCCACGCGGAAGCCGAGCGCTTCCTGAGCGGCATCGGCCATTTGCGGGAGCGGGCAAGGACGATCGCGGAAAAGGAGCCGCAGCCGATCGAGATCGTGGCGATCCCGGCCTTCGCCAGCGGCATCATCCCCTTGGCGCTCGCGGCGTTGCCGGAAAGGCTGCTGCCGCGAAAAATCCATCTGCGCAGCCTGCCGGCGGAGGCGGCGGTGCAATCGGTATTGGCCCGCACGGCAGATTTCTGCGTCACGTCTCTGCCGGCCGACCAGCCGGGACTGGAAGTGCACGGGGTGTTTCAGGGACCTTGCGTTGCCGCCGTGGCGGAAGGTGATCCTCTTGCCGCCTGCGAGGTGATTTCGATCGCAGATCTTGCCGGACGCAACATTATCACGATGGCCAATCCGTTCCGCCTGCGCCACCGCGTGGACATAGCGTTGGAGGCAGCGAATATCCGCCCGGCCAGGATCATCGCGACCAGCGTTTCGGTCAATGCGGTACAGATCGCATCGACGGGGCTCGGCGTGGCGATCATCGAGCCTGCGACAGCCTACGGTTTGAAGCTGGCCAATGTCGCGGTCCGTCCGCTCGACGTCGACATTCCTTTCCCGTGGGCGATCTTTTCGGCCGCCGCGCGTCCGTTATCCGACAGCTCGCGCGAACTGATTCAGGCGATCATACAGATTGCTTCCGCCCACATCCCGGGATTTACCGCTCACGACCCGCGCAACGTCAATCGCGTCGCCGATATGATCTTGGGAGGAGACCAGACCGACGCACGCTAGCCCGCGAAACCGCCCTGCCAAATGCCGGGAAGTATCCAATTCATAACAACGAAACTGAGAACCAAAAGAGGAGAATGACATGAAAGACTTCACCGCAACCCGCCGCTCCACGCTGAAGCTTCTGGCCGCCGGCACGGGCGTCCTGGCAGCGCCGGCAATCATTCGCCCGGCATTTGCCCAGTCCAAGGTCGTGAACATCACCACCTATGACAAGTTCGTTCCGCAATCCTTTATCGACCAGTTTCAGAAGGATACGGGCATTGAAGTGCGCATTCGCCTGACAGACGACCAGGGCAAGCAGTACAACGTGCTGTCGGCCGAAGGCGAGACGCCTTCGACGGATATCGTCACGGTCACCGGCCATCGTCTGTCGCAATTCATCGGGTCCAAGCTGCTCACGCCGCTCGACACCGGCCGGCTGAAGAACTGGGACAAGCTCGCCTCCGCCTACAAGGGCGCACCGCAGCTTACCGTCGACGGTTCGGTCTACGGGGTGCCGCTTTTGGCCGGCTTCGAGGGCCTCGCCCGCAACACGGATTATACCAAGGCCTCCGACAGCTGGGCCATCATGTTCGATCAGGAATACAAGGGCCTGACGTCCTACATCATTTCCGACTTCCTCCAGATTACCATGCGCTATCAGGGCAATGACGGCGACTTCGTCACCTATGAAGGCAAGCCGGAGGAGGCGCAGGCCGCAACCAACAAGGCGCGCGACTACCTGATCCAGAACAAGGACATGGTTCGCAAATACTACGACGCCGGCTCCGAAGTTCAGCAGATGTTCGTCAACGAGGACATCTATGTCGCCCATAGCTGGTCCGGCCCCGCGGCGAAGCTGATCATGGACGGACATCCGATCGAAATATCGGTTCCGAAGGAGGGGACCTATGGTTTCCTCTACTCCTTCAACGTGGTGAAGAACGGCCCGAATACGGATGCGGCCTATACCTTCCTCGACGCCATCCTCTCGTCTCCGGAGATCGGCGCGGCGATGAGCCGGCAGTCGGGCTTCGCCTCCGCATTCGACGGCGTGGACAAGGTGCTGAACGACAAGGAGCGTGCTGCAATGACCCTGCCGCAGGAGCAGACCGAGCGCATCCAGTTCTTCAGCTCCGTCAACCGCGACATGAAAAACGAGATGGTCGACAAGGCGGTCGCCGAGATCAAGGCCGCCTGATCGATCGCCGAGGCCCATCCGACGCGGCCGGTCCCCTTGGGATCGGCCGCGAGAAAGAGCATTTCCTGAGCCTGGAACGACGACAATGGTAGATACGACCACAATGCAAGCCCGATCCGCCGGTTCTTTACGGGTGCCCCGTTATGCCGGATGGATCGGCAAGGCCGTCGGTTCGGGTCTTTATCGCCACACCATCGGACGCCTTGCGGACAGCCGCCGTGCCCGCCTGGCGCTGCTTGCCGGCGTCCCTCTCTTCTGGATCGCGGCGCTGCACATCGGCCCGATCTTCCAGATGGGGCGGATCAGCTTCATGACGGACTACCCGCAGGCACCGGACGGAGGCCCCGCCTATACGCTGGCCAATTACGAGCTGTTCTTCTCCGACCAGCTCTATTTCATGCCCTTCATCCGCAGCCTCATCTTCGCGGCCGTCGTCACGATCTCGACCCTGGTGATCGTTTATCCGGTCGCTTACTACGTCGCGAAGATCGTTCAGCCGAAGAACCGCATGCGCGCGTTGCTGCTCCTGCTCATCCCCTTTTGGGCTGGAGAACTGATCCGCACCTTTTCGGTCATCATGCTTCTCGCCAATCGCGGCGCGGTCAACGTAGCGCTACGCGAACTCGGCTTCATCGATCGGCCGATCCCAATGCTCTACACGTCGTTCTCGCTGAGCTTCGGCGTCATCTATCTGCTGGCGCTCTATATGTTGCTGCCGCTCTATTCGGCCATCGAGAAGATACCGACACCGCTCATTCATGCGGCGGCCGACCTCGGTGCCGGCCCGCTCCAGCGCTTCCGCCGCGTGATCCTGCCCTTGTCGAAGGACGGCATCGTCTCCGGCTGCAGCCTCGTCTATCTCACCTCCGTAGGGGTCTTCGCGGCACCGCTCCTGCTCGGCGGCCCGAATACGGTTATCTTCCCCGAGGTGATCGCGACGCTCTTCCACTCCTCGAACGACAAATGGCCCGAAGGCGCCGCCTTCGCCATGCTGCTGCTCGCGGTTTCTCTGTCGACGGTCGGCCTGTTCATGCGGGTGATCGGCGGCCGTTCCGTCCGGCTGATGTAAGGAGGCCACGATGCGACCATACTTCGCCGATCTCCCGAAGACGGCCCTCGGTGCCGCCTATTGGCTGTTTGCGGTCTATCTCCTGCTGCCGCTGGCGCTGATGACGGCCATGAGCTTCAAGGATGCGAGCTTCGTCGCCTTTCCGATCACGGACTGGACGCTCAACTGGTACGCCCAGGTGCTGCAGGACAAGCAATTCATCGAAGCCTCGCTCTATTCGATCGGGATCGCGCTGGCGACCACCGCCGCGGCGACCGTCATCGGCGTGTGGATCGCTCTTCTGGTCTCCACCGAAGGCATCTGGGGCAGGGCCATCATCTTCGCACTCGCCTGCCTTCCGGCGGTCGTTCCGGGCCTCATCAACGCAATCTCCATGCGGATATTCATCCGAACCGTCGACATCCCGACCGGCACGGCGGCGATCATCCTGTCACATGCAGTCCATGCCGTGCCCTTCGTGGTGATCATGGTGCTCACGCGCCTGCGTTCCATGCCGGCCAATCTGGTCGACGCGGCTCGCGATCTCGGCGCCGATCGGTTCGTGGCCTTCCTCAGGGTCACGATCCCGTACCTGATGCCGGCACTTCTCGGCGGCATGATCTTCTGCGTGCTCACCAGTATCGACGACTTCGTCCGCACCTTCTTCCTCGGCGGCTACAAGCCCACGCTCCCGATGCTCATCTTCGCGAAGGTACAGGGCGGCATGTCGCCGGAAATCAACGCCATGGCGACGATCGTGCTGGTCGTGACAGCCGCTGTCGGCGTTTACGCCGAGCACCTCACCCGCCGTTCAAGGAACTGACGATGCAGCCTGTGGTCCACTTCAAAAACGTCAACAAATATTACGGCGGATTGCCTGCGGTCGATGGCCTGGACCTCGCCGTAGAGCCGGGACAATTCGTGACGCTGCTCGGCCCCTCCGGTTGCGGCAAGTCTACGACGCTGAGGATGCTCGGCGGTTTCGAGCAACCCTCGTCGGGGGAGATCTATCTCGAAGGCGAGCCGATCTCGCATCTGCCGCCGAACAGACGCAACGTCAACATCGTCTTTCAGGACTATGCGCTCTTTCCGCACCTCAACGTCGGCCGCAACATCGCCTTCGGACTGGAATTGAAAGGACTTTCTTCGGACGCGATCCACAAACGGACCATGGAACTGCTGGCCCTCGTCAAGCTCCAGGATTTCGCGGACCGCATGCCCGACCAGCTTTCGGGCGGCCAGCGCCAGCGCGTCGCGCTGATGCGCGCGCTCGCCCCCGACCCGAACGTGCTTCTGCTCGACGAGCCCCTTTCGGCGCTCGATGCCAAGCTGCGCCAGCAGATGCAGATCGAGCTGAAAACCATCCAGCGGACCACCGGCAAGACCTTCATCTTCGTCACCCACGATCAGGAGGAGGCGCTGACCATGTCCGACGTGATCGTGGTGATGAACAAAGGCAGGATCGAGCAGATGGGCGGCCCGAACGAGCTCTATTCCCGGCCGCGCAGCCGCTTCGTCGCCAACTTCATCGGCCAGAGCAATTTCCTCGAAGGCAAGCTGCTTTCCGACGACGGCGCGACCGCGGCCATCGACTGGAACGGAAGCATCATCCACGCCGACCTCAACGGGACGAAGCTGGCGGCCGGCACCGGCGCGACCGTCGCGCTTCGTCCCGAGGCCCTCTACTGCGTGGCGGAACAGCCGAAGGACCGGTTCGCCCTGAAGGGCCGCATCGTTCAGCGCGTCTTCAAGGGCGCCCACACGTCCCTGACCGTGCAACTCGAAAATGGCGCGGAGCTGGCCTTGCAGCTCGATCCGGTAGCGCTTTCGCACATCGGGACGGACGAGGTGTGGCTCGGCTGGCGCGAGCGCGACGCGGTCGTTCTTGCCGACTGACGCGCCTGACTGGCGCAGTCTTTTCAGGGGGCCGCCGGCAGCGGCGGCCCCGAAAGCGGATTTCAGGAGCAAAGGCTATTATGACGAATGAACAGCATGGGCGGCTCGCGGAACTGAATGCGAGGGTCAAACAGGACCTGGACTATCTCAATTACCCGCCTGCCAACTGGTCGAAGCCGGTCACGACGGCTGACGGACAGCCGGTGAGCGATGTCGTCATCATCGGCGGCGGCATGTGCGGCATGGTCGCCTGGCTTGCCCTGACCCGGGCAGGCATCGCCAATCTGCGCATCCTCGACCGTGCCCCCAAGGGGCAGGAGGGTCCCTGGGTCACCTTTGCCCGCATGGAAACCCTGCGCTCGCCGAAGAACCTGCTGGGCCCGGCGCTCGGCATGGCCTCGCTCACCTTCCGCGCCTGGTACACCGCGTGCTTCGGTGAAGCAGCGTGGGAAACGCTGTTCCGCATTCCCCGCCCGATGTGGATGGACTATCTGAAATGGTACCGCGGGGTTCTGTCCATTCCCGTCGAGAACGACACGCATGTCACTCGCGTCCGCCCTCGCGAGGACGGTCTCCTGGAGCTGGAGATCGCCGGCGGCGGCAAGCCTTCCGTCGTCACGCGCAAGCTGGTTCTGGCCACGGGCCGCGAAGGCCTTGGTGAGCCGGTCGTTCCGGCTTTCGTCAAAGGCATGAAGCGCCACGCGTCCTGGGCTCACTCCGCCGACGACGTCGATTTCGAGGCACTCAAGGGAAAGCGCGTCGTCGTCATCGGTGTCGGCGCATCCGCTGTCGACAATGCGGCCGAGGCGCTGGAGTCCGGCGCGGGCGAGGTCCGCCTGCTCGCGCGCCGCAAGGAGATGCCGACCGTCAATAAGCTGATGGGCATCGGCTCCTACGGGGTAACGGCGGGGTTTGCCAAAATCGATCCGGAGTGGCGCTGGCGGATCATGGACTATTCCGTCAAGCAGCAGACGCCGGCGCCGCACAATTCGACGCTGCGCGTCAGCCGCCATCCCAACGCCTTCTTCCACTTCGATTGCGCCATCGGCTCGATGCGGGAGGAAGGCCGCGAAGTGCTGATCACAACCACGAAGGGCCGCGTCTTCCGGACCGATTTCGTCATCCTCGGAACCGGCTTCACGGTCGATCCGCTCAGCCGCGACGAGCTCGCGCCCTATCAGGACCGGATCGCCTGCTGGGAGGACCGCTACACGCCGCCGGCCGGAGAAGAGAATTCAGACCTTGGCCGTTTCCCCTGGCTCGATGACGATTTCGCCTTCACCGAGAAGGAGCCCGGCACCGCGTCATGGCTCAAGGATATCCACTGCTTCAACTATGGTGCCTCGATAAGCATCGGCAAGGTGAGCGGCGACATTCCGGCAATCAGCGAGGGCGCGCTCTGGCTGGCACGCGGGATCGCCGCCTCGCTCTTCATCCGCGATATCGACTACCACTGGAAAGCCCTGCTCGCCTATGAGAAGCCCGAACTCGACGGCTCCGAATGGACCGACGCGGACGCGCCGCAGCCGGCACACAAAACTGCTTGAATTTCTCGATGACGATTGCCCAAGCTGAAGGATTACGATGACCGTTTCCCCGAAAACAGATGTGATCGACGCCGTGCTCGGCCTGGATCCCTCCTCGCCCGTTCAGGCGCTGCGCGAGCGGCGCGAAAAGCTCAAGCATTTCACGCAAACCAGTCATGACGCGGCGCTTCTCCCCGCCGAACCAGGTAATTTCTCCTACGCCATGAGGGCGGCTCTCGCGGCGCGCATCGCCGGCCTCTGGAAAGCGGCAGAGCTCCAGGCCCATTACAAGGCGCAGCTCGAGGAGAAGGGATCGACAGCCGACCTTCGATCGATCGCCGATCCGTCCTTCAGGCCCGAGGGCGACAAGCGGCTCGCAACGATGCTTGCTCATGTCGATCTGGTGACGCTCAAGCCGAAGGAAGCGACGCGCGCGAATATCGAAGCGCTCTACGCCGTCGGTCTCGACGACCGCGATATCGTAACCCTCGCAGGTCTCATCGCCTTCGTGAACTATCAGGTGCTGGTCGTGGCCGGCCTCAAGATGCTGAGGGACAACTGACATGTCGGAAGCCGTACACGAATTCACCCTGGAGCCGCTCGATTGGCAGCCCTACGTCAAGCCAGTGAAGCTCGACGAGGCGACGCCGGAGCAGCTCGACGCTCTGAAAGTGACGCCCTCGAACACCAAGGTTTCGAACTATGTCCTGGTTCTGGCCAACGACGCCGAGATGCTCGCCGAACGTACGCCGCTCTTCAACGACATCATGTACAGCGAAGGCGGGCTCTCGCGCGGCGGGCGCGAAATCGGCGCGCTGGCAGCTTCCTTCGTCAACCGCTGCATCTACTGCGCCTCGGTGCATGCCAACCGCTACATCCAGCTGGAAAAGCGGCCGGAGGTGGTAGACGAGATCTACAGAAGCGGCCTCGACGCCGACCTGCCGGATTTCGAGCAGGCGCTTTTCAATTTCGGCGTGGATCTGACGGCGCACCCGGACAATGTCGGCGTCTACCAGTTCTACCACCTGCGCGAGATCGGGCTCGACGATCTGGAGATCCTCGACCTGATCCATTCGATCGCAATCTTCGGCTGGGCGAACCGCCTGATGCATACGCTCGGCGAACCGCATCTGAAGGAGTGAGACGTTGGGCGTTGCGTAACGTAGAGGCCTTCAGCGCCGGCCTTCGCTCCGAATTCAACCGGTTTCGATGCCCATTTCTCCGATCAGCCTCTCCCGCGCGGCAAGGGCAGCGATGGCGCGTTCGCCCAATTCGCGAGCCACGAGATTGAGTAGCCCTTCGCAAAAGACGATATAGGCTCCCATGCTGTTGCTGAAGAAACTGCTGGCGTGCGGGATGAAGAAGGCGTGCCGGGCGGGGGGAACGAGCGGCGAAGAACGGCTGTCCGTTACCGCGATCACCTCCAGTCCGGCTTTTTCTGCCACCGCGGCCACTTCGGCCACGCTGCGGGTATAGGGCGCGCAGCTCGCGACCAGAACCAGGTCTCCGGGAGAAAGCTGCGACAGCGCCTCCGCCTCGCCGAGACGCGGTGCGTCCAGCAAAGCGACGTCGCTGCGCAGCATTCCGAGGCCGTAGACCATAAAGCTCGCGAAAGCATGGAACTGGCGTACCCCGTGCACGCGCACACGCGGCGCGGTCGCGAGCAACGCCGCCGCCCGCTTCAGCGTCTCGGCATCCGTCTGACCCAGAAAGCCGTCGATATTCGCCTTCGTCTCCTGGCCGATGCGTTCGAGGACATGGACCTCTTCCCGCTCGCCGCGCGTGACCGACATCAGACGGCCAGCCTGGCGGCTGTAGAAGTAGCGCTCGTCATCGGCGATCGCCTGGCGGAAGACGCTCTGGAAATCGCTGAAGCCGGCATAGCCGAGCCGCTTGGCAAGCCTGGTAAGGGTCGAGGCGTTAACGCCCTGGCCGTCGGCGAGCTCGGATATGCTGCGCACCGCCGTCTGTTCGGGCGTATCGACCAGGCGTGCCAGCACGTCGAGCGCCTTGCTGCCGAGAGCGAGGTCGATTTCCTTGCGCCTGATCCTGAGCGTCAGGTCGCGCAGTTCCTCGATCGTGCCTGGCCGGGCGGATGCAGGGGGATCGGTGGGCGGTGCCATCGTGAACCTCAATCGAGCAGCGACCGCCTTTCCTCGAAGCGAAAGAGCGGTGCGGCATGCGCCCTGTCGTAGATTTCGCAGGCGATTCTGTCCATGTCGATGCGAAAGACCGCCGTCGCCAGCGTATTCTCGCCGTCCGGATCGTCGGGCTGTTCGCGATAGATCGGCAAGGCCGTCCGCTGCCGGTCCCAAAGGACCGCAAGAGGTTCGACGCCGGTCACGCCGCCGGCCAGAATTTCCTCTCCACGTTCCTGTCTGGAGCGGGAAGAGGCGGTGACGCGCTGGCGCTCCTCGCGCGTACCGTCGTGAATCAGATGGTTGGCGTGCACTTCGGGCGCATCGACCTGCCGGATCGAACAGGCCGAATGGGTAAACTCGACGCTGGCGATGCCCCGATTTCCGGGCTGGGCCAGGGAAATATGGAAGGCGGCGGCGCGCTGCGAACTGCGCAGCATGTCGAGTGCCTCGCGGACCGTGCCGCAATCGAGCACGGCGCGGCATAGGACCATGCGCGGCATTCCTGGTCCTGTCTGGCGCGAGCGGATATTGTTGACGGCCATGGCGAGCCCGGCATCGTTGAGCGCGAATGTATGCCCCGGAAGCGAACCGGGATAGACGAAGCCGAAGAAGGCGCGGCCGCCTGCGGAAGCGATACGGACAATGGCGCAGCCCGGACGAAGGCCCGGATCTCCGTCTTCGTTATGCGCCAGCGTGAGCCTCTGGCCGGGCAGCATGACGGTGGTGCATCCGTCGGGGGCGATCGCCCGGATATCGCCGCGGCAGTTCCAAGCAAAGACCTCGTCAAAGGGCAGTTCGAGGCCTTTTGCGAGACCGTGCAGTTCCTCGAAATAGCGGGGAAAGTGTGCTTCGACCAGTGCCCTCGCCGCGACAATGCGTTCTTGGCCGGCGAAGGCGATCACACTCGCCCAGCCGTGTGTCCTGATCAGATGGTGGTGGACGATGTCGCGGCCATGGCGGCCAAGCGCTACGCCGACCTCGAAGGGCGACCCGTCGATCTCGACCAGGGGCAGGCTGCTTGAAACCTCAATGGACATGCTGGAGAAACTCACGAAGACGCGGATTTTCGGGATTATCGAGAAGTTCGGTCGGATCGCCGTCGACGGAAATCTTGCCGCCCTCCATGAAGATCAGCCGGGAGCCTACCTGGCGTGCAAAGGCGATCTCATGCGTGACGACGATCATCGTCATGCCCTCCTCCGCAAGCGATTGCATCACCCGCAGAACCTCATGGCGCAGTTCGGGGTCGAGCGCTGAGGTCGGCTCGTCGAAGAGCATGAGTTTCGGCTTCACGGCCAGCGCGCGGGCGATGGCGACGCGCTGCTGCTGGCCCCCGGAGAGCTCGGAGGGATAGTGGTGGCCGCGGTCGGCCAAACCTACTTTGGCAAGCAGCTCGCGGGCTTGACCGATCGCCTCGGCCTTGCCCACGCCACGCACGCGCCGCGGCCCGAAAGCGACGTTCGCGAGCGCCGTCATCTGTGGGAAAAGGTTGAATTGCTGAAACACCATGCCGGCTTCCTGCCGGATGAGTCTCACCTTGGAGCGCCCTTCGCGCACGCTGATGCCGTCGACCACGAGGTCGCCCCCGTCGATCTCCTCGAGTGCATTGATGCAGCGCAGAAGGGTCGACTTGCCTGAGCCCGAAGGGCCGATGAGCACCACCACCTCACCGGCCTCGATGTTGAGGTCGACTTCCTTGAGCACGGTTACGTTGCCGAATGCCTTGGTGACGTTCCTGAATTCCACAATGCTCATAGGATACGCATCCTCTTTTCCGTCACGCGCAGGATCATGGTCAGCGTGCTCGTCATGATGAGGTAGAGAACGGCGACGGCGGACCAGATCTCGACTGCGCGGAAATTCGCCGCCATGATTTCCTGCCCCTGGCGGGTCAGCTCGCCGACACCGATGACGATGAATAGCGATGTGTCCTTGAGGCTGACGATGAACTGGTTGCCAAGCGGCGGGATCATTCGCCGGAAGGCGATCGGGCCGACAATGTAGGCGAGCACCTTCCAGACCGGCAAGCCGAGCGCCAGCCCCGCTTCCTTCAGTCCCTTGTTCACCGAGAGCAGCGAGCCGCGAACGATCTCGGCAATATAGGCGCCCGCATTGACGACGATCGCCGTCACCGCCGCGGTCATCGGATTGACGCGAAAATCCGCGAGCAGCGGCAGGGCGAAGTAGATGAACATCACCTGCACGACGATCGGCGTGCCCCTGATCACCTCGACATAGGTAAAGGCGACGGCGTTCAGGATAGCGTTGCCATAGGCACGCATGAAGCCGGCGACGACACCGACGACCAGGCCGCCGACGAGGCCCGCCAGTGCTATCAGAATGGTCAGCCGTGCACCGCCCAGGAGAGCGGGCATGGCCTCCACGACCACAGACCAATCGAATTCCATTGAATTGCTCCGCTGCATCGCGATCTGCCCCTGCGGCGATGGCGACGCTACCGATAGAGGTTATGGGCGGCTGCAGTGGCAGCCGCCGCGGCTTTCTGGAAATGCTCTCGCCATTCCTGCGGGCGGGCTGGATCGATCCGGCCCGACTCGATGCAGGAAACTCAGCTCTTCGGCTCGACGCCGAACCATTTCTTGTAGATTTCGGCGTAACGGCCATCGGCCTTCAACTTGGCGAGCGCCTCATTGACCTTGGCGACGAGTTCGCTCCCTTTCGGGAAGCCGATGCCGTATTGGTGCGCCATCATCTGTTCGCCCACCGCCTTGACCTTGCCGCCGCCGGCAGTCGCCACGTAATAGAGGACGTTCGGCGTGTCGTGCATCGCGGCGTCGACGCGGCCCGTCTGCAGTTCCAGATAGGCGTTGTCGATGTTCGGGAACTGGCGAAGCTCGGTCTCCGTGAAGTTCTCCTTTGCATAGTCGGTGGCCGACGTGCCGGTCTTCACGGCCAGCGTCTTACCCTTGAGGTCCGACGAACCGGCAATGGCGCTGTCGGCGGGCACCATCAGCATAAATCCGCTGTCATAATAGCCATCAGAGAAGTCGATCACCTTCTTGCGTTCGTCCTTGATGGTGATGCCGGCGAGGGCGGCATCGACCTGCTTCGTCTGCAGCGCCGGGATGATGCCGTTGAAATCCATCGGCTGCAGCGTGTAGGTAACCCCGATCTCGCTCGCGATCGCGTCCCAGAGATCGATGTCGAAACCGACATATTTGTCGCCCTGCTTGAACTCGAAAGGCACGAAGGCCGTGTCGGTGTCTACGACCAGGTCCTCGGCAGCTGCCGGGCCGGAGAGCGAGAGAGCAGCGGCGAAAAAGCCCGCGAAGAAATGGCGAAGTCTGTTTCTCATGGTGGCGTTCCCCTGTTTTGCATTCGGGCATCAGCGTTTTGCCGCCGGCGCCAGTGTGCAAATATAGAATGCTTTTTATGCTTTGTCGCCATGACAATTTGCACCATCCGGATCTGTTTAGCGTCACGGCTGAAAAAATGCAGCGAATAGTGGCCTGTTGCGAGGTCTGCGAAAACAGTGCCCCTCTGGCCTGCCGACCAGAGGGCGCATTAATCTATAGCTCTGGTCCGCTTGCCCTAACCGGCAGCTTCAGTGAGCGAGGCAATGGCCGCATCCACGGCATCGCCCAGGCGCTCCACGATCTGATCGACGTCTTCCCGTCCAAGGATGAAGGGGGGCGCCAGGAGGACATGATCGCCGCGTTGCCCGTCGATCGTGCCGCCCATAGGATAGACCATCAGGCCCCGTGCCATGGCTTCCTTCTTGATCCGGGCATTGAGCTTCAGGCCGGGATCGAAAGGGGACTTCGTCGTCCTGTCTGCGACAAGCTCGACGGCACGGAAGAGGCCGCGGCCGCGAATGTCGCCGACGTGATGATGATTGCCGAGCCGCTCGACCAGGCATCTTTCGAGATAGTCGCCCATCGATACGACGTTCTCGAGCAGCCCGTCGCGGCGGATGACGTCCTGCACGGCAAGGCCGGCCGCCGCGGCCATCGGATGGCCCATATAGGTATGGCCGTGCTGGAAGAAGCCCGACCCCTCGGCAAATGCTCGGAAGATTGCGGAGGACAGCAGAACCGCGCCGACGGGCTGATAGCCGCCGCCGAGCCCCTTGGCGATGGTCATCAGATCCGGGATGACGCCGTCCTGTTCGCAGGCATGCAGAGTCCCGGTCCGGCCCATGCCGCACATCACTTCGTCGAGGATCAGCAACACTCCGTATTTGTCGCAGATCGCCCGAACGCGCTTCAAATAGTCCGCGACTGGCGGCACCGCACCGGCCGTGGCGCCTACCACCGTCTCGGCGACGAAGGCGATCACCTGATCGGAGCCCAGGTCGAGGATCTTGGCCTCGAGTTGAGCCGCGGCACGCGCGGCATAGTCCGTATCGCTCTCGCCGGCTTGCTGCAGGCGATAGGCGAAGCATGGATCGATGTGGTGGGTTTCGACGAGCAACGGCCGGAATTGAGCGCGCCGCCACTCGTTGCCCCCGGCCGCCAATGCGCCAAGCGTATTGCCGTGATAGCTTTGACGCCGGGCGATGATGTGGCGGCGTTGCGGCTCGCCCTTCTCCACGAAGTATTGCCGAGCCATCTTCAGCGCCGCCTCGACGGCTTCCGATCCGCCGCTCACCAGGTAGACGTGATCGAGCCCGTCAGGTGCATCGGCAACAAGCCGGTCGGCAAGCCGTTCCGCGGCCTCGGTGGTGAAGAAGCCGGTATGGGCATAGGCCATACGGTCGAGCTGCGCATGGAGGGCGGCGAGCACATCCGGATGAGCGTGACCGAGGCAGGAGACGGCGGCCCCCCCGGAGGCGTCGATATAGGCCTTGCCCTCGGCATCGAAGAGCCGGATGCCTTCGCCGCGCACGGCGACCCGCAGTTTCGCATGAATGGCGCGGTGGAGAAGATGGGTCATAGCGTTCTCTTGGAGTTGCGGGATTGGAGATGGGTGTTCAGCGCCGCGAGCTGTCCGTCGAAGCGCTTCAGAGCGGCGAGCGTGGCTTCGCCGCCCCGGCCTGCGATGAGCGCGCCGAGCACTTCGGCGACGGCGAAGGCCGGCGACATGGCGTGCAGGAAGGAAGGACTTTCGGTCGGCACCACGATGATCGTCTCGGCGATCTGCGCAAGCGGCGCCACTTCGCTGTCGGTCACCGCGACGACCGGTACGCCGTTGTCCCGAGCATATTCGGCAAGTTCGATCGTCGCCCGTGTATAGGGAAGAACGCTGGCCACGAGCAGCACGTCTGCACTCGTGGCACGGGCGACGGCATCCGCGCCGGTGCCGCCGATGCCCTCCAGCATCACGGATTTTTCGCCCACCAACGAGAGGATATAGTGGAACTGCCAGGCGACCGCGTGGCTCGAGCGCAGCCCGAGGCAATAGACCCGCCGGGCATCGGCAATCCGCGTTGCCGCTGCAACGATGCGATCGAGCACCACCGGTTCTGCGAGCCGCGAAATCTGCGTCCCGATGGTGCGCAACATATCGGCTGCGAGCGCATGGTCGCCCCTGAGCTTCTGGCTTCGGGCCTGCTCGCCGGCCTTTCCGGCAAATCCTGCATCACCCTCCCGCAGCGCCTCGGCATAGCGTTCGCGGATGGCATCGTAACCATCGAAGCCGAGCTGCTTGGCAAGGCGGGTCATCGTCGCGGGCTGCACCCCCGCCTGGCGCGCCTGCTCGCGCATGGAGAGAAGAGCAACGTCGCGGGGATGGTCGATGATATAGCGGGCCGCCGTCCGCAATTGCGACGAAAGCCCGTCGAATGCAGTGATGATCGCGTCGCTGAGCGGCCCCTTGTCCATGCTTCATTTAACAACGATCCCGCGACCATTGCAACGAATGTTTCAGTGTGCAATTTTATGATTTCCAAAAATCATAGTTCGATGGTGCCCACATGAACGCTGGCGATGCTTTGCAGGGGATTTCGATCGCGGTCGCGCCGAATGGCGGGCGCCGGACGAAGGCCGACCATCCTGCCATACCCCTGACCCCGAAAGAACTCGCGCTTACCGCACGCGACTGCCTCGATGCCGGCGCGGCGATGATCCACGTCCACGTGCGCAAGGACGACGGAAGCCATCTTCTCGATGCCGAAGCCTACCGCGCCGCGATCGCAGCGATCCGGGCTGCCGTAGGCGATCGCATGGTGATTCAGATCACCAGCGAGGCGCTGGGCATCTACTCGCCGGCCGAGCAGATCGCAGTCGTCAAGGCCGTCCGGCCCGAGGCCGTGTCTCTGGCGCTCAGAGAGCTGGTCCCGGACGAAACGCACGAGGCTGCCTTTGCGGATCTTCTGTCGTGGGCTGCCCGGGAGAAGGTTTCGCCGCAGATCATCCTCTACGATCCGAAGGAGGCGGTGCGATTGGACGGCATGCGGCGACGAGGTCTGCTTTCCCGCGACGACATTCCCGTGCTTTACGTACTCGGCCGGTATACGCCGGGGCAAAGGTCCCTCCCCGGTGATCTGCTGCCCTTTCTGGCGCGGGGCATGCCCGCCTACTCCCATTGGAGCGTCTGCGCCTTCGGACGCCACGAGGCGGCCTGCGTCACAGCCGCAGCGCTCCTCGGCGGCCATGTCCGCGTCGGCTTCGAAAACAATCTCTGGCTTCCGGAAGGAACCGCCGCCGGCTCCAACGCCGACCTCGTCCGCACGGTTGCGGCTGCGCTGCTCCCGCTGTCGGTCCCGTTACTCCAGGGGCCGGCGCTCGCAGAGATGCTTACCCGTATCGGTTCTGCGGGTATGCCTAAAGGCTGAAGCGCGCCCATTTTCCGTCGCTCGCCTTTTGGAACCGGTGAACGCCGGTTTCGTTCTCCCATGATGACAGCGCCTCGCGCCTTATCCGGCGCGCAAGGGCGCCTGTAACACTTGGAGTGCTGCTTGCTTTGATCCTGATCGCCGGATTTACGGAAGCATGCAGCCGTATTGGAGTGCACCATGTTGACCCATGAAGATCGCAACATGCCCGAAAGGCGCGCCACAGCGGCATTCCCGATAGGTCTCATACTGCTCGCGATATGCGCCATCTTCGCCTATCTGGCGATCGGCGGCGCCATGCTGGAAGGTGAAACCGAAACGGTCGTCTACACACCGCCGATCGCCGACGCGCCGGCACCTCAATGAGAGGGAGACCTTCAATGACGCCCGATCCTATCGGTCCCGGCCCCGGGCCGGGAATAATTCCGCCGAACCCGGTTCCGCCACTCGGCATTCCCGATCCGCCGCCGAACGAGCCCCAGCCCGATAAGGGGCCCGAGGACGACACGCAGAATCCGCCCGACGAAAAGGAGCCGCCTCGGACCGACGTGCTTCCCCGGTGAGGCTTGACTTTCAGGAATGGCGATGAGAACATAACGTGAACATTCTGGAGAGTCTCTCATGACCCATGCAGAGGAAGTGATCGAGCGCGCTATGGCCGCCGTCGCCCAGGCAAGACGCCGGCGGGAGCGCGAACAGGAGTGGCGCAGAAAAACCTTCGGACGGATTCAGGTCGGTATACCGCTCCCGCCCCTCAAGCGCGGCGTGCAGCTTTCGCTTCAGCTTGACCGTCCCGGTACGCAGTGAAGCCTGAAGCCGATCGGCTCATTCCAACAGAGCGACGAGGAAAACCGTGGCACGATTTTCCTCGCGATTGCCTCAGGCGGCAGCCAGTTCCGGCCGTTCCCTGGGGAAGGGCTTGAAGGTCAGTGCGATCAGGAAAGCACCGATGCCGAGACCCCAGGCACCGATATAGAGCCAGCCGTAGCTGGCAAAAACGTCGTAGATCACCCCCCCGGCAACCGGGCCGATCGCCATGCCGAGACTGCCGGCCATTGCCGTGCCGCCGATGACGGTGCCCATCATGCGCAACGGGAAATTCTCGCGGGCGATCACGGCGTAAAGCGGCATGACGCCCGCATAGATGAAGCCGAACACGGCAGCCACCGCGTAGAAGGCGCCGAGGTCGCGCACGAAGAAATAGGCGAGCGCACCGAAGGCCTGCAGCAGCAGCCCCGATACCAGAATGCGCTTGGCGCCGTAGCGGTCTCCGAGGATGCCGAAGGCGACACGGCCGCCCATTCCCGCCAGACCCTCGAGGCTGTAGATGGAAACAGCGGCCATCATCGGGATCCCGCAGCTCACGGCGTAGCTCACGGTGTGAAAAATCGGCCCCGAATGAGTGGCGCAGCAAAAGAAGTTCGTCAGCAGCAATATGACGAATTGCGGCGACCTCAGCGCCTGTCCAAGGGACATGTCCGGCTGCCCCTCACTTGCAGAGACGGCATTCGGACCTTCGAGGACAGGCGGACGGCGCAGGAGCAACGCAGCCGGAATCATCGTGACGGCGGCAAGAGCGGCTATGATCTGCAGCGATGTCCGCCAGTCGTAGATCGTAACCAGCCACCCGGCCAACGGCGACATGGTCATGGGCGCCATTCCCATGCCGGCCGATACAAGAGATACGGCAAGGCTGCGATGCGTATCGAACCAGCCTGTCACGCAAGCCATCATCGGCGCGAATATCGCCGCGCAGGCACCTCCGACGATCACCCCGAAGAAGAGTTGGAATGCGATCAGCGATGGCGCAAGGCTGGAAAGCGCAAGGCTCGCCGCAAGGAGCGCGGAACCGACCAGCACGACCGGGCGCGGGCCCCAGCGGTCCGAAGCGCTCCCCCAGACCATACTTGCCAGGGCCATTGCGATGAAACCCACCGTCATGGCACTCGATATGCCGGTCACGGACCATCCGGTATCCCGCGAGATGGGCACAAGGAAAACCGGCAATGAAAACATGGCACCGATTGCAATGCAGCCGAGCAGGCCGCCGGCAGCAACGATCACCCAGCGATAATGCGCATCGATCATTTCTCGTATCTCCGCTCAGGGCAGTCCGGCGCGGCATTCATTTTCAGTCCACGCCCGGATTGCCGATCAAATCAAGGGCATTCTCCCGTTCGCGGCTGTGCCGCGCATACGATAGGACGAACGGCGCCCAAAGGCGCCGACATGGGAGTGGAAAATTTTTCAGGCTGCTTTGCGCTGGATGCGGTTGAACCATGTGGCGCTCAGCGGAATTCCCGAAGCCCCCTCTCCCCGCAAGCGGGGCGAAGGGACTCGCGGCAAGGTTCAAGACCGATGAGGATGCGAGGAGCGGTCCGCTTGTTCCTTCTCCGGGGAGAAGGTGCCGGCAGGCGGACGAGGGGCGGAGGCGCCGGATCAGTCCACCGTGTTCGACGTGTCGTCGACCTCGAAATCGTGCGTGATGGTCGCCGTCTTTGCGAGCATCGCGGATGCGGAGCAATATTTTTCGATGGAGAGGGCCACCGCGCGCTCGACCTTCTTGGCGGCCAGACCACGGCCCTTGACGATGAAATGCATGTGGATGCGGGTGAATACGCGCGGGTCCTGATCCGCCCGATCGGCATCCATCTCGACCACGCAATCCTCGACGGCCTCGCGGCCCTTCTCGAGGATGTGGACGACATCGAAAGCCGAGCAGCCGCCGGTGCCGATAAGCACCATTTCCATGGGGCTCGGCCCCGGTGTCGGGCTATCCGGGCCGGCGCCCGTGCCGAGCACGACCTTGTGGCCGCTTCCGGATTCTCCGACGAAGGTTCTGCCTTCGACCCATTTGATGCGTGCCTTCATCCGATTCTCCTCCCTGTCGCGATGCGTTCATCATCGTTTCAATGACGCAAAACGCTGCCGATTTCCACCCACGCGCCAATTCGCTCAGCGCGCACCCCAGGTGTCGGTCAGCCGGTAGCCCTCGGGCCATGGGTCCGACGGGTCGAGCATGTGCTGATGGGTGCCGGTAATCCAGGCGCGGCCCGAGATTTCCGGCAGCACGGCCGGCCGGCCGCCGACTTCGGTGGTGCCAAGGATGCGGCCGGAGAAGGTGGAGCCGATCAGCGAAACGGCCGTCAGCCGGTCCGAGAGCCCCATCTGGCCTCGGGCATGCAGCACGGCCATGCGTGCCGAGAGCGCCGTGCCGGTCGGAGAGCGGTCGACCTTGCCCGGCTGGATCGCGACCGCAGCACCCGCCCGCAGGCCTTCCGCCGTGCGTTCCACGGGACCGGCAAAGAGGCAGAAGGAGAAATGCCGCCAGTCGGGGTTTTCCGGATGATGGAAACCGAACTGGGCATTTGCCGCATTGGTGATCCTGACGCCGAGCCGGGCGATGTCGTGCGCCTCGTCCGGCTTCAAGGCGAAGCCCATTGCGGCGGCATACACGATTACGAAGCTGTCGCCGCCATAGGCAGTGTCGACTGTAAGGGTCCCGAGCCCCTCGACCTCCACCTTCGCGTCGAGCCGCTCGGCAAAGCTCGGCAGGTTCTCGACGAAGATGCGTTCGGCCTTGCCGTCACGGCACTCCGCGCGCACGCGAACGAGACCGCCGGGCGCTTCGAGCGTGATCTCCGTCACCGGCTCCTTCATCGGCAGGATGCCGCTGTCGAGCAGCACGGTGGAAACGCAGATCGAGTTGGAGCCGGACATGGGCGGCGTATCTTCCGGCTCCATGATGACGAAGGCGGCATCCGCGTCCGGATGCTTCGGCGGCACCAGGAGATTGACATGGCGGAAGACGCCGCCGCGCGGCTCGTTCAGGACGAAGTTGCGCAGGGTCTGATCGCGGGCGATCCAGCGGCTCTGTTCCCAGATCGTGTCGCCCGGCGGAGGCGCGACCCCGCCGACGATCACGTCGCCCACTTCACCCTCGGCATGGGCGGAAATGACATGAATGGTCTTGGTGCTGCGCATCGCGAACTCCTCGTTTCAAAAACCAGCGCGGTTATGAACGTCCGCCGCGCTTCAGGGAAGCCAGTCCGGCATCCGGACCGGGACGCGCCCCGTCAAGGCCGCGGCGACGCAATCGGCAAGGCTGCCGAAGCGCACTGCGCGCCCGGAAAGACCGGGACCGTAATGGGCGTATTTGCCGGAGTTGGTCATGACCGCCCGGGTACGCGTCGGGAACACGGGCTCGGAGATTGAGCACCAACAGAGGTCCGGCAGCACCTGCACGCCGCTCTCCTGAAGCCGCGCGAGAATTCCCTCGCGGCGCGCCGCCGCAATGACCTCATGGCCGGCCGTGACGATCACCGCCACGTCCGGATGCCGCTTGCGGCCGTCGAGCGCCTCGGCCAGCGCCCGGCACTCGGCAAGGGACGCGTGCGGGCTGCCGATCGCCACGAGTTCGATTTCATCCGGACCCTCGTTCAGGGCGGACCACGCGGCCGTCATTTCATCGCGGGTGATGGTTGCATGATCCGCGTCCTCAGCCGCAGCACCGCCGGCCTCCGGCGTCACGCCCTCCACATGCAGCATCGGCGCGGCCGAGGTGGTGCCGAAGGCGGCACAAAGCGCCTTCAAGTCGTCGCGCGAAGGCTCCGCCGGAGCAAGCCCGCGGATGAGCGGAATGCGATCTGGCGCCGCCCGCCCGGCGAGATAGCCGATCAGCGGCCAGAAAGCGTCGTCGGCGGCCGCGGGCAGTTCGACGTCTATGATCCGCCGTGCCTTGCGGTGTTCGTCGAGATAGACGCCGGAGAGCGGCGCCCGTCCGGTAAGCGCGATGCAAAGGTCGAGGAAATCCGGGTGCTTCGCCGTCCGCGCACCGAGCACGCTGTTGGCGAAGATTACGGCATTGGACTCCGCCCAGGCGACGGCTTCGCCCGTCCCAGGCGCGCTGTCGAGCAGATAGGGCGAACAGGTGAAGGTCGGACGGCAGCCCATGCGGACATAGGCGTCGGCGAGCCGCGCCGCAGGGTCGCCGAAGGACGGCGGCACGCCTTGCCTCTGCCAATTGGCATGGTCCACGGAGATGGCGTTCATCGTCGCCGGGATCCGCACCTTCGCGCCCATCTCCGCCATCTTCTCGGCAAAGGTCAGGTTCGCGGGGCTGGCATAGATGCAGCCGTCGATATGCGCCTGCGTCACATCCACGAGGCCCTGTGCCCCCTGCTGCGCCGCCATGGCCGTAATGATGCGCATGGCCTGCGCAACCGCGACGCCTTCCTCTCCGTCGAGCGTGGCGCGGTCGCCATCGGTCAGGTCGAGCGCGGCCGTCGCCGGCGAAACGACGGGGATCGTCAGCCCTTCGGCTTCAATCGTCCTGTCACAGATCCGCGCCGTCTTCGCACGAGCGAGCGCCGCAAAGGCTTCCGGCGCAAGACGCAGCACCGGCAGCGGGCTGGCGAACATCTCGGAAGCGATCAGCACGCCGAGGGTCAGCACATCTTCCGGTTCGGAAAATATGAGTGCGGCCGGGCCCCGACCGGTCAGCACGAGGTCGAGCAGCACACCCGAGCCGGTGCAGGACCCGCGGCTCGACGGCATCATCAGGATGCAGCCGGTGAGCGGGACGCCATGCAGCGGGTGGTGCACGTCGATCACGCAGCCCGTCGCGGGATCGACCCCGCCCCAGAAACTCAGCGCCTCCCCGGTCGCGATGACCGGGCCTTCGGCCCACCCCTGAAGGATGCTGCGGGCGGGATCGAGGCCGCTCATTTTACGACGAAGCCGTGGGCGAAGGGATCGCGGTCATCGATGAAGATGGTGTTGATGCCGGTCATTCGCGCCCAGCCGGCGATCGACGGGATGATCGCATCGCGGTCGGCGACCTTCGCCGCCGCTTCGACGCGACCCTTGAAAAGCGACCCGATGATCGACTCGTGGACGAATTCGTCGCCGACATTCAGCTTGCCCTTGGCGGCAAGCTGCGCGATCCGGGCCGACGTGCCGGTGCCGCAGGGCGAGCGGTCGATGGCCTTCTCGCCGTAGAACACCGCGTTGCGGGCATGGGCCTCCGGCTGCGTCGGCCTGCCCGTCCACTGGATGTGGCTCAAGCCCCGGATCTCCGGGTGTTCGGGATGGACGAACTCATATTTGGCATTCAGTGCGGCCCTGAGCTTGGGGCTCCAGCCGACCAGTTCTCCCGCCGTATGGTCGGCCATGTCGCGGAAGTTCTTCTGCGGCTCGACGATGGCGTAGAAATTGCCGCCATAGGCGACGTCGACCACGATCTCGCCCAGCCCCTCGACCTCCGCCGTGAGGCCTTCCGCATACAGGAAGCTCGGCACGTTGGTAAGGCGCACCTCCTCGACGAAGCGGCCCTCCTGGCGGTAGGTGATGTCGACCTTGCCCGCGGGGGCATCAATCGACAGCTTTCCGGGCTCGCGCGGGGTGATCAGGCCGTTCTCGATGCCCATGGTGATGGTGCCGATGGTGCCGTGACCGCACATCGGCAGACAGCCGGAGGTCTCGATGAAGAGCACCGCCACGTCGCAGTCGGGCCGGGTCGGCGGGTAGAGGATCGAACCCGACATCATGTCGTGGCCGCGCGGCTCGAACATGAGACCGGTTCGGATCCAGTCGAATTCCTTCAGGAAATGCGCGCGCTTTTCCAGCATGTTCGCGCCTTCGAGACGCGGGCCCCCGCCCGAAACCAGGCGGACGGGATTTCCGCAGGTGTGGCCGTCGATGCAGGAGAAGGTGTGGGTGGCCATGGTCGAAACCTCTGTCAGAATCTTTGCGGCGAAAAGGGTGCAATGTCGATGGCCGGAGTCCGGCCCGTCAAGAGATCGGCGACGATCCTAGCCGTCCCCGCCGATTGGGTGAGCCCGAGATGGCCGTGACCGAAGGCGAAGATCACCCGCGGCGTCGCGCGGGCGCGGCCGATGGCCGGCAGGCTGTCGGGCAGCGACGGCCGGAAGCCCATCCACTGCACCCCGCCTTCCGGTTTCAAGCCGGGCAGGAAGGCCTGCGCCTTCTTCAGCATCGCTTCCGAGCGGCGGAAGTTCGGCGGCAGATCGAGCCCGCCGAGTTCGACCGCACCGCCGACCCGGATACCGGTCGACAGCCGTGTCACAACGAAGCCATGGCCGCCGAAGGTGATCTGCGTGCGCAGATCGAACGCGTCGGCGGGAAGCGTCGTATTGTAGCCGCGCTCGGTTTCGAGCGGAATGCTTTCGCCGAGCGTGCGCGCAACCCGGTGCGAGAAAGCGCCCGCCGAGAGAACCACCTGTGCCGCCCGCCGGGCCCTGCCGTCGGCGCTCAGGACTTCAACCGCCCCGTCGACGGGCTTCAGCGCAATGACCTCCGCGCGCTCGATCACCCCGCCGATCGTGCGGAAATGGTCGGCAAGGGCAAGCGTATAGAGCTTCGGATCGGCGATCGAGTACCAGCCGGGCGTGAAGGTGGCGTGGGTGAAGCGCGCCGCCAGGCCCGGCTGGATCTCGGCAATGCCTGCGGCATCGAGATGGCGGAACTCGATCCCGTGATCCGCGCGCGCCTTCCAGCCGGCAAGCGACGCCTTGAATTCCGCCTCTCCCTCATAGACCTGGAGGTTGCCTTCCTTGCGCAGCATGGGCGCCGTGCCGGTTGCTCCGAGGAACGGCTCGAGTTCCGCTTTCGACAGGTCCATCAGCGCGGTCTGGGCCGCGGTCGAATGCGCCACGCGGGCCGGCTGACAAGCACGCCAGAAGCGGAACATCCATGGCGCGATCTTCAGCGCATAGGCGGGCGGCACGGTAAGCGGTCCGAGCGGATCCAGGAGCCATTTCGGCGCCTTTTTCAGGATGCCGGGCGAGGCAAGCGGAAGGATATCGGTGAAGGCGAATGCCCCGGCATTGCCGGCGGAAGCGCCGGCCGCCGGCTCCTCGCGGTCCAGAACGGTGACCGACAGGCCGCTGGCCACGGCGGCGATTGCGGCCGATAGGCCGACGACCCCCGCGCCGATCACGATGACGTCCGGTTCGGCCATTTATCGTACGCTCGCCAGGAACTTCTGCGTCTCGGGGTTCTGCGGCGAGGCGAAAATCTGATCGGGCGAACCGATCTCGGCCATGATCCCCTGATGGAAGAAGGCCACGCGATCCGACACGTCGCGGGCAAAGGTCATTTCGTGGGTAACGCAGATCATCGTCATTCCCTCCTCCGCCAGCATCTTCAGCGTGTCGAGCACCTCGCCGACCAGCATCGGATCGAGCGCCGAAGTCACCTCGTCGAACAGCATATATTCCGGCGACATGGCAAGCGCCCGGGCGATCGCCATGCGCTGCTGCTGGCCGCCCGACATACGGTTCGGATAGACCTTGAGCTTCTCGCCGAGACCGACGTGGGTCAACTGCTTCACCGCAATCTCCTCGGCCTTGTCCTTCGAGAGGCCGAGCACCTTGCGCGGGGCGAGCATGACGTTTTCCAGCACGGTCAGATGCAGGAAGGCGTTCCATTGCTGGAACACGATCCCGACCTTGCGGCGCAGCCTGTTGAGATCGGTGCCCTTGGCATGGACATCGGTCCCGTCGATCACGATCCGGCCGGAGTCGATCGGCTCGAGCCCGTTGATGCAGGTGAGCAGCGTCGACTTGCCGGAGCCGGAGCCGCCGATGATGGTGACCACCTCGCCCTTTTCGACGGTCAGGTCGATGCCCTTGAGAACCTCCAGAAAGCTGAAGGATTTGCGGACGTTTTCGATCTCAATCATTGGGGGACCACCGTTTTTCGAGATACCCGCCAAGCCGGGCGACGGGGAAGCTGAGGAGGAAGTAGATGGCGCCGCAGATCAGCAGAATGAAGAGCGGCTCCTGCAGACGCGTGACCAGTATCTGCGAGGCACGCAAGAGCTCGACCAGGCCGAGCCAGAGCACCAGTGCGGAGTCCTTCATCACGCCGAGCGTCAGGCCTATCCACGACGGAAGCGAGACCCGGGTGGCAAGCGGCGCCACGATATAGCGCATGTCCTGCCACCAGGTCATGCCGAGGGAGCGCGCCGCACGACGGGTCGTCACCGGTACCGACGAAATTCCGCCGCGCACGATCTCCGCGCAGAACGCCGCCGTGTAGAGCGAAAGCACCACACCGGAGGTGGTGAAGGGGCCCCAGCCGAGCTTGGCGATCGACTGGAAGGCATTGCCGAGCACGAGCTGGATCAGGAGCGGTACCGAGCGGAACACGTCGAGCAGCAAGGTCAGCGGTGCCGACCAATAGGGTCCGATCTGGAACCGGATCACTCCGAAGAGGATGCCGAGAACGGTGCCGGCGGTGACGGCGACGGCGGTGACCGCCAGCGTCATTCCGGCGCCTTGCGCAAGAAAGGCGAGATCGTTCCAGGTGAGGGCAGTATCAAACATCTCTCACCCCTCTCAGTAGCGGAACATGCGCCAGGCGAAGGCCCGGGCTGCAAGCGTGACCGCCTTGGCAATCAGGTAGTAGATCGCCGCAGCGAGCGCGAAGAATTCGAATGTGCGGAAGGAGCGGGCATTCAGCTCCTGCGTGATGCCGGCCAGGTCGGTGTTCATGCCGACGGTGACGCCCAGCGACGTCATCAGGATGGCCCAGACCATCTGGTTGGTCGCGGGCAGGAAGGCCACGCGCAGCATCTGCGGCAGAACGATCAGCCGGAACGCCTGCAGCGAGGTCATGCCGAGCGACCGGCCCGCCCGCGCCTGCGTATCCGGAATGGCCTTGAGCGCGCCGCGGAAATTCTCGGCAAGATAGCCCGCATTGTTGAAGGCGATCCCGACCAGAAGCGCCGTATAGGGGCTCAGGTGGATCCCGAAATTGCCGAGGCCGAAATGGGCCATGTAGATCTGGAACAGCGCCGGCGTGTTTCGCGCGACCTCGACCCAGGTCGTGGCGATGCCGCCAAGGATACGGCTGCCGGACAGGCGGAACACGGTGAGCGCGATCGCGCAGGCGACGCCGATGACCATCGACAGCACCGCGACCTGCAGCGTGACCACCGCGCCATCCAGCATCTGCGGCAGCGCCCTCAGCGCCTGATTCCAGTGGAAGGTGTAGTTGAACATTCCCGTCTCACCCCTCGGAATGCAGCGACGGCGCGGGTTGCCCCGCACCGTCAGACGATTCTCGGATCAGCGGTAAACGCCGTTCACCGACAGGGACGGAGCCTCGCCTCCGACCCACTTCTCGTAGAGTTCGGCATAGCGGCCGGTGCGGACCTGCTGATTGACGAATAGGTTGAGGTAGTTGAGGAAGCCGTATTCCTCGCGGTTGGTGAAGAGGGCCACGTAGTCGATGTCGAAGGGCGCCTTGTCGACCACGGAAATGCCGGGGAACTTGCCGCCCTTGACGTTGGACTGCGCGACCGTCGAGGTAGAGACGGTGGCGTCGAGCTGGCCCTGGCTCAGCGCCAGGAAGACGTCCGCCTGCGTCTGGTAGGGGCGGAACTCGCCCTCGCCCCAGGCCTTGACCTGGTTTTCGAGTGCGATTGCCTCATAGGTGCCGGCGGTGGCGCCGACCACTTTGCCCTTCATGTCTTCGAAGGACTTGATGCCGGACTTCTCGTTGGCGGTTACCGCCATTTCGAAGGCAAAGTAGGGCACCGTCATCCCGACGGTCTTGGCGCGCTCGAGCGTATCGGAGGTGGAGGCGACACCCACATCGACACGGCCGGACATCAGCGCCGGGATGCGCTCGGGAAACGGCGTCTCCACGATCTCGGCGGTGACGCCGAGCGCCTTGGCCAGATCGTTGCAGTAATCCACGTCGAAGCCGATCGGTTCGTTGTTCTCGTCGCGCGAGCCCATCGGCGGGAAGTCGAGCACCACGGCGCAGCGCAGCGTTCCCGAAGCGATGATGTCGTCCAGCTTGTCGGCATGGGCGGGGCTCGTCAGAGCGGTGGCGGCAACGAGGCCGAAGGCGAGGACCGAGGTCTTCATTCTTGTTCTCTCCCTTGAGTTGGCCGATCGGTGTGACGGCGCGCGCACTATTCCGCGTCGGAGAGCACAAATCAATTTAAAAATACAATTAGTATACAAAAAGTATATAACAGGACGCCTTTTCGCAATGAAAAGGGGCTTTCCCTTGTGGAAAAGCCCCTTTCATTGCGCAGTCGACGGGCTGGATCAGCCGAGGAAGTCCTCTGGCAGCAGGTCTTCCGGCATGTTCTGGTAAGCCACGGGACGCAGGAAACGTCGAATCGACATGGTCCCGACGCTGGTTGCGCCGAAATTGGTCGAGGCCGGATAGGGGCCGCCATGCACCATCGAATCGACGACTTCAACCCCGGTCGGGAAGCCGTTGACCAGCACCCGGCCCGCCTTGCGCTCGAGCACCGGACGCAGACGGCGCGCCGTCTCCAGGTCGCCCGCATCCATGTGGATGGTTGCGGTCAGCTGGCCCTGGAAGCCGCGCGCGAGCTCTTCCATTTCGGCCGCCGATCCCACCCGAACCACGAGACCAAGCGGGCCGAATACCTCTTCGCCGAGCGCATGGTCGGCCAGGAATTGCGCGCCCGTCGTTTCGAAGAGATTGGGCGATGCGTCACGGCCGGATGACTCGGTCGCAAGCAGCGGTTTCACGGCGTTGCGCGTCGCAAAGCGCGTCTGACCGTCGCGGTAGGCCTTGGCGATACCATCGGTCAGCATGGTTTGCGGTGCCACCTTGGCAAGCGCCTCGACGGCGGCGGTGGTGAAGCGGTCGGCATCCGCACCTTCGGTGACGACGGCGATGCCGGGATTGGTGCAAAACTGCCCGGCGCCCATGGTGAGTGAACCGGCCCATCCCTGCCCAAGCGTTTCCGCCCGTGCCTTCAATGCTTCCGGCAGCAGGAACATCGGGTTGACGGAGCCGAGCTCGCCGAAGAACGGGATCGGTTCGGGGCGTGCTGCGCAAAGATCGAACAGGGCACGTCCGCCGGCAAGCGACCCGGTGAAGCCGACGGCCTTGATATTGGGATGCTGCACCAGCGCATGACCGACGTCGCGGCTGCCGCCCTGGATCAGCGAGAATACGCCGGGATGAACACCCGTCTTGCGGATCGCTGCGTCGACGGCCTCGGCGACGATCTCGCCGGTGCCGGGATGCGCCGAATGGCCCTTTACCACTACGGGGCAGCCCGCCGCGAGCGCCGCGGCCGTATCGCCGCCGGCGGTCGAAAAAGCGAGCGGGAAATTCGAGGCACCGAAGACGGCGACCGGACCGACGGGGCGCTGGACCAGCCGTATCTCCTGACGGGGGGCCGGCTGACGCTCGGGCAGCGCCGCATCGACGCGCCGGTCGAGATAATCACCCTTTTCGATATGATCGGCAAAGAGCCTGAGCTGGCCGGTCGTGCGGCCGCGTTCGCCGTTGAGCCGCGCCCCGGGCAGGCCGGTTTCCTGGCTGCCGATCTCGGTAATCGCCTCCGCCCGGGCCTCGATCTCGTCGGCGATGGCGCGCAGGAAGGCGGCGCGCTCCTTGCGCGAGGAATAGCCATAGGTCCAGAAGGCTTCCTCGGCCGCCTCGCAGGCCCGGTTCACCAGCTCTACGGTGCCGACGGCAAAATCATGCGCCGGGCCATGCGCCGGAGCCGAGGCGAAGGTGCCTGCCCCATCGAGCCATTCGCCCGCGACGAGGTGTTTTCCTTTGGGGGTGAAAATCATCTGACTTTCCTTTCTCTGGATCACGATGACCCTGGTCGATTCGGCACAAGATCATAAAACGCGGCGATTCCCGCAACGAAACGGGATTGCCGGCGGAAATTCGCATACACTCTCCTCGCCCGTTGCGGAACCGTTACCTTCCGGCGAACAGACGAATTGCACTTGCCGGGGGTTTGTATACTCTATGTATGCAGAACATCAACCGCCTGCCCCTGAATCAGGCCTAGCATGAGAGAGACGACATGAGCGAGACAACCACCCTGACGACCACCGCGCTTCAGGAGCGCGTCGAGGCGATCTTCCGCAAGGGCGGCCTTAACGTGGTCCAGGCGGGCGCTCTCGCCCGGGTGATCGTCGCCGGCGAACGCGATGCCTGCAAGTCGCACGGCATCTACCGGATCGAGGGCGCGCTGCGCACGGTCAAGGCCGGCAAGGTCAAGCCGGACGCCGAGCCGGAAATCGTCGCGCAGGAAGCCTCGGCGATCGTCAAGGTGAATGCCAGGGGCGGTTTTGCCAATCCCGCCTTCGAACTCGGTCTGCCGGTGCTTGCCGAGCGTGCCCGCAAGCACGGCATCGCCGCACTCGCCATCAACGACTGCACGCATTTTTCGGCGCTCTGGCCGGAAGCGGAGGCGCTCACGGGAGAAGGGCTTGCCGGGCTGGTCATGTGCCCGAGCTATGCCACGGTCGCGCCGACCGGCGGCAACAAGCCGTTGCTCGGCACCAACCCCTTCGCCTTCGGCTGGCCGCGCGCGGGCAAGCCGCCCTACGTCTTCGACTTCGCGACTTCGGTCGCGGCCCGGGGCGAGATCGAGTTGCACCGCAGGGCGGGTAAACCGCTGCCCGAAGGCTGGGCCATCGATGCGCAAGGCAATCCGACGACCGACCCGGAGGCTGCGCTCGCGGGCGCCATGCTGCCCTTCGGCGGACACAAGGGCTCGGCCATCGGCACGATGATCGAACTGCTGGCGGGCATCATGATCGGCGACCTGACCAGCCCCGAAGTGCTCGACTATCTCGGCACCACGACGCTCGCACCCTTCCATGGCGAACTCATCGTCGCCTTCTCCCCGGAGGCTTTCGCCGCCGGCCGTCCAGGCGACCCCTTCGCCCGGGCCGAGCTGCTGTTCGAAGCGATCGTCGGTCAGGGCGCCCGCCTGCCTTCGCAGCGCCGCTTTGCCGCCCGAGCGAAGTCGGAGGCCGAGGGCATCACGCTGAGCGCGGCCGAGATCGAGCAGCTCGACCGGCTGCTGGCGCTCGGACTCGACGCCGTGGCGTGATCCCCGGCGGGCACTCTTCCACCCTCCTGTGGCAAGCATAGGAGGGATTCGGGCACAGGAGGGATTTCGGGGAATTCAGACATGACGTGGCTGGAACGGGTACGCCGATGGGCAAGGGGCATCAAGCGAGACGTCGTCGTCCTGTGGCTCGCGGCGCGTGACCGCCGTGTGCCCTGGTATGCGAAGCTGGCGGCAGGCGCGGTCGCGGCCTATGCATTGTCGCCGATCGACCTGATACCCGACTTCATCCCGGTCCTCGGCTATCTCGACGACCTGATCATCGTTCCCGTCGGCATCATCGTCGTGCTGAAGCTCATCCCGGTCGATGTCCTTGCGGATCTGCGCGCCACCGCAATGAAACACACCGCGCAGCCGGTGAGCCGGGCCGGGCTGGTGGCAGTCGTTTCAATATGGGTTCTGCTGGCAGTTCTTCTCTTTTGGGTGGCGCTCGGCCCCCCTGCCGCCGTGCGGTAAAAGAAAGAGGCCCTCCTGATGGAGAGCCTCCTCCGTCTCCGGCCCGATCAGGCCTTGTACTTTTCGACGGCGCCCGGGAGCTTGCTCCACTCGGCATACCAGGTGTTGAAGAGCTTGAACTGCGCCTCGACATAGCCGCGCTGGCTTTCGGTCAGCGCGTCGGTCTCGTTGAAGTGGAGCGTGTATTCCTTGTCTCCCTTCAGCACCATCATGTGCTTGAAATAGAGGACGAGGTCCGGCCCTTCATCGAAGGAGGAAAGCACGGCAAGCGCCTGCTCCAGTTCCTGTGCACGCTGGCGTGCGTCGACATCGCCGGCAGCAGCGGCCTGGGACAGGTTGCAGAGGTGGATCACTTCCTTCGGCAGCACGTTGCCGATACCGGTGATGGCACCGGTCGCGCCGCAGTTCACGAAGCCGTGGAAGACGGCCGTATCGACGCCGATCATCAGCGAGACGCCGTCGTCACGGCTGGTGATGTGCTCGGCCGCGTAGCGCAAATCGGCATTGCCGCCGAATTCCTTGAAGCCGACGAGGTTCGGATGCTCCGCGCGCAGCGCGAAGAAGAGGTCGGCGCGAGTGGCGAACCCGTAATAGGGGCTGTTGTAGATCACGGACGGCAGGTCCGGGGCGGCAGCCAGGATCGCCTTGAAATGCGCCTTCTGCGCCACGATCGAGGGACCGCGCGACAGCACCCGCGGGATTACCATCAGGCCCTGCGCTCCGACCTTCTGGGCATGCGCCGCATGCGCGACGGCCGAGGCGGTGTTGACGGCACCGGTGCCGACGATCACGGGGACGCCCGCCCTGACCAGTCGCTCCACGCCTTCCATGCGCTGCGCATCGGTCAGAAGCGGCCAGTCGCCCATCGAACCGCAATAGACGACCGCCGACATGCCGTCGGCAATCAACGCCTTGCCCTTGCGGACGAGGGCATCGAAGTCGGGCGAGCGGTCTTCCCTGCAAGGGGTCATCAGGGCGGGGATCACGCCCGAAAAAATCTTGGCCTTCATTTCAAACTCCTATTGGCCTGACGGATGGCAGAGACAGGACGCCATCGCGGCGATTGCCTGTGCTTCGATATGAAAATACCATTTGTATTTTATTTGTCGACAGAAATCGTGCTCGGCTCACAGGGCAATTTCAAGTCGGTCGTTGCGGGCGAAAAGCTTTTGAATTTGCTGGACGATCTGCTCGGCATGTGTGCGGGCCAGCCGATCGGCCGCCTCGACATCACGTGCGGCGATAACGGCGATCATGTCCTCGTGCTCGTCGACGAAGCGCTGCGGCAGCCGGTCGTCATAGGACTGATAATAGAGCCGGAGGATCCGCCGGCCCTCGTCGAGAAGCCGGTTGAACAGGCCGATGAAATAGGGATTGCGGCCGGCCTCGGCGATGGCCGAATGGAAGGCGGCATTGGTGGCGATCATCGCCAGCGCATCCTGCGCCTGGACCGCTGCGGCGAATTCCGCCTGACGGGCGCGGATCACCTCGAGATCCTCCGGGCGGTGATGTTCGGCCGCCAGGCGCGTCGTGACGCGATACATCAGCACCAGCGCGTCGAAGAAAGTGTGCAGGTTCAGGAAATCGATATTCGACACCATCGTCGATCTGTTGGGCAGCGTAGCGATCAGCCCCTCTCCCGCCAGCCGCACCAGCGCTTCGCGGATCGGCGTGCGCGACATCTTGAACCGTTCGGCAAGCTGCACCTCGTCGATCGGACAACCCGGCGGCAGAACCAGATCGAGGATTTCGTCCCGCAAGAGGTCATAGACCATCTTCACGCCGGAACCGCGCTTGCGTTCGGGAGCTGAATTGGTGTCCGTATCCTTGTTGGTCATGCGGTCTCCTTCTTGTCGACAAAAGAAATACTTCTCCGCGACGATTGGATCAACGGGCTTGCCCGCATGTTTCGCGGATTTCAGGCCTTTTTACCGATAATCTTTCAGGTCTCCGGCAGGGTAAAGACGGCGCAGGGCGCCGCGATGCCGCGCAGCGCGTGTTCGCCCAGCGGCACCAGCGGGGTTCTGGTCTCGGCGGCAAGCGCGCCCGAAATCAGCACGGATCGCCCGAGCGGCCGGCACAGGCCCTCCAGCCGGCTCACCAGATTGACGGCCGGACCGATGGCGGTGAAGTCCAGCCGATCGATCGATCCGACATTGCCCCACAGTATCTCGCCAAGATGCAGCGCCGCCCCGAAGCGCAACGGCGGCAGTTCCTGTTCGTGGCGCAGAGCCTCGAGATGCGCCATGCCCGCGCGGGCGGCAACGACCGCGCGCAGGGCCCGGTCGCAGGCCTCCGCCGGCAAAGCGTTGACCGGGAAGATCGCCAGCACCCCGTCGCCGATGAACTTGAGCACCTCGCCGCCGAAGGCGTGTATCGCTCCGGCAAGCCGGTCGAACCAGTCGTTGAGCGCCGCGATCACGCGGGCCGGCTCATGTTCCTCGGAAAGGCCGGTGAAGTTGCGCAGGTCGGCATAGAGCAGCGCCGCACGGATGCTCTCTCCGGTGCCGCGGCTCAGCGCCCCGGCCTGCACACGGGCAGCACTGCGGCGGCCCAGATAGGCCTCGAGCAGCGCCGCGCGCGTCGCCCGCTCCGCCAGGACGGCCAAGGGCGCCGCCGCGAAGCGGGCGGCCTGGCGCAACCGCGCGACCTCGGCCGGATCGAACTGCCTCGTCCCGGCCCAGCCCAGCACCACCTTCTCTTCCGTCTGGCCGACCACGTCCTCCTGCACCGGACCGAACCCCGCCAGCCAGTCGCGACCGGCGTGGTCGACCGGCCCTTCGGCAAAGCCGAGCGCCTCGATGACCGCGCCGTCCTCCGCCCGCCAAAGCCAGGTGCGCCGCGCGATGATCGGATGCGGCACCGCCAGCGTCAGGGCACCGCCGGCCAGCGGAAGGCCGTCTGCGCGGAGCCGGGTTCCGAGCTCTGCCAGGAAGGGATCGGGGCCGGACGAGGTACCGGCCTCATCCAGAAGCCATGCGAGGGGTGCGGGCAGGTCCATGCGTTGATCATAGAGCAGTTGCAGGAAATGTGTGAACCGATCTGGCCTCGCGGCACTGATCCGAAAATCGCCCCGGCTCCGCAGGCAGTGGCGCGGGCGCTCCCCTCGGGATATGATCGTTCCCGTCCGGATCCGGCGCGCGGCCTTCTTTCTCGCCGGCGCTCGACGGCAACCGAAGGGGAGTGCGATGCAAGAAGCTCTCGTCGTCCGCCGCGAAACGCATGTCTCGGCACCGCCAGCGGCAGTGTTCGCCCTACTCACCGACCCGGAGAAGATCCTGCGCTGGATGGGAACGGAGGCTGATGTCGAGCCGAAGCCCGAGGGGCTTTATCTCGTCAATGTTACCGGAGCCCGCTTCGCCCGCGGCTCCTTCCGCGAGGTGGTGCCGGTGCACCGCCTGGCTTACAGCTTCGGCTGGGACGACAGCGATGTCGTGCCGCCGGGCTCGAGCCTGGTCGAGATCGACCTGATCGAGCAGCCGGATGGAACGCTGGTGCGACTGACCCATTCGGGCCTGCCCAATGCCGAGCAATGTGCCGGTCATGCCGAAGGTTGGGCCCACTATCTCGATCGGCTTTCGGAAGTTGCCGCGGGACGCGACCCCGGGCCTGACCCGTGGCACGGCCGTACCGGGTGAGCCTCGGCCCCGGCCGCTGACCTGGGAGCTTCCGCCTCGTCCTTCTCGCGCGGAACTTTGCGGAGCCTGACGTGTTTGCCGTAGCCGCCGGCAACAAGGCGGCCCACAAGGTGTCGCGAGTGTTCGAATGGGATCGAGAAGGAACAGTACCGAGGAAAGATCGTCCGCCGCTCGAACCATGCCGAGGCTCGAGCGCAACATAAACGCCATTCTGAAGCGGCGCGAGGAAGACGAACGCGGGCGGAGGGCGCACGACAGGGTCGCCCAGGCGATCACGAACTTCGCAGGCTCCATGACTTTCGTCGGCTTGCACGTCCTGGCGTTCGGCGCCTGGATCGCTCTGAACCTCGGTCTGGTCCCCGGCATACCGGTGTTCGACCCGACCTTCGCCGTCCTCGCCATGGTTGCTTCGGTGGAGGCGATCTTCATTTCCACTTTCGTTCTGATCAGCCAGAACCGAATGGCCGAGAAGGACGACGAGCGCTCCGACCTCAATCTGCAGATTTCGCTCCTTGCCGAGCAGGAGGCGACGCAACTGCTCGCGCTTCTTCGTGAGATAGCCGGCCGGCTGGGCGTGAAGGTGGACGGTGAAGAGGACATCCGTGAACTCACCGAGGAGATCACGCCGGAAGAGGTCCTCAATCGGCTCGAGGACCAGAAGGTCCGGTCGGGCGATTAGAACGACGCCCATCTGCCGCAGGAACAATCGGCCGGGCCCGTCATTTGACGACTGACAACAAAAGGAGCCCAAGATGGATGAGTCACAAGCCATTTCCCGTCCGCAACGCGCTTCCGACTATTCCGGTCGCCGGATGGACTGCATCGCCGCTCTGCGGCCGGCCGTTTCGGACCTGGCGGCGACATCCCAGGAAAGCATCGTGGCGGCGATGGGCGGGGAGTTGACCGACGATCTGCTGGCGCTCGCCCATCGGGCCGAGGCGGCCGGTTGGACGTTCGAGGAGGCATCGGCGGCGATCGAGGAGCTTGCGCGCGAATATGAGGGCGCGAAAGGAACCATCTTCGATTGAAACCGGTTGAACCCGGCGATCTGCTTCCACGATCAGGAGATAGAGGCCGTTGGCGAAACTCGGCGTTTTGACCTTCCATCGCTGCATCAATTATGGATCGTTCTGGCAGGCGCGATCTCTTGTCCACGGTCTTCGTTCGCTCGGCACCGACCCCATTGTCCTCGATCATCATTCCGCCCGCGTCACACGGACCGAGTGGCGCTGCGCGATGCAGCCGCTTCTGCCGGAGAGGACCCCTCGCGCCGACATTCCGCTCTACGCTTCCAAGATCAGAAAATTTCAGAGCGCCCTGGCTTCGGTGCCGATGAGTGCCCCCTTCGCACTGGACGATCCGGCCGGCGCCGAAGAATGCGATATCGTCGTCGTGGGCAGCGATGAGGTTTGGAACTTGCGGCACCCCTGGTACGGCGGTTGCTCGCTTTTCTACGGGGAGGGTCTCTCCGCCAAGAGAACCGTTTCCTACGCGGCGACGTTCGGAAACCACCCCGCGGCCGATGGCCTCGAACCATACTGGGCTGAAAGGCTGCGCAAATTCGATGGAATTTCCGTCCGCGACAACAATTCGAGGGCGATCATCGAAAAGGATGTGGGACGCGAGCCGACGCTCGTTCTCGACCCGTGCCTGCAGTTCCCCGAGACGATTTCCTTCGGCCCGAATGCTCTGGCTTCACGCCCCTACATAGCCGTCTACGGACATTCGTTCCCGTCGTGGTTTCAGCACACGATCCGCCATCGGGCGACGACGCGCTCGCTGCCTCTCGTCAGCATAGGCTATCGTAACGAATGGGCGGACGAGCAGTGGCTCGATGCCGGGCCCTACGAGTTCGCCGCCTGCATGGCGGGTGCCGAGGCCGTCGCGACGAATTTCTTTCACGGCTGCATCTTCTCCCTCCTCAACGACAAGCCATTCGTCACGGTCCTTTCCGACTATCGTTCCAACAAGATCGCCGATCTCGCACGCACCGCCGGCGCGGAACGGCACGTGGTATCGCAGGAGACGCCGCAAGCCGACTACGAAACACTTCTCGCGCAATCCCCGAGCCCGGCTATCGCGAGAAGGCTCGCCGAACTCCGCCGGCAATCACGGACCTATCTGACAGATGTCCTCGCCTGAGCGACCCGCACCCGCCTTGGCCAGCGCCTTGCTCTCGCCGGGGCAGATGGCGAAATCCGGGCTCTGCATCGGTTGCGGCACGTGCATGGCGCAATCGGGCGGCAGCGCCGCGATGCGTCTCGACCGCTATGGCCAGCTCAAACCGGCCGCTACACATCGCCCCGACGGTTTCGCCGAGCTGTGCCCCTTTTCGCCCCACGCCCGAAGCGAAGACCAGATCGCCGAGGCGCGCTTCGGATCGGCGCAATTTTACGACCCGCGGATCGGCCGCTTCGAAGCAGCCTATGTCGGCCATGTCATCGAGGGCAGCTTTCGAGCGGACGGCAGTTCCGGCGGCATGGCCAGTTGGACCGCCGCGGAGCTTCTCAAGAGGAACCTGGTCGACGCGGTGGCGCATGTGGTTCCCTGTTCGGGCGCCGGCGACCGTCTGTTCCGGTATCAGGTCTCGCGGTCCGCGGATGACCTGCGCAAGGGCGCCAAGTCGCGCTATTATCCGGTGGAGCTCTCCGGCGTCATCGCCGAAATGAAGCGGCACCCCGGCCGCTACGCAGTCGTCGGGATACCCTGTTTCATCAAGGCGATCCATCTCCTCTGCCTCAACGACCCGGTGCTTGAGGAGCGCCTTGCCTTCACCCTCGGCCTGTTCTGCGGACACATGAAGAGCACCCGCTTCGTGGAAAGTTTCGCCTGGCAGATGGACACGGAAATGAACGCCGTAGCGGGCGTGGACTACCGCCTGAAGGATTCCGCAAGACCGGCAAACTGGTACACGGCCCATCTGCGGCTCAGGGACGGAAGCACGAGAAGCAAGGATTGGTGGCATCTGGTCGACGGCGACTGGGGAGCCGGGTTCTTCCAGAATTCCGCCTGCAATTTCTGCGATGACGTGGTTGCCGAAACGGCCGACATCTCCTTCGGCGACGCCTGGGTCGAACCCTATTCGTCCGACGGCCGCGGAACCAATGTGGTCGTCGTTCGCTCGCCCCTGCTGCAGACGCTCGTGGCCGAAGCGATCGACGCGGGAAAGCTCGACCTGAGCGCGGTCGACAGTGCCTTCGTCGTGGAGACGCAGGCTGCCGGTTTCAGGCAAAGACGGGAGGGGCTGGCCTTCCGGCTGGCCTGGCCGCGTTCCGGCATTCGACCGAGGAAACGCGTTGCGCCGAAGTGGAGGGGCTTGCCTGCACGGCGGATGCTGATTTACTGGCTGCGCAGCGCGATCAGCGCAAACAGCCACCGTGTCTTCTGGCTTGCCAGAGCCCTGAACATGCCGGCCGCCTATCTTCGCTGGGCGGCGGCGATGCTCGCTCTCTACCAGGGCGTGACCTATTCACGCGGCTGGATCGGCAAGCTCGCCGATGCCATTGCGACGCCTTGGCGCAAGGGCTCGAAGGACGACGGGGCGGGCGCATAGCGCGCCGTCATTTCGGCACAGAATTCGGCAAACTCCTCCGGTACGAGGGGCGCGCTCGTGTGGTGCGGAGCAAGCCCCCGGTGCTCGGGCGTGAAGCAGTAGGTGACGGTGACGTCGAAATCCTCGAGCGCCTCCATCTGGCGATCGAACCAGTCGAGCGCATTCGGCCGGAAGCGGTCGGCCCAGGAGAGTCCGGTGCGCAGATATGTGACGCCTAGGCGCTTCATCCAGGCGACGGCATCGTCGAGGCGCGGGTCCTCGAAATGGAACCATTGTACGAGCCCGATCTCCGGCGTGTGGCGGGCAAACTCCTCGAACGCCAGTTTCGGCGTTCCGTCCTCGCGCAGAAGACCCATGTAGAAATGCCGGTAGTAGGACGAACCCTCGGCCTCCCGATGCCGCGTCGTCGCCGGCCAGGCCCGCGGCAGGTCGTAAAGGCTGTACCATTGAATGCGATCCGCCCGGCCCTTCAGGAGTTCGGCGGTTCGCTTCAGTCCCCAGAGCTGCACTTCCTCGGCGCCGAAGGTGGAGACGCCGACCTCGCTTACCCAGACCGGCAGTTCGGTGACGCTCTTCAGTTCATCGAGCTTCTGCGGCCATTCATGGATCTGCCAAAGGTTCCAGTCGAGCGGGAAACCATGGGCCGCGACGGCGTCGACATGGTCGAGCACGCCTTCCGATTTCATCAGAGCGAGGAAGTTCGGATCGATCGGCGAAATTCCGCCGAGCACGCGTGTGAGCCTGGGATTGACCTCCCGGATCGCAGCCGCGGCCAGCTTCGCCATATGGGCAAAGCGGCTCCAGTCCGGATCGATCTCCGGATCCCAATGCGACTTGTTGTTCGGCTCGTTCCAGATCATGGCGGCTTCGATCATGAGTACCTCCGAATTGCCGGAAACGCCGGCCGGCCCCCCGCATTTGCGGCACCGGCGGAAGCGGCCGGCCGGCTACGACACGTTTTCGTTCAACGTCAGGATTTTCGCGCCCCAATCGCCCATCACCAGCACCGAGATGGAAGCAGGGGCGATTTCGAAGCGCGGCCAGGCGTCGGCGGAAAGGCCTAGAATATGACAGACCAGGGTTTTGATGACGTCCGCGTGGCTGACCAGGGCGACCTTCTCCTGGCCGTGGCGCTGCGCAAGCTCCGCCACAAGTCCCACCGCCCGGCATTGCACGTCCAGCATCGTCTCCCCGCCCGGGGCACGCACGAGGCTTCGCATCGCGTTCCATCGCCGCCAGAGCGGGTCCGTATCGAGGACGTCGAAAGTCTTGCCCGACCAGTCGCCGAAATCCACCTCGTCGAGCGCTTCCGTGGTCACGACTTCCGCAACTTCCGACGCCGCGGCGATCGCCGCGGCCGTTTCCTGCGTGCGTTTGCGCGGGCTCGCATAGATCGAGCCTATGCCTTCGCCGGCCAGACGCGCCGCGAGCCGCTGGGCCTGCTCGCGGCCCGCGGTGCCGAGCGGCACGTCGCCGGTCCGCCCGGCAAGAAAGCAGCCGACCCTGTCATGGGCGGCATGCCGTACCAGAAGGAAAGTGGTCGTCACTCGGCGGCCCCCAGGAGTGCGTCGGTATCGCCGGCGATGAATTCCTCGAGGCGTCTGCGCGCTTCGGCATCGGTGAACTGCCGCGGCGGCGACTTCATGAAGTAGCTCGAAGGGGCAATCAGCGGACCGGCGATGCCGCGGTCGATTGCGAGTTTGGCGCAGCGAACCGCATCGATGACGACTCCTGCGGAATTCGGCGAGTCCCAGACTTCGAGCTTCAGTTCCACGTTGAGGGGAACGTTGCCGAATGTCGTGCCCTCGACGCGAATATAGGCGAACTTGCGGTCGGCAAGCCAAGGGACGTGATCGCTCGGGCCCACGTGGATGTCGCCGGCCGCGAGCGGAAAATCCATCTGGCTGACGACCGATTGGGTCTTGGAAATCTTCTTCGATTCGAGCCGTTCCCGCTCGAGCATGTTGAGAAAATCGGTATTGCCGCCGAAATTGAGCTGGTAGGTCCGATCTATGCGCACCCCCCGGTCGCGAAAGAGGTTGGCAAGCAACCGGTGCACGATTGTCGCGCCGACCTGGCTCTTTATGTCGTCGCCGATGAGCGGCAGGCCGCGCTCGGCGAATTTGCGCTGCCACGACTTGTCCGAGGCGATGAAAACGGGAATGCAGTTGACGAAACCGCAGCCCGCGGCAAGCGCCTGCTCCGCATACCAGCGCGTGGCGACTTCGGAACCGACCGGAAGATAGGAGACGAGCACGTCCGTCTCGGTCCGCCGCAGGACCTCCGCGACGTCGGCGGCGGGCGCATCGGATTCCTCGATCTCCTCGCGCAGATAGCGGCCGATGCCGTCGAGCGTTCTGCCGCGCTCGACGAGCACGCCGGTGGCGGGAACCTCCGCAAAGCGGAACGTGTTGTTGGGAGCGGCGTAGATGGCCTCCGCGACATCGCGCCCGACCTTCGAAGCGGCGACGTCGAAAGCCGCTGAGAGCTCGATATCACCGACGTGGTATCCGCCGAGATTGGTATGCATCAGGCCCGGAACCGGCTCGTCCTCCTTCGCGTCGCGATAGAATGTCAGCCCTTGGACGAGGGAGGACGCGCAATTGCCGACACCGACCAGCCCGACCCGAATGGAGTTCGATCGCATCTCACCACTACTCCTGCGCAGTATCTACAATGCTTGCCAAACCCGCGCGCAACCGATTGGTTCCTTCTTCTTTCTCCCGTTTCTCGCGCATCGCGGATCGAATTCAGCCGCAGCGCGTTGAAGGGGCGGACAGGAAAGTGAGCGAGACTTCATGCTCGTATACGGTGACGCAAAGCGCCTGGAGCGCGCCGACACGCTATGCGCCGAGATCGCCTCGCGCCTGCATAGGGCCCAACACCAGCCGCCGGGCATCGCGCGCCACACCGAGCTCGTCGCCATTCTGCTCAGGGCGGGGGAACTCGTGCAGGGGTTTGCCGACCTGGAACTGGCGCGGATGGGAGTCGACGACTTCTCCGCATCGCGCCAGACCGGCGAGCGCCTCCTCCTCGACCTTGCCGGGCTCGTCGCCCGGTCCTGGCGCCAGGGCTTCGCCGGCCCGGTGATCGTGCCGGCCCGTGTCGCAAGGTCGCTGGCGGACAGCCAGGCACCGCTTTCCCTCAGCATTCGCGAGCCGGAAGGCTATGCCTTCTATGCTCTTTACCCGGAGAGCTATTTCGAGGCCGCGGCAGGTTCCGGGCTTCCTGCCGACACGGTGGTGATCGGCCTGCGCAGCATCGGCACTACGCTCTCGGCACTTGTCGCGGCTTCCATCGGTGCCGCGCCTCCGGTCACACTGCGGCCGATCGGCGATCCGTTCCGAAGGCGGCTTGCAGTCGCGCCGCAACTTGCGGAACGGCTGCTGCGCGACCGGGCGGCGGATTTCGCGATCGTGGACGAAGGACCCGGCCTTTCCGGCAGCTCGTTCGGATGCGTCGCGGATTGGCTGGAGGATCACGGCGTCGGCGCCAACCGCATTCACTTCTTCCCCGGCCACAAGGGAGGACTTGGGCCGCAATCCTGCGACCGTCATCGCCAGCGCTGGGCGGAAAGGCCGCGCCATGTCATCGACGTCGACGCTCTCCTGATCAAGCCGTCGCATTCTGCGCGCCACCTCGCCGATTGGGTCGCCCATCTCGTCGGCCCGCTCGAGAAGCCGCTCGAAGATGTCTCAGCCGGCCTATGGCGCAAGATGCTTCCCGGCGATCGCTGGCCTCCCGCAGACGGCAGGTTCGAACGCCGGAAATTCCTGGCGCAAACCGCCGACGGTCCGTGGCTCGTCAAGTTTGCGGGACTCGGCGAAGCCGGGCAGCGCAAGCTCGTCAAGGCGCGTCTTCTTGCCGAGGCAGGCTTCACGCCACCGGTCGCCGGATTATGCCATGGCTTTCTGGTTCAGAAATGGGTTTCGGCGAAGCCGATGGCGCCGCCGGAATTCCGCCGGCCGGCCTTCATCGCCCATCTCGGCCGCTATCTGTCCTTCCGGGCGCACAGCCTGCCGCCGCCCGCGGCGCAAGGGGCATCCATGGCCAAACTCTGCGAGATGGCAGTGATCAACACCGAAGAGGCATTGGGCAGAGCGGCAGCGTCGCGGCTGAAGAGCCGCCTCGGCGATCCGGAACGATACAATTCGACGATCGTGCCGGTCGATACGGACAACCGGCTTCACCGGTGGGAATGGCTGGTCGAAGGAGAGCGACACATTCTCAAGACCGATGCGTTCGACCACAGCAGCGCCCATGACCTCGTCGGCTGTCAGGACATCGGCTGGGACATTGCAGGAGCGAGCATAGAATTCGACCTCACGCGGGAGGAGCGGGCGGCGCTGCGCGCGGCCGTATCCGAAGGCTGCTCGCGCATTCCGGATGCCGGGCTGCTGGAGCTCTTCGAACTCTCCTATCTCGCCTTCCAGCTGGGCCTGTGGATGTCGGCAAAGGCCGTGGCCGCCCCCGATGAAGTCCCCCGGTTGGAGGCCGCAGCCGCGCGCTATGCGAGGTTCCTTCGGCGCCGGATCGAAGATTAGGATAGGAGCCGCAGCGGACGGCACGCCGCCCTACCGCCCATAAATCTTGTCCAGCACATCCGCCACTGTGACCAGATACTCGTTGTCGGGATCGAAGCGCGCGCCTGCGGCCAGCCGCTCGGCCCAGCCGGCCGCGGCGCGTCCGCCCCAGGCGTCGGGGGGGACCGCAAGCACCTCGCGTTGCGTGCCGCGATACCGTTCGGCCGTGAAGTCCAGATACGATCCGTTGACGTTTCTCAGGCTGGCGCCGCCTTCGGTGCCATAGAAGTCGGCGCTGATCACCGCATCGCATCCGGCCTGCAAATGCCATGAGCATGCGATCCTGGCGAGAGCGCCGTTCGCCAGTCCGACCGTAGCGACGGCGTAATCCTCGACCTCGTCGCCGTCGCGGCGGATGGGCAGACCTTTGGCGAAGAGCCGGCTTTCCACGCGGGCGACGTCCGGGAACCCGAGGACCCAGAGAAGGAGGTCGACCAGGTGCACGCCGAGATCTATGACGCAGCCGCCGCCGGAAAGCGCCTTGTCGTAGAACCACGGCTTGCTCGGCCCGTAGGCATTGTGAAAGGTGAGGTCCACGGCGAACACGGTGCCGAGTTCGCCCGACGCGATCAGGTCGCGAATCTGCCGCATGCCGTCGGTGTAGCGATAGGAGAGATCGACGCTCAAAAGCCTGTCGACATGCCGGGCGGTTTCGACCACCGCCGCGGTCTCGTCGCGCGTGCGGCCGAGTGGCTTCTGGCAGAAAACCGCCACGCCCTGCTCCAGTGCCACGATTGATTGGGCGGCGTGGAGCGCGCTCGGCGAAGCGATCACGATGCCGTCGAGCTCCTGGTCGAGCAGTGCCTCGAGCGAGTTCACGACGGAGGCCTCGGGGGTCAGCTCGCGGGCCGCCGCCGCCATTTCCGGCGAAGGATCGAAGATCGCGACGGTTTCGACGGATCCGGTTTCGACCACCGCCTTCATCCGGTGGAAGCCGATTCTTCCGACGCCGAGAAAGCCGACGCGGGGGCGAATGACGGCCTTCGGGCTCGTTGAAAGCTGCATTGCGTCACTCATGGCAGATCACCAGCGCTTTGATGAAACCTTCCGGCCGGTCGCGCGTCATGTCGAGCGCGGCGCCGAGTTCTTCGAGCGCAAACCGATGGGTGTAGAGCCGCGAGGGAGAAAAACCACCCGCTGCCGTCGCTTCGATCGCCTCGTTCATGCCGCGCATATAAACGGCGGGATCGCGTTCATGCGCGTTGATCACGTCCAGGCCGCGCCAGTTCCAGAGCTGCATGTTCACCTGTCGGGGGCCGTCCTGGTGGTAGCCCGCGACGACGAGCCTGCCGCGCTCCTTCGTCAGTTCGCCGGCAAGATCGAGCGGCCATTGCTTGCCGACCGCCTCGATGACGCAATCGCAGAAACGCCCGTCGGTCAGTTGCTTCACCTCTTCGATGATCCGCCAGTGATCGTCCATGGGAATCACTTCGCTCGCACCGGCCTGCTTGGCCGCGGCGAGCGAAGACGGCCTGCGCGATATCGCTATCACCCGCGCGCCGGCAGCGCTTGCGAGTTCGGTCAGAAGAATCCCGAGAAAGCCGATACCGACGATCGCCACAGTCTCTCCCGGACTGATCGCGCTGCGCCGGAAGATGTTGAAGGCACAGCCGAGCGGTTCGCCGGGAAAGGGCTGATCTGCAAGAGACGCCGGCAAGGAGGCGATCGCGCTCTGATCGGCGATGTCGTGCGTGGCATAGGCATGATAGGAAAGTGCCGCCACGCGATCGCCCGGCGCGAAACCCTGCACGCCCTCGCCGACCGCGTCGACAATGCCCCAGCCCTCGTGTCCGAGCGCGCCGGGTTCCGTCGGAAACTGCATCCATTCCGGACCCGCCCAGGGAACGAGATTTGAGGCGCAGACGCCGCAGCCTTCGAGCCTTATCCGCACCTGGCCGCGACCCGGTTGCGGCAACGGCAACGTCTCTATGCGCACCGCGCCCGGCCCGGTGACGATAGCGGCGGACATCGTGTCCGTCCGCTGAGATATGCTGATGTTCATGTCAGCTCCTTCCCTCGTGGCGACCTGTCCGGCAGCACGAAAAGGGTGTCGCGAGGTCCGCCGGACCCGCCCCTGCCCCGGCCAAAGAAAGCTCCGAGCAATGTTCAAGAGCCTCCCGCCCTTAACTTGATGTTGCAGCTTTTGTTCCTGATGCCCGCAGTTCGCGTGGAACACTCCCGCGAAAGAGAGGTTTGTACCTTGGCACGGGGCGACGCCCCCGGGGGATCAAAGAAGAACATCAAAGAAGAAGAAGTCAAAGAAGAAGGAACATTTGCGACGCACGTTTGTTGGAGGTTTGTCTCTATCTCTGATTGGTCATCATCAGGTGCATTATGACAAAAGTACTTGTTACCGGCGGCTGCGGCTTCATAGGGCGGCATGTTGTCGAAGAGCTTCTTTCAAGGAACTACGACCTGCGCGTCCTCGATGCGTTGAACGATCAGGTCCATGCGGATGCGCAGGTCACGCTGCCACCGGAAGTAGACATGCGGCGCGCCGACATATGCGACGCAGACGCGGTGAAAAGCGCGCTGAAGGACGTCGATCACGTCATTCATCTCGCCGCGGAAGTCGGCGTCGGCCAATCGATGTACGAGATTTCCCGCTATGTCGGCGTGAACGACCTGGGCACCGCCGTCCTGCTCGAGGCGATGATCGGCATGCCGATTCGGCGGATCGTCGTCGCCTCTTCCATGAGCGTTTACGGCGAAGGCTTGTACGAGACGACGACCGGCGAGCGTCGTGCGCATATCCGGCGATCCCCCGCCGAGATCAAAGCCGGCGCCTGGAACCCGTCCGGTCCTGACGGCGAACGCCTGAGGCCGATCGCCACCGACGAGAACAAGCCGGTCGACCTCGCTTCCATCTACGCGCTCACCAAATATGCGCAGGAGCGTCAGGTCCTCATATTCGGGGAAGCCTATGGGACGGACGCGGTGGCGCTGCGGCTCTTCAACGTCTACGGCGCCGGCCAGGCGCTTTCCAACCCTTATACGGGCGTGCTTGCCAACTTCGCCTCCCGCCTTGCCAACGGGCAATCGCCGATGGTCTTCGAGGACGGCCGGCAGAAACGTGACTTCGTGCATGTCCGCGACGTGGCGCGTGCCTTCCGGCTGGCGCTCGAACAGCCGCACGCCGCCGGCCACGTCATCAATATAGGCAGCGGCAACGCCTACGCCATTGCGGACATCGCCTCGCTGCTTGCCGAAGCGATGGGTGTACCGGAGATCGAGCCGGAGATCATGAACAAGGCCCGCTCAGGCGATATCCGCAATTGCTTTGCCGATATCGCCAAGGCACGCGACCTTCTCGGCTTCGAACCGGCCCACCGGCTCGAGGATTCGCTTGCGGACTTCGCCCAATGGGTCCGTAGCGCCGGCGCGATCGACCGCGGCGCCGAGATGAAACGCCATCTGGAAGCACGGGGGCTGGTCCTATGAGCGGCCGGACGGTCGGCACGGACCGGCATCTGGCGGCGCCCGCTCTTTCCGGCAAGACGGCGCCGATCCTGGTCGTTGGCGGCAGCGGCTTTCTCGGCAGCAATCTGGCCGACAGCTTTCTGCGCGACGGCGAGCACGTGATCGTTCTCGACAATCTCAGCCGTCCCGGCGTCGAGCGAAACCTCGAATGGCTGGTGGACGGCCACGGCCGTGCCGTCGAGGCATTGATCGCGGATATCCGCGACCTCGGCGCGATCGAACCTGCCTTCAGAGAAGCCAGGGCTGTGTTTCATTTTGCGGCCCAGACGGCGGTAACCACCAGCCTCGAGCAGCCGACGGACGATTTCGAGACGAATGCCCGCGGCACGCTCAACGTGCTCGAAGCCGCACGCCTGGCCGGGCGCCGTGCGCCCGTCATCTTCGCCAGCACAAACAAGGTCTATGGCGCCCTCGGGCACATGGCGATGCAGGACATGCGGGGCCGTTACATGCCGGCCGACGAGGCGACACGCGAGCATGGCGTCGGCGAGGCCCAACCGCTGGATTTCTGTACGCCCTACGGCTGCTCGAAGGGCGTCGCCGACCAGTATGTGCTGGATTATGCCCGCTCCTTTGGCTTGCCGACGGCCGTGCTCCGGATGAGCTGCGTCTATGGGCCGAGGCAGTTCGGCACCGAGGACCAGGGCTGGGTCGCCCATTTCCTCATTCGCGCCCTCGCCGGCGAGCCTGTTTCGATCTATGGCGACGGCAAGCAGGTCCGCGACATTCTTCATGTCACCGATGCGGTCGCGGCCTATAGAGCGCTCCTGAATTCGATCGACCGCCTGAAGGGGCGCGCTTTCAATCTTGGAGGCGGACCCGCCAATGCCGTCAGCATTATGGACGTGCTGAGCGAGATCGAGCTTTTGACCGGCCGCACGCTCTCGAAGGCAAAAAGCGATTGGCGCGCAGGCGACCAATTGTACTTCGTCGCCGATACGCGCGCGATCGCCGATGCGCTTGGCTGGAGGGCCGCAATGCCCTGGCGCGAGGGCTTGCGCGACCTCTACGCCTGGCTTCACGACGATCGGGGTGCGGTCAGCAGGATCCGGCGCCAACCGCGGAGGGTCACCGCATGAGCCTTCCCGCCGTTTCCGCCGCTCGATTTGACGGCCGCCGCAGGGCCCCGGGCCCACTGCCGCGGCGGGTGTTGATGACCGTCGATGCCGTTGGCGGCGTCTGGCGCTATGCGATGGATCTCGCTGCGGCCATGCGCGATTGCGGCGTGGAGCCGCTGATCGTCGGCCTCGGCCCGCAACCTTCCCCGGAGCAACGGCGCGAGGCAAACAGCATCGGCCGGCTCGAATGGACGGCTCAGCCGCTCGACTGGATGGTCGAAGACGAGAGCGAGCTCGACTGCGTCCCGCACCTCCTGTCCGAACTTGCGCTCCGGCATTCCGTCGATCTCCTCCATCTCAACCTGCCGTCCCAGGCGGCGCGAATAACGGCGGAACTACCGCTCGTCACCATGTCGCATTCCTGCGTCGCCTCCTGGTTCGCTGCGGTGCGCGGGTCCGGTTTGCCGGAAGCCTGGGCCTGGCAGAAGCGATTGAACCGGCTGGGATTCGACCGCGCCGACCTGGTGCTCGCGCCGAGCCGAAGCCATGCCGCGACCCTGACGCGCACTTACGGCGCAATCCCCGATCTCGCAGTCGTCTACAATGCGAGCCGGAATGCATGCTCCGTCGGCACCAAGGAAAACTTCGTCTTTGCCGCCGGTCGCTGGTGGGACGAAGGCAAGAACGGCGCCGTGCTCGACAGGGCCGCCGCCGACATAGCCTGGCCGGTCGTAATGGCCGGTGCCTGCGAAGGCCCGAACGGGCAGCGCCTGGCGATCATGCATGCCGATCACGAAGGCGAACTCAGCCATGACCGGACGATGAGGCTGATGTCGAAGGCCGCGATCGTCGTCTCTCCATCGGTCTATGAGCCCTTCGGGCTGGTGGCGCTGGAAGCCGCGCGTGCAGGCGCCGCACTGGTCCTCGCCGACATCGAAACCTATCGCGAGCTCTGGGAGGGCGTCGCCCTTTTCGCCGACCCCGGTGATCCCGCCGCCTTTGCCGAAGCCGTCAACCGGCTGACGGAGGATGCAAAGCTCAGGGCCGACCTTGGCCGGCGGGCGCAGCTGCGCTCAGCCGATTTCACGGTCGAGGCTCAGCGCGACGCGGTGCTCGCCGCCTACCGGCGGGTGATGAGCGGGTCCGATCGATTGACGGCAGCGGAGTGAGCGGATGCGATTTCTCTTCTACACCCACTCATTGGTGTCCGACTGGAACCACGGCAATGCGCATTTTCTGCGCGGTGTCATGCGCGAACTCATCCGGCGAGGCCACGAGGCCGTAGCGCTCGAGCCCGGCGATTCCTGGAGCCGGCGTAATCTCGTCGCAGATCAGGGTAACGGAGCGATCGCTGCCTTCCGCAAGACCTTCCCCGATTTGAGGGTCGGGATCTACGGGGCCGATTTCGAGCATGAAGCGGCGGCCCGCGAGGCCGACATCGTCATCGTGCATGAGTGGACCGATCCCGCTCTCGTCGCCGAGCTCGGCCGCATTCGCCTGAATGGCGGGCGCTTCACGCTCGCTTTCCACGATACCCATCACCGCGCCGTCAGCGCCGAGCGGGACATCGCCCGGCTCGACCTTTCCGGATACGACTTCGTTCTGGCCTTCGGTGAGGCGCTGCGGGAGCGTTATCTGCAGGCGGGCTGGGGAAGGCATGTCCATACCTGGCACGAGGCTGCGGATACCTCGCTGTTCCACCCGATGCCGGACGTGGAAAAGCGGGGCGAGCTCATCTGGATCGGCAATTGGGGCGACGACGAGCGCAGCAGCGAGATCATGTCCTTCCTGGTCGAACCGGCGAAAAAGCTGAAGCTCAGGACCACCGTCCGCGGCGTGCGATATCCCGAGACCGCGCTCAGGGCTTTACGGTCCGCGAAAATCGACTATGGCGGCTGGCTCGCCAATGCCGCCGTTCCGCGGGCTTTCGCCGAGCATCGGGTCACCGTGCACATTCCGCGCCGGCCTTATGTCGAGGCCCTTCCGGGCATACCGACGATCCGCGTCTTCGAGGCGCTTGCCTGCGGCATTCCGCTGATTTCGGCGCCTTGGACCGATGCCGAAGGACTTTTCCGGCCGGGCAGGGATTTTTGCCTTGCCAAGGACGGCAAGGAGATGACGCGCCTTCTGCGCCAGTTGCTCGCCGAACCGGACTTCGCCGCGGAGATGACCGCCTCCGGGTTGGAGACGATCCGGGCGCGCCACACATGCAGCCATCGCGTCGACGAGCTTCTCGCCATCGTGGCCTCCTACAGGCCGCGCTCCGGGGCGCGACAGATCATTTCGGAGGAGGTCGAGGTATGAGGCTGGCATTTTACGGATCGAGTCTCGTTTCGGCCTACTGGAACGGCGCGGCCACCTACTATCGCGGCCTACTCCGGGCGCTTGCCGAACGAGGATATCAAATCACCTTCTACGAGCCTGATGTCTACGATCGGCAGAAGCACCGCGATATCGATCCGCCCTCCTGGTGCAGGGTCGTCGTCTATGACGGGACCGTCGAGGCGTTGAAGCGAGTGGCGCAGGAAGCAGCCAAAGCGGACATCGTCGTCAAGGCGAGCGGCGTCGGCTTCGAGGACGAACTGCTGCTCGCCGAGGTGATGGCCGCGGCAGGCCCGGCGGCGCTGAAAATCTTCTGGGATGTCGATGCACCCGCCACTCTGGCCGAACTAAGGGCCGCGCCCGACCACCCGCTTCGCCACGCGCTTTCCTCCCTGGATCTCGTGCTGACCTATGGCGGCGGCGATCCCGTGGTCGAAGCCTATCGCGCGCTTGGCGCCCGCGATTGCGTTCCGATCTACAATGCCGTCGATCCGGAGACGCACCATCCGGTGCCGCCGGATCCGCACTTTGCCGCCGATCTCGCCTTCCTCGGCAACCGCCTGCCGGACCGGGAGGAGCGCGTGGAGGCCTTCTTCCTCGAGCCGGCGCAAAAGCTCTGGCAACGGCGTTTCCTGCTCGGCGGATCCGGGTGGCACGACAAGTCTCTGTCCCCGAATGTCGCCTATATCGGGCACGTCCCGACCGCCGACCACAATGCCTTCAACACGACGCCGAATGCCGTCCTGAATATTTCACGCGCCAGCATGGCCGAAAACGGCTTCTCGCCGGCAACCCGCGTCTTCGAGGCCGCGGGCGCCGGCGCCTGCCTGATCACCGACTACTGGGAGGGCATCGAGCTCTTCCTGAAACCCGGAGAAGAAGTGCTGGTCGCCAGAGACGGCCGCGACGTCGCCGAACTGATGCAGCAACTGACGGCGGCCGGCGCCCGGGAGATCGGCGAACGGGCGCTCCGCCGCGTTCTCGCCGAGCATACCTATGCGCACCGTGCCGAGGAGGTGGACCGCGTCCTGCGGCAGGCGCGCCGCATGGAGGCTGCCGAATGAAGCGACCGCTCGACATCGTCATTCTCGGTCTCTCGCTGTCCTCCTCGTGGGGCAACGGTCATGCGACGACCTATCGCGCTTTGCTTCGCGCGCTCGACGCTGCCGGGCACAAGGTGAAGTTCCTGGAACGGGACGTGCCCTGGTATGCGAGCAACCGCGATCTGGCCGCGCCGGATTTCTGCGACCTCGTGTTCTACGCGAACCCGGACGAACTCGTCTCCAGGCATGCGCACAGGCTGGCCGGCGCGGATGCCGTCGTCATCGGCTCCTACGTGCCTGATGGCGTGGAGGTCATCGACGCGGTCGCGGATCTCGCACCGAAACGCCTGTGCTTCTACGACATCGACACGCCCGTGACGCTCGCCAAGCTCGAGCGCGGCGACGAGGAGTTTCTCGCGCGAAGACAGGTGGCGGACTTCGACATTTATTTTTCCTTCTCCGGCGGCAGAACGCTCGACCGGCTGCGGGACGAGTTCGCGGCGCGGCGGCCGGTGCCCCTCTATTGCGCCGTCGACCTCGACGCCTATCGCGATACCGGTGCGGCCACCGAGTGGGACCTCGGCTATCTCGGCACCTTCAGCCCCGACAGGCAACCCGCGCTCGAACGCCTGTTGATCGAGCCGGCGCGGCGCTTGCCGCATATGCGCTTCGTCGTGGCCGGACCGAGCTATCCTGAGGACATCGATTGGCCGGAAAACGTCGCGCGCATCGAACATCTGCCGCCCGGCCAACATGCCGAATTCTACAGCCGCCAGCGATTCACCCTGAACGTGACGCGGGCCGACATGGTGGCCGCCGGCTGGTCCCCGAGCGTTCGCCTCTTCGAGGCCGCCGCGTGCCGCACGCCGCTCATCAGCGACTGGTGGGAGGGAATCGAAAGCTTCTTCCCGGCCGGCGAGGCCGTGATCATCGCGCGAAACAGCAGCGATGTCGTCACGGCATTGACGCGGCTCGACGAAGCAAAACGCAAAGCACTTGCCGATTGCGCCTATCGACGCGTCGCCGCCGCGCACAGTTCCGCGGCGCGCGCATGGACCTTTGTCGAGGCAATCGAAAGCGTCGCCGCCAGGGCCGGTCTCGCCACAAGGCGTTCCGAGCGGCGGCTTCCGGTTTAACCCGAAAGGAGAACGGCCGATGGCTAAAAGAAACAAAGCAAGCCGAGGAAAGATCATCCTGGTTGCCGGCGGCGCCGGCTTTGTCGGGTCGCACCTTTGTACAGCACTTCTAGGCTCCGGCAACCGGGTGATCTGCCTCGACAGCTATCTCACTGGCTCCCCTGCCAATCTCGTCGGCCTGCAGGACGACCCCTATTTCGCAATGGTGGAACAGGACGTCTGCGACGAAATCGACATCGATGAACCGCTCGACCAGATCTACAATCTGGCCTGCCCCGCCTCGCCGCCCTCCTACCAGGCCGATCCCATCCACACGATGATGACAAGCGTGACCGGGACGGGGAACCTCCTCCGGCTTGCCGAAAGGCACGGGGCCACGCTGCTGCAGGCCTCCACAAGCGAGATCTACGGCGATCCCGAGGAGCATCCGCAGCAGGAGAACTACTGGGGCCACGTCAATTGCACCGGGCCGCGGGCCTGCTACGACGAAGGCAAACGCGCGGCCGAAGCCCTCTGCTTCGACAGTCTGAGGGCGGGAAGCGTCGACACGCGGGTCGCCCGCATCTTCAATACCTACGGTCCGCATATGCGCCCCAATGACGGCCGGATCGTATCGAATTTCATCGTCCAGGCGCTGAGGAACGAGCCGCTCACCGTTTACGGCAGTGGCGAGCAGACGCGCTCCTTCTGCTACGTGTCCGATCTCGTGGACGGACTGATCCGGCTGATGAACCGCGAGGAGAATCCTGCCGTGCCGGTGAACCTCGGCAATCCCGGAGAATTCACCGTCATCGAACTGGCGGAGCTGGTCCTCTCCAGGATCCAGACGGCCTCGACGATCGTCCATGAGCCGCTGCCGGCGGACGATCCGCAGCGTCGCCGTCCCGATATCGCGCGCGCCAGGAAGCTTCTCGGCTGGGAGCCGAAAGTTCCTCTGGAGGACGGGTTGACCCATACGATCGCCTGGTTCCAGAGCGCACTTGCCGGAAGCCGCGCTGAACGCCGGTCCGGCCGCACCCGGCGCCAGCCGCAACTTTCCGTCGTCACTCAGGATCTGTGATCATGGTTCAGCAGACGAAAGACCGAACGGTCATCGCGCAAGAGATTGCGGCGCTCGGTCCCTGGTTCCACAACATGCGGATCGGAGGCATCGAGACGGCGCCCGGTCACTTCCTCGGCGACTATCCCGCGGTGAAATGGAAGGCCTTCAGGCATGTGGTGCCGGAGGACCTCGAAGGAAGGAGCGTCCTCGACATCGGCTGCAATGCCGGGTTCTACGCGCAGGAGATGAAACGCCGCAATGCCGGACGCGTACTCGGCATCGACTCGGACCCGCACTATCTGCGGCAGGCGAAGTTTGCCGCGGAGCAGGCGGGGGTCGACATCGAGTACAGGCTTATGTCGGTCTACGACGCGGCACGGCTGCGCGAGAGATTCGATCTGGTCATCTTCATGGGCGTTCTCTATCACCTGCGCCATCCGCTGCTGGCACTCGACCTCCTCTACGAGCATGTCGTCGGCGACCAGATGCTCTTCCAGTGCATGCAGCGCGGGTCGGAATCCGTGGCAACTCTCAAGGGTGATTACGATTTCCGGGAGTGGGAGATCTTCGACCGGCCCGACTATCCGAAGCTGTTCTTCGTCGAACACCGCTTCGCGGATGACCCCACCAACTGGTTCATCCCCAACCGCGCCGGCGTCGAAGCGATGCTGCGAAGCGCCGGCTTCGTCATCGAAGCCAATCCCGAGCGGGAGGTCTATCTCCTGCGGCGCGGCGAGCGCCCGTATCTGGACGAGCCCACCTTGAGGATCCTGGGAAATTCAGCAGATATCGGGAACTAGTGGCTGCGGCGAACCTCCGGCCTGCAGGCCAGAGGGGCAATTCACCGTCGCCTTGGCGTTGACGGTCCGTCGCTCACGGACCTCATCCGAAGCGGCGAAGCTGCGCCGCTTCCTTCTCGAGCAGGTCGGCGACTTCCTGAAGCGTCATGTGCGTCACGCAGAGATGAATCGCACATTCGAGAAAGCGCGTCGACGAGCGCCGCAAATACATGGCTTCCTCGCGAGCGGCCAGTTCCGATAGAGGATCTTTCGAGGGGCGTCGACGGTCAGGCATTTGGAGACTCCTTCGCTTGTTTGAAGAACCGCTTTTACGGCGAGAGAAGCCCGCCGGCGTAGATCAAGGCGCCTATCACGACGGCCATGGCTATGATGGCCAGGCTCAGCCCCAGCCGTTGCCTGTTCGGTGCGGTGGTCTCCGCCGCTGCAAGCGGCCGCATCGCGTCGTTGTACTCGGTAGAGGTATCGGCCAGCCTCCCCGCGGCCTGCCCGGCCCTGGCGTTTCGGACCGCTTCACTGCCGGGCGGCATACCGCCTGCTTCGTCATCGGTCTCGAGCGGCGCCGCCGCGGGGTCGAAGCCGCGCCTCTTGTCGCCCGTCCTTCCATGCTGGATGTCGCCGCGCACCTGCGCAGAATTGCTTGCCGGCTTGGACATGGTAGCTCCTTTCCGCTTCGCGACTCAACCGGCTTTCAGGATATTTGTTCCCTGCTCCTCCGCGGCGTCGTGCCCGGGCTGACCGGCGCCACTCGCGGCGAGGTCAAGCGGCCGGCTCTACGCACTTGCGGACGGAAAACCGTTTCGCACTTCTCCTGGACGTGCTCCAAGCCGCAAGGTGGTATGAGCGTCGAAGAAGTGAATATCAGCGGAGGCGAGGTCGAGACCGATCCGGTCACCGGGCGCGAGGCTGGTGCGTTCGCGAAGCAACATCGCCAGTTGCGCTCCGCCAAGCTCCACCAAAAGATGTGTTTCGTCGCCCGTCGGTTCCACGATCAGCACCTTGGCGGAGGGGCCGTTAGCGCCGATCTGCAGCTTGTTCGGCCTTATTCCCGCGACGGCCGGCCCCTTGTGAGACAGATCGGGAGCAGGAATGACGATGTCGCCGGGCGCCCGGAACGTGCCGTCAACGACCTCGCCCTCGATGAAGTTCATCGAGGGACTGCCGATGAAGCTCGCGACGAAGAGATTGCGAGGATAGTCGAAAATCTCCAGCGGCGTCCCGATCTGCTCGACATTGCCGTCGCGCATGACGACGATGCGGTCGGCCATCGTCATGGCTTCGATCTGGTCGTGCGTCACGTAGATGCTGGTGGTGCGCAGGCGCTGGTGCAGACCTTTGATCTCGGCGCGCATCTGCACTCGGAGCTTTGCGTCGAGATTGGAGAGGGGTTCGTCGAACAGGAAGACTTCAGGACGGCGGACGATGGCCCGGCCCATGGCGACGCGCTGGCGCTGGCCGCCGGAGAGCTGCCCCGGATACCGTTCGAGCAGGCCGTCGAGGCCAAGCATGGTAGCCGCTTCGCCCACCTTTCTCTTCTGCTCGTCCTTGGGGAGGCGGGCTAAGCGAAGCGCGAAGGCCATGTTCTCGGCAACGGTCATGTGCGGGTAGAGCGCATAGTTCTGGAAGACCATCGAGATGTTGCGGTCCTTCGGAGCGACCTCATTGACGATATCTCCTCCGATCACGACCGCTCCGTCGGAGATTTCTTCAAGGCCCGCGATCATCCGCAAAAGGGTGGACTTGCCGCAGCCCGACGGTCCGACCAACGCGACGAATTCGCCGTCGGCGATCTCTGCCGAGACACCATGAACGACTTCCAGCGCACCAAAGCGCTTGACCACATTCCTTATTTCAACGCTGGCCATCTCAGCCTCTCGCCTTTTTCATCGCCGCTTCCATGTTGTGGAACGGGCGGCGATAAGCCGGTATCCGGTCCGCAACATCGGGGAACTTGCCGAAGGGCTTATGCGGCTCCGCCTGGTACCAGAAGGCGACGGAGGAGATATCGTCGCCGCGGCGGTTGGCATGGCCCCGCTCGATGGTCACCCGAATGGCCTTGTGGAAGATGGCGGGATCTTCGATGTGCCAGCGGTAGAGCGTGACAGGTTCGGTCCAGTTGGGGCCGCCGGCCGCGATGATGCCGTGGTAGGGCGCGCTATAATCTTGGGTGGGGCACCAGGCGGTGTTGAAATAGTCTTCCGTGCCCGTGCCGTGCAGGGTCGGCGGCCAGGCGTCGTTGGCACCTGGTTCGGACTCCGGCCGCGGTTCGATCAACGCCGCCTTCGGACCGATGCGGGGATCGGGCTTGCGCACCGTATCCGGTACCGACAGTCCCTGCTCGCCATCGATGAAGATCATGTCGTCGCCTTCGCCATACCAATCCCAAACCTCGGAACGGCGCCGCGAATAAACGCTGTAGAGTACGCCGACGTAATGGCCGCGCCCTTCGGCCTCGAGGATCGTGTAGTTCTCCCGACCATCGACGTTCTCGCCGCCGAAAAGAAACTGTTCGTTTGTCAGCCCGGCTTCGCTCATACCCGCCGGCCGTGCCTGGCGGTAATGTGCGTGGAAACGGCCCATGTCCTCTTCGAGGACATCGTGAAGCTCGAGATCGATGTAGTAGTAGAAGAGGAGGTCGTGTTCCGCCTCGTTGGTGACGGTGAACTTCATTTGCGAGCCGAAGGGCATGGGGAAGTAGCAGTTGAAGGCCTTGCCGTCCTCCGGGCTCGCCTGCATCGGCAGGCTTGCATAATTGGCGGTGCGGGCGTGGCCCATGCCGAAGAAGTCGCCGACAGGCGCTTCGATGCTCGGCTCCGTTTCACCGTCCCAGTAGGCCCTGAGCACGATCTTGCGCAGGAAGTCCTCGCTCTCGCATGCGAGCGTCGCCCAGATATGGGTGATGATGCCGGCACCTTCATATTCGCCGATCACCACCGTCTTGCCGGGTTCGATGTGCAGCCTGTCGTCGTTGCCGCCGGTGCGGTCATGGCTGGAGAAGCGGCGCGTTTTCGCTTTGCGCAGCTTCGCGAGACCGCGAAGGGGCGAGAGGCCGGCATTGGTCATTCGAATTGCTCCTGTATATTCGCTCGCAGCTCACTTGAGTCCGCTGGTCTTGAGGGAATCCATGATCTGCCTCTGGAAGATCACGAAAAGGATGAGGGTCGGGATGGCGACGATCGTGGAAGCGGCCATCATGTAGTTCCAGGATGCCGAATACTGGCTCTTGAAATTCGCAATCCCGAGTTGGACGACCCAGAGATCGGGGTCCGATGTGATGGTGAGCGGCCACAGGAAGGAATTCCAGTTGGCCAGGAAAAACAGAATCGCCAGTGCCGACATGATAGGGCGGCTGAGCGGGAGGATGACGCTCCAGTAGATCCGCCAGTAACCCGCGCCGTCGATGCGCGCGGCTTCCTCTATCTCCTTGGGCAGCGACAGATAGTACTGCCTGAGAAGGAAGATGCCGAAGGCGTTGAAAATCGCCGGGATGATCAATCCTGCATAGGAGTTGAGCATGCCCATGGCTTTGACGATGACGAAGAGCGGCACGATGATCACCGGCAGCGAGACCAGTAACGTCGAGAAGATCGCGAGAAACATCACCTCTCGGCCGGGAAATCTCAGCCGCGCCAGCGCATAGCCGGCCATGGTGTGGAAGAACAGCGCCACGATCGTGACCGTGGCGGACACGAGGAAGCTGTTGGCCATGTAGCGGATGAACGGAACGCCGGTCAGCACATAGATGAAATTGTCTAGCGTCGGTGCCTGCGGAATGAGGTTCGAAGAAAACGACTCGGCGGCCGGCTTGAAGGCGATCGACACCATCCAGAGGAGCGGAAAGAGTGTCATGAAGGCGAGTATGGCGGTCACCACCATCCAGAGGCCGCGGACCAGCGTCACCTGCGATCGGGAGAAAAAAGGCTGGGGGCGCTTACTGCTCATGATGGAACCGTCCTCCCCGCGTAAGAGCAAAGAAAACAGCCGTCACGATCATCAGCGCCACAACCAGGATGGAGGCCATGGCAGCCGCGTAGCCGAAGGCGCCGAAACCGAAAGCCTGCTGATAGATATAGACGATCAGTACCGACGTCGCGTTCGCAGGCCCGCCCTTGGTCATCACATAGATGATGTCGAAGGCCTGCGCGCCTGCGACTGCCGCGACCATGGACACCATGATCACGAAAAAGCTTGTGGGCTTGAGGAGCGGCAGCGTGATGAACCAGAACCGGGCGATGGCGCCTGCCCCGTCGATCATCGCCGCCTCGTAATATTGGCGGGGAATGTCTTGCAGGCCGCCGAGGAAGATCAGCATGTAGAATCCCATCAGGAACCAGACGCTGACCAGGACGATGGTGATTAGCGCGAAGTTGGGATCGCCGAGGAGGGAGATGCCGCCGATGCCGAGAGCGGCGGTCAGTCTGCTGACTACGCCGATCTTGTCGACGACCATGAATTGCCAAACGAGCGCGACGACGACGAGGCTGACCATGTGGGGTGCAAAGAACATTGAACGCATGATCGCGTTGAAGCGATCGGTGCGCTGGACGAGAAGGGCAAGGCCCAGCCCGCACACGTAGAGCAGCGGGACCAGCATGATCGCGTAGAGCGCGGTGACCCTCGCTCCCTTCCAGAACAGCGGGTCGTTCCACATGCGCAGGTAATTCCTGGCGCCGACAAAGGAGTAACCGCCGAAACCGTTGACCTCGAAGACGCTGAGCACGAGGGAAAGCGCCATCGGGACGCCGAGAAAAATGAATAGCCCCAGCGCATCGGGCAACACGAAAAGATAGCCCGCGATCCATTCGCGATGCTTGGCGGAAAGGCGGGTTCGCCCGGCGTGCCTGCGCCGCGCGGCCGTTTCGGCAATGATTGTCATGGCATCATGTCCAGCTTGCTGAGGCGGCCGCATCCGTTGCGGCCGCCGGTGTGGCCGTCATCAAAGGATCGGCGCGCCTTGATAGCTCGCGAGAAACGCGTCGAGCTGCTGAGAGGCGGCCGTCGCCGTCGTTTGCGGATCGGCGCCGCCCAGCTGCGTCTGCTGGATCGCGTCGGAGATGATCTTGTACACCTCCGGCGGAACGCGCGGCTCGGCCCGGGTCCCGGGATGGATCTCCTCGGCGAATTTACCGATCATACCCGTCGAGAAGGCTCCGCCGCCACTCTTCAGCGCGCTGTTGCGCGGCGGCATGTCTGATTTGCCCTTGGTGCACCAGTTGGCGACCCGGTCGACAGAGCCCTGATCCATGGAGGCGAGGGCCCAGGCGCAGAATTCGCCCGCCGCGTCGGAGTTGCGGCCATTTGCATTGGCGACGAATGCCCATCCGCCGCCGACGGTCACATATTTGCCGTTTGGCGGCGTGGGCAGCCGGAAGACGCCATACTGGAAGTCCTTGGCATTGCTCTGAAGCTGTGAAATGCCCCAGATGCCGACATTCTGCATGGCGACATAGCCGGATGCGAGGTTCGCAATGGTGTCGTGCCCGCCCGCACCCATGATCTGGCGGGGCGCCGCCCCACTGTTGATCGCGTCCTGCCAGAATTTGAGCGCTTGCACCGTTGCCGGCGAATCGAAGCTGCTCTTGCCGTCGGCCGTCTGGAATTCGCCGCCGCCCTGCCAAAGGAAGGGATACCACGTGAAGTTCTGGTAGTATCCCGGCTGGGTCTCGAACATCACTCCGAAGCGCTCCGGAGTCGTGAGCTTCTTGGCCACCTCCAGCAACGCCTCCCATGTCTTGGGGACATCGTTCTCGTTGAGGCCGGCCTCCTCGAAAGCCTTGACCGAATAGTACATCGCCATCGGCTCGACTTCCATCGGGATGCCGAAGATCTTGCCGTCCACCATGCGGTTGGCGATGACGCTTTCGGGGAAGTCCGCCTTCGCCTCGTCATCGATGAAGGGGGTCAGATCCTTGAGGACGCCGCCATTATAGTAGCGCAGGAAGTCACCCGGCGAGATGATAAAGATGTCAGGTCCCTCGCCGGAGGCAAACGCAGTCGCAAGTTTCGGGCCACTGATGTATTCGGAGTTCGGAATGAATTCGAGTTCGATCTTTTGCGGGTGGCTGTCGTTCCAATCGGCAACCGTCTTCTCGAACCACGCGACCTGGCTCGCTACCGGACCGCCGGGTGCGTAAAACTGCCAGAATTTCAGCGGTGCTTCCTGGGCCCGTACGGCCAGGCGGTTGATGTAGGGAAATCCGCCGAGGCCGACGACACCACCGGCAACAGCCGCACCGCCCTTCAGCAGGCCGCGGCGGGTCAGTGTCGGAAAAACCTTCTCTCTGTCACTCATTAATTCCTCCCGTTTTGCTGGTAAACGCCCCCGGCTCCTCTCCGGAGGACGGCTTCGCCTTACGCCGTATCGAAGGCGTGAAGGATGCAGGGGATCACCTCCGAGCGGGGCGACCCTGAATACTCGCCCGACAACCGTTCAAGCAGCATGGCGGTTGCTCGATGCGCGAGCAGCGAAGGGGTGTTGCCGACACGCGCGATCCGCGGCCGCACATATTCGAGCTGGGGCTGGTCGCCGAAAACGGCAATCGCAACGTCGTCGGGAATGCGGACGCCGCGGTCATGGAATTCGGCGATAGCCCCCGCCGCCATGAGATAATTGCCGAAAAAGACGACTGAAGGCAGGTGGTCCCCTGTGCTCGCCAGCAGCCATTCTACGGCTTCCTGGCCCGACGGGCTAAGATAGGTGCCTTCGCGCCGCAGTTCGGCGAGCGGTTCCACCCCGTGATCGCGCAGACCCTGTTCGAAACCCGCCGCTCTTGCCATGGCCTCGGCAAAGAAAGACGGACCGGTGACATGGGCGATGCGCTCGTGGCCTTTCTTCGCAAGGTAGGCGCCCATTTGATAACCGCCGCCGAAATCGTCGATCTTGACGCTGTCGACGGCTGCATTCGGCAGGTCACCGATAAAGACGGTGGGGACGTCTATGCCGATCAATGCGTCGTGCATGTCATGCAGGGCAAAGTCGCCCACGATCAACCCGTCAATCCGGCGGTTTCGTATATGCCTCAGATACTGCTGACTATGCTCCTGCGAGTGACCGCCGGGAACGTCGGTGTTGAAGATCAGAAGATCCAGCCCCGTCGCTTGGAGATCCGACTGAGCCGCCTTTACGAGTTCCGGATAGAAGGGGTTGCGAATATCCGGGATCAGCATTGCGACGAGATTGGTCCGCCCTGTGCGCAGACTCTGCGCCTGGGGGTTCGGCACGTAACCGAGCTCCGCTATCGCGACTTCCACCCTTCGACGCATTTCCGCCGAAACACGGTCCGCATGATTCAGCACGTGCGAGACCGTTGTCAGAGATACGCCCGCTCGTTTCGCTACCTTGGCAATCGTTGTCATGCCTCAATGAATAATAGAGGATAAATCGTTTTGCAAATCGTTTTTCAAATCGATTTGCAAAACGATTTGCGGCACGCCGGCCTGAACCGGCTGGCTGCCAAACGCGCGCAGATCTGTAGGTATGGGAGGCTCCGGTCCGGGAAGATTCAACAACGGAGCGTTTCAGTGTTCCTGAAACGCTCCGCGATTTAGAACGACTAATCGCTGCGAGGAGGTTACTCCCGGACCGACTGCTGCAGGCGATCCTTGGCCGCGTCATGCACTTCCAGCGCCGCATCACCGGCCTTGTCGAGGATTTCCTGCCCGGCCTCCATGGCTTGCGCCACGCCGGCATTCGCCCTGGCCGCGAGATTGGACCGCACATCTTCCGCCATTTCGCCCAGTGCCTCGTCCTCGGCCTCGCTGTGGGGCAGCGCCGCCCCGATTGCCGCACCGACGGCAAAGGCGAGCGCTCCGCCGACAAGCGGCTGGTCGCGGAAATGCCTCAAGATAGCGGCGTTGAGCTGCGCGCCCTGTTCTTCGAGTGACCGGCCGGCACCCTGCATGCTGCCGGCGAGAGACCTGCCGGCTCCCGTCACCGAATCGGACATACGGCCCGCTGCGGCGCTCACCTGTCTCCACGTCCGGGACGCCCAGCCGGACGCTTCGTCGAACAGGGCGCCGGTCTCGTCCCTGATATCTTCGATCTGCTTGCCTGCCGCGTCGGTAAAGCCGCGATAGATCTTCCCGGCCGGGTCGACGAAGTGGCCGGCCCGCCGGCCGGCATCGTCCGTCAGGGCGCGGAAGCGGCTGCCGCTTTCATCCGTGAAGTGACTGTAGCGCTCGCCGAAGCTCGCCTCCACCGGCCCCACTCTCCGGACGGAGCCCCTTACGGGTGCAAGCGGGTAATCATCCGCATCGTCATTCCCCTCCCCGTGTCGCGGCGCGCGCGAGGCGGGGTTGGCGATCAGCCAGGCGAGGCTTACCCCCATCAGGGCAACCGGGATCGGGTTCGACTTGAGCGCCACGCCGAGATTGCTCAGATATTCGGATCCGCCGCTCGTTTTTGCATATTCGAGCAGTTCGTCCATTAGTTCTCCCGGCGACATGCGCTCCTGAATTTCGTGGAGCTTTTCCTCGATTCGCTGGCGATCGGCCTCTATTTCGCGCTGCAGTTCGGCAGCGGAGTGGGTGTGTGCGGAATCGTTCATTGCAGTCTCTCCTTCACCACGTTCGCGTCGCGCTGCAGGGAGGCGGCCGTCCGATCGAACTGGATGCTGCTGCCCTTGAGCGCCGAGAGGCCGCGCGAAATCATCGCCCAGGCAAGCAAGGCGACAACCACGCCGACGATGGCCGCCGACAACGCATCGGCATTCGCTTCGGTCATGCCCTGAGCCACGAGGAAGGCCCCCAGACCCTGGACGACGGCACTCAGCAGCACGCCGACTGCGCCTATGGCAAAGATCAGCCCGACGAGGAGCGTCTCGAGGCTGCCGACCGCTCGATTGAGGTTCTCGGATGCCTCGGCTTTCGCGAGGTCGATTTCCTTCCGGAAAAGACCGGATATATCCGCCACCAGTCCGGTCATCAGTTCCGTCAGGGGGCGCTCGTCCCGATGATTAGCCATTATAGCGTTCCTTCTCGCTTGATTGACGGGTCCGTCCCGAAGCATCCCGTCCGTCGCGGCGTAGTGGCGAAGCGGTGAGGAACCGACTTGCGGCCAGTCCTGCGATCGCGGCCATGCCGAGGAAGGCGAGTGGCTGCTTTCGGCCGAAATCTTCGACCATTCCGGCGATCTCGCCGAGATTGCGGCCCTCTGCCTTGCGTGCGAAGCCCTGGAGCGACGTGCCGATCTGCTTTGCATAGCGGCCGATGGCCCGTTGATCCGATTGTTCGAGTTCGTTTCCGACCTTCTCGAGTGCGTCAGCAACACCGCTCAACTGGCGTGCTGCCACGTTTTTCTCATCCTCCACGGCGCGGCCGACCGCCGCCTTTGCCTGTTCCGTCTGTTCACTGGCGAACTCTTTGAACTCGTTCATGTCTTCACGCACGGCGTTCTCGAGGCTGCGGTCACCCGCCTCCCCCTGTCCGCGGGTGTCACTGGCTTGCACGCCGCTCACGCGCTCGATGCCTTGCGCGGACGTCAAAGGCCTGCCCAAGGGATCGCCGGACCCGCGGCCGCTTGTGTCATTGGTCATTGTCAATTCCTCCCATGCATAACGGGGATCGTTATCGTCTACGCAATCAAACGAGCCATTTGGAGCCTTGTTCCCTGCGAAGCGCCGCAGGCCTTCCCCTTGCGTGCTTCGCTCGTTCAGGAAGCCTCCCGTTGCAGCCATCTCGCCGCCCGGCGATCAGCGGGGCCGGTTCTCCGGCGACTGTTCGTAAAGTTCCTCGACCTTGCGCTTCTGCGCCTGCTTTTCGGCGCGCGAGAGCGGCCTCTGCTTCAAGATGGCATAGGCGATCGCAGCGCCGAGTATGAAGGCGCCACCGCCGGTGACAAAAAGCCAGAAATAGTTCGTCAACATCGTCGTATCTCCTCAATGCAGCCAACCGTGTCGGCCGCCGAAGGTTCCGGGCGGTCCTGTTTCCGCGGCATGCCCGGGCCCGTGCCGCAGCGCTCATTGCGCCGGAACCGAGTGTCTGCTCGCGGGTTTGACCGACGTCGACGAACCAAGCCAAGGAGGAGATCATGGCGAGGAACAGGAGCTGGAGCCGCGACGTCTACGAGAGCTATCCCGAATCGGACCGGCGCCGGCGCGGCCAAACCTACGAGGACGAGAGGCGCCGCGCCTTGACTGCCGGTCCGCGGCTTACGGACTACGAGAGCTCGGAGTATTTTGCCGGTAACGAACCGGGCCGCTCCGGCACATATCGCGGCCGCGATGACAGCTGGGAACGGGAACGCGCACACGGTCCAGGTCACTTCGGCGGTGGAGGCTTTTACCGCGACGACGACTATGGCGAGGAGTATCCCGGTCCTGGCAGGGGCTACGGGGAGCGCGGCTTTCTCGAACGCGCCAGCGACGAAGTCGCGTCCTGGTTGGGCGACAAGGGCGCCGAGCGCAGACGCGAGATGGACCAGCATCGCGGCAAAGGTCCCAAGGGCTACATCCGTTCGGACACCCGCATCCAGGAAGATGTGAGCGATCGCCTGAGCGACGACGGAATGCTCGACGCCTCCGATATCGCGGTCTCGGTCACCAATGGCGAAGTCCAACTGAGCGGTTTGGTTGATTCCAAATGGGCCAAACGCCGCGCCGAGGACTGCGCCGAGGCCGTCTCCGGCGTGAAGCATGTCCAGAACAGCCTTCGCATCCGCCCATCGGGAGGATCACCCGGCTGGAATGCCGGCAACACCGATCGCAACATCGCTTGAGAGGCAGGCGGGAGGGCGCTGGATCAATGGCTAAAGCGGCAGCGACCCGAGGTGGGATCAACGAACAAGGCACGCGCCCGACAGTTCATGGCGTAAAAAGTTCCCCATCTGCTCGCATCGAAGACTTCGCAGCCGCCCCGGCGAGCATGTGCACTGCAAGGAACTTTCTTAGGACCATCCGGTTGTAAGAATCGAGAGGCCGCACAACGGCCGATAGGAGCGGTTACCCCCGCGTGACCGACAAAGCTTATGCAAACGGCATTGTTCATCGCGATCCCCGCCCTCCCGCTCGGAGCGGCGCTCGTGCTTCTGTGGTTCGGTCCTCTGTGGCGCCAGCAAGCCAGCCCATGGAACCGCTCGTCGACCTGGTGCCCCGGATCGACCATCCTCGACCGCCAGGCGCCGTGGCGGTGCCTCGACCGGATTTAATGCAGGCGGGCGGCGAATAAGCGTGACCATCGTCGGCGTCGTGCGGCGAAGGCCGACGCCTCGCCGCAGACACATGCCGTTACAAAAGTCCCGCCCGGCGGACACATCGTCAATACACGCGGTCGTTCAAATAACCGCACTGGCATCGAGGACGAGCCTCTGCCAAAGCGGAAAGGATGACCTCTATGAAGACGTCTCGGATCTTGGCGGCCGCGCTGCTGGTCGTTGGAAGCGGATTGGCATTGCAAGTGGCCAAAGCACAACAGGCGGGACTTCACCGCACCGATCTCTTGCAGCACGATCTCGGCCAGCCGGGGCGCGAAACGATCCAGGTGCGCGTCGATTTCGATCCCGGTGCCGTCTCCATCAAGCACTCCCATCCGGGCGAAGAGGTGGCCTATGTGCTCGAAGGTTCGCTGGAATATCAGCTCGAGGGGAGCGCGCCGGTCACGCTTCATGCCGGCGATGCCCTGTTCATTCCGGCCGGGGTGGCTCATCTCGCGAAGAATGTCGGCAGCGGCAAGGCATCGGAACTCGCGACATACATCGTCGAAAAAGGCTCCCCGCTTGTCGTTCCGGCCAAGTGAGCGTCCGTCATGGATGCCGAGAACCGCGGCGCGACAACAAACCGGCGGCTCCGTGCTCCCGCCGGTCTCAACCGTGTGGACAGAGGCGGACATTTCGCCGCGTGGGAAGGGCCGGATCTCTTCAGCGCCGAGCTGCGTGCCGCTTTCCTGTCCTTGCGTTGACCCCCGCATTACGGCACAGGCATGAGCCGGTGAATACTGCTGTCACGGTATTCTCGTTCTGATAAGAAATGGCGGTCAAAGGGGTGTCTTGCCATGGAGCATATCGATCACATCCTGATCGTCGATGACGATCGGGAAATCCGCGAGCTTGTGTCGGCTTACCTGAAGAAGAACGGTCTGCGGGTGACCGCCGTCGCCGACGGGCGGCAGATGCGGACCTTCCTAGAGGCGAATACGGTCGATCTGATCGTTCTCGATCTGATGATGCCGGGCGACGACGGCCTCGTCTTGAGCCGCGAACTGCGTGTCGGCAGACACAAGGCGACGCCCATCGTCATGCTGACCGCCCGCTCGGACGAGATGGACCGCATCATCGGGCTGGAAATGGGCGCCGACGACTATATCGCCAAACCGTTCTCGGCGCGCGAACTGCTCGCCCGCATCAAGGCGGTCCTGCGGCGCGCGCGAATGCTGCCGGCGAACCTGCAGGTCTCGGAGGCGGGTCAGCTGTTGCGTTTCGGCCAATGGAGGCTCGACACGACGGCAAGGCATCTCATCGATGCGGACGGTACTGCGATCGCGCTCAGCGGCGCCGAATACCGGCTGCTGCGCGTCTTCGTCGATCACCCCCAGCGCGTCCTCAACCGCGACCAGCTCCTCAACCTCACACAGGGGCGCGAGGCCGAACTCTTCGACCGATCTATTGATCTCCTGGTCAGCCGGGTTCGCCAGCGGCTCGGCGACGATGCCCGGGAGCCGACCTATATCAAGACCGTCCGCAGCGAAGGCTATGTTTTTTCGGTGCCGGTCGAGATCGTGGAGCCCCGCTGATGGCGGCGCGGTCGATTCTCCATGGTATTCACCTGTGGCCGCGCACACTCAGGGCGCGGCTTTTCGTTATCCTTCTCGCCGGCTTGGCGGTCGCCCACGCCATGTCCTTTGCGGTTCTGTTCTCGGAACGCTACATCGCCGCCAGGTCGGTGATGTTCAATACGCTCGAAACCGACGTCGCGACGTCGATCGCCATTCTCGACCGGCTGCCCGCGAGCGAACGCGCCGCCTGGCTGGGCCGGCTCGCTCGCGGATCCTACCGCTTCGTCCTGGGGCCGGGCATGCCCGGCAGTCCCGTGCTCAATGAGGCCGACGCCGAGGTCGCCGACAAGGTCCGGGCTGCCATCGGTGCGAAATATTCGATCGAGGTCGAATCCATCCCCGGCGGCGTCCGCCGTCTTCAGGCACATCTTCGCTTGAGCGACGGTGAGCCGCTGACGATCGACGTCACGCCAAGGGGCGTCATGCCGGTTGCCGACTGGCTGCCTTACGTTCTCGTCGCTCAGCTCTCCCTTCTGGTCCTGTGCAGCTGGTTAGCAGTGCGGCAGGCCACCCGCCCGCTCGCGGATCTGGCGAAGGCCGCCGACACGCTCGATCCGAACAGCAAGACGCCGCGCCTCAGCGAGACCGGACCGAGGGAAGTCGCCTATGCGGCGACGGCATTCAATGCGATGCGGGATCGCATCGCGCAGTATCTGGAGGAGCGCGTGCAGATATTGGCCGCGATCTCGCATGACCTGCAAACACCGATCACACGGATGAAACTCCGAGCGGAAATGGCCGAAGCGTCCATCGAGAGAGACAAGCTGATGAGGGATCTGGACGAGGTCGAACGTCTCGTCAGGGAAGGTGTCGCCTATGCACGCAGCGCCCACGGCAAGGACGAAAAGGCTACCCGCATCGATCTCGCCTCGTTCATCGAGAGTTTGGCCTATGATTATCAGGATACCGGCAAGGCCGTGACTTTCGGCAAATTGGCGGACGGCGCAATCGTGACCCGGCCGCACGCCTTGAGACGGATTCTCACCAACCTGATCGACAATGCGCTGAAGTTCGGGGGCAGCGCCGAGATCGAGGTTCAGCGCCGTCCCGAGGGCACAGTGACCATAAACGTCCTCGATCGCGGTCCCGGCATTCCGGAAGACCAGCTCGAAGCAGTTCTGCAGCCCTTCTTCCGCCTGGAGCAATCACGCAGCCGGGATACGGGCGGGACCGGGCTCGGCCTCGCAATCGCCCAACAGCTCGCGACGGTCATCGGCGGCTCCCTGACCTTGCGCAACCGTGACGGCGGCGGCCTTGCCGCGGAGCTTTCCCTGGAGCGTTTCCCTGTTTCATCAAAACAGTGAAACGCTCACCTTTGAAACGACGCACTTCCCGGAAGTGCTCCAAGGGCTGCCTGAGGAGCTATCGACCCCGTCTGATCCGCGAGACGGGCAGCTTACCAAAGGAACGGGGCGGTCTCGACCGCCCCGCCACACATGATCGTTTCAGGCTGCAGTGTCTCAGGCTGGCTGCGGCTCGCCGGACTGCTCCCGAACAATGTAATCGGCGTACCAGATGGGCCAGTCCTCGTCCCGGTGTCCGAGCTGCTTTTCGTACTCGCCGTGGGCTGCTTCGGCGCGGCGGAACGCGGCAGCGAGATCGGCGGCCGAACTGAACGCCGTCGCGTCCGCGTCGACGCGCCCGGGCAATCGCGCGGTGACCTCCTGGAAAAGCCAGCCATTGCCGTCCGGATCGCGGAACGAAGCGTAGGAGCGATAGCTGCGGCGCTCGGGATCAGGGCCGTCGACACGATGCGTTCCGAACAGATACGGTTCGTCGCTCCCGGCATTCACGTCGCCCGCATGGAACACCTCGCTGATATCGACGCCGCGGCCGCGCAACTCCTCGCGGGCGGCCTCGATGTCGGAAACGATGAGGTACAATCCCTGCGCAGAACCCGGTTCCGCATCGGTCACATGCCTTCCGAAGATGACCGAGGCACCCGATCCGGGCGGGGTAAACTGTATCACGCGGTAGTCGTCGGCACCGGCAAAGTCGGCGTCGAGCCTCCAGCCGAGGCTCGCGTAGAATTCCTTTGCGCGATCGACATCCGACACGGGTACGACGATAACTTCGAGCTTCATATCGACCGGCCGGGCTCTTTCGCTATTGATTGCGGTGGTCATGTCATTCTCCTCTTGTCTGGGAGGCGCAAGGCGCCATGTGCCTTCTCGGTTGACGATGCGGGACGGAAGCTGCATGCCTCGTCCGACTGTCGAGACACATATGCCGCCCCGCACGTGTATGGGATGTTTCGCAAGGGGCGGAATTTGTAAGCCAATCCGCACGGGACCGCCGGCGGATACAGTTCGATACGAGGACATTGCTCCGCAGGCGAAAGCGATCAGAAACGATCGACGTCGACGACCGCCTGGGCAAAAGCCTGTGGGGCTTCCTGCGGCAGGTTGTGACCGATACCGCCCGAGATCAGCCGGTGCTCGTACTTGCCGGAGAACTTCTTGGCATAGGCCGCGGGCTCCGGATGCGGAGCGCCATTGGCATCGCCTTCCAGGGTGATCGTCGGAACCCCGATCACCGGCAGCTCGGCAAGCCGGGCTTCCAGCCCATCATATTTGCGCTCGCCGTCGGCAAGGCCGATCCGCCAGCGGTAATTATTGATGGTGATGTCGACATGATCCGGGTTCTCCAAGGCCTCAGCGCTTCGATTGAAGGTGGCGTCGTCAAAACCCCATTTCGGCGATGCGAGCTGCCAGATGAGCTTCGCGAAGTCCTTCCGGTACTGTTCGTAGCCCGCGCGCCCGCGCTCCGTGGCGAAGTAGAACTGGTACCACCAGGCAAGCTCCGCCTTCGGCGGCAAAGGCTTTTTATTGGTTTCACGGCTGCCGATCAGATAGCCGCTCACCGAAACCAATGCCTTGCAGCGCTCCGGCCAGAGTGCGGCGACGATATTGGCGGTGCGTGCGCCCCAATCGCAGCCGGCGATGACGGCCTTCTCGATGCCGAGCGCATCCATCAGGGCGACGATGTCGGCGGCGATCGCCGCCTGCTGGCCGTTGCGCGGTGTGTCGGGGGATAAAAATCGCGTCGTGCCGTAGCCACGCAGATAAGGAACGACCACCCGGTAGCCCACCTTCGCGAGCAGGGGCGCCACATCGACATAGGTGTGGATGTCATAGGGCCAGCCATGCAGCAGGATGACCACGGGCGCATCGCTCGCGCCGGCCTCGGCATACCCGATGTTGAGGACACCCGCGTCGATCTGCCTGATCTTAGCGAAAGATGTATTCGTCCCCGGCGTTGTCGCCGGAATGCGAGCCTCGCTCGTTGATTTTGCGAGGGCGCCGCGTCCAACGCCGAAATGCGCCGCAGCGACGGTCAATGCCGCCACTCCCATGAACCGCCGCCGCCGCAGATTGAATTCCCCTGTCATCGAACTTCTCCGGATTGTGTGAACCACAGCCGTGAAATGCGATGGTGATGTATCTCGAATGTGAGCCCGCCCGACCGCAATTGAAAGCCCGTGTACCGTTTCACGGCCGCCGATACAGTAGGCTACAATTCACGCGCGCCAGACCTCACGGCACTGACGCGCGCTCTCCTCTCTTCTTTCATCCGAATGTAAAAACGAAGGCTTCGACGCCGGGATCGAGAAAGCGTATCTCGAACGTCCGTTCGCGCACTTCGCCCGACTGCCTTACGAGCTGATAGAGGCGCGTTTCGCCCACCGTTCCATTGCCGTCGGAATTGATGTCCGAACCGTGATCCGGGCCTGGTGCTGCACCGTCGACTTTCACCTGAAAGCGCACCCTGCCGCCGTTTTTCCCAGGACCGAGGACAAGGTGCAGATCGCGCGCGCTGAACCTGTAGGTGATTGCGCCCCCGGCCCGATTGAGTGTCGCCTGCTCTGCACCAACCGTCCAGTTGCCGGCGAGACTCCATTGATTGAGCCGAGGCTTGCCGGCGGTATAATCGCGCGCCGCATCGGCTGCGACACGCTCCGGCGACACGAAGTTCGAAGCGCGCATGTAGCCGACATAATCCTCGCCCGACCGGAGGTGGGCGAGATCGGGCGCGGCTTCGGCGCCCCTCGCATCCGGCTGCACGAAACCACTGTCGCTCCGGCTACTCCCTGCCGCTTCCGCGAGCAGCTCCTGTATGACGCGCTCCGACCGCGCATAATCGCCCTCACCGAAGTGATGGTGTCTGATCCGCCCTTCTGCATCGATGAAATAGTGCGCCGGCCAGTAGCTGTTACCGAAGGCCCGCCAGATCGCGAAATCGTTGTCGATCGCAACGGGATAGCGGATATCGAAATCCGCCACTGCGCTCTTGACGTTGTCGATGCGCTTTTCGAAGGCGAATTCGGGCGCATGCACGCCGATCACCACCAGCCCCTGGTCCCGGTACTTCTCGGCCCAGGCGCGGACATAGGGGATCGTACGGATGCAATTGATGCAGGAGTAGGTCCAGAAATCGACGAGCACGACCTTGCCGCGCAGCTGTTCCACGCTCAAAGGCTTCGAGTTGACCCACTCGACGGCACCGTCCAGCGGCGGGAACATGCCTTCCACCGGCAAGTCGCTTCGGTAGGCCGGTCGCTCGCCGTCGGCGGCCGTTGATGCGCTCGCCCTCTCCTCGACGGGATCGTCCCGCACACGGTCGAGGAGCGATTGCTCCAGGGCTGCGGTGCTCGCATAGGAGAGGCGCGCAAGCTGCCCGGTATCGAGCCCCAGCGCGATTGCGGCAACGCCGGCAAGTACGGCGATGCCGAGGCCCTGCCGGAGCCGCTCGCCAAGGCCGAGTGATCGCTTCATCGCCGCGAACACTCTCCCCCCGGCAAGAACGGCCAAGGCGAGCGAAGTCGCCGCGCCGGCAGCATAGGCCGCCAGCAGAAGCGTGGTCTCGACATTCGCACCATGGAGGGCGGCGCCGGTCAGCACCAGGCCCAGAATTGGGCCTGCGCAGGGCGCCCAAAGAAGTCCGGTTGCAACACCGAGAAGGAGAGACGCTCCGACGTTCGGCTGCTGACCGGCCACCCTTCGTGAGAGCCGGCTGCCGAGTGCGACGGCCGGACGAGTGAACAGAGCCGCGGCCCGCGCCGAAAGCAGGGTCACGCCGAAACCGGCGAGCACTGCGATCGCCGCATACCGCCCGGCCACATTCGCGTTCACCGCCCAATCCCCGCCGAGCGCGGCGAGTGTGGCCACGCCCGAGAATGTGAGAACCATGCCGATGAGCATCGGTAGAACGCTCCTGGCGAAGGGCTGGCCGGCCCGCGAAAACACGAAGGGCAAGACCGGGAGGATGCAGGGGCTGAGGATGGTCAGCACACCTGCAAGATAAGCTATCGTGAAAAGGATCATTTTCGTCCCTCTGCATTGGACCTGCGCCTCTCGCGGCGGCGGTCGCGCTTGACACGCGGAGCATGGGACCAGAGCGAGGTATCCCGATTGTGTCTCGTAGCGAGGGGATCTGTATCGAAGTGCAGAAAGCCTCACGGGCCTTCTGCAGCATCATGCCAGCCGGCAAGGATGACTACTGTAGAAGCTTCAGCAGTTCTCTGGCGGCGGATGTGGACGACGACGGGTTCTGGCCGGTGACCAGCCTGCCGTCCACAACCGTGAAGTCGGCCCAATCCTCAGCCTTCTCGTAGCGCCCGCCGAGGCGCTTCAATTCGTCTTCGACCAGGAAGGGCACGACATCGGTCAGTTGAACGGCCTCCTCTTCGGAATTGGTGAAGCCCGTGACGCGCCTTCCCTTGACGATGGGGTCGCCGCGATGCGTGACCTGTGTCAGGACGGCCGGGCCGTGGCAGACGGCGGCGACCGGCTTGCCCGCGTCGTAGAAGCCTTCGATAAGGGCGATGGAATTCCTGTCGTTGACGAGGTCCCACATCGGACCGTGTCCCCCCGGATAGAACACCGCGTCGTAGTCCTCCTGGTTGACTTCACCGAGCTTCAGAGTATTTGCCAATGCTTCCCTGGCTGCAGGGTCCTCCTTGAAGCGCTCCATCGCTGCAGTCCGGCTGGCTGGCTCATCGCTCTTGGGATCGATCGGCGGCTGGCCGCCCTTGGGCGACGCGATCGTGACCTCCGCCCCGGCGTCCTTGAACACGTAATAGGGCGCAGCAAACTCCTCAAGCCAGAAGCCGGTCGGCTTGCCTGTGTTGCCGAGCCGGTCATGCGAAGTCAGAACCATCAGGATCTTCATGGTCATTCTCCTTCGTTGAAGCGCTTCCAAGCGCAGGATCGCGCGGATACGCAGCCTATTCTCGAGCCGTGACCGTATGTTGGCGAGGCTCTCGCAGGTCTGCCGGCCAGTGCAGCCTTGCCACCATCATTTGCGTATTGCCGTCTTCGGGTGAATACTCGCTATATGGCAGTCACTGTACCGGGGAACGGCAGAATAATGGACCGCATCGATGCAATGAAAGTTTTCGTCGCCGCGATCGACGAAGGCAGCCTCGCCGGGGCGGCCCGCCGGCTGAAGCGCTCGCCCACGGCGGTGAGTCGCGCCTTGAGCTTCCTGGAAGCGCATGTCGGCGTCGAGCTTCTGCATCGAACCACCCGCACCCTCAAACTGAGTGAAGCAGGCCAACGCTATGCGGCCGCCTGCCGACGGGTGCTAACCGACCTCGAGGAAGCCGACATGCTCGCAGGAGGCGAGCGCTCCGCACCCCGTGGGATGTTGACGATTTCGTCGCCACCAATCCTCGGGGAGGAAATACTTCGTCCCATCCTGGATGATTTCCTCGATCTCTACCCGACCGTTTCTGTCCGGCTTCTTCTCCTCGATCGCTTCGTCAATCTGGTGGACGAAGGCGTCGACATTGCGCTGCGCATCGGCCAACTGGCAGATTCGTCGCTCATCTCCACCCGGCTCGGCGGCGATGTGCGGCGCGTCGTGGTCGCCTCGCCCCGGTACCTCGCCAATCACCCCCGCATCGAAGAACCGGCCGATCTCGCCAGGCACCAGATACTGGCCTTCACCAATTTCGGTCTGGAATCCTGGAGCTTCACACCGGCGAAGGGCTCATCCCTCCCCAGGACGATCCAGTTTAAGCCCAGGTGCATCGTCAACAGCGTGCGCGCTGCCGCCGCTTCGGCGGCTGCCGGGCGCGGCCTGACGAGGCTTTATTCCTATCACGTCGCGGAATATGTGAAGGACGGACGCCTGGAGATCGTGCTTTCCGATGCCGAGCATCCGCCCCTGCCGGCGCATTTGCTCGCACCGCAGGGCCGAATGTCGGTCCCCAAGGTCCGCGCCTTTGTCGACTTTGCGGCGCCGCGTCTGCGCTCCGAATTTGCGCGCATGGCAGCGGAGGCGGGCACGCTTACCTGATTATGCCGGAATCCGGTCGAGTGTCTGCCAAGTGCCGGTAATTCTCCCAAAGATCGCACCGATCTAATTTCGATCGCACCAACGCCGAGGGCGGAGGGCGGACGCAGGAAGCGGCCGCTGCGATCGAGAAAGGATCACATCAATGCGTAACGAACAGAAAGTCGTCGTCATCACCGGCGCCTCGCAAGGCATCGGCGCCGGACTGGTTCGCGCCTATCGTGACCGGAACTACCGCGTCGTCGCGACCTCCCGGTCCATCAAGCCGAGCGCCGATCCGGATATCCATACAGTCGCCGGCGACATCAGCCAGCCGGAGACCGCCGACCGGATCGTGCGCGAGGGGATCGAGCGCTTCGGCCGCATCGACTCTCTGGTGAACAATGCCGGCGTTTTCCTCGCCAAGCCGTTCGTCGAAATGACCCGGGAGGATTACGACCACAATCTCGGGGTCAATGTCGCCGGCTTCTTCCACATCACCCAGCGTGCCGCAGCGGAAATGCTGAAGCAGGGTTCGGGCCATATTGTCAGCATCACCACCAGCCTGGTCGATCAGCCGATGGTCGGCATGCCCTCCGCACTCGCGTCGCTCACCAAAGGTGGCCTGAACGCGGTGACCCGGTCGCTGGCGATGGAGTTTTCCAGGAGCGGCGTCCGCGTCAACGCGGTCTCCCCAGGGGTAATCAAGACCCCGATGCATCCAGTTGAGACGCATTCGACGCTCGCCGGCCTGCACCCGGTCGGCCGGATGGGCGAAATTCGCGACGTCGTGGATGCCGTCCTCTATCTCGAAAATGCGGGATTCATCACCGGCGAGATCCTTCATGTCGACGGCGGTCAGAACGCGGGACGCTGGTAAACGGCATATCGCCCTGCGACGACACACGAACCAGATCCGCAAAGGAGACTGCAATGCCTATCGTCACCGTACAGGTTACTCGCGAGGGAAGCGCACCCGGCCGCAACTCGGTCACCGCCGAGGAGAAGGCCGCGATCATCAGGGGCGTCAGCGAAGTGCTGCTCGATGTCCTGAACAAACCGCTTGAATCCACCTATGTGGTTATCGAGGAAGTCGATCTCGATAACTGGGGCTGGGGCGGCCTCCCGACGGTGCAATACCGCCGGCAGCGCGCGGAGGCGGCACAATTCTGAAACCGGCGCATCTGCCCCGCCGCTCGTGGCACGCTTCACTTTAGAAGCGTGCCGACACATTTAACGGTCATGCCCGGCCGCGATAATTCATGGCGACGACGGACGGCGCCGAAAGCTGTTCGACTTCAAGCGTCAGGCGATCGCGAAGCGGAGACCGGGTGCAAACCGGGTCCGTTGCGCTCGCGTCGCCGGCAAGCGCCATCGCCTGGCAGCGGCACCCACCGAAATCCACCTTCTTGCGCTCGCAGCTCCGACAGAGCTCCGGCATCCAGTCCTCGCCGCGATAGGCATTGAACGCATTGCTCTCGTACCAGATGCTGGAAAGTGATTTTTCGCGCACGTTCTCGAAGGAGAGACTCGGAATGGTTTCCGCGGCATGGCATGGAAGCACCCGCCCCGACGGAGTGACGTTCAAGCCGACCCGGCCCCAGCCGCCCATGCAGGCCTTTGGATACTTCGAATAATAATCGGCGGGCACATAGTCGATCACCAATATGCCTTGATACTTCTCGCGTGCTTCGGCGACGGTTCGCGTAGCGCGCTCGACCTGCTCGCGGGTCGGCATGAGAACCTCTTTGTTGCGCTCGGCCCAGCCGTGGAACTGCACGGTGGCGACTTCGATGCGTCGCGCCTTCAGCCGGATCGCCAGCTCGATCATCTCATCGATCTCGCCCATGTTCTGCCTGTGGCAGACGGCGTTCAGCGTCAGCGGTATAGCGGCATCGGCCGCCCAGCCTGCAACCGCCATTTTCCGTTCATAGCCGCCTTTGTACCCGCCGATCCGATCGGCGCTTTCGGGAGAAACGCCCTGAATGGAAAGTTGAATATGGTCGAGCCCTACCTCGGCGAGACTGTTCATCCTCGCCTCCGTCAGTCCCACGCCCGAGGTGATCAGATTGGTGTAAAGGCCCAGCGAACTCGCCGCCTGCGTCAATTCGACGAGGTCCCGGCGCGCGGCAGGCTCCCCGCCGGACAGGTGCAGATGCAGAACGCCGAGATCGGCGGCTTGCGCGAAGACGCCTGTCCATTCCTCGGTCGACAGTTCTTCCTTGGCTTGCGTCAGGGCGATCGGGTTGGAGCAATAGGGACAGGCGAGCGGGCAGCGATGCGTCAGTTCGGCCAGCATGGCCATCGGCGGGGGAACACGCGGGATGGCGCGCACAATATCGGCTGGTCGGGCGATGGTATCGCTCATTGGACGATCTCCAGCATGCGGCGGACCGAGAGCTCCTGGACGAAAGTCCTGACATCCTCCGCGATCTCTTCGACCGGGGCGTCGAACTTCTCGGCAAAGTCGGCGGCGATCCGGTCAAGGTTTCGTTCGCCATCGAGAGCCTGAACGATGGCGACGGCGATGTCGTCCACGGCCATGGCACGCTCCGGAGCTAGAAGCACCGTCTGGCCGCGGACCGGATCCTCATGCAGCCGGACCCCTCGTGCCAGCTTGACGACGCTCGATCCTGAAATCCCGGGCGCGTCGGCCGTCATTCCGCCGCCTCCCGTGCTCTCGGCTCGCGGATCACCCCCTCCCGGCCGTCCCAGGCCCCCGGCGGAATGCGCCCCGGCGTGACATAGGCCGAATAAAGTGCATCGAGCTGGGCCCAAAGAACATCCGTCTTGAAGGTGAGAGCCTGAGCGGCAGCGTCCTGCTTTTCCCGCGTGTCGGCATGGTCGAGGACATAAGCGAGGCCGAACTCGACATCCCGGGGCGCCTCCGCCAGCCTCTGGCGGAAGTAGGCGAGCGCCGCGTCATCGGCGAAGGCGTAGTGCTCCAGCAGCCCGGTAATGCGCTCCGAGTGGATCTTCGGCGCAAAAAGCTCCGTCAGCGAGGAGGCCACCGCCTCGAGGAGCGGCTTCTCACGCACGAAGGAGACATAGGCGTCCACGGCAAACCGGGTCGATGGCAGAACGCCCCTTGCCGAGCCGACATAGGCTGGATCGAGTCCGACGGCCTCGGCCAGACGCAGCCAGCGCCGGATGCCGCCGCCCTCCTCGACGCCGCCGTCGTGATCTTCGATGCGGGAGCGCCAGGCCCGGCGCATATCCGGGTCGTCGCAACGCGACAGAAAGGCCGCATCCTTCATGGGGATGCGGCTCTGGTAATAATAGCGGTTGATCACCCAGGCGCGGACCTGCGTCGTCGTGCAACCGCCGCCATGGAGCATGGCATGAAACGGATGCTTGTCATAATAGCGCTCCTTGCCGATCTCCAGCAGGCGGGCATGGAAAGCTTGTCTGTCAGTTGCGGTCGTCACAGCCGGACCTCCATGCCGTCATAGCCGATCTCGAAACCGCGGGCCTCGACGCGCTCGCGCTCGGTGCCGACCCGCCAGATCGGGTTGGTGTTGTTGATATGGACATAGATCTTTCTGCCGATGTTCAAGAGATCGAGCGCCTCGATACTGCCGCCCTCCCCGTCGATCGGCATGTGGCCCATGCGACGGCCTGTCTTGCGGCCGGTCCCGGTCAGGATCATCTCGTCATCGGAATAGAGCGTGCCGTCGAAGAAGACGGCATCGGCATCGCGCAGGCGCGCGGCGAGGCTATCCGTCATCACGGCGCAGCCCGGAACATAATAGACCCGCCTGTCGCCGGCCTTCAGTTCGACACCGACCGTGTGCTCGCCCTCGATGCCCAGATCGGGCTCGCCGTCCTCGAGAAAGAGCGGCACCTTGCCCGGAACGGCGAAGAGCCGTGCAACGAGGCCCGGCAGCGGAGAGAACGCCTCATCGATTTCGATGGTTTCTCTTGAAACCAGTTCCGGGTCGAGGACCTGGAAGACCGGATTGTCGGCGACGATCCGGCCGACCGCGCCGGTCGAAAACAGGGTGAATGCCTGCTTCTCGCGCAAGACGAGAAGCCCTGCCAGATGGTCGATGTCGCCATTCGTCAGCACCACGCTCTCGATGGGGCTGTGACGGAGGCGGCGCGGCTGAAGCGGCCGATTGTTTTGAACCTGCTGGCGGATGTCGGGGGAGGCGTTGAAGACGGCCCAGCTCTCACCGTCGAGACTCACCGCGAGCGACGACTGCGTTTGCGGTCTGAGGCCGGAGGCCGGATCGCGCGCCATCGCGCAGTTGCGACAGCCGCAATTCCATTGCGGGAGACCGCCGCCGGCGGCGGCCCCCAAGACGATGATGCGAAGATCGGACGTTTTATTCACCGGGATACCTGATGCCTTACCGATCCTCGTCAAGCTGGCCTTCAGAAGAGGATCGGTTCATCCCCGTCCGCAGGAGCATAGCGGGTGATTTCCATAGCGCAGCTGACTTCGATGAATTTCGGTTTATGCCAGGCCATACTTCCTCCATTCGCCCGTGGGGTCGTTGTGCTCGCTCCCGTTCCGGCAGGCGCCCTTGCGGTCGGGGCGGGCATGAAACCAGGCAGGACCTATAGCAGTCGCTGCCCGGGTCAAGGGCCGGAACGGCAGTCCGCTGCTCCGGCAGAGCCCGGCGGCGCCGTAGCCGGGCTTTTAGGCATCGTAAAGTCTCCTCTTGGGGCGCATGGTAGCAAGCGATGTGGTGCCCCACAATTACGACCTAGGTGTCGGTCGCCGCCGCCTTCCGCCCACATGAAGCTCACCGCTAGCCGAATGCGTTGGCTGGATAAGGCTTGCTGACCACAGGCAGATAGCGCGCTCCAGACGCCAGCACGAACCGCTCGAAAGCCTGCATGGCCGGGGTGGCGGCACGGTCCAGGCGCGACACGGTAAACCACTGCCGGCGGATCGGCGTGTCGACCACGTCGAGGATCACGAGCCTGCCGAGCTTTACCTCCTGTTCTATCGTATGGGCCGAGATGAAGGCGATTCCGAGACCGGCGATTACGGCCTGCTTGATCGTCTCGTTCGAGGCGATCTCGGTGCCGAGCTCCTCGAGCTCGTGCGGCGTGTCGCTCAGGAAGATCTCGAGGGAGATACGCGTTCCCGATCCTTTTTCGCGCACCAGGAACTGTTCCTGGGCGATCCGCTCCCGTGAAATCTCCAGCACGCCCGCGAGCGGGTGACCGGCGGGGGCGATGAAGACCAGTGGATGATCGCCGAACACCTGCGCCCGCACCTCGAAATCGCGCGGCGGCCGCCCCATCAGAGCGATGTCGATCTCGTGGTCCCGCAGCTTGGCGATGATCTCGGCCCGGTTGCCGATGAAGAGATTTATCTCCACGGCAGGAACCTGATCGCGAAAGGCGGCAATCAGCTGCGGCGCGAAATATTTCCCGGTCGACACGACTCCGAGGCGCAACCGTCCGGTTCTGAGCCCCTTGATGGCATCTATCGAGTCCTCGAGGGCAATGAGGCTGTCCTCGATCGCCCGCGCCGCTTCGAGAAAGGCAAGGCCGTAAGCCGTCGGAACCATGCCGCCGCGCGTGCGGTCGAAGAGCGTAATGCCGGCATCCCGTTCCAGATGCTGGATCTGCAGGGTGAGCGCCGGTCCGGTCAGTCCCAAGGCTTCGGCGGCGAGGTTGATCTTCCCCAACCGGCAAACGGCTTCGACGGTGCGGAGCTGGCGAAAGGTCACGTTGCGCATGGGTTAAAGTAAGTAAATTTAACTTATGAAGTCAAATGAATAAATTTTACAAACTCCCCTTTTACGCCATCCTTCCCTCGACAGCGTGCGGAGGAGACATCATGTCAGGCGCAACTCTCGAAGCATACCTCGCTTCATGCACGGCCCGCGGCGACGACCTTACGCGGGACGTGGCCGCCGTGATCCAGAGGCTGGCTAAGGCCGCTCTCGACATCCGCAAGCTCGTCGGCCAGGGAGCGCTCGGCACCGCTTTCAACGGCACCCACGGCAGCAGCAACACGGATGGCGATCTGCAGAAGGACCTCGACATCCTGTGCGACGACCAGTTCCTGTCGTCGCTGCAAGGCGCCCCCGTCGCATGCTACGCCTCGGAAGAACTGGAAAATCCCGTTCTGCTCGACCCGGCTGCGCGCCTCGCGGTTGCCATCGACCCGCTCGACGGCTCTTCGAACATCGATAACAACGTTTCCATCGGCACGATCTTCTCGGTGCTTCCCGCCGCCAAGGGGCCGGATGTGGACCCCTCCCAGTCCTTCCTGCAACCTGGAAACCGGCAACTGGCGGCGGGCTTCTTCATCTACGGGCCGCAGACCGCTCTGGTGCTGTCGCTCGGCAAGGGGACGGAGATCTTCGTCTTCTCCAGAAGGCTCGGATGTTTCGTCGAGGCCTGCAAGTCGGCCAGCATTCCGGAGCGCGCGCACGAATTTGCCATCAACATGTCGAACTACCGGCACTGGGAAGAAGCCATCCGGCTCTATGTCGACGACTGCCTGGCAGGCTCCGAGGGGCCTCGCGAGCGGGATTTCAACATGCGCTGGATCGCCTCGCTCGTCGCGGAAACCTATCGCATCCTCATCCGCGGCGGGATCTTTCTCTATCCCGCCGACGGCCGGAAGGGATATAGCCAGGGCCGGCTGCGGCTGGTCTACGAGGCGAACCCCATCGCCTTCATCATCGAGAATGCCGGCGGCGCGGCCACCACGTCCATCGACCGCATTCTCGATCTCGTTCCGGAAAATCTGCACCAGCGCGTGCCTCTGGTTTTCGGCTCCCGCCGCGAGGTGGCGCGCATCACCCGCTATCACGTCGACCCGAACATGATTGGCGAACGCGCTCCGCTCTTCGGCAAGCGCGGTCTGTTCCGGGCCTGAGGAGAAAAAATATGTCGGCCAAATACCCCATCATCTCCATCACAGGTTCGTCCGGCGCCGGCACCACGACCGTCAAGGACACTTTCGAGAAGATATTCAAGCGCGAGAACATCTCGGCGTCCTTCATCGAAGGCGATGCCTTTCATCGCTTCGACCGGGAAACCATGCGCAGCAAGATCGCGGAGGAGAAAGCCCGAGGCGTCGACTTCACGCATTTCTCCGCCGAGGCGAACGAACTGGAGATCCTCGAAAGCGTCTTTGCCGAATATGGCCGGCGCGGGGTCGGGCGCACCCGTCACTACGTGCACGACGAGGCCGAGGCCGCGAAATTCGGCTCGGACCCAGGCACCTTCACCGACTGGGAAGAATTCCGCGACAGCGATCTTCTCTTCTACGAGGGGCTGCATGGCTGCGCCGTCACCGACACGGTCAATCTCGCCCAGCATTGCGACCTGAAGATCGGTGTCGTGCCCGTCATCAATCTCGAATGGATCCAGAAGATTCATCGCGACAAGGCGACGCGCGGCTACTCCACCGAGGCCGTGACCGACACCATCCTGCGGCGCATGCCCGACTATGTGAACTATATCTGCCCGCAGTTCTCCCTGACGGACATCAATTTCCAGCGCGTGCCGATCGTCGACACGTCCAATCCCTTCATCGCCCGCTGGATACCGACGCCGGCCGAATCCATCCTGGTCATCCGCTTCGCCAAGCCGCAAAGCATCGATTTCCCCTACCTGCTGTCGATGCTGCACAACAGCTACATGTCGCGCGCCAATTCCATCGTGGTGCCGGGCGACAAGCTCGATCTCGCCATGCAGCTGATCTTCACCCCGCTCATCCACAAGCTGCTCGAGCGCAAGCACCGCATGTCGTGAGGAGGACATCATGAATGTTTCGCAGCAGATCGGACCCCGCGCCGCCGCCTCGGAGCGCAGCATGGCCGATGCCATCCGGTTTCTTTCCATGGACGCCGTCGAGAAGGCCAACTCCGGCCACCCCGGCATGCCGATGGGAATGGCCGACGCGGTGACGGTCCTCTTCAACCGCTTCATCAGGATCGATCCGTCACGCCCCGACTGGCCGGACCGCGACCGATTTGTGCTTTCGGCCGGCCATGGCTCGATGCTGCTCTATTCGCTCCATCACCTCATCGGCTTCGCCGATATGCCGATGGCCGAGCTTTCATCCTTCCGCCAGCTCGGCTCGAAAACGGCCGGCCACCCCGAATACGGCCATGCCCTCGGTATCGAGACCACCACCGGACCGCTGGGCCAGGGGATCTCGACCGCTGTCGGCATGGCGATCGCCGAACAGATGATGGCCGCCCGCTTCGGCAGTGCGCTCTGCAACCACTTCACCTACGTGGTCGCCGGAGACGGCTGTCTGCAGGAGGGGATCAGCCACGAGGCGATCGACCTTGCCGGACATTTGAAATTGCGCAAGCTCATCGTGCTGTGGGACGACAACCGGATATCGATCGACGGCTCCACCGATCTCTCCACCTCGATGAACCAGCTTGCGCGTTTCCGCGCCGCCGGCTGGGATGCGCAAGCCGTCGACGGCCACGACCCCGGCGCGGTGGCAAAAGCGATCGAGCGGGCGCGCCGGACCCGAAAGCCGTCGCTGATCGCCTGCCGCACCCGCATCGGCAAGGGTGCCGCCAGCATGGAGGGCTCGCACAAGACCCACGGCGCGGCGCTCGGCGAAAAGGAGATCGCTGCCACACGCGAAAACCTCGCCTGGCCGCATCCGCCCTTCTTCGTTCCATCTGAGATCAAGGCTGCCTGGGAAAAGGTGGCGGCGCGGGGCCGCTCGGCCCGCGAGGCCTGGGAAATCCGCCTCGACTCTTCGCGCTCGAAAAAGCGCTACGAGCAGACCATAGGGCGGCAGCTCGACGGCGAGGTCGGCGATCTGCTTGCAAGATTTCGGGACGCGCATCGTACAAGGGCTACGAAGGTCGCGACGCGTCAGGCCTCGCAGATGGCTCTGGAAGTCATCAACGGCGCCACCGCTTTGACGATCGGCGGCTCGGCGGACCTGACCGGCTCCAACCTGACGCTGACCTCGCAGACCCAGCCCATTTCGTCGAGCAATTTCAAGGGCCGCTACCTGCATTACGGCATCCGCGAGCACGGCATGGCGGCCGCCATGAACGGCATCGCGCTCCATGGCGGCTTCATCCCCTATGGGGGCACTTTCCTGGTCTTTTCCGACTATGCTCGCGGTGCGATGCGCCTTTCGGCCCTCATGGGCCTGCCCGTCATATATGTGCTGACGCATGATTCCATCGGGCTCGGCGAAGACGGACCGACGCACCAGCCGGTCGAGCATCTGGCCATGCTGCGTGCCACGCCCAACCTCAATGTCTTCCGGCCGGCCGACATCATCGAGACGGCAGAATGCTGGGAGATCGCGCTTGGCGAGAAGAACACGCCGAGCGTCCTCGCCCTTTCGCGGCAGGCCCTGCCGATGCTGCGCCGGACAAACGGGAACGAGAACCTGTCGGCGCTCGGGGCCTATGTCCTGAGGGAAGCGCGCGGCGACCGGGACGTCACGCTTCTTGCCACGGGATCCGAAGTCGAGATCGCCGTTGCCGCGGCGGAGCGCCTGCAGGCCGAAGAAGGCATAGCAGCGGCGGTGGTCTCCATGCCGTGCTGGGAGAAGTTCGAGGCTCAGGACGCGGCCTATCACAGGCAGGTCCTCGGAGATGCACCGCGCATCGCCATCGAGGCGGCGGGCCGCCTCGGCTGGGACCGTTGGATGGGCCCCGACAGTGCCTTCGTCGGCATGACGGGCTTTGGTGCCTCGGCACCGGCCGGAGACCTCTACCGCCATTTCGGCATCACCGCCGACCATGTCGTCGCAGAAGCCCTGGAGCTTCTCCGCCGGGCTTACCCGGAAACGCCGCCAGCAGGTGCCCGGACCGGCAATCCGGTCGCCCACATCGTCAGATCATCCGAGGAGGCATGACAATGGCCCGCATCACGCTTCGCCAATTGCTCGATCACGCCGCCGAACGCAGCTATGGCGTGCCGGCATTCAACATCAACAACATGGAGCAGGGGCTTGCGATCATGGAGGCGGCGCGCGCCTGCGACGCTCCCGTGATCCTCCAGGTCTCGCGTGGTGCCCGCTCCTACGCGAACGACGTCATGCTCGCCAAGATGATGGAAGCTTTGGAAGAGATGTATCCGGACATTCCGCTCTGCATCCACCAGGATCACGGCAACAATGTCGCGACCTGCCTCACGGCGATCCAGCACGGCTTCACCTCGGTGATGATGGACGGCTCGCTGAAGGAGGATGCCAAGACCCCTGCCGATTACGACTATAACGTCTCGATCACGGCAGAGGTGAGCCGCCTCGCGCACATGGTCGGCGCCTCGGTCGAAGGCGAACTCGGCTGTCTCGGTTCGCTCGAGACCGGCCATGGCGAGGCCGAGGACGGCCACGGCTTCGAAGGCGCGCTCGATCGTTCGCAACTGCTTACCGATCCGGACGAAGCCGCCCGCTTCGTCGCCGAGACCAGCGTCGATGCGCTGGCCGTCGCCATCGGCACCTCGCACGGGGCCTATAAGTTTACCCGCAAGCCGACCGGCGAAGTCCTCGCTATGGACGTGATCGAGAAGATCCATGAGCGGCTGCCGAACACCCATATCGTCATGCACGGCTCCTCCTCCGTACCGCAGGAATGGCAGGACGTTTTCAACGCCCATGGCGGCCAGATGCGCGAGACCTACGGCGTCCCCGTCGAGGAGATCGTCCGTGGCATCCGCTTCGGCGTGCGCAAGGTCAATATCGACACCGACCTGCGCCTTGCCGCAGCCGCCGCCTTTCGCCGCGTCGCCGACACGAGCCGCACCGAATTCGATCCCCGCAAATTCCTGAAAGCCGCCATGGAAGCCATGTCGTCGGTCTGCAAGGCGCGTTTCGAGGCCTTCGGCACCGCCGGAAACGCATCCCGCATCAAGGTCGTGCCGATGTCGGAGATGGCCCGCCGCTACGCAAGCGGCTCCCTGAAACCCCAGCCTGCGCGGTCGGAAGCCGCCTGATCGCATCCATTCAGAGGAAAGGACCCCAACCATGAACGCCGACGCAAAGACAGAGATCAAGGGCCGCGAACGTTACAAGGCCGGCGTGCTGAAATACGCCCAGATGGGCTATTGGAACGGAGACTACGAGCCGAAGGACACCGATCTGATCGCGCTCTTCCGCATCACGCCGCAGGACGGCGTCGATCCGATCGAAGCGGCCGCCGCCGTCGCCGGCGAAAGCTCGACGGCCACATGGACAGTCGTCTGGACCGATCGCCTGACGGCCTGCGATCAATACCGCGCCAAGGCCTACCGGGTCGATCCGGTGCCGGGAACGCCGGGGCAGTATTTCTGCTATGTCGCCTACGACCTCATCCTCTTCGAGGAGGGCTCTATCGCGAACCTGACCGCATCGATCATCGGCAACGTCTTCTCGTTCAAGCCGCTGAAGGCGGCAAGGCTCGAGGACATGCGCCTGCCCGTCGCCTATGTGAAGACCTTCAGGGGCCCGCCGACCGGCATCGTCGTGGAGCGCGAACGGCTCGACAAGTTCGGCAAGCCGCTGCTGGGTGCCACGACCAAACCGAAGCTCGGCCTGTCGGGCAAGAACTATGGCCGCGTCGTCTATGAGGGGCTGAAGGGTGGCCTCGACTTCATGAAGGACGACGAGAACATCAATTCGCAGCCCTTCATGCATTGGCGCGACCGGTATCTCTACTGCATGGAGGCCGTCAACCACGCTTCCGCCGTCACCGGCGAGGTAAAGGGGCACTATCTCAACATCACTGCCGGCACGATGGAGGAAATGTACCGCCGAGCCGAATTCGCCAAGGAGCTCGGCTCGGTCATCGTCATGGTCGATCTCATCGTCGGCTGGACTGCGATCCAGTCCATATCGGAATGGTGCCGGCAGAACGACATGATCCTGCACATGCACCGGGCCGGTCACGGCACCTATACGCGGCAGAAGAACCACGGCATCTCCTTCCGCGTGATCGCCAAATGGCTGCGGCTCGCCGGTGTCGACCACCTGCATGCGGGCACGGCCGTCGGCAAGCTCGAGGGCGACCCGCCGACGGTGCAGGGCTACTACAATGTCTGCCGCGAAATGAAGAACGAGGTCGACCTTCCGCGCGGTCTGTTCTTCGACCAGGACTGGGCGGACCTCAAGAAGGTCATGCCGGTCGCCTCGGGCGGCATCCATGCTGGCCAGATGCACCAGTTGCTCGATCTTTTCGGCGACGATGTCGTACTGCAATTCGGCGGCGGCACGATCGGTCATCCGATGGGCATCCAGGCAGGGGCCACCGCCAATCGCGTCGCCCTGGAAGCCATGGTGCTTGCCCGCAACGAGGGGCGCGACATCGCCCACGAAGGTCCCGAGATTCTGCGGGCGGCGGCGAAGTGGTGCAAGCCGCTGGAAGCGGCCCTCGATATCTGGGGCAATATCAGCTTCAACTACACCCCGACCGATACGTCGGATTTCGTGCCGAGCGTAACCGCGGCCTGACAGACACGAGGGCCTGACAGACCCGAACTGACGGACAAGAAGAGAAGGAGAGACGACATGCGTATCACCCAGGGATGCTTCTCGTTCCTGCCGGACCTGACCGATGAGCAGATCACGGCACAGGTGGAATATTGCCTCGGAAAGGCTTGGGCTATCGGCGTCGAATATACCGACGACCCGCACCCCAGAAACACCTATTGGGAAATGTGGGGCAATCCGATGTTCGACCTCAAGGACGCCAAAGGCGTGATGATGGAGCTCGAGGATTGCCGCAGGGCCCACCCGCAGGACTATATCCGCCTCAACGCTTTCGATTCCAGCCGCGGCCTGGAGACGGTGACGATGTCGTTCATCGTCAACCGCCCCGAAAAAGAGCCGAGCCTCAGAATGACCCGGACGGAGAGCAACGGCCGCAGCCAGCATTATATGTGGGAAACGCAGCGATAGGAGGAGCGACAATGCTGATGCCGGATGCTCCATCGAACACCGAAAGCCTGCCGACTTCGGTCGACCTCGCTGAGGAATACCAAGCCTCCGGCGTCGCCGAGATCCTTGACGAACTGGACCGGGAACTCGTGGGCTTGAAACCCGTGAAGCAGCGTATCCGCGAGACGGCGGCGCTGCTTCTCGTCGAGCGGGCGCGCCGTGCAATGGGCCTCAGCCATGAGCCGCCGTCGCTGCATATGAGCTTCACCGGCAATCCCGGCACCGGCAAGACCACGGTGGCGCTGCGCATGGCCAACCTGCTGCACAGGCTCGGCTATATCCGCAAGGGCCATCTGGTCTCGGTGACGCGCGACGACCTGGTCGGGCAATATATCGGCCACACCGCACCCAAGACCAAGGAGATCCTGAAGAAGGCAATGGGGGGCGTGCTTTTCATCGACGAGGCCTATTACCTCTACCGTCCCGACAACGAACGCGATTACGGCCAGGAGGCAATCGAGATCCTGCTGCAGGTGATGGAGAACAATCGTGACGACCTGGTCGTGATCCTCGCCGGCTACGCCGACCGCATGGACCGGTTTTTCGAGAGCAATCCCGGCTTTCGATCCCGGATCGCCCATCACATAGACTTCCCCGACTATGATAACGGGGAGCTTCTATCGATCGCCGAGAGCATGCTCAGCCGGCAGGGGTACCGCTTCGACAGCAAGGCGTCTGCGGTGATGAGCGACTACATCGCGCGCCGCCGGCGACAGCCGCATTTCGCCAATGCGCGCTCCATCCGCAACGCGCTCGACCGGGCCCGGCTGCGGCAGGCGAACCGCCTTTTCGAGGAAAGCGCCGGACCGGTCGATGCCGAACAGCTGTCGACCATCACTGCTCGTGACATCGCCGCGAGCCGGGTGTTCACCACGGTCGAACCCAGTCATACGGAGACATCGCCATGAATGAGAAGACCATCATAGCGCCTTCGGTTCTGTCGGCCGATTTCTCACGGCTCGGCGAAGAGGTCGAGGCTGTGTGCCGGGCCGGTGCGGACTGGATCCATCTCGACGTGATGGACGGCCATTTCGTGCCCAACATCACCTTCGGCCCCCCGGTCATCAAGGCGCTGCGGGACCGCACGGACAAGGTGTTCGACTGCCATCTGATGATCGCACCGCCCACGCCCTATCTCGGCGCCTTCGCCTGTGCCGGCTGCGACATCATCACCGTGCATGCGGAGGCGACGACGCATCTCGATCGCTCGCTGCAGGCCATCCGCGACGTCGGCTGCAAGGCGGGCGTATCGCTCAATCCCTCCACGCCGGAGAGCGTCATCGAATATGTGCTGGACCGGCTGGACCTCGTCCTCCTGATGACGGTCAATCCGGGCTTCGGCGGCCAGGATTTCATTCCGGCCGTGGTCGACAAGGTGCGGCGGGTGAAGGCGATGATCGGCGGCCGTCCGATCCACATAGAGATCGACGGCGGCGTGACGCCGGAGTCCGCACCGCTGGTTGCCGCCGCAGGCGCCGATGTGCTGGTTGCCGGCTCGGCGGTATTCAAAGGCGGCAGCGAGGAGCACTACGCCAGGAACATCGCGGCCATCCGCGCCGCCTCCGATGGTGCCATCAGGAAGGCAGCGTGAGCCATGGCCGCTACACCACCCCTTTGTGATTTCGGCTGGCCAGCCATCGACGCCACGCTTCCCGGCGTCGATGGCTTTACCCGCACCATATTCGGCCAGGCCGGCCCGAAAGGGCTGGTCGTTGCCTTCATATGCAATCACTGCCCCTATGTGAAAGCGGTCATCGGCCGGATCGTCCGGGACGCCATCGACCTCAGGGCTCACGGGATCGGCTTCGTGGCTGTTAACTCCAACGACGCCGGCAATTACCCGCAGGACTCGTTCGAAAACATGAAGCGCTTCGCTTCGCAAAACGCCCTGCCCTTTCCCTACCTCCACGACGAGGACCAATCCGTCGCCAAAGCCTACCGCGCCGTCTGCACGCCCGACTTCTTCGGCTTCAACAAGGACATGAAGCTGCAATATCGCGGGCGGCTGGACGCATCGCGCAAGGAGATCGGCCCCGCCGATCTGCGACGCGATCTCTACGAGGCCATGGTCATGGTCGCGCTGTTCGGCAAGGGCCCGGCCGAGCAGCAGCCTTCCATAGGGTGTACCATCAAATGGAAGATTTCGGCTTTTCAGGTTTGATGGAACCACCCACCATCGCGCCACGCGCCTTCTGACATGCCCCGAAGCACGGACAGCCAACCAAAGGCTTGCCGCTCGTCTTCACTGACCGCACGAACCCTGGCAAGGAACTGCATCGGTCCTCCTTTCACCTCATCCCTGTGCTCGTCACAGGGATCCAGCAGCGCCGCGTCTGCGGCGCGGAAGAGCCTTTCCGGTCCAATGACTTGGCTGGCTGGATTCCTGTGACAAGCACAGGAATGAGGGACCGGGGATGTGCGGTTCCTCAAATGCGAACGCGGAAACGCCTCAGCCCCCGCCCGTCGAAATGCCTCTGCAATAAGAGGCGACGGGCGGGGTCCGAGGGAGGAGACGGTCGGCTGGTGGAGCGGAGTCCCCAATGTTCAACAGGTCAGGCCGGCAGGGCGCCGGTCTGTTTGGCGATATGCGTGGCGATCGCGTCCATCAGCGGCGGAGACAGACAATCATAGGGCTGCAGGCCGAGTTCGGTCAGCCTTGCGCGTATCTCCGGCATGCTCTCCGGGTTCACACCGCTTTCGATGATCGAAGAAACGAAGGCCGCGAATTCGGGCGGCGACCAGCCCGTTTCGTCGCTGAGTTCGGTATGGACGAAATCGAGGCCGTAGAAGGGATGCTTGGTGTTTTCGATCCGGCCATACATGTGCGTGCCGCAATCGCGGCAGGCGTAACGCTGGATCGTCGCGCTCGGATCGACGACCTGCAGTTTCTCCGCGCCTGAGGCGACGTTCACGTTGTCGCGGCCGACGACGGCGATCTGGGCGAAGATCGCACCCTCGGGCTTCCAGCATTTGGTGCAGCCGCAAGCATGATTGTGCGCCGTCTGCGAGCCGATCCGCACGGTCACCGGATTTGTGGCGCATTTGCATTTCAGCGTACCGCCGGCAAAGCCCGGACTGGCAGGCGGAAAGCCGTTGTCGATGGACGGATGTAGCTTGAGCATTGGTTCCTCCTCGGCTTTGAACGTCCTTCGTTCACAAGCAGGATCAGTTGAAATGCGGCTCGCGGCAATATAGCGGAAAGTGTCGGTTTTCGGCGCCGAACACCCCAGCAAGGGCAGGGCTCAGCCTTTCGACCGGAGCATGGCGCGGGCCGGATTATAGCCCCAAAGGGCGGCGAGCATGAACAGGACGAAGCACGCGCCGACCCAGACGAGCGCCGTCAGGTTGAGTTCGCCGTAAAGCGCGAAGCGTATCAGTTCGACCGCGTAGGTAAACGGATTGAGGGCGCAGATGTCGCGCAACAGCGGCGAACTTTCGGCCATCTTCCAGAGCGGATAAAGTGCCGAGGATAGGAAGAACATCGGAAAGATCACGAAGTTCATGACGCCGGCAAAGTTCTCGAGTTGCCGGACGGTCGAGGATATCAGCAGGCCGAAGGCACCGAGCATCAATCCGCTGATGAGGAGGGCGGGCAGCACGGCGACATAGCCGAGGGGCGGCACGGTGATGCCGGTCAGCGCAGCGATGGCCAGGAACACCGCCACCTGCAGGATGGAGACGATCACACCGGCGAGAAGCTTCGAGAACAGCAGCCACCAGCGCGGCAGGGGCGAGGTCAGCAGGAGGCGCATGGATCCCATCTCCTGGTCATAGACCAGCGCCAGCGACGATTGCATGCCGTTGAAGAGCTGGATCATGCCGCAGAGCCCCGGAAGGATATAGACCTCATAGGTGATATAGGTCTGGTAGGGCGGGATGATCGACACGCCGAGCGCCGCGCGGAAGCCGGCGGCAAAGACGATCAGCCAGACGAGCGGGCGGACGAGTGCCGCCAGAAACCGCCCGCGCTGGCGGACGAAGCGCAGGTTTTCGCGGGTGACGATTGCGCAAAGCGCGACCAGCCATGCCTTCATGCCGAAACCTCCCGGTTCTCGGCCGTCATCGACAGGAACGCCTTGGCGAGCCCCTGCCCGCCCGCAAGTTCCGCGGCGGTGCCGTCGCTCAGCACCTTGCCGCGATGCAGAACGACGACCTGATCCTCCGGCCGGATCTCGTCGACCAGATGGGTCGCCCAGAGGACCGCAAGGCCGCTCGCGGCAAGCAGATGCACATGATCGGTGATCGCCTGCCGGGAGGCAGCGTCCAGTCCGACGGTCGGCTCGTCGAGCAGCAATATCTGCGGCTTGTGGATCAAGGCCCGCGCGATCTCCATGCGCCGCCGGTGACCGCCGTTGAGCGCACGCACCTGCTCGTCGGCCCGCTCGGCCATGCCGAGCTGTGTCAGCGCCGCTTCGATCGCCGCAGCGGCCTGCCGCCCCGACAAACCATGAAGCCCGGCGAAATAGCGCAGGTTTCGGCGCACCGACATGTCGAGATCGAGCGTAGGTTGCTGGAACACCACTCCGATGCGCGCGAGCGCCGCACGCGGCTCGCGCGCAATGTCGAAGCCGGCCACGCCGATCGTGCCGGCCCTTGTCGCGAGCAGCCGCGTCAGAAGAGCGAACAGCGTCGATTTGCCGGCGCCGTTCGGCCCGAGCAGCGCGCAGAACCGACCGGTCGTGACGGAGAAGCTGACATCGTCCAGCGCCCGTGACTTTCCGTAGCTGTAGCTGACATGGCTGATGTCGAGCCCGATCATGATGCCCTTCCCGGCGCGGCCGCAAACTCTTCTATAATCGTCGCCGGTTTCCCGGCAAGGCGGAGGCAGCGCCGGGCAAGCCGCCGCGCCTCGGCTTCCGAATGGGTCACGAGAATGACGGCAGGTGCGGTTTCCGCGATCAGCGCCTCGGTCAGGGCCAGCATGTCCTCGGCCATCGCAGGATCGAGCGACACATAGGGCTCGTCCAGGACGAGAAGCTCCGGCCGACCGGCAAAGGCGCGCGCCAGCGCCAGCCGCCGCTGCTGGCCGAGCGACAGCTGGCCGGGAAAGAGCGCGGCCCTGTCGGCGATGCCGGTCCGCTCCAGCGCTGAGAGTGCAGCTTGCATCCCGAGCTGCGGATGCACCAATGTCAGGTTCTCGATGACGCTTCTCCAGGGCAGAAGAACAGGCTCCTGGAAAACCATGGCAATGTTTTCCGGCCGGGTGATCTCGCCGTCGAAAGCGGTGTCGATGCCGGCGACGAGCCGAAGCAGCGTCGATTTGCCGATGCCCGACGGACCGAGGATGGCGACCGTCTCGCCGATCTCCATCTCGAAGCGGATGTCGCGCAGGACCTCCTCTTCGCCGAATGCCTTTCGTCTGACATCGATCCTGATCACGCCGTCCTCCAGCGCCGCACCCGGCGTTCGGCCGGCTGCAGGAAGAAAGCCTCCACCAGCAGCATCACGCCGATGAAGGAAAGCGCATAGACCAGCACCATGGCAACGTTGAAAAGCTGGAAATAGAAATGGATCTGGAACCCTATCCCGCTGGAGCGGCCGAGAAACTCGACCACCAGCACGATCTTCCATATCACCGCAATGCCGGATCGGGCGGCAGCGGCAATGAAAGGCGCAAGCTGCGGCATGATCACGTGTCGCAGCCGCGCCAGCGGACGCATGCGGTAAACCGCCGCCATGGAGTCGAGATCCGGGTCAAGCGCCCGCGCGCCCTCGCGCAGAAGCGTTGCGACATTCGGGATCTTGTTGAGCACGACGGCGGTGATGGCGGCCGTCTCGTTGAGACCGATCCAGATGTAGCACAACACGATGAGCACCAGTGCCGGCAGATTGAGAAACACGACGAGCCATGGGTCGAGCCATCGATCGACCGCGGCAACGCGCCCCATCAGAAAGCCGATCGCCACGCCGATCACCATGGCCGGCACGAATGCGCAGATCACGCGCCAGAGCGTCATGCCCAGGTGATAGGGCAAGGCGCCGGAACTGACCGCTTGCACGAAGGGTGCCCAGAGCGTCCAGGGCTGGGGCAGGACCGACGCGTCATCCGTGAAGCCGGCGGCCGCTATCCACAAGAGCAACAGCAGCCCCAGCGACAATGCGCGCACCAAGGCAGGATGTTGCAGCGTTCTATTCAAGGTGCAGGAACAATCCACTAGGCAGGCTTGTCGCCTTGCCGACGAGCTCTTCTCCACCAAGTTCCGCCATCAGCCGCAGAAAACGGTCGGCGGCCGCCTCGTCGATCGGCTTGCCGCTTGGAATGCCGGCGCGATAGCCATCGCGTAGCGCAATGAATTCAGCGTCGTCGGCCGCATTCATCTTGTCCCGCAATTCCTCCCACACCTCGTCGTTCTCGCGCAGCAGATCCTTGGCTGCGCGCGAGGCCTTGTAAAGCCCCTTCACGATTTCCGGATGGGTCGCGGCATATTCGCCCTTCAACACGTAGCCGAGGAGCGGCGTATCGGGATCGAGCTTGAGCGCCGCCGCCGCATCCGAGACGGAGACCAGTTCATGCATGCCCTTGGCCCTCATCTTCGCGAGGAAGTGCCAGAAATTGATGGTACCCGCCGTCTCGCCGGCAAGCGCCGACTTGAAGATCAATGGCGGAGCGCCGAACACCTGCTCGGTTTCGGCTGCGAGATCCATGCCATGCTGCTGCTTGGCATAGGCGCGCAGGATCAGCCAGCTCTTGTCGAGCGGACCTCCGGCAATGCCGATCTTCTCGCCGGCAAGGTCCGGCAGCGCCTTGATGCCGCTTTCATCCTTGACCATCAGGCCGCCGACCGCGCGCGAATAGGGGATGAAGACATAATCCTTGCCGGAGGCACGCTGGTTGGCCACCCAGATCCAGTCGGCCACCATCGTGTCGGCCTCGCCGCCCTCGAAGGCGACGCGCGTCGCGCCGTTGTCCGCATAGTCCTGCACGGCCAGTTCGAAGCCGTTCTTGCGGTCGAATTCGTGAGTCTTGATTGTCGAGATTTCCCAGTTGACGGTTCCCGATGCCAGCATGGCCGCCCGCAATTGCGGCAACTCGTCGGCCGAGGCCGCAGCCGGTCCGAATGCGAACAGGCAAGCGGCCATGAACAGTCGAATAACTTTCATCTCTTCCTCCCCGGAACCGCCGCCTTCGGGCACCCTGTCCCGCGGACTTTCTCGGGCACCGTTTCACTGTATGGAAATCGATACTTTCTGGCTGTCGCCGGAGGATTCCGGAATCTTCACTTCGTAGCTGCCCGGCTTGACGGCGATGAAAGACAGCGTTGCAGTCCCGGCCTCGTCGAATTCCAGGCTGTCGATCGCCATTGGGCGCACCTCGATGCCGTTGACGACGATCTCGTTCATCCAGATCGCACGGAAGAACGGCGCACCGGTGATCGCCAGCTCCGCCGATCCGTCCGCCGTGATCTGCATTTCGTAGTATGCGCCCGACTGGAGCGTAATGGCACCCTTGCCGAGCGGCTTTCCGGACGCAAGCGTGATCTCGATCGGCTCTCCCCGATTGCATTTGGCCAGCAGCCCGGCAAAGCCGAGGTCGCTGCAAAGCGGCGCGGCAACGGCCGGACTCGCCAGAAAGAGCGCGGCGAGCGCCGCAAGAACCGATTTATGCACGATGAATCCTCCCCATTGGTATTTGCCCATTGCTCCGCTTCAATCCGGCGCGACTACGACGCCCCAGGGCTGCTCGCCCACCTGAACCGAGCGGATCACCTTTTCCGCCTTCACGTCGATTATGCTGATGTCATTGGAATTGCCATTGGTGGTGATCAGGAATTCCTCGCCCGGCGTGAATGCCATCTGCCAGACCCGCTGCCCGACGAGCAGATAGTCGAGCACTTCGTCCGTCGCTCCGTCGATCACTGCAACCCGGTTTGCGGGTCCAAGCGCCACAAAGATGCGCGAGCCGTCCTTGGTGGCCTTGACGCCGACCGGCTGCAGCCATTCCGGCAGGACGCCCGGGACTTCGAACGTGATCTTCTTGGTGATTTTCGGCTCGGCCGCCGACACGTCGATCACCGAAACGGTACCCCCGATCTCGGCGCTGACGTAGAGCTTCTTGCCGTCTGCCGTGAACTCCGCATAACGCGGCCTCTGATCCACCAGCACGTTGTGCACGATCTTGTAGGTCGAGGCGTCGATGAAATGCGCCATATTGGTGGTTTCGGACGTATTGATGATCGTCTTGGCATCCGGGCTGACTGCGACGCCTTCCGGCTCGACCCCGACCGGCACCTCAGCCAGTACCTGGTGCGTCTTGACATCCACGACGGTCACGAGATTGTCGTCCTCATTGGCGATGTAGAGCGGATTGCCGGAAGGATCGAGGGCGAAAAGTTCCGGATCCGGACCCGACGGCAGCGTGTGCAGTTCCCTATAGGTCTCGGGATCGAAGACCCTGACGGTGTCGTCATCCGACGCGCAGACGTAAAGTTCCTTGCCGTCCGGACTGATGGTGATGCCGCGCGGCCTGTTTCCGGCCGGGAACGTGGCGATCACTTCCCAGCTTTCACTGTCGAGCACGGTTATGTTATTACCGCGCTCGTTGCTCACGAAGACCTTGTTGGCCTCGGCCGAACCGGCAGACAGCAGAACGGCGGACACAATCGCCAGTGCGGGTCTGAGCATCTTATCCTCCAAATGCGTGACAGGCTGTCTCGGGCGCATCGATGCCCAGCGTGTCGAGCGGCGAATGCTGGTGCAGGTAGCCGTCCTGCGGCGATACGGAAACGGTCACCCGGCCCTCGGTCAAAAGGACCGGCTGCCGCAACTGCCCGTTCCAGGTGCGGAAGGTCAATTTCTGGCCCTTGAACGCAGCCAGTTCGAAATCCTTGGAAAGGGCGTAGGCCCGCACGCTCCCCGGGTCGGCCTTGCCGGACCGCGTCACCGCCTCTCCGATCACGCGCATTGCAAGCCATGCCTGGTAATCTTCCTCGCGCATGTAACGGCCGGTGAGTTTTTCGAAGCGGCGCTGGAACTGGGTCGCACCCCAGGCCTCGTGGGCGGGATGCCAGGAGACCGGACGCAGGCCCGCAGAGCCCGCAACCGGCCTCGGATCCCAGCTGTGATAGGGCAGATAGGGCGCGAAAACGCCAGCCTCGTCGGCCGCGACGATCACGTCATATTCCTCGGCCTCCTGGGTGAAGACGGGAATCTGCTTTTGCACCAAGACATGACCGGTATCCGTGCGCCGGCTGCCGCCGGTGTCGACGAACTCCCGCTCCTCGACGATCTCAGCACCGAACTTGGCGGCCGATTTGCGGTAGCTGTCGGCAAGCAGCTTGTCTTCGGGATGCGAGCCGTAGATCAGCAGGATACGCGGCCATTTCTTCCACATGAGAAACTGAACGATGCTGTCGCTGAGCATCGAACGGCTCGGCGAGACGTGCAGCACATTGGCCCGGCAATCGGCATCGCGCAGCCCGTCGTCGCGAGCGCCCGCATTGAAAAGCAGCACGTCCGGCCCGGATTTGTCGGAGAGCGCCTTCAGTACGTCGCCTTCTGCGATCACCGCGATGAGGCCGATGCCTTCCGCCTTCAGCCTATCGAGCGCCGCCTCCGCCTCTTCCGGCGCAACCGCCTGCGTTTTCACGGTGTAGTCCATGCCGGTGAAGGCGCCGGTGGTCCGGTTGTCCTCGTTGCCAAGCATGGCGCCGGCAAAGCCAAGATCGGCGGGCGGCGCATCGAGCCGCGAGATCGGCGGACCGACGACACGATCGATCCGCAGCACAGCCGTCTTCACCTCCGCCGCCTGCACGGGAGACGTAACAAACACCGTCACCCAGAAAACGACAAGCAAAAGCGATGGGTTAGGCATTGCCGGAACGACCTCCCAATCTCCCTGACACTCCCTCGGAGATGGAGACTAACAGCGCAGTAGGTGTGGCAAAACCGATACTTAAGGAGCGTAGTTTAGCGACATGCGTGTGCTAGGCTGGATGTCATGCGGCACATCCTGACAGTCGTTGTCTCGATCCTTGTTCTGGCCCTGTCGCCGGCGCTCGCTCGTGCTGCGCTGGACAAGCCGCTGGCGCCGGGGGCCAAGGTCGCATTCCTCGGCATGACATTCATCGATCTGTCGACGGAGGGGGCCTATAACGGGGTGCGCGCCGACGAGACCGCGCGGCTCGAGCTCATGGAAAACGCGGCGCGCGACCGCTTCGTTCAGGAAGGCTTCGTCATTCTCACGAACGAGCCAGTGGCAGCCGAACTCGCCAGCACGGTCAATCCGGCCGACTGCAACGGCTGCGACCTGAGTATGGGCAAGCGGCTCGGCGCCGACTATGTGCTGGTCGGCGAAGTGCGTAAGATCTCCAACCTTATCCTGTCGGTGGAGCTCGTACTGCGCGACGTGAACTCCGGCGAGATGCTGCGCGGCCTTGCCGTCGACATCCGCTCGAACACCGACGACAGCTGGCTGCGCGGCATCCGCTACATCCTGAAAAACCACTTCTTCAAATCCTGAAGGATGCCCGATTAAGGCCTTTTGAGATTCGGGATACCCGTCGCCTGTTTGAGCGCTCGTCACAGGGATGACGCGAAGAGGAGAGATTGCAGTCCTCCGATACGTTCCCTCGTTTCACCGGCCGCCGGGCTCCGGCTCGATGCGCTCCGTGGGGTAGCCGGCCGCTGTCCAGCCATCGGTGCCCTGCGGAAACCAGAAGACGTGGGTGTAGCCGTATTCGAGGGCGCGCTTTCCGGCATTCCAGGACATCCAGCAGCCGTCGAGGCAAAAGAACAGCACCGGCCGGCTTTTGTCGCCACCGGTCGCCTTTTCCAGGCCGGCGCGAAAATAGGCGTGCATGACGTCGGCCAGCCGGCCATAGCCGACATTCGGCAGCCATAAGGCAGATGGAATGGACAGCCGCGGCTTCTCGTTCCAGACCGTTCCCTCGGGCAGGTTGGCGGGCTTCGGCGGCTGCGGCAGGACGTCGATGAAGGCCACCTGACCGGTTTTCCACAATGCATGGGCGGCTTCGGTCGACACGACGGTCGCGCCGGAAAGCGTCGCCGGCACCTCGGCGCGGTATTCGCTCTCCCGGTAGCCCGCAGGCTCCTCGGCCGCCGCCGCCGGGAAGGCGGCAAACAGGAGCAGGACCAGCGAATGGAGCCACTGGCGGGTCATTGCTGCGCCTCGAGCGGGCCGGTTCCCATGTCGTTCAGGAGCGGCACGCCGGCCTCGGCGAGGATCGCGTTGATCTCGGACTGATTGCGACGAATGAGGGAATTGAGCTTGCGCTCCCAGACCTTCTCGCCTTGCCGCACGCCCATGGTGATGCGGTAGAAGAGCCTTGGCGGGGTGGTCTCCGACAGGAGCGGAGTTGCCTTCAGCTTCGGGTGGCTTGCCTTGACGAGCGGCCCGCCGATCGGCCCCCAGAGGATGGCTGCGTCGAGGGCGCCGGATTCCAGGTCGGCGAGCATGTCGTCGGCCGGATCCTCATAGCGCCGGTCGACCATCAGATGATATCCCTTCGCCTTGGGCAGCAGTCCGTTTCTCGCCATATGGGTCGCCGGCGGCGTTCCCGCGACGATGCCGATCCGCTTGTCCTTGAGAAGAGGGTCGGCAAGCGTCGTGACGCCGCCCAGCGGACCTTCCGAGGCAACGATCAGCACATAGGACGAGGTATAATAATGGTTGGTGTTCAGGACCAGCTCGTCGCCCTGGGCGAAACCGATGACCACATCGCAGGCATTGGCCTGCAGGGTCTTGCGCACGAAGCCGGTCGCCATCGGAAACCAGGTGTACTCCACCGGCAACCCGAGCTTGGACGCCATCAGCTCGGCGATCCTGTTCTCGTATCCCTTACCCGACCGATCGGACATCGGCAGATTGGCCGGATCGGCACAGACCCGAAAAGCCGTCTTCGACACCAGGTCCGATGTCTGCGCTACCGCCGGCTGAGAGCCGGCGGCCGCCAGCAACAGAGCGCCGGCGCCTGCCAGAAGGCTACTCGTGACCGAGACAAGCCGTTTCAGCTTCCTTGATCGCATCGGATTTCGCTTCCTTCTTGGCCGGACGTCCGCGCGGCAGCGCATCGGCTCCGCGCGCTTTCAGATAGACGTAGATGTCGTCGAGATAACACATCACGTTGACGTTCTCGCCGAAGGCAGGCATCACCGAGTTCTCGGCAGCGTTCACCTTCTTGCGCCCGTTCGTGACGACATCGACGAAAGCGTAGTAGTCCATGTTTATCGCGGAGGTCTTCAAGGCCGGCGCATAGCTCGACCCCTCGCCCTCCGGGCCATGACAGACGTGACATTCCGAGTGATAGCGGCGAAAGCCCGAATAGGTGAGCCAGTCGACCGTGCCGTCCTCGGCGATCTTGAAAGTGGGAACGTCGTCGGCGGTGTAGTAGCGCCCGTTTTCGTCGCGCACAGCGGTGATGTTGTCCTTTGGCGCATCTTCTGCGCCTGCGGCGCTCGCCATAAACGTCAAAAAGGCGAGGATCATCGGTACGGCTGGTCTTGATCTGGTCATCTTGCGTCCTTTTGGGGGCTGATATGAGTTGGCGCGGGCTTGTGAGCCCGCGCCAACTCCCGGGCGAAGATTGCCTCTTATTCCGGCAGCTTGAACACGGTAAGCGTGCCGCCGAGTGCGGTGTAGTTGCTGAGGGCCGAGTAGCCGCCGACGGCTCCGAGACCTTCAGTCGGGTTGGTCAGGCCCGCTGCCAGACCGATACCGGCCCAGCCGCCGACACCCGAAAGCACGGCCACGTACTGCTTGCCGTCACGGGCATAGGTCATCACGTTGCCGATCACCCCGGAAGGTGTCTTGAAGCGATAGAGCTCCTTGCCGGTTGCCGCGTCGATCGCCTTCAGATAACCCTCGAGCGTTCCGTAGAAGACCACGTCGCCGGCTGTTGCCAGAGCGCCGGACCAGACCGAGAACGGCTCCGGCAGAGACCACTTGATCTTGCCTTCCTTGTTGTCCCAGGCAATGAAATTGCCCATGCCGCCATGGCTGTCCTTCGGCGGGTACATCGACAGCGTGGCCCCGACATAGGGCTGGCCGGCGGTGTAGCTGACCCGGAACGGCTCGTAGTCCATGCAGACGTGGTTGGTCGGCACGTAAAACAGCTCGGTCTTCGGCGAATAGGCCGCAGGCTGCTGGTCCTTGGTGCCGAGTGCCGCCGGGCATACGCCGGTGGTGTTGGTGTCTTCGCCGTTTTGCTCCGTCGAATACTGTGCCACGACCTGAGGCCGACCATATTTGTCGGACTTCGGATCCATGACCACTTCAGTCGCCCAGTTGACCGTGGGATCGTATTTCTCGGCCACGAGCAGCTCGCCGGTGACGCGGTCCATCGTATAGCCGAAGCCGTTCCGGTCGAAGTGGGTCAGCAGCTTGCGGTCCTTGCCGTCGATCTGCTGTTCGGTCAGGATCATCTCGTTGACGCCGTCATAGTCCCATTCGTCATGGGGCGTCATCTGATAGAGCCATTTGGCCATGCCGGTATCGACATCACGCGCAAAGATGGTCATCGACCACCGATTGTCGCCCGGCCGCTGGGTCGGGTTCCAGGTCGAAGGGTTGCCGGATCCGTAATATACCAGATTTTCTTCCGGATCGTAGGAGTACCAGCCCCAGGTCGTGCCGCCGCCGATCTTCCACTGATCGCCTTCCCAGGTGGTGAGGCCGGAATCCTTGCCGACCGGCTTGCCCAGATGGGTGGTCTTTTCAGGATCGATCAGCGTATCGCTGTCGGGCCCCATGGAGTAACCGCGCCACAGGAGTTTCCCGTCTGCCATCGAATAGGCCGTCACGTGACCGCGGACGCCGAACTCGCCGCCGGATATGCCGACGAGAATCTTGTCCTTCACCGGCATGACGGTGGCGGTATTCGTCTCGCCCTTGGTGGCATCGCCGTTCTTGACGCTCCAGATGACCTTGCCGGTCTTGGCGTCGAGTGCCACGACCGTCGTATCGGCCTGATGCAGGAAGATCTTGTTATCCGCATAGGCCACGCCGCGATTGACGGTGTCGCAACACATCACCGGGATCACGTTCGGATCCTGCTTCGGCTCGTATTTCCAGACGATCTGGCCGTCCTTGCTGAGATCCAGCGCGTAGACCGTGTTCGGGAACGGCGTGTGGACGTACATCAGGTCGCCGATGACGAGCGGCGAACCTTCGTGACCACGCAGAACGCCGGTCGAGAAGGTCCAGGCAACCTGAAGTTTGCCTACGTTGTCCTTGTTGATCTGGTCGAGCTTGGAGTAGCGCAGGTTGGCATAGTCGCCGGTCTGGATAGCCCATTGATTGGGGTCATCGATGAGCTTCTGCAAATCATCGTTGGCGAAAGCGACCTGTGCACCGCCGCCTATCGACATAATGGCAAGCATTGTAAGAAGTCGTTTCATTTCATCCTCCTCTTGGGTGCTGCCGATAGGGCCGTTGAACCCGCTCGCTCCGGGAAAACCTCGCGGTCTCCTCATCTCCCGGTATCGGCTTGCGACTCTGCCCCTGCTGCTGGAGAAAGCTCCGTCTGCTTCAGGGGTAACTTGCTTCTGTCCTTGTTTTCGTTTCCTCCTCTTCGGTCAGGGAAAGGTTGCCAGATATGCGATTATATCGGCGCGCTCCTGATCCTTGCGCAGACCCGCAAAGGTCATCTTGGTGCCGGGTAGGAAGCCCTTCGGACTGGTCAGAAACTCAGCGATCTTCTCCGGCGTCCAGGTAAGCCCTGCCTCGGCCGCCTTGCTCATTGCCGGCGAGTAGGCGTAGCCTTCGGCTTTGCCGGCCGACCGGCCGATTATCCCGTTCAGCAAGGGTCCGGTCTTCGACTTGGCATCCGGACCGACGGCATGACAGGCCTGACACTTGCGGAAGACTTTTTCGCCTGCACCGGGATCTCCGACCGAAGGATCCAGAGCAAGAGCCGGCGCAGCAGCGCCAAGAATTCCACCGAACAGGACGAAAGCGGTCAGTCGGGTACCAAGTCTAAAAGCCATTCTTTCCTCTCCCTTACGCGGCGTTCAGCCGCTCTGCATGCCAGCGCACGTGGTCCTCGCCGAAGCTCGCCACGAAGTAGTAGCTGTGATCGTAACCCGCCTGCAGCCGGACGACGCCGGCCTGCCGCCGCTCCGCCAGCAAGCGGGCCATCGCCTCGGGCTGCAGCTCGGCCAGAAACTGATCCGCCGCGCCCTGATCGATCAGGATGTCGCCATGCCAGCCGAGCTCGCCGAGAAGCAGGCAGGCGTCATAGCTGCCCCAGTCGGCCTCGTCGTCGCCGAGATACGCGGAGAACTGCTTGCGGCCCCAGTCCGACCGGGTCGGATTGACGATCGGCGCGAAGGCCGAAACGGAGCGGAACAGTTCCGGGTTGCGGAAGGCGATCGTCAGCGCGCCGTGGCCGCCCATCGAATGCCCGGTGATCCCGTTGACGCCGTTCAGCGGCAACTGATCCTGCAGAAGAGCGGGCAATTCGGTGACGATGTAATCATACATGCGATAGTGCGGCGACCAGGGCTTCTGCGTCGCATTGACATAGAAGCCCGCACCCTGACCGAGATCGTAGGCCTCGTCGTCGGCCACGCCCTCGCCGCGCGGCGAGGTGTCGGGGAAAACCAGCGCCAGCCCCTGCTCGGCCGCATGCCGCTGCAGACCCGCCTTGATCATGGCATTCTCATGCGTGCATGTCAGGCCCGAGAGATACCACAACAGCGGCACCGAACGCGTCCGCGCCTGCGGCGGCATGTAGAGGCCGAATGTCATCTCGACACCGCAAACCTCGGAGGCGTGGCGGTACACGGACTGGGTCCCGCCGAAACATTGGCTTTGCGTTACGAGTTCCATCTTCGCGCTCAATAGAGGACCACGCTCCGAATACTCTCGCCGGAATGCATGAGCTCGAACCCCTTGTTGATGTCCTCGAGCGGCATGGTGTGGGTGATCATCGGATCGATCTCGATCTTGCCCTCCATGTACCAGTCGACGATCTTCGGCACGTCGGTGC
>NZ_BDIZ01000014.1:0-118637 GCF_036245905.1 Sinorhizobium sp. KGO-5
CTCGGCGGCGTTCACTCCATGCAACTGGAAAACGCTCTTTGACGTATCCATGCCAATTCGGATAATCTGCTCCACGGACGGTCTCCCTCGATTGATGTCTTAACGACTCACTCTGGCACATTGCGATACCGTTGGGAGCCGTCCACCCCAACAGTGCTCGTCACAGGGATCCAGCAGCGCCGCGTCTGCGGCGCGGAAGACTCTTTTCAGCCCAAAGACTTGGGCTGGCTGGATTCCTGTGACAAGCACGGGAATGAGGAAATCAAACAAAACGCGGCGAATGTCCCGTATCTCAACAGGCCTTAGCACAAAACGCCGCGACCCTCGGGGACGCGGCGTTTCGTGTCGAATTGGCTAAGGGCCGTCTAGCGCCCGTCGACGGTGCGCAGGCCGAACCACTTGTCCTTGACGGCCTCGTAATGTTCCTCGGCCCGATATTCGGCCACCTGCAGGCCCTGGCTCCTGACTGTCAGATGGCCCATTGCGGCGAGCAAGGCATAGCTTGCAACCACCGCATCGCGTTGCGCGCCCGCCAGCGACTCCTGCGCGTCCAGCACGTCCTGCTGCGCGTCGAGCACGTCCAGCGTGGTGCGCTGACCGACCTTGCGCTCTTCGATCACGCCTTCGAGCGCGAGGTTCGCTGCGGAGATCTGCGACCGGCTGGCCTTGATTCGGGCAAGTGCCGATTCGAGCTGCGCATGCGCCGATACGACTGTCTGCTGCACCGAGGCCCGCTCGGAGTCGACGAGGATCCGCTGCTGCCCCAGAATTTCCTTGGCCTGGCGAATCTGGCCGTATTCCGCACCGCCCTGATAGATCGGAACTTCGAGCCGAGCCGTGACGCTCGCCGTCGTATCATCAAGCCCTTGACCGGCATTACCGGTGTTACGGCTCACGGCGCCTTGGAGAACGACGCCCGGCAGCATCGTGCCTTCCGCCGATTTCACCTGGTAACCGGCCGAATCGACGGCATATTGCGCCGCCAGGATTCGCGGGTTCTCGCGCAGCCCCGTCGCCACGGCCTGATCGAGGGACCTCGGCATGGCCTTCGTGGCCGGTCCAGGCTGTCTGATGCCGGTCGGCGCTGCGCCGACGATCTGCACATAGACCGCTTCGCTCTGTTTCAGCTGCGCGATTGCAGCAACGAGCAGCGACTGGGCGTTGGCGAGTTCGGCTTCCGCCTGGCTCACATCCGTCCGCGTGCCTTCGCCCACATCGAGGCGGGCCTGTGCGGCGCTCAACTGTTCCCGAAGGAAGGCGAGGTTCTGACGGCGAATCGAAACGACCTGCTGATCGCGGGCTATGTTCGCATAGGATTGCGCGGCCGAAAGAAGAATCTGGATCTCATTGGCCTTCAGCGTCTCGCGGCTCGAAAACACCTCCGCTTCGGCCGCCCTGACATTGTTCAGGGTCTGAAATCCATCGAAGATCGTCTGCGTGATGGAAATCCCGACCTGTCCGGAATGAAAGTCGCGGGTGCCGGTCCGTTCGGCGTCGACCCGTGAGAGCGTCCCAGTCGCCGACGCGGAAACCTGCGGCCGGTAGCCGGCCTTCGCAATCGGAACCCCTTCATCGGTCGCGCGCAGCCCGGCGCGAGCGGCGTTGAGATCCGGGTTGTTCGCATAGGCCTTGGCCATCGCCCCGAAAATCGTCTCCGCGAGAACGGCGTGGGGCGCGAGCAGCACACTGGTCGAGACAGCCGCCCACAAGGCTGCTTTGCGGACAATCGACACCATCTTCCCTCCGATCAATCGGGGCAGCGTCGCCACCCCCCATTTTTCAGCAGGCCCTTTGGCGGCCTGCACAAACACTGCAGTGAAGCCCCGCGCCACCCATGGCGGGCAAATCACCGCTTCCAGGCTCTTTTGAACTCCGGATTCGGGTCTACGACAACTGCGCACCGACCCTCTGCACGGCCATTTCAAAAAGAAACAAATAATACGTTGCCGATTGGCAACATTGCAGTTTTCGCTTCAACACTCATATGTTGAGCCACCTCAATAAGAGGCACATCAAAAAACAAAAGAACGGTTGCGGCGGAAGCCGGGAAGCGGCTTCACGGCGGTGTTGAAGTCAGCTCGCTCCGACGTCATGCCCGATTCGCGCACGTAAAGTTTCGCACGAGATGCGTTACCAAAACCTTCCACGACCACGAGCCGGCCTCCGTCGCGAAGCTGCTCGAACAGCTCGGCAGGGATCATCTCGACGGCACCGTTGATGAAGATGACGTCATAGGGCGCCTCCGCCGCGTACCCCTTGGTGAGATCGCCGCTCACCACGGCGATATTATCGTAGCCGAGGCGTGCCAGCGTCTCCGTGGCCGTGGCGGCCAGGGCTTCGTCGCTCTCCAGCGCCACGACGGAACCGGCGAGAAGCGACAGCAAGGCAGAGGCGTAACCTGTCCCGCAGCCGATTTCGAGGACCAGGTCCGAGTTGGAGATCTCTGCGAGTTGGAGGAGCTTCGCCAACGGCGACGGCTCCATCAGGTAACGCGGCTGGGGACCGCCGACGAGCTCGACATCGGTGTCGATATAGGCCAGCTCCCGCATCTTGGCAGGCACGAACTCCTCACGCGGGACCGACAGGAAAGCAGACAGGACTGAATGGGAGGTCACATCCGTGGTCCGGATCTGATTGTCCACCATCTTGATGCGGGCTGCTTCGAAATTCATGATATTGCCTCGTGTCGGAATGGGCGCGGCGCCGGGAAGATCGTGCGTTCGGCGGCCGCCAGCCCGTTGCCTGAAGCGCGAAGCGCCGTATTGATGCGTCGCGCCTCAGGTTGTTGTCTCTGTGCCTGTCGTCGGTCCGAAACCGCTCCGCGCTTTCGGACACATTCATAAAGCTCATAGATCGCCGCACGGCCGGTTTCAAGCGACTGCGTCTCCGTGCACGCAAAAAGGCACCGCCAGCCCACATCGGAGCTGGCGGCCGGGCCATGAGGACCCCGCCGAGACGAGGGATGCGAACGGAAAACCGCTAGCGGGCGGGAGCGGCCTCCAGGCCGACGAGTGCGATCTTGCCGTAGCCGGCATTCTGAATGAGGTTCATGACCGTCATCAGTTCGCCGTAGTCGACCAGGCGATCGGCGCGCAGAAGCACGCGCGTATCCGTGTTGCCGCCGGTTATCCGGTTCAACTCGGAAACGAAGGCTTCGCGAGGCGCCTCTTCATTGCCGATGGCAAGCGTGAGGTCGGCTTTCAACGTCACGAAGACCGGCTTGTCGTCGCGCGGCGTCGGCTTTGCGACGGATTGCGGCAGGTCGACCTTCATGTCGACCGTCGCGAGCGGCGCAGCCACCATGAAGATGATGAGCAGCACAAGCATGACGTCGATGAAGGGGGTGACGTTGATCTCGCTGTTCTCGTCGAGATCGCCGCCGCTCTCGGAAATTCTTCCAGCCATTTTCGCTTATCCGATTCTGGCGATCGAGTCGGGGCCGTGAACGAAGCCGTCCTGGCGGCGCGGCGGCGCTCTGCGGGCGTGGCGATGATCGAGATCGCGGCTTACCAGTCTTTCGACGGCTGCCGCCGCGTCTGCCAGGATGAGCTTGTACCCCCCGACGGACCGGGCAAAGTAGTTGTAGATCACCACCGCCGGTATTGCCGCAACGAGGCCGATCGCAGTCGCCAGCAGCGCCTCGGCGATGCCCGGCGCAACGATGGCGAGGTTGGTCGTCTGCGCCTTGCTGATGCCGATGAAGGAATTCATGATTCCCCAGACGGTACCGAAGAGCCCGACGAATGGACCGACGGACCCGATGGACGCCAGGATTCCGGTACCGGCACTCATCCTCTTGCCGGCGCGAACTTCGATACGCGTGAGCAGAGAGGAGACGCGTTCCTTGACACCTACTGCCGGCGCGAGGTCCAGAACGGCGTCCGAGCGCGTCATTTCGTCGGCCGCTGCGGCAATCATCTCCCCAGCCACGCCAGCGCGGCGCTCGAGCTTTGGCTGCACGTCGCCGAGACCGTTCGCGGAAACGAGGGCCGCCACGGCGCGCTTGAGGCGCGACTTGGCATATATGAGCTCCAGCGTCTTCACGAGGAAGATCGCCCAGGTGGCGACGGAGGCGAGCGCCAGAGCGACCATCACCGCCTTTACGACGATGTCGGCAGCGAGAAACATGCCGACCGGCGAAAGATCATGCGGAAGCACGGGATTTGCTCCCCCCGCCGTTGCGTCGCCCACCGCTGCCTCGGCCGGCGCCGGTGGCACGCCCGGATCATCGCCGCCGGGAAGGTCTGTCGCCGGCGGCTGCGCGTCGACCGAAACGGACGAGGGCTGTTGTGCGGTCTGCGCGAGGCCGGTCGCGACCGGGCCGGCAAGGAAAACAGTCAGCGTTGCCGCCAGCAACATGTTCAATTTCGGCCGGATCCGATCAGACATCTCGTTCCTCGTTTTTCCGTATTCGCCCGAGCGTCACGGGCCTGCAATCGATTTCAACAATCAGGTGGGCGCGGGATGCAGCCGCGGCCGCTCGCGCCCGCCCCTGTCGGTGAAGCGCTTTCGCAACGCTCTTTACGACAAACAATGGCGGGATGACAAGATTGTGGAGTACGATAATCAAGAATATCACGACAGATGGGGCGATGCGGAACGCGCGGTCGTCAGGGCGGTGAACCTTGCGGCAAAAAACTGCCCGTCCGCCAGTCGTAGCGGCGATGACGCTGCCAGGGGCGCTCGGTGGAGGAGAACGACGTGACGACGCGCATGCGTGGCGGCACGCCCGGTCGTTCCTGCTGCTCGGCATGGATCTCGACCGCACCCGTCCGCCGCAGCGTTTCGGCGCTTATGACCAGCGAACCGCCGGGCGGGCAGGCTGCGGACAGCCGGCGGCTGGCGACGACGACCAGATCGGCGCGACCGCACAGGAAGGAGAGCGATTCGGCCTTTTCGATAACAGCCACTGTCCATCCCTCGCGGCTGCGCCCGGCGCACCCTATTCCCTTTCTGCAGGCGAAGACGCCGGGCTGGGCCGAGGTCAGGAAGGCTGCTGTCTCAACGGCGGTGTCCGGCTCCGTCGCAACGTCGAGCGGTGCCTTATGTTCCGCGATCGCAAGTGCGCGCTGCCATTGCGAGAAGATGAACTCCGGCGGACGGCTCCGATTGGTCGCGATTGCATCCGCGGCGATCAGGCCGACCAATTGCGCATCCTCCGATATCGCGATCGATGGGCGCTCCTTCCGCGGCTCGAGCGCGATCGCGCATATACCCAGAGCGATCAGCCCCGCGCCGACGAGCGCCAGCCGCGTTCTCAGAACGCAGACCAGGATGCCGCCGAATGCGATAAGGAAGAACGGCGCGCCGCCCATGCGGCCGGTCATCCACTCCCCGTCGAGCGATGCGACATATCTCGCGACGGCCAGCATCCAGTCCAGCCCCTGCCCCATGACCAGGAGGGGATAATATTCGAGCCCGAAGGGCATAAGCAGCATCGCGAACAGCGCGAAAGGCATGATCAGCACGCTGATCAGAGGCGTCGTGAGAACGTTTGCGGCCAGCCCGTAACCGGGGAGCCGGTTGAAATGGGCAGCCGCGTAAACCGCCGTCGCCAGGCCGCCGATGACGGAGGTGGCGACAGTACCGATGGCGAGGCCGGACACGATCCCCACGCTCCCCCGCTTCTTCGAGGTTTCGGGATCCTTTCTCCTGTGGTCGCGCCAGCGGGAATAGCCCGCAACGAGGGCCAGCGTCGCCGCAAAGGACATTTGGAACCCGGGTCCGGCTACCGCCGACGGCGTCCAGGCAAGGATGATGAGCGCGGCAAGCGCCACGTTGCGCAGGCTGATCGAGACGCGGTCGAAGAACAATGCGACGAGCATGATCGAGATCATGATCCAGGATCTGAGCGCTGAGACCGCACCTCCGGAAATCAGAATATAGAAGAACACCATGAGAAGAGCGCCGACGGCAGCGATCTTCTTGACGGAAGCTCTTTCCGCCAACCCCGGAACGAAGCTCAACAGAGTCCGGGCGCCGATGAGAAACGTGCCCGCCGCCAGCACCATGTTGAGTCCCGAGATCGCCAGGACATGCGACAGGCCCGCGGCGCGCAGCATCTCGACGGCCTCGCGGCTGATCGCGCGCTCCTCGCCGGTCACGAGCGCCGCAGCGATCGCACCGGTATCGCCGCCGATCGCTGTCCGGATGCGGTTGCCGATCACTTCGCGGATCAGTGCCAGATATGCGGCCGCTTTCGCCGGCAGCGAGGCTTCGGACCGACCGGTGACAGCGCCGGCATCCACCGGCGCTCGCGGGGCGCCATAGAAATACCCGACCGCGCCTACGCCTTTGAAGTAGGATCCGAACGCGAAGTCGTTGAGACCCGGGAGAGCCGGCCCGGAGGGCGGCGACAAACGCGCCTTGCCTTCAATGATAGCTCCGACCGGAAACGGTTCGTGGCGGCTCCGCGCCAGCAGCGTCGCCCTTTCCGGCGCCCGGCGCAGCCGCGGGCCGGATGTTTCTTGTATGCGAACGAGATAACGCCAGCGTCCCCTGTCGTCGGGATCCCGGGTGAGGACCGTTCCGCGAACGGTCGTCGTCACGGGCGTGTCGAGAATGACCGTATCCAGCCTCGCTGTTTCGGCCGCGGCTAGCAGCATGCCCGTGGTAAAGAGAGCGGGCGCGATCACCAGCGGCCGCCAGCTTCGCAGGTCTCCCCGGCAAAGCACCGCAGATATGCCGAAAACGCAAAGCAGCGCTGCAAGTTTGGCAATTCCGACGGATTCGGGCACTGCGAGCCATGCAAGCGAGCCAAGCGCAAGCATGACCGGGATCAGGACGAAGCCGTGGCCGTATTCCTGCTCTTCCGCAACTGCAGCGCCTATGCCGAGGGAAACCGCCGTGGCCGCCGAGCCTATCCGATGGCGAATGTTTGCCGCATGCCAGCCCGCAGGCGCCCGGCGGCCGGAGCCGATGGCGGGCAAATCGCCGGTGAGAACCCGCGTGCCCTCGCTCCGGGGCCACGCGCTGCGCTCCCCATCGCGCACGACCGCTCGTGCCCCGCTCTCCCCCATTCCGCTCCGCCCGCGCCTGTTTTCTCGATCCTGCAGCCAACCGCGCAATCTTGCAACTCGAAGGCTGATGCTCAAAAAAGAGGCAGGCTAGATAGAATGGTACCGCATTATCAGCTTAGCGATCATTGATCTCTTCGAACGAATTGCCGTAACATGCGTTTGTTGCGTTGCCATATGCGTTTTCGCATCGCACAAGTTTGCCTTTGGTACTGCTTGGCAGTCGAAAATAAATCATATAGCAAATTCGCAACGCTCAAATTCGCGGCACAGAGCTATGCCACGATGTCACAAAAACGGAGGGTCCCATGTCAGAAAAAAGCGCGACAGTAACATTCGGCGGAAAGTCCGCGGACCTGCCGGTGCGATCGGGATCAATCGGTCCGGATGTCGTGGACATCGGCTCGCTCTACAAGCAGACGACGATGTTCACCTACGATCCGGGCTTTACCTCCACGGCATCGTGTGAATCGAAGATCACCTATATCGATGGCGACGAGGGCGTCCTGCTTCACCGCGGATTTCCAATCGAGCAACTGGCAGAGCACGGCGACTTTCTCGAAGTCTGCTACCTGCTTCTCTACGGCGAACTGCCGACAAAGGCTCAGAAGGCCGATTTCGATTATCGCGTCACGCACCACACCATGGTCCATGAGCAGATGTCGCGGTTTTTCACCGGCTTCCGCCGCGATGCCCATCCGATGGCCGTCATGTGCGGCTGCGTCGGCGCCCTTTCCGCCTTCTACCACGACTCGACCGATATCACCGATCCGCATCAGCGGATGGTCGCGTCGCTGCGCATGATCGCCAAGATGCCGACGATCGCCGCGATGGCCTACAAGTACCATATCGGCCAGCCCTTCGTTTATCCGAAGAACGATCTCGACTACGCCTCGAACTTCCTGCGCATGTGTTTCGCCGTGCCTTGCGAGGAATATGTCGTGAACCCGGTTCTGGCGCGCGCCATGGACCGGATCTTCATCCTCCACGCCGACCATGAGCAGAACGCATCGACCTCGACCGTTCGCCTCGCCGGCTCGTCGGGTGCCAACCCGTTCGCCTGTATCGCTGCCGGTATCGCCTGCCTTTGGGGACCTGCCCATGGCGGCGCCAACGAGGCGGCGCTCAACATGCTCGCCGAAATCGGCACGGTCGACCGCATTCCGGAATATATCGCCAAGGCCAAGGACAAGAACGATCCGTTCCGTCTGATGGGCTTCGGCCACCGGGTCTACAAGAACTACGATCCGCGCGCGAAGATCATGCAGAAGACGACGCATGAGGTTCTCGCCGAGCTCGGCCACAAGGACGACCCGCTCCTGGAAGTCGCGATGGAGCTCGAACGCATCGCCCTGACGGACGAGTACTTCATCGAGAAGAAGCTCTACCCGAACATCGACTTCTACTCCGGCATCACGCTGAAGGCACTGGGCTTCCCCACCACGATGTTCACGGTGCTCTTCGCGCTTGCCCGCACCGTCGGCTGGATCGCTCAATGGAACGAGATGATCGAAGATCCGGAACAGCGCATCGGCCGTCCGCGCCAGCTCTATGTCGGTGCGCCGCTGCGCGACTACGTGCCGATCTCCAAGCGGTAAACGGCGGACGAACTCGACAAAAAGCCCATTGCGCCAACCCTCATCCTCGGGCTTGCCCCGAGGATGACAGGTGGAGGGTTTGCAGAGGCTGTGGCGAGGTTCTTGCCCCTCATCCTCGGGGCTTGGCCCGACGAACCACAGCGGTTCGAGGCACTCGCCTCTCCTCACCCCGCTCGAAGGCAAGCGAGAACGATATCCGCCGCCTTTTCACCGGGCGGACGGTTCGTTTCCATTCGCTGTTGAACGAGGGCGAAGCCGTCGAGCATCGCACGACGTTGCGCCGTGTCGCTCGAAAGCCGTTCGAACCAGCGCGTCAGAACGGCCGGCCGGATCGACTTGTTGAAATATTCGGGCACGACCGGAAAATCCGCGATGAGGTTCGGAAGCGCCGCGGTCCATATCCGAATGCGGGAATGCAGGAGGCTGATGATCCAGTCGGCAGAGTAGGTAGAGACGACCGGAACTCCGGCGAGCGCCAGTTCGAGGATCACCGTACCGGAGGCGGCAATGGCCGCGTCGGCTTGGGCAAAAGCCTCCCATTTCCTGTCGGCGGTTATGCTTATCTCGGGCTGAACCCGCCAGGAGGCCGTCAACGCCCTCACACGGTCTTCCTGGCGCGGCACGGTCGGCAAGAGGAAACGAATGCCTTCGTGCCGCTCCGCGAGCTCTTCGGCCGCTTCGCGGAAGATCGGAAGCAGGCGGCTGACCTCGCTGCCGCGCGATCCGGGCAGCAGGAGGCAGGCCTTCGGCTCGCGCCGATCCTGCATCTGCCGTCTCAGTCGTTGGCGCTCCCGGACCGCGAGAACATTGCCGTCAGATGCGAGCCGATGCCCGACATAGGTCGTCGGCGGACCGCCGAGCTTCCCCATCGCTTCCGGCTCGAAGGGTAAAACCGCGAGCACGTGATCCACATAGGCCCGCATGCGCGGCGCCCGCTCCGGCTTCCACGCCCAGACGCTCGGGCAGACATAGTCGATCACCGGCAAGTCCGGCAATGCGGCACGGACGCGTTGCGCCACGCGGTGCGTGAAGTCCGGGCTGTCGATGATCAACAGAGCATCCGGACGCGCAGCGGCGATCGCGCGGGCGGTCTGCCCGATCAGCAACAGAAGCTTCGGCAGGTTCGCCAGAACCTGCGAGAAACCCATGATCGACAGTTCGGAATAGTCGAAGAGCGACCGGAGCCCTTCGGCTTCCAGCCCCTCGCCACCGACACCCACGAGTTCGAGCGGACCGTCTAGACGATCACGCAATGCCCGCACCAGGTCGGCGCCGAGCAGGTCTCCGGAAACTTCTCCGGCGATAACCGCCAGCCTGTAGGCTCTGCCCGTCATCTCCGGTCCCTGCGGCAATCGCGCTCGATACCGAGCACGAACAGCCCGCCCCTGTCGGCTTCCTCCACGAGACGCGCGCGATCGAGAACCAGCGCGCGTCCTGCCTCCACGGCGATGCCCGCGAGGCCGGCAGCATGCGCTCCTGCGACCGTCGACGGACCGATCGAGGGCAGATCCGCCCGCTCGTCCTGTTGCGGCTTGCAGAGCTTGACGAGGACGCCGCGACGACGAATTGAAATCCGTCCGTCTTTCCTGAGGTCGGCCACTCTCGCCAACATGGCGTCCGTCCCTTCCGCCCCCTCCAGCGCCACGACCCTGCCGCCGACCGCAACGGCGCCCTGGCCGACATCGAGCGCACCCAGCGCGTTGGCTGCGGCGATCCCGGCTTCGATGTCACGCCGATCTTCGTCCGTCGGGACATGGGCGCCGAGCGGACCGGTATCGGCAAGAAGCCCCGGAACGACCTCGTGCGCGCCGATCACATGGGCGCCGCTCGCCTCGATCAATTCGATCACCATGCGCAGCACGGCGTCGTCCCCGCCGGATATCAAGGTGCGGAAAACCCGCGGCACCTTGGCCAGCGTCTTCAGCGTAGGACGGATATCGCGCCACTCCGGCCGCCGCCGCACCGCACCGGAAAGGACCACCCGGTCGATTCCCTCGGTCTCGAAAGTGCGGCTGATCGCGGCAAAGTCTCCGATTGCGCAAACGGCATGGTCGAAGCCGGTCCAATCGGTATCCGCCTCACGCGAAAGCGCAATGATGAACGGGTCTTCGCCCTGGAAGCGCGCTGCCTCGGCCACGTGATGGGGAAGCGTTCCGGCGCCGGCGATGATGGCGAGCCTGCCTTTGGAATGCGGCAGGCGATGAATCGCCACCGCCATCAGCCCTTGGCGCCGCGATTCGGCGACGACAGCGCGCGGTCGCTCTCCGCGGCAATGAAATCCAGGATCTCGATTGCCGGCGCGCAATCGAGATATTCGTTGCGGATAGCGGCTGCGTTCGCGCGAATCGAGCCGTCTCCCTCGAATATCTGCTTATAGCACCGCCGGACGCGATGAATCGCCGCACGCTCGATCCCCGCACGGGTCATCCCGACCACGTTAAGGCCGCTCAAAATGCCGGGGTTGCCGTTAAGCATTCCATAGGGAATGACGTCATAGCTCACCGCCGACAGGCCACCGATGAAGGCCTGACGCCCGATGCGGGTAAACTGGTGAACCGCCGAGCCACCCCCGAGTATGGCTCGGTCCTCGACTGTGACGTGCCCCGCAAGCATGACATTGTTGGAAAGGATGATATTGTTGCCGAGGCGGCAGTCATGCGCCACGTGCGAATAGGCCAGGAACAGGTTGTTGTTGCCGATGATGGTCGCGCCGCCATGCTCCACCGTGCCCGTATTCATGGTCACGCCTTCGCGGATGGTACAGTTTTCGCCAATCACCAGTTTCGTATTCAAGGCGCTGTGGTGGACGCTCTGCGAGTCGCCGCCGATGACGGCACCTGGAAAGATCTTCGAGCCCTTGCCGACGCTCGTATGACCGATGACCGCGACGTGACTCAGAATTTCGACGTCGTCTGCAAGAACGACATTCGGCCCGATATGGCAGAACGGGCCGATCTTCACGTTTTCGCCGATTACCGCACCGTTCTCGATGGCCGAGGACGGGTGGATCTTCGCACTTGATGCTATCATTCTCAGGCGTCTTCCTTGCTGACAATCATCGCGCCGATATCAGCTTCCGCGACGAGTTGCCCGTCAACTTTTGCATCACAGTGAAACTTCCAGATATTGCCGCGCTGCTTCTGCTTCACCACATGGAACTCCACCCGGTCGCCTGGCACGACGGGCTTGCGGAAGCGGGCATTGTCGATCGTCATGAAATACACGAGATTGCTGCCGATTCCAGTCTTGCGCGCACAGATCGCGCCGGCCGTCTGTGCCATGCCTTCGATCAGAAGAACGCCCGGCATGATCGGCTTCTCGGGAAAGTGCCCGGTGAAATGCGGCTCGTTGGCCGTCACGTTCTTGATCCCGATGGCCGAATTGTCGTCATCGATCTCGATGATGCGGTCCACGAGCAGGAAGGGATAACGATGGGGAAGAAGCCTCAGGATTTCCTGTATGTCCGCCGTGCCGAGGACCGTTGCAGCCTCATTCATCCTTGCCACCCTTCTTCTTCTGCCTCTCGCTCGACCGCAGGGCCATTTCGGCCACATCGCGCAGGAAATCCCGCATCGGTCGCGCCGGAATTCCGCCATAGCGCTCACCGGCCGGCACATCGCTCGCCACGCCACTCATCGCAGCGATCTGCGCTCCGTCTCCAATGGTGATATGCCCGTTGACCCCGACGCCTCCACCGATCATGACCCCGTCGCCGATCTGCGTGCTGCCGGCGATACCGACCTGGCTGACGATGCCGCAGTAACGACCGATGCGGACGTTATGGCCGATCTGCACCAGATTGTCGATTTTCGTCCCCTCGCCGATCACGGTGTCATCCATGGTGCCGCGGTCGATCGTCGTGTTCGCACCGATCTCCACGTGATCCTGGATGATCACCCGCCCGACCTGGACGATCTTGATCATTCCGCCCTTCGGGCCCGGTGCATAGCCGAATCCGTCCTGACCGATGCGTGCGCCCGGATGAATGATGACGTTGTTGCCGACCAGCGCACAAAGGATGCTTGCACCGGCCGAAATGGTGCAATCGCGGCCGATCCGCACGCCCGGTCCGATCATTGCTCCTGCTGCGATGCGCGTCCCGCTTCCAATCTCGACGCCGGCTCCGACCACAGCCATCGGCTCGACCTCGACGCCCGCCTCGAGGCGCGCCGTCGGATCGATGAAGGCTCCCGCCGCTACGCCCCTCTCGCTCGTATTATAGGAAGGGCGCATGGCCCTTTCGTGAAGCAAGGTGCCGGCAAGGGCGAAGGCCGTGTGCGGTTTCGATGTCAGCAGCACGGGTATCGTATCGGGAACAAGCGACGAAATGGCCTTGTCGCAGATGATCGCGGCGGCACGGCAGCTCTGCAACTCTTCGCGATTCTTGCGCGACAGCATGTAACAGATGTCGCCCGGCTTGGCGCGATAGACCGGCGCGACCGAACGCACGGTGCGATCGGCAGCAGCAATATCCAGCAACTCCGCCCCAATCTGATTCGCGAGGTCACCCAGACGAATCCCCTGATGGGGCGGAAAAAACCAATTCTGTTCCATGGACACTCCAGAACGATTCTCTGGCAGTTCTGGACTGCTCTCTATCAGAACGACGAGTTGATACCGAACTTGAAGTTCTGGACCTCGTCGAAGTCTTCCTTCGCAACCGGCACGGCATAATCGACACGCAGCGGACCGAAAGGCGAAGCCCAAATAAGGCTGACGCCGACCGACGCACGCAGCGAAGCGTCGTTGCCGCGCACCGATTCACCGGCTCCGGTCAGCTCCAACTCATTGTTGTAGAGCGTGCCCGCGTCGACGAACAATGCACCGCGGAAGCCGCTGTCACGCGGAAGGCCCGGCAGCGGGAACGTCGCTTCCGCAGACGCCGTGAAATAGGTCGTGCCGCCAAGGGCATCGCCGTTGTTTGCCCGCGGACCGATACCGTTGCGCTCGAAGCCGCGGATATCGTTGCTGGTCAGCTGGAACTGGTCGAAGACTTCAAGTGAACCGGACGTCTTGAACAGCTGGCCGGCGCTGCCGGAGATCGAGCCGATGATGTCAGCCTCGTCGTGCAGCGTATAGTACCATTTGGCCTTACCCGTCAGCTTGTAGAAGTCCGACGTACCGCCAAGACCTGCAAACTCCTGGGTGACCGAAGCGAGAATGCCCTCGTGCGGCAGTTGCGCATCGTCGAGCGTGTTGTAGGTGATCGACTGGGACACGGAGGAACGCGTCCAGGGGCCGTCCTCGATTGCGCGAACATAGGGAGAGGAAAGCTCGTCCTCGTCGCCGAAATATTCGAGCTCCGTGTAGTTGTAGCGCAGCGTCGTCGACAGGTTTTCCGTGATCGGCGCAGTCACGCGCAGGCTGAATCCCTGATCGTTGTAGCTGTAGTTGTCGTCATCGAAGTCGTTTTCGTTCTTGAAGAGGTCGAAGCCCGCCGCGAGACGGTAGCCGAGGAAATAGGGCTCGGTGAACGAAACATTGTAGGTCTGGCTGTCCTCGCCCTTACCGGCGGCAAGACGAATATACTGGCCGCGGCCCAGGAAGTTCTTTTCTTCGATCGAAGCTTCGACGAGGAAGCCGCCGCCGTCGCCGGCGGAATAGCCGGCGCCGATGCCGAACGAGCCGGTCGACTGATCCTGCACGTCGACGACGATGACCACACGGTCAGCCGCACTGCCCGGCTGCGTCGAGATGTTGACCGACGAGAAATAGCCGAGCGCTTCCAGGCGGCGCTTGGCGCGGGCAACCATTTCCTGGTTGAAGGCATCGCCCTCGCCGACGTCGAACTCGCGACGAATTACGTAGTCACGCGTCCGGGTGTTGCCGCGAATCTCGATGCGCTCGACATAGGCCCGCTCGCCCTGGTCCACGAGATAGTCGACGGCGATCGTGTGATTGGCGAGGTCGCGATTGCCGCGCGGCGTGACGCGCGCAAAGGGATAACCCTCCGACGCGACGCGCTTCGAAATCTCGCTCATCGTGTTCTGAATGTCCTTGGCCTTGTAGACCGTGCCTTCGCGGCTCTGAACGAGCCCCCTCAGTTCCTCGGCGTCGATGCCTTCGACGGTCGATTCGATGTTGACCGAACCGAAGTCGTATCGAGGACCTTCCTCGACCGTGATCGTTACCGTGTATTCGTTGGTCGCCTCATTGAGCGCCGCTTCGGACGAGACCACCTGAAAATCGGCATAGCCGCGGTTGTAGTAGAACTGCCGCAGCAATTCCTCGTCGGCCCGCAGCTTATCCGGATTGTAGACGTCCTTGCGCGTGAGGAACGAGAAGATGCCCGATTCCTTGGTCGCAATCACCGACTGCAGACGGCCGTCGCTATAGGCCTCGTTGCCTACGAAGTTGATCTGCGTGATCTTGGTGCGTTCGCCTTCATTGATGACGAAGGCCAGGTTGACACGTCCTTCGGCAATCGGAACGACCTGGGTCGTCACGGTCACGTCGCTGCGGCCGATGGCGGCATAGGCGTCCTTGATGGCCTGAATGTCGGTTTCGACGGTCGCCTCGCTATAGGGACCGAGCGGCTGGGTGCGAACGACACCCTGGAGCTTGTCATCCTTGATCTTGCGGTTGCCGTTGAAGACCACCTGGTTGACGAGCTGATTCTCGCTGACGGAAACGACAAGCGATCCGCCGGAAACCGTGATGCTGACATCGGAGAAATAGCCGGTGGCATAGAGCCGCTTCACGGATGCGTCGATATCGGCATTGCTGAAGCTCTTGCCGGGAACGATCGTGATGTTGGCGCGAACGGTTTCCGCGCTGACACGCGTTGCCCCACGCACGTCAACCCGATTGATGACCGCGGCTTGCGCGACTGAGGTACCAGCAACAAGTCCTACCCCGGTACCCGTGGCGACCATGCTTGCTGACAGAGCAAACGCCGACACCGCGTTCAAAAACCTTGAACCAGCTTTCATGTCAAAATCTTACCTTTTCCCAACGTCCCGCGGCAGTTTCGTGCCGACTCCGGTCACGGTTGCCGTTTTAACCGCTTTTCCCATACAAGCAAGTCAGCTCGTTAATTTCTGTTTACTTCAATTCCAACCGTGGCTTAACAGCCACTACGGCCTCTTATTATCGTAAACAAACCGTTATCGAGCAGCCGGCTAAACTCCCTCGCTCTCCGAATCCTTAACGATGTCCGCTCCCGCCCAAGGCTCCGCTCTATCCGAAGAGCCAGTTGATATCGTTCCAGGCCGCAAAAACCGTCAGCATGAGCACCATGGCAAAGCCGATACGGAATGCGAGATCCTGTGCGGCGGGACCGACCGGCCTGCCGCGCAGCGCTTCGACCGCATAGAACATCAGATGACCGCCATCAAGCACCGGCACGGGCATCAGGTTGAGCAATCCAATGGAAACCGAAAGGACGGCCGCGAAATTCAGCACCTCGGCAATACCGAGCTTCGCCATCTGACCGGACATCTGGGCGATGCGGATCGGTCCGCCGACCTGATCGGCGCTCATCCGGCCGACAAAGAGATTCGAAAGATAGTCGAGCGTGCCCGTTACGATCCGCCAGCTCTGCAGTGCCCCTTGCCCCACCGCTTCGAGAGGTCCGTAGGTCTCGACCCGGAAATTGCCGGCCTCCTGGTTCGTTCCGATCCCGATCTTGCCCTCCTCCATCTTGTTGCCGAGCGGGTCGACGGATTCGGTGCGCTGGGGCACCATCGGCAGGTCGATCGCAGCGCCATCGCGCTCGATCCGAACGGTGATCGGCAGCTCGGGACGGACGCTGACATAGCGGCGCACGTCGTCGAAGGTCGCGATCGGCTTTCCGTCGATCGAAAGCAGCCGGTCCCCCGGCAGAACACCCGCCTTTTCCGCGGCGCTGTCCGGCGCCACGAAAGCGACGACGGGATCGGCGACCGCACGGCCGTAAATGGAAAAAAGAACGGCGAAGATCGCAATCGCCAGTAGAAAATTCGCGATGGGACCGGCCGCGACCGTCGCGGCGCGCTTCCATAGCTTTGCACCCAGGAATGTGCGGCCCCGTTCTTCCGGCGCGATCGTCTCCAGCCGCCGGTAGTCGGGCGTGCTCGCCGCATCCTCGTCGCCGAAAAACTTCACGTACCCGCCAAGCGGGATCGCGCAGAATTTCCAGCGGGTGCCATGGCGATCGGTCCAGCCGAAGAGCTCGGGTCCGAAGCCGACGGAAAAGGCCAGGATGCGGATGCCCGACCAGCGCCCAACCAGGTAATGTCCCATCTCGTGAACGAAGACCAGCAACGTCAGGAGAAAAAGGAAGGTGGGGATCGTGTACTGGAGATTGTCAAGCAGCAGGCTCATAGTCATTCCTAACGCGTCCGTTGCCACGTCCGCCAGTTCAAATTGCAAGGTCGGGGCCGTGACGCCATGGTCGGACCGCCGCAGGATAGTCCCGCTTCGAGCCCGATATAAGGACTACACCGGCAGTCTTCAAAGACCCAGCAGAATCGCGCCGAAAGAGACTTCCCGGCCGCCCGCCAGCAAGAACTGCCCAAGCACCAGAGCCAGTGCGGCAATGCAGGCGAATATCAGCCCGTCCACCCGGTCCATGACGCCGCCGTGACCCGGGATCAGCCTGCTTGAATCCTTGACGCCGAACCGGCGCTTGACGAAGGACTCGAACAGATCGCCTGTCTGGCTTGCGACGGACAGGATCAGCGCGATGACGGGAATGCGCAGGTCCTCGAGGGCAAAGTGAGCCATGAAAACGGCGACACCCGCAAGAACGCCGAAAATCGCCCCGCCGATCGCGCCCGACCAGGTCTTGCCCGGCGAGATTGCGGGCGCCAGCTTTGGCCCGCCGATCGCCCGCCCCGTGAAGTAGGCGAAAATATCCGTTGCCCATACGACGGCGAACACGAACAGCATCGCCATCAGACCGAGATAGTCCGCTCCGCGGATCGCCGCGAGCGAAATGCTCGTCAGACCCGCATAGACGATCCCGCCCGGCAGCCACCAGCTGGTTCCCTTTATCGCCACCCAAAGCGCTGCCGCGAGCACACAGAGGGCAAGCCCCGGGAGGCTGACATGCATATAACCGAGGAGGACGAGACCGGCGATCACCGCCTGTGCCAGCCAGCCGAGGGCATTGCCCTGAAAGTCCCGCTCGGGGAGCTTCGTGATGGTGGACCACTCGTAATAGACGAGGAGGCCGATCGCGACGGAGAGAAGCTGGAAGGCAAAGCCGCCGATCCAGGTTGCAGCAAGAACCACCGCAGCCAGAACCACCCCGGAGGCGATACGAAGTTTGAGTTCGGCCTGCATCAGGAGCCGACCGCCAAAGTCGGTTGGGTCAGTCCGCCGAATCGGCGCTCGCGGCAGGCATATTGTTCGATCGCCGCAAAGAATGTCTCGCGCGTGAAATCCGGCCAGAGGTCCGGAATGAACAGCAATTCGGAGTAGGCCCCCTGCCAAAGGAGAAAATTGGAGAGACGCTCCTCGCCGCTCGTCCGGATGATGAGATCGGGATCTGGAATGCCCGCCGTATCGATCGTCGAGGATATCCGTTCCGCGGTAATCTCTTCCGGCCGCAGACGACCGGCGGCCACGTCCCCCGCCAGGCGGCGCATGGCTCTCGCCAGCTCGTCTCTGGCGCCGTAATTGAACGCGATGACCACCGTGATGCCGGTGTTCGCGACCGTCGTCTCCTCCGCTTCGATGAGCAGAGGTAGGATATCGCCGCTCAGATTCGATCGGTCGCCGATGACCCGGATGCGGACGTTCTCACGGTGGAGATCGGCGAGATCCCGTCGGATGAAAGCCTTGAGCAGGCCCATGAGGTCGCTGACCTCGTTTTCCGGCCTGTTCCAGTTCTCCGACGAGAATGCGAACAGGGTCAGGTAACGGATACCGATCTCCGCCGCCGTCCTTACCGCCCCGCGGACCGCCTCAACGCCCTTGCGGTGGCCCATGGTACGGGGCAGTCCACGCGCATTCGCCCAACGACCGTTGCCGTCCATGATGATGGCGACGTGAGCCGGTACGTTTGCGGGATTGAATTCTTGCATGGGTTGTCCGGACAAAGAGACTCACCTATCCGCAGGTCAGACCTGCATGATTTCCTTTTCCTTCTCCGCGAGCAAGCGGTCGATTTCGGAAATTACGTCATCGGTCATTTTTTGGACCCGCTCGGACTGAGCACGGCTCTCGTCCTGGCCGATCTCGCCGTCCTTTTCGGCTTTTTTCAGGTCGTCCATACCGTCACGGCGAACGTGGCGGACGGCGACCTTGCTTTTTTCGGCATAGTCGTGGGCGACCTTGACCAGCGATTTGCGGCGCTCCTCGTTCAGTTCCGGCAACGGAATGCGCAGGTTCTGCCCGTCGACGATCGGGTTGAGCCCCAGATTGGACTCCCGGATTGCCCGCTCCACGGCACCGACCATGGACTTGTCCCACACCGAAACCGAGAGCATGCGCGACTCCGGAACCGTGATGTTTGCCACCTGGTTCAGCGGCATGCGAGAACCGTAGGCTTCGACGGTCACCGGATCGAGTACGTTCGCCGAAGCGCGGCCGGTCCGCAGCGACGCGATGTCGTGCTTGAAAGCAGCGATCGCCCCGTCCATCCGACGCTTGAGTTCCTTCAGATCCACACCTTCACTCATGGTTCAAGACTCCCGTTCTTATCAGCGGCCCTTGCGGGCCCCAGCAGCTTGTCAATTATCGGTCACGATGGTGGCACGGCCGCCACCCGTCAATATCTCCGTGAAGCCGCCCTTCTCGTGGATGGAGAAGACGACGATCGGAATGGCATTCTCCCGCGCAAGCGCCACGGCGGCAACATCCATGACTGCGAGGCCTTTTTCGAGAACCTCGCTATGGGTCAGGCGGTCGAATCGGGTGGCCGAGGGGTCCTTCTTCGGATCCGCGGAATAGATGCCGTCGACCTGTGTTCCCTTGAAGATCGCCTCGGCGCCCATCTCCGCCGCACGAAGCGCCGCAGCCGAATCCGTCGTGAAGAACGGATTGCCCGTGCCGCCGGCGAATATCACGACACGCCCGAGCGAAAGATGATAAAGCGTCGCGCGCTGCGAGAAGCTCTCGCAGATTTCCGGCATGGCGATGGCCGACAGGACGACGGTGTCGATATCGAGTTTGCGCAGCGACGTCGCCAGCGCAAGCGCGTTGATGACCGTCGCCAGCATTCCCATGTGGTCGCCGGTTACACGGTCGCCGCCCTTGGACGCGACAGCGACACCGCGGAAGATGTTGCCGCCGCCGACGACGACGCCGACTTCGACACCCATCGCTCTCGCTTCCGCGATATCGGAGGCAATCCGGTCGGCTACGGCAACATCGATGCCGAACCCCTGGCTTCCCATAAGCGCTTCACCGGAGGCTTTGAGAAGAACGCGCTTGTAGATTGGCTTGGCCGACATCGTCACTCCTGAAATAGATCGGCGCGCGTGTGCAGGCATCTGGCGCACACCGGCGTAAAGGCAAATTCCGCTGCGTGGTATCAACCGCTCCGGCGGGTCCTACGCATCGACTGGAGCCGGATACACGAAGGGCACCGCGTTGTCACGCGATGCCCCGACGTTTTCCCATTCGAGGTGAAGAAATCAACCCTTCGCGGCGGCTGCCACCTCTGCCGCGAAATCGCTCTCTTCCTTTTCGACGCCTTCGCCGAGCAGGAGACGGGCAATGCCGGCAACTTCGATCGGCGCGCCGGCGGACTTTTCCGCTTCCTTGATCGCGGCTTCCACCGTCAGATCAGGGTTCATGACGAAAGCCTGCGACAGAAGGGCGACTTCCTCGAAGAACTTGCGCATGCGGCCATCGACCATCTTCTCGATGATGTTGTCCGGCTTGCCGGAAGCGCGCGACTGCTCGATGAAGACGTTGCGCTCGCGCTCGGCGACCGCCGGGTCGATTTCGCTCGAACGGACCGCGAGCGGGTTGGTCGCGGCGACGTGCATGGCAACCTGCCGGCCGATCGCGTTCAGAGCTTCCTTGTCGCCGGTCGACTTCAACGCGACGAGCACGCCGAGCTTGCCGATGCCTTCGCCTGCGGCATTGTGCACATAGGTCGCGACGACGCCGTCCTCGACCTCGAGCAGTGCCGAGCGGCGCAGCGTCATGTTCTCGCCAATCGTGGCGATGGCGTCCTTGATCGTATCTTCAACGGACTTGCCCGTCGCCGGATAGGTCGCCTTGGAGACGGCCGCAACGCTGCCGTCGGTGCCGAGGGCGACATTGGCGACACCGCGAACCAGCTCCTGAAAGGCGTCGTTGCGGGCAACGAAGTCGGTCTCGGAGTTGATTTCGACGACGACGGCCTTGGTGCCGGAGCTGGCAATGCCGATGAGGCCTTCGGCAGCAGTGCGGCCGGACTTCTTGTCAGCCTTGGCGATGCCCTTGGCGCGCAGCCAGTCGATGGCGGCTTCCATGTCGCCATTGGTCTCGGCAAGCGCCTTCTTGCAGTCCATCATACCTGCGCCGGTCTTTTCGCGCAGCTCCTTCACCATTGCGGCGGTAACAGTCATCTTTGTGCCTCTTGTCTGTTTGCTGGCGCGCCGACCGGGATTGGCGCAGTGCCAGAAGGTTTGGCAGGAAATGGCCTTTCTGTGTGACATCGTGATGAAGCCACTTTAGCGATGTTCGCGGGCTCACCGCGCGCGATCGGCCGGGCCATTTCCGGCTGATAAAGAACAAGGCCGTTCAGATTCTACATCACAAACGGCCTCGTCCCGATATTTCATGCGTACGGCAGCGCTTGGTCTGCCGGTCGGGCCGATCAGGCTTCGGACGCTTCCTCGAGAGCCGGCTCGACCGGAACCTCTTCGGATGCGCCGAGATCGCGGCCAGAGGCGCCCTGCTGACGGGCGATACCGTCAATGGCGGCGCGGGCGATGAGATCGCAGTAAAGGGCGATAGCGCGCGATGCGTCGTCGTTGCCCGGGATCGCGTAGTCGATCTGGTCCGGATCGCAATTGGAGTCGATGACGGCAACGACCGGAATGCCAAGACGCTTGGCTTCGTCGATGGCGATCGATTCCTTGTTGGTGTCGATGATGAACATCAGATCCGGGGTACCGCCCATATCGCGGATACCGCCGAGTGCGCGGTTGAGCTTCTCGCGCTCGCGCTCGAGGTTCAGGCGCTCCTTCTTCGTGAAGCCGGAAGCTTCCGAAGCCAGGATTTCATCGAGCTTGCGCAGGCGCTGGATCGAGTTGGAGATCGTCTTCCAGTTCGTCATCATGCCGCCGAGCCAGCGGGCATTGACGTAGTACTGGGCGGAACGCTTCGCAGCGTCCGCGATGATCTCGGACGCCTGGCGCTTGGTGCCGACGAAAAGCACGCGGCCGCCGCTGGCGACGGTGTCGCTGACGACCTGCAGGGCGCGCGACAGCATCGGTACGGTCTGGGCGAGATCGATAATGTGAACGTTGTTACGGTCGCCGAAGATGTACGGCTTCATCTTCGGGTTCCAGCGGTGCGTCTGGTGACCGAAGTGGACGCCCGCCTCGAGAAGCTGGCGCATAGTGAAATCAGGCAATGCCATGCCTTTGTCTCCTTTTCCGGTTGAACCTCCGCAAGGCGTCGAGCGCACCGCAATGCGCCCACCGGCGGAACGATCCGGATTTCTCCCGGAAAATCCCATGCCTTACGTGTGGAATGGCCAGCCCCTTAGCGGTAACCGGCCCGAAAATCAAGCCTTGGGGACGCTTTTTGTATCGCGCCGGCTCAGGCCGCCTTCGTTCGGCACCGAGCCAGCACCTCGGCGGTGACATGTTCCGGAATGTCGCCGATTTCCGCCATGCGCGCATCGAGCTTAGCCAGCATTTCCTCGAACACAGCGGAGTAGGCCGGCTCGTTCGCCCGGTTGCGCAGCTCGAACGGGTCCTCCTCGCAATCGAACAGTTCCCATTCCGCAGCCTCGTCGCCGGAAAAGGCACCAGGCTGGCCGAGCGGATCGTTATACCAGTAGATGAGCTTGTAGCGGGCGTCGCGCACGCCGTAATGCGCGAAGGCATTGTGGAACTCGTCCTTGTGCATCCAGTACCGGTGATAGGCGAGACCCTTATGGTCCTCGTCCGCCGTCTGCTCGATAATCGGGCGCATGCTCCTGCCCTGCATGTAATTGGGGATCGGCAGGCCCGCATAATCGAGAAAGGTCGGCGCGAAATCGACATTGGTCGCGATGTGGCCGGCTTGCGTGCCGGGCCGGATGCCCTCCGGATATCGGATCAGGAAAGGCATCCGGAGCGATTCTTCGTACATGAAGCGCTTGTCGAACCAGCCGTGCTCGCCAAGGAAGAACCCCTGGTCGGACGTATAGATGACGATGGTGTCGTCGCGCAGGCCTTCCGCGTCGAGATAGTCGAGCAGACGGCCGACATTGTCGTCCACGGCGGCAATGGTCTGCAGGTAGCGCATCATGTAGCGCTGGTACTTGAAGAGGGCGAGTTTCCGCGGATCGGTAAAGAGATAATTCTCACCGGTGGCTCCGTCGATCAACCGCAGTTCCTGACCTTCCTCGATGTCCGGGACCTTGCGCTGGGTCCAGCCCGGCAGAAGCAGTTCGCCGATCTCGTTGCCGCCTTCGGGCTGGACGAGGCCGAGGTCCCTGTATGTCATGTCGGAGCGAATGCGCATTTTCGCCGCTGCCGCCGCTGCTGCGCGGTTGGAATAATCGTCGGAGAAGGTTTCCGGAACCGGCAGTTTCCCGTCGGCATAGAGATGCCTGTCGCGCGGGTGCGGCTCGAAGCTGCGATGCGGCGCCTTGTGGTGGCACATCAGGAAGAACGGCCGCTCCGGATCACGCCTGCCGAGGAAATCGAGGCATTTGTCGGTGATGATGTCGGTGGCGTAGCCTCTCTCCGTTCGCGGTCCGTTGCGGTCGATCATCACCGGATCGAAATATTCGCCCTGCCCCGGCAGTACCGACCATTCGTCAAATCCCGTCGGCTCGTGCGCCTGGCCCTCGCCCAGGTGCCACTTGCCGAAGATCGCCGTCTGATAGCCGCCCGCGCGCAGATGTTTGGCCACATTGGGGAGCCGGTTGTCGATATGGGTATCGAGCGTGGTGACCATGTTCACATGGTTGTAGGTGCCGGTCAAAATGGCGGCACGGCTGGGCGTGCAAATCGAATTGGTGACGTAGCACCGATCGAACCGCATGCCTTCGTCGGCGATGCGGTCGATATTGGGCGTGCTGTTCAGGCCCGCGCCGTAGGCGGAAATCGCCCGCGCCGCATGGTCGTCCGACATGATGAACAGAATATTGGGCTGCTTTGTCATTCTAATCTCGATGGAGAGTGCCGGCGCGACGGAGCGCGCCGGCGGGTTGGCGTTCAGTCGCCTGCGTAGAGGTCGGCGAGATAGTAGTCCTTCGGGTCGAGCGGGTTCTGCATCTTGCCGAAAGCGACGAACTGGTCGTTGAGACCCTTCAGCCAGTTGGCCACCGTCCCATCCCTGCTGGCTGCAACGAGCTCGGCGGTGGTCAGGAACTTGCCGTTGCGGCTTTCGACTTCAAGCGGTTCGGCCGGCACTCCGAGGAACTTGGCGGTGATCGCGACCGAGCGCGGCACGTCGGCAACGCGATAGTCGTTGGCCTCCTTCATCGTGGCGATGAATTTCCTGACCACGTCCACGTCGCCGGCTATCACCTCATTGCGGGCGACGAAAGCCGAAGGGAATGAGTTCTCGGGATAGAAATCGTCGCTCTTGGCGACTTCGACCAGATCCGGGACGGTCTTCTTGATGATGCCCACCAGCGGATACCAGATGCCGGCGCCGTCGATCTGCTTCGATGCAAAAGCCGAAACGACCGTCGAAGGGTCCATCTTCACCACTTCTATGTCGGAAATCGTCATGCCAGCCTTGGCAAGGCCGAGACGCAACAGCATGTCGCCCGATGTGCCTTCCGGAACGCCGACCTTCTTGCCCTTGAGGTCCGCGACGGAGTTGATGCCCTTCTGCGCGATGACGCGGTCGGACAGTCCGAGCACATTGATCGCGACGAGTTTGGCCTTGCCAGTGGCCGGGAGCCAAAGGGCGCCTGGACCGACATACCCGAAATCGAGACTGCCCGCGCCCAACGCCTGGATCTGGATCGGGCCGTTGGTGAAGATCTTCAGGTCCGGTTCCAGGCCGTGTTTTGCCCACAGGTTCTGGTCGGTGGCGATCGCCGTCAGGCTCGTGCCGAAATAGTCGGCGATGTAACCGATCCGCACGGGTTTTGCTTCTGCGTAAGCGGCTCTCGTGGTGGCGCCCACTATGGGGGCCGCCAGCGCACCGGCAGCGGCAACGCGGATGAAACTGCGTCGGGTAAAAGTCACGGCATTCCTCCTCCTTGTGATGAACTCGAACTGACCTGGGGTTTCTGATGGTAAACGGCGCCAGCGGGTCAGACGGCGTTCCGCCGCCTGGACGATGCGATCCATGAGCAGGCCGAGAATGCCTATCGTCACGAGGCTGACGAAGATGGTGGGTAGGTCGTAATAGAGTTGCGCCTGCTGCATTCGGAAACCGAGACCCGATTGCGCTGCGATGAGCTCGGCCGCGACGACCGTTGCCCAGGCCGAGCCGAGCCCGATCCGGACGCCGACCAGAATGAAGGGAATGGAGGCAGGGACGATCACGCGGTAGAACAGCACGCCGTCGTTGGCCCCAAGCACGCGTGCAGCGCTGATCAACGTACGGTCGACGCCGATGACACCCTGATAGGCGGCGACGACGCAGGAAAGGAACGAGGCGAGGAAAATGACGAAGACCTTCGGCGCTTCGTCGATGCCCATGGTCACGATCGCGAGCGGTATGACCGCCAGCGGCGGAATCATGCGGAAAAACTGGATGTAGGGCTCGATCAGTGCGCGGGCGACGCGGTACCAACCCATCAGGAAGCCGACGGGAATGGCTGCCGCCACGCCGAGCAGGAAGCCGGCCAGCACGCGGCGAAGACTGGAGACGACGTCCAGCGGCAACTGGCCGTTCGCGATCAGCTCCACTGCGCGCCGGAAAACCTCGGCCGGTCCCGGCAGGATCACCAGCCCCGCCGCCGTGACGCCCCACCATACCGTGACGGCGAACGCCAAGGCGATCAGGTTCAGGACGATGGGCGCCAGCTCCGCCGGCGAAAACCCGTTCCCTGTCGTTTCCTCGTCTTTGGACGTCAGAGTGCTCAATACCGGGCTCCCGAATAGAAAAAGTGGTCGAGCGCGACCGCCGCCCCGCCGATCGCGCCCAGTTGCGAGCCAAAACCGGTTCGTTCGAACCGAAGGATGTCGCGCATATGAGGCATGACCCGTGGCGGCAGATGTTTTCGCAGATGCGCGAACAGGCTCTCCGGCGCGTCAGCGAGGTGACCGCCGAAGACGATCAGATCGGGCGTAAGCAGACTGATTGCGATGGCGAGCGAGTCGGTCAGCCGAGCGAGTGTCGGACCCCAGACGTCCGTGTTCTCCACCTGCATCAGGAGATCGGCCGGAGCAGAGCCTTCCAGCCCCAATGCACGCATCAGGACGCGTTCGTTCACATAGCTTTCGAGACAGCCATGATTGCCGCAACTGCACCGTGGCCCGTCCTGTGAGATCTGGATGTGACCGAGCTCGACTGCACCATGGCCGCCGCCCGGCCGAAACGGCACGCCGTCGACCACCAGCCCTGCCCCCAGACCGGAGCGCAAATAGACATAAAGCAATGCCGGAACCCCGCGGCCGAGACCGAAGCGCGCCTCCGCGACCGCCATTGCGGTAACGTTATGCTCCAGCACCACCGACAGGCCCGTGCGTCGCTCCAGCATGCCCGCCAGCGGCAGGTTGCGCCAGCCGGTGTTGATCGAAGCCAGGATGGTGCGCTGGCCGGCATCGACGGGTCCCGGCACTCCTACTCCGACGCCGAGCAGATGGTCTGTGCGCGCGAGAAGCTTCAGCTTCTCTATTTCGTCCGCGATCCGCGCCGTCACGGCCTCCGGTGAGGTGTCCGGCAGCGCGAATTCGAACGAAGCGGCCGCTTTCGGCGAACCCAGGAGATCCGTGACCGTCAGTTGGACGAGCCCGGCACCGATATGCACGCCGGCAACGTGATGAGCGTTCGGCAGGAGCCGGATCGCCAGTCCCGGCCGCCCCACCCCGCTGCTTGCCGCCGGCTCCACCTCGGCGACGGAGCCGTCGGCGAGGAGCTGCGCCGTCACATGGGTAAGGGTCGTCGCGGACAGCCCGGCGCGGCGCGCAAGGATGGCGCGCGATTGGGGCCCTTCGTCGCGAAGGATGCGCAGGACCTGGCCGTGATGCACACCCACTGTTCGCCCCCCATTTATTTTCTCAACTTTAGAAAATAAATGGTCGCTGTCAATAGGAGCAGGTTGCGGTCACTTTCGAAAATCGCTTCTGCCGTTGCCTATTTGCACTCTTCGCTATTGAAGACCTCGAGCTTTGCGAGTTTTCCGCTCAGGACGAAGTCTCCGTAGTCCATGGTGAGATCCCGCGTCACGCCGTTCTCGTAGAGCTTGAACGCCATGCGGTAGACGGGCAGCGCGTCGCCGTTGGCTTCGTCGTTGAAATAGGTGATCGTCACCGGCCAGTAGTTCTCGCCCGCAAGCTTTCCGGCCTTGCCGACATCCGCATCGTCAGGAGCGGGCTTACGCGGCTTGCCCACGAAGGTCGAGGTAATCAGCGTCTTGTCGCCCGAATCGGAACCATCGAAAATACGCGCCTCGAAAAAGGTCTCTCCTTTTTTCGCACGTTCGATCACTTCGAGCATGTGTTCTGTCGGAAACCGGCTGGCCGCAAGCGCCACCTGGCGCTTGTCGGGGGCGGTCAGCTCGACCTTGACGCCGGACTTATCGTCATGCGCGCTTCCGCGCACCTCCTTGTCCAGCTTCTCATCGGTAAAGGAGCGGGTGAGGAAACGGAAATTGCCGTTCCTCATGTCCTCATAGGTGGTGGTCTGCTGATCGGTTAGGCGAACCTCGTCACCCGTATCGACCTGGGTGACGAAGCGGAAGCTGACGGTATAGCCTTCGCAGGAGGAGCCGTTGAACTCATAGACCATGCGGCCATACATGCCGGAGATGCCGGACCGCTCGGAGGCGTCCTTCAATTCCAGATCGTAGACAGCGCGGTGGGGAACGAGAGCAGTCGCCTGTGCCGCGCCCGCCGTCATGACCACGACACAGACGCTTCCCACAGTGACGAGACCGAAGCCTTTACGAAACATCCGTTTCCTCCTGTTGGACTCGCCGCCAATGCGATAAACAAGCATTCGGCAGAAACAAGGCAGATCGGTTCTGGTCCACGCCTGTCAAGATCTGCTTTGCATGCCGGATTTTAGCACAAAAGACAACAACGGAGCCTTCCATGTCCGCAGAGATCGAAACCCGCCTCACCGAACTCGGCATCGTCCTTCCGCAGGCAGTTGCGCCCGTCGCGAACTACGTGCCTTATGTCGTTTCGGGGTCGATGCTCTACATTTCCGGGCAGTTGCCGATGGAAAACGGCAAGGTCGCCGTAACCGGCCATGTCGGCAAGGATGTCGATGTCGCCGGCGCGCAAAGAGCCGCCGAACTCTGCGCGATCAACATCCTGGCCCAGGCCAAAGCGGCTCTCGGCGATCTCGGCCGTATCCGCCGCCTCGTCAAGATCAACGGCTTCGTCGCTTCCACGCCGGACTTCGTCGAACAGCACCTGGTGATCAACGGCGCCTCGAACCTGCTTGCCAATACGCTCGGCGAAGCGGGCAAACACGCTCGTGCCGCTGTCGGCATGGCTTCCCTTCCCTTCAACGCGGCTGTCGAGATCGACGCCGTGATCGAAATCGCATGATCAGGGACTTCCAATGAAGGATCTTTCCTGGCTCAAGGCCCAGCCGATCGCCCATCGCGGCTTCCACGACATGAATCGGGAGGTTTGGGAAAACACGCTCTCCGCTTTCTCTCGCGCGGTCGAAGCCGGCTTCGCGATCGAGTGCGACCTTCAATTCGCGGCTGACAGCGTTCCCGTCGTTTTCCACGACCACGACCTTCAACGGCTCTGCGGGATTGCGGGCGACGTGCGCGCGAAGACGTCCGCGGAGCTGGGGCTTCTGTCCGTCGGCGGCACGGGCGACAAGGTGCCGACCCTGAAGCAGATGCTGCGCCTCGTTGCCGGCCGTGTCCCACTGATCATCGAGCTCAAGGGGCGACTGGGCGACGACGAAGGCTTTTGCGCGGCCGTGCTCGAGACGCTGGAAGGCTATGAGGGCCATGTGGCGCTGATGAGCTTCGACCATTGGCTGCTCAGGGACCTGAAGGAACTCGATGCGCCCTACCCCCTCGGCCTGACTGCCGAGGGTGTCAATCCGGAAACCTTCTTCGTGCACGAGGAGGCGATGCATCTCGGACTGGATTTCATCTCCTACCATTACGGCCATCTTCCCAACGCCTTCACGGAAAAGGAGCGCGCGCTCGGCCGAACGCTCATCACCTGGACGGTACGCGACAGACAGGCTCAGGAGCACACATTCGCCAATGCCGACCAGATGACCTTCGAGGGTTTCGATCCCCGGGAGAGCATGATTTCGTAGGCGCATGACAGACGCGATCACCATCCGCATAGAACCTTCGTTCACGTCGATATCGCCGGCGAGCTGGGGCGGGCTTGCCGGCGCTTCCAAAGGGCATGCCGGCACGGCCTACAATCCCTTCGTCTCGCATGCCTATCTCTCGGCACTGGAGGAATCGGGCTCGGCGACGGCGGAGACTGGCTGGCTCGGACAGCATCTCCTGATGGAGGACGCGGACGGTTTCCTGCGGGGGGCTCTCGCCTGCTACGTCAAGAGCCACAGCCAGGGGGAATATGTTTTCGACCATGGCTGGGCGGATGCCTTCGAGCGGGCCGGCGGCCGCTATTATCCGAAACTGCAATGTTCCGTGCCGTTCACGCCGGCGACGGGGCCAAGGCTGCTGGTGGCCGGGGGAAGCGATCCACGAACCGTGCGCGACGCACTCGCTGCCGGCCTCAAGGAACTCACGCGCCGCCACCGCCTCTCCTCGGCCCATGTGACCTTCGTCCCGACGGACGAAATGCCGATCCTGGAGCAGGCGGGCTTCCTGCATCGGATGGATCAGCAGTTCCACTTCATGAATGAAGGCTATGGATCGCATGACGACTTTCTCGCCACGCTCACCTCGCGAAAGCGCAAGGCACTCAAGAAAGAACGCCGATCGGCGGTGGAAAACGGCATAACCATCGACTGGCTGACAGGCAGCGACCTGACGGAAGCTATCTGGGACCAGTTCTTTGCCTTCTACATGGATACCGGCGGACGCAAATGGGGGCGTCCCTATCTGACCCGCGCCTTCTACTCGCTGATCGGAGAGCGCATGGCCGACGATATCTTGCTGGTCATGGCCAAGCGCGGCGGGCGCTATATCGCCGGAGCGATCAATTTCATCGGCGGCGATGCGCTATATGGCCGACACTGGGGCTGCATCGAAGACCACCCCTTCCTGCATTTCGAAGTCTGCTACCATCAGGCGATCGACTACGCGATCGCGAAGGGATTGAAGCGCGTCGAAGCCGGCGCGCAAGGCGAGCACAAGCTTGCACGGGGCTATATGCCGGTGACGACTCATTCCGCACATTTCATCAGCCATCCGGGGCTTGCGCGCGCCGTAGCCGATTATCTGGAACGGGAGCGCCGGGATGTGGAAGAAACCGGCGAGTTTCTTGCGGAACACGGTCCTTTCCGCAAAGGTGAACGCCAGGACGGCTGAGACGCCGCGAACGCCTGCCAGGAAGAGGAAACGACATGAGCGCATACGACACCAACAATATCTTCGCCAAGATATTGCGCGGCGAGATCCCCTCGCATCGCGTCTATGAGGATGAGGCCACCGTCGCCTTCATGGACGTGATGCCTCAGGCCGAAGGCCATGTCCTGGTGTTGCCTAAGGCGCCGTCCCGCAACATTCTCGATGCGGATCCAGCCACCCTCGCCAGCCTGATCGCGACCGTCCAGAAGATCGCCCTCGCCGCGAAGGCCGCTTTCGCGGCGGACGGCGTCACCATCATGCAGTTCAACGAGGCGCCGGCCGGTCAATCCGTTTTCCATCTGCACTTCCACGTGATCCCCAGGCGGGAGGGCATTCCGCTGAAGCCGCATTCCGGCAAGATGGAAGACGGAGAGGTGCTGGCCGCAAACGCGGAGAAGATCCGCCGAGCGCTTTAGGCTGCCATGTAACGTTTGATTCAACCGCTTACGGAATTTTACTATTATTCCGCTTTAACTCATCAGAAGCCCAGCCACCAGAGGCCTGCGGCCAGGGCAGCGATCGCCGTTCCGATCCCGGCGACGGGTTTCTGGCGGGCGAGGAAAAACGCGATCGCGCCGAGAACGACGGAGCCGAGCCGAAGCCACAGAGGCGACTGGGCCAAAACGCCGGTCGGGTAAAGTACGAGTTTGGCAATGACGGCCGCCACCAGCGCCGTCGCCACCGCCCTCACCCAGTTCAGCGCCTCTGAATCGTCGCGCAGCCGATTTCCGGCGAGCACTCCGAGCCACCGCCAGATGTCGGTCGCGAGCCAGCCGGCGATCGCAATGAATGCGTAGGCCCACCATCCGTCCATCCAGCTCACGCGCTCGTTTCCTTTCGCATGCGCCAGAAGCGCTCACCAAGCCAGGCGAGCGTTCCTCCGCCGAGGCCGGCGAGCAGAATGTCGAACTCCGGGGCGATCCGGTAGCAGACCGGCCCTGCGGCGAGACCGATCGCGAGCGCGGCATAGACAACCGGATGACGGGCGGAATTCCAGATCGAGGCGAGGAAATAGACCGGCGTCAGAAAGAAGAGACATCCGGCGACGATCGGCGGGAAATCGGCGACGAGGCGATAAACGATCCCGACCAGCGCCATGTTCGTCGCGACCAGCGTGATGCCGAAGCCGGCGAAGAAGGTCGCGCGGTGCCGGCGCGGAACCGCATGCACGCGCTCCATCGCGAAGACCCAGGCGGTGATGGCGATGAAATGCGAAAGCAAGAGAAGCAGCCATGTCGGCGTCTTCGGCGTACGGAGTTCGGGAACGAGTGCGGCGACCATCGGCATCAACCGAACCGACGAAAGCGTGACTGCCAGGAACGCCGTCGCAAGACTGGCGCCGCTGAGGATGGAACTTACGAGAATGACCTTTGCCGGCAGGGCCCAGACGATGCCGGTCATGAACACGACTTGCGCCGGTGGGATCCCGGCCTGAACCGTCAGCGAGCAGAAGCCCACGAAGGAAAGCATGAGGATTATGGCCGGAAGGCTGAATATCCCACGCGCACCCGCCAGAAACCAGCCCAGAGGCGATCGCTCCTCTTCGATACGGTTAGTGGAATCCACCCGCTATGCTCCACGCTCACAAGAAAGTGCCGGGTAACTCACCCGGCACTGTCACGTCCAGTCGCGATCGCGTTATTTCTTGCGCGGCACCTTCGGAACCGTCCGCCCCCTGAGCGGAGCCGCGCCGGAACCGCCGCTCTTGTTCGAGGACTTGGCGGCCGTCTTCTTCGACTTGGCTTTCGCGCCCTCTTCGGATGCGGCTACGCTTTCCTTTTCGGCAGCCTTCTTGGGTTTCGCGCCCTTGCCGGCGGGACGCGAGACCTCGGCCTTGGGCTTGATCGGAGCCGTTTCCGGCACGGCTTCGAGCATGAGCCCTTTCGTGCCGTCTTCCTTTGCCCCGATCGTCACCTTGACGACACCGCCCTTCTTCAGCTTGCCGAAGAGGATTTCGTCCGCGAGCGGCTTCTTGATATTTTCCTGGATGACGCGTGCCAGCGGCCGTGCACCCATCTTCTCGTCATAGCCCCTCTCCGCGAGCCAGGCGATCGCATCAGGCGCAAGGTCGAAGGTGACATTGCGCTCCGCAAGCTGCGTTTCGAGCTGCATGACGAACTTCTGCACGACCTTGTGGATAACCGGGGTCGGCAGCGAGTTGAACGGAATGACGGAGTCCAGACGGTTGCGGAACTCCGGCGTGAAAAGGCGATTCAGCGCCTCCACGTCCTCACCCGTCCGCTTGGAGGAACCGAAGCCGATCGCCGCCCGAGCCATGTCGGACGCGCCGGCATTGGTCGTCATGATCAGGATGACGTTCCGGAAATCGATCTTCTTGCCGTTATGGTCGGTCAGCGAACCGTGGTCCATGACCTGCAGGAGGATGTTGAAGAGATCCGGATGCGCCTTTTCGATTTCGTCGAGCAGCAGCACGCAATGCGGATGCTGGTCGACGCCGTCGGTCAGGAGTCCGCCCTGATCGAAGCCGACATAGCCGGGAGGCGCGCCGATCAGTCGCGAGACCGTGTGGCGTTCCATATATTCCGACATGTCGAAGCGCAGCAGCTCGACGCCGAGCGAGGTGGCGAGTTGCTTCGCCACTTCCGTCTTGCCGACGCCGGTCGGGCCGGAGAAGACGTAGCAGCCGATCGGCTTGTTGGGCTCGCGAAGGCCTGCGCGCGCCAGCTTGATCGACGAGGCGAGCGCCTCGATCGCCAGATCCTGGCCATAAACGACGGAACGCAGTTCCTGCTCGAGATTGGCGAGCACCGCCTCGTCGTCCTTGGACACGGTCTTCGGCGGGATGCGTGCCATCGTTGCGACGGTCGCTTCGATCTCCCTTTCGGTGATCAGCTTGCGGCGTTTGCTGACGGGCAAAAGCATCTGCGCGGCACCGGACTCGTCGATGACGTCGATCGCCTTGTCCGGCAGCTTCCGGTCATTGATGTAGCGTGCCGAAAGCTCCACCGCCGCCTTGATGGCATCGTTGGTGTATTTCAGCTGGTGGTAGTCCTCGAAATACGGCTTGAGGCCCTTCATGATCTCGATCGTGTCCGCGATCGTCGGCTCGTTGACGTCGATCTTCTGGAAGCGGCGAACGAGAGCCCGGTCCTTCTCGAAGAACTGGCGATACTCCTTATAGGTGGTCGAGCCGATGCAGCGGATCGCGCCGGAAGACAGCGCGGGCTTCAAGAGGTTCGACGCGTCCATGGCGCCGCCCGACGTGGCGCCGGCACCTATGACCGTGTGGATCTCGTCGATGAACAGCACCGCACCGGGGTAATCTTCGAGTTCCTTGACCACCTGCTTCAGGCGCTCCTCGAAGTCGCCGCGATAGCGCGTGCCGGCCAGCAGGGTTCCCATGTCGAGCGCGAAGATCGTGGCGTCCTGCAACGCCTCGGGCACCTTCTTCTCGACGATGCGCTTGGCAAGCCCCTCGGCGATCGCCGTCTTGCCCACGCCAGGATCGCCCACGTAAAGCGGGTTGTTCTTGGACCTGCGGCAAAGCACCTGAATGGTCCGGTTGACTTCGGCGTGACGCCCGATCAACGGATCGATCTTGCCGGACTTGGCCTTTTCGTTGAGGTTCACGCAATAAGCCGTGAGCGCATCCTGCTGCTTCTTCGGGCCCGCCTCCTCGCTCTCGCGCGAAGCCTTCTGTTCGGAGTCCTGGTCTTCCGCCCCGCGCACCGGCCGCGCCTCGGAGCTTCCCGGCCGCTTGCCTATACCGTGCGAAATGAAATTGACTGCGTCATACCGCGTCATCTCCTGCTCCTGCAGGAAATAGGCAGCATGGCTCTCGCGCTCGGCGAAGATCGCCACGAGCACGTTGGCGCCCGTCACCTCTTCGCGGCCCGAGGACTGCACATGGATGACGGCTCGCTGGATCACGCGCTGAAAGCCCGCCGTCGGCTTGGAGTCTTCGTCGTAGCCGGTGACGAGGTTCGACAATTCGTTGTCGACGTAATCGGTCACGGTCTTGCGAAGCGTGTCGAGATTGACATTGCACGCGCCCATCACAGCCGCCGCATCGGCATCATCGATCAATGCCAGCAGCAGGTGCTCGAGCGTCGCATATTCGTGATGGCGCTCGTTGGCAAAAGTCAGTGCCTGATGCAGCGCCTTTTCGAGGCTGGGCGAAAATGTTGGCACGTTAGTTCCTCATTTCTTTTCCATGACGCATTGCAACGGATGTTGATGCTGCCTGGCGAAATCCATCACCTGCGTCACCTTGGTTTCGGCGACCTCGTAGGTGAAGACGCCGCATTCTCCAACGCCGTGGTTGTGGACATGTAGCATTATGACGGTCGCTTCTTCGCGGTTCTTCTGAAAGAAGCGCTCGAGGATGTGAATGACGAATTCCATCGGTGTGTAATCGTCATTCAAAAGCAGAACGCGGTACAAACTCGGCTTCTTGGTCTTCGGCTTGGTGCGGGTGATAACGGACGTGCCACGACTGGGGCCGCCTCCGTCTCCTTCGCTTCCCTGCTGCATCCGGACCGGCATGGCGATCATTCTTGTTCATTCCTTTACAGCCGCGGATCCATTTGCATTCGGCCACGACATGCTTGCCTTTATCTAATGGTTCGTTCTTGGATTTTAAGACCGAACCCACGCACTGCAAACATATTCGCACGGCGAAACACAAGATTGATCAAATTTCTTCGCCGGCACCTGCTGCCTTCAGGCCGTCGGCGGTCTTGAAGACGCGCAGAATACGAACGGACGAAGGCCGGCCGCGGCATCCGCGACCGGCCTGGTCTGCAATAGCGATGAAGCTGATGGTCAGGCGGCGGCGGCCGTTTTGACCGCAGTGCCTGCCTTGGCAACCGGCGCCTCATAGGGCTTGTAGGCGTCCTTGGCGAGGTCGGCATACATCTCACCGATCTTCGTCGCCTCGGCGAAAAAGCCTTCGTAGCTTGCCTTCAGATAATTCGTCTGAAGCTCGAACGCTGCTTCGAGGCTTTTGGCACTGGTAAGCTTTTCGACATGAGCAACGCCATCCTCGAAGGATTTTTTTGAATAGTCGGCCGCTTCGGTCGCAATAGCCTGGAAACCTTTGGTCATGGCTGAGTAGCTCTTCACGGCCACGTCGAGCGCTTCCTTGCTCTTCCTGTTCGCATCGTCGAAGTTAAACATCGGGCGTCTCCTTGTAACGGCTCGGCTAGGAACGCGGCCAGTCTAGGTGCACTGCACAAAAAGTCAAGTTCAGTGTGCGTTGCAATAAAATACAGTTCTTGCAACGACTTGATGAAGACGGACGCCTCCAGTCAAATTTCTCCGAAAAGTATGATTTAACAACAGGAAACCCGGCCTGATTGCTCAGTACCGGGTCTTGCAACGCGCGATTACCACGGATCCAGGTGGGATTCGTGTTGCTCTCAGAGGTCTATGTCGAGGATCGCCATCGAGAAATTATAGGAGAGCTCGCCGTCCTCTTCGTCACGGAAGACGACACCGAGAAATTCGTCCCCGAGATAGACTTCAGCGGATTCGTCCTTCTTCGGGCGAGCCTTGACGACCATGGACTGGTTGAACGTGCGCTTAAGATAGGCCTCAAGCTTGCGGATTTCTTCGGGCTTCAAAACTATTCTCCGTAGCCGATTGATTTGCCGCGCTTGTTGCACGGGCCATTGCCAGGTGTAAACCCATCAGAGCGCCAAGCGTTCGCCGGGAGGCGAAGAAATGCTCGCAACGCCTTGAATTGGTGCACTGATTTTTCGCAGCGTCGATGCCCGGCACAGCCGGGCTTCGGGCGCCTTGATCAGATATCGAACGACGCCAGGATCTGGTCCATCTGACGCGACGGCTCGGAACAGCCGGCCTCGCCGACGACCTTCGCCGGCACACCGGCAACCGTCGATTTGGGAGGGACCGCCTTCAGCACGACGGAACCGGCGGCCACGCGTGAGCAGTGGCCGATGTGGATATTGCCGAGAATCTTTGCGCCGGCGCCGATCAGCACGCCGTTGCCGATCTTCGGATGACGGTCGCTGCCTTCCTTGCCGGTGCCGCCAAGCGTCACGCCATGCAAGATAGATACGTTATCGCCGATGACCGCGGTTTCGCCGACAACGAGCCCCGTTGCATGATCGAGGAAGATACCGCGCCCGATGCGGGCGGCCGGATTGATGTCGGTCTGGAAAACGCTGGAGGAGCGGCTCTGGAGATAGAGCGCAAAGTCTCTCCGGCCGCGGCTCCACAGCCAGTGAGCCAGACGGTGCGTCTGTATGGCATGGAAGCCCTTGAAATAAAGCACCGGCTCCATGAAGCGCGTGCAGGCGGGATCGCGATCGTAGACCGCCTGGATATCCACGCGCAGGACGGCGCCCCATTCGGGCCAGTCCTCGAGCATCTCGGCAAAGGTCTGGTGCAGGAGGCTCGCCTGGAGGTCGGGATGATCCAGCCTCTCGCAAATCCGGTAGATAACGCAATCTTCCAGGGAATGCTGATTGACCACCGTCGAATAGAGAAAGGCCGCCAGCATCGGGTCGCGCTCGGCCGCCAGCCGCGCCTCCTCACGCAGGCTATCCCAGATCGGATCGATCGCTTCGAGCGATTCCGTATGACGAAGTTCTGTCTTGGCGACCATGGTCGCTCTCCTTCCTGGGCGTTCCCTCGGCGGGGTCGTCTTTGGCCTGCCGTCTTAAGATGGGGTCGTGTTCGGGCATATATAGGCCAATTCCCCGCCGACATAAATGGCCTGGCCGGATTTCACCTCTCGTTGGTCGCACGGCCGAGAGCAGCTCGAGGAAAAGTGCGCAGGGTTTTCCGCCTGGATCGGCCTCACCCAACTCCGGCAAGAAACTCCAGGACCGCCTTCTTGAACACACGGTCGCCGACCGCCAGCATGTGGTCGCGCCCGGGAATGTCGAGTGCCACGGCATGCTGCATCAGCGCGGCAAGCTCCTCAGCCGACCCGGCGATGTCATCTTTTGTCCCGACACCGATCAGCACCGGCACGTCTATGCGGCCCACCTCGTCGGCGGTAAGCAGGTCGCGCGATGTCGATATGCATGCGGCAAGCGCCTGACGATCGCTTTTCGTCTGGTCTGCGAAGGCGCGGAACGTCCGGCCCCGCTCGTGCGTAACGTCCTCCAAAGAAGGTGCAAGCAGCGCATCGGCGATCGGATCCCACTCCCCCACCCCCGTGATCATGCCTATCCCGAGACCGCCGAATACCAGCGAACGGACGCGATCCGGGTGCTGCAAAGCCAGGAATGCCGAGATCCGCGCGCCCATCGAATAACCCATGACATGCGCCTCGCCGATGCCGAGATGCACCAGAAGTGCCGCCGCATCCCCCGCCATCTGCGGCGGGTGATAGAGCGAGGGATCATGGGGTTTGCTGCTTTGCCCGTGCCCGCGATTGTCGAGCGCGATGACGCGGTATCCGGCGTCGCCGAGCGTCTTCAGCCATCCGGGAAACACCCAGTTGACATTGGCGCTCGATGCAAAGCCGTGAATGAGCAGGATCGGGTCGCCCGAGGGGTCACCTTCGTCGAAATAGGCGATTTCCAGTCCGTCATGCGTGAAGCGGGAAAATGGCGGAGGGTTCAAGTCCATCTGGTTTTCCTGGTATTGTCCTGTCGGCGCGGACGTTAGTTGGTAAAGCAACCGCCGGAAACCCCAACCGCTTCAAAAACCATAAAGCGCGGCATGTTTGCCGCTACACATTTTCGCCAAAGCTCACTATGGTGCCGGCAAATTCGACACCCCAATCGACATCTAAGACTTGCATATATCGGAGTACGACATGGCCGGCCACAGCATCCCCCATTTTCAGAACGACGGCGGGCACCGGGTCATCGAGATCGGCGTCAAGGAATTCATGTGCACGGGTGCTTCCGTCCCGTTCGACCACCCTCACATCTTCGTCGACATGGGCGACGAGAACGAGAAGGTCTGTTCCTATTGCTCGACCCTCTACCGCTACAATCCTTCCCTGAAGGCGACGGAAACGATTCCTCCGGGCTGCCTTTTCACGACTAAAGCCGCCTGATCCTGCGCAGGCGACGGCGCGACATCCATGCAAAAGGCTGATCCGGTTGCGATCGTCGGTGCCGGCATCGCCGGGCTGACCGCCGCGCTCTGCCTTGCACGGCAGGGTTTCCGGACGGATATATTCGAGCAGGCCGAAGCATTGGAGGAGGCCGGTGCCGGGCTTCAGCTTTCGCCGAATGCATCGCGCATCCTCATCGACCTCGGCTTGCTGCCCGCTCTCGAACGCGTCTGGAATGAACCGGAAGCGATCTCGCTTACCGACGGCCGCTCGCTGCGGCCACTTGCCAGCGTGCCTGCCGGCGCACGCGCCCGCGAGCGCTGGGGCGCTCCCTATGGCGTCCTGCATCGTGCCAGCCTGCAAACGATCCTTCTGGATGCGGTCCGGGCGGAGCCGCTTTGCCGTCTTCACCTGGGAAATCGCGTCGGGGACGATCCGCGAGCAGTCATCACCGAAGCGAGCAAGCGATCACCGGCAGCGATCATCGGTGCGGACGGTATCTGGTCGCGGATACGCTTCTCTGTCCCCGGCGCCGGGACCGTCCGTTTTTCGGGCAATGTCGCCTGGCGCTTCACGCTGTCACGCACCCGGGCGCCCGCCTGCCTGGTGCCTGATCGCGTCACCGCCTTCCTCGCGCCGAAGGCCCATCTCGTCGCCTATCCGCTCAGAAAGATCGACGGCTTCAACCTCGTCGCGATCGTTGCCGGAAAGGCGTCGGGCGAAACCTGGACGGGGCACGAATCCGGCGATCGCCGGCGCGAGTTCGAGGCGGCCTTCAGGGATTGGCATCCCGACCTGCGCGCGCTTCTCGGTCACGCCGGCTCGGCGACCTACTGGCCGCTCTGCACGGTTGAAGACGGGGCCTGGCACAATGGGCGCGACACCATTCTCATCGGCGATTCTGCCCATGCCATGACGCCATTTGCGGCCCAGGGCGCGGCGATGGCCATCGAGGACGCCCGTGAACTCGCCCGCTGTATGGCCGATATTCCCGACCTTCCCTCCGCCTTCGCGCGCTATGAAGACGCACGCAGAACGCGGATCGGCCGCGTTCGCAAGCGCGCCGCATTCAACAGCTTCGCCTACCACGCAGCAGGTCCGGTGCGGATCGCGCGCGATTTCGTTCTCTCTTTCAGAAAACCCGAAGCGCTCGCAGCCGATTTCGACTGGCTTTACGGCTACGGCGCTTAGTTGGAACGCGATGAGGGAAGCCTATTCGCCTCCCTGTCGCTTCGTTCAGACCTCAGACGGCGTTTGCCGCGGCGAGGCCCGCCTCGATATCCCGGCGGATGTCCGGTACATCCTCGAGTCCGATCTGAAGCCGGATGACCGGCCCCTCGGACGGGGCCTTCGCGACCTTGCGGTCGGAGAGATTCACGTGAACGGCGAGGCTTTCGAAGCCGCCCCAGGAGTAACCGAGCCCGAACAGCGAGAGCGCATCCAGGAAGGCATGCGCCTTTGCCTTGCCGTCTTCCGGTTCAGCCCTGAGCACGAAGGAGAATATCCCGCTCGCGCCGCCAAAGTCGCGCTTCCACAATTCGTGTCCGGGAAAGCTCGGCAGTGCCGGATGAAGCACGCGCGCCACCTCGTCACGGCCCTCGAGCCATTCAGCGATCGCCAGCGCGCTTGCCTGATGGCGCTCCAGGCGAACGCCCATCGTGCGCAGGCCGCGCAGGATCTGATAACTGTCGTCCGGCGAAACGCAGACGCCGAGCGTAACCATCGCCTCGCTGAGTGCCGGCCAATGGGCCGCATTGGCGGAAACGGTTCCGAGAAGAACGTCCGAGTGACCGGAGGGGTATTTGGTCGCCGCATGGATCGAAACGTCGACGCCGTGGTCGAGGGGCCGGAAGTAGACCGGCGTCGCCCAGGTGTTATCCATGGTCACGATACAGCCGTGCCGGTGCGCCGCGGCGGAGATTGCCGGAATATCCTGCATCTCGAACGTATTCGAGCCCGGAGCTTCCGTATGCACCAGCCGCGTGTTCGGCCTGATCAGGTTTTCGATCCCGGCGCCGATCGTCGGGTCATAATATTCGACAGTGACGCCGAGCCTGGAGAGCATCGTGTCGCAGAAATGGCGGGTGGGGAAGTAGACCGAATCGACGATGAGAACATGGTCGCCCGAAGACAGATAGGCCAGGAACGGCACCGTGACCGCAGCGAGCCCGGAAGGAACGAGGATCGTGCCCGCTGCGCCCTCCAGCTCGTTCACGGCCTCGCAAAGCGCGTCAGTCGTCGGTGTGCCGCGCGTACCGTAGGTATATTTCTGCGCCCGCGTCTCCATCGTCCTCGCATTCGGGAACAGCACGGTGGAAGCGTGAACCACCGGCGGATTGACGAAACCATGGAAGTCGGAGGGATTGTTGCCGGTATGCGCGAGGCGGGTATTGATGCCCTGCTCCGCTCGCCCGCTCGTGTTGTCTGCCATTGAAACATCCGCTGTTGATTTTCGCTGCCGACTCATCGAACGGGCTACGGGCCGGGTCAAGGAAAAATTCGAGCCGGCCGACTGTGAATCACGAAGGAGGCGCAACTGGCGGTTTTTTATCCATGGCGGGCAAATCCGTCGCGGGACCTGCCTAAACTTCTGGCGAGCTTCACGTTTTTCACATGGAAGATCACAAAATCGGCCACGTCTCTTGACCCTTCCAGATTTTGAGCATGAGATAGTTTTTACTCAGGCCAGGAGGGTGGCTGAGGCTGCACGCGCCAAGAGCGCGCTACCGTGCAGACGCGAAAAACGACAACCGAAAAGGTTCGAAAAAATGGCAAGAAGAATTCTGACAGCTCTCGTTGGCGCTGCTGTCGTGGGGATTGGCACACATGCGGCATCCGCCGCGACGCTCGACGACGTAAAGGCCAAGGGCTTCGTCCAGTGCGGCGTGAATACCGGCCTCGCCGGTTTCGCAGCCCCTGACGCCTCGGGCAATTGGAGCGGTTTCGACGTCGACTACTGCAAGGCGATTGCGGCTGCGATCTTCGCCGACGGCAGCAAGGTCAAGTATACGCCGCTCTCCGCCAAGGAACGCTTTCCGGCGCTGCAGTCCGGCGAAGTCGACGTGCTTGCGCGCAACACGACCTGGTCGATCAACCGCGACACCGCGCTTGGCTTCAACTTCCGTCCCGTCAACTATTACGACGGCCAGGGCTTCATGGTTCGCAAGGAACTCGACGTGAAGTCCGCCCTCGAGCTTTCCGGCGCCGCCGTCTGCGTTCAGACGGGCACGACGACCGAGCTCAACCTTGCCGACTACTTCAAGGCGAACAATCTGCAGTACAATCCGGTCGTCTTCGAAAAACTCGAGGAAGTGAACGCTGCCTACGACGCCGGCCGTTGCGACGTCTATACGACCGACCAGTCCGGCCTCTATTCGCTGCGCCTCACCCTCTCGAAGCCCGATGACCACATCGTTCTGCCGGAGATCATCTCCAAAGAGCCGCTCGCACCGGCGGTCCGCCAGGGTGACGATCAGTGGTTCGACATCGTCAGCTGGGTTCATTACGCCCTGGTCCAGGCCGAAGAGTTCGGCATAACCCAGGCCAATGTCGAAGAAATGAAGAAGTCGACGAACCCCGACGTTCAACGCTTCCTGGGCGTAGAGGCCGACAGCAAGATCGGCACGGACCTCGGCCTCACCAACGAATGGGCGGTCAATATCGTCAAGGCAGTCGGAAACTACGGCGAAGTGTTCGACCGCAACATCGGCGCAGGCAGCCCGCTGAAGATAGAGCGCGGCCTCAACGCCCTCTGGAACAAGGGCGGTCTCCAGTACGCACCGCCGGTCCGCTGATCGGACGCGGATGGAGGGGGGACGGCGCGGCCGTTCCCCCGATCAACGATAAAAACCCGATAACGGGAACATCCGAAAGGATGGATTAGGGGAAAGAGGCTTTGCATGGCCATCGGCGTCACCAACGCGCCTGAACGAAGCACGTCATCGGGATCGATCATCAACGATCCTCAGGTGCGCGGGATATTCTATCAGGCAATCACCATCATCATCCTCGCAGCGCTCATCTACTGGATCGTCGACAACACCGTCGACAACCTGAGACGCGCGAACATCGCATCCGGCTACGACTTCGTTAGAAGCCGCGCCGGCTTCGATGTCGGACAGTCGCTGATTTCATTTACCAGCGATTCCACCTATGGCCGCGCCTTGCTGGTCGGCTTCGTCAACACTTTGCTCGTCGCAATTACCGGAATCATCACGGCGACGATCATCGGTTTTATCGTCGGCATCGGACGCCTTTCGCACAATTGGATCATCGCCAAGCTCTCGCTGGCCTATGTCGAGGTGTTCCGCAACATCCCGCCGCTGCTCGTCATATTCTTCTGGTACAGCGGGGTGCTGTCGATATTGCCGCAGGCACGAGATGCGCTTGCCCTGCCCTTCGATATCTTTCTGAGCAATCGCGGTGTCGCCTTTCCGAGGCCGATTGCCGAAGAGGGTGCAGGATACACGCTCCTCGCGTTTGTTATCGCCGTCGCCGCAAGTGTGTTCTTTGCCCGTTACGCGCGCCAACGGCAGTTGGCGACCGGCGAGCGCCTTCCCGTCCTGTGGACCGTGCTCGGACTGATCATCGGCCTGCCGCTGGTCACATTTCTCGTGACCGGTGCGCCGATCACCTTCGACATTCCCGTGGCGGGCAAGTTCAACCTCACGGGCGGTTCGGTCGTCGGACCGGAGTTCATGTCGCTGTTCCTCGCGCTTTCCTTCTACACGGCAGCCTTCATCGCTGAAATCGTCCGGGCCGGTATCCGCGGCGTTTCCAAGGGCCAGACGGAGGCGGCACATGCGCTCGGCATACGCCCGGCGCTGACGACGCGCCTCGTGGTCGTGCCGCAGGCGATGCGCATCATCATTCCGCCGCTGACCAGTCAATATCTCAACCTCACCAAGAACTCTTCGCTGGCGGTTGCCATCGGTTATGCCGACCTCGTCGCCGTCGGCGGCACCATTCTCAACCAGACCGGACAGTCAATCGAGATCGTAAGCATCTGGCTCATCGTCTATCTCAGCCTGAGCCTCGCGACGTCGCTGTTCATGAACTGGTACAACGCCCGAATGGCGCTGGTGGAGAGGTGAGATCATGAGCACGAATCAGGCCTCTTTCGTTCGCGCTTCGATGATCGAAGCTTCGCCTGCCCCGTCGCTGGAAAGCGGTGTCGTCTCCTGGCTGCGGAAAAATCTGTTCGCCACGCCCAAGGACACGGCCCTGACGATCATCAGCCTGCTTATCCTGGCATGGCTGGTGCCGCCCGCAATCCAGTGGCTCTTCATCGATGCCGCCTGGAGCGGCGGCGGCCGCGGCGTCTGTGCCACGCTCTCGCAAGGCGGCTCGCAGCCGGAAGGCTGGAGCGGCGCCTGCTGGGCCTTCGTCAATGCGAAATTCGCCCAGTTCCTTTTTGGCCGCTACCCGCTCGATGAGCGCTGGCGTCCGGCACTCGTCGGCATCCTTTTCGTGTTGCTGCTGGTGCCGATGCTGATACCGAGAATCCCATACAAGGGATTGAACGCGCTTCTGCTGCTGGTCGCCCTGCCTATCCTTGCGGCGATCCTCCTGCCCGGCGGCTGGTTCGGCCTCACCTATGTCGAAACGCCGCTCTGGGGCGGCCTGATGGTCACCCTGGTCCTCTCCTTCGTCGGCATCGCAGTTTCGTTGCCGCTCGGCATCCTGCTGGCGCTTGGACGCCGGTCGAACATGCCGGTGATCAAGATGCTGTGCACCGTCTTCATCGAAGTTATCCGCGGCGTTCCATTGATCACGGTGCTGTTCATGGCCAGCGTCATGCTGCCGCTGTTCCTGCCGCAGGGCGTCACCTTCGACAAGTTCCTGCGCGCCCTGATCGGTGTGTCGCTCTTTGCCTCCGCCTACATGGCGGAAGTCGTACGTGGCGGTCTGCAGGCAATTCCGAAGGGCCAGTATGAGGGCGCCGATTCGCTGGGGCTCAGCTTTTGGCAGAAAATGGGCTTCATCGTTTTGCCGCAGGCCCTGAAGCTGGTCATTCCCGGTATCGTCAACACATTCATAGGCCTGTTCAAGGACACATCGCTCGTGTCGATCATCGGCATGTTCGACCTGCTCGGCATCGTTCGCCTGAACTTCAGCGATACGAACTGGGCCAGCGCCGTCACGCCGCTGACCGGTCTTATCTTCGCGGGCTTCGTCTTTTGGCTTTTCTGCTTCGGCATGTCACGCTATTCAGGCTTCATGGAACGCCTGCTCGACAGAAGCCAGCGGTAAAAAAAGGGGAAAAGAAAATGGCAAATACCGCCACTGCACCGAAATTGGCCGTCTCGACGACGGATGTCGCGATCGAAATCACCAACATGAACAAATGGTACGGTGATTTCCATGTGCTGCGCGACATCAATCTCAAGGTCATGCGCGGCGAGCGCATCGTCGTCGCCGGCCCGTCGGGCTCCGGCAAGTCGACGATGATTCGCTGCATCAATCGGCTCGAGGAGCACCAGAAGGGCAAGATCGTCGTCGACGGCATCGAACTCACCAACGACCTGAAGAAGATCGACGAAGTGCGTCGGGAAGTCGGCATGGTCTTCCAGCACTTCAACCTCTTCCCGCATCTCACAATCCTGGAAAACTGCACGCTGGCGCCGATCTGGGTCCGCAAGATGCCGAAGAAGGAAGCCGAGCAGGTGGCGATGCACTTCCTGGAGCGCGTGAAGATTCCGGAGCAGGCGCTCAAATATCCAGGCCAGCTTTCGGGCGGTCAGCAGCAGCGCGTCGCCATCGCCCGCTCGCTTTGCATGCGGCCGAAAATCCTTCTCTTCGACGAGCCTACCTCTGCACTCGACCCGGAAATGGTCAAGGAAGTGCTCGACACCATGGTGGGACTCGCCGAGGAAGGCATGACCATGATCTGCGTCACCCACGAAATGGGCTTCGCCCGCCAGGTCGCCAACCGCGTGATCTTCATGGATCAGGGCCAGATCGTCGAACAGAACTCGCCGGCCGAGTTCTTCGACAATCCGCAGCATGAGCGGACCAAGCTGTTCCTCAGCCAGATCCTGCACTGATCTTCCAACCGCTCGAAATGACTGCGGCCCGCTTTTACGGCGGGCCGTTTCGTTTGAACTGCAGGCCGAGACCTCGCAGAAGCCTGCCGTTCTAGGCCGAAATGTCAGCCCTGGTTCGTTTTGTCTCCCCGGCAAAGAGGGCGAGCCCGGGATCTGATCTATGGACTCCAGTTGCTAAAAAGTACCAATTCTGGTACAGAAAAAGGTCTCACCAATGGTCTTGAGTAAGAGGGCATTATGCAGCGTGTAGAAGCCTCTGTAGCCGTGAGCGTTTCCGACTTGAAGAAGAGTCCCACGGCGGTAATGGGCGAGGCCCAAGGCGAAGCCGTGGCCGTGCTGAACCACAATCGCGTCATGGCCTATCTGGTGCCTGCCGAGGTCTACGAATCCATGCTTGAGCGGCTGGACGACCTCTATCTTGCCGAGCTCGTGAAAGAGCGAGCGGAGGAAAAGGGCGAGCCGGTCGATATCGATGCCCTATAGCCTCGAATTCCTGCCGTCTGCTCGAAAGGAATGGGACAAGTTAGGCGCGACGATCCGGCAGCAGTTTGTAAAGAAGCTGCGTGAGCGTTTGGAGCGTCCCCGCATTCCGAGCGCCGCGCTAAGCGGAATGCCCGACCACTACAAAATCAAACTGAGACAGCTTGGCTACCGTCTCGTCTACAGGGTCGATGATGGCACTGTCATTGTGTTGGTCGTGGCAGTCGGGAAGCGAGAACGGGGGGACGTCTACAACACAATGCGAGCACGCGGGCGTTAGATCGCCGGACCTCGCATCATAGGCCAACTAAGCGCTCCTATCTTTTGAAACTACGCACTTCCGGACGCAGCCGGAGCGCCCGCCACGAGTCCCTTCGCCCCGCTTGCGGGGAGAAGGTGCCGGCAGGCGGATGAGGGGCGAAATGTCTTTAGAGCACTTCAAGGAAGAGTGTGTGACGGTTTACCGTCCGGAAGTGCGTTGAATCAGATCGCTAGAGCATTTCAATGTTTCTATGAAACGTTGAAATGCTCTAGGAGGACGCTATGCCCTCGGCGGCAGGGATCAGCCGACGAACGCACGTTCGATGACGAACTCTGCCGGCTTGTTGTTGGCGCCTTCCGTCAGGCCGGCGGCTTCGAGGATTTCCTTGGTGTCCTTCAGCATGGCAGTGGAGCCGCAAATCATGCCGCGGTCGATCGCGGGATCGAGCGGCGGGAGGCCAAGGTCGGCGAAGAACTTGCCGTTGGTCATCAGGTCGGTGATCCGGCCCTTGAAAGGATATTCCTCACGCGTCACCGTCGCGTAGTGCCGGAGCTTGTCGCCGACGATCTCGTTCAGGAATTCGTGGTTGCGGATTTCCTCGACAAGGTCGAAGCCATATTTCAGCTCCGCCACGTCGCGGCACGTGTGGGTGAGGATGACCTCCTCGAACTTCTCGAAGGTTTCCGGGTCGCGGATGAGGCTCGCAAAAGGCGCGATACCCGTGCCCGTCGAAAACATATAGAGCCTGCGGCCAGGCACGAGCGCATCCAGCACCAGCGTGCCCGTCGGCTTTTTGCGCATCAGCACCTGGTCCCCGGGCTTGATCCCCTGCAGATGCGACGTCAGCGGTCCGTCAGGCACCTTGATCGAGAAGAATTCCAGTTCCTCGTCCCAGGCCGGGCTCGCGATCGAATAGGCACGATAAACGGGCTTGTCGCCAACCATCAGGCCGATCATCGCAAATTCGCCCGAGCGGAAGCGGAACTCCTGCGGGCGCGTCATGCGGAAGCGGAAGAGCCGGTCGGTGTAGTGTTCGACGCTCGTCACCGTTTCAGCGAAGACGCCTGCCGGAGCCTGTACCGCGAAATCTTCTTTTTTTGCCGGAGCATTCATCGTGACCACAGTCCTATAAATGGTGACGCTGTTTATCAACTACAAGCGGATATTCCAACCCATGCCGAATTGAAAGGAAATCCCTTCCAAATATAGTCGCTTTCGAGGATTTCGGCTTGCTTCACACTGTCGCGGCCGCGCCGCTCACGAGACGCGGCGCCAGCTGTAGGAATTGGCGTTGACGGACGGCTTTGCCGTCGGCTGGTAGTGGTTGGAAATCCCCGGCAGGCGGCCCTCCGAAAGCCGCTTGATCGCCGTGGCGTTGGTTACGGCGAAGCTGTCGACGCCGCAACGCAGCATAAGCGGGATCGGGTCGATCAGCACGTCGCCGATGGCGCGAATTTCGCCCTGGTAGCCGAGCCGCGAACGCAGCAGCGAAGCATGGCTGAAGGACCGGCCGTCGCTGAAAGCCGGAAATGCCACCGCCACCAGCGCTATCCTTTCGAGATAGGGCTGAAGACGCATCACGTCGTCTGCGGGGTTGATCAGAACGCCAAGCTCCGAGGCATCGCTCTCCGCAACCGCTGCCAGGAAGGCGTCGATGTTCAGGATCGCCTTTTCGTTCGACCCGGCTTTAGTCTCGTCGGTTTCGATCACCCAGGGATCATCGTTCACGAAGCCCGTTTCTTTCCAGATTTTCGTCATCTTATGCTGTCCTTTGATCACGCCGCCGCCTGGGCACCGCCGCCATAGAGCGCGTCCTTGAAAGGCTGCGGCCCCACCCGGCGATAGGCTTCGAGGAAGGTCTCGGACTTGTCTCGGCGCAAGCCGAGATAGGTGTCGACGATCGTCTCCACCGCGTCGGTCACTCTTTCCGGCTCGAAGCCGCGGCCGATGATCTCGCCGATCGATGTATGTTCGTCACCGGAGCCGCCGAGCGTGATCTGATAGAGCTCCGCGCCCTTCTTCTCGACGCCCAGAAGACCGATATGGCCGACGTGATGATGCCCGCAGGCATTGATGCAGCCGGAGATCTTGATCTTGAGCTCGCCGATTTCGGCCTGCCGCTCGGCCGAGCCGAAACGGTTCGAAATCTCCTGCGCGACCGGAATCGAGCGCGCATTGGCAAGCGCACAGTAGTCGAGCCCCGGACAGGCAATGATGTCGGTGATCAGCCCCGCATTGGCGGTGGCGAGGCCGGCGGCGACCAGGGCGCGATAGACCGGCTCGAGGTCCGCCAGCGCCACATGCGGCAGGATCAGGTTCTGCTCATGGCTGACGCGTATCTCGTCGAAGGCATATTCCTCGGCGATATCGGCGACCGCATCCATCTGTTCGTGGCTCGCGTCGCCCGGAATGCCCCCGATCGGCTTCAGCGAGATCGTTACCATGCCGTAATCGGGATGCTTGTGCGGCTGAACGTTCTGGTGCACCCAGCGGGCAAATTCCGGATCGGCCTTCTTCCAGCGGGCGAGACTGCCCCAGCCCTCGGGCCGGTTCGGCAGCATCGCCGGCGCAAAATAAGCAGCAATCGCCTGGATATCCGCATCCGGCAGCTTCAGTTCCGTGTCCTTCAGATTGGCGAATTCGACCTCCACCTGACGGGCCAGTTCCTCGGCACCGGTTTCATGAACCAGGATCTTGATGCGCGCCTTGTACTTGTTGTCGCGGCGACCATGAAGGTTGTAAACGCGCATGATCGCGGTCGTGTAGGAAAGCAGATCCTCTTCCGGCAGGAAGTCGCGGATTTTCTTGGCGATCAGCGGCGTGCGGCCCTGCCCGCCGCCCACATAGACGGCAAAGCCAAGCTTGCCATTCTCGTCCTTCTTCAGGTGCAGGCCGATGTCATGCACCTGAATGGCGGCGCGGTCGCGCTCGGCGCCGGTCACCGCGATCTTGAACTTGCGCGGCAGGAACGAGAACTCCGGATGGACGCTCGACCATTGCCTGAGGATTTCGGCATAAGGGCGCGGATCGGCGACTTCGTCCGCCGCGGCACCGGCGAAATGGTCCGCCGTCACATTGCGAATGCAGTTGCCGGAGGTCTGCAGCGCGTGCATCTCCACGCTCGCCAGCTCCTGGAGGATATCAGGCGTGTCGGAAAGGCGCGGCCAGTTGTACTGGATGTTCTGGCGGGTGGTGAAATGTCCGTAGCCGCGGTCATATTTGCGGGCGATATGGGCGAGCATCCGCATCTGCCGGCTCGAGAGCGTACCATAGGGGATGGCGACGCGGAGCATATAGGCATGGAGCTGCAGATAGACGCCGTTCATCAGGCGCAGCGGCTTGAACGCATCCTCCGCGAGTTCACCGGACAGCCGCCGCTGGACCTGGTCGCGGAACTGCTCGACGCGTGCGGAAACGAAGGCGTGGTCGAATTCGTCGTAACGATACATGGCTTCTCAGGTCCTCAGGCAGCAACATTCTTTGGGCCCGCAAGCCCGCTATATCCGGGAGCGTAGGGGATTGACGGCCCTTCGGCGCGGATCCGCTCACGCATGCGCAACGGCCGCAGCGTACCGTCGACTTCCTCGACGTCGACAACGTTGACGTCTACCACTTTATTCTCGTCGAACGAGCGCTTTCCGGTCGCCTCCAGGGCCGCGACGGCCTCCGCATGGCGAGCGACGAAGGCATCCTGCAACGACTCCACCCAATTGCCGGAAGCGTCGAGCCAGACGGAAATGCCATCCGCCAGACGGTTTGCCGTCAGAACCTTTTCCACCATCGCGTCGTCCTCAATTCCAAATCTGTTCGGTGCGTTTCGCTGAAACTTTGCCGGCACCGCTATACTTGATGCGGCCGGCAGTAAGCGGCTCGGAGCGTGCGAAATTCGCGCCCGCGACCGCTTCGCCGATGATCACCATGACCGGCCCGTCCAGTTCCGTGCGGGCCTCGAGGTCCGGCAGATCGCGGAGCGTACCGTGCAGGAGACGGCGCTCGGCACGGCTCGCATTCTCGATGACAGCGACGGTCGTGTCCTGCGGCAGACCGGCCTGCATGAGCCGCGAGGCGACGGAAGCCGCAACGGTACGGCCCATATAGACTGCAATCGTCGCGCCGGAAACGGCCAGTCGCGCCCAATCGGGAAGAACGCTGCCTGTCAAATCGTGGCCCGTCGTGAAGACCAGCGACGACGCCACGCCGCGCAGCGTCAGCGGCAGTTCGAAATCGGCGGCCGCGGCGAAGGCCGATGTGATCCCCGGCACCACCTCGTAGCTGATGCCGGCCTCACGCAGCGCCGCCATTTCCTCGCCTGCCCGGCCGTAGACCAGAGGGTCGCCGGATTTCAGCCGGACGACGCGCTTGCCTTCGCCGGCAAGCTTTACCAGCAACTGATTGATCTCGTCCTGCGACTTGGTATGGCAGCCCTTGCGCTTGCCGACCGAAAGCCGCTCGGCGTCGCGGCGGCCCATGTCGACGATCGCTTGCGGCACCAGCGCATCATAGACGATGGCGTCCGCTTCCATCATCACGCGCTGCGCCCGGAGCGTCAGCAGGTCTTCGGCGCCCGGCCCGGCGCCGACCAGCCACACATGGCCGGCCACACCGCCCGCGGCATCCAGAAGCTTCGAGGCCTCCCGGCGTGCGGATGCAAGATCGCCGACCGCAACGTGATCCGCCACGTGGCCTGAGAAGAAGCGCCGCCAGAAAACACGCCGCGCGACGCCGCGCGGCACGAGGCGGTCGACGGCGTCGCGATAGTTGGCTGCCAAGGAGGCAACGATACCCAGCGACGGCGACAGCAATTGATCGATCTGCGCGCGGATCATCTGAGCCAGAACAGGCCCTGCCCCTTCTGTACCGATCGCAACTGCGACGGGCGCCCGGTTGACGAGTGCCGGCGTCAGGAAATCGCAATAGTCCGGCTGATCCACGGCATTTGCGGCAATTCTCCGCTCGCGCGCCGCAGTCACGACAACGCGGTCAAGCGCCGCATCTCCGGTCGCGGCAAAGACGAGGACGGCGCCTTCCACCTGATGAGCCCCAAAGGGTTCGCGCACGGTCTCGATATTGTTGGCATCCAGAAAAGCTTCGAATGCCGGTTCCGGCCGATCCGCATAGGCGACGACGCGCGCCTCGGTGTTCAGCAGCAACCGCACCTTGGCGAAGGCCTCGTCCCCATTGCCGAACACCGCCACGCTTTTCTGCGCGACGCGAAAGAATGCCGGAAAGACGGACAATTTCTGCGACATGACGAGGGGACGGCTCCTTTTGCAGGCTGCGGCGAATATCCCCTATAGGCCGCAACAATTGAAGGAACAGAAATTTCAATGCTTTTCCGGTCACGTATTGTTTTGCTCGACAGCCGATCTTTTTGAGCAAATATCTCCGGAGCCCTGAACCACCGGTGGTTCGGCCATTGCGCCGATCGGCCGACCTCCGTTAAATGCCGGCTCAAGCAGGAGACCGAGACATGACACAAACCCAACTGGCAGAGCGCCTGCTGACCGTCATCGAAGAGGACATACTTCCGCTCACCGAGAAGGGCGTAGCCGACGGCAACAAGGTGTTCGGCGCCGCGATCCTGCGCAAGTCCGATCTGTCGCTGGTACTGGCCGAAACCAATAACGAGACCGAGAATCCGCTGTGGCATGGCGAGGTGCACACGCTCAAGCGCTTCTACGAGATGGCCGAGACGCCGGACACGCGCGAGCTGATCTTCCTGTCGACGCATGAGCCCTGCTCCATGTGTCTCTCGGCGATCACCTGGGCAGGTTTCGATAACTTCTACTACTTCTTCAGCCACGAGGATTCGCGCGACAGCTTCGCTATTCCGCATGACCTGAAAATCCTGAAGGAGGTCTTCCGCCTCGAACCGGGCGGCTACGCCCGGCAGAATGCATTCTGGAAATCGGCGTCCATCGCGACACTGATGCAGGAGACCGATCCGGAAACGCGGCAGCGGCTCACCGGCCAGGACGCCCGCATCCGGGCACGCTACGATCGTCTGTCCGATACCTATCAGGCGAGCAAAGACACCAACGCCATACCGCTGAACTGAGCCATGGAAGCCTCCCGCGACATTCAACGCCTGCTCGACATCATGGCCGCGCTCCGCGACCCGGAGACAGGCTGCCCTTGGGACGTCGTGCAGACGTTCGATACGATCCGGCCTTACACGATCGAAGAGGCCTACGAGGTCGCAGACGCGATCGAGCGTCATGATATGGACGACCTGTGCGACGAACTCGGGGACCTTTTGCTGCAGGTGGTGTTTCACGCACGCATGGCCGAGGAAGCCGGCGTGTTTTCCTTCGGCGACGTCGTCGAAGCCATCACGCGGAAGATGATCCGCCGCCATCCGCATGTCTTCGCCCGCTCCGACGCCGACACCGCCGAGGCGGTGAAGCTGCAATGGGACGAGATCAAGCAGGCCGAGAAAGCCGACCGGCGGCAACGGCGCCTGCAGCGCGGCGCGTCGCAAGAGGAGCATGCCGGGCATCTCGGCTCGATCCAGCGCAGTTTTCCCGCGTTGGTCGAGGCGCTGAAGCTGCAGGAACGGGCGGCAAAGGTCGGCTTCGACTGGTCCGAGCCGGAGCCGATCCTCGACAAGGTCGAGGAGGAAATCGGCGAGCTGCGGCAGGCACTGAAGGACGGTGACCGGGGGAAGGTCGCGGACGAGCTCGGCGACCTGATCTTCGCGCTCGTCAATATCGGCCGCCATGTCGGCACCGATCCGGAAATGGCGCTGCGCGGCACCAATACCAAGTTCCGGCGCCGCTTCGGCCACATCGAAAAGGAACTGGAAGCCGGAGGCGAAACGCTCGATGCGGCATCGCTGGAGCGCATGGAAGAACTCTGGCAGGCGGCGAAGGCTATCGAAAGGCAGCTGACCTAGGCTTGTGCCCGCTGCGTCTATGCTGTTCCTTGTATCTGCCTGTCACAGGAATCCAGCTGGAAAGACTCTTCCGCGCCGCAGACGCGGCGCTGCTGGATCCCTGTGACGAGCACAGGGATGAGGGTGGAAGGGGTGCGGTCGTTCAGAAAACTTCTCACAGCCCGTGCGGATAGTGGACGAAGGTTTCTGTCACACCCGTGCCCTCCTCATTCCTGTGCTTGTCACAGGAATCCAGCCAGACCAAGTCCTTGGGCTGGAAAGACTCTTCCGCGCCGCAGAAGCGGCGCAGCTCTCATCCCTGTGACGAGCACAGCGATGAGGGATGAGAGGGTCCCTCGGCGCGTTTCATAAACCGTGAAGATAGTGAGAGATATCTTCCCATTCCGGGTTTAATTCTTCTATCAACTTAAGCTTCCACTTCCTCGGCCATTTCTTCATCGTCTTCTCCCGCATGATGGCGGAAGTCAGCAGGTCGAACTCCTCGAACCACACCAAGGTCTTCACGCCGTATCTGGACGTGAACCCAGGCGTCAGATCGTTCTGGTGCTCCAGGAGGCGGCGCGGCAGGTCCCGGGTCACGCCCGTGTACAGCGTCCCGTTGCGCTTCGATGCGAGAATGTAGACGTAACCTTTCATTGCGTGAAAGGTTGACCGTTCCCTCGCATTTTCGCAATCGGAAGTTGTAGCACCCAAACCTCCCCGGCCCTCATTCCTGTGCTTGTCACAGGAATCCAGCCGGACCAAGTCATTGGACTGGAAGGACTCTTCCGCGCCGCAGACGCGGCGCTGCTGGATCCCTGTGACGAGCACAGGGATGAGGTGGAGAGGGTGCGGTCCCTCGGCGCGCTTCATTGCGCCGCAGACGCGGCGCTGCTCTCATCCCTGTGACGAGCACAGGGATGAGGGAAGGCCCTCGGAAAACTTCTCATGGCTGTGCGGGAAATTAGGGAATGGCGCAACACGCCAGGATGCTACCAATCCTCTTGGATGGCCTTCGGGCCGTTGCCCAGCCGTCTCTCGAGCTCGGTGGCCTCTCCCTCCGTCAGACGGAGATCCAGGCTCACGCGCCCATCTTCGAGATCTTCGCGGCCGTCGACGATCGCATGCTGGTAAACCCAGGGCAGCAACTGTAGCTGATCGAGACCCAGAACGACGGTGCACTCGGTCATGACGCCCGAAAGACGCCGGCCTATTTCAGCGAGAAGATCGTCCACACCTTCGCCGGTCATGGCCGAGACGGCGACCGTGTTGTCGGCGCTCGCGGCCTTCTTCACCAGCGCTTCGCGCACTTCCGGCTCTACCTTGTCGATCTTGTTCCAAACCTCGACAATGCGCTCGGCCCCCTCCTTCTCGTCAATGCCGAGATCGGCCAGGATACGCAGCACGTCGCTTGCCTGCGCCTGATTATCCGGATCGGACAGATCGCGCACATGCAGGACCAGGTCGGCCTCGAGTACCTCTTCCAGCGTCGCCCTGAAGGCGGCGACCAGATGCGTCGGCAGATCGGAAATGAAGCCGACGGTGTCGGAGAGGATGACCATACGCCCATGCGGCAGTTTCAGCCGCCTCAGCGTCGGATCCAGCGTGGCGAAGAGCATGTCCTCGGCGAGCACACCGGCCCCGGTCATCCGGTTGAAAAGCGTCGATTTGCCCGCGTTTGTATAGCCTACCAGCGCGACGATCGGATGCGGCACCTTCTTGCGCTTCGACCGATGAAGCTGGCGCGTGCGCCGCACCTGCTCCAACTCGCGCTCCAGTTTGACGATCCTGTCCTGCAGCAGCCGGCGGTCGGCCTCGATCTGCGTTTCGCCGGGTCCGCCCATGAAACCCGCGCCGCCACGCTGCCGTTCGAGGTGCGTCCAGCTGCGGACCAGGCGACCCTTCTGATAATTGAGATGTGCAAGATCGACCTGCAGCGTGCCCTCCCTGGTGGAGGCGCGCCGGCCGAAGATTTCCAGAATGAGGCCGGTGCGGTCGATGACCTTGGCGTTCCATTCCTTCTCGAGATTGCGCTGCTGGACGGGCGTCAGCGGGTGATCGACGATCACGAGCCCCGCATCCTTATCGCTCAGAACGTGGCCGATCTCCTCGATCTTGCCGGTGCCGAGCAGCGTGCCCGGTTTCGGCTGGGCGACGGGAACGATCATGCCGTGAACGACGTCAAGGTCGATGGCGAGCGCCAGGCCCGTCGCCTCCTCCAGCCGGCTTTCGTCCGAACGCGTGGCGGGCTGCGCAACGATGTCGGCAGACGCCTTCCCGGTTTTTTTCAGGATCGGAACGATGACGACGGCACGCGAATCATCACGGAGCGTCTCGAGCTCCGGAATGATCGACGACGATTTTGAATCACGCTTGGTAATGTTCCTCACATCCCGTCAGGAGGCAGCTTCCTCATTCTCGAACATCTGCAACGGCTGGCCCGGCATGATCGTCGAGATGGCGTGCTTGTAGACGAGCTGAGAATGACCGTCGCGGCGCAACAGCACACAGAAATTGTCAAACGATGTTACGACACCCGTCAGCTTGACGCCGTTGATGAGGAAAATGGTCAAAGAAATCTTTTGCTTGCGGACCGTGTTGAGAAAGAGATCCTGCAAGTTTTGAGAACGTTCCGCCATCGCGCCGCTTCTTTCTTATTTGCCGGCGTTCTTGCGCCGGTGCATTTTGTTAATTTTTAAGGTGTCACGTACGATCCCGGCACCTCCGCAGGGTTTGGTATCAAATCACCGTCTTTTCCGCAATGTCGAAAAAGGCCTCGCGAATATTCTGTGCTATGCTTCCCGGATGGCCGTTGCCGATCGTCTTTCCGTCAACGGAAACGACGGGAAAGCAGATGCTGGTAGCAGCGGTGATGAAGACCTCCCGCGCCGCGAGCATTTCTTCCACGGAGAAGGCCTTTTCCTCGATCTTGAGGCCCAGCGGCTTGGCTACGTCCATCAGGGTGGTGCGGGTCACGCCGCGCAGAATGCCGTTCTCCGCCGGGCGGGTGCGTAACGTCCCTTCACGGTCCACGATCCATACATTCGTCGCCGCACCCTCTTTGACCGTGCCGTCCACGTCGACGAAGATCGCCTCCTGCGCGCCCGCTTCCTTCGCCCGCTGACGGGCAAGCACATTCGGGAGAAGGCCGACGCTCTTGATGTCGACGCGGTCCCACCGGTTCTCCGGCACCGTTATCGCAGATATGCCCTCGGCATTTTTCCGGGCGATCGCCCCGGGGTCCGTGCGCTTGGCGGTGACGACGATCGACGGCGGCGTGTCCGCATCAGGAAAAACATGATCCCGACGCCCGACGCCGCGGGTCACCTGCAGATAGAAGAGCCCGTTGCGGACCCTGTTTCGGCGCAGCACCTCCCGGATGACATGGATCAGCGCCGCACGGCTCATCGGCCAGCCTATCCTGAGTTCGCCCAGGGATCGCCCAAGACGATCGAGGTGCCGGGTCAGGTCGATGATGAAGCCGTGGCGCACCTCGCAGACCTCGTAGACGCCGTCGGCAAACTGGTAACCGCGGTCCTCGACGTGAATGGCGGCTTCGGCGTGCTGGACGTAAGTGCCGTTGACATAGGCGATTCTCGGCATGGCTGAGGTCCTCAGAAATATTGAATGCTGACGCGGAAGAGCTGTTCGACATCGCGGACGGTCTCGGCGGCCGCGAGGAGGACCACGCGGTCCTTCGCCTTGATCCGCGTGTTGCCGTCCGGGCGCACATAGGCCTTGTCGCGATAGAGCGCGCCAATGCGGATGCCCTCCGGCAATTCGAGCTCGCGCAGCGCCTTGCCGACCAGCGGAGAGGTTTCGAGCGCCTCGGCCTCGATCACCTCTGCCATGCCGTTCTGCACTGCATAGACCGACCGGATGCGGCCTTTTCGCACGTGCTGCAGCACACGCGAGATGGTGACGGCGCGCGGATTGATATAGGCATCGACACCGGCAGCGCCGGCGAAGTCCTGATAGGCGGGTTCGTTGATCAGCACGAGGGTCGACTTCGCTCCCAGCCTCCTGGCAAGCATGCTTCCGAGGATGTTGATCTGATCGTTATTCGTCAGCGCGACGACGAGATCCGCCTCCTGGACATCCGCTTGCGCCAGGATCCGCTGGTCCATGGCCGAGCCGTGGAGGACCACCGTGCTGTTGAGCTTGTCGGCGACGAGCACGGCGCGGTCACGGTCGTTTTCGACGAGTTTCACCCGCATGCGCGGCTGCTGTTCCTCGATCGTTCGGGCGACGAAATAGCCGATATTGCCGGCGCCGAGGATGATGATCCGCCGCGCCTCCTGTTCTTCATGGCCGAAGAGCGCCAGCGTGCGGCGGGCATGGTCGCGGTCGCAGACCACATAGGCGAGATCGCCGGTCTTCAACTGGTCGGAGGAATGCGGAACTATCAGCTTGCCATCCCGGAAGATACCGGTGACGGTCGCGTGCAGATCGGGAAAGAGCTCGCTCAATTGCTGCAGAGGCGTGTCGACGACCGGGCAGTCTTCCATACATTCGATCGCAACCATCGCGATCCGATCATCCGCGAAGCGCACCACGTCGGTGGCACCGGGAAAGGAAATACGCCGAAGCACAAGCCGCCCTACCTCGATTTCCGGAGAGATCGTCACGTCGATCGGGACGTTCTCGCGCGAAAAGAGGTCGGAATATTCGGGCGCCAGATAGCTCTGCGCGCGGATGCGGGCGACCTTGGTCGGTACGTTGAAAATCGCATGCGCTACTTCGCAGGCGACGATGTTGACCTCATCGTACAGCGTTACCGCGATGAGCATGTCGGCCTGATCGGCGCCCGCCTTCGCCAGTACATCCGGATGCGCCCCGTGGCCGACGTAACCGCGCACGTCCAGCGTCTCGGTTATGTAGGCAATCAGCGCGGCCGACGTATCGATCACCGAAACGTCGTTATTCTCGCGCGACAGCCGCTCGGCGATGCCGTAGCCGACCTGCCCTGCCCCGCATATGATCACCTTCATTGCTATTCCTTACGTCTGGGACGGATCTGCAGATGGCTCTAGAGCACTTCCAGCAAAAGTGTGTAACGGTTTTCCGGCCGGAAGTCGTTGGATCAAAGGGTTGGAGCGTTTCAGTGTCTCCATGAAACATTGAAATGCTCGAGATGGGGCGAAATACGCCCCTTCCGTTTTCAATTACACGCCCAACGACTTCAGCTTGCGATGAAGGGCGGAGCGCTCCATTCCCACGAATTCCGCAGTGCGCGAGATATTTCCGCCGAAGCGGTTGATCTGGGCGATCAGATAATCGCGTTCGAACATCTCGCGAGCCTCCCGCAGCGGCAAGGTCATGATGTGCTGATCGCTTTGCGCCGAAATCTTCGGCAGGGTGTCCCCCACCTCGTTCGGCAGCATGTCGGCGGTGATCGGCGTATCGGGACCGTCGCTGCGCGCAAGGATCATCAGGCGCTCGATGTTGTTGCGCAACTGGCGGATATTGCCGGGCCAATCATGCGCCTGCAGCACGGCCAGCGCATCCTCGCCTATCTTGCGGGGGCGGATGCCGGCCTGTTCACTTACCTGTCGCATGAACATGTCGACCAGGAAAGGGATGTCCTCGCGCCGCTCCGCAAGGGCGGGAACGCGCACCGGAATGACGGCAAGCCGGTGATACAGGTCCTCGCGGAAAAGGCCCTCGGTGATCATGTTCTCGAGATTGTAGGCGGTCGAGGAGATGATGCGGACATCGACCTTGACGCGCTTGGAGCCGCCGACCCTCTCGAACTGCTGATCGACGAGGACGCGCAGGATCTTGTTCTGCGTTTCGCGCGGCATTTCGCCGACCTCGTCCAGGTAGAGGATGCCCCCATGGGCCTCCTCGAGTGCACCGGTGCGGCGCGGCTGCCCCGCAGTTCCTTCGGTACCGAAAAGCGCGATCTCCATTCTGTCGGGCGTGATCGCAGCCGCATTGAGAGCCACGAAAGGACCGTTGGCACGCGCGGACTTACGATGGATCATCCGCGCGACCAGTTCCTTGCCGGAGCCGGACGGTCCCTGGATCATGATGCGGCTGTTGGTCGGTGCCACTTTCTCGATCATTTGGCGCAGCTGCGACACGGCAACCGAGGTTCCGATCAGCTCCACCGGATCGCCCGACTTCCTTTTCAGCTCGGAGACTTCGCGCTTGAGCTTGGAATTCTCGAGCGCCCTCTCGGCGATCAGGATCAGCCGGTCGGCCTTGAACGGCTTCTCGATGAAATCATAGGCTCCGCGCTTGATCGCGGAGACGGCGGTTTCGATGTTGCCGTGACCCGAGATCATCACCACCGGCAAGTCGGGGTGGCGGTTCTTGATCTCGTCGAGCAGTGCCAAACCGTCGAGCTTGCTTCCCTGCATCCAGATGTCCAGGAAGATCAGGCGCGGCACACGGTCGTTGATGGCCGCGAGCGCGCTCTCGCTGTCGAAAGCGGTCCGCGTTTCATGGCCCTCGTCCGACAGGATTCCCGAGACGATCTCGCGAATATCCTCCTCGTCATCCACAACCAGAATATCAGCCGCCATTGGTATTACCCTTATCCTTTAAATTATCTTCGCCCCCGGTCTCGCCGGCAGGCGGCAGAACCACCCGGATCATCGCCCCGGCGCCGCCGTCGAAGTCCGGCGGTGCGTCGTGCAGTTCCAGTTGCCCGCCGTGGTCCTCGATGATCTTCTTGACGATAGCGAGGCCGAGACCGGTGCCCTTATCCCGCATCGTCATGTACGGCTCCAGAATTCGGTGCCGGTTCTCGGTCGGAAGCCCCTTGCCGTTGTCGATGACGTCGACCACGAACCGGCCGGTGGTATCATCGCGACGGGATCGGATGAGGACCGTCGGCGCGCCTCGCGACGTTCCCGCGGGCACGGCTTCGATCGCCTCCACCGCGTTCTTGACGAGATTGCCGAATGCCTGACCCAGCATGCGGCCATCGAACTGCCCCTCGAGCGGTTCGTCGCCGAAATCGCGGACGAAGTTGATGTGGCTGTTGCCCATCTCGCGCAGGAATACGGCGTCCTTCAGGATCGCCCGCAGGTCGGACTTCTCCTTCGTCGGCTTCGGCATGCGCGCAAAGGCGGAGAATTCGTCGACCATCCGGCCGATGTCCTCGACCTGGCGCACGATCGTTTCGGTGCACTGGTCGAAGACCGCACGATCCTCCTGATCGATCTGCCTGCCGTAGCGGCGTTTCAGCCTCTCGGCCGAGAGCTGGATCGGCGTCAGCGGGTTCTTGATCTCGTGCGCAATGCGGCGAGCGACGTCCGCCCAGGCGGTGGAGCGCTGCGCGATTACCAGATCCGTGATGTCGTCGACGGTGATGACATAGGAGCCATGCGATTCGTCGCCCTCCTCCCGCGTCACCTGAACATTCATCGTGCGCTCGGTGCCGCCGCGCATGATGTTGATCTGCTTGCGGTAATCGTTGCGGTAGCGGCTCTCGGCCTCAACCAGAACCGCTTCGATTTCCGGGGCCACGTCGCTCAGATTCGCGCCGATGAGCTCCGGCGCCGCCTTTTTCAGCATCCCCTCCGAAGACGGATTGAAGATGGTGATCCGTCGATCCCTGCCGACGCCGATGACCGCTGCCGTCACGCCGGAGAGCACTGCCTCGATAAAGCGGCGGCGTTGGTCGACCTCGTCCTTCGCCACCAGAATCTGATCCTGCTGGGTCCGAATTTCGCTCACCATCTTGTTGAACGTGCGCGACAGGTTGCCGACGTCGCCGTCGACGGCGCGCACGGGAACGACGACGTCGAGATTGCCGGAGGCGACGCTGTCGGCCGCGCCGATCAGCTGCCGGATCGGCCGGACGATGCGGTCGGCGACCGCAATGGCCGTCCAGATCGCCGCCAGCAGCACGATCAGGGCAAAACCGATGTAAAGGACGCCGAAGGCGATCTGCAGGGAGGTACGCCCGGCCTCGAGCGTCTTGTATTCCGCAGTGTTCTCTTCCATCAGCCGCATCGATCGCATGACTTCCGGATCGACGTTTCTGACGGTGTAGAGATAGGTGCCGGGAATGTTTTCGAGCGGAATGACCGCCCCCACCAGATTGGTCACGCCCGGAGGGATAAGCGTCGGCTGGCCGGCAATGGTGCTTTTCAGTGCGTCCTGCGGGATCGCCGGCAGCGGACGATCGGTCGAAATATTGGCCTGGAGTATGGCGCTGCCGTCGGCGCGCACGAGGAATGCGCCGAGCATGCCGCGCCCCCTCGCCTGCCGTGTCATCAGCTCGACGAAGCCGGTACGGTCGAGGCTATAGAGCTGGCGATTGCGCTCCAGGTCGTTGGCCATCGACACCGTCTGACCCTGAAGGTAGCTGGCATTCTCGAGGACATAGGCCTGCGCGACGTTCAGGGAGGAACGGACGATCGCCTGCGTACGCAGCGAGAACCAGCGGTCGAGGCCGACATCGAGGGTAATGCTGGCGAAGATCGCCACGAGGATCGCCGGCGTGATTGCGACGATCGAGAAGAGCGCGACGATGCGCACGTGCAGACGCGCTGCGGCCCTTCCCTTGCTGCGCGCCCTGAGCAGCCTGAAGATCTCGCGAGCGATGAGATAGATCAGGCCCACGACGAAGAGGCCGTTGATGCCGGCGCAGGCGATCACGATGTTTCTCTCGGGACGGATCGGGGTCAGGCCGAGAAGAACGAGCAGCGACAAGGTGGCGCAGATCAGGGCGCCGGTGGCGAGCATAAGCCCCGGCAAGGCGAACGAGGCTCGCCGATCCTGGGCAGCAGTGACTCCGTCCTCCGTGCCCAATGGCAAGGCCATTCCATCCACCATGAAAAGTGCTACCCCCAACCGGCGTACCGACGACACCGGCATACGCCTGCGTCCCGGACCGAGACATTGAACCTTACAGCGCCGCGTCTCCTTTCGGACACGCTAAGCCCCCGCCCGCACCGGTCTGATCGACGGGCTGCGACCGAGCGCCGGCGAATCGGCGCTTATGCGAGGTTCAAGCAACGCATTGTGGCGAAAATGCAACGGTGTTGCATCTCAGTCAAGCGCTACGCGAGCTGCGGTACACCGAGACCCCGAGTTCGCGGATCTTCTTGCGCAGCGTATTGCGGTTTAGACCCAGGAGGTCGGCCGCCTTGATCTGGTTGCCGCGGGTCGCCGTCAGAGCCGCGAGAATCAGAGGATATTCCATTTCCGCAAGGACGCGGTCGTAAAGGCCGGAGGGCGGTAAGGCATCGCCAAAGCTCGCGAAATACTGCCGCATGTTCTCCTCGACCGCCTGCGATATCGACAGCGAGCCCGAGCGCGCCGAAGCCTTCTCGATCGGGCTGTCCGGTATCTCCGAGCGCAGTTCGTTCTCGATGATTTCGCGGGTAATGACATCCTGTGGATAAAGTGCCGTCAGACGGCGAACCAGGTTCTCGAGTTCGCGCACATTGCCCGGCCAGGGATGCGCCTTCATCAGCTCCAGAGCCTCCTGATCGAAGCGCTTGACGTCCAGCCCTTCCTTTTCGGCCTGCTGGACGAAATGGCGGACAAGGTCCGGGATGTCTTCGGCTCGGTCTCTCAGGGGCGGCAGACGGAGCGGCACGACATTCAGGCGATAGTAGAGATCCTCGCGGAAAAGGCCCTGATTGATCGATTGCTTCAGGTCCTTGTTGGTGGCGGCGACGATGCGGACATCCGAGCGGATCGGCGTGCGTCCGCCGACGGTCGTATATTCGCCCTGCTGCAGCACGCGCAGGAGACGCGTCTGCGCATCCATCGGCATGTCGCCGATTTCGTCCAGGAAGAGCGTCCCCCCTTCGGCCTGCTCGAAACGACCGGTAGAGCGCGTCTGGGCGCCGGTGAAAGCCCCCTTCTCATGACCGAACAGCTCCGACTCGATGAGGTCGCGCGGGATCGCCGCCATGTTGATGGCGACAAAGGGGCCGTTTCTCCGCTTGCCATAATCGTGCAATGCACGGGCAACGAGTTCCTTGCCGGTGCCGGACTCGCCGGTGATCATCAGCGTGAGGTCGGTCTGCATCAGCCGGGCAAGCACACGGTAGATTTCCTGCATGGCGGCGGAACGGCCGACGAGCGGCATCCCGTCCTGCGAATCGTCCTCGAGCTTCGAGGGCCGCCGCTTGGGTTCGGCGAGCGCCCGGCCGATGATGCCGATCAGCTCCGTCAGATCGAAGGGCTTCGGCAGATAGTCGTAAGCGCCCTTCTCCGAAGCCTTGATGGCCGTCATGAAGGTATTTTGCGCGCTCATCACGAGAACCGGCAGATCCGGCCGCGCCTTCTTGATCCGCGGCAGGAGATCGAAGGCGTTTTCGTCCGGCATGACGACATCGGTCACGACCAGGTCGCCGTCGCCGGCCGCTATCCAGCGCCAGAGGGTTGCAGCATTGGAGGTGATGCGCACATCGTATCCGGCACGGCTGAGCGCCTGGTTCAGCACGGTGCGAATGGCAGCGTCGTCATCCGCGACGAGGATCGTTGCGCCCGTCATCCATCGGTTCCTTTTGTCATCGGAGTTTCGTCATCGGCCGCCAACCCCTTGGATGCCGGCATGAGAACGCGGAAGGTCGTGCGGCTATGCTGGCTGTCGCATTCGACGATGCCGCCGTGGCCGCCGATGATCTTGGCCACAAGCGCCAGGCCGAGACCGGACCCGTTCGTCTTGGTGGTGATGAACGGGTCGAAAAGATGCGGCAGCAGATCGGGGGGGACGCCTGGACCGTTGTCATGCACGCAGAATTCCAGCGGCAGCGAAATCTTTTCGCGCGTTCCGGCGACCGACAGGCGAATGCCCGGCCGATAGGCCGTCGTCAGCAGAATCTCGCCGTCCGACCTGTCGCCGATCGCCTCGGCCGCATTCTTGATCAGATTCAGGAAGACCTGAACCAACTGGTCGCGGTTTGCGAAAACCGGGGGAAGCGACGGATCGTAATGTTCCGAGATCTTGATTCTCCGGGCAAATCCGGCCTTGGCGATCGCCTTGACGTGGTCGAGCACCGCATGGATGTTGAGCGGCAGTCGGTCGACCGGGCGCTCGTCCGAGAAGACCTCCATCCGGTCTACGAGCGAGACGATGCGGTCCGTTTCGTCGCAGATCAGTCTCGTCAGGGCGCGATCCTCGTCATTGACGGAGGTTTCCAGGAGCTGCGCGGCACCGCGAATGCCCGAAAGCGGATTCTTGATCTCGTGGGCGAGCATCGAAGCAAGGCCGGTGACGGACCGCGCTGCGGCACGGTGGGTGAGCTGGCGGTCGATCTTGTCCGCCATGGACCGCTCCTGGAAGACGATCACCACCGATCCGGGTTGCGACAGTACCGGGGCCACATAAAGGTCGACGAGCTTGTCGGCTCCAAGGCGCGGAGAGCTGAGGTCCACCCGGTACTCGTTGACCGCCGCCCGCCGCTCACGAACCTGCTCGATCAGCGTCAGGAGCGGGCTGCCGAACGGAATGAAGGCGCTGATATCGTGCCGCGCAAGATGGTTGGCGCTGGCCCCGAAGAAGGATTCGGCCTCCCAGTTCGCAAAGGCGACGAAGCCATTCTCATCCACCAGGATGACCGGATTCTGGATCGCGTTCAGCACGGCCATGGAAAGATCGTTGGCGCCTTCCACCGGTGCCGTTGCCTTCTCGGTCATGCCGCAATCTCCTCCCTCGCCGCCGCATCGCCGGAGCGAGCAATGGCGGCTACCACGCTGTCGCGCACGAAAGTCGTATCGGTCGATGTCAGAATCGCGGCCTTTTCCGAAGCGGGAAGCTCGGGCGCGAAACGATCGAGATACCAGCCCGCGTGTTTGCGGGCGGTCCGCAGCCCGACCTCCACGCCGTAGAATTCGAGCATCATCTCGTAATGCTCCGCAAATATGCAGGCGACGCCCGACGCATCCGGGTGAGCCGCAGCGCCGGCGAGAACGCCGGCATGCCACGGCCGCCCCTGGCACGATCGACCGACCATGACGGCGTCCGCACCCGACCGGCGCAGAATCTCGTGCGCATCGGCAACCGAACCCACATCGCCATTGGCAATCAGCGGAACGGAGACCACCTCGCGGACGGCGCGAATCGCATCCCAATCGGCCTTGCCGTTGTAGAATTGCATGCGTGTGCGTCCATGAATGGTGATCGCCTTCACGCCTGCCTCCTCGGCCCTGCGGGCAATCAGCGGCGCGTTGATCGAATTCTCGTCCCAGCCGAGGCGCATCTTGAGCGTGACCGGGACCGTGGCTGCGTTGACCGTCGCTTCGATCAGCGAAAGCGCGTGATCCGGATCGCGCATCAGCGCAGATCCGGAATAGCCGCCGGTGACCTTCTTCGCAGGGCAGCCCATGTTGATGTCGATGATGTCGGCGCCATTGGCCTCGACGATCCTCGCCGCCTCGGCCATCCAATGCGCCTCACGCCCGGCGAGTTGCACGATGTGAGGATCGATGCCGGAGTTCTTCAGCCGCGCCCAGGATTCGGCGGCATTACCGACCAGTTCGCGGCTCGCCACCATCTCGGTCACGACGAACCCGGCCCCGAAACGCCAGGCAAGCGTACGAAAGGGCAGATCCGTCACGCCGGACATCGGCGCGAGTGCTACGCGATTGCGGATTTCGACATTCCCGATCAGAAGCGAGGGTGAAAAAGCCGTCGAGGGCAAATGCATATCTTTCAGGCACATGAAAATCGTGCACTATTTTTAGACATTGTTCTTCTGCTTGCCAAGCCTTTTCGACGCGCGGGACAAAATTCCTCGCATGGCTGGCCATGGCAGGACCTTCGCGGTACATCACGGCGAATATTGGCGAATGCGGGACCACATACAGAAGATGCAAGGCGAAGAACAGTTCTCCTGCGGCGTCGTGATCGTTGCGGCCGGCCGCGGCGAGCGCGCCGGCCAGTCGGCCGAGGGACCGAAGCAATACCGCACGATCGGTGATCGCCCCGTTATCGCCCATACGCTTGACATTTTCGCGACATGGCCCGGAACGGGACCTGTCGTCGTCGTGATCCACCCGGACGATGAAGAACTGTTCGCGGCGGCCCGCCGCCGGATGGCGGTAACTTCGGAGCTGACAGTGGTCCACGGCGGAGCGACACGCCAGCTTTCGGTGCTTGCCGGGCTGGAAGCGGTCGCCGCGACAGGCGTGGAATACGTGATGATCCACGACGCGGTGCGACCCTTTTTCGATCACGCACTGCTCGATCGCTGCGGTGCGGCGCTTCGTGGCGGCGCCCAGGCCCTCTTGCCGGCAATTGCAGTCGCCGACACGCTGAAGCGTACGACGCCAGACGGCCTCGTCGCCGAGACCGTTCCGCGAACCGATCTCTACGCCGCTCAGACGCCGCAGTGCTTCCGCCTCGAGCCGATCCTCTCCGCTCACCGGCAAGCGGCGGCAGGCGGCAGGTCCGACTTTACGGACGACGCCTCGATCGCCGAATGGGCCGGCATCCCCGTCCTTCTGGTGGAAGGAACCGTGGACAACTTCAAGTTGACGCTCCGGAGGGACCTGTCGATGGCAGACGAGAAACTGACCCGCATGGCCATTCCCGATGTGCGCACCGGCAACGGCTATGACGTGCATCAACTCGTGGACGGCGACGGGGTAACCCTCTGTGGTGTCTTCATCCCCCACGACCGCAAACTCTCCGGCCATTCCGACGCGGACGTAGCCCTGCATGCCTTGACGGACGCCCTGCTCGCCACTTGCGGTGCCGGCGATATCGGCGACCACTTCCCACCATCCGACCCGCAATGGAAGGGCGCGGCTTCGCGCATCTTTCTCGAACACGCTGCGCAGATCGTCCGCGAGCGCGGCGGCACTATTACCAATGCCGACATATCGCTGATCGCCGAGGCGCCCAAGGTCGGGCCGCACCGTCAGCAGATGCGAGAAAACCTTGCAGCGATACTCGGCATTTCGCTCGACCGCTGTTCGGTCAAGGCGACGACCAACGAGAAACTCGGTTTTGTCGGGCGGAACGAAGGAATTGCGGCGATCGCCACCGCGACCGTCGTCTATGCATCACGGAGCAAGCCCGATGTGGACGACCGATACTGAAGAGAAAGCGCGGGCTATAATCCGGGATCTCACCTCCCTCGGACTGAAGCTGGCGACGGCGGAGTCTTGCACCGGCGGCCTGATCGCCGGCGCCTTGACGGAAATCGCAGGCTCGTCCTCCGTCGTCGACCGCGGCTTCGTCACCTATTCCAACGAAGCCAAGGTCGAGATGCTTGGCGTTAATCCCGCAACGCTTGCCGCACATGGAGCCGTCTCGCGTGAGACGGCCATCGAAATGGCCCGCGGCGCGGTTTCGCACTCAGCCGCCGATATCGCCATAGCCGTTACGGGCATAGCCGGCCCGGGCGGCGGCTCCGCCGAGAAGCCCGTTGGCCTCGTTCATCTCGCCGCCGCCGCCCGTGACGGCGCGACGGTTCACCGGGAGATGCGTTACGGAGACATCGGCCGAGGTGCGGTGCGGCTTGCCACCGTGCATACGGCGCTCGATCTGGTCGCAGAACTGGCTCACGCCCCGTAGATCACATCCGCCCGCTTTTCGAATGCTTCGGAGAACATGCGGAAGGCGCGATCGAACATCGAGCCCATGAGCGCGCCCAGAAGGCGGCTCTTGAATTCATAGTCGATGCAGAAATGCACGATCGATTGGTTATCGTTCACGGGCTCGAAACGCCAGACATTGTCGAGGTACTTGAACGGACCCTCGATATAGTTGACGTCGATGATCTGCTCTTCCCTTTTGAGAAGCACCTGCGTCGTGAATGTTTCCCGGATCGCCTTATAGCCCACGGTCATGTCGGCAAGCAGCAGCACCTTGCCGTCGCGCTCCTTGCGTGAGCGTACGCTCAGCGCTTCGCAAAGGGGCAGGAACTCCGGATAGCGCTCGACATCGGCGACGAGAGCGAACATCTGCTCGGCCGAGTGCTTGACGACGTGGTTGGTTTCGAAATGGGGCATGGATTGTGAGTTAAGGCTGCAGCGCGAGAAGATCAAGGAGGCGGCGCATTTGTGCCCGGCTTCTCGCTGGTGGTCGCGGAGTGTTGCCACGAGGCTCCTTCGCCCCGCCTGCGGGGAGAAGGTGGCCGGCAGGCCGGATGAGGGGCGGAAGCAGGCGGACTACTCCGCCGCAGCCGCCAGCTTCTTCTCGCGCGCCGCCTTCAGCCGGGCGAAGTCGTCGCCGGCATGGTGGGACGACCGCGTCAGCGGGCTCGAGGACACCATCAGGAAGCCCTTGGTGTAGGCGACCGTCTCGTAGGACTTGAATTCTTCCGGAGTGACGAATTTCTCGACCTTGTGATGCTTGCGGCTCGGCTGCAGATATTGGCCGATCGTCAGGAAATCGACATCGGCGGTACGCAGGTCGTCCATCAGCTGCAGCACTTCGTTGCGCTCCTCGCCGAGGCCGACCATGATCCCCGACTTGGTGAACATGGTGGGGTCGAGTTCCTTCACGCGCTGCAGAAGCCGGATCGAGTGGAAATAGCGCGCGCCCGGTCTGACCGTCAGGTAGTTGGACGGAACCGTTTCGAGATTGTGGTTGAAAACGTCCGGCTTGGCGGCCACGACACGCTCCAGCGCGCCGGGCTTGCGCAGGAAATCGGGCGTCAGGATTTCGATCGTGGTTTCCGGCGAGGCTTCCCGGATCGCGAAGATGACCTTCTCGAAATGCTCGGCGCCGCCATCGTCGAGGTCGTCGCGATCGACGGAGGTGATGACGACATGGCTCAGGCCCATCTGCTTCACCGCCTTGGCGACATTTGCGGGCTCGTCCAGATCGAGGGCATTGGGCTTGCCCGTCGCGACATTGCAGAAGGCACAGGCACGCGTGCAGATCTCGCCCATGATCATGAACGTCGCGTGCTTCTTGTCCCAACACTCGCCGATGTTCGGGCACCCGGCTTCCTCGCAGACCGTAACGAGCTTATGGCTCTTCACGATCGAGCGGGTCTCCTGATATCCCTTGGAGGTCGGTGCCTTCACACGGATCCAGTCCGGCTTGCGCAGGACCTCGGTGTCGGGCCGGTGGGCCTTTTCCGGGTGACGAACACGCTGCGCCCGATCCGAGACGGCGTCGAAAACCGTTACCATGTGTCTTCCTTCATAGTGACGGGCGAGCGGCAACAAGGCCGCCCGCACCTTGTCGCCTTATATAAACAGCCGGACATGAAAAGTCAGGCCACCATTTGCATGGCAGCCTGACGGCAAGCGATGGGTGAATGGCCCTACCCTCGGACGGCGCGGCCAGCTGCGATCAACAGGCAGGCACCGATGAATCCGATGATGAGATAGGCGATCCAGCCGCTGTAAGCCATGCCGAGCGCCGCTAGAATGAAATTCAACACCACGGCGCCGATAATGCCGAGGATGATGTTGGCGAACAGCCCCATCTGGCTGTTCATGAATTTTTCCGCCAGCCAGCCGGCAAGCCCGCCGATGATGATCGCCGCCAGGATACCTACGCCATTCAAGCTCATGAGAACCTCCCCGCATTGTAGATGTCATGCAATCAATGCGTGAAAAAGCCGAAAGTTCCGGACGGCCGCGCGTCATCAGGCGTTCAATACTCTGCCGTAGGCATCGAGCACGCTTTCCTTCATCATCTCCGAGAGGGTCGGGTGCGGGAACACGGTGTGCATCAGTTCCTCTTCGGTCGTCTCCAGGTTCATGGCGACGACGAAGCCCTGGATGAGTTCCGTCACTTCGGCGCCTACCATATGGGCGCCGATGAGTTCGCCGGTCTTCTTGTCGAAGATGGTCTTGATCAGGCCCTGGTCTTCGCCGAGCGCGATCGCCTTGCCGCTTGCGCCGAAGCTGTATCGGCCGACGCGGATGTCGCGGCCGAGTTCCTTGGCCTTCGCTTCCGTAAGGCCCACGGAGGCGACCTGCGGGTCGCAATAGGTGCAGCCGGGGATCTTGCCCTTGTCGAGCGCGTGCACGCCGGGAACCCCGGCAATCTTCTCGATGCAGATGACGCCCTCATGCTCGGCTTTGTGGGCCAGCATCGGCGGCCCGGCGACGTCGCCGATCGCATAGATGCCCGCGACATTGGTCTTGCCGTAGCCATCGGTGACGATGCAGCCGCGGTCGGTCTTCACGCCGAGAGCCTCGAGGCCGAGATTCTCGATGTTGCCCTGAACGCCGACGGCGGAGATCAGACGGTCCGCCTTGATCGGCGTGACCTTGCCGTCCTTCGTCTCCACATGCGCCGTGACGTCGTTCGCGCCCTTCTCGACCTTCGTCACCTTGGCATCGGTGATGATTTTCAGGCCGCGCTTTTCGAGCTGCTTACGGGCCAAGGCGGAAATTTCCGCATCCTCGACCGGCATGATCTGCGGCAGCAGTTCGACGACGGTCACGTCGACGCCCATCGAGCGGTAGAAGCTCGCGAATTCGATGCCGATCGCGCCGGAGCCCATGACGAGCAGCGACTTCGGGAACTCCTCCGGCTTCATCGCCTCGAAATAGGTCCAGATCAGCTTGCCGTCCGGCTCGATGCCGGGGAGCGCTCGCGGGCGCGCGCCGGTCGCGACGATGATGTGCTTGGCCGTATAGGTCCCCTCTCCCTTGACGCCCTTCGGAACCGGGTTCTGCGGCTGGACGGCCGGCTTGGACGGCGCGCCGACGACGATCTCGCCGGGTTTGGTGAGCTTCGCCTCGCCCCAGATCACGTCCACCTTGTTCTTCTTCATCAGGAAGGCGACGCCGCCGTTCAGCCGCGCAGAGACACCGCGCGAGCGGGCGACGACATCCTTGACGTTGGCGGTCATCTTGCCTTCGAGGGTCAGCCCGTAGTTCTTGGCATGGTTGGCATGGTCGAGAATTTCGGCGGAGCGCAACAGCGCCTTCGTCGGAATGCAGCCCCAGTTGAGGCAGATCCCACCCAAATGCTCCCGCTCGACGATCGCCGTCTTCAAGCCCAGCTGCGCCGAACGAATGGCGGTCACGTATCCGCCCGGACCCGAACCGACAACGATCACGTCGTAATTCTCAGCCATGTTTTTCCTACCTTTGGTCAAGCGGCGTTGCGGGTGAAAAGCACCCAGTCGTGTTTTCTGCTGTCTTCGAAGAGCGGCACGGCCTCGGACCGCGCCACCTCCTCGAAGCCGTTCATCCTGTAGAGCGCCTGCGCCGTTTCATTGTGGCTTTCGGTGATCAGGCTCACCGGCCCCTGCCCAGCGCGGGAAATCTCGTTCTCGAGCAGAGCGCGGCCAATGCCTTTACCACGGTGATGGCGGTAAACGCCGAGGCTATCGACGAACCAGTGGCCGACCACCTGCTTCTGCAGGAAAAGCAAGGGCGCAAGCACGGGATGTTTCGGCTCGATCTCGAGAATCGATGCATCGATGCCGTAGGAAACCGACATGCCGACGATCTCGTCTCCGATTTCGGCCACCACCGCATCGCGCCAGGCACCCGGCCCGGTATCCCGACGCAGCACGTTGCGGCCATGCTCGAAGGCGGATTCCGCGGATTTGCTCAGAACGCCGCCGTACCAGAGCCATGAGGCAAAGCCGTGTGAGGCGATGTCGATCAGGATCGCAAGTTCCGCTGCCTCGCTTCGCTTCGCAGGCCTGAGGGTCGCGCCAGCCGTCATCGTCAAAGCCCGAGCATCATCCGCACGACAGGCTCCAAACCTCTGCCGACCGCCCGGGTGTTCTCCGCGTCGAGGTGGACACCGTCGATCGGCGTCGTCCTGGCCACTGATCCGCCGTCGAAGAAGCCGCAGTCGAGCTCGTCGGCGAGATCGCGATAAAGCGGCGCCAGCATTGCGGATTGCTCGACCCCACCCGCGAACATGGCGGCAAAAGCGCTGTTGGCCGTCTCGCAGAGCGGCGGCGGCGAGACGATGAGGATTTCGGGCCCCTCCTCCGTTTCCGTCGGCCAGTCGTGCCTGCGCACCAGATTGACGAGGCGCTCGATACCCTTCACCGCACCGAAAGCGGTGCCGTGAATGATCGGCTTCATATCGTTCGAGCCGAGCATGAGGAGGATGAGATCGATCGGCGCGTGGGTGTGCAGGAGCGTCGGAAGGACACGCGCCCCGTTCCGGTCGCAATCGGCGAGATGGTCGTCATAGGCGGTCGTCCGCCCGTTCAGCCCTTCGGCGACGACATGCACGTTCGAACCGAGCGCCTTCTGCAGCACGCTCGGCCAGCGGTCCTCCAGCGCATGCCGGCCGGAACCGCTTGCATCGTATCCCCAGGTCAGACTGTCACCGTAGCAAAGGACTGTCTTCATCTGCCTACTCGCTTTTCATGGGGAAAGGACCGGCTGGGAAGCCGGTCCGGATCGCATCAGACGAGCATGCCCATCGGGTTTTCGATGTAGCGCTTGAAGGCGGCGAGCAGTTCGGCGCCGAGCGCGCCATCGACGCAGCGATGGTCGGTCGAAAGCGTGACGGTCATCACATTGGCGATGACCATCTCCTTGTTCTTGACGACGACACGGTCCTCGCCGGCGCCGACCGCGAGGATCGTCGCGTGCGGCGGATTGACGACGGCGGCGAAGTCCTTGACGCCCATCATGCCCATATTCGAAACGGCCGTGGTGCCGCCCTGATATTCTTCAGGCTTCAGCTTGCGCTCCTTGGCGCGCTTGCCGAGATCCTTCATCTCGTTGGAGATCGCCGAGAGGCTCTTCAACTCCGCCTGGCGGACGATCGGCGTGATCAGGCCGCCGGGAATGGAAACCGCAACGCCGACGTCCGCGTGCTTGTGCTTGATCATGTTCTGATCGGTCCAGGACACATTCGCATCCGGAACGTCGCGCAATGCCAGAGCAAGCGCCTTGATCACCATGTCATTCACGGAAAGCTTGTAGACCGGCTTACCGTCCTTTTCAGGTGCTGCGGCGTTCAGCTGGGCGCGCAGCGCCAGAAGCGCGTCGAGCTCGCAATCGACCGAAACATAGAAATGCGGGATCGTCTGCTTCGATTCGACGAGGCGTTTGGCGATCGTCTTGCGCATGCCGTCATGCGGCACGAGTTCGTAGGAGCCCGGCTCGAAGAGCTTGAGGACGGCATCCTCCGACATGCCCTTTGCGAGCGTCGCCGGGGCCGGAGCTGCTGCAGGCGCGGCGGCGGGCTTGGCTGCGCCGCCGGAAACGGCTGCCTCGACGTCCTTCTTGACGACGCGGCCATGCGGTCCGGAACCGGCGATCGCCGAAAGGTCGATGCCTGCCTCCTTAGCGATGCGGCGGGCCAGCGGCGACGAAAAGATCCGCTTGCCTTCGCCGTCGGCGGCGGGTGCAGGAGAAGCCGGAGCAGCAGCCTGCGGTGCCGGCGCTGCGGCGGGTGCCGGCGCTGCGGCGGGTGCCGTTTCGCCTGTTTCCTGCGGCTTCGGTGCCGAGGCTGCTCCCGCTGCACCGTTGCCGCCCTTGGCGGCAGTCGCGACGTCTTCGCCCTCGCCGGCGAGAACCGCGATCAGCGCATTGACCTTGACGCCTTCAGTGCCGGCGGGGACGACGATCTTGGCGACCGTGCCCTCGTCGACGGCTTCCACTTCCATCGTCGCCTTGTCGGTCTCGATCTCGGCGATCACATCGCCGGACTTGACCTTGTCGCCTTCCTTGACCAGCCATTTGGCCAGATTGCCTTCTTCCATGGTCGGAGAGAGGGCCGGCATGGTGATGTTGATTGGCATCGAACGACCCCCTTTATTTGTAGCAGACGGCTTTCACCGCATCGACGACTTCCGCGACATTCGGCAGAGCAAGCTTTTCAAGGTTGGCCGCATAAGGCATCGGCACGTCCTTGCCGGCGATCGTCAGGATCGGCGCATCGAGATAGTCGAAGGCCTGCTGCATGACGCGGGTGGCGATCTCGGTGCCGACGGAGGATTGAGGATAGCCTTCCTCGACGGTAACCAGGCGGCCGGTCTTCTTGACGGATTCGATGACGGTCGGCAGGTCCATCGGACGGATCGTGCGAAGGTCGATGATCTCGACGTCGATACCCTGCGCCTCGAGCTCCGCCGCGGCCTTGATCGCATAGGTCATGCCGATGCCGAAGGAGACGAGCGTCGCGTCCTTGCCGGCACGATGAATGCGGGCCTTACCGATCGGCAGCACGAAATCGTCGAGCTTCGGCACTTCGAAGGACTGGCCGTAAAGGATCTCGTTTTCGAGGAAGATCACCGGGTTCGGATCGCGGATGGCTGCCTTGAGCAGCCCCTTCGCGTCTGCCGCCGTATAGGGCATGACGACCTTCAGGCCCGGAATGTGGCTGTACCAGGCGGCATAGCATTGGGAGTGCTGCGCGGCGACGCGGGCAGCAGCACCGCTCGGCCCGCGGAAGACGATCGGCGCGCCCATCTGGCCGCCGGACATATAGAGCGTCTTGGCGGCCGAGTTGATGATCTGGTCGATCGCCTGCATGGCGAAGTTGAAGGTCATGAACTCGACGATCGGGCGCAGACCCGTCATGGCCGCGCCGACGCCGACGCCGGCAAAGCCATGTTCCGTGATCGGCGTGTCGACCACGCGGCGCGCGCCGAATTCCTGCAACAGGCCCTGCGTGACCTTGTAGGCGCCCTGGTATTCGGCGACCTCTTCGCCCATGACGAAGACGTCCTCATTGGCGCGCATCTCTTCGGCCATCGCGTCCCGAAGCGCTTCGCGGACGGTCATCGTCACCATTTCGGTTCCGGCCGGAATGGCCGGGTCGGAAGGAACCGCCTTGGGCTGCGCCGCGACGGGCGCCGCGGAAGCAGCCGGCGCTTCCGCCTCGGCCGGCTTCGGTGCTTCCGCTTTCGGGGCTTCGGCCTTCATGGTATCGATGTCGCTTGCGGCTTCGCCATCCTGCAACAGCACGGCGATCGGCGTGTTCACCTTCACACCCTCGGTGCCGGCTTCAATCAGCAGCTTGCCGATCGTGCCTTCGTCAACCGCTTCCACTTCCATCGTGGCCTTGTCGGTTTCGATTTCTGCGATGACGTCGCCGGAGGACACCTTGTCCCCCTCGTTCTTCAGCCACTTGGAGAGCGTGCCTTCCTCCATTGTCGGGGAAAGGGCAGGCATAAGGATTTCTACAGGCATATTTGTCCCTCCCCGGATCAAAGCAGGATATCGGTGTAGAGCTCGGAGACATCCGGCTCCGGATCAGACTGGGCGAAATCGGCACTGTCCGCCACGATGTCGCGAACCTCCTTGTCGATCTGCTTCAGTTCGTCCTCGGTGGCCCAGCCTTTATCCGTCAGACGGGCCTTCACCTGCTCGATCGGATCATGCTCCGAACGCATCTTCTGCACTTCGTCCTTCGAGCGATACTTCGCCGGATCGGACATCGAATGGCCGCGATAGCGGTAGGTCAGCATTTCGAGGATGATCGGGCCCTTGCCGGAACGGCAATGTTCGACCGCCTCGTCGGCAGCGGCCTTGACGGCGCGGACATCCATGCCGTCGACCTGATAGCCGGGAATGCCGAAGGAAGCGCCGCGCTGGGAGAAATCGGTCTGCGCCGATGCCCGCGACACGGAGGTACCCATGGCATAACGGTTGTTCTCGACGATGTAGATCACCGGCAGCTTCCAGAGAGCGGCCATGTTGAAGCTCTCATAGACCTGACCCTGGTTCGCCGCACCGTCGCCGAAATAGGCGAGGCTTACATTGTCGTTGCCGCGATACCTGTTGGCGAAAGCGAGGCCGGTCCCCAGCGAGACCTGTGCACCGACGATGCCGTGGCCGCCGTAGAAGTGCTTCTCCTTGGAGAACATGTGCATCGAGCCGCCCTTCCCCTTGGAAAGGCCGCCACGGCGACCGGTGAGCTCCGCCATCACGCCGCGCGCACTCATGCCGCAGGCGAGCATGTGGCCATGGTCGCGATAGCCGGTGATGACCTGGTCGCCCTCTTTCAGGGCCAGCTGCATCCCGACGACGACGGCTTCCTGACCGATATAGAGGTGACAGAAACCACCGATGAATCCCATGCCGTAAAGCTGGCCGGCCTTTTCCTCGAAACGCCGGATCAACAGCATTTCGCGGTAGGCCTTGAGATCGTCTTCCTTGGAGAATTCGGCGATCGTGCCGCCGGCAAAATCTTTCTTGGCCGGCTTGGCAGCGGTCTTGCGGCTGGAAACGGACGCGGATTTTCGCGGAGCCATTCGTTCCTCCCAATGGTTAGCCTTTGGCGGCTACCATAGGGAAAGAAAAGCGCGGCAGCAATGCTATATTTGCATGGCTATTATTCGCGTCAACGCATTGATATATAATATGATTTCCAGATTAACCTATTTCAGGTTAATCATCGGAATGGTGGAAAATAACGATCTCATCGCTGCGCGACATGTTGAGCGCGAGGCGAGCCTTCTCATCCAGCATGTCTCTCTCGAGCGAACCGTCGCTCATCAGCTCGACTTCCTTTTCCAGGATTTTTCGCGTCTGAGTGAGCTCGTCCAGCCGTGCCTGCCGCTCGGCAATCTGACGGTCAAACTCCTTCGTCGCCTCCAGACCATAACCGCCATGGATCGAATGATAGCCGAAATAGGAAAGGAAGGCGACCGCCAGCAACGGCACCACCAATCGCCCCAGTTTCCGCTTCTTGTGATGCCGTGTCCACATCGCTCATGCCCTGAATTGAGTTGGCGCGGGCTGCAGGAGATACTGCAAACCATTGTCCCGCGCCCGCTCCAATACGCAGTACGAAGATGAAGACTAGCGTCGATTGATTAACCGACGGTTGACCATAAACAATTTCCGAATGGAAAGAGAACTCGGAGGACGGAGCGTTCGGCAAGCGGGACGAAGGAGACTCGTGACGACGCCGCTTTTCCCTTCTCCCCGTCAAACCGTCAGGGCTGCTCCTCTGGCGGGAGCCGTTGCTACGGAGAGAAACCGGCTGGTCAGGCCGCTTGTCGTCTCCCCCCACAAGGGGGGAGAACCCGTGACAGTTTTGGGCATGCGACGGTCAAACCGTTTATCGTATGCCCCAGGGCAATCGTCCCGCGAGAGGATCAGATGCCCCCGCCTTTCAATCAACCGCGCAACACGGAGCGGCCGGCATATTGCGCCTGCGGGCCGAGCTGCTCTTCGATACGGATCAGCTGGTTGTACTTGGCGAGCCGGTCGGAACGTGCGAGCGAGCCGGTCTTGATCTGACCGCAATTGGTGGCGACCGCGAGGTCGGCAATCGTCGAATCCTCGGTCTCGCCGGAGCGGTGCGACATGACGGCGGTGTAACGCGCCTTGTGCGCGGTCTCGACCGCGTCGAGCGTTTCCGAAAGCGACCCGATCTGGTTGACCTTGACGAGTATGGAGTTCGCGACGCCCATCTTGATGCCGTCACGCAGGCGCGCAGAATTGGTGACGAACAGGTCGTCGCCGACGAGCTGGCACTTGTTGCCGACGAGGTCGGTCAAGGATTTCCAGCCGTCCCAATCGTCTTCAGCCATGCCGTCCTCGATCGAGATGATCGGATATTTGCCGGCGAGCTCGGCGAGATACTCGGCCATGGCGCCCGGCTCCAGCGTACGGCCCTCACCCTCGAGGACGTACTTGCCGTCCTTGAAGAATTCGGTCGAAGCGCAGTCGAGAGCGACATACATGTCCTCGCCCGGTTTGTAGCCGGCCTTCTCGATCGACTTCATGATGAAGTCCAGGGCTGCCGGCGCGGAAGCGAGGCCCGGCGCGAAGCCGCCTTCGTCGCCGACATTGGTGTTGTGGCCGTCCGCGGCAAGCTGCTTCTTCAGCGTGTGGAAGACTTCCGAACCCATGCGGACGGCGTCCTTCAGGGTCTCGGCGCCGACCGGCATGATCATGAATTCCTGGAAGTCGATCGGATTGTCGGCGTGAGCGCCGCCATTGATGATGTTCATCATCGGAACGGGCAGAAGATGCGCATTCGGGCCGCCGACATAACGATAGAGCGGCAGGCCGGAGGCTTCCGCGGCGGCCTTGGCGACGGCGAGCGAAACGCCGAGAATCGCGTTGGCGCCGAGGCGCGACTTGTTCGGCGTGCCGTCGAGCTCGATCATGGTACGATCGATCTGAATCTGGTTTTCAGCGTCGAGGCCGCCGATCGCTTCGAATATCTCGCCGTTCACCGCATCGACGGCGCGTTCGACGCCCTTGCCGAGGTAACGCGTGCCGCCATCGCGCAGTTCGACGGCTTCATGCGCACCGGTGGAGGCGCCCGAGGGAACCGCCGCGCGACCGAAACTGCCATCCTCGAGATGGACATCGACCTCGACGGTCGGGTTGCCGCGGCTGTCGAGTATCTCTCGGCCGATGATGTCGATGATTGCAGTCATGATCTCTTCCCTTATGGACGATGATAATGGTCGGCCTGTCTTAATTCACGGCCCCGAAATTACAATGGCGCCGGGACCGCAAAATCCGGCCGCCGGCCCGCTTCATGAAAAATTCACGAAGCGGGACGCCGGGGCTCAAGCTTTCGCAACGGCGTCGAAGGCCAGCAGCTTTTCAAGCAGCCGCGGCATGTCCTTCAGCGGCACCATGTTCGGACCGTCGGAAGGCGCGTTGTCGGGATCCTCGTGGGTCTCTACGAAGACACCGGCGACACCGACAGCGACGGCCGCGCGCGCCAAAGTCTCGACGAACTCACGCTGGCCGCCCGTGGAGCCTCCCTGACCGCCCGGCTGCTGCACGGAATGGGTCGCATCGAAGACCACCGGAGCGCCGAGTGCCGCCATGATCGGCAGCGAGCGCATGTCGGAGACCAGCGTATTATAGCCGAAGGAAGCGCCGCGCTCGCAGAGAAGCACGTTCGGGTTGCCGCTCTCGGTGAACTTGGCAAGGACGTTCTTCATGTCCCAAGGGGCGAGGAACTGGCCCTTCTTGACGTTGATCGCCCGCCCCGTCTTCGCGGCGGCGACGAGCAGATCCGTCTGCCGTGACAGAAAGGCCGGGATCTGCAGGATGTCGACGATCTCGGCCACGGCAGCGCATTGCTCTTCCGTGTGGATGTCGGTCAGGACCGGAAAACCGAACTCCCGCTTGAGGTCGGCGAAGACCTCCATCGCCTTGTCGAGCCCGATGCCGCGCTTGCCGGCGAGCGAGGTGCGGTTCGCCTTGTCGAACGAAGATTTATAAACGAGTCCGAGCCCGAGCGATTTGCAGAGTTCGACGAGCTCCCCCGCAATCATGAAGGCGTGTTCGCGGCTCTCCATCTGGCACGGTCCGGCGATCAGTGTCAGCCGTTCCTTCTGCGAGAACACCACCTGGCCGGCACCTTCGCCGACGACGACTCTTGAATTGGTTTCCATCATCATCCTCCAAAGGCGAAGATTACACCCTGCCCCGGCGCTTCCGGAACGATGAGGCGTCCGCCCATTTCTGCGAATTCGATATCGTTCTGCGCAAACAGCGCCCGCGTGGCCTCCAGATCGCTCACGTGGAAGACCACGGCGCGACCCCGCAAGCCGCGCTCTGCACCCTCGATTGAGCGACCGAAGAATGCCTGCACGCCGGCCGGGGTCAGGACGCTGATTTTGGCACTGCCTGTCTGGATGTCCATGCCGAAGGAATGGGCCGAGACCTCGCGCTCGTCCACGGCTTCCTGCAGAAGATACTGGAAATCCGTCGGGTTCTGCTCCGAAAGCACGACCTCGGCAATGCCGAGCACGCCGTTTCCATGGCGGTGAAGCGAGCTGCTGTCGACCGGCAGCGCACGCAGGCGCTGACAGGCAAAAAGGAAAAAGTCCGGCGAACGCAGATCCGCTGCAAAGGAAAGCCGGAAGGAACCGAGCCCTTCGCGCCCGTCGGGCAGCCGCATAGGCCGTGAGAATTCGAGCATTTCGCCGCCGGAAATGCCGCGGGAGCGGAACCGGATGTGATCTTCGGCAGCGTCCGGCGTCCCGAGCACGACGGCCGACAGACCCTCGGCCCCCTGGCGAAAGCGAAAAGCCTGGTCACGCGCCACGAAGGCGTTGCCTTCAAGCGCGGCTGCCTCGCATTCCTCCCGCGAAGCGACGGCGAGCGGCTCCAGATAGGTGTTATCCGAGAAGAAGACGCAGGCATTCGCGGTGCCGAACGGGTGGCGCGCCTCATCGGCAACCGTGAAGCCGAGCGCCGCCAGGCGCTGCCTCGTCCGTGCGAGATCGGCCACCGGCAGCACGAGATGATCGAGCGGGCGGGCGGTTCGCTTGGATTGGCTCATGGCGGATTCCCTGATGACCGGTTTGCCGCTGTTTGCAACTTTTGACCGCCGATTGCAAGCGCGGCGGCAGGCCCCGGCACCGTGACCGGAAATGCGAACGGCCGCCTCTTGCAGGCGGCCGCAGAAGTGATTGCCCGTTCGGTGATCCGGCTACACGAGCCGGGACTGTTCGAGCGCTGCCTCGATGAAGCTCGAAAAGAGCGGGTGCGGATCGAGCGGACGCGACTTCAGTTCCGGATGGTACTGAACGCCGATGAACCAGGGATGGTCGGGATACTCGATCGTCTCCGGCAGAACGCCATCCGGGGACATGCCGGAGAAGACCAGGCCGCAGGCTTCCAGGCGGCTCTTATAATCTACATTGACCTCGTAGCGGTGGCGATGACGCTCGGAAATATCGGGCGACCCATAGATCGCGGCGATCTTGGTGTCGGGCTTCAAGGCCGCGCGATAGGCGCCGAGGCGCATGGTGCCGCCGAGATCGCCCGCGGCGGACCGCTTCTCGAGTTCATTGCCCTTCACCCACTCGGTCATCAGGCCGACGACCGGCTCCTTGGTCGGGCCGAACTCCGTCGAGGACGCCTTTTCGATACCGGCGAGATTGCGCGCCGCTTCTACGACGGCCATCTGCATGCCGAAGCAGATGCCGAAATAGGGCACCTTACGCTCGCGGGCGAAGCGCGCCGCATTGATCTTGCCTTCCGAGCCGCGTTCGCCGAAGCCGCCCGGAACGAGAATGCCGTGGACCTTTTCCAGATAGGGCGCCGGGTCCTCCTTTTCGAAGACCTCCGACTCGATCCACTCGAGCTTGACCTTGACGCGATTGGCAATGCCGCCATGGTAGAGCGCCTCGATCAGCGACTTATAGGCATCCTTCAGGCCGGTATATTTTCCGACGATCGCGATCGTCACCTCGCCTTCCGGGGTGCGGATCCGGTGCGCCACGTCTTCCCAGGCTTCCATGCGCGGCTTCGGCGCCGGCTCTATGCCGAAGGCAGCAAGCACTTCGTTGTCGAGCCCTTCCTTGTGATAGGCGATCGGCACGTCATAGATCGAAGCGACGTCGAGCGCCTGGATGACCGCGGACTGGCGGACATTGCAGAAGAGCGACAGCTTGCGGCGTTCCGCTTCCGGAATTTCGCGGTCGGCGCGCACGAGCAGGATATCCGGGTGAATGCCGAGCGCCTGCAGTTCTTTCACGGAGTGCTGGGTCGGCTTCGTCTTTAGCTCGCCCGCGGCCGGAATGTAGGGCATCAGCGTCAAATGGACATAGACGGCGGTGCCGCGCGGGAGGTCGTTGCCGAGTTGGCGGATCGCCTCCATGAAAGGCATCGCCTCGATATCGCCGACGGTGCCGCCGATTTCGCAGATGACGAAATCGTAGTCCTCATTGCCTTCGGTGACGAAGTTCTTGATTTCATTTGTGACGTGCGGGATCACCTGGACCGTCGCGCCGAGATAGTCGCCACGCCGCTCCTTGTCGATAATGTTCTTGTAGATCCGCCCTGTGGTGATGTTGTCGGTCTTGGTCGCCGAGCGGCCCGTGAAACGCTCGTAGTGCCCGAGATCGAGATCCGTCTCCGCGCCGTCGTCGGTGACGAACACCTCGCCGTGCTGGGTGGGGCTCATGGTGCCCGGATCGACGTTCAGGTAGGGATCGAGCTTGCGCAGCCTCACACGGTAGCCACGCGCCTGCAGCAACGCTCCAAGAGCGGCCGCAGCGATGCCTTTTCCGAGGGAGGAGACCACGCCGCCAGTGATGAATACATATCGCGCCATGGGAGTCACCGGATACCTTTTCACAAACGATTCCGCCACCGAAAAATTCATCTTTCAGAATTTTCCGTGCGGAAGGGCGGATTTCACACAAAACAAAACCGGCGGATGAAGCCATCCGCCGGCAGATCTTCTGATTTGCGGCCTTACTGACCGCTCGGAACTTGCGATCCCGTATTGCCGTTGGCGCCAGCAGCCGGGGCCGCGGGAGCCGGAGCGGCAGGCGCGGCATCTGCCGGGGCCTGAGGCGCGGCAGTACCACCTGCTGGGGCGGCGTTGTTGGCGCCGTTGCCGTTGGCCGGAGTCTCGGTGTTTCCGCCGGCCGGTGCGGTCTGACCGCCACCGAGCGAATCGAGAACGCCGCCGCTCGAGCTCGTTCCCGGGATACGGTCGAGAATGTCGGTCGCCTGCGGCTCGTAGCGCGAAAGAATGCCCATCGCCAGCGCCAGCGCGAAGAAAAGGAAGGCCAGAATGGCGGTCGTTCGGGTCAGCGCATTGGCCGTGCCACGCGCAGACATGAAGCCCGAGCCGCCGCCGATCCCGAGACCGCCGCCTTCGGAACGCTGAATGAGAACGACGCCGATCAGGGCGACGACCACCATGAGATAGATGACGAGTAGTATGGTCTGCATCAGCTTCCAGTCCTGCCCTCTGCGGGGCATGCGAATCGAACGGCGCCGGCCTCACCGTGGGGCCGCGTCAAATTTGGCGCCTCTTTATACCAAGCCGCCAGCTATTCCAAGTCCCGCGGCAATCAGGCAGTCAATTCTTCATAGGCCCTGTAGATGGCGAGGAAATCATCCGCTTTCAAGCTCGCGCCGCCGATCAGGGCGCCGTCGACATTGGCAACGCCCATGAGTTCCTTCGCATTCGAGGGCTTGACGGAACCTCCATAGAGGATGCGCATCTTGCCGCCTTCCGCGCCGAAGCGCGAGACGAGCTCGCGGCGCATGAAGGCGTGCGCCTCCTCGACGTCGGACACGGTGGGCGTCAGGCCGGTGCCGATCGCCCACACGGGTTCGTAGGCGATCACCGTGTTTTCGGACGTCGCCTGATCCGGGAGGCTCCCGGCGAGCTGGCGCTTCAGGATGTCGAGCGTCCGGCCGGCCTTGCGCTCCTGTTCCGTCTCACCGACGCAAACGATCGCGACGATATCCGCGCCATGCGCGGCCTCGGCCTTGGCACGCACCAGTGCGTCACCTTCGCCATGATCGGTGCGCCGTTCGGAATGGCCGACGATCACATGAGTGCCGAAACAATCGGCGACCATTTCAGCCGAGACTTCGCCGGTATGGGCTCCCGACTGCTTCTGGTGGCAGTCCTGAGCCCCGATCATCAAAGGGCTGTCGTCGCAAAGCGCGGTCGCAACGTAAAGCAATGTGGCCGGCGGGCAGATCAGGGCGTCCACCCTCGCGGAAAGGTCGCCTTTGACGCCCTCGGCCATTGCCTTGATCTGATCGAGAGACGCGCGTGTTCCATTCATCTTCCAGTTGCCGGCGACGAGCGGGCGGATATCGGGCGTCATGGGGTCTCCTCCAGATCAGGTCTCTTCGTCTCGGCAAGCGGCGTAGCAAATCGCTCGCGTAAAAAAAAGGCACCAGCCGGATTATTCGGTGCCGACCCTGGGAGCACGGCGAATCCTCTCACCCCGTCCAGCGTTGCCGGCGCTCGGGCCAACGGGAAATCGTCCCGGCGAAAGCGAATAAAAACGAAGCCGTGGGCGTCTAAGGCGGAGACGTTCTACCGCCAAGTAGACGTACGCACCGGGCGTCGGAGTCTGCCATGCTGCGCAACAGCGACAACGGTTTCGGAACGGTGACGATCGCCCTTCACTGGACGATCGCCGTTCTGATCCTCGGCCTTATCCTCGCCGGCATCGTCATGCGGCGCATCGAGATCGACCCGGCTCTGCAGTTCTCCCTTTATCAGTGGCACAAGTCGTTCGGCTTCACGGCCCTGGGACTGGCTGCTTTTCGGATGCTCTGGTGGCTCGTGGAAACCAGTCCGGCCGCCTCTCCCACCCTTGGCCCGATGGAGCACATGGCTGCGCGGGCCACGCATCTGTCGCTCATCGCGCTCGCACTCCTCGTGCCGCTGTCCGGCTGGGCGGTCGTGTCGGTCTCCACGCTGGCGATCCCGAGCTTTTATTTCAACTTGATCGTCATTCCGCATCTGCCGCTCCCGACATCCGGGGCTTCGGAAGCGTTCTGGGCCTTCGCCCATGCAACGCTCGCCTATGTGACGCTTGGCCTGGTCGCAATCCACGCGGCGGCAGCATTCTATCACCATCTCGTGCGGCGCGACTTGGTGCTCATCCGCATGCTTCGCTCCGGGCCGATGCCGCGCACCGGCAGCACCGCCGACACTTCCGAAAAGGACGACACCGTTGTCGAGAGGAAACGCATATGACCAGCCCAGGCAAGCAGTCCATGGCAGTGGCCCTGCCGCTTTCGCTTCTCGCCCTTGGCCTCGCAGGGACGCCGGTTGAGGGCGCAAAAGCGCCGGCACTTGCGAATGCTGCCGGGAACTACCGTATCGCGAGCTCCTCGAGTATTCAGTTCAGCGTCGGACAAGTGGGTGGCAGCGGCGGCATTGCCGGCAGCTTCACTAAATTCTCGGGCGTATTCCGGATCGATGGCCATGACATCGGGCGATCCTCCGTGGAATTCACGCTTTTTCCGGAGAGCGTGAGGTCCACCGAGCGCCGGATCGAGGACTTCCTGCGCTCCAGCGCAGTGTTCGATGCGGCCAACCACAAGACCGTGACCTTCCACTCTACCGGCGTCAGCCAGACCGGCCCGGACACCGCAACGATCGAGGGCGTTCTGACCGCCCGCGGCAAGAGCCGCAAGGAGCGTTTCGACGTGAGGCTTACCGGCTGGAACAGGCGGTCGATTTCCTTCACGATCCGCGGCAGCATCCGTCGCTCGCCCTACGGCATGACCGTCGGGACGCCCATTTATTCCAATGTCGTGGAATTCGACATGAACATAAGGGGGCAGAAGCGTTAGGTTTGCCCAGGCGCCAAAGCCGTGCGCCGCCAGAAGGCCGAGACCATTGCCGGATCGCGCAGTGCCTCCAGTCTTTTCCAGGCGGGAAATGATGCTTCGAAAACGGCCGGGCTCATTCGGAAGTCCTGGCACGGATTGACCGCACCGCCGGCCACAACGGCAATCTCGTCGAGAGCGTCGAGCAGCTTGACCGTCGCCTCGCCTTGATCGGCAAAGTCCATGGTCAGGGTGAAGCCCGGCCTCGCAAAGGAGAGAACCCCAGGGGAGGCTATGTCACCGAAACGCTGCAGCTTCGTCCCTACGGACGCATGACCGGCGCGGCGGGCTGTTTCAAGCAACCGCGCCGTGGTCTCCGGCGCGGTCGCGACGGGATAGACGCTTTGATGCTGGCAGAGTCCACGCCGCCCGTAGAGCCTGCGCCACCCGCCGATCGCGTCGAGAGGGTGAAAGTAGGAAGCCCACGTCTCCGTCGACACGGTCTCGCCACGGTCGTGCTTGCGAAAGCGGTATTCGTTCAGCAGTTTCAGCGTCACGCTGTTGAACAGACTGAAGGGCGGAGAAAAAGGCACGGCGAGCCTCGGCCCCTTCGGGATGTCAGGATATTCGCAAGCGCCGTCGGCGTGATCCGCGGCGAACAGCACGCCCCTCCCCATGCGCCGTCCCGTCGCGAGTTGGTCGAGCCAGGCTACGAAATACTCGTGCTCCTCTTCGGCTCGTTCGGCCAGCGTGAAATATCGATCGAGGCTGTCGAAGCGATGCACGTGCCGCTGGACATGCGGCGACGGCACCTTCATCAGCCGAAGCTCGACGTCGAGGATCAGCCCGGTCAGTCCCAGGCCGCCGATCGTCGCAGCGAAGAGCTCTGCATTCTCCTCGGGCGAGCAGACCAGGCGTTCGCCCGTCGAACGGAGCAGGGTCAGGCGCCGGACGTGATTGCCGAAGGAGCCACGCGCATGGTGATTGCCGCCGTGGACGTCGTTGGCGACGGCACCGCCGACGGTGACGAGGCCCGTCGCCGGCGTCACGGGAAGAAAAAAGCGGTGCGGGACGGCGCGCGCGAGCAGGTCGGCAAGGATAGCGCCGGCCTCACAGCGAATGGTCCCACTTCCCGGATCGAAAGACAGGATGCGGTTATGCCTCCTGCTTGCGATAAGGGTCCCAAGTTCATTGCGGCAAACGTCGCCATAGCTCAGGCCATTGCCCACGGGAAGAAACGCCATGGGGCCCACCGAGCTCATGCCGTCCTCGTAGTCATCGGGTGAAACGGTCGGTTGAGAGCGGTTTCCAAACCGCCCTGCGTTCTCGGAATCGTCCATCCTCATTGCCGCCGTCAACTCCACAACCGATCGCGTTAATCTAGAGCGGGGTGAGGAAAAGTGTGTGCGGTTTTCCGCCCGCATCCCGCTCCAACTTCTTGGAATCGATCACGTTCATGTTTTTAGGTCGACCCGACCTAAAAACATCGTGATCTAGCGGTCGAGAATCCAGTTCAGCGCCTCTCGCCAGTCCGTCATCCTGATCGGCGTTCCATGCGAACCTGTTTCGAACAGGACGAAACGGGCAGGATAGTCCTTCGATCTGAGGCTGCGATAGAACGAGATCTGGGACGCGGCCGGATAGACGTTGTCGCGGCTGCCGTGGCTGAAGAATATCGGCAGCCGCGCGCCGTAGGCCGCACTTTTGCGAAAGTCGGGGTCGGCGGGACCGCCCATGATCATCATGCCGCCAAGGGCCGAGACGGTTGCCTCTTGGCGGGCTATGCCCCAGCAGATGAAGCTTCCCATGGAGGCACAGGAAAGGACCACCGGCCGGCCGCCGGAGCGCTCCGCGGCGAAGCGGATCAGAGCCGAAATATCCGCTACGCCCGCAGCATCGAAGGACCTGACGCTTGGAGCGTAATAGGTACCGCCATTGACGACAGTCAGATTTTTGAGGCGATTGAAATTGCCTCCGAATGAGAAATCATTGACGCCGAGACGGCGGTCGCCGCCGCGACCATGGATGAAGATCACGGTGAATGCGGCGCCGCGATCGGGGCCGACGCGGGTGACTTCAAGCCCCCGCTCGCCCGGACCGAGCGTCTCGTTCACCTGCACGCTCTTGACACCGAGCGACACGTAAGCGCGCTTCACCCGCCGCTCGGGGATCTGGTCGCGCTCGTTGATGTCGCGGAGCTCCTGGTAGTCGACAACGCGGAAGTCGCCGCCATCCGCCTCCTGAAGCAGCTTGCTATAGCGAAACAGCGCATCCTTGTAGGGCTCAAGGGGTTCGGCCCTTGCGGAAACGGCAAGGCTCGCGAGAAGAAGCACGCCGATCAGATGCCGTATGGAGAAAAGAATTGTGGACATGGACACCCGATCGGCTCCCTCGTTCGGCGCATGCCTTGCCACCGGCGCCTCGGCCAAGCAACACTGGCGCGGCAATTCTGGCTCATTAAAGGGTATTTCTTCCTCCGGGGCATCGAAATTCGCCTTTTGTTCGCTCTTCCGGCGAGACTCTGGCAGAATTCCGGTGATTCGCGCGACAAAGGATGGCGGCCGCGCCGCGGTCTTGCTATGGCCTAGCCGACACTTAGACAGGAACGATCTGAACGCTTCATGGACGACAGCAGCGACCTTTTTTCCGCTATGCCCCAACAGCCGAAGCCGGCGGATGCCGCGCCACGCAAGCCCGCGGCCCCCGTCGCCGGTAACGAAGCGTCGCGCCCCGCACCCAAGACGAGCGACGGCAGCGACTACGACGCTTCGGCAATCGAGGTGCTGGAAGGTCTGGAGCCGGTCCGGCGCCGTCCGGGCATGTATATCGGCGGGACGGACGAAAAGGCGCTGCATCATCTGTTCGCCGAAGTCATCGACAACTCGATGGACGAGGCGGTCGCGGGACACGCCAACTTCATCGACGTGAGCCTGGACGCCGACGGCTACCTGACGGTGACCGACAACGGCCGCGGCATCCCGGTGGAGAACCACCCGAAATTTCCCGGCAAGTCGACGCTCGAAGTGGTGATGACGGTGCTGCATGCCGGCGGCAAATTCGACGGCAAGGCCTATGAGACCTCCGGCGGCCTGCACGGCGTCGGCGTTTCCGTGGTCAACGCACTGTCGGACGACCTTGAAGTCGAGGTTGCACGCAACCGCCGGCTCTATCGCCAGCGCTTCTCCCGCGGCATCGCGCAGGGCGGCCTGGAAGACCTGGGTGACGTACACAACCGGCGCGGCACCAGGGTCCGCTTCCACCCCGACCCGCAGATCTTCGGACCGCATGCCCGCTTCGAGCCGGCGCGGCTTTTCCGAATGGCCCGCTCCAAGGCCTATCTCTTCGGCGGCGTCGAAATCCGCTGGTCCTGCGATCCGGCGCTCCTGCCGGAAGGTTCGGAAATCCCGGACAGGGCCGTGTTTCATTTTCCCGGCGGTCTCAAGGACTATCTCGCCGCCACGCTCGGCAAGGAATTCACCGTCACCCGCGAGATTTTTGCCGGCAAATCGGAAAAGTCCGGCGGCCACGGTTCGCTCGAATGGGCGGTCACCTGGTATGGCGGCGATCAGCAGATCCATTCCTACTGCAACACCATCCCGACACCCGAAGGGGGAACGCACGAGGCGGGCCTGCGCATTGCGCTGACGAAGGGGCTCAAGAACTACGCCGAGCTCACCCAGAACAAGCGCGCTGCGATCGTCACCACGGACGATGTCATGATCTCCGCGGCAGGCATGCTCTCGGTCTTCATTCGCGAGCCGGAATTCGTCGGTCAGACGAAGGACAAGCTGGCAACGGTGGAGGCGCAGCGGATCGTCGAAAACGCGCTTCGCGATCCTTTCGACCATTACCTCGCCGACAATCCGGCAGAGGCGGCCAAGCTTCTCGACTGGGTGGTGGAGCGCGCCGAAGAGCGCGTACGGCGGCGCAAGGAAAAGGAAGTCAGCCGCAAGACGGCGGTCCGCAAGCTGCGCCTGCCGGGCAAGCTCGCGGACTGCGCCCAGAATACGGCGGAAGGTGCCGAACTCTTCATCGTCGAAGGGGACTCGGCCGGCGGATCGGCCAAACAGGCGCGCAACCGCGCCAACCAGGCGATCCTGCCGCTGCGCGGCAAGATTCTCAACGTCGCCAGCGCCGGCCGGGAGAAGCTCGGTGCCAATCAGCAGATCGGCGATCTCGTCCAGGCGCTCGGCTGCGGCACGCGCTCGAAGTATCGCGAAGAGGACCTGCGCTACGAGCGCATCATCATCATGACCGACGCCGACGTCGACGGTGCGCACATCGCATCTCTTCTGATCACCTTCTTCTACCAGGAAATGCCGGAGCTGATTCGCGGCGGCCATCTCTATCTCGCCGTGCCGCCGCTCTATCGCCTGAGCCAGGGTTCCAAGACGCTTTATGCCCGCGACGACGCGCATCGCGAAGAGCTGATGCGGACGGAGTTCAATGGCCGCGGCAAAGTCGAACTCGGGCGGTTCAAAGGCCTCGGTGAGATGCTGCCCGCGCAGCTCAAGGAAACCACGATGGACCCGGCCAAGCGGACGCTCCTCAAGGTCGAAATCGACGATGTCGACTTCGAGGGTACCCGCGATGCCGTCGACAGCCTGATGGGAACGAAAGCCGAGGCCCGCTTCCGTTTCATCCAGGAGCGCGCCGTTTTTGCGGACAACCTGGATATCTGAAACGCGTGATCGCCCTCACGGCTCCTGCCGAACCGGTTTTTCCATGAACAGGCTCAGCGGATCCGGCAGATAGGTGCCGAAGGGCGGGCGCTCCACGTAGCCGGATGCCCTGTACAGGCCGATCGCTTCCGGCTGATGGATGCCGGTCTCAAGACGGATCGCCGTCAGACCGAGCTTTGCCGCTTTGGCTTCAAGGGCCGATATGAGCAGCTTGCCAATCTTCAGCCCCCTCGCCTCCGGGTCGATGAACATCCGCTTGATCTCGGCCGTACCGTCGCCTGCTTCGACGAGGCCACAGCAGCCGACGATTTCGCCGTCACGTCGAGCGACGAAAAAGGATACGGCCGGCTGCTCCAACTGAGACAGATCGACCAGATGATTGCTTTCGGCCGGATAGAGCGATGCCGCATAGGCGTCGGACAATTCGAGCAGGCGGATGACGGCCGGCTGGCGCGGCGACTCTTCGGCGATGGTTACGGCGGTCATTTCAGTCTCTCCCCATGCACGATCGTAAGCTGGATGTGAGCTTCCAAAGGACATCCATTCGGTCCCGCCCCGGAAGCGCCCGGTTCCAACGCTCTAACGCCGAAGGACGCCGGGACCAATACGCCAAACGACGCAAGTTCGCAGCTATCACAATCAATCCGCGTGACGGGGAGAAACAATTTGTTTCAGGCCCGGCCGGCCTTTGCCCTTCTTTGGAAAGAATCGGACGGCCATAAACAGGGAGTCGCCATCATCTGAACGGAAGAAGTGACCATGAAAGCCGCCCTGATCGTCATGACCATTCTCGGTTGCGACGACAACGTGACCCAATGCCATTACATCTCGACCGTGAACGGCGACTGGCCGTCGATCGTGCAGTGCGACGCGGAATCGCAAAAGGAACTGCCGCGGTTCTCCGACAGGAACTACCCGGTCGTGGTGGCCGTGTGCGAGAGCTCAGGACCGGGCATGACGGCGGAAACCGAGCCGGTTCCGGAGATGAATGCAACGCTTCCGACCGAGCCGGGCCTGCAGCAAAACACACCCCCAGCGGCGGAAGGCGGAGAACCAACCTTGCCGAGGCGCGCTTTGGCATTGATCAGTGGCGCGGTACCCGACCGGGAGAAACTGAAGGCGATCGTCAGCGCACCGGTCCACTACGTCGAAGACGGCTATTCGTGGGTGGCGCGCCGATTCGGCAATTGAGGTAATCAAGTCCTCTTACGCGGCCTGGCGGGATTGCGACGCGTAGTCGCGCGCCCTCTGCCGCTGCTCGGCAAAAGCCAGCCGTTCCGCCAGTTCGGCGACGACGTGATATGCGCCGCGGCTTCGGCGGCGAAGGCGATCCGAAAGTCTGGCGGCCACGGAGGGGGAGACGCCATCGTGATCCGCATCTGCCTCGCATTGGCAGAACAATACGGCCTCAGAAAACATTCCGCTTACTTCACGGCCAAGACCCGCAGTTTCGAGGAGAGCCCTGATCGAGTGGAACCGCCCGCCCGAAAGGATCGATCGGACGCGCTTTTCCGGGACTCCGGACAGATCCACGATCGCCGCGGAAAAAAACTCCGTCCGGCCGCTGCAAAGCGCCGTCAACAGCAGAGCCGGCGTCAGGCGGCCGGCTTTGCGGAGACCGGCAACCATCCGCTGCAATTCCTCCCTCGCGGAGGCCGAGGAAAGCGTCAGCGCTGCCGCATCGCAAGACTCCCGCACGACACGCTGTGCCCGCTCCTCGCCCACAACGGCGCGTACCAGGTCGGAGGCCGCAAGCGCCGCGCCGACTTTTTCGGCGAGTATCTGGCGCGCGTCGCGCGGCAGATCATGACGCTCGAGCAACAGGCCACGGGCGGCCACGCTATCGCCGAGGCGGTCGGCTATTCGCCGCAACGAGCCCGGAGAAAGTCTGGCCCCCGGGTTTTCCAACAGAATGAGCACCTCTTCCTCGCCGCCAATCTCGGCGATCGCAGCCGCAACCGCGCATGAGACGGCGCTACGGGAGGCGATCATCGCCCGCATCTCCGCGCCGCCGTCCGCCGTCATGTCGACAAGATCTTCGTCGTTCAGGACGGGAGAGCGGGAAATGGTGACGTAGGCGATCTCGGGCTGATCCTGCGCAAGCGCCTTGATGATCGAGCGCGGTACAATCGGGCAATCGGCCAGCGCCTCGGCAAGAGATCGACGCACCTTGGGCGAAGGATCGTCGAGGAGAAAGGTCATGGCCATTTCGGCCGCCCGCCGATCGATGCCGTTCACAGCGGCTTCAGCATAGGCGCGACCAAGCGCACTGGCAGCACTGGCACGTTCGCTGGTTTTCGCCGTTTCCACCCAGCGAAGAAATGCTTGTATGATCACCTATGCCCCACTAGTCACCGAGCAGCCCCATGCTCGAAGCCTAGCGGCCAAAGGTTTAAGATTGGTTCACCATGTCTGTTAACGGCGCGATAACCACCCTACCGCTCCTGTATCTGCCGGCCGGCGACCCGCCGCCTCCGAAGGAGATCCTGACCGCCGTTCAAGCAGTCGTGATGACCGGCGGCCAAACTGGCCGGCCACTCTCGGACCTGCCTCGGCAGGATGCAGGCTGCCTGTTGCTCGCCCGGATCGGGACGAGCGGCGATCCCGGCGAAGACGAGCTTGCCGCTTTGATCTGCAACGGCTTCGATGGCATCGTGCTGCCCGGATGCCGCGGCCCCGCAGACATTCAGCGGCTCGATGTGCTGCTCAGGGTCGCCGAGGCGGCGGCCGGCAAGGCCGAGGGCCGAACGGTGATTCTTGCCGAATACGCGACGACGCCGGAAAGCGTCCTGTCGCCGCATTCGCTGGCGGGTGCATCCCCGCGCCTCTCGGCACTGATATTCGATGCCTCGGCCCTGGCCGAAGCGTGTGGTTGCAGGCGCGTCACCGAAACCGGCGATGTGCCGGCCGTCGTCCGGGCCGGCCGCGCGGCGGCGGTCCTGAGAGCTCACGAGGCCCGCATCGCGGCCTACGACATGCTGCCGGTCGACGCCGATGATGAGGCGGCCGTGCGACGCCTGTGGAAAAGCAGCATAGAGAATGGCTTTTCCAGCGTTGCCATCCGCTCGCCGCAACAGATCGATCTTCTTGCCGCTGCAGGCGTCGCGCCCGAAGCCAAGACGGGATGAACGATGACGACGGCCTCAGGTGATGACCTGAACCATCGTGATCTAGCGGACAGGCCGGATCATTTCGAAGACGTCGCCGCCATCGCAATAGTCCATGTAGCCGAGCCGGGCGAGCGGCTTCACGGTCGCCATATCGAACCGCCCGTCGCGAATGGCCTCCTCGCGGATGTGAATGCCGACCACTGCGCCGATGACGACATAGCTGTCGGAAACCACGCCGTCGACGCCCTTGGGACGAAAGATATCCGTCATCCGGCATTCGAGCGCCGCGAAGGCCTCTCCCACGAAGGGAGCCTTCACGAGCGTTCCGTCGACGGGGGTCAACCCGGCAATCTCGAACTCGCTTTCACCATGCGGGGCTGCCACCGAGGTGAGATTGACCGCCTCGCTCAGGTTGCGGCTGGCAAAGCTCGCGGTGAAATCCCCGGTCGCCTCGATATTGCGTACCGAATCCTTGTAGCCGCTCGAGGCGAACATCACGAGCTTCGGCCGGTCACTGATGGCGTTGAAAAAGGAATAAGGGGCGAGATTCAGCGCCCCATCGGCCGCGCGCGTGCCGATCCAGCCGATCGGTCTCGGCGACACGATCGCCTTGAAGGGATCGTGCGGCAGGCCGTGTCCGTTTCCGGCCGTATCGTAGAACATCAGTCGCCCTCCCCGACCCAGGTGACGATCTCTTCGAGTTCGGGCCTGGGGCGCTCCGTCGGCGGCACCATTGCAGTGCCGATGTGAATGAAGCCCGCAATCTTCTCGCCCGGCGCCACGCCGAGCAGCGGATAGGCCCGTTCCTCGAAGGCATACCACTCGGTCAGCCAGTTCGAGGCGTAACCGAGCGCATTTGCGGCCATCAGCAGATTGAGGCAGACGGCACCAGCCGACATCTGCTGCTCCCATTCCGGAATCTTGAAATGCGGCGCCGCCTTGCTGACCACGGCGACCACGACGGGCGCGCGCGTCAGCCGCGCCTCCTCGACCTTGATCATCTCTTCCGGCATGTCCGGCCTGGCGGCAAGCGCCATCTTCTTCAGTTCGGCGCTGATGCGCGCCCTCTCCTCGCCCCGATAGACAATGAAGCGCCACGGCGCCAATTTGCCATGATCCGGCACGCGCGAGGCGAGCTTCAGCATCTCCGCGACTTCCGCCTTGCTGGGTCCTGGCTCACCCATCTGAAAGGCCGGGATGGACCTGCGGGAGGCAAGATAGTCGACAAGCTTTATTTCGGTTTTCATATCGAGCGAATTCCACTAGTTTGCCGCCGGATCGGCAGCCACGAAAATGCCATACCGGCGTCCCAAGTGGAGTCACCCAGTCAAGAAGTCAACTGCTCTCATGCGTCTCCGTCCTCGTATTTTCCTGAGAACCGTTCTGGCGATCACACTCGCCGGGCCCGGTGCGGGACGTGCGCTTGCGGAGGATGCCACAGACGCCTTCAAGAGCTTTCCCTCGATCTCCGGCACGCACAAGATGCCCAAGCTTACCGGCTTCAGCCCGCTCATCACCGATCCGATGCAGGGCGGCCAACTGAAGGACGTGAAGCTCGAGGCACTGCTGACGGATAATGGAAAGCCGGTCCAATCGGGCCTTACCTGGCGCGTCTTCAGCCCCATTCCGGGCAGCGACGGAAAGCTGCCGCTGCTCGCGACCTCCGAGGGCGGCTCCACCGCTTTCAATCTCGTGCCCGGCGAATATTTCGTCAATGTCGCTTTTGGCCGGGCCGGCGCGACCCGCAAGATTCGTGTGCCCGAAGACGGCCCGCTCGACAAACAGGTGCTCGTGCTCGATGCCGGGGGCGTCATGCTGAACGCCGTCTCCGGCAGCGATGTCCGCATCCCGCCGAACGAACTCAGCTTTTCGATCTTCTCTTCCGACGTGAGGGAGGATGGCGAGCGCGGCCTCGTGGTCGCCGACGTGAAGCCCGGTACGGTGGTTCAGCTCAATGCCGACACCTACCACGTCGTGTCGAACTACGGATCGGTAAATGCCGTCATCCGTGCAGACATCCAGATCGAAGCCGGCAAGCTGACCGAAGCGACGATCCAGCACCGCGCCGCGAAGCTGACCCTGAAACTCGTCTCGGAAGCCGGCGGCGAAGCCATTGCGGATACCGCCTGGTCGATTCTCACCTCCTCCGGCGACGTCGTCAGCGAGAGCGTCGGCGCCTTCCCGACCCTCGTCCTTGCCGAGGGGAGCTACACGGCGGTGGCGCGCAACAAGGACAAGATCTACCAGCGCGACTTCGCCGTGAAAGCGGGCGTCAACACTGATGTTGAAGTGCTGCTCAACGGCAGCGGCGAACCCGACGAGGCCGCGGACGCGCAGGACTGAAGACGTAGCCCCGCCCGACCCCTCAACCGCCTGCCGGGACCTTCACCCATCAAGATGGCAGTAGGTGGCGGCCGCCGGATGAGCGGCAGCCGCGCGACAAGAGCCTCACAACGGTGCTTACGGAATCCCACAGTTTCAGTTGCGGGCGTGCGCTCGAACGTTTTGAAACTACGCACTCGCGCACGAAAACCGTTACACACCTCTCCTGGAATTGCTCTTGCGCTTTAGGTCCGGTGCCATGGCTTCGGCGGAAAGCGAAGCGACCGCCTCGTCCAGCGACATTGGCGTCTGCGCCTGAGAACCCAGGCGACGGATGTTGACCGAGCGCTCCTCCGCTTCGCGCTTGCCGCAGACGACGATCACCGGAACCTTCGTCACCGAATGCTCGCGGACCTTGTAGTTGATCTTCTCGTTGCGGAAATCGGTCTCGACCGTCAGCCCCGCATCACGCAAGCGTTCGGCGACTTCGCGGCCGTAATCGTCCGCTTCCGACGTGATCGTTGCGACCACCACCTGCAGCGGCGATATCCACAGCGGCATGTGGCCGGCATAGTTCTCCAGCAGAATGCCGAGAAAACGCTCCATCGAACCGCAGATGGCGCGATGGATCATCACCGGCTGGCGCTTCTCGGATTCGCTGTCGATGTAAAAGGCGCCGAAACGCTCCGGCAGGTTGAAGTCGACCTGCGTTGTTCCGCACTGCCATTCGCGGCCGATCGCGTCCTTCAGCGTATACTCGAACTTCGGGCCGTAGAAGGCGCCCTCGCCCGGCAGGATGCCGGTCTTGATGCGGCCTTCGGACTGCGCCTCGATGGTCTGCAAGACTTCCGTCATCACGGCTTCGGCGCGATCCCAAAGCTCATCGGAGCCCACGCGCTTTTCCGGCCGCGTCGACAGCTTCACGACGATCTCCTTGAAGCCGAAGTCCTCATAGACGGAAAGGATCAGGTCGTTGATCTTCAGGCATTCGGCCGCCATCTGCTCGTCGGTGCAGAAGATGTGCGCATCGTCCTGCGTGAAGCCGCGGACGCGCATGAGGCCATGCAGCGCGCCGGAGGGTTCATAACGGTGGACTGCGCCGAATTCCGCCAGCCGAACAGGAAGTTCGCGGTAAGACTTCAGACCGTGCTTGAAGATCTGAATGTGTCCGGGGCAATTCATCGGCTTCAGCGCGAAGACGCGGTCATCGTCCGTATCGTCGCCGGCGACAGTCACCTTGAACATGTTGTCGCGATACCAGCCCCAGTGACCGGAGGTCTCCCACAGCGACTTGTCGAGAACCTGGGGAGCATTGACCTCCTGGTAATCGCCTTCGAGCCGGCGGCGCATATAGGCGACGAGACTCTGGAATATCCGCCAGCCCTTTCCATGCCAGAAGACCACGCCGGGCCCCTCCTCCTGGAAGTGGAAGAGGTCCATCTCGCGGCCGAGCCGGCGATGGTCGCGCTTCTCGGCTTCGGCGAGCACGTGCAGATACTGATCCAGCTCCTCCTGCGTGTGCCACGCAGTGCCGTAGATGCGCGTCAGCATCGGATTGTTGCTGTCGCCGCGCCAATAGGCGCCCGCCACCTTCATCAGCTTGAACGCCGTACCGATCTGGCCTGTCGAGGCCATGTGCGGCCCGCGGCAGAGATCGAACCAGTCGCCCTGGTAATAGATCTTCAGGTCCTGCCCCTCGGGGATGGCGTCGACGAGTTCCACCTTGTAATTCTCGCCCTTGGCGGCAAAGACCTCCTTGGCCTTTTCGCGCGACCAGACCTCCTTGGTGAAGGGCCTGTTGCGGGCGATGATCTCCCGCATCTTCTTCTCAATGACGGGCAGGTCGTCCGGCGTGAAGGGTTCGTTCTTGGCGAAGTCGTAATAGAAGCCGTTGTCGATGACCGGACCGATGGTCACCTGCGTTCCCGGCCACAACTCCTGCACGGCTTCCGCCATGACATGGGCCGCGTCGTGGCGGATGAGCTCGAGCGCGCGCTTGTCGTCGCGCGTGACAATCTCGATCCTACCTTCCGTCACGGCATCCGAGAGATCGCGCAGTTCGCCGCTGATGGCGATCGCGACGGCCTTCTTGGCGAGAGACTTCGAGATCGATTCCGCGACATCGCGACCGGTCGTGCCGGCGGCGAATTCTCGAATGGAGCCATCAGGAAATGTAAGGGAAACAGAATGCGACATCATGATCTCCTATCCAGTCCCGCCAACGAATGCGGGTGGTATGGTTTGCCGGCCAGGCCGGTTCGCGGGCCTGATAAAGCTTTTTCACCGTGGAGTAAAGGCGCGGCGGCCGCTCAACCGGCAACCATTCCACGCAGTCGCCTCACCGTGTTCCAGTTGCGCACCGTCCCGATGCCGAGCCGTTTGGTCGTTAGCGCCCCGAGCAACTTCGATTCGCTCGCCCTGCCGGCAAAATCGACCCAGAGATCGCCGTCGACGATGGCCACGCGCTCGCCCCTGGAGCAATGGCCGAGCAGTTTTTCCCGCATGTCGGTTTCGAGAGGAGAGCGCATCACCCGCACGTGGACGCTCGCAGGATCCCTTTCGCTTTCCGCAAGAAAAGGGTTGCCTGCCGCAAGTCTCGACCAGTCCTCCGCGGAACGAAGGATGATGTCGACGTGACGGCCGAAGGTCTTCTCGAAAGCCCCTTCGAGTTCGGCCTCCAATTCCGCGAGCGGCCTTTCTGGCGACTCGAACAGAAGATTGCCCGTGGCGACGAGCGTGCGCGGCGCCCTGTAGCCGAGCGCTTCGGCCATTGCCTTCAAGTCGTCCATAACGACGCGCCGGCCGCCGGCGAGAACGATGCTGTGCAGCAGGGCGACGTAAGCCTTCATTCGCCTCAAGCCCGCCAGAAATCGACAGCGCCCGCGGGGAGGCGCGCGAGCACGCGATCGAGCAGCGTTTCGTCTATATTGCGCCGCAACGCCGCGGCTACATCTGCGATCGCCGTTTCCGGAGAGACGTTGTGATTGCCGCGGAAGGCTTGCACCTCGCGCGTCATCGCCCGGCGTTCGCAGAAGGGCACGGTCGGCTCCTCCAGGTCCCAGTCGGCGATGAAGATCGCTCGAAGGACCGGCGGTAGCGCCTTGGCGAAAAGCAGGGCGCCGGAGATGTCGAGGCGACGGCGGAAAGTGTAAAGCACCGCCTGCACCATGGTATAGGCCTGATTGGTTGTCTGAAGAGCGGCGATATCGCGTGCGTCGACGATGAACCGGTCGAAATCCGCAGAGGCCTGCCGGTACTCCATCGGAATGGTCACGGCTCTCATGCGTCCTTTCGGCGTAATTGCCAGTAGCGCCATGGCGTGTACCAGCGCTGGCGCGGTGCGAGGCTTTCCGGCACCGGATCGAATCCGTGGGTTCCGCCCGGGCCGCAGCGGATGACCCGGAACAAGGTCAGCCACCCGCCGGCCCAGAGGCCGTATCGGGCGATCGCCTCGAAGCCGTACTCCGAACAGGTCGGCAAGTGCCGGCAGGAATTGCCGATGAAACTCGACAGCGTCAGTTGATAGGCGCGGATCAGGGTGACGCCGACGAGGCGCCCCGGCGTCTTGCGGAACGGCCCGGACCAATTCCGCCCTCCGGCGGCACCGGCATCGCCACGGGTGAATGCATGATCGGCATGGGGCTGAGGGCACATGGCTCAGACGGCCGCGGCGAGGCGCCTCGCCTCGATCTGACCGATGGCATCGACGACGGCATCGAAAGTCAGCATTGTCGAGGCATGACGCGCCTTGTAGTCCTTGACGGGCTTCAGAAAGCGCATGTCTTCGAAACGATCCGATGGCCCCTCCCCATCGGCCTTCAGCATGGCCAGCATGTCCTCGCGGGCCTGCCGGATCTCGTCCGCATGGGCACCCACGACATGGCGCGCCATGATGGATGAGGACGCCTGGCCGAGCGCACAGGCCTTGACGTCATGGGCGAAGTCGATGACGACGTCGCCGTCCATCTTCAGCCAGATCCTCACCTTCGAGCCGCAAAGCTTGGAATGCGCGGCGGCTTCGGCGTCGGCATCGGTCAACATTCCGAGGCGCGGAATATTCCCTGCGAATTCGAGAATTCTGCTGTTGTAAATGTCGTCTATCATTTAGGAATCCGGTGGATTTTTCGCGGTTTCGGGCGTTCGGCGCATGATTTTCCCCAGGCGGCGGGAAAAAAGCAAGGCGTGGCGCATTCGGGCTCTTTTATCCATGTGGCACCATACTATATGCTATGTCGTGTTGGGGTGACAGTTCCGCAAGGGGATCAAATGTCGCCTGTTGTTTGGGAAACCGTGCCGGACGGTCCAGTGCACTGCTAAGCCGAGACCCGAAAGCCCCGGAGCCCGCCAACGGAACCCAAGCCTGCAGGGTTAGGCGTATGGCCAATGGCGAGTTGTCCGAAAAGATAAAACGTCAGCAATTTCGTATTGCTTGAAGGGGCCATATGGACGCCATAGTGAAGAATTTTCCTGTGCTCGACGACACAGGTCGTCCGACGCAGAAGGAAGCCGAAGAAGCCGTTCGCGTCTTGTTGCGCTGGGCAGGTGAAGATCCGGCACGAGAAGGCCTGAAGGACACGCCTTCGCGCGTCGCCAAGGCGTATCGGGAAATTTTCGGCGGCTACGATCTCGTGGCTGAAGACGTGCTCGGGCGAACCTTCGAGGAAGTCTCCGGCTACGACGATATCGTGCTGGAAAAGGACATCCCGTTCTATTCGCATTGCGAGCACCACATGGTGCCGATCATCGGCAAGGCTCATATCGCCTATCTGCCGAACGGCCGCGTGCTCGGCCTTTCCAAGATCGCCCGGGTCGTCGATATCTACGCCCGTCGCCTGCAGACGCAGGAAGCGATGACGGCGCAGATCGCCAAGGCCATCGACGAGACCCTCATGCCCCGGGGCGTGGCGGTGATGATCGAGGCCGAGCATCTGTGCATGGCGATGCGCGGCATCAAGAAGCAGGGCGCGACGACGCTGACGACCACCTTCACCGGTGCGTTCAAGAGCGAGCCGGCCGAACAGGTCCGTTTCATGACGATGCTCCGGGGCTTCAAGTAAGCTCCGCCACCGCATGTTGAAAAGCATGCAGCAACCCCCAAGTGCTACAGCGACCTTGCGCGTCTGACCGAGACGCGCGGCGCTGTAGTGGAGCTCGGACTATGACGCTCACTTTTGCATCCCCTCCGCAGGACAAGGCCGAACTGGAAAGCGGCCCGGCCTTCACCCCGCGTTTCGACGAGAAGGGTCTGATCACGGTCGTCGTCACCGATGCCCGCGACGGCGAATTGCTGATGGTCGCGCACATGAATGCCGAAGCGCTGTCCCTCACGCTCGAAACCGGAATCGCGCATTACTACAGCCGCTCACGCGAACGCCTGTGGAAGAAGGGCGAAAGCTCGGGCAATTTGCAGACCGTCCGGGAAATACGAACCGATTGCGACCAGGATGCCGTGTGGTTGAAAGTCTCTGTGGCTGGCCACGATGCTACCTGCCATACCGGGCGCCGCTCGTGCTTCTATCGGACGGTCGGCGTCACCGATGGCGAAGCAAAAGTGGCGATCACCGACGACCACAGGCATTTCGATCCGGCGCAGATTTACGCCGGCAACTGAGCATCTGCATTTTCCTGGTTCACCTGGGTGATATATTCATCTTTTGGCAACCAAACGGGCATCTAATCATTAATCTTGTAAGTGGTTCCCGCGGTAACGGCGGAGTACCAAAATGTGTTGCAGGCTGTATCCAATGTTTATCGGGCGGGCCGCCTTTGTAGCCGGTTCAGTGCTATATCTCGATCATGGTGTCAGACTTTCAGCGACCAAACGTGAAGCCGGCACCGGCATGTTTCGATGGCCGAATCGCTTCGGTTCCAGGAATATGCGGTAGTAGGGCTGCAGGGCCGTGTCGGAAGCTAATCTATTCGGCGGTGTCGGAGGTGCCGGATGCTGAACTGGACATTCACGCGTAACAGTCAGATCGCCGATCTTTCCGGCGCGAACGGGTCATCGATCACGACCACTCCTCCAGAACCACCCATTTCCCAGTCCGTGAAACCCAGGATCGCGCTGGCGCTCGGCGGCGGTGCTGCGCGAGGTTGGGCCCATATCGGTGTCCTGAAAGCCCTCGACGAGGAGGGCATCGAAGTCGGAATGATTGCGGGCACATCGATCGGTGCGCTGGTCGGCGGCTGTTACCTCGCCGGCAAGCTCGATGAGTTGGAGGCTTTCGCCCGCTCGCTTACCGTGCGCCGTATTGCCGGCTTGCTCGATTTCGCGATCGGCGGCGGTGGCCTCTTTGGCGGTCTGCGGCTCACCAAGCGGATGCAGGAACATCTGCAGAACCTCAGTATCGAGGATCTCGACCGGCCCTTCGTGGCCGTCGCCACGGAAGTCTACAGCGGCCACGAGGTCTGGATCGAGAAAGGATCCCTGATTACCGCCATTCGCGCATCCTACGCCTTGCCTGGCATCTTCGAGCCCGTCAACGCCAATGGCCGGACGCTCATCGACGGCGCGCTGGTCAACCCCGTTCCCGTTTCGGTCTGCCGCGCACATGAGCAATTGCACGTCGTCGCCGTCAACCTGAACTACGACGTCTACGGCCGCTCGGCGGTCGTCAAGCACAGTGCCGGCATGGAAACGCCGGACGCGCCGGCGACGGAGACAAACCGTTTTTCGGCACGGCTCGGCATGACCAGTGTGATGGTCCAGGCCTTCAACATCATTCAGGACCGCATTTCGCGCGCCCGGCTGGCTGGCGATCCGCCGGATCTGTCGCTCCACCCGAAGCTGAACGATATCGGACTTTCGGAATTCCACCGCGCCGGCGAAGCGATCGAGCGCGGTTATCAGGAAGCCAAGATCAAGCTTTCGGAAATCCGGCGCATGCAGGAACCGCTGCCTCGTTGAAAGGCCGGGAGAACTTGCGGATCGGCCCAAGTGTTCCAAGGCCCGTTGAGATCCGTACACCCGGCGCGCTTGTTTGATTTCTCCATTCCTGTGCTTGTCACAGGAGTCGAGTGGCGCACGGTCAGCCGTCGTAAACTCAAAATGAATCTCAACAGGCCTTAGCCGGAGATATAGGCCTTGATCTGTTCGGCCTCGTTCTCGATGGCGCGGATGTGATATTTCACCACGTCTCCAATCGAAATAATGCCGGCCAGCCGGCCTTCCCGCTCCACGGGTAGATGACGCGCGCGAAATTTACTCATCATCTCCATCAGCGCGTCGACAGACATTTCTTCGCGACAGCAATAGACGTTCTGCCACATGACGGAAGAAACCGGCTTGTCGAGGCAGGCGGCACCATATCTGGCAATCGAGGCGACGATGTCGCGCTCCGTCATGATGCCCACGATATGCTCCTCCGGATCGACGACGACAACGGCTCCGATATGATTTTCATGCAGTAAAGTCGCGACCTGCTGCACCGTCACCTGCGCCGTGACCGTGACGACGTTGCTGCCTTTTTCGTTGAGAATCGCTTTCACCGACATGCGCACATCTCCCGTTGCGACAAAACCGGGCCGACGGGAAGAGTTTCCGTCCGTGCCGGTCACTGCACTTTCCTCCGGTGGAAGGAAGACCGCGATGACAGTGCAAATGGCCGCAGGAAACCCGTACCCATTCCGGCGCCTGCGCAGCCCTTCGCCTCCTCGAGCACAAAGCTACGCCGGCACCCGGCCTTTTCCGCGGTCGCCTCGAGCAATTCGGCGGCCGTGATGAATGGTGCTCCAGCGACTTCAGGAAATCAAGGCTTCTGCAGAAAGCCGTCCGCCTCTGCGGCGAAATCAGTCATCACGAAAAATTCCGCGGTTGACACAATCGATTGGCGCACCCTCGCCCGACGCCGGTGGAAGCTTCTTCCGGCTGGCAGTGCCTCACCTCTCCTGCCTTCGGGGATCGAAGAATGCGAACAGAAGGAAGCCGAAGAGGAAACCGCCGATATGCGCCTCCCAGGCCACGCTTCCCGCCCCTCCGATCGACAGAATGCCAAAGCCCACCAGCAAATTGGTCAGGAACCATATCCCGGTGAAGACGAGCACGGACCGGTTGGTGAGCGTCTCCACGAACGACAGCCGCCGATTGAGATGGGCAAACTGGCGGCTGATGCGACCGCTCGGGGAAAATACGAACCGGGCCGCCGCCCCCATCAAGCCTGAAACGACTCCCGAAGCCCCGATCACCACCGCCATCTCGCCCCAATGGAAGATGATATGCAATCCGACGGCGGCAGCCGCCGACAGGCACCAGAACAAGGCGAGCCTGGCCATCCCGATCCGTCTGACGACGGGTGCGCCGAACGCGACCATCCAGAAGACATTGAAGATGAGATGCTCCCAACTGCCGTGCAGGAAGGAATAGGTCACCGGGGTCCAGAGCCAGACCAGCCCCTGCTCACCGAGCGGCAGCGTGTAGCGCACCGGCAGAAAGGCAAAGTTGAGGATCAGTTCCTGGTCGATCTCAGCCGGCAGAACATAGGTCCTCAAGACATGGACCGCGATCAGGAACAAAAGGATGCCGGTCAGCCCCGGCGGAAGATTGAAGGCGGGCTCGCGACTGCGGACGCCGGTACTTTCGACATCGGTTTCCGGTGATGTTGCCGCCTGATCCCGTTCCATCGCTGCCTCTTCCCTTCGGTCGCTGCGATTGCGCTCAGACGGCGGCGAACCGCCCACAGCAGCGCGCAAGGGATAAGCAAACAAAAAAACGCCGTCCAGTGAAAACTGAACGGCGTCACGCGCCGTTCCGCGCGTATCAGTCGATGTGCTGAAGGCAATCCTTCGTGAAGTGCTGCCGAATGAAATGGCAGCCGCCGGCGTCGAGCGCAATCGAAACCGGCCGTTAACCTTAATTTCGCGCTGGCACGAAAATCGCTCCATGCACTCAAGGAACACCCAATAGGCCGCCGGCTATCCCGATTCGGGACGGTCTGCGCCGCAACAACGACCGATCGGGCAAAAATGCGCAGCAGAACGACAATGGAACTGTTTCAATACTGGAACGAAGTTCGCGGCGACCGCGATCTCCCGCGCCGTGACGAAATCCAGCCCGCCGATATTCGTTCACTCCTGCCCAACATCTTCATCCTCCAGGCGGAGGCGGACGGCGGAATACACTTTCGTCTCGCGGGCACCCACATCTGCGGCCTGTTCGGCGACGAACTCCGCCACCGTCAATTCTCCGCCTTGTGGCTCGGCGGACAGCAGGAGGAGGCTGCCGGCATCGCCGTTGAGGTCGTGAAGCGATGCACGCCGATGCTTCTGACCGCGTCCGGCGCAACCGCAACCGGAGATCGGCTGGACGTGGAAGTTCTGCTCACCCCGCTCGCCTCTCCCGACGGTACGGGCGACCGCATACTCGGCGCGCTGTCGCCGCTGTCCCGTCCGATATGGCTGCACATGAAGCCATTGCAGCACCTTGTCCTCGACAGCCGGTGTGCCGCATTCCCCGCGTCTGAATGCTCCACTGCCGGTCTGACCGCCAGCCGCATCGATGCCCGCGATCGCCCCTTCCGCGTGACGCAGCACCTGCGCGTCTTCGAGGGTGGAAGACGAAACTGAGCGAACCTTCTGTTAATCGGTGCGGTCTATACTTTCGCCTGCAAACTATATCCATCATAGAGTGATCATGTTCTCCTTCCAGCATGCGCAGAACAGCGCCCCGAAACCACATCAGGAAAGTGCGTTTCAGCGCGTTTCGGTCAATCTTTCGGGACGACTGATGCTTGCCAGTCACGAGGAGTATGACTGTACCGCCTTGGAGATGTCGCCGGGCGACGTTCTCTTAACCTCCCCCGCGCGTCCGCGCGGCGGGGAGCGTATCATTGCCTATGTCGACCATGTAGGTCGCCTCGAAGGCACCGTGTCACGCGTCGCGGACGATACGTTCGTGATTCAGCTCAACGCCACGGAGCGCAAGCGCGAGAAGCTTGCGGCACAGCTGACCTGGATCGCCAACAAACACGAACTCGGTCTGCCGGAAGACCGGCGCCATGACCGGCTCGCGCCCCGCAAGACATTGACGGAACTCACCGTCGATACCGGCGAGAGATACAGTTGTCGGATCATCGACCTCTCGCTCTCCGGCGCGGCGGTCGACATCGACACACGGCCCGCCGTAGGATCGGCGGTCAGGCTGGGCAATATGAAGGGCAGGATCGTCCGTCATTTCCAGGAAGGCGTCGCCATCGAATTCTCCGGGATACAGTCCCGCGAGGCGCTGACCGAGTTTCTGTAAGCGCACCCGACGTAGCCCCGGAATAACGTCCGCAGAGGCGGCGATTGCTCGGCGGACCGCCTGGACCAGGCCTCTGCCCTCGCCAGTGCAAATCGACTCTTCCGCGGCGGGCCGGCAACAGAAATAGCTTCTGGTAAACCGGGCGTTACTCTTCCCAGCGATCTGGCACTACTTCCTGATGGCTCCGATGCGTCATACCGTCACCGGCCGCATGGCTGGCGGGACGCGCAAACGCGGCCCTGCCACGCTCGCTGCGACCATCTTTTTTCATAATATTCAATGGCTTATGCGGACTTTTACCGTGGTCGCTCCCGGTGGGCGCCGACAAGCGGCATAAAAATCGATAAAGTTTGAATCGAATTTTATTACAGTTCTCCTCAATTTTTATTCTTATGTTATTCGAGTTTGTTCTTGTTTTTACTTCTGATCTTCGCCGCCGGTAAAAAACTCTGTGCCAATGTCGAACCACAACGGGGAGACAATCATGCGCACAATCATCACCATGGCGATCGCTGCCGCAGCCCTTGCCACCGGCCTCATCACTGGGGCGGCTTACGCGGCGCCGGCGAACATGACGGTCGGCGGTGCGACCAACCCGCCGATCGGGCATTACGAGTTCTGCAAGGCCAATCCCTCCGAATGCCAGGCCATCGGCAAGGATCCTGGCCCGGCGGAGCTGACGCGCGAAAGCTGGAAGAAGATCCTCGAAATCAACTACGAGGTGAATCAGGCGATCGCTCCGATGACCGACATGGAGATCCATGGTGTCGAGGAAAACTGGTCCTACCCGGACGCCGTCGGGGACTGCGAGGATTACGTGCTGCTGAAGCGCCGCAAGCTGATCGAAAGCGGCTTCTCCCCCGCCGATCTACTGATCACCGTCGTCCTGCAGCCGAATGGCGACGGTCATGCCGTCCTGACGGTGCGCACCGATCGCGGCGACTTCGTTCTCGACAACATGCGCAGCAAGGTGCTGCTCTGGTCGGACACGGAATATACCTACCTGAAGCGGCAGTCCTCGGACCATGCAGGCCGCTGGGTGAAACTGCAGGATGGTCGCGCTCTCGCCGTCGGCAGCGTCAGCGCGCAGTAAGGACATGAGCAGGCGCAGGCCACGGCCTGCGCCTCTGCTCGGCCCCCGTCGGCACCCCGCCCGCGCCCGGGCGGATTTTCCCGGGCGGCCGCCACGCTTCACCCAAAATTAACCAAGTTGGACGAGCCTTGGCCGCGAGCGAGTTCCGCGCGGCGAGGTCCATTGGCCTTCGAGCGGATAGAACGCGCCCCTGATCAGGTATCCCACGGCGCAGCCATGAACCCGCCCCACATTCCCGAACCGGAACTACTGCCGCTCCTTTCATCCCGCTCCGTATACACAGTTGCCGCAGCCGTCGTGATCCTCCTTGCGCTGACGATCGCCCTCTCCTTTTCCGGGCGCTGGTTCGGTCGACATCTCGCCCAGGCCGGCCACACTGCGAGCCGCGAAACCTACGACATCTTTATCGGCCAGGACCATTTGCGCCTGCCCGCGAATGTCATTCGCTTCGAAAACCAACGTAACACGAGCATCGTTGAGCGCGTGGATCTCTATCTCACCTGGCCGGGGCTCGAAGGCTACAGCGAGGAGACGCGGCCATTGTTCGACGATGTCAGCCGGCCGGAAAATCTGATCTTCCTGCAGGTCGCGCAAAGTACGATGTCTCGCGACATGTCGGGGCGTCTCGCCCCCGTCTACCGCCATGTCCTGCAGCACGCGCCGCAGGCCGGCCCCGAGGGCCTCACTAGGTATGACGCAAAGCCGGATTCCAGCTATGCCGGCGAAGTCTTCTTCACCGCCGAGAGGGACGGACGCCCTGCCTATGTGCTGCGCTGCGTGCTTCCCGAGAACCCCGCGGCATCGACCAGCGCCGATTGCCAGCGCGACGTTCACATGGGCAAGGACCTCATCGTTCTTTACCGTTTCTCCAGCAGGTTGCTGCCGCAGTGGCGTACCATCGAAGATTCGATAGAAACTTACATCAGCACACATCTCGTGCCGTGATTTTGACGAAGAGTCGTGATGCAGCCAATGCGCCGGCTAGAACGGGATGGGGGAGTACGCACGGGGTTTCCGGCCGAGCCTACCAAGACATCATGATCTAGTGCGGGCTGAAGGTGTCGATCCTGAACAAAACGACCGGTGGCGGGCAACCAATCGTTCATCATAAACCGATTGGTAACGCTATCCCGATACTGTCTCGGGAAAGGTCGTATCCGGAGACGGCGTCCGGACGGCACCCCTGATATGTGAATGAAGAGCAATACAGTGTCTCAATCCGTTTTTTTTGATCTCGCGAAACGCCCGTTCGGCGTCTTTTCAGAAGTTGTGGGGCGGATTTTTCTTGCCGGCCTGATCGCCGTGCTGACCTTTTCGGCGCCCGCATTCGCGAATTCCAAGTATGCCGGCATCGTCGTAGACGCGAAAACCGGCAAGGTTCTTTACGGCGAAGACGCTGATCAGTTACGATACCCGGCTTCGCTGACGAAGATGATGACGCTGTATCTGACGTTCGAGGCGCTTGAAGCCGGACGGATCAGCAAAAGCACCCCTGTTCCCTTTTCCAAAAAGGCGTCGGCAGAGCCGCCGTCGAAGCTCGGTGTGCGCGCCGGCCGATCGATCACCGTCGAGCAGGCGATCCTGTCGCTGGTGACGCGCTCCGCCAATGACGCGGCAACGGCGCTTGGCGAGCTCCTGGGCGGTTCGGAGCAGCGCTTCGCCCGGATGATGACCAACAAGGCCCGCGCGCTCGGCATGACGCGCACCACCTATCGCAACGCCCATGGCCTGCCCAATTCCGAACAACGGACGACCGCCCGCGACCAGGCCCGCCTCGGTATCGCGCTCCGGCAGCATTTTCCGCAATATTACGACTATTTCTCCACGCGCAGCTTCCGTTTCGGCAAGCAGACGATCGGCAACCACAACCGGTTGCTCGGCAACGTCCGCGGAGTAGACGGCATCAAGACCGGCTATACACGCGCATCCGGTTTCAATCTCGTGACCTCGGCCCAGTTCGACGGGCGCAGCATCGTGGCAGTCGTCATGGGCGGCACGTCCGGTGGCGCCCGCGATGCGCAGATGCGCAAGCTCGTCGCGAAATACATGCCTTCCGCATCGCGCCGCGGCAGCGGCAATCTGATCGCCGAGGTTCCGGCCGAACCCGTGACGACGGTAGCCGAAGCCGAAGTTCGGCCGGCAACCGCCGCGGCTGTCGCGTCGGCAGCGATGGACCTGCCGAATACCGGCCCGGTCCCGGATTTCCGCTACACAGGCGAAAGCGCCGGCAGCGTCGCAATGGCCTATGCATCGACGAAAGCGGCATCGGACAATCCCGTGCTTGCAGCCAAGATTGCGCCGAACACGCTCGATTCACAGAGCGCCAGACTTGCCCAGGAGCCGGAAGCCGCTGGCGACGTCGATACGCAAATCACCAATTCGGTCGCCACCGCTGAAACAGCACCTGCCGCGGCCGAAGCGCGCACCGAAGCCAATGTCGGCATGCAGGGCTGGGTCATCCAGATCGGCGCCACGCCCGACAAGACGCAGGCCATGACGCTGCTCGACAATGCCAAGGAAAAGGGCGGCAAGGCACTGCGTAACGCCACCCCCTTCACGGTCGCCTTCAGCAATGGCGGAGCTCAGCTCTACCGCGCACGCTTCGGCGGCTTCGACGACCAGGACAAGGCCGTCAACGCATGCAGGGCATTGAAGAAGAAGGGCTTCGCTTGCTGGGCGAGCCAGCAGTAAGAGACGCCATCTACTGCATGTTTCCTTTGATCCAATCCGATCCAAGGACAAAGCATGCGGCAACCAAAGTGCTACAGCGACCTTTGCGCGGCTGAGACGCGCGGCGCTGCAGCGGCAGCCGGACGTTTTCCGGCTGTCCTCCTCGGATTAGTACAGCGTAACGAGGTCAGCATGGCAATGAACGAGAACGTCCCCGGCGACAGCCTGATTTCCGACCGGAAAGCAAGGTCTTCGCGCATCCGGCTGCATCCATTGCATGAGGCGGCCATGCGCATCGCCGACATCGGTCTGAACCGGTCCAAGGCAAAGACGCGCGACCTGGTGGGTATGCTCCTTACACACGGCGCGCGCGCTTGGCGTTCGACCCAGCCTCGGGCCGACATCCATCTGCATGTCGCGGCACCGGGTCGTAGTCACCCTCTCAGAATGCGCCTGCAATAAACAACGAAGGCCAGCTTCCCCCTCGTGTCTGTGCGTGTCACAGTGATGAGAGCAGCGCCGCGTCTGGGGCGCGAGAGGCGTTCTTTCAGCCCAAGGACTTGGTCGGCTGGATCCCTGTGACGAGCACAGGGATCGGTTCAAGCAAGCGGCGGGTATCCTATCCCGAATCTTCACGCGCCTTAAAGCACCCAGGAGAAGCGCGTAGCGGTTAGCAAGCGCCTCTTCCCGCCCGCCGGCTATAACAGCCCGAGTTCGGCAAGTTCACGCCGCAATTCGAGCGGTATCTCACCGCCATCGGCGAGCGAGGCAAGATCGCGCGGGGCTTCCTTCTCCTCGAGGTAGCGCCAGCCCTGAAAAGCCCGACGCGGCTGCGTTTCCGTCTCCATGACTTCCGGGCCGAGCAGGAGATTGCAGCGGCCGATGCCCTCGCCGTCGGTGAAGGTCTCGATGCCGATCAGCGGCTGTCGCGCCTGAACGTAACCCTTGATCACCCAATAGAGCGAACCGCCGGCGAGAAGCTCTTCCGCCCGCTTCGGGACCATCCGGGTCGTGTGGAAGGAGTGCGGCTGCTGCCCGGCTGCGATCGCCGCCAGGGCCCTGCGCGCTACCCATTCGCGCAGGTCCTCGATCGATTCGGCACCGACACAGAGTTTGATGAGATGCAAAGCCATGGCAAATCTTGAACACCCGGCCGACGGCTGCGGTCAAGCCGTCCGGGCATATTCGTCCACAGCCCCATCGGCTTCAGACTTATCGCTCAGCACTCGACCACGTTGACCGCGAGACCCCCGGTCGATGTTTCCTTGTACTTCTCGTTCATGTCCGCGCCGGTCTGGCGCATCGTCTCGATACAGGCGTCGAGCGGCACGAAATGCTTGCCGTCACCCTTGAGTGCGAGCGAGGCGGCCGTAACCGCCTTGACGGCGCCGAGGGCATTGCGTTCGATGCACGGCACCTGAACGAGACCTGCGACCGGATCGCAGGTCATGCCGAGATGGTGTTCGAGCGCGATCTCGGCCGCATTCTCGATCTGCTCGGGCGTTCCGCCCATGACGGCGGCAAGACCCGCCGCGGCCATCGCCGACGCCGATCCGACTTCGCCCTGACAGCCCACCTCCGCGCCGGAAATCGAGGCGTTGTGCTTGATGATACCGCCGATCGCCGCTGCGGTCAGCAGGTAATCCCGGATGCCTTCCTGATCGGCATCGTCGTGGAAATGCAGATAGTAGCGGATCGTCGCCGGAACGACGCCGGCCGCGCCGTTGGTCGGCGAAGTCACCACCCGGCCGCCGGCAGCATTCTCCTCATTGATCGCCATCGCATAGACGCTCAACCAATCATTCGCGAGGAGAGGATTGGTCTTGTTGGAGCGCCATTCCTCCTGCAGCTTGTCGTGGATCGCCCGGGCGCGGCGGCGCACCTTCAGACCGCCCGGCATGATGCCGTCCTGGCTGAGGCCACGGTCGATGCAACTGCTCATCGCCGTCCAGATGCGGTCGAGCCCGGCGTCGAGCTCGTCCCTCGACATGCTGTATTCCTCGTTCGCGCGCTTCATCTGGGCGATCGTCAGCCCGGAGCGCGCGGCCATGTCGAGCATCTGCTGAGCCGTGGCAAAGGGATAGGGCACCTTTACGCCGGCGGGCTTGTTCTTCTGGGCCCTCATCGCGTCCAGTTCCGTATCGGTCACCACGAAGCCGCCGCCGATCGAATAGTAGATGCGTTTCAGAAGCAGCCGGCCGTCCCGGTCGAAGGCGGAGAAGGACATGCCGTTGGCATGGCCCGGCAGCGGCGTCTTCTTGTCGAAGACCAGATCGGTTTTCGGCTGGAATATATAGCCCGGATGGCCCGGCGGGGTGATGCGGCCCGTACGCTCCACCTGCTCGATGATCCCGTCCATCCTGTCCGGCTCGACGAGATCCGGCCGCTCGCCCATCAGGCCGAGAATGACCGCCCTGCCCGTTCCATGTCCGATGCCTGTATGCGCCAGCGATCCATGGAGGCTTACCTTGATGGCGCCGACAGCCGCGTGAGACGGTCGCGGCCATTCATCCGACAGGATGAGATCGAGAAACCTGTTGGCGGCCGACATCGGCCCCATCGTGTGTGAGCTCGATGGACCGATACCGATCTTAAAAACGTCGAAGACGGAAAGAAACATGAATTGCCTGCCCAGAGCCTGACGCAACGTTGCAGCCGATGAGCTCCACATTTGCGTCGATGATAGGACCGAAGCCGACCGTTTTCCTGCTCGGGCGGTGTCGATCGTTCCTAATATAGGATCGAACCCTAAGCGATCCTATGCCGACCCGTCAGGCGACCGACCGACATCGGATTCTGTTGGTGCGACATGCCACTGAAGAACAGCGCATGTGATCGGCGATCGAGAGCGGTCAAAAAAAAGCGTTGCAGCCCGTGAACTGCAACGCCTGACATTTCAATCTGTCTTCAGAAGCCGCCGAAGAGATAGGCGAGAACGAGAACGCCCCCGAAACCCGCCACGGCGCGAACCGTCACGCCCCAGCACGACTTCTCTACTGTTTTGTCCATGATGTCTCCGAATACCGAAGCTCGGTAACCATTAAGTCGTGTGGCCGTCCAATAGCGAAGAATCTGTTAACGCGCAATGGTGAAATATGGCGAAATAGTGTCAAACCGATGCGGGACGCCTTGGACGCGGACACAAAGCCGTGTGCAAGCGGTGGAACCCCCGCAGCGCCCGCTCGGTGCTGTCGCCTCGATTTCGCCGTGAATCTTAAGACAGGCCGACATGCGTCCATCTTGCATTTTCGGATGGCCGTGCCAAAACACCGCTATGACCTCTGAAGATTACCTCGCGCTCGTCATCTTCGTGCTCCTCTGGGCCGGCTTCAGCTGGGCTTCCGACGGGGGGCGCGGCTTCGACCGCGTCAGCCTGACGCGTTTGATGAACGAGCACAGGGCGCGCTGGATCCGCAATTCGCTCAATCGCGATCTCAAGATGATCGACACGCAGATCATCGCCGGGCTGCAGGCCGGTACCGCTTTCTTCGCCTCGACGACGATCTTCGCGCTCGGCGGTTGTTTCGCATTGCTCGGCGCGACAGACCAAGTGCAGATGATCTTCAGCGACCTTCCGCAGATATTCCGAAGCGGGCGGACCGCCTTCGAACTGAAAGTCGGCGGACTGACCTGCCTCTTCGGCTATTCCTTCTTCAAGTTCGGTTGGTCATACCGGCTGTTCAACTATTGCTCGATCCTGATGGGCGGCATACCGATGACGGCGGACATGCAACGCGACCAGAAGGCGGCCGAGCGCGCCGCGGAGCGTGCGATCCGCATGAACATACTTGCGGCCAAGCACTTCAATGCGGGGCTCCGGGCGATCTTCCTGTCGATCGGCTATCTCGGCTGGTTCATCAGCCCCTATGTGTTCATGGTGCTTACCGCCCTCGTCATCTTCGTCCTCGCGCGCCGGCAGTTCTTCTCCGAAGCGCGCGCCGCGCTGATCGAGAATGCGCCATAGGCTGCAGCGATTGCACCCGGTCGGCGGTTTGCGGTAAGCAATCGAATGACTGGCGGCCCTCCTTTCAACATATTCGCGACGCGACTGAAATGAGACGCCCTCGTAGACCACCTCCAGCAGCAGAGCGACTCTTCGATGTCCGAACACAGCGCGACGACGACCCCTGAAGTGCAAATGCGCACGGAGGTGACCGGAACCAACCGGATGGTCCTCCTGGATGCGCTGCGCGGCCTGGCCCTCGTCGCTATGGCCCTCTATCACTTTGTCTGGGACCTCGAATTCTTCGGCTATGTCGCGGCCGGCACCGCCGGGACGGGCGGCTGGCGGATGTTTGCACGCTTGATTGCCAGCAGCTTCCTGTTTCTTGCCGGTTACAGCCTCGTGCTCGGCCAGTTCCCGAAACTCCGTCCGCGCGCTTTCGCCATACGTTTCGCGAAGATCGCCGGCGCAGCCGCGCTGATCAGCATCGGGACCTGGTTCGCCTTCCCCCAGTCGTTCATCTTCTTCGGGATTCTTCACGCCATTGCCGCGGCAAGCCTCGTCGGCCTCCTTTTTCTGAAATTGCCGGCCGCCGTTTCCTTTCTTGCAGCCGCCGCGGCCTTCGCGGCTCCCCTCTATCTGCGCTCGTCGTTTTTCGACATGCCGGCGCTCTGGTGGGTCGGCCTCTCGGAAGCGATCCCGCGCTCGAATGACTACGTTCCTCTGCTTCCGTGGGTTGCCCCTTTCCTGCTCGGCCTCGGCACCGCGAAGCTGCTCCACCCGCTATTTTCCGCCCGGCGCAGCCGAAGCGCCGGGGCCCGTAAGCTCCCGTGGATGACGCCTCTCGCCTTTGGCGGCCGTCACAGCCTTCTGATATATCTCATCCACCAGCCGCTGCTCATCGCGGCAGTCTATCTCTTCTCTCTCGCCGTTCCCGCCCCGACGCCGGATCCGGCACAGGTCTATCTGCTGAATTGCGAACGGGCATGCAGCAATGAAAATTCCGCGATCTCCTGCAGCGCCTTTTGCGGTTGCACACTCGCCGGCTTGAAGGAACAGAACCTGTTCGACGATCTGAACCTGGGCAAGATCGACGTGAGCACGGACGAACGCATTGCGCGAATCGCGGGTCAGTGCACAATGGATGCACAATCAGGAGAGGCACAGTCGGGGGACTAGGACATGAATGCCTTTCGTGCCAAGCCGCTGAAGTTTCCATGGCCGCCTCTGCTCTATGGCGCGGCCGTTCTCACCGCGCTGGCCCTGGGCCACCTTTTCCCGATCCCGGTGGCGCACGAGCACAGCTGGATCCTCTCGCTGGTGGGCTACGGCCTTGTCGTGCTGGCGATCACCATCGATCTCTGGGCCGTCAAAACCCTCCTTGACCGCCACACAGCCGTACTTCCGAACCGGTGCGCCACCTGCCTCGTTACCTGCGGCCCATTTCGTTTCACCCGCAACCCGATCTATTTCAGCTACACGCTGGCGATGACCGGCCTCGGATTGGCGACGATCAACCCCTGGTTCTTCATCATGGCAATCGCGGCGGTCGGATTGACCACGCTTTTCGCGATCCGCAAGGAGGAGCGGCACCTGCTGTCGCGCTTCGGTTTCGAGTTCGAGCGATATTGCCGGCACACGAGCCGTTGGATTTGAGCGGAGATGGAAGAGTCTGCCCAGGGCTTTGGGCTGGCTGGATTCCTGTGACGCACACAGGAATGAGGGAGTTTTTTGGGTGCCCTACGCCAGCGCTCGCGTATGCGAGCCGCCTTTCACTGGCTGCATCGGCGTACGAAACGAATACGCAGAAAATCAGGGATCGTCAGGTGCCGACGCCGATTTCGGCAAGGCGCGTGAGGCAGGCCTCTTCGACATTGTCGAGTTCGCTAAGTGTGTCTTCGATGTCCTTGCGCTTCTGCCGCAAGTCCTCGCGCTTCTCCTCGACGCGCTTGATCAAGAGCTGCAGCTGGCCCATCTCACCCGGCGGATCCTTGTAGACCTGAATGATCTCGCGAATTTCGGCAATGGTAAAGCCAATGCGCCGGCCACGCAGGATCTCCTTTATTAGGTGCCTGTCGGCGGGGCGGAACAGACGCGTGCGGCCACGACGCTCCGGATGAATCAGACCTTCATCCTCATAGAAGCGCAGTGTCCGGGTCGAGATGCCGAATTCCCGGGTCAGCTCGGTAATGCTATAATATTTGTTCACGCAGCCATTCCATCAAAGACGCGCCTTAACTATTGTTGACTTTGACGTAAAAGTCAAACACGGCGCCCCCGCGTGCGTCGCACCTCAGCTGATACTGAACCACCAAGTGGCAATGCCGAGAAAGCTGAAGAAGCCGGTTATGTCGGTGACGGTCGTCACGAAGACGGCGGAAGAGACCGCCGGGTCGGCACCGTATCTTTCGAGCAGAATCGGGATCAGGATGCCGGCGAGCGCGGCGGCCATCATATTGACCAGCATCGCGGTCGCGATGATGCCGCCGAGGTCGGGATTCTGGAACCAAAGTCCCGCAACAAGCCCGATGAACGAACCGAAGATCACGCCGTTCAAAAGTCCGACGCCCGCCTCGCGGCGGATGATTCTCGGCGCGTTGTGAATATCGAGCCCCCGGGTTGCGAGCGCACGCACCGTCACGGTCATGGTTTGCGATCCGGCATTGCCGCCCATGCCTGCGACGATCGGCATCAGGACCGCAAGTGCGACGATCTGCTGGATCGTCGCATCGAACAGGCCGATGACCGAGGCAGAAACGCAAGCCGTCATCGAGTTGATGAAAAGCCAGGGAACGCGTGAGCGCGCGGCTTCCGCGACCGAGTCCGACAGTTCTTCGTCGCCGACGCCGCTCAGGCGCAGGAAATCCTCTTCCGCCTCTTCCTGGATCACGTCGACCACGTCGTCGATCGTCAGCACGCCGACGAGCCGGCCGTTTTCATCCACGACGGCGGCCGAGAGGAGGTCATACTGTTCAAAGAGTTGCGCCGCCTCCTCCTGGTCCATTTCCGCTGGCACCGAATGGCTTGTGTCACGCATGATCGCATCGATCTTTACCGAGCGCTTAGCGCGCAGCACCCGGTCCAGATCGACTGCCCCCAGCAGCTTGAAAGTCGGATCGATGACGAAGATCTGCGTGAAACTTTCGGGAAGGTCGTCGTCCTCGCGCATGTAATCGATCGTCTGGCCGACGGTCCAGAAAGGCGGCACCGCGACGAACTCGGTCTGCATGCGCCGCCCGGCGGTGCTCTCCGGATAATCGAGCGAGCGGCGCAGGCGGACGCGCTCGGTAAAGGGAAGCTTGGCGAGGATCTCGTCCTGATCCTCCTCGTCGAGATCCTCGAGAATGTAGACCGCGTCATCGGAATCCATCTCTCCGATCGCCTCGGCAATCTGCTCGTTCGGCAGATGTTCGACGATGTCGAGACGGATTCCTTCATCGACCTCGGTCAGCGCAGCCAGGTCGAAATCCTTGCCAAGCAGCAGAACCAGTGCGATACGCTGCTCCGGCTGAATCGCCTCGATCAGGTCGCCCAGTTCCGACGCATGGAGGCCGGCGACATGCTGGCGAAGGTAAATGATATCGCGATCCGCGATTGCGGCGCCGACATGCATCAGGAAATCGGAGCGTACCGAGCCGTCTTCAGCGTAGATGTCCGAGTCGCCGTGGACAGCGATCTCGTCGGAACCGCGGTCGTCGTCGCCGGTGCTGCTCATGGCCCCCTCCAGAGATTACCGCCGACCGAGCCCGCGCCGGAACGGCTCCTCTGCCCTGCTAGCGCAAAGCTCCGCCTCAGTCCACAGTCGAGACGAGATCGGCGATCCGCCTCGGAACATTTATCCAAGCTGTTGCAAAAACATAGGAAATGATGAAACGAATGTGACGATCCCACCGGGCGCCGGCCCGACCACTCACCCGAGCAGAGACATTTCTCATGGCTGTCCGACCGATCATACGCTTTCCAAGTGCGCTGCTGACGACGTCAGCCGAGCAGATCAGCCGGTTCGATGGCGCTCTCCGCCAGCTATCAGACGATCTCGTCGACACCATGCGCGCAGCCCCGGGCATAGGCATCACCGCGCCCCACATCGGCATTCTGCAGCGGCTGACCGCCATCGAAGTCGACCCGCAGATAGGACCGCGCAGCTTCGTCAACCCGGAAATCGTCTGGCAGTCGAGCGAGACGGTGCGCCACAGCGAAGGCAGTGTCTCGATGCCCGGTGTCACGGAAGAAGTGGAGCGGCCGGCGCGCGTGCGCGTCAGCTTTCAAACGCTGGACGGCGAGACCCGCGAGGAAGAAGCCGAGGGATTGATGGCGGTCTGCCTGCAGCATGAGATCGACCAGCTCAACGGTATCTTCTGGATTCGACGGCTTTCCAGACTGAAGCGCGAACGCGCCGTCAAGCGGTTCGAAAAATTTAACCGAGCCGAAGCTTTTCCCGGCACGCAATGATTGCGGCACCCCTTCGATCTGCCGTAAACCGTCTTCCGGTCGGCCATCGGCTCCAAACAGCAAGGCGAAGGACAATTGATGAAGAAAATAGCCCTCATGCTTCTCTGCGTGGTTGCGCTTGCAGCCTGCACCGCGACCCCTCCCGACCTGGAGCCGCTTCCGGGAAGCCTCACCTATGGAGAAACTGCCTCCTCTCGGAAGACCCGTGCGGCCCCTGGGACCATGATCCAGAACCGGTTCCTTCATAAGGGCACCATGGTCTTCGAGACCTATGAGGTTCAACCCGACCATACATATAAGCTCGTTCGCCGCAGCGTCGCCGACTCCTGGCCGCCCGGCGACTGATCACGGAACATTGTCGGCCCCCGCTCCGTTCCCTACTGCATGTATCCTCGGATCCTAGCCGGTCCAAGGACGAAAAATGCAGCAATTCAAGGTGCTACACCGACCTTTCGCCTCTCTTGAGGCGCGGCGCTGTAGATAGCCAGTGGAGTCAAAGCGATGGCCAAATATCTTGACGAACGCGGCGATCCGGCCTCGGCAACGCACGGAGCGGATCGAGAGAATTTCACCGGTGAGGAAGCCAAGCAGGGTCGCACGGGCGTTCCGGTGCTTGGGGTCCTCGTCGGCGGACTGTTCCTCGCCCTCCTCGCCTGGGGCGCCGTCGAAATCTGGGGTGAAAGCACCGACAACGACCGCCTGACCGAAACCGAACAGATCCAACCGGCGCCCTCGCCGGAGCAGACAGGCAGCGTCGGCACCGGACAGCCCGTCCCGACCGACCGGGATCCCACGGCACAGACCGGCACCGGCGGCGAGTCGCAGCAGGTTTCCCCGGACGGGACCGAGAAATAATCGCCGAGTCGACGGCCGAGCCAGTGCAGGCGCATCAGATCACTATGAGAGGCGGTATGCCGGCCGAACACCGCTCACACTCGGCCCGTCTCTCCTTTCCCCTGTCTGTGCTGGAGATTCGGGCCGCCGCCGCTTCTTTGATTTCCCTCATTCCTGTGCTCGTCACAGGAATCCAGCCAGACCAAGTCCTTGGGCTGAAAGAACACTTCCCGCGCCGCAGACGCGGCGCTGCTGGATCCCTGTGACGAGCACTGTTGGGGTGGACGGCTCCCAACGGCATCGCAATGTGCCAGAGTGAGTCGTTAAGACATCAATCGAGGGAGACCGTCCGTGGAGCAGATTATCCGAATTGGCATGGATACGTCAAAGAGCGTTTTCCAGTTGCATGGAGTGAACGCCGCCGAG
>NZ_BDIZ01000015.1:0-91519 GCF_036245905.1 Sinorhizobium sp. KGO-5
TCATGACCGAGGATCGCCGGGAACAGCCCCTCCGGATCGGCCCCCGACAGCGTGAAATCGTCGGTATGGCAGATGCCGGTCGCCTTCACCTCGACCAGCACCTCGCCGGCCCGAGGGCCTTCGAGCTCGACTTCGGTCACGACAAGGGGTTTTCCGGCCTGAACGGCCAGAGCAGCGCGAGTGCGCATGGATTCCTCCGGTACTACGTTATGTAAGGGCCCCTTATGAGGGCTTGTACACAGATTACAGACGGGCCAAAGCACAAAGACAATTGCGACCTTAGTGTGTAAAACGCGACCTTTGGCTTCGTCCCCGGTCACCCTATACTGACGCCCGTGAGAACACGGAGACATCAAGAATGAGAGTCGCCTGTCACGCGCTTCGCCGGATGCGCGGTTTGCCGCTCAACCTGGCGATTGGTCTGGCGCTTTGCCTGACGCAAGCCCCCGGCATCGCAGCAGCAATGGATTTTTCCGATCCCGACTGGCCCTGTATCCAGCGCAAGGTCGAGAACCTGTCGGCGAGCCTGATGTGGCCCGCGCCGGTGACCCGCACGCCTCTTTCGCCCGAAGCAAACGATCTCGTGGAAGCATTATCGCTTCGCCGGGTCAGCCTGGAAGAGGCCGACGCGCATGTCAGGGCCTTCGTGGAGCGGAACAAGCAGGTCGACGGTCAACTGCTCGGCAACATCTTCTACGGCGTGTTCGACAATATCGCCGCGACCCGCCAGCGGCTGATCGCGGGAATAGCCCGCTATTCCCGCAGCCAGATCGCGCTCTCGTCCCGCATCGAGGGGGCGCGCGTCGAGATGGCGAAGCTGTCGCGGGAGAAAAGCCCCGACTTCGACCGTATCGACAAGCTGGAGGAACAGATCGACTGGGACGAGCGCATTTATCGCGATCGCTCGCAGGCGCTCACCTATGTCTGCGAAACACCGGTGCTTCTGGAAAAACGCGCCTATGCCATCGCACAGATGCTGCTGAAGCATATGCCGGACTGACGCCTGAACGCATCGGATCCGCGCATCGTGCCTTCCGAGAAGCGATTCCGCTTTTCTCACCCCACGCTTTGAATCTGGTCACTTCCGCACGGAAGGCCGTACGCACTTTTCCTGGGAGTGTTCTAAGGATCCCATTCCATCTCCGTATAGGCGGACGTGGCGTTTTGCGGGTTCAAGAGGTCGAACAGGCGCCATCGGTCCGATTCGCTTCGACCGATGACCTCGCTTGCTTCCCCGAGCGCCAGGCCGTCATCGAGCGCTTTCTTCGTATCGGACTCCAGAACATGGAGGTAGCGTTCGAGCGGCGCGGCGGCCTCAGGCCAGTCGAGCAGCGGCCCTCCATGGCCCGGCACGACCTTCCGCGCGCCCAACCCCTTCATTTCGGCAAGAGCCGCGAGCCAGCCGCGCAGCGATCCGTCGAGGGCCGGCGTGTGCCTGTCGAACAGCAGATCGCCGGCGAAAAGGATACCGGACGTCCGGTCGAAGACGGTGAGGTCGGTAGAGGTGTGCGCCGTTGGCCAGGCGCGCAGCTCCAGCACCCTGCCGCCGAGGTCGATCGCCTCCTGCTGCGCTATCGCCCGATCCGGTGCGACTATGCGGCTGCCCAGGAAGGCCGCCTCGCCGATCCGCCGGGCGTAGCTTGCGCGATAGTTTTCGGCGCGGTCGGCGAGCGCACGCGGCAAATTGGCCTGGCCGACCACTGCCGCTCCCGCCTCGCGGAGCGGCTCGGCGCCGAAGACGTGGTCCGGATGCATGTGCGTCAGGATTAGATGACTGATCGGCAGGCGACTTCGTTCGCGGATCGCCAGATAGATCTCTTCTCCGAGCTTGCGCGCGCCGCCGGAATCGATCACGGCGACGCTGCGCGACCCCACGACGAAGCCGAAGTTGGACATGTCGCCGCCGTTTTCCGCATCCGGCTCCGCCACCCGGCCGCGATGCAGGAAGACCCCTGGGGCCGCCTCGCTGAAGGAGAGGGCCGAGCTGGGCCTCGGGGCACAAAATGGCGGCTTCTCGGTCCAGTCGCCCGGCTTGCGCGTGACGGAATGCAGCGCATGCTCGCACCCCGCTTTCGTCTCCGCCGCAAAGCCGGGCAGCAGTGCCACCCGGCAGATCTCGCTCGGCGGCGCGTCAGGTGCTGCTGCAGCAAGGATGCACATCGTCACGAATGCTTCGAACACCTTGAGCCCCCGGCATTCTCGAAAAAGTGGGCGTTACCCAAACCCGGCAATCACCAAGATTGCGGCCGCCGGTCGCGTCAGACAACATATCCGAAAGGCTCGCTTCTGCTCCCGCGCATCTCGTTCTATGCTATATGATACTCGCAGCCTGTCCAAAAAGGGGGCTTTGAACCATGAAGCTCATTCTCGCGCTTGTTCCCGCCATGCTGTCGGCAAGCCTTGCACTTGCCGAGCCGGAGAAGCCGAACAACCCGCTAGCAGACGGCGCGACCTGGCGCGATTTGAAGGGCGACGTCGTCGGCGAAGCGGCCATTCTCGACGGCGCCACCCTGTTCTCCGTCACCGCGCCCTACCGCGCCAACGACGCCGCGACGGTGCCGGTCACGATCGAGCAGACGGACGCCGCGGCGGATCCGATCGAATCCCTCAAGCTGGTGATCGACGAGAACCCGGCGCCGGTGGCCGCCGAAATCCGCTTCGGCCCCGCAATGGCACCGCTGAAATTCGAAACCCGCGTGCGCGTCAACCAATATTCGAACGTCCGGGCGATCGCTGAAACGCCGCGGGGCATTTTCATGAATGGCCGCTTCGTCAAGGCATCCGGCGGCTGCTCGGCGCCCGCCACAAAGGACCCGGTCGCGGCGCTGAAGGATATGGGAGAAATGCGGCTGAAGCTCTTCGACGGCAAGGGGGACGGACAGAAAGCCCGCCGCGAGGCGCAGATCATGATCCGCCATCCGAACTATTCCGGTCTCCAGCGCGACCAGATCACCCAGCTCTTCGTCGGTGCGAAATTCATCACCGAATTGGTCGTGAAGCAGGGAGACGAGCTTCTGTTCTCGCTCGACGGCGGGATATCGATCAGTGAAAATCCCGTGTTCCGTTTCAGCTATACCGACAATGGTGCCCCGGACTTCACGGTCCATGCGGTCGATACGGACGGCAATGTCTTCGACCGCGTCCTGCCGAAGACGCCGCCCGCCTGAATGCGAGCTGAATTAGCCTGAGGTCGCGCACTTCCGGACGGAAAACCGTTACACACTTTTCCTGGAAGTGCTCTAACCCTTTTGTCCACGCACTTCCGGACGGAAAACCGTTACACACTTTTCCTGGAAGTGCTCTAGAAGCACAGCATCTCCGCCTCCGCCTGGGCGCGTCTCAGATCCGCGACCATGGTGCGTGGCACGACCGCCGACTTGAACATGGCCAGCTGTTCGCCGCTCCCCTGCTGGAGAGACAGCACCGTTTCGGCCTGGACATATTTGTCATAGGGCAGGATCGATGCGATCACATCGATCGAGCAGGCGCATTTGCTCAAGACTTCCCGGCTCTGGCCGTTGGCGGCCATGCATCCGAACACATAGTCGGCCCGGACCTCGGTGGGGTAATCGTTGAGGCGCTCAGACATGCTCTGTCCGCTTGCGGGGAGTGCCGCCGTCGCGATTGCGAGCGCGGTCAGGGCGGCGCGCATCATGGCCGGCCGCCCTCCGCAGCTTCTTTCAAGGTGATCGCGTGGGAATAGCCGGCCTCGGCCCCGCCCGCCGCCGAAGGAACGGTGGCCACCAGCGCATAATACCAGCCGGGAATCTCTTCCGACACGGTGACGGCGAGCGACAACTGCGAGATCCGCCCCATTTGCGCGCGCGCCTTGTCGTGTTCGAACGGCCGGATCGTCACCTCGCGCGCGGCGATTTCGCGGTCGTGATAGCGCAGCGATACCGGCTCGATCTGCGCATCCCGCAGCAGGGCTTCCTTGATGCGGTTGCGCATGTAGAAGGGACTGCCGCCGGATTGTGCCGCAAGATCGGAAAGCACGCTTTCGAGAAAATACATGATCAGCGGATTGCCGACCGAGGCTGGATAGTTGCCGAGCCCCCGGGACTGGCTGCCCTGATGGAGCGTCATCGCGACGTTGTCGCCAACCTTGAGGCCGATCGTGAAGCTGCCGGCTCTCTGCCCTGCATCGGCCCCCGACACGACCTTGTCGTAGAGGAGCGAACTCTGCTCGTCTCCGGAACCGTCCTTCGCCGCGGCGAGCCCTTTCAACGCCGCCGAATGGAAGAGGAGCTCGTAGGTCTCCGCAGCAGCCGCGGGTCCGTGCCCCTGCCCCAGCAGGAATAGAGCGATCAGGAGAAAAATACGCATCGCAGATCCACCGTCCGATTGTGGCCCGTTCCGAGGCTCCGTTTACCGGTTTCGAGCCTAGCAGCGGCCCCGGCAATGTCATCGGATACCTTTGTCTGTGTTTGTCTCACGCCACGCGGGCCCGGGTCTTCCAGTCGATCAGCGCCCTGAGCCGCACCAGCTGCACCGGCTTGGTGAGCACGGCGAAGGACATTTCGTTACAAAGCTGCAGGAATTGCCGCTGCCGGTTGGCGGAAATGATGATCGCCGGTATTTCGGCTCCTGCGAGCGCGCGCAGCGTATGAATGGTTTCTATGCCGTTGTCCTCTTCGTCCAGCTGATAATCGACCAGCAAGATGTCGGGAGCCGTGCCGATTTCCTGCATCAGCGCCGCCGCATCCGCAGTCGAGTCCGCTGCCAGAACGCTGGCTCCCCAGCTTTCCAGAACCTGAGTCATCGCGTGCAGCTCGTCGGCATCGTTCTCGACGATCATCACGATCAGATCGAGGCTGCCGTCGAGCATCGGCTCCATCCTCGGATCCTCGCTGACGCTGGCATGGCCGGGCGCGGCCAGCGGCACTTCGATCGAGAAGACGGAACCCTGGCCCGGCCGCGATGCCAGCCGGATGGGGTGATCGAGATGCCGGCATGCCCGCTCGACGATCGACAGACCAAGTCCCATGCCCGGACCCTTTGCCGCGCCGCTTGCCCGGGTGAACTCCTTGAATATCCGTGTCCGGTCTTCCTCGGATATTCCGACGCCGGTATCCCACACTTCTATTCGCACGGCATCGCCCGTCAGCCGGCAACCGACCAGGACACGGCCGCGCTCCGTATATTGAATGGCGTTCACGACAAGGTTCTGGACGCAGCGCATCAGGTAGCGCTGATCGCTACTGATCCAGCGTGAGGAGGGCACGATCCGAAGGTCGATCCCCCTTTCCGTTGCCAGGGGCGCCAGATCCTCGGCCACGCCCTGCAGCAGATTGCCGAGATTGAACGAGGTGACGTTGAATTCGGCTCCCGAGCTGTCGAGGCGCGAAATGTCGAGAAGCGCCTGCAGGAGCGATTCGATCGAGGTGAAGGATCGCTTCAGGCGCCTGACCACCTCCTCCGTGCCCGGCTGCCCCACCTTGTCCGTCAGCATCGACAGATAGAGTTTGGCGGCGTTGATCGGCTGAAGGAGATCATGACTGGCAGCCGCCAGAAAGCGGGTCTTGGATGTGTGGGCTGCCTCGGCAGCCTCCTTGGCGTGCCGAAGCGCCGCCTCGATCTTGGTCTGCTCGTCGGCGTGTATCTGCAGCAGGCGATTGGCCTCGGTCAATTCGGCCGTGCGCTCCTGCACCCGTTGCTCCAGAAGCGCCGAGGCCTGCGTCTCTGCCGTCACGTCCATGATCGACACGATGAAACCGTCATCGGGCAGGGAATGGATGCGGATGTCGAGGCTCATGCCGTCACGCCGGCGGAAGCGCTCCTGCACCGCCTCGCCGCGGCGCACCGCCTTGAACCAGCCGGCGACCCTGGATCGGCGCCCTTCCCGCTCGAGAATCTCGTGGCGCTCGACATGTTCGACGATGCGCTGAAAGGGACTCCCCTTTTTCAGAAGCGCAAGCGGCACGCCGAGAAGCTCACCGAAGCGCTCGTTGCGTACCAGCAATTCGCCGCCTGACGAAAACGTGCAGACGCCGAGCGACATGTGATCGAAGGCCGCCTGCAGCAGATGGGACTGCTGGTCGATCAGGCGGTTCTTCTCGCGCCGGTTCTCCCGCACGATGTCGGTGATTTCGGTCTGCAGGACCGTGATATTGCCGGAACTGGTCTGCCGATAGGAAATCTGGAACCAGCGATCGTTCCGCAGCACCATCACGAAGGACGAAAAGCGCTGGCCGGATCCCTGCCCCTTCGCCACCGGCTGAGGCCGGCCCGCCAGGCCATTCTCCTCCCGGTTCAGATACTTGCTTGCGTTGACCGCCGCGAGATAGTCGTCGAAACCGAGGCCGGGCTTGATCAGCGGCTCCACGTCGGGCAGCAAATTGCGGAACTGGGCGTTGCAAGCCTGCAGTCGTTCCTCGGAAAAAAGTGCGAAGCCGTCCTCCATCGCCACCATGGCATCGGCGAGATTTCTCTGAATCCGCTCCTGCGCCTGGTAGGCGACCTCGAGCTCGCTCGACGCCCGGTCGAGCGTATCGAGAGCCTTTTCGAGATCCTTGGTCTTTTCCCAGACCTCCGCCTGAAGGGCGATGGCGGATTCGAACAGCGAATAGGCGGAGCCCCCGACTTCGTGGCCGCGCTCGGCCCGGTTGACCAGCGCCTCGATGATCCTTGCCTGCTTGGCGATCTGAAGTTCGTAGGGCTCGTTCGGATCGATCATAGCGGCGCTCCCGCCTTCGGCCGGAAAAAGGCGACGCCGACAAAGGTCTGGTTCACGTGCACGCCGAGATGCTGTTCTCCATAGGTGTTGAAGCCGACGACCCGGCGCTGCCGCAACTGCTCGGAAACCTCGCTGTCCAGACCCTTGCGCTCGATCTCGAGCTTGCGCAGATAACAGTCGAAACCGAGGATGAAATCCGGGGCCTCACCGTCGTGGCCGCTGACCGCCAGCCCCGTCTCGAGCGTTCGGATGATTTCCTTGCCGCGGCCGAGGCGCAACAGCAGACCATCGTCGATCGCCGACAGGAAGGTGAGCCCGTGCTCACCTTGAATCTGCTGGATCGCCCGCACGTGATAGAGATTGCCGTTGCGCACCAGTACCGGATTCTCGGCGAAGACCATCGGCGACAATTCGCCGACCGGCACCTTGACCAGGCGGGCGTATTCCTCCGCCGCCGGCGAACCGTTGATTTCCAGGACCAGCCGTTCCTCGGGGACCGCGCGGGTAACCACCATGCGTTTGTCGGTGGGCTGAAAATGATCGAAGCCGAGACCGCTGAACTCCAGATCGGTTTCGAGCAGCAGGAGGAGCGCGGCATTGCTGTGGAATTCACCGTTGCGAAGCACCTGGGTGCGCTGGAACCGCAGCCCGTCGCCGGCCGAACCGCCAAAGACGGGAATATCCTTCAGCCCCGCCTCCAGGGCCGCCACCAGAATATCCTCCTGCTTGGACAGTCCGTCGGCGAAGATCAGCGCCAGCCGCTTGCGGCCCGGCGTCACGCGGAACTGCGTGGCGAGCCGCTCGGTCTGCGAAACGACATCGGCAATCGAGACCGGCGAAATCGGTTGGAACAGGATCGACGCCACCCGAAAATGATGCCGCTGGAAGGCGACCGCCAGCAGAGTATCGTTTTCATAGCCGCGCGGCGTGATCTGGCCGGCTGTCGTGCAGCCGAAGACGACCGTATTCGGCAGCGACTTTCTGAGCGCAGCGGCAAGGTCTTCCGGCTGCAGCCGGTCCGGCACGAACAGAAAGATGAAGCTCGGCCTCGCCGTGGCGAGCTGCCGTCTGATTTCGGCGAGGGCGGTGAACGCATCATCGGCGCGTGATGTCGCGAGCCGCACCGCCTCGGCGGGTTTGCGGTCAAGATCGTCGACAGCCGTCATGCACCGTCACCTTCCAACTCCATCCCGGCAGGCCGGGCACACCTCACTGCAGGCTGTGGCGGATCGATACTTCGCGTACCAGCATCGCCGCCTGGGTGCGATTGTGGACGCCCAGCCGGCGCAGAAGCGCTGTGATATGCGCCTTGACGGTCGCCTCGGCCAGTTGCATCTCGTAGGCGATCAGCTTGTTCGGCATGCCTTCGCAGATCAGGCTCAGAATGCGGGTCTGCTGCTGCGACAGATGCGCAATCTTGCGCGAGATCGTCTCCACAGACTGGTCCGTCGCCGTCGCGCGCGCCGGCACCGCATAGCCCGGCGGCACATAGGTCTTGCCGTTCCAGATATCCTGCATCGCTTCCTGGAAATTATGACGGTCGATGTCCTTGGGGATGAACCCCGCGGCACCGGCGGCGATGACCGATTGAACCACGTCCTTCGACGTGAAGGCGGAGATCACGATGACCGGAATATCGGGCATCTTCTCCTTGATTTTCAGAAAACCGCTCAAGCCGGATGCATCGGGCAGGTTCAGATCCAGCATGATCAGATCGGGCGAGAAGCGCATCCTGAGCTGCTGCAACGCTTCGCTCAGCGACGTCGCCGTTCTGATGCGGCGCGTATTGAAGGTGCTTTCCATCGTCGCGGCCAGAGCATCGCAATAGAGCGGATGATCATCGATCACCAGGGCCGACTTTATCGAAAGCGAATGAACGGGCAAGGCTGTCCGCGGCATGGCTCTCCTCCCGAGATACTTCCAAGCCAACAGAGCGACTCAAGGCCACTCCGAATTCACCGAGAATATCTCTCTCCCAGGCCGTCGTACTCTCCCCAGCACGACGCGAATCGTTGTCGCACAGTTTTCCACCCCGGGCAATTCCGAGATTTGCCATGCGACGCTACACTGTCGGCGATACGCTTGCGAGATTCAAGCGCCTCGTTCAGGGGCCAAGGTATTCAGACAGGGCGGCTCGCATCCGCAACCCTGCATCGCCACTTCTTGACGCGAAGCGCCGGATGCTGCTCGGACCATTCGGCGATATACACCGCGGACTGGAACATGCATTGATTCAACGACCTCAGGTCCTGAAACTGCAGCGTTTCCTCCCGGCATTTTTCGGGTGCCATTGCAAGGCATACGGTCAGTACGAGCGTCACCGGGTCCATGACTTCTCCCGTTTCGAGTGAAGCTTACGCACGGACTAATATAACCGTCCACGCGTAAATGCGCCAGCCGCCGGCCAGAACCGGTGGGCATGCGCGGCCGAGGATCATCGTGATCGGGGAGGCGCGCGGAGCATCCGTTGCGGCAAGGCGCGCGTTTCTTTCAGATGATCGCAAAACAGATTCTTGAAATCGCGGAACTTCCTGAAACCGAGGTGACCCGCCAGACGCACGACCGTGGCCGTGGACACGCCGCACTCATCCGCTATCGAAGTCGCCGTGCCGAAGGCGATGATGTCGGGATGGTCGAGTATGGCGCGCATGACGCGCTTGCGTTCGCCGGGAAAGACCACCTCCTTCTTCGCGATCATGGTCTTCAGTTCGCGAAGGTTGGAGGGAGGCATTCTCCCGGATCGGCAGCTCATTGCCTTGCGATCGGTTTCTTTCTCCTCGGCCGCTGCGGACAGCAAAGCCATCATCGGACATCCTCGATCAGCCGCACCCACTCCGCCGCACGGGCTGCTGCCTCGATGAGAACGGGTTTCGGGGCCTTGTACCACTCTGTGCGCGCGAGTTGGCGGCGCTCGCGAATGTGCGCGATCGCGCCGGCAAGCGTCGAGAATTCCGAAGGAAGCGTCAGGTGCAGAAACAGCGCCATGACGATCACCGAACGCGATCGTCCTCCCCGGCAATTGACAAGCACGTTGCCACGTTCCCGCCTCGGATAGGACGGCTTCTCCGGCAAGATCTGCTCCAGGGCAGCGCGCAGAATGTAATAGGCCGCGACCATCTGCGTGTCCGGGTTGCCGGAACCGTCGATCAAGCCGATCTTGTAATAGCGGATCTCCCCGGGTCCGTAGGCGCTGCCTTGGTGATCCGATACCAAGTCAGCCTGCCGCACATAGTTGAAATCCAGGTTGACCGCACAATTGACCACGGTGGTGACGCCGTTCCGGCGCAGCAGATCGAGATCGCTCGCGCCTTCCTTGCCGCTGATGAAGAGATCGACGCCGTAGAGCGGGTGCTTATCGTAGACCAGGCTGAGCTTCGGAAGTTCGGCGTCGATCGATTGCGGGTCTGTTTCCAAGTGCTGCATGCTTTTCTCCGGCGCCGACATAAGGTCGTCGCGCTGTGTCTGACTGCGTCGATGCGCCTGCTAATGTCCGGCCTTTGCGATCCGTGACGCCGAGATCGATCGGGCGACCCGCTCGAGGGTCGGATAATCCGCCCCTCTCCCGGTGGCGATATAGCCCGGGCACATGAAATCCGCGGCATCGACCACCTTGCCGAGGGTTAGCGGCTCGTATCGCCCGCCGGCATTCCTGAGGATGAGCGTTGCGGCGGCGACGTCCCAGGCGTTGACGCCGAAGCCGGCTGCGGCGTCCGCCCATCCGGCCGCCACATGGGCGATGCTGAGCGCCGCGCTTCCGGGCCGGCGCAGTGTCGAGAAGGTTTCCGTCAATGCTCCGAAATTGGCAAGCGCCGCCTCGCGGCCGTCGAGCCGGAAATCACGCGCAACCGGGTAGCCCGTGATCAGAGTGGCGCGCTTTTCGTCACCGGCGGCACGCGAAGCGAGTGCCTTGCCGTTCAGCTCCGCCTTTTCGAGATCGGCCGAGAACATGAGGTCCGCCACCGGGTCGTAGACGGCGCCGGCGAGCACGGCCCCATCCTTGACCACGGCGACCGATACGCACCAGAAGGCAATTCCGCGCGCGAAATTCGCCGTCCCGTCGATCGGGTCGACATACCACTGGAACTCGCCGTCGCCCGTCTGGCCGCCCTCCTCGCCCATGACCGCCGAGTTCGGCTCATGCTCGAATATATAAGCTCGAATGATCGCCTCCGCCCGCCGGTCGTGGACAGTCACGATGTCGTGCAGATCGGCCTTGTAGTCCACCGCCATTTCGAAACGGAACGCCTCGAGAAGGGGCGCTCGGACCGCAAGGGCTGCTCCCCGCGCGGTCTCCGCAAGGCGCTGCGAGAGAGCAACGGCATGGCGATCGGCGATCATCGGTCCTGAAGGCGGACTTTGCTGCATTGGATATCCCAGTCTGTTGGAGGAAAGCCCGGCGCGACGCCCGCGCCGGAACGCGGTCACTTGCTGTAATTGCTGCGCCAGAAGTCCTGCCACTCCTCGCGCCGGTCGAAGTCGCTGAGGCCGGTGGATGAATCGTAGCCGAAGAGCCGATCGGACACGGCCATCAATCCGGACGGCTCGTCGGCGGGCATCTTGATGTCGATGTTGGTCGGCAGCTTGCCGTCCTTCATCTGCGGGCCGATGCCTTCTTCCGTAAGGATATAGTGGACGAAGAGCCTGGCGGCGCTCGGGCTCGCTGTCTTGGAGGCGATCAGCCCGAGCTTGACGTAGGTCCAGCCGATCCAGGGGTCGAGATCCTTGCAGATGCCGAGCTTGTATCCCTTGGCTTCGTTGTCGCGGAACTTGGCCGAGCTCAGGAGGCCGAAGAACGGCGCCTTCTGCCCCGGCGCGCCCACGGCCTCGGCCACGGGATCGTCGCCGTCCGTCGCAAGCGGCGCATTCTCGGCCAGCGCCTTGATCCAGGCGGCGGATGCGCTTTTCTCCTCCGTCTGCAAATCCTTGCCGAAATGCGCCTTGTAGGCGGCGGCGACCTTGTCGTCGCCATGCGCCTCCATCTGGTTGAACCAGTCGGTATAGGTGCTCTTCGTCAGCGGGTCGACGAGCGCGACCTTGCCCTTCCACTTCGGCTCCGTCAGTTCCCATATGTTGGAAACCGGGCATTTGTCATAGGCTTCGGTGTTGTAGGCCCAGACATTGGCATTCGTCGAAATCGCCAGCGGATTTCGAAACTCCGCCGGTATCTTGGCAGTCATGTCCTCCGGCAGATAACTCTGCACGAATTCCTCCGGCAGGAGCTGCGCCAAGGCTGCCGGCGCGTCGGTGATCAGGACGACGTCGCCCTGCACATTGTCCGCCTGCGCCTCGCGGATGATCATTTCGAGCTGGCTGTTCGCCGACACCTTCATGCCGGTCGCCTTCAGCCCGTATTTGGCGCTGAAATTTTTCGCCATCTCGACGATCTTGCCGGTGCTGTCATAGATGGTGATCGGTTTTACGTTCCTTGCCGCCGCGATCACGCGATCGAGGTCGAACCCCTCTGCCGCAACAGCCGTGGCCGAAATCACTCCGGCTGCGAGTCCGAGCGCGGCCACCGCGGTCCGCCCTATCCTGTGAATATGCGCCTTCATCATCTCCTCCCGCTTCCGGCTTCTATTTTTGATAGTGCACGCGCCAGAAATCCTGCCACGTCTCACGCGCGTCCCAGTCGTCGAGGCTGGTCGCCATGCTGTAGGGCAGAAGCTGGTCGAGAACGGTCGCTATCCCCGACGGTTCGTCCGCCGGCGGAGCCACTTCCCTGTTGGTCGACATCTTGCCGTCCACGGCCTGCGGAGCGATCCCTTCGGCCGTCATGACGTAGTGGATGAAGAGTCGCGCAGCATTTGGGCTGTCCGTGCCCTTGGTGATCAGCCCGACGCCCGGATAGAGCCAGCCGACCCATGGCTTCAGGTCCTTGCAGAGGCCGAGCTTCATGCCCTTTTCCGCATTGTCGCGGAACTTCGCGGAGCTCATCAGTCCCATGAAGGGTTCGGATTGCCCGGGCGCCCCGACCGCATCGGCCGCCGCGGCGTCCGCATCGGTCAGGAGCGGCGCGTTGGCTGCAAGCGCCTTGACCCAGGCCGCAGTCGCGCTTGCCTCCTCGGTCTGGATATCCTTGCCGTAGAGCGCCTTATAGGCGGCAGCGACCTCTTCGTCGCCGTGCTTCGACATCTGGTTGAACCAGTCGACATAGGATGCCTTCCCGAGCGGATCCTGCATGGCGACCTTGCCCTTCCATTCGGGCTCGGTCAGCTGCCAAATATTCGTGACCGGGCATTTGTCGAAGAGCTCGGTATTGTAGGCCCAGACATTGGCGCTGGTGACCACCGTCAACGGGTCCTGGTACTCCGCCGGAATGTTCGCTGCGAGATCCGGGGGCAGCCAGCTCTCGGCAAATCCCTGCGGGATGAGCTGCGCCATGGCGGCGGGAGCGTCGCTGATGATGGAGACGTCGCCCTGGATGTTGTTGGCCCGGGCCTCACGGATGATCATCTCGAGCTGGGCCGATGCCTTGACCTTCGAGCCCTCCGCGCCGACGTCGTATTTGTCGGCGAAATTCTTCGCCATCTCGACGATTTTGCCGGTGCTGTCATAGACCGTAATCGGCTTTTCCTTGCGGGCCGCCTCGACAAGGGCGTCGATATCGAAAGGCTCCTCCGCCCGTGCTCCCGTGCCAAGCACGGTCAGCATCGCCGTCGCGCAAAGCAAAAATCTGCCGCTTCTCACATTCCGCTTCATATTTTTCTCCCTCCGCAGGTTTTTCCGGTTTGTCGGTTATCAGTTGTAGGCGAGGCTTCTCAGTCGCGCGTCCGCCTCCGCGATCCGGCGGCCGTCCGTATCGAAGACATGCAGGGCCTCCGCCGGCGCGAAGAAAAACACCCTGGCGCCCTGCTCGATCCGCGGCAGAACATGGGTCGTCAGGAACAGGGTGTGGCTCTCGCTCCTGAGCTCCAGGATCCAGTTGCCTCCGGTCGGCAGAACGCCGGTCACGGTTGTCTCGCCGGAGAAGCTGCCCTTCGGCACATCCTCGATCCGCGTTGCATAGCCGATCGCCTCCGGGCGGATGCCGACGGAGCCTACCCCCGTGAGGTGCGGATAACGCGTGGCAAGATAGGCCTCCGCCTTGTCGGCCACGTCGGACGTGCCGGGCTCGCCGAAGGTCAATATGTTGATCGGGGGACTGCCGACGAACTCTGCGACGAAACGGTTCGCCGGGCGATCGTAGATGTCGTTCGGCGTGCCCATCTGCTGCAGAGTGCCTTCGTTCATGACGGCGATCGTCGTCGCGAGCGTCATCGCCTCCCATTGATCATGGGTGACGAAGACGATGGTGGTCTTGAATTCCTTATGCAGCCGCTTGAGCTCCGCCCGCATTTCCAGGCGCAACCGCGCATCCAGATTGGAGAGCGGCTCGTCGAGGAGCAGCACGCCGGGGTTGATGGCCAGCATGCGGGCAAGGGCCACTCGCTGCTGCTGGCCGCCCGACAATTGCGACGGATAGCGGTCCCGGTATTTGGCGATATCGAGCGCCTGCATCACGCGCTCGACGCGCTCCTCCCTTTCCGCTTTGGGGAGCTTCCGCAGTCTGAGGCCGAAATCCGTGTTGCGCTCGATCGTCAGATGCGGCCACAAGGCATAGCTTTGGAAGACGAGGCCCATCTCCCGCTTCTCCGGCGGTACGAAGACCCCGCCGGCCACGCAGTCGACCACACGATCGCCGACCCTGATTTCGCCGCCCGACAGGTTCTCGAGGCCGGCAATCATCCGGAGCGTCGTGGTTTTCCCGCAACCCGATGGCCCGAGGAGGCACATGAATTCGCCATCTCGGATCTCGAGATCGAGATTGGACACGGCGTTTGCGGAATTCACGCCGTAGTTCTTCTGCGCACCGCGCAGGTTGATCGTTGGCATCAGCTTCCAAGTCCTTCTGCAAGATTCGTGCGGGTCAGCTTCTGGGCGATGAGCGTGCCGCCATAGGCGATGGCGGCGATGATGAGCACCACGGCATTCGCGGCCTGCGTGTAGTGGTAGTCGACCAGCCGCAACGAATAGGTGGTCAGCACATCCGTGCTCGGCACCGCCAGAATGACGAAAAGGCTGAGGCCCTTGATCCCGGAGATGAACGGCAGCAGCACCCCCGTCACGAGCGAGCCCTTCTGGATCGGAATGACGATCGAGATCATCCGCCTGAGCCAGCCGGCTCCGGCGACCTGGGCCGCCTCCTCCGGGTCCTTGCCGAGCTGCGTCATGGCCGAGATGCCGGCGCGCGAGGCGTAGGGCATCTGGTCGGCGATGAGCGCGAGAACGAGGATGATGACCGTGCCATAGAGCGCCGGCAATGGGCCCCGGGGAACCGCGAAAAGCGACAGATAGGCAGCGGCAAAGGCGATGCCGGGCACCAGATAGGGCAGGAAGGTCACCTGCCGAAGATAGACCGACAGGAGGCGCACCGGCGTGCGGATGACCACGTAGCCGACCAGCAGGCCGAGAATGCCGGAGGTTACCGAGGCGAGGCCGACGATCGTCAGCGTGTTCTTTGCAGCGTCCCAGAGATCGGGGCTCAAGAGGATGCCGGTCTTCAGGGCAATCGTGTCGAGATCCCGACCGATCCAGTAGTCCAGCGTGAAGTTGTCGAGCGTGAACCTCGCAGGCATCTTCATGATCGTCGACAGCAACAAGGTGAGGAGCGGCAAGCCTACGCTCAACAGAAAGACCGTGGCGGCGAATCCCGCCGCCGGCAGACGCATGCGGCCAAGGCGACTCTGCCGGTTCATCGACCCCTTCGAACCGATCGTGACGAACCGCCGTGCCTCGCGCACCAGCCGTGCATCGATCCACAGAGTGATGATGCCTATCAGCATGATCGAGCCGGCGATCACCCCGGCGACGCCCGTCTGGCGCGAGGCGATGCTGCGGAAGAGCGACGTCGAGAGAACTTCGAACTTGACCGGCAGACCGAGCACATAGGGCACGCCGAATTCGCCCAGGCACTTGGCGAAGATGAGCACCATCGAGGAGAGCAATGCCGGGCGCATCAGGGGCAGGATGATCTGCAGCGCCACCTGGTGGCGCCTGGCGCCGAGAATGCGTGCCGAATCTTCGAGCTGGGAATCGAAGCGCCTGAGCGCCGAGCCGAACAGGAGGATGACGAAGGGCGTATAGTGCAGCGCGAGGATGATGGTGATCGGAATCCGGCCATAGGCAAGCCAGTCGGGCGGCGTCAGGCCCATCGCTTCCAGCCATCCGGGCTGGCCGCCGACCGTACGGTTCTTGAAGAGCGTCGTCCAGGCGAGCGCGAAGGTCCAGGCCGGCAGCATGTAGGGCACGATCAGCGCGGTCGCGAACCAGCGGCGCCCGAACATGTCCGTCCGGCTGATGAGCCAGGCAAGCACAGTGCCGATCAGCAGCGACAGCGATATGGCGCCCACGGCAACCGAGAGCGTATTGAAGAGCGGTCGCCAGAACAGGTCCGCCGACACCGGCGAGAACAGCGCTCTGTCGAGATAGTAGAGCGTGAGATCGCCGACATCCTTGCTCAGGCGCCGCTCGTGCCCGAACTGCACGCGCACGGCGTCGAGCACGATGGAAATGATCGGAACGACGATCAGGTATGTGAACAGCAGCGCCGTCAGAACACCGATCAGGGTCGTGGGTTCACGCAGGGCAACCTTCAGCCGATAGCGCCATGCCTGCCAGGCCGAAGGCGTGGCAGACCGGTTTTCGGCTGCCGCCTTTGCCGGTTCACTTAGAAGAGCCATTGTTCCTCCCATGGCCGCTTATGCTGCTTCGCCGGCATCGATGTCCGTCGCCGCGCGCTGAAGTCGTTTGCGGGAAGCTCGGGCCGGCTGTACCACATCGGCAGCCCGCCTCCGTTCCTCCCGGGCCGTGCCGTTGGTGCGACGTCGCCGCCAACAGCTTCGCGGCGTCTCCTCCCACTGAGACGAACCGCGCCGTCGTCCGGCCCGCTGACGGAATGAAAATTCCAAATTCCGTGTCTTTATGGAACGTATGATCGATTCAGTCCGCCCGTTTGTCAACAGAAAAATGCACACGTGATCAGTCATCTATCATATTGTATTTACTGTATATTTTTGATAAGCACACGTGTTCATTTGTATTCCCGCTCCGGAACGGGCTCGATGTGCCTGTCGGGCCCGGGAAAGGCAGCAGGGGTTGAAAGCCGGCCGGCCGCGGCCCGAGCAATTTTCCGCTTGGAACTTTTCGCGGTTCATGGCCTCTGATAGAGGGCTGATCGATGCCGAAAGGAGGACGGATGGCGAGGGCTTTTGTGACGGCTGAGGAGGTCGCAAAACGTGCGGGCGTCTCACGCTCGGCAGTATCGCGTACCTTCACTCCCGGTGCCAGCGTTTCGAAGACTGTCCGGCGCAAGGTCCTGAAGGCTGCCCGCGAGCTCGGCTATCGCGTCAATCGGCTCGCCCAGGTCTTGAACAATGACCGCTCCAACCTGATCGGCGTCGTCGGCGCCAATCTCTCCTCGCCCTTCATTTCCAAGCAGCTGGACCTGCTGAGCATCGGGCTCTTGCGCCAGGGTAAGCAATGCCTCCTTCTGAATGCCGCCGACGCCCGCCAGGACATAGCCCCTCTGATCGAGCTTCTGTTCGAGTTTCGCGCCCAGGCGATCGTCGTTCTCTCCGGCGAGCCGCCCGCCTCGATCGTCGATGAATGCATCGCCAATGGCGTGCGTCTCATCCTCATCAACCAGCGTCTCGACCGCACGGACACGAACATGGTGCTGAGCGACGACTCCCACGGCGCCGACCTCGCGGCACTGCGGCTGATTGAGGCGAAGTGCAAAAAAGTCGCCGTCGTCACGAGCGGCAGCCAGACCCCCGCCCAGCTGCGGCGCGCGAAGGCCTTCACGCAACGAATGCAGGCCGAGGGCGTGGACGTCGTCGCCTGGTCGGGCGGTCCGACGAGTTACGAGTCCGGGCTGCAGGCGGGGCGTGAGCTTCTGGTCGACAAGGCGATCGACGGTGCCTTCTGCGTGACCGATCTTCTGGCGCTCGGCTTCCTCGACGCGGCGCGGCTGGAAATGAACCGGCGGGTACCGCAGGACGTCTCGATCGTCGGCTTCGACGACATTCCGCAAGCCGGTTGGAAAAGCTACGGGCTCACGACGGTTGCCCAATCCTTCCAGGCCCTGACGGAAAAGGTGCTTTCAGCCCTGGACAGCGACGAACCGGAAACGCGGATGCAGGTCGTGCCGGTAGCCCTGGTGGAGCGACAGACGGCGCGCTAAGGCCTGTTGATTCGGGCACGTCCGGATGGAAGACGCTGCGCACTCCTCCTGGAAATGCTTCAGCTTCAGACGGCCTGGCGGATGCGGCTCTCGATCAGGAGGCCGCTGCCGTCGAGGATCGGGTGGGCAACAGAAGCGACGTGGGCGTTGATCCGCTTCAGGTCGCGCAGCATGTCGAGATGCAGCGAACTCGTCTGCATGCTGTCCAGCCGCCCTTCGCGCAGGCGCAGAAGGTGGCATTCCGCCGATTGCTTCTCGAGCCGGCGCACCTCCTCCTTCACCTCCACGAGACGGCGTGCCAGCTCAGCGTCGCCGGTCGCGAAGACCGCCTGGGCCATGCGCAGGTTGTCGAGCGTGATCGCGAAGAGCCTTGCGAGTTCGCCCTGGCCGTCCTCGGAGAAGCGCAGGCCGAGGCTGATCTTCTTTGCGATCTCGGGATGCAGCCCCTTCTCGATGATATCGCCGATATGCTCGAGGTTGATGGCATAATCGACGATATGCCGGGCCCGGCGGTGATCGTCTTCCGTCATATCGTCCTTGCCCACCCTCGACACGTAGAGCTTGATCTCATGCTGGATCCGGTCCACCCGCCCTTCGAGCATGCTGATATCGGCAAGCATCGCGAGGTCGTTCGTCTTGAGCGCGTCCAGGGCCCGCACCAGCATGCTCTCGATCAGGTCGCCCACCGCCATGACCTCGCGACCGGCACCGGCAAGTGCGGCGACGGGTCTCGCGAGGGCCTTCATGTCCAGGTAGCGTGGCCCGTTGTCGCTCTCCGCCTCCTGCGGGATGAGGCTGGCCGTCAGCCCATAAAGGAGGGGCGACACTGGAAAGGCGATCAGCGCCACGGCCAGGTTGAACAGAAGATGGGCATCGACGGCGAGCTTTTGCGGCGAAAGCCCTGCCAACTCCATGAATTCCGCACAATAGCCGGCCAGCGGCAGGGCGATGGCGCAGCCGGTTGCCCTGACGATGAGGTTGCCGATCGTTACGCGCCGCGCGCCTGCGGAAGCGCCGAGCGTCGCAAGCACCGGCGGCACGGCCCCGCCGAGGTTGGCACCTAGGACAAGAACGACGACGAGCGCGGTCGAGATGCCGCCCGCGGAGGCCAGCGACAGGATGAGCACCACGATGGCGAGACTGGAGGAGGCGAGAATGGCGAGTGCGGCGGCGAAGATCAAAGCCACCGGCCAGGCATTGTCGAGCATCGCCAGGAAGGCGCGGAGTGCCGGCGACTGCAGAAGCGGATCGGTCGCCGCTGAGAGCAGATGCAATGACAACAGCATGAGGCCGATGCCGACGACGGCGCTGCCGGCGCCGCTGCGCGCGCCGGACCGCGCTCGGGCGAGGGCAACCCCGGCGAGAATGAGCAGCGGCGACAGCCAGCCGAGGCCAAGCGCCACGATCCAGGCCGTCGCGGCCGTCCCGACATTGGCGCCCAGCAACACGAGCTGTGCCATCGCCGGCGCAATCAGGTCCTTTTCCACGAAAGAGGCGACCATGAGTGCGGTCGCAGTCGAACTCTGGAGGGCCACTGTGGCTACGAATCCTGCAGCGAACGAACGCAGCCCGCCGCGCGTGCCGGCGGCGAGGCCGGTCCTCAGCCGCGCGCCCCAGGCCCGCGACATGCCGTCCTTGACCTGTGCCAGTCCGTAGAGCAGCAGCGCGACCGCGCCGAAGAGATTGATGCCGACAATGGCCGATTCCATGAGCCCACCCTAACCTGCCTGCCAACGGGTTGACGCGACGGTGCGCCTCTCTTCCCGCGCCGCATAGGCCATCGACCACTCACGCCGGAGCGTCTTGCTGCACGGGATCCGAGGCAACGACGATCTGTTCCTCACCATTTTCCGCGCGGTCCAGAAACAGACCCAACGCTCCAAGGAATATGGCAAGGAAGCCTTTCACCGAACTGTCGTGTCGGTTCCCCGGCGCGCATCCGAACCGTTCGGCCAGAAAACGATAGAGGGGCAGCCGCGATTTTTCGATATGCGGCAAAGCGAGCGATGCCCCCTGCCGAAGGCAGTACCAATCGGCGACGAGCTCGATCATCGGCAGGCTTCTCAGCTCGGCGATGTCGATCGCCGAAGCGTGCACCAAAGCGGACAGCATCGGCGCGCCGCCGGCGCTCTCTTCGGTGAAGAGACACGCGATCTCCTCGAGCGTGAGGTCTGCCACGCGCTCGACGACTGCCGGCGGCCATTCCTCGGGAAAATAGCGGTGGCTGACCAGTGCCCGCTTGTGTGCCCTGAGAAAGGCTCCGTAAGTGGAGCTTGAAAAGGCGGCCTCCGGCTCTTCGCCGAGCAGCGCGACTTCTCGTTCATAGGCGCTGCGGAGCCGCTGGTCGGCAGGCAGTCCGGACAGCTCCACCGTCTCCACGACGACGCTCCCCTCTCCCGGATGCGCGATCTTGAAGGCCGGCGGAAAGGCTACGAGCGACGGGACCGCAATATTGGTGAGCGACCGGTCGCTGCCGCGGCGCGTGACGCCCTCCACATGAAGGTGCCCGCTGAAATGGAGCGACAGTCCGGCCGCAAGCAGCGCCCGCTCGACATCCTTTCGGGGTGTGCGCCGGGCGATGTTGGTCTCGCCGAACAGCGCTGCCTCGGCGCCGGTCGCGCCATCGAAAGGGTCGAGCACCGGATAGTGCGAAAAGGCAAGCAGAGTCTTCCCGAGCCTCCGTGCCCGTGCGCAGACGTCGGCGATCCAGGAGACGACAAAAGGCTTGCAGCGGATCATCGCGTTCCAGCCGCCCGAGGTGCTGTCGATGAAAGCCGCTTCCTCACCCCATTCAAACGTCCCGTTTACGGGTTCGAAGACATTGGCATCGATCATCAGCAGCCAGAGACCGGGCTCGGGTTCGACCAGATAGGACGCGTCCATCAACTCGTAGCGATTGCTGCCGTCCGGTGAGGCCACCCCGTATCGGCGGTCTTCGACCGCATCGGAGGTGCCGAACGGGGTCTCCCAATGGAGATATTCGGGCCTGCGGAAATAGCCGAAGGCCGCCATCGGATCGAGGCCCGCCGGATAGCCTTCGCAATACATCCGGTCACTGACGGTGACGCCACTGCCCGCGCGGTTCGCATCGCTGGTGACGAGAATGCCCCGGCCGTCGCGGCCGAGGAATTGTTTTGTGTGATGCCTGCCCCGCGGCCCGAAGATGTCGTGATTGCCGGGAAGCGCATAGAACGAGATGTCGAACGCATCGGCGTGCTCATGGAGAATGTCCCGCAGAGCGCTCGTGGTCGCGCGTTGGCCGTCGTCCGTATAGTCCCCGAGCAGCACGACGTGACGGATGCCGCGCCGGCGCACCTCGGCAAGGGCCGCCAGAAACGCCTCCGCACTTTCATTGAAGACGCGTGTGGATTGCCGGGTGTCCGCCCAGCTGCGCATGGTGACTTCCCGACCCTCGACGGCCACTCTCGCAAAGCCGAAATCCGTTTCGACATCGTGGAAATGGGCATCGGCGATTACGGCGACGGCCGGCAGGGTACGCTTCAGCATGGCCTCTCCTTCTGCCGTTCGCGCTCGATCATGTCGATCCAGGCGGAGGCCTTCCTTGCTGCCTCGTAGAGCATCGGCTTCGGCGTCTCGAACCATTCATCCGGCATCAATTGCCTGCGCGTGCGGATCGCCGCCACGGCATCTTCAAGCGTCGGGTAAAGGTTCGGTTGCTGCTTGTGGAGGAAAAGCGCGACGAGCGAGACGGAGCGGCTTCGTCCGCCGCGGCAGTTGACGAGAATGTTTCCGCCGTCCCGGAACGGATAGGTGGGCCGCTTCGGCATCGACTGGCGAAGCGCACCGTCGAGTATGTAATAGGCTCCCAGCATCATGGTTTCGGGGCTGCCCTCGTCATCGATCATGCCGATCTTGTAGTAGCGTATTGCCGCGAAGCCGGACGCCCTGCGCTCGCCATCGGCCTCGTCGGAAGGCCCCTCGACATAGTTGATGTCGAGGTTGATGGCACAATTCACGACGGCCGTGATGCCGTTTTGTCGCAGAAGCCCCAGGTCGCGGGCGCCTTCGCTGCCGCCGATGTAGAGAGCGGAGCCGTGCGGCCCCAGTCCCTCGGCAATCAGGCTGATGGCCGGTCGGGTATGGACAGGTGCATCCATGCAGTCTCCTCTTCGCGGCCACGCCGCGTCAGCCTCCAATACGCCAATCGGCCGGTCCGCGCGCTGCTCGGGCCGGAGCCGTCTGCCGGTCCGTCGGCATCGCATATGCGGCCAGGGGTATGTTCGAGGCGCGGCTCGTGTCCGATGCGAGGCCGGGCGCCACGGCAAGAGCCGGGCCACCGGCATCCAGGCTGCCGATCTCGAGGTATGGGCAGACGACTCCGCCCGCCTCGCTCACGAGCAGAAGGCCGGCAAGGCAATCCCAGGAATTCATGTGCAGTTCAATATAGCCGTCCGAGCGGCCATCAGCGACGTAAGCGAGCGCCAATGCGCCGGAACCGGCGCGGCGAACATTGGCGCCCATCCCGAGCAGCGCTTCCATGACGCCGAGATAGGCCGTGTTCGGCACGCGCATCGACCAACCCATTTCCAGCGACGCAGCGTCGAAGCGGGCGGTCTGGGCGACCCGGATGGGAACGCCGTTCCGCGTCGCGCCCGCCCCTCGGCGCGCGAAGTAGAGCTCGTCCAGCGCCGGATTGTAGATCGCGGCGATCTCGGTCGCCCCGTTTTGGACAAAGGCGATCGAGATGCAGAAATGCGGGATGCCCCGCGCGAAATTCGCCGTGCCGTCGATGGGATCGACCACCCAGACCCGGTCGCTTATCGCTCCCCCACCCTCTTCGCCAAAGAAGCTGTCGCCCGGAAAATGCGCGGCAAGCGCGTGGCGGATATAGGCCTCGGAGGCGGCATCCACTTCGGTCAGGAAGTCCTGAGGCCCTTTCATCGAAACGTTCTGCCTGGCCTCGCCATGAAACCCTTTGAGGGTCAATGCGCCGGCTGAGCGAATGATCTCGCGACAAAGTTCTGCACGACTATCGAGGTCATCGGAATAAGGCTGTCGACTCACCGGCGCTTCCACTTCATTGCACACGCGCGCAATATTGCACACGTGTTCATAGGGTTCAAGCCCGTTTAGCAACCGCAATCCTCTGACCATGCGTGTTCAATTTTCGAAATCGCCGAAGATGTCCTGCAGGCGGGTGAGCGTGTCGACCCGCTCGCTCACCTCCTCTCCGAGCACGACGATGACGTTGCTCAACATGAGGTCCATAACCGCGGTCATGGTCGCGGCGCCGTCCCAAAGCGGTCCGTGGGAACCGGGAACGACGAGACAGACATCGGAAACGTCCTTGCCCCAAGGGCAGAATTCGTCGGTCAGGAGGACAACCTTGACGCCGGCGCGGCGCGCTTCGAGGGCGAGCGGCTTCGCCTTTGAAGCGAAGCGGCGGACATCGTGGAGGAACAGCAAACGCCCCTCGACCGAGCCGTCCAGCAATTCGGCGTAGGTACCGTTGAGGCCGTCGACAAATTGCACGCGGGGCCGCGTGTACGAGAGCTGGCTCGCGAAATATTGTGCAATGCCGCGCACGTTCTGGTAGGCGGCGACATAGACCTCGCTGGCGCCGACAAGCGCCTCGATCGTCTGTTGCCATTCCGGCGCGCTGGTGAGTTCGTATATCTGACCGAGATTGTCGATCTGCTGCTGGATGAGGCGGGCAAGGAGTTTGCCCTCTCTCCGGTCCTCTTCCAGCCGATCGACCTGCGCCTTGACCTGCCAGGCCGGGTTCGACCGGCCGCGGCGCAGCTCGCCCTTGAGCTCATCCAGCCCGTCGAAGCCCATGCGGCGCAGGTAACGGCCCACCGTCATGGGCGAGAGTTCCAGTCTCTGAGCGATCGAACGCGCCGTCTCGAAAGGCAGATCGGCGATGTTGCGCTCGATATAGTTGGCGATCAGCTTGTCGGATTTGGACCGTCTGAGGTCGTCGGACTGAACGAGCTTCAGAATTCGTTTCGACACGTCGCCCTCTTCCAAAGGACCGCCCGTCCAAAGACGGGCGGGTACGCCATCACTGCGCCGTCTTCACCCGCGTCCAGGCGCGATCGAACTGACGGAGCGCCGGCCCGAGATCCTCGAAAATCTGCAGGCGCGCCATCGTGTCGGCCGGCGGATTGATTTCCTTGCTATTCTTGATCTGCTCGGGGGTCAATTGCCGCGCGGGAACATTGGCGGTGCCGTTGGTCTGCTGCGCCACGTTGAGCGCCGCCACTTCCGGACGCGTGTAGAACTGGAGGAACTTGATGGCATTCTCCTTATTTGGCGCGCTTTTCAGGACACAGATATCTTCCTGGTACATGGTCGCCCCTTCCTCGGGGATTACGTAGCCGAGGTCCTTCTGATTGCCGAAGACGTCGACCATGGCTCCGACGAAGAAATGGCCGGCTGCGACGTCGCCGGATTGAACCATGGGCCGCGTGTCGTAGGTGAAGGCCGCCACATAGGGCTTCATTTCAATGATCGTGTCGGCCGCCTGCTGGAGCTGCGCCGGGTCGGCCGAGTTGACCTTGTGCCCGTTGAGCATGAGTCCTACGGCGAGCACCTCACGCATGTCGTCGAGAAGTGTGAACTTCAGCCCCTTCTCCTTGACCGTGGCGATCAGGTCCTTCCAGCCGGTGATGTCCTTGCCGAGCACTTTGCGGTTATAAAAAATGCCGACCGATCCCCAGGCGTAGGGCAGGCAGTATTCGCCGTCCGGATCGCTCTTGGCCCGCAGGAAGGAAGGATCGATATTCTTGAAGCCCTCGTAGCGGCCAATGTCCGTTTTCTCCAGGAGGTCGAGCTTGGCCATGATGTCGTGCATGTGCACGGAGGGAAAGACGATGTCGTAACCCGTCGCGCCGCCCTGGATTTTCGCGAGCATTTCCTCGTTGGAGGAATAGGTCGACAGGTTGACCTTGATCGAGGTCTCCTCCTCGAATTTCTTGAGCACCTCCGGATTGATGTACTCACCCCAATTGTAGATGTTCAGTTCTGCGGCACATGCCAGGCCGGTCGTCGCCAGAAATGCGGCAAGGGAAAACGCAGTGCCGCGCATCCATGCGCGGAGTCCGGATGTGCCGGCGCGATCATTCGCTGTCATCGAAATTCTCCTCTGAAGTTTCGGTGCGCCCGTGCGTTCCCTGCACCGGCTTTTCCCGCCACGACTTCTTCCGGCCGTTGACTTGGATGCACAAATGGTATCCATATATCCTAATCGCACAAGCGTTATTTTAATAACATTTTGGGGAACGATGATGCGAGAATCCATAGTCTGCCTGGAGAAGGCGGCGAAGACCTTCGCCGCGCCTGAAGGCCACAGCGTGACGGCGCTCGGGGCGATCGACCTCAGCGTCCGCCGGAACGAATTCCTCACTCTGCTCGGTCCCTCCGGTTGCGGAAAGACAACCCTTCTGCAGGCGATCAGCGGTTTCGTGGAACTCGATTCCGGCCGGATCCTGATCGATGGTGACGATATGACGGAGCGGCCGCCCTATCGGCGGCCGGTCAACACCGTTTTCCAGAATTACGCGCTCTTTCCCCACATGAGCGTTGCGGAGAATACGGGCTACGCGCTCGAAGTGGCGGGGGTGGCGAAAGCGGAGCGCGCCAAGCGCGTGGCCGAGGCGCTGCACTTGGTTGGCCTGGAGGGTCTGGAACGCCGCATGCCGCGCCAACTCTCCGGCGGCCAGCAACAGCGTGTGGCACTCGCCCGTGCCATCATTGCCCGCCCCAAGCTTCTCCTTCTCGACGAACCACTCTCCGCGCTCGACAAGAACCTGCGCCAGGCCATGCAGATCGAACTCAAGACATTACAGCACGAGCTCGGCATTTCCTTCATCTTCGTCACCCACGACCAGCAGGAAGCGCTCACCATGTCCGACCGCGTCGCCGTGCTTTCCGGCGGGCGCATCCAGCAGATCGATACGCCGCGCGCTGTCTACGACCGACCGAAGAGCAGCTTCGTGGCAACCTTCGTCGGTGCGAGCAACCTTTTCGCGGGACATGCGGACGAGGTGCAATTCGTGACCGATGACGGGATCGCCATTTCCCATGCGCTGCCGGGCTCCACGGGACCGGCAACGGCGCTTATACGGCCGGAACAGTTCTTCCTGGCAGGTCCCGGCGAAGGCTTCCCGAGTCTTGACGTGGACCTCGAACAGATCGTCTTCGTCGGCTCGGTGTTCGAAATCTTCGGCCGCACGCCGACCGGGCGGCGTGTCATCGCGGAAATTCCGGCCGCGCGCCGCAGTCTCATCGGCGAGATCGAACAATCGCGCCGCGCACGCCTCGCCTACGACCCCTCAGCCGTCCATCTGATCCCCGCCGAGGCGGCCTGACATGTCGTCGATCGCGCTGCGCCGCCGCACTCAGCTCGCCGTCCTGATCGGTCCGGTCTCGATTTTCCTCGCCGTCTTCTTCCTTGGGCCGCTTGGGATCATGATCGTCACGAGTTTCCTTGCGCCCGGTCTTTACGGCGGCGTGGAATGGACATGGTACCCGCACAACTACGGCCGCATTCTCGGATTCGCCGATGCGATGTTCGAAGATTTCGACCCGGTCTACATTTCCATCTTCCTTCGTTCCCTGAAGATCGCCGCGCTGACGGTGGTCGCGACGCTGCTCGTCTGTTATCCGGCTGCCTTTTGCATCAGCCGGCTTTCGGAACGCTGGAAGAATTTCTGCCTCTTCCTGATCACCCTGCCCTTTTTCACCAGCCTTATCGTCCGGCTGTTCATCTGGGTGCTGATCCTGCGCCAGACCGGCCTCGTCAACGGCGTATTGCTCGGCACGGGCCTCATCGCCCGGCCGCTGGACCTGATATATACCGACGGCGCGATCATCCTCGGCATGGTCTACATCTTCATTCCCTTCATGTTCATGCCGGTCTATGCGAGCGTGGAAAAGCTCGACTGGACGCTCGTTCGCGCCTCCCTCGATCTTGGTGCCGGGCCGGTCCGCACTTTCCTGCGCATCATCCTGCCGCTGACGGCGCCCGGGATCGCCGGCGGCGCGCTGATCGTCTTCATCCCGGCGCTCGGCAACTTCGTCGTTCCCGCGGTTCTCGGCGGGGCCAAGGTGATGATGCTGGGCAATCTCATCGAGCAACAGTTCCTTTCGGCGCGGAACTGGCCCTTCGGATCAGCGCTCGCGATGATGGTCATGAGCGTCATGCTCGCCCTGCTGTTCGTCCATGTGATCCTGTCCGGCCGCCGCGGGATCGATGCCGCGACCGGCCGCTGAAGGAGGTGCAATGAAAATCCTCGCTACCCTCGGACGCGGCAGCCTGATCGCATATACCGCGCTGTTCTTCGCCTTCATCTACATCCCGCTGGTCTTGATCGCCGTCTATTCGTTCAACTCCAACCCCGTGAACATGATGACGTGGACGGGGTTCACCACCGAGTGGTACGCACAGGTTCTCGGCTTCAAGACGACGGTCTCGGAGAACGCGCTCTATATCGAATCGACCGACCAGCTGATTCAAGCCGTCTGGAACAGCCTGGTCATCGCCGCTTCGACGACGGCCATCGCCACGATCCTCGGAACCGCGATCGCGATCGGGCTCTACCGCTTCGATTTTTTCGGCCGGCGCCTCTACAGGGCCGTCATGTTCATGCCGATGCTGATGCCGGATATCGTGCTCGGCATTGCGCTTCTGATCTTTTTCGTGAATGCCGGCGTGAACCTCGGCCTGAAGACGATCATCATCGGTCAGTGCACCTTCCTGATCTCCTATGTCTTCATCGTCGTCTCTGCCCGCCTCGCCGGCATGGACCGCACGCTGGAGCATGCTTCGGCCGATCTCGGCGCGAAGGAATGGACGACCTTCCGGAAGGTGACATTCCCGCAGCTCCTGCCCGGCATTGTCGGCGGCGCTCTCCTCGCCTTCATCATCTCGATGGACGACCTGGTCATCACCTATTTCATCGCCGGCGTCGACGTGACGACGCTGCCGATGTTCATCTTCGCCATGCTCCGGCGCGGCATCAAGCCGGAGATAAACGCAATCGCCGTGATGATGCTGACCTTCTCCTTCGTCGTCGCCTCGCTCGGCCTCTACCTCCGTTCCCGGCAGAAGTAACATGAATCAGACGCCCAAGACCAAAGTCCGCGCTCGGGATCTCGGCCTGCCTTTCTTCGGACCTACGGGACCCAACAATGCCATTACCGACGTGGAAGGCGTCGCCGTAGGCTTCCGCACGATCCGCGAGGAGACGCCGCGGCCCGGCCGCAACCTGCCGGTGCGCACGGGTGTGACCGCGATCCTCCCGCATGCGCAAAGCGATACACCGGTCCCGGTCTATGCCGGCGTGCATCGCTTCAACGGCAATGGCGAGATGACCGGAACGCACTGGATCGAAGACGGCGGCACGTTCCTGGGGCCGGTGATGATCACCAACACCCACGCGGTCGGTATCACGCATCATACGACCGTCCGGTGGATGCTGGAGCGCTACGCCTCGACTTACGAGACCGGTGACTTCCTCTGGCTCATGCCGGTGATCGCGGAGACCTATGACGGGGTGCTGAACGACATCAACGGCATGCCGGTCTCTGAAGCGGATGTGCGTGCCGCCCTCGCGGCGCTTGCGCGCGGGCCCGTGGCCGAAGGGAATTGCGGCGGCGGGACCGGCATGATCGCTTACGGCTTCAAGGGCGGCACGGGCACGGCATCGCGCATTCTCTCCTTCGGCGGCCGGGACTACACGATCGGCACGCTCGTGCAGGCAAACCATGGCCAGCGGGACTGGTTGACGATTTGCGGCGTGCCGGTCGGCAAGCACCTCCGGGACAACACGCCTCAAAGCCAGTTGCAGGAGCGCGGATCCATCATCGTCGTGATCGCCACAGACCTGCCCATGGCGCCTCACCAGCTCAAGCGGGTCGCACGCCGCGCCGCTATCGGCATCGGCCGTAATGGAACGCCTGGCGGCAACAATTCGGGAGATATCTTTCTCGCCTTCTCGACCGCCAATAAGCAGCCGATGCTCCATCGCGCGCCACCTTTGCTGTCCCTGCAGATTGTCAACGACGAACAACTCGACCCGATCTACGCGGCGACGGTGGACAGCGTCGAAGAAGCCGTCGTCAATGCAATGCTGGCGGCGGAGGACTGCGGCGGCACGCCACATGACCGTCTGAAGATCGACGCGATTCCTCATGACGCGCTGGTCGACCTGCTCGGACGGTACGGCCGCCTTGCAGTGTGAAGGCGCAGATCAACCTTTCCGGGCGGACGTGCGTAATTTCACAACGGTGAGAGCGACGCGCCGTGCCGTCCGTCGGTTCTCCTGAACTTAAGGTCACATGAGACGGGCTGCGTCAGAAGCCCGGCAGAACTCCTGAACCCGCGACAGATCGGCCACTGTCACGATCGATAGGCCGCCTCTTTCTGGTATCGGAAGGCGAACATGCGCTGCATCGTCGGCCGGCTCGTGGCCGTACGGGGCCACATAGCCTTCATCCCCCAAAAGGCAATCAGCAGCTCACGCAGCGGCATATTTGTAAATTTAAATTTGCAAATCCTTGCAATACATGTAGAAAATACGGCACGTAAGATAACAACAATCGGATTTTCAGCGTCTCCCCATGCTTGTCATTCTCGCCGATGATCTGACGGGTGCCCTTGATTCAGCTGCCCCGTTTGCGGGCCGCGGCCTTCATACGGAAGTCGCTCTCGCCCTGGGCTCCGTGGATGCTGTACTGGCGGACGGACCGGACGTCCTCGTCGTCAACGTGATGTCGCGCGAGGTTTCCCCGGATGAGGCGCGCAAGGCAACATCCGACGTCCTGAAGCACGTCCCCGAAGATGCGCGGATTTTCAAGAAGGTCGACTCGCGACTGAAGGGCAATATCGAGGCCGAACTCGACGCTACTCCTTTTTCGCGCGCCCTTGTCGCGCCGGCCATCCCGGATTTCGGCCGTATCGTGGTCGACGGCCAGGTCCGCGGGTTCGGTGTGGAGGCGCCTATCCCGGTCGCCCAAAGGCTCGGCCGGCATGCGGCTCGGGCATTGGTCCCCGATACCATGTCGCGCAAGGACATGCTCGCCGCATTGGCAACCGCCGAGACGGCCGGCTGCGATCTCATGATCGGTGCGAGAGGTCTTGCCGATGCACTTGCCCACCGGATGACGGATAGCGAAACGCTGCCGCTGATCCCGCTGCCCCGCAAGCCGATATTGATCGTCGTCGGATCGCGCGACCCGATCACCGTCGAGCAGGTCGACGTGCTGCGCGATAACCGCCCCGCCGAGTATATCCCGGCGGTCGGAGGCAGGGTGCTGAAGCCTGGCACCCCGGCAACCGGGCCGGTGACGATCATTCAGGCGGTCGAAGGCGAGACGCCGCTCAGCCCGGCCGAGGTCTCCGCCAACCTGGCCGACAGCGTCGTTCCGGCCTTCACCGGCGCGGCCACGACTCTGCTTCTTACCGGTGGCGCAACGGCCGAGGCCGTGCTGGCAAGAATGGGCGTTTCCCGTTTCCGCCTCCTCGGCGAATGCATGCCCGGAATGGCGCTGGCCTTCGCCGACGGCCGCTATATCATCACCAAGTCCGGCGGCTTCGGTGGACCGGAAACGCTGAGCCACATCGCAAGGCAAATCACGGGGGAGGCGAGATAGACGATGGGACTGCAGGAAGGGACCCCCCGCAAGGGCCTGCCCGACATCGTGTTCGAAAGAATGCACCGCGCGATCAAGTCCGGCGCCTATAAGCCGGACGAGCGTCTACCGACGGAGCACGAGCTGGCGACGGAGTTCGAGGTATCCCGGCCGATCGTCCGGGAGGCGCTGAAGCGCCTCAGGGACCAGGGGCTCATCTATTCCCGGCGTGGCGCGGGCAGTTTCGTGAGAGCCGTGGGCCTTCGCGAGCCGCTCGGTTTCGGCCAGCTCGAAAACGTCGCCGATCTCCTGAACTGCTATGAATTCCGGCTGACGCTGGAGCCTGCGGCTGCGGCCGCGGCAGCGCTCCGGCACGACGAGACGAGCCTCGCATCGATCCGCCGGGCACTTGAACTGCTGCGCGACGCCACCAACCGGCAGTCCCACCGGGAGGATGCCGACTTCCAGTTCCATCTTGCGATCGCCCGTGCTGCCCAGAACAGCTACTTCTCGACGGCCATGGAGGCGCTGAAAGAGCACATCGCCGTGGGCATGAAGTTCCATGGCATCTCGGTGAAGCGAGAGGCCAGCGGCCTCTCCAGGGTTTTCGCCGAGCACGAGGCGATTGCCGATGCCATCGCCGCCGGCAGTGCGGAGGAGGCCCGCATGCTGATGCTGAAGCATCTGACCGGATCGCGCGACCGCCTGTTCCTGGCCTCACAGTAGAGGCAGAACCGGCCGGGGAAGGCGAAGGGAAGGAAGCATCTCCCCAATCGCAACAGGCCTTAGAACGCCGCCCGATAGATCTCCAGCACATCCGCCTCCCTCATGTCGACCGGATTGTTGTCCATCAGCCGCCGGATCGCATGCGCATCGGCGGCAAAGCGCGGCAGGTCGGACTCCTTCGCGCCATTGGCGGCCAGAGACATCTCTATTCCGAGGCTGGCGCAGAAACCTTTCGCGGCCGACAGCAGATCACGTTGCGAGAGATCTTTGCCAAGCCCCAGGGCATCCGCGACTTCCGCCGTCTTTGCCGCGACGGCCGGCTGGTTGAAGGCGAGCACATGCGGAAAGATGATCGCATTGGCGAGGCCGTGCGGCAGATGCAGCAGCGTGCCGAGCGGATAGGATATGGCGTGCCCGGCCGCCGTGTTGACGGGACCGAGGCATATGCCGCCGTAATAGGATGCCAGCATCATCCCCTCGCGCGCTTCGGTATCTTCGCCGTCGCGCACGGCACGGGCGAGATATTTGCCGACGAGGTTGAACCCCATGCGGGCGAAGCCGTCGATCATCGTATGGGCCTTGCGGTTGGTGAAGGCCTCGACGCAGTGGGCCATGGCATCCACGCCGGTCGCCGCGGTGACGGCAGGCGGCACGCTGTAGGTGAGTTGCGGATCGAGCACGGCGAGATCGGCGATCATGTGCGGACTTTCGACCGCGATCTTGCTGCCCTTGCCCGGGTCGGTGATCAGCGAACGGATTCCGGCCTCAGAACCCGTGCCGGCGGTCGTCGCGACCTGCGCAAGACGCGTGTTGCGGCCGGCCACGCGATTGGGCCCGGCGACATCGGCGAGCGATTGCCCGGAGTCCCAGAGCGACGCGACCAGCTTGGCGACATCCATCACCGAGCCGCCGCCAAGACCCACGATCAGGTCCGGGCGAGCTTTCCGCGCGGCATCCAGCGCCGCCTCGAGTGTCGCGATATCCGGTTCGCCGGGGATCGCGTCGAATAAATCGACCTTGCCCGAGAGCTTCAGGCTGTCGGCAAATCCAGACGTGACCGGCGTCGCGATGACCAGGGTGGAGCCGACCTGACCGGCCCAGGCGCCGACTTCCCCGATGCTTCCGGCGCCGACGACGAGTCGGCGCGGCTGATGGATCGTGATCATGACGCTGCCTTTCTGCTTGCCTTGCCGGCCACGAGTTTGCGCGCATAGGCGATCGCGGAATTCAGGTTGCCGTGATTGGCGATACCCTTTCCGGCAATATCGAAGGCAGTCCCGTGATCGACGGAGGTGCGGTCGATCGGAAGATCTACGGAAACATTGACCGCCGTATCGAAGGCGACCAGTTTGATCGGGATATGACCCTGGTCGTGATATTGCGCGACGACCAGATCGAAGCCTCCCGAATAGGCGCGGTGGAACACGGTATCGGCGGAGATCGGGCCCTGCACATCGATGCCTTCTTCACGCGCGGCCGCCACCGCAGGCCCGATCTGATCATCGTCTTCCGTGCCGAACAAGCCGTTCTCGCCGCAATGGGGATTGATGCCGGCGACCGCGATGCGCGGGTGCTCGTAGCCGATGCGCTTCAGATGCGCGTTGCCGGCGCGGATCGTGGCAAGAACCCGCTCGGTGGTGGCGCGGCCGATCGCCTCCTTGAGCGACACATGGGTGGAGACGTGAATGACCTTGAGTCGCTCGGAGGCAAGCAGCATATAGGCGGCGCTCGATCCGGTCAGGCTGCGCAGCATGCCGGTATGGCCGTCGTAATGATGGCCCGCCCTGTTGAGTGCTTCCTTGTTGATCGGCGCCGTGACGATGCAGCCGATGTTGCCTGCCTGGGCATCGCGGACCGCGCGCTCGATGAACCGGAAGGCTGCGTCGCCTGCCACTGCCGAAAGGCTGCCCCAGGCGAGCGGCGCGCCCTCGACCGGAAGGTCGACGACATAGGGCTGAAGCTCGACCGAGAGGCCAAGTGCCTCCCTTGCAGCCTCAAGCGTCGCAAGGTTGCCGTAGATGCGGGTCGCCTCCCGGTCCGCAGCCGACATCTCAGCAAGCGACCGGACCGTGATCTCCGGTCCGACGCCACAGGGATCGCCCATGGTGATGCCGATAATCTTGCTCATCTGTTTCTCCCCTCGTCGGCCCACCCGGGCGGCAGACGGACATATTTGATTGCGCGCCGATGGTAGGTGTAGGCGACGTGCAGACTGCCGTCGTCCCCTTCCAGGAGCCACGGATAGGACATTTCCTTGTTGTGACCGTCGGTCGAATTGTTGGAAAGGCAGGTCCCCGGACCGTCCTCGATCACGATACGGTCGGGGAAGGTGCGCCCGCCGTCGGCCGACAGGCAGACGCTCACCGGCGCCCGCGGCACGCCCCAGATCGGCACGCATCCGCCTGAAGGATCGGCGTCGGGCCGGCCGTCGTCGTCTCCGAGCTCGTCGTAAAGCGATGCGCGCCGGTCGGCCGAAAGGGCCGCATTCACCGGATTGCAGATCATCGCCAACCGGCCGTCCCCGAGCCGGACGACGGCGATCGAGGAATTGTTGTTGGGCACGTCGGTCGGCGCCGGGAGGCTCCACGTCCGCCCGCCGTCGACGCTCTCGACGCGGTAGACCTGGTCCGCCTGGCGGCGGCGGAAGAAAGCCGCGTAGCGGGTGTCCCCGACAGCCACCGGGCTCATGTGCACGCAACCGATCGAACCGGCGAGGTCGGCGAGCTGCCAGCTTCGGCCGCCATCGGTCGAAATGCCGACGGCCGCATTGTCGTGACTGCCGTTCCACTTCTGACCGGGGCGCTGGATGCAGCGAAAGATCGGCAGCAGCCATGCCCCGTCATCTCTGATGACGAGCGGCGCGCGGATGAAGCAACCGCGCGGCAGGTCGAGATAGCGCCCCTCGGAAGCGGCAAGCCTGGTCGGATCAGCGGCATCCCTCTCGATTGCGGCCATGCGAATGCGGCATTCGTCCTGGTTGCCCGAGGGCTGCGACGTGTGGAAAAGCCAGAGCCGCCCGTCGGGGGCCGTGAACAGCACCGGGTTCTGCTCGGAGTGCTCGGCATCGAAACTCAGCCGCTGCGGCTCGCCCCAGTGCGCGGCGCCGGGGGCGAGCACCGACGCGAAGATCGAAATGTCGGATTTTCCCTCGAGCGTCCCACCGAACCAGGCACAGACGAGACTTCCGTCCTCGAGCCTGTGCAGAAAGGCTGCGTGGTTCTGCACCATGGGCGAGGGCAGGAGCGATTCCAATCGCCCTCCCCCGGTCTCCCGGAGCTTGCCGGTCATTGCGTTTGCGATTTCGTCAGGCGTCATGAAAGCCTCCTCATACATCGGACAATCGCGGAATTTCGAAAGTTGTCAAGTTTTCTATTTTTAGAAGGCGCATTCTTACCCGCGTTCGAACGTCTATATGTTGCTGTTTTTATGCTATTTTTTCTGTTTCAAAATTTTTCATTCCAGGATGACGGCGAAAACAATTTGACAAACTTGATAGGAAATCGGATGGTCTGGGCAATTCGGCGGCAGAAGGGCGCTTAGCGGCGAGGAGGCTGATTGCCGCAGCCCGCATGGAGAGAGGCGAACGAAGTCGCCGCGCCACACACGAGATCCTAGAGGGAGGAGAATGCAAATGAAAAGAACACTGATTATGGGAGCCCTGATGCTGGGCTCCGCGCTCGCCCCGGCCTTCGCGGCATCCGGGCCGGTCAAGATCGTTCTGCCGGAAGAGGCGGACCTGCTCGAACCCTGCATGGCCACGCGCTCCAATATCGGCCGCATCATCATGCAAAACATCAGCGAGACCCTGACCGAGCTCGACCTTCGCGAGGGCAAGGGCCTGATGCCACGCCTTGCCGAGAGCTGGGAGCAGAAGGAGGATGGCAGCTGGCGCTTTCACTTGCGCAAGGGCGTGAAGTTCTCCGACGGCACCGACTTCAACGCCAAGGACGTCAAGTACAGCTTCGACCGCGTGATGAGCGACAAGAATGCCTGTGAGTCGCGCCGCTATTTCGGCGGCATGAACATCAAGATCGACGTCGTCGACGACACGACCGTCGATTTCACGGTCGATCCGGTTCAGCCGATCCTGCCGCTGCTCCTGTCGCTGCTGACGATCGTGCCGGAAGAGACGCCGATGGAATTCGTGCGCGAACCCGTCGGCACCGGCCCCTACAAGCTGACCGACTGGACGCCCGGACAGCAGATCGTGCTTTCCGCCCGCGACGACTACTGGGGCGAAAAGCCCGAGGTCACCGAGGCGACCTATCTGTTCCGCGCCGATCCTGCGGTCCGCGCCGCCATGGTCCAGACCGGTGAGGCCGATCTGTCGCCGTCCATCTCGCAGACCGAGGCGACCAACCCGGCCACCGACTTCTCCTATCTCGACAGCGAAACCGTCTATCTGCGCATCGACCATAATATCGAGCCGTTGAACGACGTCCGCATCCGTCGCGCTCTGAACCTTGCAATCGACCGCGAAGCCTTCCTCGGTACGCTGGTGCCCGACAGCGCCGTCCTCGCCACCGCGATCGTTCCGCCGCCGACGCTCGGCTGGAACCCCGACGTGAAGGTCTTCCCCTACGATCCGGAGCAGGCCAAGAAGCTCATCGAAGAGGCCAAGGCCGATGGCGTCAAGGTAGACACGCCGATCACCATTATCGCGCGTACCGCGAACTTCCCGAACGTGACCGAGATCATGGAGGCCATCCAGGCGCAGCTGCAGGAGGTCGGGCTCAAGGTCGAGCTCAAATTCGTAGAAGTCGCCGAGCACGAAGTCTATTATTCGAAGCCCTTCAAGGAAGGACGCGGTCCGCAGCTGGTTGCCGCGATGCACGACAACTCGAAGGGCGACCCCTCCTTCTCGATGTTCTTCAAATACGACTCCGAAGGCACGCAGTCGGGCTTTTCCGATCCGAAGGTCGACGACCTGATCGCCCGTGCCTCGGCTGCCGTCGGAGACGAACGCGCCAAGCTCTGGTCCGAGCTCATCGCCTATGTCCATGACGACGTGGTGGCAGATGTGCTGTTGTTCCACATGGTCGGTTTCTCGCGGGTGTCCGAGCGACTGGACTTCAAGCCCACGATGGCGACGAATTCCATGCTGCAGCTCTCCGAGATCAAGATCAAATGATCTGAACCGCGGACGAGCGGCCATTCGAAATGAAACTTCCGGCGGCGGGACCCCCGCCGCCTCATGCAAAATCGAGGGCTGCCATGCTCAGATTCATCCGCCAACGTGCGCTCGCAAGCCTGATCTCGCTCATCGGCCTGATCGTCATGGTATTCTTCCTGTCCCGGATGACCGGCGACCCGGCGGCGCTGTTTCTGCCCGTCGAAGCCTCCGCCGAGATGAAGGAGCAGTTCCGCGAGCTGCACGGACTGAACGATCCGATCCTCGTCCAGTTCGCCCGCTATGTGGGAGATGTCGTCACCGGCGATCTCGGCGAATCCCTGCGCAAGGCCCGCCCTGCGCTCGATGTCGTCCTCGAAGCCTTCACCTGGACCCTCTGGCTTGCCGTCATCACGATGACGCTCGTCACGGGAGCGGCGATCGTCGTCGGCTCGCTGGGTGCCTTCCGCTCCGGCGGTTTCTTCGACCGGCTGTCGTCGATGGTCTCGCTCATCGGCGCGTCGGTTCCGGATTTCTGGCTGGCGATCGTCGCCATCGTCATCTTCTCGATCAACTTCGCGATCCTGCCGACATCCGGCACCGGATCGGTCGTGCACTGGATCCTGCCGATCGCGGTTCTCTTCGTCCGCCCCTTCGGCATCATCGTCCAGGTGGTGCGCGGCTCCATGGTCAGCGCACTGTCCTCGGCCTACGTGAAGACCGCACGGGCAAAGGGCGTGAAGTCCGGGCCGATCATCTTCATCCACGCTCTGCGCAATGCGATGCTGCCCGTCATCACCGTAGTCGGAGACCAGGCGGCAAGCTTGCTTAACGGCGCGGTCGTGGTCGAGACGATCTTCGGCTTTCCCGGCGTCGGCAAGCTCATGATCGATTCCATCCTGCAGCGCGATTTCAACGTGGTGCTGGCGGCGATCCTCGTCACGGCCATTGCGATCTTCCTCATGAACGTGCTGATCGATCTCGCCTATGCGTTGCTCGATCCTCGCATCCGGCACTGAGGAGGCGACGGACCATGACCCTGGCAACCACCGACAATGTCATCGCCGCAGAGCCGTCCTTTCCGATACGCATGTTGCGCATGCTGCTGGCGGACAAGTTCGCGCTTTGCGCCGCGATCTTCCTTCTCGTCATCCTCGTCATAGCCGTCATCGGCCCGGCCTGGCTGGGCGACCTGGCGACGAAGCAGAACCTGCGCGGCCGCAATCTGCCGCCATTCGACTGGACACGCGCCTGGGTCTGGTGGATGGGCGCCGACGCGCTCGGCCGTCCGCTCTTCGCCCGCATCATCGTTGCGGCCCAGAACACCCTGATGGTCGCCGCCGGCGCCGTGATCCTGTCCTCGGTGATCGGCACCGTTCTCGGCCTCATCGCCGGCTTTTCCTCGCCGCGCATGAGCCAGATCATCATGCGTCTCGCCGACGTGATCATGTCCTTCCCGTCTCTGCTGATCGCGGTGATCGTGCTCTATGTGCTCGGCTCCTCGATCCTCAACCTCATGCTGGTGCTCGCCATCACCCGCATTCCGGTCTATCTGCGCACCACGCGGGCCGAAGTGCTGGAGATCCGCGAACGCATGTTCGTGCAGGCGGCCCGGGTCATGGGCGCCTCCAGCAAGCGCATCCTCTTCCGCCACATCCTGCCGGTCGTGCTGCCGACGCTGACGACGCTCGCCACCCTCGATTTCGCCTATGTCATGCTGGCGGAAAGCGCGCTGTCCTTCCTCGGCATCGGCATTCAGCCGCCGGAAATCACCTGGGGCCTGATGATCTCGCAGGGCCGGCAATATCTCACCAATGCCTGGTGGCTCTCCTTCTGGCCCGGCCTTGCCATCATTCTCACCACCATGTCGCTCAACCTGCTGTCCAACTGGATGCGGATCGCGCTCGATCCGGTACAGCGCTGGCGTCTCGAAATGAAGGGCGGCAAAAATGGCTGAACATCTGCTCGAGGTCCGTAACCTCTCCGTCGAGTTCCACACCGCGACCGGCGTGGTCCATGCGGTGAAGTCGATCTCCTATCACCTCGACAAGGGAGAGACCCTCGCGATCCTCGGTGAAAGCGGTTCCGGCAAGTCCGTCTCCTCCTCGGCGATCATGAACCTCATCGACATGCCGCCTGGCCGCATCAGCGCCGGCGAAATCCTGCTCGACGGCAGGGACCTGCTGACAATGCCTGCCGAGGAACGGCGCGAGGTCAACGGCCGCCGGGTCGCCATGATCTTTCAGGATCCGCTCAGCCATCTCAATCCGGTCTACAGCGTCGGCTGGCAGATCTCGGAAGCCATGACCACGCACGGGCTCGCCGGCAGCAAGGCGCGCGAAGAGGCGCTGCGGCTCCTTCGCCGCGTCGGGATTCCCGAGCCCGAGCGGGCAATGCGCAAATATCCGCACGAATTCTCCGGCGGTCAGCGCCAGCGCGTCATGATCGCCATGGCGCTGGCGCTCCGGCCGGACCTCCTGATTGCCGACGAACCGACCACCGCGCTCGACGTGACCGTGCAGGCGGAAGTGCTGAAGCTTCTGAAGGAGCTTCAGCGCGAAACGGGCATGGCGGTGCTCATCATCACCCACGATCTCGGCGTCGTCTCCGAGATCGCCGACCGGGTCGTCGTGATGGAAAAGGGCGCCATCGTCGAAGCGGGAACCGTGCGCGAGATCTACAAGAACCCGCAGCATCCCTACACGCAGAAGCTCATCGCCGCCGCCCCCGGCAAGGGCGCGATGCACGAACCCGGCGCGCGCGCCGAACCCCTGCTCAGCGTGCGCGACGTGCGCAAGACCTACGGCTCCTTCGAAGCGCTGAAGGGCATCTCCTTCGATCTCATGCCCGGCGAGACAATGGCTGTCGTCGGAGAAAGCGGCTCCGGCAAATCGACGCTTGCCCGGGCCCTTTTGCGTCTCGACGAGCCGGATGGCGGCACGGCGCTCTGGAAGGGCCGCGACCTGTTCGCGCTTTCGCCGGCTGAGCTCTACAAGCTCAGGCGCGACCTCCAGATGGTGTTCCAGGACCCGACCCAATCGCTCAACCCGCGCATGACGGTCTACCAGCTGATCTCCGAGGCCTGGGTCATCCATCCGGACATCCTGCCCAAGGCGAAATGGCGTGAACGCGTGGCGGAGCTCCTGGTGCAGGTCGGCCTTTCGGCCGAACACATGAGCCGCTATCCGCACCAGTTTTCAGGCGGCCAGCGCCAGCGAATCGCCATTGCCCGGGCGCTTGCGCTCGAGCCGCAGCTGATCATCTGCGACGAGGCCGTTTCCGCGCTCGACGTCTCCGTCCAGGCGCAGGTGATCGAGCTTCTCGACAGGCTGCGCCGCGAGATGGGGATCGCCTTCATCTTCATCGCCCATGACCTGCCGGTCGTTCGCGATTTCGCCGATTACGTCATGGTCATGCAGCAGGGAGAGGTCGTCGAGCTCGGCACCGTCCGCGAGGTCTTCGATACCCCGCGGCAGGCCTATACCTGCGCCCTTCTCGCGGCCAGCCTTAATCCCGATCCGGATGCAAAGGCCGGCCACCTCGCATCGGTGCCGGCCGGGGCTGCCGACATTCCCATCCCAAAGCGGAGTCACTGATGTCCAAGAAAGCCTTCGTCGCCCTCGTCACCTGCTTCAACGAGGACGAGACCATCAACTACGAGGCGACCCGCGCCCAGGTGCGCCGTCAGGTCGCCGCCGGCAACAATATCATGTGCGCCGGCACCAATGGCGATTTCACTGCGCTCACGCACGAGGAGAAGATCCGGCTCACCGAGGAAGTGGTCGACGAGGTCGGCGGCCGCGTCGATGTCATCGTCAATGCCGGCATGCCCGCGACCTTCGAGACGCTGCAGCTCGCGCGCGCCTTCGACCGCATCGGCGTCAGCGGCATCGCCGTCATCACGCCCTTCTTCATCGCCTGTACGCAGGACGGCCTGATCCGGCACTTCTCGACGGTCGCCAATGCCGTAGAGACCCCCGTCTATCTTTATGACATTCCCTCCCGCACCCAGAACCATATCGAGCCGGAGACGGCTCTGAAGCTTGCCTCGCACGGCAATATCGCCGGGATCAAGGATTCCGGCGGTGCACAGGATACGCTCGAGGCCTATCTGCAGGTGGCGCGCGACGTGCCGGGCTTCGAAGTCTATTCCGGGCCCGACCATCTGGTTCTCTGGTCGCTGCAGAACGGTGCGGCCGGCTGCATTTCCGGCCTCGGCAATGCAATGCCGGAGGTCCTCGCCGGCATTCTCAGCGCGTTCAACAACGGGAACATTGCCGAGGCGGAACGCCAGCAGGCACTCTACACCGCCTTCCGCACCGAACTTTACGCTCTCGGCTTCCCGCCGGCCTTGGTCAAGCGCTCACTTTACCTGCAGGATCCCTCCGTCGGGGCCTCCCGCCAGCCGGCGCTGCTCCCGAGCGAGGAGCAGGACGCAAGCATTCGGGAGATTCTGGTGCGGCACCGGCTGCTGTGAGGCGGTTCCCCCTAGCCGTCATCTCGAACGCTCTCGTTTACCGGACCGGTACAGGACCCATCCGGCAATCAGCATCGAGGCTCCCCAGAGCAGAAAGCCTGTGTCCCAGTAGACCCACTGGTCGTGCGGCACGGTCTCGTTGACGTGATGCAGGCCGAGGATCTGGTGGTTGACGGTGCCTTCGATCAGGTTGAAGGCACCAAACCCGATGAGGAAGGTACCGGCAATAAGCCTTGCCGACCAAAGCAGGGGCGTCCGCCGCCCCCGGCGCCACAGAACGATCAGGCCCAGCACGACGAAGACGTATGTGGCCACATGGAAGAGGCCGTCGAAGAACGTATTCAATCTCAGATTTTCGAGGCTGTCGGGGGGAAAGCCTGCGCTGCTCAGCATGTGATGCCACTGCAGCACCTGATGCAGAACGATGCCGTCGAAGAAGCCCCCGAGCCCCAGGCCGAGGAGGATCCCGGCCGCAGCGGGAAATTCTCCGTTTTCTTTTGCGGTGTCGTCCAATATTTGTACTCCGCTCAGCAACCACTCACAGAATGCATTCTTTCGAAATATTTATTAATTGATCAGTTTGATGAAATGTACTTTTCATTCCGCCTAAGCTGTCTTAATATTCTCCACGTCAGTAGAAGCGGTCAGCCGCGTTAGTATCTCACGATACAACATCCGGTCGGGAATTGCTGGCATGCGATCGCGCAGACCGCAGCCCGACGGATCTTTCTGACCTCGCCTTCAGCAAAGTTGACGTCGAACTCCGGGGCGCTTCGCTCACGGACAATCCGTGAATTGGATTGACGGCAACTTTGGAGAGACTGATGATTATCGACATTAGCTGCTACCCGACCAAGATTGTGGATCTGGCCTGGCGGCACGATGGCGAGCCTTTTACAGGTGAGCGCCTCCTCAAGATGATGGACGGCCCTTATTATGTGAACGGGAAGCCGCGCCGCATCGACAAAGCTTTCATCCAGCCCCCGCAGGGCAACACCATTTACACCGACGGCTACGGCGATCTGACCGGCAAGGCGGCGATCCGGGACTACATGTCCTACACCGTCGAGCTCGTTCAGAAATATCCGGACCGCTTCCTCGGCTGTTTCGTCTATAATCCCCGTTACGGCACCCAGAACGGCGCCGAAGAAATCGAGCACCACGCCAAGGAATACGGCTTCAAGATGGTGCAGCTTCAGGCGAACATGCACGCCTACCGCCCCGACCGGGCGCTCGACTGGCTGCGACCCGCGATGCGGAAATGCGCCGATCTCGGCCTCATCGTAAAGGTGCATACCGGCGACGGCCCCTACAGCATCCCGACCGAATTCTATCCGATCATTCGAGAGTTTCCGTCGGTCAATTTCGTCCTCGGGCACTTCGGCGTGCAGACGGGTGGCGTCTATGTCTTCGAGCCGTTCCAGATGGCGATGGATGCGCCGAACATCTATGTCGAATCCGGCTGGTGCCTGCAGTCGCGCATCGTCGAATTCGCCAAGGAACTGCCGAAGCACAAGATCCTGTTCGGCACCGACACACCCCCGAACGAGCCGGGAATGTGGCTGCGCCTGCTCGAGGTGCTGTGCCACGAGCCGCCCCAGGGGCTGAACCTCGACGAGGATACGCTCGAGGACTACCTCGGCAACAACATCGCCCGGATGATCGGTCTCGATCCGACGCCGCCGCCGCGCAGCCTGGAGGAGGCACAGGCCCGCCTCAAGGGCACCCATGCCAGCCTTCAGCCGGCATGAGCCTTCCGCACGCGCGTTTCATGAAATCGGAGAAATAGCATGATCATCGATACCCACCTCCACCCGACCAATCTGGTCGACGAGGCATGGCGCCACACCGGCACGCCCTTCAACGGCGAGCGCATGCTGAAACTGATGGACGGACCCTATATGATCAACGGCAAACCTCGCCGGATCGACATGGGCTTCATCCAGCCGCCGCCCGGCAATACAGGCTATCGCGACGGCAACCGCATGGGCCGCGAGGGCATCCGCGATTACATGGCGTATATCGCCGAACTTTGCCAAAAATACCCGGACCGCTTCATCGGCAACTTCAACTACAATCCCCGCTGGGGGCCGGAGAACGGCGCGGCCGAGCTCGAATTCCATGTCAAGGAATACGGCTTCAAGATGCTGAAGCTGCATGCCAACATGCATGGTTACCGGCCCGACCGGGCCCTCGACTGGCTTCGCCCGGCGATGAAGAAGTGCGCGGAACTCGGAGTGGTCGTGCTCATCCACACCGGTGACGGGCCCTACACCATTCCGACGATGTTCTATCCGATCATTCGCGAGTTCCCGATGGTCAATTTCATCATCGGGCATTTCGGGATCCAGACCGGGGGCAACTACTCGTTCGAGTCTTTCTGGATGGCGATGGATACACCCAACGTCTACTGCGAGTCCGGTTGGTGCTTCCAATCCCGCATCGTCGAATTCGCGAAAGAGCTGCCGAAACACAAGATCGTCTTCGGTACGGACTCGCCGCCAAACGAACCCGGCATGTGGCTGCGCGAGCTCGAGGTTCTCTGCCACGAACCGCCCCACGGCCTCGGGCTTTCCGAGGACGATCTCGAGGGCTATCTCGGCAACAACATCGCCAAGCTCGTCGGCATCGACCCGACCCCTCCGCCACGCAATCTCGAGGAAGCTCAGGCGCGCCTGACCGATACCTATGCGGGTCTGAGGCGAGAGGAGCGCCAGCCTACTCCTGCCTGATCGGCCCCGGTCGATCCCCAGTCAGAGCGGGATTCGGGCGGAACATCGCTCGCATTTTCCTCATCCCGCTCCAGGGCAGCGGCTCCCTCCAAGGCCGCTGCCCGCTCATGTGAAGTAACGACACCGCGAAGGGCAGTATTATGGAGTTCGGCAGCCAGGACGTCCGCTACTTTCTCCGGGAATACCAGAAGGCGTATCCCGAAGACGTACTCACCATCGAAGACCGTATCACGGACGACCAGGACGCATCGGCGTTCATCTGGAAGCTCAACCAGCAAGGCCGGGCGCCGCTCCTGCATTTCCGCAACGTCGAGGGCGTCGGCGGCGAAGTGATTGCCAACACCTTCGGATCGCGCGAGCGGATCGCCCGGATGTTCGGGACCTCCCAGGACCGGCTGCACGAAGCCTATCAGGCACGCTCGCGGCAAGCCCTGCCGCCGCGGCTGGTCGACAGCGGACCGGTCACCGAATGCGTGGAAGAGCACGACATCGATCTAGGCACGCTGCCGATGCTGAAGCACTTCGCGACGGACAGAGCGAAATACATCACCAGCGGCATAATTATCGCCGAGCACCCCGAAACCGGCGCCGGCAATCTCAGCTATCACCGCGCCATGATCCATTCGAAGAACGAGCTGGCGACGAGCCTGCATTCGCGCGGACATCTGTGGCGGCTGCTCAACTTGGCCAAGGACGGCGGCGAGAACCTGAAGGTCGCCATGGTCATCGGCGCGCACCCTCTCTTCATGATCGCAGCCTCGGCGCGCCTGGCGTTCGGTGAGGACGAGCGCGACGTCGCCGGCGGCCTCATGGGCGAGCCGCTCGAAGTGGTACGGACGCCGAAATACGGCATCCGGGTTCCGGCCTATGCCGAAATCGTACTGGAAGGGGTGATCGAGCCCGAAACGCAGGTTGCCGAAGGGCCCTTCGGAGAGTTCACGGGCTACTCGTCCGACCGATCGACGAACAATCTGTTTCGCGTCGAGACGTTGCTGCGCCGCAAGGACGCGATCCTTGTCAGCGTCGCCGGCGGCAACTCGTCCGAACATCTCAATCTCGGCCGTGTTCCGCGCGAGGCGGAGATGGTGGAAAAGCTGAAGCAACGCTTCCCGAGCGTGACGGCGGTCCACTATCCGGCATCCGGCACGCATTTTCACGCCTATGTCGCCCTCAACCAGACGAGACCCGGCGAGGCCCGCCAGATCATGCTCGGCCTGCTCGGCTGGGATGCTTATCTGAAGACCGTGATCGCCGTCGATGCCGACGTGGACATAACGCGGGATTCCGACGTCCTTTGGGCCATGTCTGCCCATTTCCAGCCGCACAAGGATGTCGTCATCATCGAAGGGCTGCCCGGGAACGCGCTCGACCCTTCGGCATCCGGTATCGGTACGACGTCCCGCATGGGCCTCGACGCGACCCGCGGGCCTGATTTTCACGGCGTGCTCGCCAGGATCGACGAGGCTGCCTTCGACCGCGCTTCGGCGATTCTCGCGAAATTCGGCCGTCCTTAGAGAAAATGGCGACGCTTGGAGGTGAAAGCGATGAAGGCGGACCGGGAACAGAGAAAGCGGATCATCGTCGGCATCAGCGGCGCCTCCGGCGTGATATACGGCATCCGGCTCCTGGAGATCCTGCGGGATCTGGACATCGAGACGCACCTCGTGATGAGCCGTGCCGCCCAGATCACGCTGGCGATGGAAACGGACTTCAAGGTCGCCGACGTCGAAGCCCTCGCCTGCTGCGTCCATTCCAACAAGGACATCGGCGCCTCGTGCTCCAGCGGTTCTTTCCGCACGCTGGGGATGATCGTTGCACCCTGCTCGATCAAGACCCTCTCGGAAATCGCGACCGGCGTAACTTCCGGCTTACTGTCCCGGGCGGCGGATGTAACGCTGAAGGAACGCCGTCGGCTGGTTCTCATGCTGCGCGAAACGCCATTGCACATCGGCCATATTCGTTCGATGGCCCAGGCGACGGAGGCGGGGGCGATCATCTGTCCCCCCGTCCCGGCCTTCTATGCCCGTCCGCAGACGCTGGACGAGATGGTCAATCATACCGTGGCACGCGTCCTTGATCTGTTCGATATCGATACCGGGCTCGCACATCGCTGGAGCGGGCGGCGCGCTGCCGTCCCTTCCCGCCCACGTGAAGATATCGAGGTGAAGATGAGGTGAGGAATACCGCCCGTTCGCCGGCCGGAGGAGGGTCGGGGTTCGGCGCTAGGCTCTTGGAAAAATAATGGGAGGAGCGAAATGAATACGGACTCGAAGTGCGATGCTATCGAAGAAATGTTTCCCGCGCCGAAACTGGCGGCGCTCGGCCTGCAGCATGTCCTGGTGATGTATGCCGGTGCCATCGCGGTTCCCCTGATCATCGGCAGCGCGCTGAATCTCTCCAAGGATCAGATCGCCATGCTGATCAGCGCGGATCTTTTCTGCTGCGGCATCGTCACCCTCATCCAGTGTCTCGGCATCTGGAACGTCGGCGCGCGTCTGCCGATCATGATGGGCATCGGCTTTACCGCGGTTCCCCCGATCATCGCCACGGGCACGGATCCGGACCTCGGAATGCCCGGCGTTCTCGGTGCGGTCATCGCATCCGGCGTGTTCACGCTTCTGGCCGCCCCCTATTTCAGCCGCTGGGTTCGCTTCTTCCCGGCGGTGGTCACCGGAACGGTGATGCTGGTCATCGGCCTGTCCCTGATGCGGGTCGGAGTAAACTGGGCGGCGGGTGGTCAACCCATGATAAAAGGCCCGGACGGGCTCATTCCCAATCCGGCCTACGGTCAGCCCTTCGCTCTTGCGGTCGCTGCCATCGTGCTGGTTTCCATTCTCCTGATGACCCGCTTTCTCAAGGGATTTCTCGCGAACCTGGCGGTCCTGTTCGGCATAGGGATCGGATTTGCCATCGCTGTCGCTTTCGGAAAGGTGGATTTCCAAGGGGTCGCCGATGCGAGCTGGATCACGGTCGTGACGCCGTTCGCCTTCGGCATGCCGATATTCGACCTGTGGGCGACGGTTGCGCTCTGCACCGTCATGATCGTCATGATGATCGAAGCGACCGGCCAGATCCTCGCCGTCGGCGACATGGCAGGCCGCACGATCAGCGAAGCCGACCTGGCGCGCGGGCTGCGCACGGATGGTCTCGGCAACATTATCGGCGGGATATTCAACACCTTCACATACACCACATATGCCCAGAATGTGGGCCTGCTCCAGATCACCGGTGTGATGAGCCGCTGGGCGGTTGCCGCGGGCGGCGTGGTGCTGATCCTTCTCGGCTGCCTGCCGAAGATCGCATTCATCACCGCGTCGATACCGAGCTATGTCGTCGGGGGCGCCGCGATCGTGATGTTCGGCATGGTCTCGGCGACGGGCGTCAAGATTCTCGCCCGGGTCAACTTCGTGGACAACCGCCGCAACCTCTACATCGTCGCCGTCAGCGTCGGCCTCGCGATGATCCCGGTGGTCGCCGACAAGATCTTCGCCCAGCTGCCGGAGTTCATCGACCGGTTCTTCCACAGCGGCGTTCTCGTCGGAACCTTCTCGGCGGTGCTGCTCAATCTGCTCTTCAACGGCGTTCCTCCGCGCGAGGAGGTGCAGCCGGATTTGGTTGGTGAGGGCGCCATGCGGCATCCCGGCTAGGCGCACCCGCAAGCGAATGCACGGCATGCACCGCCCCCGGCCATCTCCGGGGGCGGTGCGGTTTTATGCAATCAACGGCGGGTGAGGATGCCCCCTTCCGCCCTCGCCTTTTCCGGCCGGGCTGCGGCAAGTGGGATCCGCTGTTCCCGCTCAAACATGACAAATCCGCCGAAGCCTCCCGGCCTCGGCGGATTGGCGTCATTCCCCCGGATCAATTATCCGTACTGCCCGCCGAGGCAAGGCAAAGCTCCAGTCCTTTTTCCAGCGCCGCCCGGTCGAGGTTGCGGCCGATGAAGACCAGCTTCGTGTAAGGCATGTCCTTCCCCCAGACATGGTCCGGACGGAAGTCCATCAGCTTGTGCACCGCCTGCAGCACGAAGAAGCGAGGATCGTCGGCAATCGCTATGATGCCTTTGGTCCGGAAGATGTCGTCGCCTTCCTCCCGAAGCAGGCCCGAGAGATAGTCCGTCAGGCGGCGCTGGTCGAAAGGCCGGTCGAAGACGAAGGATTCCGAGCTGACCGTCGCGTCATGCAGATGATGGTTATGGTGGTGATGATCGTGGTGGTGATGGTGATCGAGGTCGAGCAGCTTGGCACGTTCGGCGACGTAGGACGGCGCGAAGCCTGAAATGCCGAGAATGCTCGACAGCTCCACCTTGCCGTAGCTCGAGCGTACGATTTCGGCGGTCTGGTTGAGCTTGCGCATGCCGCGCTCGAGCGGAGCGATCTCTCCTTCCGATACGAGGTCGATCTTGTTGATGATGATGCGGTCGGCGGCGACGATCTGGTCGACGGCCTGGTTGTCGCGTCCGTCCAGGACGGGATCGTCGATATGCTGCCCTATGTGCTTGGCATCGACCAGCGTCACGATGCCGTCCAGCGTTACGTGCTTGCCGATTTCATCATCGATGAAGAAAGCCGTCGCGACGGGGGTCGGATCGGCAAGCCCGCTGGTCTCGACCAGGATGTGGTCGAACTTGTCCTTTCGGGCAAGCAGCTTCTGCAGCACCTCTATCAAATCGTTGCGCACATCGACGAAGCAGCAAATGCAGCCGTTCTTCATCTGGTAGATCTCTTCCTCGGAGGCGAGCACGAGATCCGAGTCCACATCCACCTCGCCGAATTCGTTTTCGATCACCGCGATGCGGTGACCGTGTCGTTCCGTCAATATGTGGTTCAAAAGCGTTGTCTTTCCGGCACCGAGGAAGCCGGTCAGGATGGTGACGGGAATTTTGCTGTCCTGAAGATGGTTGGTCTGCATCACTGCCTCGTTTCGTTGACTTTGGACTTGAGGGCGTTCAACACTTGCTCCGGCGTAATCGGATAGTGGTGGAAGCGGACGCCGATGGCGTCGTAGATAGCGTTGGCGATGGCCGGTCCGATCGCGATGATCGGATCCTCCCCGACGCCCTTGGCACCGTAGGGACCGCCGGGATCCGGCGCCGTCTCGAGGATGATGGTGCGGATCGACGGCATGTCCATCGACAAGGGCATCTTGTAATCGACGAAGCTGGGATTGAGGGAACGGCCATCGGTAAGGTCGATGACATAATCCTCGCTGAGGGTGTGGCCGATGCCCTGCTGAATGCCGCCCTCGATCTGTCCGGCCGCGGCGATCGGATGGATGACCCTGCCGATCTCGTGTACCGGCACGACCTCGATAACGGCGACCTCGCCGGTTTCGGTATCCACCTCGACTTCGGCGAAATGGGCGGCGAAGGAGTAGGACTTGGTCGGCATGTAGGTGCCTACGCCGACCAGTTGCACCGCCGGCATTCCCCGTTGCGGCCCGACGGCCTCGCAAAGCCGGATGCTGCGGTTCGAGCCGTTGGTGACGACGACGAAACCGTCCCGGATCGCGAGATCCTCGGGCTCGGCCTTGAGCAGGGGCGCGGCGTGTTCGAGCACTTGTCTGCGCACGTCGGCGGCTGCGAGCTGAGCCGCCCGTCCGCCGAGATAGGTCGTGTGGCTGGCGAAGGCACCGATATCCCAGGGGACGATATCGGTATCCCCTTGGACGACCGAGACGGCTTCGAAGGGCACGCCGAGTTCCTCGGCGACGATCTGCGACAACGCCGTGTGCGCGCCGGTGCCGAGCCCAGCGGTGCCGGTGATCAGCGTCACCGTTCCGTCCTCGTTCATCTTCACGATTGCGTTGCCCTGTTCCTTGATACCCGGATAGGCACTGGATCCATGCATTTCGCAGCCGATCCCGATCCCGCGGCGCCTGACGCCTTCCGGCTTCTCTCGCATGCGCAAGTCGTGCCAGTTCGTCTCCTGCATGACGCGGCGGATGCAATCCCCGAGGCCATGTCCGACGATCGGGTGCCCGGAGGGTGCCATGTCGCCCTCGCGTACGGCGTTCATCAGCTTGAACTCGGCCGGATCGAAGCCGAGCTTCTCGGCCGCCTCGTCCATCATGAGGTCGAGCGCATAATATGTCTGAACGACGCCGTAGCCGCGAAAGGCGCCGGCAATCGGCGAATTGGTATAGATGCAGCGGCCTTCCAGCCGCACATTCTCGCAGCGGTAGAGCGAGGTCAGCGCTGCAGTGCCGACATTGGTGACGCCGGGACCGTGCGAGCCGTAGGCGCCGGAGTTGAAGGTGACCCTGGCTTCGCGTGCGACGATCCGGCCGTCTTTGGTGAAGCCCTGCTTCAGCCATATCTTGCCGGGGTGACGCGAGCGGCCGCCGAGGAAGGTTTCCTTGCGGCTGAACTCCATCTTGACCGGACGCCCCGTCTGCCGCGCAAGCAGGGCGCAGAGGAATTCGTTCTGGAAAAGATCCTGCTTCGCGCCGAAGCCGCCGCCCATGTGATCGACGATAACGCGTACCTTGTTCAGCGGTACACCGAGCACTTCGGCAAGCGTGCCGCGGACCATGAATGCGCTCTGGGTCGAGGTCCACATGGTGAGTTTGCCGTTGCCGTCCCACTGGCTCACACAGACATTGGGCTCCATATAGGCCGGTGTCGGGCGGCCGAGATCGTATTCGCGCTCGAGGATCAGATCCGCCTCGGCGAAACCCCTGTCGACGTCGCCGCGGGTGACGAAGACCGGCGGCAGCACTTGGTTCCGGTCGAGACCGTTCTCATGGATCGGCGGAGCGCCGGGCTCCGATGCGGCTTCGATGGTGAAAAGGCCAGGCAAGGGCTCGTACTCGACCTCGATGAGCGCGACTGCGCGCTCGGCGATTTCCTCGCTGACGGCAGCGACGGCGGCGACGCCCTCGCCCCAATATCGCACCCTGTCATCGAGAATGTACTGGTCCTTGGTAACGGATGCCGAGCGCGGATGCGGCGAGCCCGCATGCAGGACGCGCGGGACGTCCCGGTGCGTCAGCACCGCCTTGACCCCCTCGAGCGCCAGCGCCTTGCTCGTGTCGATGCTCCTGATGCGCGCATGCGCGATGTTGCTGCGCTTCATCTTGGCATGGAGCATGCCGGGCAAGGCGACGTCGCCTGCATATCTGGCCGTCCCCGTGACCTTCTCCAGCGTATCGGACCGCTTGACGCTCTTGCCCACGACGGTGAAGTCCCGGTCGGACAGGTCTCTGTCGATCCTTTCATAGGTGTTCATAGTGTCTCCGCCTTTCTCAGTTCCTCGGCCGTGGCCCGAACAGCGTCGATGATCTTGGTGTAGCCGGTGCATCGGCAGATATTGCCGGCTAGAGCGAAGCGGATTTCGTCCTCGCTCGGGTCCGGGTTTTCGTCGAGCAGCGCCTTGGCCATCATGATGATGCCCGGCGTGCAGAAGCCGCACTGGGCACCGCCGTGCTCCATGAATTTCTGCTGCAGCAGGTGCGGCCGGTCGTAAGCCGGCTGCAGGCCCTCGATCGTTTCGACCACCGCCCCCTCGGCCTCGACGGCGAGCACCAGACAGGCATTGACCGGCCTTCCGTCCATGATGACCGTACAGGCACCGCAATCTCCGACGTCGCAGCCTTTCTTGGTTCCGGTGAGACTGCCTTCGTTGCGTAGCGCGTCGAGCAGCGTACGGTTGGGAGCAACCGCGAGTTCACGGGCCTCGCCGTTGACCGTCATCGAAACGAGCCGGTTCATTGTGCACCTCCCATGGCGTAGCCGATCGCCCGGCGCGTAAGCACGCCGACCATGTCGCGGCGGTAGGCCGCGCTTGCGCGCACATTACCGATGGGAGTGGCTTCCTGCATTGCGCTTTCCGCAGCCTCGGCCAGCAGCGCCGCGTCGATCGTCCGTCCCCTGAGAAGGTCCTCGGTCCTGCGGGCGCGGATCACGGTCGGCGCCACGGCGCCGAGCGCGATGCGGATGTCCGAGCAGTGCCCGGCCGCGTGTTCGATACTGACGGCAACGCCGACGGTCGCGAGTTCCATCGCCTTGCGGCGGCCGTGCTTGATGTAGGCGCGGCCGCTCGTCGGGCGGGGCGCCGGCAGGGATATGCCGGTGACGATATCTCCGGGCGAAAGAACAGTCCGGCCGGGACCGGTGAAGAAGTCCTCCAGCAGAACGGTCCGCTCGGTGCCTCCATTATAGACGGTCAGGCTGGCGCCGTCGGCGATCAGGGGCGGGATCGTATCCGCCGAGGGCGAGGCGCGACAGATGTTGCCGACCACGGTCGCCCGGTTGCGCACCTGCACCGAGCCGAGGAGGCTTACCGCCTTGGCGAGGTTCGGATAGTTGCCGATGACATGCGGCGAGGTCTCTATCTCCCGGACCGTCACCAGCGCGCCAAAGCGAAGCCCGGCGGCCGGATCATAGGTAAAATCCCTCAGGTTCTGGATCTTCTTGATGTTGACGACGTGAAGGACGCTGCGAAGCTCCTCCTTCATCTCGACCAGCAGATCGGTGCCGCCCGCGATGATGCTGGCATCCTTGCCCAGCCGCCTCAGCAGATCGCTGGCCTCCGCCAGGCTTGCCGGCTCGTAATATTCGAACGGTTTCATGCATTCCTCCTCCCAAAAAACAGCGGTCGCCGCCGCGTGCCGCACTGATTCAATCGAAACCGGGGTCGCCATCCTCCCCTCGTTCGGTTTCGCCGGACCCCGCGTTAGCCTGAACGGAGCGAAACGCCTGCATGGCCGCTGCTCGATCGGCCACCAGTTCACGTTCCAGGGCCCGCAGGTGCTCCGTGTTGAGGCGGGCGGCCCTTTCGCCATCTCCGCTTGCTATCGCTTCGACGATCTCGGAATGCGCGTGATTGCCGCAGAAGCGCGGCTCGGTGTCCGGCCTTGACCAGGAGAGCAGCGGCTGGCGGTTGATGAGATCGCGTATCACCCCGGTCAGCACGTCGTTGCCGGCCATTTCCGCCAGAAGCAGATGGAACCGCCGGGACAGATGCCGGGCTTCTTCCATGCGGCCCTCTTCATAGGCGTTGCGTTCGTCCTCCACGAACGACCGCAGGCGCGCACGCTCCGCCTCGCCGATCGTGCCGGCGAGCTTCTCGACCGTCGCTGTCTCGATCACGATGCGCGCGTCGAATATCTGCCGCGCTTCGTCGGGCGAGCACATGGCGATGGACGCTCCCTTGTTGGGACTGAGTTCCACCAGCCCGGCATGCGCCAGGCGCATGAGCCCGTTGCGTATGGCCGACCTGTTGGCGCCGGAGGCGATGGCCAGCTCGCGCTCGATCAGCCTGGCGCCGGGGGCCACCCGATGATGCATGATCGCCTCGACGATGACCTGGACGACACGCTGCTCGGCCTCAGGCCCGCTCATCGCGGCCCCGGCAGGGGGACGGTATCTTGCACTCCTGAGAAAGGGCGACGCGGCCATCCGAAACACTCCAGATTAGATTGTCAACAATCTATACTTGGATGATCGGATGTCAACGTTATGTATTATTCGGCAATGTCGACACCTATATTCATGACTCCAGCGTATTTACAGCGTACGCCTTGCAGATTGCTCGCATTTCCGCCGGATTACCATGCATAAATTTGGCTGAATGAAATCACTTGCGGAATTTCATCGGTTCCAACTCCGGTGAAAAACCCGTTTTTATCCCGTTGCAACTGATTTTTCAGGGGATGGAATGGCGACTTGCATGCCATTATCTTATTTTATTTCTTTCGCAGCCGTACGCTGCACTGGGCGATGCGGAGCTGCCGGACAATTCATAAGCAAACCGAAACAATATATATCTATTATGAAATTGCCTCAATAATCGCCGCTTCTTAGTCTCCATACAGATGGAATGGGCCGGACGGAATGGGCCAGACGGAATGGAATGGAGTCACTCGATGCATACGGTTCTCGGAACCCGTCATGGCGGTGCCCGCCGTGCACTTCTCCTGCGTGGCTGCCGCATCGCGGGTGAAGCCGCGGCAGGCGCTGAACGCGACATTCTCATAGGGGAAGACGGGCGCATCGCCAGCATCGGCCATCGCCTGGAAGCAGGCCCGGATGTGATCGGCGTCGATCTCCGCGGCGCGCTCGTCTCGCCGGGCTTCGTCGACGTCCACCAGCATCTGGACAAGACTGGCGCCCTCAAATTCACGCCCAATCCCTCGGGAACCTTGCAGGGAGCGCGGGAGGCATTCGCCAGATATGCCCGCCAGGCGCCGGAAGAAGACGTGACGCGACGTGCGGCACGAACCATGGAACGCTGCCTTGCCCGCGGCACCACGGCGATCCGCAGCCACATCAATGTCGACAAGGATGCCGGCTTCAACGGCATCAATGCCTTGGCACGGCTGAGATCGGAATGGGCGGACCGGCTGACGCTGCAACTCGTCGCGTTCATGACGCCGCATCCCAACCAGGATATCGAATGGCTGGAGAAGAACATCGATGCCGCAGTCGAACAGGCCGACGCGGTCGGGGGCACCCCGGCGGTCGCCGAGGACCCGATGCGGTATCTCGACATCCTCTTCGCCGCGGCCGAGCGGCATGGCCGGCCCATCGATCTGCACCTTGACGAACACCTGAACCCCGAACGGCCGCTTTTCGACGCCGTGTTCGAGCGGGTCCGGAGATTTGGCCTGCAGGGTCGCACCCTCCTCGGGCACGCATCCGTCCTGAGCGCGCTGCCGAGGAAGGAATTCGAGCGCATCCGCGACCAGATGGTCGATCTCGACATCGCCGTCGTGACACTGCCTGCGGCCAATCTCTACCTGCAGGGCCGCAGCCACGACATGTTGCCGCCCCGCGGTCTGACGCGCGTCGCCGACCTGATCCGTTCGGGGGTCGCCATCGCGACCGCATCCGACAATATCCAGGATCCGTTCGTGCCGACCGGCTCGGGCGACATGCTCGAGATCGCGCGCTGGACGCTGCTTGCCGGGCATCTGCGGGGCGACGAGCTTGCCACCGCCTATGACATGATCACCGCAATACCGGCACGCATGATGAATCTCGGCACCGATTACGGCATCCGCGAGGGCGCCTGGGCGGACCTCGTCGTCACCGATTGCGAGGATGTCAGCGCGCTCGTCAGCGGAGGTCCCGACTGCATGCAGATCCTCGCGAAAGGCCGGCCGGTTGCAGCACCCGCATCGCCTGCCATGGAGGCCATACGCGCATTGGAAGATGTCCCCTGAACGGCAACAAGCCGTCGGACGGGCATGATGAGGAGAGGAAGGGAGGAGCATCATGATGATTACCAGAAGAGGCTGTTTGGCGTCTGCGATCGCAATGGCCGCGCTCATTGCCGCCGGGCCGGCTTTCGCCGGGGGCGCATCGTTCAAGATGGGACTGCTGGTTCCCGGCAGCATTTCGGAAGAAGGATGGAACAGGATAGGCTTCAACGCGCTCAAGGGCGTGGAGAAGGAACTTGGTGCCGAGGTCAGCTATGTCGAGCTGCAGCAGAACCCTGCATCCTTCGAGAAAGCCTTCCGCGACTTCGCCAGCCAGGGCTACAACGTCATTCTCGGGCACGGCTTCGAGTTTCAGGATGCCGCTCTCGAGGTCGCACCGGAATATCCCGATACGGTCTTTCTTATTTCCTCGAGCTACATATCCGAGGGAAATGTCATCGGCCTCAACACGGATACGAGCCAACCTTTCTACCTGATGGGCGTGATCGCGGCCAAGACGGGGAAGAAGGCGGGTCTCGTCGGAGGGATGGAGATCCCACCGATAAAGGAGGCCTTCGAGGGTTTCACCAACGGCGTGCGAAGCGTCGCGCCGGACTTCCCCGTCAGTGAAGTCTATATCGGCAACTTCACCGACGCGACCGCGACCAAGGAGGCAAGCCTCAGCCTGATTTCGCAAGGGGCCGACTTCGTGCTGCCGAATGCTTCAGGGGCGACGGTGGGGGGATTCCAGGCAGCCGCGGAATCCGGTGCCGACGTCAAGACGTTCAGCATCTTCAGCGACTACACCTCGGTCGCTCCCAAGAACATCCTCGGGCTTTACGTCGCCGACTATGCCCGGGGCGTCATCCGCATCGTCGGGGACATCAAGAACGGCAAAAAGCCGACGACCAATGTCGAATTCGGCCTGAAAGATGCCGACGTCATGAGGTTCACCTATAATGAGCAGGCTGCAAATCCGGTGACGGAGGACGTACGCAAATACGTCGATGAGGTGAAGGGCAAGATCGCAGCCGGTGAAATCAAGACCCGGCAGAAATAACGTCCGCAGGTACAAGAAGGATGGGGCACTGCCCGAAGGATCGGGCCGGCCCGGCCATTCGCATGCGCCCCATCCGGCCACGATAACCGCTTCGATCGATTGTTCGATGGAAAGCTTCAGGCTTTTCCTAATCCGAAGGCAGCAAACTCATGGCAAACAGTGAAAGCGGACAGCCGCTGGCGGTTGTCCCCCAGGCCTATGGCGCCCTCTGGCGAGGCCTGCTCGGTCCTTTACGCACGATCATCCAGCCGGTCGCCGCTGTCGTTGTGGCTCTCGCATGCGGGGCGGCGCTTCTTGCCTTCAACGGCTACGAAGCACGCGCCGTGATCGACGTGATGGTACTTGGCGTCTTCCAGGACACCCGCTCGATCGCCGAAATTCTCCTGAAGGCGACGCCGCTGATCCTGATCGGCGTCGGCCTTTGCGTCGCCTTCCGCTGCAGCATCTGGAACATTGGCGCCGAGGGGCAATTCTATGCCGGCGCCATCGCCGCAACCGCCGTGGGCGTTTCCTTCGACGGATTGAGCGCATGGGTCTATGTGCCGCTCGTCATGCTCGCAGGCGCTCTTGCCGGTGCGGCATGGGCGGCGATCGCCGGACTTCTGAAGGTCTATTTCCGGGCGAGCGAGATCGTGACGACGATCATGCTGAATTACATCGCCATCATCATGACGAGCTATCTCGTGACCGGCCCGTTGCGGGATGCGGCTGCGGCCTATCCGCAATCCGCCCGGCTGGTCCAGGAGGCGTGGATGCCGCGCATCCTGCCGCCGACTCGCCTCCACATCGGCATCCTCGTCGCCCTGGCGCTTGCCGTCGTGATGTATGTTTTCCTGTTTCGCAGCACCCGGGGCTATGCGCTGAGGGTGGTCGGCATCAGCCCGGACGCCGCGCGCTATGCCGGGATCAGCGTTCCCAGGAACATCATGCTGTCGATCTGCCTGAGCGGCAGCATGGCCGGGCTCGCAGGTGCCTTCGAGATCGCCGGCGTCACCCGGCGGCTCTTTCAGTCGATCTCTCCGGGCTACGGCTTCGAAGGGATCGCCGTCGCTCTTCTCGCAAACAACAATCCGATTGGAGCGGTCTTCTCGGGCCTCTTGTTTGCAATCCTGCGAAGCGGCTCCGAGCTCATGCAGATCACGGCGCAGGTGCCTCAGGTTCTCGTGCTCGTGATCCAGGGCATCGTCATTCTCTCGGTCGTGGGATTTGCCGTGTTGCGGATCCCGTCGATGCGCCCTTCCGAATAGGTGGACCCATGGAAGATGTAGCAAGCCTGAGCTTTCTCGCCGCGACCATCGCAGCCTCATGGCGGCTGGCAGCGCCGCTGATGTTCGCATCAATCGGCGAAGTGTTTTCCGAGCGCGCCGGCGTCCTCAATATCGGCCTCGAAGGCGTGATGCTGGCGGGTGCCTTTGCCGGTTTCGCCGCCGCCTTCACCAGCGGAAGCATCCTGCTCGGAGTCGCCGCGGCGATCGCGGCAGGTGTTCTCGTCGGCCTGTTGTTTGCGTTCTTCACCATCACGATCAAGGCGGACCAGATCGTGGTGGGTGCTGCCATCAACCTGCTCGGCCTCGGCCTGACGGCTTTTCTGTTCCGCGCCTATTTTTCCTCGGCCGGCAAGGGCATCGAGATCGCCAAGCCAATCAATCTGCCGTGGCTGAGCGATCTGCCGTTCTTCGGCGAAGCCTTCTTCCGGCAGAACGCCTTTGTCTACAGCACGCTTCCGGTGGCCGCGCTTGCCGTCTTCGTGCTCTACAGGACGTCGTTCGGCCTGACGCTTCGCGCCGTCGGCGAGCATCCCAGGGCTGTCGACGTTTCGGGCCGCAGCGTAGCGCTCTATCGCTATGGCGCGGTGCTCATCTGCTCGGCGCTCGCGGCGCTCGGCGGCGCCTTTCTGACGCTCGCCCACTCCAACCAGTTCGTCGAAGGCATTTCCTCGGGCCGCGGCTTCATCGCCCTTGCGGTGGTGGTCTTTGCGAGATGGTCGCCGATCGGCGCCTTCATCGTCTCGCTGCTCTTCGGGGTGTTCTATGCGTTGCAGCTGCAATTGCAGGCGCAGCCGGTGCTCTTCCTCCCCTATCAGCTCTTCCAGGCTCTGCCCTACGTCATGACGATCGCGGCGCTGATATTCGTCCGAAACCGGGTCGACACACCGAGCATGCTCGGCGTCGCCTACAAGAAAAGCTGAGGGGGAGAAATGACGGGCAAGCAACTGCTTTTGATGGATGGCATCCATAAACGGTTCGGACCGCTCATCGTCACCGCCGGCGTGACCCTCGACGTCGAAGAGAACGAGATTCACGCGCTGCTCGGCGAAAACGGCGCCGGCAAGACCGTTCTGATGAGCATTCTTTGCGGCGTTCTCTCACCCAATGAAGGGCGGATCGTCTTCAAGGGCCGGCCGCTCAAGCTGGGCTCTCCCCGCGAAGCGATCAAACATCGTATCGGCATGGTGCACCAGCACTTCATGCTGGTCCCCAACCTCACGGTCGCGGAAAACTACGTGCTGGGCCAGGGCTCGCCTTTCAGGGTGATCCGCGACATGAAGGCGGTCCATGCGCGTATTCTGGAGCTCAGCGACCGCTACGGTCTCGACGTGGCGCCCGACGCGCTCGTCTCCAGCCTGTCGGTTGGCGAACAGCAGCGGGTCGAGATCCTCAAGGTGCTCTACCACGGCATCGAACTGTTGATCCTGGACGAGCCGACCGCGGTCCTGACGCCTCAGGAAACCGACCGTCTGCTGCATCTGCTTCGCCAACTCGTCGCGGACGGTAAGACGGTCATCTTCATTTCGCACAAGCTGGACGAGGTGATGCGCGTCAGCGATCGCGTAAGCGTCATGCGCGATGCCAAGGTGGTTCGTACCGTGAAAACGTCCGAGACGAACGCGCGCGAACTGGCGCGCATGATGGTCGGCAGAGACGTCCTGATGGATTTGCCGCGCGCACCTCTCGAGCCCGGTCGTGTCGTGCTGTCGGTCGAGCATCTCAGCTGCGACGGCGAAGCCGGCCTTCCGGCACTGCGAGACGTATCTTTCAAGGTCAGAGCCAATGAAATCGTCGGGATCGCAGGCGTCTCCGGCAATGGCCAGAGCGAGCTGGCGCTGGCCCTGACGGGGCTCCTTCCGGTGGCGTCCGGCAGCGTCACGCTCGACGGGACCCAACTGGCGGGCCTGTCGTCCCACGAGATCAATCAATTGCCCATGGCGCATATCCCCGAGGACCGCCACAGGATGGGCATCGTGTTGCCGCTGCCACTGACGGAGAATCTGATCCTCCAGCGGTTCGACAAGCCGCCCTTCTCCTCTCGTGGATTGCTCGACCTGAACGAGATCACGAAGCAGACCCGTGATCTCATGCGGCGCTTCAAGGTCAAGGCGTCGGGACCGGGGGACCGCATCCGGAATCTGTCGGGCGGCAATCAGCAGAAGCTCGTCGTCGGGCGGGAGCTGGACCGCCGGTTCGATTTCCTGCTGATCAATCAGCTTACGCGCGGCATCGACATCGGCGCGACCGAACTGGTGATGCACAAGATTCTCGAGCAGCGCAGCGCCGGCAAGGCCATTCTGCTGATATCCACGGAGCTCGAGGAACTGTTCACGCTTTCAGACCGCATCCTCGTCATGTATGAAGGCCGCCTCGTCGGCGAGATTCCGCCCGACCGCAGCCGTCTGGAAGAGATCGGGTTGCTGATGGCCGGCAAATCTCCGCTGTCGGCAGCTTGACGACCCGGTCCAAGGCGATCGCGGGTACATCCATTGTTTTTGCGCCAGAAAAAGGGGAACTTGGCTCAAGCGGAACGGGAACAGGCAGCGCTGCTGCCTGGCGCGAGACAGAGAAGTACCGATGAATGTGACACTTCGCCAGTTGCAGGCCTTCATTGCCGTGGCCGAACTCGGGCGTTTCCATCTGGCGGCCGACCACCTGGGACTGACGCAGTCGGCGATCAGCATCCTGATCAAGGATCTGGAGGTTGCCCTCAAGCACCGGCTGTTCGACCGGCACACACGCATGGTCAGCCTTACGACGGCCGGAGCGGAATTTTTGCCCCAGGCCCGCAAGGTCATGTCGGATCTCGAGATCGCGGTTGCGAATGTGCATGAACTGGCAAGCCTGCAACGCGGCCGGGTCACGATCGCGGCGGCAATCGTGCTGGCCGCGACCTTGCTGCCGCCGGTCATTGCGCGCTTCGTCAAGCGCTATCCCGACATATCGGTACAGGTGCGGGACATGCCGGAGGAGGAGATCCGCTCCGCATTGAAGCGGAACGAGGCGGATCTCGGCATCGGCACCGTTTCCGCCGACGATCCGGAGATCCAGGCCAGCGTGCTGATGCGTGACCAGCTCACCTTGATCTGCCGCTCCGACCACAGGTTCGCGAAGGCGCGGCAGGTGAACTGGGCAAGCCTCGCAGGCGAAGGCCTGATCGGACTGGCAAAGGACAACCCCCTGCGGGGGCTCGTCGATCGAGCGCTGATCGCCTCCGGTGTCGAGGTCAAGACGAGATACGAGGTGCGATTCTCGACGACGGCGATCAGCATGGTGGCGGAAGGCCTGGGTATAGCGATCCTTCCGGAAAACTCCCGCCAGCTCACGACCAATGTGGACGTCCGGATCGTCGAGCTGGTGGATCCGGTCATCAGCCGCAACATCTCCATTCTGCAATACCGCCAACCCATGCTCTCGCCGGCGGCGGCGAAAATGAAGGAATTTCTCATGGGAGCGAGCCGCAAACTCTCGTGATGCAGGCCACTTCCAGGAAAAGTGCTGAGCGACCTTCCGACCGGACGTGCGTGTGTGAGGTCAACTGCCGACCGGTGCGGGGCGAAGACCTCGTCGAAGGTCGGCATGACGAGCCCGGCCGGGCGCCGGCCTGAGCCCCACGTCCATAAAGAACAGATCGGCGTCATCCGGCCGCGTCGGTTCGCCGTTGCTCTTGAAGCGCCCGGCGCATCGACTAGATCATAGATGTTGTCCGCCCCGGAGGTTCCCAACGGAGGCTCACAACGCTTCATGACTTCCCGATCCAAGGAGCGTCGCTCATGAAGATAGCCCAGATCGCACCGCTGTTCGAACGTGTACCGCCGAAGCTCTACGGCGGGACCGAGCGCGTCGTTCACCACCTGACGGAAGAGCTCGTCCGGCAGGGCCATGAGGTCACCCTCTTTGCGAGCGGCGACTCGATGACCTCGGCAAAGCTCGTTCCCTGCTCGGATATGGCGCTGAGACTGAACCCTGCGGTTCTGGACCCGATTCCCTATCACATGCTGATGCTGGAGGAAGTGCGCCGGCAGGCGAATGGCTTCGACGTCCTGCACTTCCACATCGATCTCCTGCATTTTCCCCTCGTTCGCAGCCTCGCCGGAAAGACGGTGACGACGCTGCACGGCCGCCTCGATCTGCCCGACCTCCAGCCCTTCTATGCCGCATTCCCGGATGTTCCCCTGATTTCGATCTCCGACGACCAGCGAAAGCCGATGCCGCCGGTCAATTGGGTCGCCACGGTCCATCATGGTCTGGCTCCGGACGTCCTTCCCTTCACCGGCCAGCCGAGGGGCGACTATCTCGCCTTCCTTGGCCGCATCTCGCCCGAAAAGCGGCCCGACCGCGCGATCGAAATCGCTGCCCGGGTCGGCATGCCGCTGAAGATCGCCGCCAAGGTCGACAAAGCGGACGCGGCCTATTGGCTGAACGAGATCGAGCCGCTTGTCCGGCGCTATCCGAACGTCGAATTCATCGGCGAAATAGACGAAGGTCAGAAGGGCGAATTCCTTGGCAATGCACGTGCCCTTCTCTTCCCGATCGACTGGCCCGAACCGTTCGGGCTGGTGATGATCGAGGCGATGGCCTGCGGCACGCCGGTGGTCGCCTTCCGCTGCGGCTCGGTGCCGGAGGTCATCGACCACGGCGTGTCGGGCTTCATCGTCGACAGCATGGAGGAGGCCGTGAAGGCGGTCCACGATCTCGACTGGCTCGATCGCCACACGGTCCGGGCGACCTTCGACAGACGCTTCACCGCCCGACGCATGGCAGATGACTATCTGGATCTCTATCGCGCCCTGGCAGGCGGCGCTCAAAGGGTCCTGCCGATCCATGCGGCGAACGAAAGCGGGGCGGGCCCCGGCTCTACCAGGGTCGCCTGATACCGGATCACGGATGAGTTCTGATCGACCTGAACGCATCGTGATCTACTCGAGGAGCGAAGCGGGATGCGCGTGGAAAACGGCACGCACCTCCCTCATTCTGCTCGCACGCAACGGAGACCGATCCGATGGGAAGCAATCTCTCCGGGGGGCCGGCCCAAGCCGCTCCCGACGTGACATCTGCGGACGACCTGGGGCCTGCAGCGGTTTCGCGTTACGAGCGAAGCTCCAGATCCCTGAAGCACGGCGATACCTTCGCCGTGTTCGATCACAACGGCGACGCATTTTCCTCTCCTTCCAATCCGGAGGGGATCTTCCACCGCGACACCCGCCATCTGTCGCAGTTCGTGCTGACGTTGAACGGCGCCCGGTCGCTGTTGCTGAGTTCCACGCTCAGGGACGACAATGCCACGCTCGACTGCGATCTCACCAATCCGGCTCTCGTGCTCGATCCCGGTGGCGAGGTGTTGAAGCATGACCTCATTCACGTGCGCCGTACCCGGTTCCTCTGGCAGGAGGCCTGCTACGAGCGCCTGGTCTTCCGAAACTTCGATGAAGTGCCGAGAAGGCTGCAGGTCGAATTGTCCTTCGCCGCCGACTTCGCCGACCTTTTCGAGGTGCGGGGCACCCCCAGGCGGCGCCGCGGCACCCATCACAGCGCGCTGGTCGGCAACGCCCGGGTCGTTCTGGCCTATGACGGCCTCGACGGCCAGACCCGCAGCACGACGCTCCGCTTCGATCCGGAACCGGAGAGGCTCACCGGACAGGAGGCGAGCTTTGTCGTCGAGCTCGCGCCGCACCAGGCGCAATCGATCTTCATCGAGATCGTCTGCAACAGTGTCCGGGACAACCCGCACCCGCCGTCCTTCAACTTCTTTCTGGCGTTGCGGGATGCCAGGAGGGCGCTGCGCTACTCGGCCTCGCGCGCCGCTGCGGTGGTCACCTCCAACGCCGTCTTCAACGAAGCCGTCAGGCGCAGCGTCGCCGATCTCTACATGCTGCTCACGGAAACCCCCGAAGGTCCCTACCCTTACGCCGGAATTCCCTGGTTCAGCACCGTCTTCGGCCGCGACGCGCTCATCACCGCGCTCGAAACACTGTGGCTCGACCCGGCAATCGCGAAAGGCGTGCTCAGGCATCTGGCCGCCAACCAGGCGACCGATTTCGACCCCGCCGCCGATGCGGAGCCGGGCAAGATCCTGCATGAGATGCGCTACGGCGAAATGGCGGAACTCGGCGAGGTGCCCTTCCGGCGCTATTACGGCAGCATCGACTCGACCCCTCTCTTCATCATGCTTGCCGGCGCCTATCTCGATCGCACCGGCGATCTCGATACCGTGCGGAGCCTCTGGCCGAACGTGGTGGCGGCACTTGACTGGATCGACCGTTTCGGCGACCGCGACGGCGACGGCTTCGTCGAATATGGAAGCCGCACCGCAAAGGGCCTGGTGAACCAGTGCTGGAAGGACAGCCACGATTCGATCTTCCATGCCGGGGGCAATCTGGCCTCGGGGCCGATCGCGGCCGCCGAAGTACAGGCCTATGTCTTCGGCGCCTGGCAGGCGGCCGCCCGATTGTCGCGCAAGCTCGGCCATGCCGAGGATGCGCTGAGGCTCGAACGACGGGCCGAAGACCTGCGCATCCGGTTCGACACGGCCTTCTACGACGATGAGCTCGGAACCTATTCGCTGGCCCTCGACGGGGACAAGAATCCCTGCCGCGTCCGCTCTTCCAATGCGGGCCATGCCCTCTTCACCGGCATCGCCCTGCCGGAGCGCGCCGGCAGGGTGGTGTCGACGCTGATGGCGCAATCCTCCTTCTGCGGCTGGGGCGTGCGCACGATCGCCGCCTCGGAAGCGCGCTACAATCCGATGAGCTACCACAACGGCTCCGTCTGGCCACACGACAATGCGCTGATCGCGGCAGGCTTCGTGCGCTACGGCTTTCAAGCAGAGGCGGCGAGCATCTTCGAAGGGCTGTTCGCGGCCTCCACCTACACCGACCTCAGACGTCTGCCGGAGCTATTTTGCGGCTTCGCGCGCCAGCGCGCCCGCGGGCCCACCTTCTATCCGGTTTCCTGCGTGCCGCAGGCCTGGGCGGCGGCGGCGCCCCTCTATCTGCTCCAGTCGATGATCGGCCTCGGCTTCGATGCCGGGAGGATGCATGTGACCTTGCACGAACCGACGCTCCCGCCCTTCCTGGACGAGGTCGTGCTGAAACGGCTGCGGGTCGGTTCGGGGATGGTTGACATAGCCCTGAGGCGGTCGAGATCCCAGGTCGTGGTCGACGTCCTGGACCGGAGAGGCGGAGTGAAGGTGCTGACGACGCATTGAGTTGGAACGTTGCGGGAGCACCGCAGGCTGCTCCCGGCCCGCCCGATCTACACTAATGCATTAGTGTATTGCGCCATGTTTCCCGGCATGCTACATCGGCGTGGAAGATCCACCTGTCGGGAATATCCAAGCCAATGACATCCACACTTCGAAGCGCACGGTGGTTTGCCCCCGATGACCTGCGCTCTTCCGGTCACCGCTCCCGCCTGATGCAGATGGGCTATGACGCCAAGGACTGGGGCGAGAAGCCGATCATAGCCATCCTGAACACATGGTCGGATCTCAATCCGTGCCACGCTCATTTCAAGCACCGGATCGAGGACGTGAAACGCGGCGTGCTGCAGGCCGGCGGCTTTCCCGTCGAACTGCCGGTGCAGTCGCTCTCGGAAAGCTCGCTCAAGCCGACGACGATGCTCTATCGGAATTTCCTCGCCATGGAGGCCGAGGAATTGCTGCGCGGCCATCCGATCGACGGCGCCGTGCTGATGGGCGGGTGCGACAAGACCACGCCTGCCCTCGTCATGGGGGCCATCAGTGCCGGCCTCCCGATGATCTTCCTGCCGGCCGGCCCGATGCTGCGCGGGCACTACAAGGGCGAGCATCTCGGCTCCGGCTCGGATGCGTGGAAGTACTGGGACGAGCGCCGTGCGGGAACGATAACGGATGAGCAATGGATCGGCGTGGAGGAGGGGATCGCCCGCTCCTACGGCCATTGCATGACCTTCGGAACGGCAAGCACGATGACGGCGATCGCCGAGTCGCTCGGTTTGACGCTTCCCGGCGCAAGCTCCATCCCCGCCGCCGACGCCAACCACATCCGCATGAGCACGCGATGCGGCAGGCGGATCGTCGAGATGGTGCACGAGAAGCTGGGACCTGAGCAGATCATCACCGAAAAATCAGTCGCAAATGCGAGTGCCGTGGCGATGGCGACGGGCTGTTCGACCAATGCCGTGGTGCATCTCATCGCCATGGCGCGACGCGCCGGGGTGCCGCTGACGCTCGAAGATCTAGACCGGGTCAGCCGTACGACGCCGGTGATCGCCAATATCAGGCCCTCCGGCAAGCAGTACCTGATGGAGGACTTCTACTATGCCGGCGGGCTTCGCGCACTGATGGCCGAAATGAAGGAGCTCCTGCATCTCGACGCGATGACGGTGAGCGGATTTCCCCTGGGGGCGACGCTGGAAGGGGCGGAGGTGTACAATTGCGACGTCATCCGGCCGCTTTCGAACCCGATCTACCATGAAGGCTCACTCGCCGTCCTGAAGGGCAATCTGGCGCCGGACGGCTGCGTCGTGAAGCCGTCCGCCTGCGAGGAGCGGCTGCGGGTCCATGAGGGGCCGGCGCTCGTCTTCGACAGCTATCCGGAGATGAAGGCCGCCATCGACGACGAGGATCTCGACGTCACGCCCGACCACGTGCTCATCCTCAGAAATGCGGGGCCCAAGGGCGGGCCCGGCATGCCCGAATGGGGCATGCTGCCGATCCCGAAAAAAATCCTGAAGCAGGGCTGCCGCGACATGCTGCGCATCTCCGACGCCCGCATGAGCGGGACGAGCTACGGCGCCTGCATCCTGCACGTGGCGCCGGAGTCCCATGTCGGCGGCCCACTTTCGCTCGTCAGGACCGGAGACATCATCCGCGTCGACGTCCCCAACCGGACGATCGACATGCTGGTCGACGAAGTGACCTTGGCGAAACGCCGCGCCGAGTGGACGCGGCCCGCCGACAGATACGAGCGCGGCTATGGCTGGATGTTCTCGAAGCACATCAAGCAGGCCAATGAGGGCTGCGATTTCGACTTTCTCGAAACTGCCTTCGGCGCCCCTGTGGGCGAGCCCGACATTTTCTGATTTCACGAAATTCCAGGGAGGAAACATGACCACCTATGTTCTGTCCGACGAGACACGCAGGAAATTCGAAGGCGTAAGCTGCGCCACCTTATGCACCGCCCTCTTCAAGCGCGGCCTGCGCAACCAGTTCATCCAGGACGTTCGTCCGGTCTCGCCGAAGGCGAAGAACATGGTCGGCCAGGCCTTTACCCTTCGATACATCCCGGCCCGCGAGGACCTGAACCAGCTTTCCGTCTTTCAAAATCCCGAACACCCGCAACGCGCGGCCGTGGAGAAGTGCCCACCCGGTTTCGTCATGGTGATGGATAGCCGGAAGGATCCGCGGGCGGCTTCCGCGGGCTCGATCCTGGTTTCGCGGCTGATGGTGCGCGGCGTCGCGGGTGTCGTCACCGACGGCGGCTTCCGGGACAGCCCGGAAATCGGCGAACTCGACATCCCCGCCTATCACAGCCGTCCTTCCGCGCCGACGAACCTGACGCTGCACCAGGCGCTCGACATCAACGTTCCGATCGGCTGCGGCGACGTCGCCGTCTGGCCGGGAGACGTCGTCGTCGGGGATCGCGAAGGCGTGGTCATCGTCCCCGCCCATCTCGCCGATGAGATCGCCGCCGAAGCCGTCGAGATGACGGCCTTCGAAGACTTCGTCACCGAGGAGGTCCTGAAGGGCCGCTCCATCATCGGCCTCTATCCCGCCACCAAGGATGAGACGAAGACGGAATTTGCCGCCTGGCGCCGGGCCAAGGGACGCTAGGCATGACGATGCTTAGGGACATTACCATCCTTCAGGCCGCCGAACTGCCGGAAAAGACCGATCTGGAACTGAAGGAAACCTTCAATACCGTCCGGCTGCCGAAGGATGCCTCGGCGATCGGGCCGTTTCTTTCCGAATACGGAGCGCGGGTTCGCGGCATCGCCGTCAGGCACGCCCATATCGATGCGGCCATGCTCGACCGCCTGCCGGTGCTGGAGATCATCGCCAGCTACAGTGCCGGTCTCGACGGCATTGATGTCGAGACCGCGCATGCCCGTGGCGTCGTCGTCCGCAATACCTCGAAGATCCTTGCCGAGGATGTCGCCGATCTTGCGCTTGCACTAAGCATTTCGGCCACGCGCGGCCTCATGCGCGGCCACGATTTCGTGCGCGAGGGCAAGTGGGGCGAGAGCGCCTTCCCGCTCGGCCGCTCGCTGAGATCGATGAAGACGGGGATCGTCGGGCTTGGACATATCGGCTCGGCGGTCGCCGCCCGGCTGAGCGTGATGGGAGCGCCGACCGCCTATTACGGCCCGAGACGAAAGCCTGTCGATCTTCCCTATTTCGACGGCATCGAGGCTCTCGCGGCCTGGGCCGATCTTCTGATCGTCACCTGTCCCGCCACTCCCGAGACGATCGGCCTCGTCGACGGCGACGTGCTCGCGAGCCTCGGCCCGGAAGGCTATCTGGTAAACGTCTCGCGCGGCACGATCGTCGACGAACAGGCGCTCATCACGGCGCTCGCCGGAAACGGGATCGCCGGCGCGGCACTCGACGTCTTCGAGAAGGAGCCCTTCGTCCCGGAAGCGCTCCGCACCGATCCGCGCGTCGTCCTCTCGCCGCACATGGGCAGCGGTACGCGCGAGACGCGGCAGCAGATGGGCGACAGCATGGTTGCCGCATTGGTGGAGCATTTCGAGAGCCGCCACGCGTGATCGTTCGCAAGAACCCCTCCCCACCCCCGCCCCACCTGTGAATGGGGTTGGGGAGGGGTTCGTTCCTTGCATTGCACGCTCGCGGCCCCGTCCCTATCCTCGCCTCCTCCCCTCGCGGTGAAAGAGCAACGCGATCGCCCCAAGGATGATCGCTCCGCCGATCACGACCTCCAGCCGGATCGGCTCGCCGAAAAGCACCAGGCCAAGAACGAGGGCGATCGGCAGCCGGATGAAGTCCACGATAACCAGCAGCGAAGCGTCGGCGAGCTTCATTGCCCTCGCGAAGGAGAGCTGGGCGAAAAGGCCGCCGATACCCTGCAGCGCCATGAGGGCGAGGCTGAACAGCGAAGGCGTCTGCCAGAAGGGCAGAGCCATGACGAAAGCCACGGGCACCGTCACGAGCAGGTTCAGCCAGGCGATGCTGAGCGGGTCCTCGCGCTCGGCCGAAACCTTCATCAACAGCGCGACGATGGCGAGACCGACCGCTGACGCCAGCGCCCAGGCCGCGCCTGACTGGAAGGTTGCGGCGCCCGGCCTGACGACGATCAGAATACCGGCGAAGCCGGCAATGAGGCTGAGGACCCGGGCGAAGGCAAACCGCTCCCCGAGGAAAAGTACCGACCCGAGCGCGACGAAGAGCGGCATGGTGAACGCGATCGCGGTCGCGGAGGCCAAAGGTATCTCGGTGACGGCAATGAAGGCCGCGACGAGCGCCAGAAGCTTGACGACGGCCCTGATCGCATGGACGGAGAAATGCATCGACCGGCCGCTGAATTGCGCGATGCCGAGCGGAAATCCGCGGCGGCACAGCATCAGATAGAGCGCGATCAGGCTGGCAAGGTTACGGAAGAAGACGATGCCGATCGGGTGGACCTCCCCGGCCACGAAGCGCACGATGACGCCGTCCATCGCCGCGACCAGGGAATTTGCCCCCATCAGCAGGGCTCCGGCGACGGCCGCAGGCAGGGCGATCTTCTTCATGCCGCGTCGGCGGCTGTCTGCCACTTCGGCTTCGGAGTCGCATTGATGAGCTGGCGCGTATAGGCATGTTGCGGGTTGCGGAAGATCTCTTCCGTCGTCGCGTGCTCGACGATCTCGCCGCTCTTCATGACGATGATGCGATCGGCAAAGTGACGAACGATCGGCAGATCATGGGTTATGAAGATGTAGGCAAGGCCCAGCCGGTCACGCAATTCCGCCAGAAGGTCGATGACCTGCACCTGCACCGAGACGTCGAGCGCCGAGACGGCTTCGTCGCAGACGACGAGCTCCGGATCGCAGGCAAGCGCTCGGGCAATGGCGATGCGCTGCCGCTGGCCCCCTGAGAACTGGTGCGGATAGCGTTTGGCGTGCTCTGGATTTAAGCCGACGAGCCCCAGCAATTCGGTGACCCGGTCGCGCCAGCGCGCCTTCTCCAGAATGTCCTTGTGGATGCGCCACGGCTCCGAGACGATGTCGAACACCGTCATGCGCGGGTTCATCGAACTGTAGGGGTCCTGGAACACCATCTGCACCTTCCGGCGGAAGGCCAGCAGTTGCTTGCGGTCCATCTTCAGCACGTCGCGTCCGTGAAACAGCGCCTGGCCGCCGGAAGCCTCGTTCAGGCCCAGAAGCACGCGCGCGACGGTCGATTTGCCGGAGCCGCTCTCGCCGACGATCCCGATCGTCTCGCCGGCTGCGACGTCGAAGCTCAGGTTCTTGACTGCATGCAAGCGCGCCGGCTTTGCAAAAAACCCGGACGAGAGCGTGTAGAACTTGTCGATGTTCTTCACTTCCAGGATCGGTTTCCCGGCCGGCCGCGGTGGCCTCGCCGGCGCTCCATCGTCGGCATGCGGGAGGGCATTGATCAGCGTCCGCGTGTAGCTGTGGGCGGGATTTTCGAAGACGGCGCGGGCTTCGCCCTCCTCCACGATGCGGCCGGCCTTCATGACGATCACCCGGTCGGCCATATTGGCGGCGACCTCGAGGTCATGGGTGATCATGATGATGGCAAGGCCCTCTTCGGCCTGCAGCTTCTTCAGAAGCTCGAGGATCTGCGCCTGCACGCTCACGTCGAGTGCCGTCGTCGGCTCGTCGGCAATCAGGACTTCCGGCCTGAGCGCGATCGCCATGCCGATCATGATGCGCTGGCGCTGGCCGCCGGAAAACTGGTGCGGATACTGGTCGATGCGCTTCTCCGGCTCCGGGATGCCCACGCGCCTCAATATGTCGACCGCCCTTTGCCGAGCCTCGGCACCGGTCGCAACGCCGTGGACACTGAACACCTCCTCCAGCTGCCAGCCGATCGTATAGACGGGGTTCAGATGGGAGAGCGGGTCCTGGAAGATCATCGCGATCCTCCGGCCGTTGAGGTCCCGCCGCTCACCCTCCGAAAACGAGGAGAGATCGCGCCCGCGATAGGCAACCGAACCCGCGCAGATATCGCCCGGAGGCGTGTCGATGAGCCCCATGATCGCACTCGCGCTGACCGATTTGCCGGAGCCGGACTCGCCCAGGATCACGAGCGTCTCGCCGGCGTCGACATGAAAGCTGACCCCGCTCGTCGCACGGAAGGCACCTCCGAGCGACAGGAAATCCACGGTCAGATCCTTGACCTCGAGGAGGTGTGGGCCGGTCATTTGCGTTTCTCCGGAATGCCCTTCTTCGAGCGGGCGAGTTCGATCCGCCACCGCTGCTGCGGATCGGCATAGGTGCGCCACCAGCTCGACAGGATATTGAGCGAAAGCGTCGTCAAAAGGATCGCCAGGCCCGGCCAGAAGGCGATCCACCAGGCGGTCGAGAGATAGCCGCGGCCGGTCGCGACCATGGCTCCCCAGGTGAATTCAGGCGCCTGGATGCCGAGGCCGAGGAAGCTCAGCGACGACTCGGCGAGAACGACGGTCGCGAAGTCGATGGCTCCGATCGTGACCAGCGTCGGCAGCACGATCGGGGCGATGTGACGGAAAAGGATGCGTGTGTGGTTGGCGCCGAGCGCGACGGCGGCGCTGACGAACATCCGCTCTCTCACCTCGAGCACTTCCGCGCGCGTGGTGCGCAGATAGATCGGCACGCGGGTGATCGCCAGCACCAGAATGAGGTTGGTGACGGAAGGGCCCAGGCTGAAGAGGACGATCAGCGCCAGCAGCAGCGAAGGAAAGCTCATCACGATGTCAGCACCGCGCATGATCATCGTGCCGGCGGCGCCTCGCGAATAGCCGGCAATCAAGCCGAGCATGCCGCCGATGACGACCGAGCAGAGCACCGCAAAAAACGCAATGCCGATCGTGTTCTGCGCACCCACCACGAGGCGCGCGAGCAGGCTGCGGCCGAGCGTGTCGGCGCCGAGCACATAGGTCCAACCCTGAGACAGGCTGAACGGCGCCATGTTTCGTGCGCGGAAATTCGGTTTGTCGATGAGGTCGCCCATCAGCCACGGACCGAAAACGGCGCATGCGACCACGACCAGCAGGAAGATCACGGCGGCGAGCGCAAGCCAGTCCCGGCTGACGAGACGCAGTATCTGAAAACGCGAGACTTTCGTCTCGGGGGTATCGGCGGAAGTCGTCATGGCCGTCGCACTCATCTCGTTTCAAACCTTATGCGTGGATCGAGCCGCGCATAGACGAGGTCTATCGCGATGTTCAGGACGAAGATGGCAATCGCCGTCACCAGCACCGTCGCCTGGATGAGCGCGAAGTCGCGCCGTACGATCGCGTCGATCATGAGCTTGCCGATCCCCGGCCAGCCGAAGATGGTTTCCACGACGACGGCGCCGTTGACGAGGCTTGCGGCGAGGTCGCCGGCGACGGTGATGACCGGGAGGAGCGAGTTGCGCAGGGCGTGCCGGAAGACGATCCGGGACCGGTTCACGCCCTTGGCCCGCGCGGTCTTCACATAGGGCGAGGCAAGCGCGCCCATCATCGTGCCGCGAACGACCTGGACCAGCAGGCCGAAGGGTCTGAGGGTCAGCACGAAGATCGGCATGATCCAATGCAGCGCCGTTCCCGTCCCGGAGGTCGGAAGCAGGCCCAGTCCGACGGAGAAGACAAGGATCGCCACGATCGCAACCCAGAAATCCGGGGCGCTGGCGCCCGCCAGCGACGCGGTGCTCGCGATCTTGTCGAACAGGCTGTTCGGGCGTGCCGCGGCAAGCGACCCGACGACGACGGCGAGACAGAGAGAAAGAACGATCGCGATCACGGCGAGCTTCAGCGTTTGCGGAAAGGCCTCGAGCGCTACTTCCATGGCCGGCCGGTTGCGGCTCAGCGCGTCCCCGAAATCGAAGCGCGCGAGATCGACCAGGTACCGGGCGAATTGCACGACCAGGGGATCGTTGAAGCCGTGCGCTTCCGAGAAGGCCTGACGCTGCGCTTCGGAAGAATCGAGCGGCAGATAGAGATAGGCCGGATCGCCGGTAAGCCTCGAGAGGAAGAAGACGAGTACCAGAAGTCCGATCACCGCGATCAGGCTCTGGCCGGCGCGTCTGAGAATGAAAGCGAACACGGCGTTTCCTTTCCACCGTAATCAAGGAGGGCGCCGCGACGTGAGACACGCCGCGGCGGCAGGTCGGGTTCGTCAGTCCTTGAAATGTATCTCGGAGAGCGCGATTTCGCTGTTCGTCTTGAGGTCCGGCTTCCAGTCGAGGCGCGAGCCGACGCGGACATAGCCGATCATGTGGTACATCGGCACGTCTGCGACGATCTCGTCGTGCACCTTCGCGAAGACCTCCTGAAACAGCTTTTCACGCTCGTCGCCGGTCGCGGCCATCGCCTTTTTCAGCACGACGTCGAGGTCGGGAACGGCGATCGTCGAATATTGTCCCTCGCTCAGATACATGACCGGAGCGGTAAACCCGGCGTCGCCCGTATTGTTGTCGTGCTGCTGCTGGAAGAGCGTCGGCCCCCGTCCCTCCGGGAAGGGCTTGTCGAGATAGCGCACCCAGTCGGCCGCTTCGAGCTGGCGTATGGAGACGTTGAGCCCGATTTCCTGCCACATGGACCGCATCGCTTCGAGGCTTTCGGCCGAGTTCGGGAAGAAACCGTTGCGCCCGATCAGCACGATCTCCTTGTCGACCGGAGCACCCTCGGCCTTGGCTTGCTCGACCAGCTTCATCGCCTCTTCGGGATTGTAGGTCCATGGCTTGATATCGGGGTTATGACCGCGAACGCCCGGGACGACCATTTGCGAAGCCCGCAGAACGTCCTTGCCGAACAGCGCTTCGCCCATGCCGTCCCAGTCGATGGCCATGTTGAGCGCCTTGCGGATGCGGACATCGTCGAGCGGCGGAATCTGCGCATCGATGCGCATGCGCGTCGTCTCTGAGTTCAGATAGGCAAAGTCCGACTCGGCATTGGTCGCGTCCTGCACGGCGATGGATGGGGTCATGTCCGCTTCGCCGGATTCGACCATGGCCGCCCGGATGGCCGACTCGCTGCGCCAGACATAGGTCGCGCGCGTGACGTCCGGCTTGGCGCCCCAGTAGGCATCGTGACGCTTCAGGACGATCTGCTCGTTGGACTTGCTTTCGACGACATAGGGTCCCGTGCCCACGGGATCGTTGCTTTCCTTGTCGAACGGCATGTTGGGGGAGACGATCTGCACAGTGCCGAGCAGCGTCGGCATGATCGGCACCGGGCTGTCGGAGGAGATCTCCACCGTCTGCGCATCGATCGCCTTCGGCGTCAGTTTGACGTCGCCGAATTTCGAGCGGCTGTCGCAGGTGAGGTCGGGATTCATCAGGCGATTGATGGACTTGACCACCGCTTCGGCGTCGAATGCCGCGCCGTCTTGAAACTTGACGCCGCTCTTGAGATGCACACGCCAGGTCAGATCGTCCACCTGCTCCCATTTTTCCGCTAGCCAGGGGCCGACGGTGCCCTTCTCCGTGTCGATGACAGTCAGGGTCTCGGTAATGTTTGAATTGATGATGCGGCCTATATCCGACCTGATGGAGCGACAGGGATCGAGATTGGCCGGCTGCTCCGGCAACACGATCTTCACCTCGCCTTCGGCGGCAATCGCGACGCCGGAAAAGAGCGTCGCGGTCAAAAGCGCCACGGCGCGGGTACAATAGCGGATGGTCATTTCTTTCTCCTCCTCGATAAAGACCAGGACGTTGCGGCGGGCCGTTTTCGGCCTCGTAGTCCTCCGGCACCGCATCCGCACTAGCGCACTAATGTATTAGTGTGTCCACACGAAAGTGTCAACTCAGGCTGAAGCGGTCGCGGCTGCCTTTCCGGAGCGCCTCAGGCAGGCGGCTTCAGCCTGCTTCAAGCTCTCCACCGCTACGCCGACGGGGCCAAGCTTCGCAGCGCTCAGATTGGAGATCATCGGCATCAGCGGGCCCGTGTCGGCGATCCCCGCCAGCCGCACGCCGTCATGAAGCACCTGCAAACCGCCAAAGTCTGTGCGAACTCTCTCGAACTCCAGAAACGGCCGGTTGAGCTCCAATGCCTCGGCTCCGCGCCCGGCCTTGTAGAGCGCAAGGAGTTCCATCGCGGCCGAAGGGGCAATGCAGACCGCGCCCGAAGTATAGGTCGTCATTGCGCGGCGGCCGAGATGGTCGTGGATCGGCGTTTCGCCCATGCCGCTCGCCATCCGGTCTTTTCCGATCGCCGCCATGACGGCGTCGAGATAGGCGTCCTGCGCCGGATCGGCCCGCTCCACCGCATATTTGACGAAATCGACCGCGCCTTCGGAGACGAGACGGGCAAGCTCGTCCGGATCGACATAATTCTCCCGCTTCAGATAGAGCACCAGGCCATGGCCAAGGACCGCCGCGAGGCGGCGCACGCCATTGGCGACACCGGCGGAATCTGCCGGAAACTGCGTCGGGAGCAGCATCACGTTCTTGAAACCCAGATCGCGGGCGATCGGCACCTGCGCCAGGGCCTTGCCGAAGTCCGGACCGATCGACGTGACGAGAGCGGTCTGCGGTGCAGCGCCCGCAATCACCGCCTCCATGCCCGCGCGATAGTCGTCCAGGCCGAAATGATAAAGGTTGGCATTTCCGCCATAGAGGAGAATACGCACCCCGCCTGCCTCGATATGGCGAATGATCGCCACGTTGGCGTCGGCGTTCACCGTCAGGTCCGCATTCAACGCGATGGGCGGGACCGCCACCACGGAAGCTGCGTAATTGCGGGCGTCAAGTCGAGTTTGCATGAGAACCTCCTCCATAAGTCGGTTTTCATTACAACATGACCGATGATTTGTAAAATATATTTACCTATCAGGAGTCGATCGTTCCGTCCGTCATCCTTCGGCGCGCCTTGATGATATGCGCTTCCATCGCCACCCGTGCCCATACGGCATCTTTCGTGCGGATTGCTTCGACGATCTCGGCATGTTCGGCAATCACCCGACGGGCGCGTGCCTGCGATCCGGACCGGGTGAGAGCAAGCGAGATATTCATGAAGCTGGTCAGCGAAACCTCCGAACCTTCCAGCGCCTTGGCGAAAAACTCGTTTCCTGTTCCCTCGCAGATCGCAAGATGGAAACGCCGGTCGCTTTCGGGAAGGAAAGCCCCGCGGCCGACCTCATGGGCGAAGGCCTCATGGGCTTCGAGGATGGCGGCAAGCTGCTTTTCCGTGCGCCGCTCCGCTGCCAGTGCTGCCGCCTGGCCTTCCACGTAGAAGCGAAGCTCCTGATAGCGCAGGAAGCGCGAAATGTCCTCCAGGTCGGCCAGGTTCGGCAGATCTTGCGAGGGCCTGCTCAAGACATAGGTGCCGCTGCCGCGCCGCGCTTCCACGAGGCCGTCGACCCGCAGGCGCGCAAGCGCCTCGCGGACGACCGGGCGCGAGACGCCGAAGCGTTCGGCAAGTTCGTTCTCCGTCGGCAGCCGCGCGCCCGGTCGAAAGATGCAGTTCAATATGTCGTGCAGGATGCGCCCGTAGACCTGATCGGCATAGCTCGACGGGCGGGTTTCGGCTAGGCTTTCGAGGATGGGCGACTTCGCGGGCACGGCGATCCTTCCTGTCCTGCCGGGCCGGCCGGCGACATCCACTTCACACTAACACATTAATGCATTATTACAGGATCTGGAACCGTCCTGGAGGATTGGATTTTTGATATCGGAAGCTCCGGCTGCCAAGCACCGCAGCGGCCTTGACCGCACCCGGCAGATCGCGCCGCAAATCGTGGAATATCTGCGCGAGAGGATCCTCGCACTCGACCTTGCCCCCGGTACGGCGCTCTCGCGCGTCGAGTTGCAGAAACAGTTCGGTCTCAGCCAGACGCCGGTGCGTGACGCGCTGATGCGCCTGGAGGAGGAAGGCCTCGTCACCGTCTATCCGCAATATGCGACGCTGGTGTCGAAAATCGATATCAATCTGGCACGCCAGACCCACCTCATGCGCCGCGCCGTCGAGCAGGAAGCCGTCTTCAATCTGGCGGAAAAGCCCGGCAGGCGGCAGATCGCAGACCGGCTGCGAGCGGCGAACACCAGGCTGAAAGCCCTCGCCTCCAAGGAACATGCGGAGTTTCTGTCGGCCGACCGTGCGTTCCACTTCATCATCTTCGAGGAAGCGGGGCTGGAGCATATCTGGCCGATCATCCGCCGCCACAGCGGCCATATCGATCGTCTGCGGCGTCTCAATCTCGTTAATGTCGGCACCAAACGTGTGGTGGACACGCACGACATGATCATCGAAAGCATCGAAAAGGGTGCGCCGGTCGAGGCAGCGCAGGCGATGAAGACCCACCTCTCCGGCACGTTGTCGATGATCGACGACATCGCGGCGCGTTATCCGGACTACATAGAACTCGGCTAACATGCCGGGAGTCACGCGCGGCCACCTCATCGATAGGTTCGCGGACGACGGTCCCGCGGATCTCCTTGTCTGATCCGGCTCGCCTGAGGGCAAGTTCGACATGATGGATTATCTGCTCCTCGCCGCCTCGGGTTTCATCGCCTGGATCGTTTCGACGATCGGCGGCGGAGGCGGAGCCATGCTTCTCGTGCCGCTCATCGGCTTCATCGCCGGTGCCCAGGCCGTCGCTCCCGTGGCCGCGGTCGCCACCGTCATTGCGGGAGGCGGGCGCATCCTGGTGTTTTTCCGGGATATCGAATGGCGCGTCGTCGCCTGGGGTCTCCCCGGCGCGGCCCTCGGCGGCGTCCTCGGCGCCGCCGCCTTCTCCAACACCTCGGCGGAATGGCTTCAGATCGTCGTCGGTCTGTTCCTGATCTCGACAATATTCCAGTACGGCTTCGGCCGGCGGGAAAGGACCTTCGCGGTTGCAACCTGGTGGTTTTTCCCGGCACAATTCATCGTCGGCTTTCTTTCCGGCCTCATCGGAGCCATGGGGCCGATCCTCAACACGCTCTATCTCAATGCCGGCATCACCAAGGAAAAGATGGTGGGGACCAAGACAGCAATCTCCCTACCCATGCATCTCGCCAAGATCGGCACCTATACGGCGTTCGGAGCATTGACAGGCAAGCTGCTGCTGTTCGGCATCGCAGCCGGGCTGGGTGCGCTTGTCTCCAACTGGCTCGCCAAGCGCGTGCTGACGAACATGAGCGAGCTGAATTTCCGCGCAATCGTGATCGGCTTCATGGCGCTGAGCGGAGCGTTGATGATCTGGGAGCAAAGAGAGACGCTCCTGCGGATTTTGCCGGGGAGCACTTGATCCCGCCGATCGAGTGCGCTCGGGTTCCACTCAGGATCCGGCCCGCCTACCGGGCCGCCGGGTGCCAGCCGGACTTCTCCGGCTGGCACTGCCGATCAGGATAGATGGTGGCGTTCCTGAAGGCCATAGACCGGCGTCGATATGCCTTCGCAGCGCGCTTTCAACTGCAGCGAAAGATATTGCGAATAATGCCGCGACTGATGCAGGTTGCCGCCGTGGAACCAGAGCGCCTCCTGCTGCGTCGGCTTCCACATGTTGCGCTGCTCGCCCTCCCATGGACCCGGGTCTTTCGGCGTATCGGAGCCCAGGCCCCAGACCTTGCCGACCTTGTCGGCGACCTCCTTCGAGATGAGGTCCGCTGCCCAGCCGTTCATCGAACCGTAGCCTGTGGCGTAGACGACGAGTTCGGCCGGAAGCACGGTGCCGTCCTTCAGCACCACGGCATCCTCGGTCAGGTGGCTGACGTCGGAACCGGACTTCAGTTTGATGCTGCCGTCGATGACGAGGTCGCAGGCGCCGACGTCGATATAATAGCCGGAGCCTCGGCGCAGATATTTCATGAACAGACCGGAGCCGTCAGCGCCCCAGTCGAGCATGAAGCCGGCCTTTTCGAGATCGGCATAGAACCTGGCGTCCCGCTCGCGCATTTTCTCGTAAAGCGGAATCTGGAACTCGTGCATAATTCGGTAGGGCAGCGAGGCGAAGATCAGGTCGGCCTTGCGCGTCGTCACGCCCGCGGCAAGCGCCCGCTCGGAATAAAGATCGCCGAGCCCGATCTCCATCAGCGTGTCCGATCTGACGATGTGGGTCGACGATCGCTGCACCATGGTCACATCGGCGCCGCCCTCCCAAAGTGCGGCGCAGATATCATGCGCGGAATTGTTGGAGCCGATGACGACCACCTTCTTGCCGCGATAGGCGTCCGGACCGGGATGCTGCGACGAATGTTGCTGCTCGCCCTTGAATATGTCCTGGCCTTCGAGCTTCGGCACGTTTGGCTTGCCGGACATGCCGGTTGCGAGAACGAGCTGCTTCGGCCTGAGGACGACCTCCTCGCCATTGCGCTCGACGACCACCGTCCATTCCCTGGTCGCTTCGTCGTATCGGGCCGACTTGCAGGTTGTGGAACTCCAATAATTGAGTTCCATCACCCTGGTATACATCTCCAGCCAGTCGCCGATCTTGTCCTTCGGCGCAAAGACCGGCCAGTTTTCGGGGAAGGGGATATAGGGCAGATGGTCGTACCAGACCGGATCGTGCAGGCAGAGCGACTTGTAACGCTTGCGCCAGCTGTCGCCCGGTCGTTCGTTCTTCTCGATGATGATCGTCGGCACGCCGAGCTGCCGCAAGCGCGCGCCGAGCGCGATCCCGCCCTGGCCGCCGCCGATGATGACGGCATAGGGCTGCGTCGTGTAGCCGAGTTCAGCTGCTTCCGCTTCGCGCTTTTCCTTCCAGGTCCTGCGGTTCGGGTCATGACCGTGTTCGGCGCCGAGCGGCCGCCTGAGCCCCTTCGGCTCCTCGTGCCCCTTGAGCTCCGTCATCGTCGTCAGGAGCGTCCAGATCAGTCCGTTCTTCAGGCGGATATGGCCGTGGCCGCGCGCCACCTCGGTCTCGAACTCGAACCACCCTTCGGTGACGCCGTCGCCGGCGCTTGCCGGTTCGTTCTCGTCCTGGCGCAGGCGCGCCGGCTTGATCGCCGCGAGCTGCGTCGTCAGCATGTCGCGGATCTGGTCCTGCCCCTCCATCGTTTTGAGATTCCAGGTGAAGGCAACGAGGTCGCGCCAATAGCAGTCGGCTTGAAACAGATTGACGGCCGTATCGATGTCGCCCTGCTCAAGGGCTTTTCCGAGTTTGGCAAGCGCGGTATCGATGCGGGTGCCGGGACTTTCTTCAAGCATGGGTATCCTCCTCTTCGCTTGGATAGCACACGGGCGGCTCCTCAACCGCCCGCAGACGCCAATCGTCGAACCACCTTCTGCAATGACCGTGCCAGGGCAGAAAACCACGTATTTTCAAGGAGCAGAGAGCGTGGAGGTGTCGCATGAAGCGACGCGGCTGCAACATGTGTGGCGCCGCGCCTGTTGCACGGCAGCCACCGGGATTACGCCTCCCAACGGATATACGCGTCGAGGACTGCGGTGAGGTGTGACCGCCTCTGGCCGGCAGGCCAGGGGGTATCCCGGCTGCAGGGGGCGCCGCGCCTCAATGGCGGTGCGGCTTGAGGCGGTAGCGCTTGATCTGCCGGTGCACCGTCGAGCGATCGAGCCCCAGCCGGCGGGCAGCCTCGGAAATGTTCCAGTCGCAAGCGGCGAGCGTCAGGCTCAAGGCAGCGCTCGCCTCGCTTCCGCCGACAGTGCCCGCATTCGCCAGAAGGTGGTCCGGCAGGTCGCCGGGCTCCACGACGCCGTTCTCGGCAAGTGCCGCGGCGACGGCGATGACGTTGTCGAGTTCGCGGATGTTTCCCGGCCAATCATGCGCCTTGAGCGCAGCCAGGGCCGCCGCGGATAATATCAATTCGCCGTCACTGTGCCGCTTCAGGAGCCGCTCCAGCACCCAGTCGAAGTCCGGCCTGTCCCTGAGGGCCGGGAGCGAGAGGGTAGCGGCATTGAGCCGGTAATACAGATCCTCGCGGAATGCGCCTTGCGAGACGAGTTTCTGCAGCGGCCGATGCGACGCCGAGACGCCCCGGATACGCACCTTCCGCGGCGCCGTCCCGCCCACCGGCAGCACCTCGCCTTCGGCAAGCACGCGTAACAGCCGGCTTTGCAGGGAAAGCGGCATGTCGCCGATTTCGTCGAGGAAGAGCGTTCCGCCGTCCGCCTGCTCGATCAGACCCTTGCGGCCCTTGGCCGAAGCACCGGTGAAAGCTCCCGGCAAGTAGCCGAAAAGCTCGCTTTCGATCAGCTGCTCCGGAATCGCGGCACAATTGATGGCGACGAACTGGCCCTTGAGACCGCTGCCCTCGTGGATGGCGCGCGCGAGATGTTCCTTGCCCGTCCCGGTCTCGCCCTGAATGAGGATCGGCAATCGCGTCCGTGCAAGCTTTGCCGCCTTTGCCTGGAGCGCCGCGATCACGGGCGCTTCGCCGCCGAGCCGCCGCAAGGCCGGTGGAATCTGTTCGTGCGAAGCGAGCGGTGCGCAGACCTTCGAGTGCGGCTCGATCGCATGGGCGAAGAGCGCATTTCCGTCCCGGGCAAAGACGAGCCGCTCCTGGGTCGGACGCCGGCGGGTAAGGTCGGACAGATCATCGATCTCGATGTCCAAGAAGCGCGACACCGGCTCGCCGATCAGTTGCCGTGGATCGCGCCAGTCGAGGCCCGTCGAGCGCGCTAGGATTTTCGCCCCAGCATGGGTCATGCCGGCGATCCGGCCAAGACCGTCGATCGAGATCGCCGCCTCCGGATCGACGTCGAGGAATTCGGGAGAGCGCGAGAATCGCAGGACCCATTGGTTGCGCGCTTGCGCCATGAGATTGGCAAGCTCGATGCGCCTTACGGTCGCCGTCACCAGATGCAGTGCCAGATTCTGGCTCGCCTTTAGGATTGGAGAACTCAGGAGCGAGATGTCGAGGACGGCGGAGAGTTCGCCCTGAATGTCGTAGATCGGCGCGGCCGTGCAGGAGAGCGGCGTGTGGGTGTTGTCGAAATGGTCAGTCTGGTGGATCGTCAGCGCCTCTCCCGTTTCCAGGCACGCGCCCACCGCACAGGTCCCGGCGCGCCATTCGGACCACTCCGAACCCAAATAGAGCCCCGCCTTGCGCAGGCTGTTGCCGAAGAGGGGATCGCCGAGGAACTCGACCGTCACGCCTTCGCGGTCGGAAAGCAGCAGCACGTAGTTCTGCCCCGCCACCTGGCGGAACAGGTTTTCGAGCCCCGAACGGGCGATGGCGATCAGATCCTCCGATTGCTGGCGGTGTTCCCTAAGTCGCGTTTCCGGGACGATATAGGCTTCACAACTCTGCGCCGGATCGAGCCGGTGATGCTCCAGGCAGCGCAGCCACGATTTCACGACGGTCTTGTCGCGGCGCACGGGAAGACCACGGCTGACGCGTTCGATTTCGCGGATATGCTCGGAATGTGAAACCATCGCCGCCTCCCAACGACCGCGCTTGCTCCTCCGGCAGAGTTTGCGCATGGCAGGGGCGAAAGTAAAGGAAGCGGCGGCTCGATGCACTACCGATAAACTTGCGGATGAGCCCCATGAAGCGATTGTGACCGTTCCGTCTTGGGAGGAGCCCCCTCGAGCAGGCGGTCCACGATCATGCGGCCGATCGGAATGGCAGAGGTCGCAGCCGGCGACGGCGCGTTGCAGACGTGAAGCATCCTTTCGGTCTGTTTGAAGAGGAAGTCGTGGACGAGGCTGCCATCGGCCATGACCGCCTGCGCCCGGATGCCCGTCTGCGGGACCGCGAGGTCGTCTATCGTGAGCGACGGGCAGTATTTCCGGCACTCCCGCAGATAGCGCAACCGCGATGCCGAATTGGCGAATTCCGTGATCGCCGACCGCCAGTTCTTCGCCGCCATTTTCCAGAAGCCGGGAAACGCCGCCATGTTCGCCACATCGGCCGCTTTGAAGCTGCCCTTCGGGTAGCCCTCGCGGGCAAAGCCCAGCACCGCATTGGGGCCCACGGTCATGCCTCCGTCGATCGTTCGGGTCAGGTGAATTCCGAGGAAAGGCAGGTCCGGGTCGGGAATGGGGTAGATGAGGCGCCGGGTCACGCCGATCTTCGACGGCGGCAACACGTAATATTCGCCCCGGAACGGCACGATGCGGTGGTCAATAATAAGCCCGGCCATCAAGGCGATGCGGTCGGACTGCAGGCCGGCGCAGGCGATCAGCTTGCGCGCCTCGATTCGGCCGGATGCACTTGCGATCCGCACGCCTCCATCCTCTTCGGCAATGGCAGTGGCCTCGACCCCGCAGCGGATTTCGCCGCCTCGGGCTCCGATGCGCTCGGCCATCGCCCGGCAAACTGCCGAATAATCGACAATCCCCGTCGTATGGACGAGAAGCGCACCTAGGCCGGCGATGTTAGGCTCCTCCGATCGAAGTTGCGACGTCGACAGGCGAGAGTATTCGATCCCATTCTGCTGCGCTCTTTCCTCCAGGCTCTCCATGCGCTCGACCTCGGCCCCGGTGGTCGCCACCAGCAATTTGCCGCAGGTCTCGAAGGGGATGCCGTTCCCGGTGCAGAATTCCTTTGTCGCCTCCGCTCCCTCGCGGCACAACTTCGCTTTCAGGGATCCCGGTGCATAGTAAATTCCGGCGTGGATCACGCCGCTGTTGTGGCCCGTCTGGTGGCGCGCAAGCTCGCGCTCCTTTTCCAGAAGCACGATGCTGGCGCCCGGCACCCGTTCCTGCAGCGCCATGGCCGCAGCAAGGCCGACGATGCCGCCCCCGATGATGCAATATTCGTACAAACTCGCAACCTTCCCGGCTCGTACATGTGATGCGTCCTTTGCCATGCATAGCGTTCTTGCAGGCATCGGGAAAGCAGGGTGCGCGGGGCACAGGCGGGAGCCGTACGATCAGGAACCGTGTGCGGCCGCCCCCCCGGAAAAGTTCCGCCGCGGGACGAGCTTCGCCGCCCCGACGCAGGCGCACGCCACAACAATGCTGCTCCTGGAACAAATCACGGTTGAAAGGGATTCATTTCCAGTCGCCACGCACGGGATAGGAAGCTTGGACTGGAAAAGCGCGTTCACCGGAAATCCGGCCGGCCGACGGCGTCGGACAAGCCGGCCGATAATAAAGGAGGCGGAGAATGTCTGGCGCAGCGCGCCCGCACGGCATTTGTCCTTCCTGGTGGACGCAGCCGCCTATTATGCTTGTCTCGACAGCACGCTCGATCAGGCGGAAGAGCAGATCTGGATCACCGGATGGGACTTCGATCCGCGAATCAAGCTCAGACCGGACGACCCCCAAGCGGAATCGCTCGGCAGCAGGCTCGAGCGCCTCGCTGCACAAAAGCCGAAACTGAAGATTCGCATTCTCGTCTGGGCGATGGGACCGATCTATTCGGGAAAGTCGCTCAGGCTGTTTCGCAAGCAGCAATGGGCGGCCCATCCGCAGATCGAACTTCGTTTCGCGAGCCATCGGGCGCTGCGCGGATCGCATCATCAGAAGCTCGTCTGCATAGACGACAGCATCGCCTTTGCCGGGGGCATCGACCTGACGGCGCGCCGCTGGGACACGCCGGAGCACGCGGCCGAGAACGAGTTGCGGCGCGATCCGGACGGAAAACCCTATGATCCGGTGCATGACATACAGGTGTTGCTCGAAGGCGGGGCGAGCCGTGCCATCGGCGATCTCTGCAGATCTCGCTGGAAAGCGTCTACGGGCGACCAAATCGAGGCGCCGCCCGCGCGGGCGCTTGCATGGCCGAACGGCACGGTGCCGGTGCTCGAGGATTGCCCGGTCGCAATCGCCCGCACGGAACCGGGCTCCGGCAAACGACGCGGCCGTCAGGAGGCGCTGCGGCTGACGCTCGATGCTTTGCGCAGTGCGCGAAGTCACATCTACATCGAAAACCAGTATTTCGCATCGGGGAGAATCGGACAGTTGCTCTGCGACCGGCTGCAGGAGCCTGACGGTCCGGAAGTGGTGGTCATCACCACCCGCAGCTCGCATGGGCTTTTGGAACGCATCGTCATGGGAGGAAACCGCGACCGCCTCGTTCGGCGGCTCAAGCGGGCCGACCGCTACGGCAGGCTCAGGGTCGCCTATCCGGTCGTTCCCGCCGCCGACGGATCCGAGCAGGAGGTGATTATCCATTCCAAAGTGGTCGCGATCGACGATCGTTTTTTCCGCGTCGGCTCGTCGAACTTCAACCACCGCTCGGCAAGCCTCGACACCGAATGCGACGTCGCCGTAGAAGCCGCCAACGAAGGGCAGCGCGCCGCCATTGCCAGAGTCCGCAACGGCCTGATTGCAGAACATCTCGACGTTGAAGCGGACGCCGTTGAGAAGGCACTGAGGGAAACGAATTCTCTCGTCGCCACCCTGGACATGTTGAATACGCGCCGGCGCGGCATACGCGCCTTCGACGGAATCGATGACGACGGCGCGACCAGTCTCATCTGGGGCACGGAGATCGTCGATCCGCAGAGGCCGATCCGACCCTTTTACCGCACGCACAAGCTCGTGAGGCGCTGGATCGGTCAGCTTTTCGCCTTGCTCGCCAGGCTTTTTTCCTCATCTCGACGGGCGACGAACTCCGTGACCGAAAGCAAGATCAAGCCGAGCGGCAGCGGCAGGAAGAAATAGATCGCCCGAAAGGCGATCAGAGCGCCCAGGCTCGCCGAACTGCCAAGCAGAAATGCGATCGTCGCCTCGAGTACGCCGATGCCGCCGGGGACATGGCTGACGATCGCGGTTACGCCGGCCCCGACATAGGCCATGGCCGTATCGATGAAACTCACCTCCTGGAAGGCGCTCAGCAACTGATGCAACGCTGCGCTGACGCAGAGGAAGTTGGCGGCTCCGACGACAACCTGCAAGGCCGCAATCCCCACCGAGGGCATTTCGAAAGTCCAGCGAAAGATGCGAACCGAGCCCCGCAGAAAATAAGCGAGCAGCACGTAACCGGCCGCGGCCGCAATGCAGGCAGTGCCTAACAGAAAAGCGCCGGTCGTGGAAAATCCCGTAAGGCGCGCGGCACCCGCCGGCACGATCAGAAAACAAAGCCCGGCCAATGTGATAAGGCCGAGGCCGACGGTGACACCGCAGAAAAGAATGACCTTCGCCACCTCTTCGGCGCTCAGCCCCCAGCGCGAGTAGAAGCGGTAGCGGACGGCACCGCTGCTCAAGGCCGCACCGCCGACATTGTGGCCGATCGAAAGGCTGGTGAAGGAGGCGATGGCGATTTGCGGATAGGCGAGCTTCCGCCCGACATAGCGGATGGCGAGGGTGTCGAAGAGGGTCAGGCAGAAATAGGAAAGAAACACGAAACCGATGCCCACCAAGAGATTCCGGGCCGGAATCCGCATGATCGAGCCGACGATTTCATGAAAGCTGTGTTGGCTGAGGGTCCGATAGATCAACCAGCCCGCCACGCAGATACCGGCAGCGATGAACAACCTCGCTAGAATTTTTCTGGACATCGGCCCTCCCTTGCGCACCCACCGGAACGAAAAGCAGGTGCTGCGTGTTCCGAAGGCGATGCGACAGCGGATACGTTTCCTCACCTACAACGTTCACAGCTGCTTCGGCACCGACCGCAGGCTCGATCCCGCGCGCATCGCCGCCGTCATCGCCGAGTGCCAGCCCGACGTCATCGCATTGCAGGAGGTCGACGTCGGCCGCGCCCGCACCGGCGGAATAGACCAGGCCCATATGATCGCCACGCATCTCAATATGGAAGCCGAGTTCCATCCGGCTCTCCACCTGGAGGACGAGAAATACGGAGACGCCGTTCTGACGGCCTTGCCTATGCGGCTGATCAAGGCAGCACCCCTCCCCTCGTCCGGCGAGCCGCGAGGCGCGCTCTGGGTGGAGATCGACGTCGCCGAAGTCAAGCTTCAGGTGATCGTGACGCATCTCGGATTGCGCGGCGCCGAGCGCCTGCGCCAGGCGACCGCCCTTCTAGGTCCCGGCTGGCTCGGAGGAATGGCCAAGGGGGACGCTCACGTGGTCCTGGCAGGCGATCTCAACGCCACGGGCCGCTCGACCGCCTACAGGCTCCTGGCCCGACAGCTCAGCGACGCGCAGCTGCTGACCGGCGCCAAGCCGCGGCCGACCTTTCCATCGCGATTGCCGCTGCTGCGCATCGATCACGTGCTGGTCGGCAAAGGCATAGAAGTGGCTTCCTGCAGAGTGCACGGCAGCACGCTGGCGCGAAGCGCTTCGGATCATCTTCCGCTGCTTGCCGAACTGGATGTCGTCAAGCGAGACGAAAAGCAGGAGGCCTGAAAACGACAGCGCCGCGCATCTTGTCGGAGGCGCGGCGCTGCCCGCGGGTCCCGCAGGATTCTGGTCTGAAGCGGTTTCAGTGTTTGGCCGTCACGTCCCGCTGGTCTCGCTCCAGGAATCTGCGCGTGATCTCACCGGCGTTCTCAGCCAGCCACTCGGCCATCGCGATTTCCTGCTGCAGGATGCTCTCGCAGACACGCTTCGTCTCCTGATCGCCCGCCTGTTCGGCTGCGGCGATGAGAATCCTGTAGCTGGCGATTTCCATATGCTCGAATGTATAGCTGGCCAGCGTGCCCTTGACGACTTCGTCACTGACGAAGAGGCCGCTCAGGCCTTGCCCGAAGGCAACGATCTTGCCGCTGATATCCTTGATGCTCGAGGTTCCGCCGTCGAGCCGTTCGAGGCAGCGCTCGAGCATGGCCGCCTGGTCTTTCGTCTCCTGCAGGTGGCGGTCGATCCTGGTCTTGAGTTCTGGATAGTTTTCCAGCCGGCTCGATTGGCTGGTGAGCATCGTGATCGCCTGCTCTTCCATCGCATGTGCATCCCTGAGCCAAGCCACAAGGTGTTCGTTCGCAGTAGCCATCGGATATCCCTTTCTTTTCGCGCGCCCTCCAACCGGCGGTTTCCCGAAATGTTCCTGCAGAACGGCGCGTGATCGCGTCACCCTGCGGCTTCGGAACAATTCGACGCCTTGGTGATTGGAGGCCGGAAGACCGCAGGTTTCGCGGTTCGGTCTCGACAATCGTCGGAAGGTTCACATGTCCAAGATCCTGGCTGCAGCAGTGATCGTCGTCCTGGTGGTGATCGCGGCGCTCTGGATGATGTTTCCTCTCGACCAGTCGGCCGAATCGGGGCAACCGCCGCCGCATGCGATCGACCAGTCGGAGTAGCACATGCACGAAGAGCTCAAGATATACCGTCTGTCGCCGCTCGCCGAGCCCGACGATCCGAACTGGCAGAATGCCAGCTACCAGGGCGAGGTCGTGGTGGCGGCAAGATCGAGCGGCGATGCCCGCATCGTCGCAAGCGAGGCGGAGCTCGATTTCCTCGAAATCGACGCCAAGCCGGCGGAAGGGGTGACGACCGACATGGCCAGCGCGTTTCGCAGCGAGAAGCTCTACACCGTGGTCGAGGAGGGGCCGGCCCCCGACGGCGCGCAACGCGGCGTGCTCCGCGGGGAGGTGAGCGTCGACAACATCATCTCGACGCAGCTTTAACGCACCGATTCACGAGCCTCACAGGCCGAACGGGAACGTATCCGGCACGCCCGCTTTTATGTGTTCCGCGCCGAGCGGTTCGACCGGCGTCGTCTGATCGAACCAGACGAAGGCGTCGAACTGCCGCGGCAGCGAGGCGTGGGCATAGTGGCTGAAGCGTTCCGTGTCCGGCCGGTAGATCACGCCGATGAAGCGCTCGAGCATCGGCTTGAGGAGACCGTCGCGCAGACGCGCGTGGCGTGCGAAGTCGATGAGGAAGCGCTCGACCCCTGAGTCGTGCATCACGCGCTCGTAGCTTCCTTCGAGCGACGGCCGGATCGGCTTCACCTCCATTTCGCCGTCCCAATCGCTTGCGGCAGCCACATGACCGCTATGCGTGCCGAAGCCGATCAGCGCTGCCTGATCGCCAAACCGCTCGCGGCAGAGCTGACCGATGTTCAACTCCTCGCGGGCCGTGCCCATGTCGGTATGGCGAGCATCGCCGATATGGGAATTGTGCGCCCACACCACCGCCTTCGAGCGGGCGCCGCGTGCATTCAACAGATGCTCGAGCGTCGCGAACATATGGGTGTCGCGCATGTTCCAGGAGTCGGCCCCGGCATAATACATGATGCGGTAATACCGCTCGGCCGAGGCGACGAGGCGCGCGTTCTGCACCGCGTCGAGAAGCTCGTCGCCGCTGTCGCGCCCGGCTTCGAGCTGCCTCTCCAGGAGTTCGCGGCATTGCTTGACGACGGCCTCTTCGCATTTGCGGAAGCCCGCGGTCATGGCCGCACGGCCATAGGTCGACGGCTCGTTCTGCCAGGGGGTCAGGCAACCGTAGCGCTCGCGGGCGACCGCGGCGGCCTCGGGATCGGTCTCATCGAGATACCGGAGAACCGCGGCAATGGAGCCGCGCATATTGTAGATGTCCAGGCCGTAGAAGCCGGCCCGGCCGGACAAGCCCCTGCGGCCGTTATGTTCGCGCATCCACTCGACGAAATCCATCACTTCGCGGTTGCGCCACATCCAGGTCGGGAACCGCTGGAACGGCGCGTCGAAGCGCTTGCCTTGCGTTCGATGTCGGACATAGCGGTCGACCGCCGCCGCGTCCGGCCAATCCGCTTCGACCGCCACGATCGTGAACCCGTGTTCCTCGACCAGGCGACGCGTGATGGCTGCGCGGGCGCGGTAGAATTCCGACGTGCCGTGGCTCGCCTCTCCGAGCAGCACGACCCGCCGCCCGGCAAAGCGATCGAAAAGCCGCCCGAAGGCAGGATCGTCGAAATCGGGCAGCGGCTCGGCCGACTCTGCAACCATCTCGGGCAGCGTGGGCGCCGGTCTGAGCCCGGCCCGGGATTGAACCCGCTCCTCATGCCAGCCGTATTCGCCGACGAGAGGCACGAATCTGACCCCGCCGAGGTCCTGCTCCTCGAATGTCGTGGCGCTGGCGCGCGTGACCTTCAGCAGGCGCTGCTCCTCCGGGGGGCCGACGGGTATGACGAGATGGCCGCCGAGGTCGAGCTGCTCCTTGAGCGCATGCGGTATCTCGGGACCTCCGGCAGCGACCAGTATGGCGGTGAACGGTCCAGCCTCGGGCCAGCCGGCCGTGCCGTCGCCGACACGCACATCGATATTGCCGTAACCGAGCTCGGCAAATCGTCTCCGGGCGACCTCGGCGAGGCCGGCATGGCGCTCGATCGTATAGACATGTGCCGCGATCCGGCTCAGCACCGCCGCCGCATAACCGGATCCGGTCCCGATTTCGAGCACCGTATCGCCCGGCTGGACTTCGGCGCGTTCGATCATCAGCGCCACGATATAGGGCTGCGAGATGGTCTGGCCATGGCTGATCGAGAGGGCCGAATCCTCATAGGCGAATTCCTCGAAGCCTGGATCGACGAATGCCTCCCGCGGGACGACGCCCATCGCCTCCACGACATATCTGTCCCTTATCCCCCGTCGCGAGAGATGCGACGTGATCATCCGTTCGCGGGCGCGCGAAAAATCAATCATGGCGGAAGCCTTCCTTGCGTTTCATCGCAACCCGCCGCGCCAGATCGTGTCATTGTTTCGCCAAGGGCGTGGTACCTGGCTCCTTTCGGGCGGCCGGGTTGCTTTTGCGGACCCTGACGGCGGTGTCAGCCATGCCGCGGCATCGGTACCTGCCTGTCGCTACAGCGCCGGGCGGCTGAGGCGTTCGCGTTCGCGCTCGATCTCGTCGAGGCTATAGGGACCGGAGGCGGTGTCGAACCGGGTCCAGCCATCCTCCGTATAGGCGCGGCGCCGGACCGATATGTCGACGGCATCGCGATTTCTTAAAATCCCGTCCGCCTGTGCGACCAGAGGCTCCTCGGTCCTGACCACCACCAACGCACCGCCTCGGCGCACTCCCTCGGCGTAAAGATGCGCATCTTCCTCCTCGATCCCCGAATCGGTGAGCGAGCCGATGATGCCGCCGGCCGCACCTCCGGCGAGAGCGCCGGCCGCCGCGCCTGCGGCGGTCGACGCCAGCCACCCAGCCGCGACCACGGGTCCGACCCCAGGTATGGCCATCAGGCCCAGGCCTGTCAAAAGCCCCAGCGTGCCGCCGCCCACGGCGCCCAGACCGGCACCTGCTCCGGCACCGCTCGCCGCACCGGAACCGTCGCCCGAATAGCGGTCGCCCGCGTTGTTGGCGACGATGCTTATATCTTCGGAAGGAAACCCTGCCGCCTCCAGATCGCTCACGGCCCCTCGGGCTTCCCCGTAATCGTCAAACAGCCCTGCCACGGTTCTCATCGTCTTCTTCCTTGATCTCTAAAGCGCGACTACGTTGCCCTGAAAATCGAGAGCGACGGAAACGGATTTGCCGTCCTTCATCGCGGTTGCCCGCCAGATACCCTTGTCGTCGAGCTTCAGCTCCTTGACGTCCGTGTAGCCCGCCTCCTGCATCCGTTCCCGTGCCTGGGCTTCGGTGAAGCTGTTCTTGCCGGGGACAGGTGCCGTCGGGTTCTGCGTGTCGGGAGTGGCAATGGCCGGGGTGTTGCCGGCCGTCTGCGCGAAGGCCGGTCCTGCGGCAGCGCTCAACAGTACCGCAACGCCGAAGACGATGTTCTTCATGGCCTTTCCTCTCTCGATCCTCAATCGGCCAATCAAACCGTCCGGGCCCGATTTGGTTCCGTCGGCAGTCTCCGGCACGATGGGAAGGAAAGCGGGTCGGCGTCCGGCTTTGAAGGCCCGGAAGGAACTTTATCGCCCTTCCCCGGTTGCATCCGCTCTGCTGCCGGTTTCGGTACAGCGCTGGAGGATGCGAAATGGCTACGAACGCAAAGGACGGCAAGACCGCCAAGAACTCGAAAGGGACGCATGGCGGGAATCGTGCAGGCGATCAGGCGAAGAAGGCCGACGTCAAGAAAAGCAGCCAGGCGGCCGGCAAGGATCCGAACCGGGACAGCCGCTGAACGGCTGGGCGACGACGACCGCGAGGCAGGAACTGAACGGAAGGAGCGATTATGCTGAAGTGGGCACTGATTTTCTTCGTCATTTCACTGATAGCCGGGTTCCTCGGATTTTCCGGCGTCTCGGCCGCGACGGCGGGGATCGCGAAGATACTCTTCTACATTGCGGTTATAATCTTCCTTGTATTCCTCGTACTGGCACTGGCCGTCGGAGGCGCCGTGACCTAAGTCCTGTTGGGATTTGGGGGCGCTCGCGGCGGCGGCTTATTTCATCGCCTCGTCCCTGGGCTCGTCACAGGGGTGCAGCCAGACCAAGTCCTTGGGCTGGAAAGACTCTTCCGCGCCGCAGACGCGGCGCTGCTGGATCCCTGTGACGAGTGTATAGCCCGGACACATGACTGACAGGTGTTCGGGGAGATGGCTGACACGTTCATACTGGCATGGATCGGCTTCGCGAGGAGGTTGTCCATGCCGTGGAAAGGGGTGTCGGTTATGGGAGAGAGGCAGGAATTTGTGCGGCTGGCGCTGGCGGAGGGTGCGAACCGCCGGGAGCTGTGCCGGCGGTTCGGGATCAGTGCCGATGTGGGCTATAAATGGCTGGCGCGGTGG
>NZ_BDIZ01000016.1:0-83660 GCF_036245905.1 Sinorhizobium sp. KGO-5
CATTGCCGTCGCCGCCTTCCGCGTAGTCATCGCCCGCTCCGGCCTTGAAAAAGTCGTTGCCAAGCCCGCCATAGAGCAAGTCGTTGCCAAGCCCGCCGTCGAGATAGTCGTCACCGGCATTACCCCAGAGGTAATCGTTCCCATCATAGCCACGAAGCGTGTCCGCAAGATTCGTCCCCATGAGCCTGTTGGCGACATTGCTTCCATTGATGTTCATTCGTTTACTCCCTGCTATTCTGCCGTGGGTTGCGAAGGTCGAATGAGGCAACGGTGACATGCCTTGCGAGCGAATTGCGAATTTGCAAGCAAGCCATTGCTTCTACATGATGAAAGTCGGTCCTAGTTGGTCGGGAAACTGAACGTGAAGTCCTTGATCGCCCATTTCCAGTCGCCAAGGAGACCGTCGATATAGGCGTTACCAGTCGTTGCTTAGGTCGCCGTGGCAGGCATTGTTTTTCCAGGCTCGCGGGTTTGCAAGTCAGTTCAGTACCCCGTGCTCGATGCCCCGAGATCTGAAACGCAGCTACCTTATAGCTCAGCTGCGTTAACATCTTAATTCGGCCTGATGGGGGGGAAGGCAGACCAGATGGCTTAGACCTGATGGTACGATCCAACCCACGGTGTGAACAAGCGAGCGCCCAACGCAATTGGCCGTATGCGCCGCCTAGACCCAGGAGCTGGAGTTTTGGCAAGGCGGATGGCTAAGGACTTGTTGGGCAATGCGAAGTTGTCGAGTCTAGTCGTGGAAACCGTTATGGGCCAACGATCAGAAGGCACGGATCGTAGCGGAGAGCCTTCACCTGGTGCGCCGGTTGTTGATGTTCCGCTTCGTCATGATTTCATCATCCAGGGACGGATTGCCGCTTAGTCGCCGTCAGGCGCTGCCCATTGGAGTTGGAATAGGATGCTGTCGTCGCGTGACGGGAACCAGCAGTAAGCATCGAGGCCAGCTGCTTTTGCCTCGCCGCTTGGGTCCTTTAGAACGTAGCACCCCGCATACGTCTTCACGGACTTGCAAAGCCTCTCCAGATCCGAATGGCGAATGTTTTTGACGAGAACTGGCTGAAAAATGTCTTCCATTGGTCGCTCCCCTGCGATCCGGTCAGCAGAGAACATTAACGAAAGCTAATAATGGAAAGATCAAGGCAGAGGGGCGGATTAAGCAGGTCTCCTCGATTTAACGGCTAAGTTTTCGTTCTCCTGGACCTAGATGCCGCCTGGAGACCAACTCGCGACGAGAATTGACGCAGTGGCACCTCTGGACGATAGCCGTTCTCACGGAACTCCCATCCGCGGGTGAGAGAGGGAAACTGGCGATGGCCGCAGCCTCAAACTTTCGGCTGGACCCGGCCGGTGTGATGCGCCGGGGATGTCCTTGCCGGCATTTTCCGTCGGCTACTCCCGCATTTTGGACTGGCCGCTTCGCACCGGAGGAGCATCGGCGTCTTTGGTGCTGGGTTCGGCGGTTTGATCTGGCAACGGAACGGGTTCGAAATCCATCTCCGGTGGCACTGCCTTCCGCCGGGATGGCGTCTGCTGTTGGGTGAGTTTGCCGTCTTGGGATCACTCAACGTCGGATTCCTTTCGTGACCCGGTCTGAACCAACCGCATTCGGTAAGGTTCCGCGCAGTGGGGAGAGCGTATGATGGCCTACCGCATCGCCAACTCCATCCCGATCGGACGCCGATGCGGAAGTCTATGCAATGCAGCTTTCATCGCTATGGCACAGATGCGGACGGCATTCGCCAATCTGCCTATGCCGCCAACCGGCCGCCTCAGATCGCCAATGCGCACATCGCCCATGCTTGCGGCACCTGTCACTTAAGGTGGCGTGAAGACCAATCGCCGGCGTGCACTCGTTGCCAATAGCGCTCCCGATCCTCTTCTGTTGCTCCTGTTGAGAGGTCTTCACCCATTTGCAACCGCTGTGCGACCGCAAGCCATGGTCGACTGGGGTTCTCTTGGGTCCAGAGGATCTTTGCTCACCGTTCTATCTCGCGATCGTCCACTATCGCCTCCCATCGGACGTGGTGACTTTAACACAGCGATGTGGCGGGAACGTGCCTGCCTTGATGGAGCCTTCATAGAACCATGGCCAATCCGAAATAATCAGACGAGGTCAAAAAAATGCATTGTCGACGCTTGTTCTTATCGCCGGCCGTTGCGGTTATCAGTCAGGCGGAATTCGACGTAGGCCCGGCTGCTGCGTCGCAGCTCATGGTAAGGCCACTACAGAGCGTAGACGTCGCGGGGATCGCCGGCTATCGCAGGGAGGTAAACTCGCGCTCATTGTCATGGACGGGCCCCCCTATAGCGGAAATCGGGGGCGGCGAGCGTGAGCTCTCCGCCGGCTACGCATGCGATCGCGCCGGTAGCCATGGCGCAACCAGGATAGCACGTCAAGGGCTTCGCCTCGTGACGGCTTTCAAGGTTCTGCCGGCACGCCTCCGCGAGGATCGCTCGAGGATGGGATAAATATCGGCTCGAGTACCGCGCCCGGGGTTGCCAGTGCATAATCCACCGCGGGGCCGGGCACCGTTCGTCACAAGGCGATGGCTCTCAAGTCCAATGGCAGAAAGACATTGCAACTGAACTTGGCGTTGAACTCGAACCAATCGTGGCGACGCAATGCGCGCCGTCGACGTCGAAGTTCCCGCAGGCTTTGGAGGATGATGTCTCCGTCGCGCAGATCGCCAAGCGCTCCGGCCACAGCCGTCACAGCATGGTTGGGATCGCATTTCGAATTTGCGCGTTGTTCCCGTTGAGCCGCGAGCTCGCAATGCCGACCGCCCGAGAGCAAGAGAGCTCCGCGGAAGGACAAGACTGCAATGCGCGAGCACAGGCCCAATTCCGTAATCATCCCTCCCCACAAGTACGACCTAGAGCGACTGCCACATGCCAAACGCCTCGTAGACTTGAGACCCGGCGAGTGCATGTGGCCCATCAACGACGGCAGCCCGTTCCTGTTCTGTGCAGCCCAGGCGGCCGGGAAATACTGTCAACACCATCAATCCAGAGCATTAGCAGGCCAGCGCATCACGAAGAGGGGACAAGCATGAGTAGGTAAAGTTGATGCGCAACTCGCGTTGTTCGGTGACCAGCACATGACCGCCGCCGACGAACGCCTCCCGGAACGGTGGCAGGTGGAGCCATCGAGTGAAGAAGCCTGATAAACCGCTGGAGGAGTTTCGCGCTGCTCTGGCGGAGCTCGACTGGGATTCAGGACCGGTCATAACCCTTAGCCGCGCGGACATTATCACCCGGTCCGGAGATCATTCCTCGGGATGTGGTATCCGATGCTATGCCTGGCGTCGAAGCCGCAATCGAGAAATAGGGAAGCGCTCGGAGCAGGAGACGGCCGAGGAGGTATTTGCGGCCTCGGCGGGCGCAAAAGTCATTGAGGAGTGGTGAAACTGAAAGGATCGTCAGAAAACCGAGAAGGCCCCCATGAGCAGTGCGGCCCACAGCAAGGCCGACAGTTCAGCCGCCAGCAGAAACCCAAAAGCGGTGTCGCTCATATGATCCTCCTTGGGCAACCTCCATTGCCGCAAGGAAACTATAGGTGACGGATGAAGATTCCGCCACCCCGTAAGGGTAGCCTGCACATTTTAAGCGTTCCACTTCGAAATCACGTAAGCAGCCGATAGATCAGAACGCCGACAGAACCCCAGAAGCCAACCATTACCAGCGTCATCGCCAAAACGAAGATCTTAATCACGGCGAAACTCCACAATCATTACGTGAACCAGAACGCGGAACGCAGAAGCTACAGCAGCACTGAATGCTTGGGTATCGGACTATGGTCCGTTGTTCGTGGGGCGTTTGAGAACGTTCACAATTTCGTCTCGCAGCTTCGAGGAAACCCCATGATTTCCGAGACTGCACCGGTCGGAGCACGCGGCGGACTTCCGAGGCTACCTTTTAGTGCGCGCGCGTTCGCACCGCGCGCCCGCATGCAGCTCTATGCCGGCCAAGAGGATGGTAAGCCGGAAATGCAGATTGTGAAGGTCAACATCCGAGGGACAAGTTTTCGACATGACGAGCCTCGACAGCTGTGCGCGCTCGCCGTCGCCGCCGTCGGCGGACAACATCCTCAACCTGTGCCATCTGCGTTTCAATCTCGAGAGCATTTACGTTTTGTACGGAGTGGATCAGCCTGTGCAGAGACTGCAAAGAGCGAAAGAATAGAGAGCGCAAGCCGCTTCATATGTCTCATGGGCCATTTACGGGTGAGCGGCATTATCGCATTATTCGTCTCTTAAAGCGCGTCTTACCCCAGAGAGCTTTCGCTCGGCCGTAAGCAATTTTTCTTGGAGCCAGTCCATGCGGCGGCCACTCGGCCGCTCGTGCTGGAAGTAGGTGCCGAGGATCTCCATGGGGCTTACCTCTAGCGATTGGCAGATCTTTACGAGCATGCCCACCACAGGCGGTTTATCCCCTTTTCGAATTTCTGGATTTGTTGGAAACTAACCCCACGTTTTTCGCCAAGATTTGCTGACTTATGCCTAACACTTGGCGCGTGGATCGGAGCCTCGCTCCGATTTCTCGGTCGATCGACCGCATGTCGTTGGCAGCTTCGTCTGTCGGCATGAAAACCCCGCGTTAGCAGGATGCCCCGCGCTTTGCACGCGCGGGGCGAGCATTGCAAGGCAGCTCGAAATTGCCGCGCCAGATTCCGGCCCTGTGAGACCTTGCGCGCTCTTGAGCATTGGCGTAGGCGCCATTGCTATACCGCGTCCAATCCACAGCATTGCCGCTCTCAACCAGCCAGCGATTGACGTCTCGGCCATCGGCGCGGAAGCAGACTCCCACGAACCGCTTATATTGATCGCGCTCAACGAACTCGCAGCGGGTAGGGCGGGACTCGGCAATAAACCGAGCGAGTTCTTGGGCCGCCTCTCTTCCGCACCGATAGCTGCTGCCGTCGGCATTTTCGCATTTCTGCCAGCTCTCCGGCGCATCGACACCGTGCATGCGGATTCGCTCGCCTTGGATCTCGATCGTGTCACCGTCCCTCACGGTCGCGCGTCCGGTGATCGGATCGGCCGCAAACGTGGAATGCGCGATAAGTAGAAGAGCCAAGTGGCGCCAATCGACCGATGCGAGTTCATCTAACCGTAAAAGATTGTATCCGGTGGAACAGACGCCAACGTTTGGAGTTTTGTCGGAACACGTCCGTGGGAAGGAGGAAGGTTTGTGCCATGTCGCCCTCAACTTCATTTGTCCATGTCGTAGCTCCGGATGAGCACATTCTTACGGTCCAGGAGGCATTAGAGCCTTTGTACATGAAACTCGAGCAGGAGGCGGAGGCCAAGTTGCTGGAGGCGGCGGTGTCTGCAGGCTGGTCAGCCGAAGAAGCACTCGAAGCAATCGAGGAATTAAAACGCCATGAGCTTGAGTCAATAGCCACCCAACACTAGAAGTTTCCCCTGAACAACTCAAAGCGGTGATGGCTACGTCACGATGCTTGCGTGCACGTGTCAATTCCAGTTCAGTGCCGCGCCAAGTCGAAGCTGCTCCATCTGGTGCAGCCCGGGGTGCTCGCAGCAGTGGAGATACGGTCCGGTTTCGTAGCAAGGGTTCGTGCCCTGGTCACTCATCCGGATCGGCCCCTCGAGCTATGTCACCTAGTCTGGGCATCAAGATTTTCGCGCCATCGCCCTACACCAAACTGCTGCTCAAACGACTTTTCCCGATCCGGTTGGCATGAGGTGCCAACTTGCTTCAGCGGCTCGAAATGATATCGCGCCAGCAGGGCGGCCGAGATTTTCCGCGCCTTCGCCGATCGCGGTCGCAGGCCGGCCGCAGTTCGAGTTGGATGGCGTGGAGCGTCTGGGTAAGGAATGGCGTGATCGCCGGAGATTGCAGCATCTCGACGTCGATATCGCGAAGCCACGAAGGGCCCGGCAATTCCCCCGCGAGTTGCTGGAGTCGCGCACTTCAACGGGACGGCGATAGGGGTCGAGGCGGCGACGGCCGCAGATTAACCCCCAAGCGGCAAACGCGGTTTCGATCTTTTCCAAAAAAATGGGGATACGGACGGCAGCGCCCCGGGAGGGTCTTGGGGCGTTGCCAAAATGTCGATCCTGTACATGCGGTAGACAGGATAGACAGGTCGCGGCGGAATTGGCGCTCAAATCATTGCCCAGGGCGATTATCTCGCCGTGTTCAGATTGGTCCCGAAAACTCAAGGTACTGTAAGTGGAAGAAAGAGCGGCAGCACCCTGAAGTGAGAAAGGGCGCTGCCTGAAAAGTTCTGGAGAACGTCACGCTGATCTTCCATCAGCAGCCCCCTTAGTTAGCGGTGCCCTCCGATCGCGAGCGTAGTGAATGGTTCCAAAGAAAACTAGGTCGCCTGGCGCTTTCGAGGGGGCGCCGCGTCTCAAAGTGCGATCCATGCAAGGCCGAATAGTGCAATGACAGCGAGAAGAATTAGAATGCCAGCGAGATTGAGTGAGTGCATTTCATTCTTCTTTTCGCCGATTCTGTCGTCTCCTCGGCCGGTCAACACGCCATCAGGAGCGAAGTTCCCCCCTTGCCGACATCTGAACGGCCGCTATCCTCCATGAAAAAGACATGGAGCAACGCATGGCAGATAATCCGAAGGAGAAAGGCCGTGACGCGAGCTCGTCTCAGAACAGGCGCATGAGGTCGCATACCGCATGAAAACGCCCAAAGTGACGCGGCAGAATGCGCTCGAGGCGATCCGAGAAATCTGGGCCGCACCGAGAAAAGGCGATGGCCTACCTCGGCAAGACATTAGCGCAACCGGGCTCGCCGACGGGCCCACTCCGTCTCGCCGTACTCGAAGCACTTAGCGTTCAAGGGAGCGCTGTCTAACTAGATGCCGGCGCCCTGGACAACATTCGGAAACCACCACATGTCCTCGGCGCCACGCCAGCCGAGGAGCGGAATATCGCACTTGCGGTCGAAGCGGCCTACCGGTGCTTTCCTCATGCAGTCCTCCGCGGTCCGGAACTTGTGACCAGCGATCTTGATCGAACGTTCTCCTGAATAGGTGACGAAGCATGACAAGTAGGCCAGCGCCGTTAAGGCGCACAGAGTTCTCTTCGGCATAATGATCCCCCTCAAATTCCAGCACGCCGATTTTACGTGAGTTGGGAGGGGTTGACGCTTAGTCTATCCGGGCTAGCTCGCCCGGACGACTCAGTGCAGCAGCGCCGGTCCGCAATCGGGCGCTGCCTTTGCTGCCATGATGCCGTCTGGATAGACCCGCCTATGTCGTGTCCCAGGTCAATCTCCGATTAGACAACGATTTTAACGAGGCACCTTTTGGTCGCGCATTACCCCTTTGACCGGGACTCATTGTCTGACACACCTGCGTACAAGGCATCTTCACGAACCCAGCCTCGGCAAGCACGCGAAGCGAAATGACACGCTAGCGAAACCACCTGACGGCAGAGGCGTTCTCGTCCTGTGCAGGTCAACGATCAGGAGACATTCACATGGCCGACGACAGCAGCACTACGATACGAGCCACATTCAAGACTCGAGAAGCAGCCGATCTCGCCGTCGAACACTTGGTTCAACAGCACGGCATATCGAGGCCCGACATTTTCATTCAGTCGGCGACCGACCGCAACACGGCCGGCTCCGAGCCTTCGGGTGGCGACGTTTCTCATGAACAGGGCGCTCGTAGCGATGCACCGCTCGAAGGCGAGATCGAGGTTTCGGCGGATATTTCGCCCAGTCAGATTGCCGCCGTTCAACGCAGTCTCGGGGATGCCGGCGCGATCCGGGTCTCGAGCTGCTAAGCAGCCACGAGCCGGTAGGAGATGTCGGCTTCGCTTCCGGTGGATCAACGAAGGAGAAGAGGTCGTAGGCCAAGCCACCGCTTTCTCCACGGGCGCAGGACGCTGGAAGGGGGTGAAGCGAACGGGAGGTGGCCTTCCCGCGTTCTGAACCATGGACGAGTCGAATAAAAACGCTCCCGCCGCGCAACGTGTTGGCGCAACGACCGAGTTGCCGCACGACAGGGTGATAGTGGCCCGGTTTCGGCAAGCGTTCCCCCGCGCTCGCTGGAGCGACCGTCTGAATGCCTGGTTCGTACCCGGCCGCACCGCTCAAAAACGTATTAGCCGCTGGCTGGCCGAAAGGGAAGCGGAGGCCGACGCGTTTGCCGACGAGAAGGGCAGTGACGCCTTCGCATTCGATCCGATCGAGAGCCGCTATCTCAAGGCAACACCTGCGTCGTTCGAAATCCGTACACCCTATTCACGCACCGTCGTCAGCGAAATCCGGGAAATCCCGTATGCACGCTGGGACGCCGATCGCCGGATCTGGACCGTGCCTTACCGCTCGTTCGACGAGCTCCGCCGTCGGTGGCCAGCCATCGAGGCGGCCGCTGAGCGCAGTGAACCGGAGGCGAGAAAGGCGCGGCGTGAGGCAATAAGGGGAACCGAGGAAGACGAGGCGCTGAAGGCAAGGACGAGAGAACGCCGCTGCAAGCGATATCCGGTTCCCGCCGACGATCGCCCTCCGCTCACGCGTGCGATCGGCACGCATGTCGGGGTTGTCTTCTTCATTGGTACGGATGGCGAACTGGTGGACCCGGCAACGATGAGCGCGTTCTATTTTCCCATGAACGAGGGAAGGGAATATGTCTGGGCGTCATGGCGACCGGGAATGCTTGAGGAATTGGTAACAACCTGGCCGGCACGAACGCCGCCGGCAGAAGACGAACTCGACCGGGGCTGGTGGATGCCAACGCTGGAGGAACTGCGAAATGCGCGACGCGACGCCCAATCCAGGCGGCGCGCCAGGCAGCGTCGGGAAGGGTTAATCCGGTGAGCGCACAGCAGGTGGCCCTGAGGGAGTTTCAAATCTTTTCGCCGCGCGAGCCACGCGAAATTGTCGGACTATCGAGCACGACATCCCCATCGTCCACTCGACGGTGTTTTCGAAAACCTCGGCTGGTTCGCCAAGCGGTTCAACGCAGAAATGCGCGCTGTTGCGTCGCTGTTTGGGTCGGGCGGTCGCCATTGATCCAGCAATAGTCCGCTTCGCCTGGGCGAGATGTCGTGACCTAAATCGTCGCTGGCACGAAGGTAAATAAATGTCCTTATGGCGAAGTCGGTTCAAAGCTGCGGCGACCCGCTTCAAGCCATTACTGCCCGGCCCTGCCCCGGTGAAGTCCAGCGCTCTCAGCCGCGCGAAGTCGTCCAGACGCCCACCAGAGTCACCGCCAGCCCTATGAACATAGCCGCAGTTAACGGCTAGGAAAACAGCGCCCAAGCTCACAACGTGGTGACAGGCGGACTAAGGTAGATCGCAGCGCTGACCTGCGCCACCGGGAAGAGGCGCAGGCTCGTATAATAGACCGAATAGGCGGCAAAGGTTGCGATCAGCACCAGCCAAACCATCCCCACGGCGAAAGCGTCCGTGAGGGGTTGTTTCGCGACAGTCAAAATCTTGCGTGCGCTGGTCGGAAGGTCGAAAGTCGGCGGAGGACGCCCAGCAAATCAGGACGAGGAGCTCAGCCTATCGGCACGGCAGTCCCACTTTGCCCGGCTGTGCTCCACATCTGAAAGGCTCACTGTACATGCATGTTAGTGTCAGATAATAGCCATTACGTCTGCGGCTTTCTCTGATCGATACCCAGCTTCAGTCTCTCAAATACCTCGGGACAGAACTCGAACTGCCTCGCAGTTCCGCGCCCCATTGAGTTCTTCACGATCGTCTCTGTAAGTATGCCGCGCTCAACGAGTGGATCAATCGATTCCGCCACGGCATTGCGCGTCAACCCGGTGATTTGGACGATATTTGAAAGGGTTAGCTTTTCGTGGCTCTGGTGCATCATGTAGAGGACCGTCATCATTCCAAGCTGCTTCAGGCGCGATTGGGGCGTTTCCCCGTCGATCGGTTTGTCGAGGACTTCTTGCAGGGCGTAGGCCGCAAATAACTGACTCTGCCAATGTGCGTTGAGTGCTCTTGCCATCTTTTATACTATCAGATATATGATTGTAAAACGAGTCGGGAAGCCGCAGAGCCTGCTAGGTTCCGCACATGCTTGCGTCGGTGAAGGGTAGTGGTCATGGACAAGTCTCTCATGCAGGCAGTCATTGCTGCAGCCAGCTTAGCCTCATTCTATCTTGTTTTCGACGGTAAAGCGCGAGCGGATGAGTGGGGATGCCAGGTTATCCTGTGCCTTTCCAATCCCGGCGGACCGACGCAGTATGCAGAGTGCCGGCCTCCGATCGAGAAGCTCTGGCACGAGCTTGCAAAGGGACACTCCTTTCCGACCTGCAGCGGCGTTGGGTTCCAGGTCTCGCGCCCCAGATACGAGCCGTATTACTGCAACGATGGCTACCGCCTGACGACGCGGTATGGTGATGGCGGGCTCGAGGCGAGCTGCGTCTCGAACAGGCCACAGACTGTCCCAACTGATGAATGCTATTCCAATAATGATCGGATCACGTCGGCAACGTGGCGGCGGAGGGAGGGCCCCACCGAGTGCCGACGCTATGTGACGACGCGGCCGCACGTCCGCCCGCAGCCTCATTATATCGACCTGACCATCAACGGCGTCGGCAAACAAAGGGTGTGGTACTGAGCCATGCCTGTTGAGTTCCTCGATCTGGCGCAAACTTGCGCGCCTGTAATTGCGGCCGAGACACTTGCCGGTGTCGTCAGCCTTGAAAGCCGCTTCGAGCTATTCGCCATCCGGATCGAAAGCGGCGCCCCGCTCTCGCAGCGGCCAATGAACAAGACGGAAGCGATCAACATCGCCACGTCGCTGGCGGCCGAGCGTCAGCACATTCATCTCGGTCTCGGCGGCATCGGCAGGGAGGAACTTGAGAAGCTGAAGCTCTCGATCTCCGACGCCTCCGACCCGTGCCTCAACCTTCAGGCCACCGCGACGCTGCTCGACGGATATTACCGGCTCGCAGTGAAGGCCGGCGCGGATCCGTACCAGGCCGAACAGGTGATGCTGCAATCCTACTACGGCCGAGACGATCCGTCCGTTGGCGCCATGGTCCAGTACGACGAGCAGGTCCGCGAAGAAGTGAAGCGGCTCGGCAAAACGGTTGCGACTCTCGTGATCGGAGATGACGGACAGCGGAGGGAGGTCACCGAAGCTAGCGCCGGCGATGTGGCGGTCGCGGAGGCGGACGACGACCGGCCCGTCGATGAGACGGCGTCAGCGCCGTCCTGGGATGTTTTCAGTTCTCGACGGAGGTCTTCCGTCCTTGTGTTTCAGAACAGTCAAATGGAGCAGAGTGAATGACCCTCAGTGCCCGTATCCGCCCCATCGCCGCCTCGACCCTGATGGCCGTAGCCACAGTGGCCACCCTGGTTGAACCGGCCTTCGCGCAAGCCGCCGGCATCGAGACCGTACTCCAGAACATCGTCGACATGCTGACTGGCAACATTGCCAAGCTGCTGGCTGCGATCGCGGTGATCGTGATCTGCATTGCCTGGATGTTCGGCTACATGGATTTGAGACGGGCAGGGTTCTGGATCATTGGCATCGGCGGGATCTTCGGCGCTACGGAACTCGTGAACACCATCGTAGGAAGCTGAAGCCATGGCGACCCCGTACCCGACGCTCGAGGAGGACACGCTGTTCATTGCCTGCACCCGGCCGGCGATGATTGCCGGCGTGACGATGGAAGCCATGGGCATGAACATCATGCTGACGACTGTTCTTTACATCGTCGCCGGCTCGATCGCCTACTTGGCTGTCGGCGTCGTCTTCCACCTGGTGTTCCGCGCACTCGTCAAACACGACCACAACATGTTTCGCATCTTATTGGCCTGGGTGGAGACACGCGGCCGGTCCCGCAACAGCGCCTATTGGGCCGGCGCGACGCTTAGCCCGCTGAAGCTCGCCCGCAAATACGACGAAAGGGACCTCGGATTTGCCTAGCAATGCAACGCTCAGGACTCGCGAACTCGCTCCTGAGACCTTTATCCCCTATGTCCGCCATGTTGACGGGTCGACGATCGCACTCGATTCCCGGACGCTGATGGTCATGATCGCGCTCGAAGGCGTCTCGTTCGAGACGGCGGACGTTCTCGATTTGAACGCGCTTCATCGCGACCTCAACACGCTCTACCGGAACATCGCCGACGAGCGGCTTGCGTTGTGGACCCATCTCATTCGGCGCCGGGACAGCGACTATCCCGAGGGAACGTTCACGACTGCTTTTTCGGCCGCGCTCAACGACAAATATCGCGCGCGCATGGTGCGCGAGGATCTGTTCCGCAACGACCTATATCTGACCATCCTCTGGTCTCCGGCTCGCGATCCCGCCGACAAGGCGACGAAGCTCTTGGCGCGCCTGCGTCGGGCCCGTTGCGCGGGTGTCGAGCTGGACGAAGACGCTCTCAAGCAGCTGCGCGACAAGGTCGTCGATGCCACCGCCGCGTTGAAGCGCTTCGAACCCCGGATGCTCTCCGTCTACGAGCGCGATGGCCTGCTGTTTTCGGAGCCGAGCGAAGTGCTTCATCAACTCGTCGGCGGCCGGCGCGAGCCGATCCCGCTGACAGAGGGGCGCATTGCGTCGGCGATCTACTCGGATCGTGTGATTGTCGGCCGCGAAACGATCGAAATCCGGCATGAGGCTGAAAGCCGCTATGCCGGCATGCTGAGTTTCAAGGAATATCCGGCCCGCACCAGGACGGGCATGCTCGATAGCGTGCTTTCCAGCCCGTTCGAACTCATACTCGCGCAATCCTTCTCCTTCGTCTCGAAGCCGGACGCCCGCGTGATCATGGGCCGCAAGCAGAACCAGATGGTCAGTAGCGGCGACAAGGCGGCTTCGCAGATAGAGGAGCTCGATGGGGCGATGGACGATCTGGAGTCCAACCGGTTCGTGTTCGGCGAGCACCACCTGACGCTTTCCGTCTTTGCTCCCTCGGTGAAGGAACTAACCGATAATCTCGCTAAGGCGCGTGCCAGCATGACGAGCGGCGGCGCGGTCGTCGCGCGCGAGGACCTTGGTCTCGAGGCGGCCTGGTGGGCGCAACTACCGGGGAATTTCCGCTATCGGGCCCGGTCCGGCGCGATCACGTCGCGGAACTTCGCCGCTCTGTCGCCCTTCCACTCCTACCCGCTCGGCCAGAAGGACGGCAACGAGTGGGGGCCTGCTGTCGCCCTGCTCAAGACGGCGTCCGGGTCACCGTACTACTTCAATTTCCATTACGGCGATCTCGGCAACACCCTCGTCTGCGGACCATCCGGCGCCGGCAAGACCGTGCTCCTCAACTTCATGCTATCGCAACTCGAGAAGCATGATCCGCATGTGGTGTTCTTCGACAAAGACAGGGGAGGAGATCTCTACGTGCGCGCCGCCGGCGGCACCTATTTGCCCCTCAAGAATGGCATCCCGACCGGCTGCGCCCCTCTGAAGGCACTCGAACTGACGCCAGAGAACAAGGTGTTCCTGACGCGCTGGGTCGGCAAGCTTGTCGGTTCGGCAACGCGGGAACTGACCGTGACTGAACTCCGCGACATTGCGTCCGCCATCGACGGGCTCGCCGACATGCCGGTCGAGCGGCGGACGATTGGCGCGCTCAGGACCTTCCTCAACAACACCGATCCGGAAGGGACCGCCGCTAGGCTGCGGCGGTGGGAGAGGGGAGGGCCGCTCGGCTGGGTGTTCGACAACGCGATCGAGGATATCGGTCTCGGCGAATTCGGCATCGGCGGCAAGTTCGTCGGCTACGACATGACCGACTTTCTCGACAACGAGGAAATCCGGACCCCGCTGATGGGCTACCTCTTCCATCGGGTCGAGCAACTGATCGACGGCCGCAGGATCATCATCGTTATCGATGAATTCTGGAAGGCGCTCCAGGACGAAGGCTTCCGGGACCTTGCTCAGAACAAGCTGAAAACGATCCGCAAGCAGAACGGACTCATGCTTTTTGCCACTCAGAGTCCACGGGATGCGATCGTTTCACCGATTGCTCACACCATCATCGAGCAATGCCCGACCCAGATCTTCCTGCCGAACTCCCGCGGCAATCATGCCGACTATGTCGATGGGTTCAAGCTGACGGAGCGCGAGTTCGAGCTGGTCGCGCGCGAGCTTTCCATCGAGAGCCGACGCCTCGTCCTGAAGCAGGGCCACAACAGCGTCGTCGCCGAGCTAGACCTCAAGGGCTTCGACGACGAACTCGCTATCCTTTCCGGGCGAACTGCCAATGTCGAACTTGCCGATGCGATCCGTGCGGAGGTCGGCAACAATGCCAAGGATTGGGTTCCGGTTTTCCAGCAGAGAAGGAGTGCGAGCTGATGGCTCCCTTTCGACTTAACGGTGCGGTGATTGCCTCTGCAGTCGTCCTTTCCGCCAGCGGTGCTGCAGGGCAGGGGATTCCGGTGATCGACCAGACGGCGGTCGCCAAGCACATCGAGACGATCGCTGAGCTCAAGTCGCAACTCGATGCGCTAAATCAGCAGATCGAGCAGGCACAGCAGCTCTACGGTTCGCTCAACAAGCTAACCGGCATGGCAGATGTTGCCAGCGTCTTGAACGATCCGGCCATTCGCAAAGCGCTGCCGGCGGACTTCAGCACCATCGAGGGCCTGTTCAAGGGCAACAGTACGGGCGTATTCGGTGACTCGGCCTCAAAATTCTTCGAGCGCAATACGACTTATCGGGCTAACGCCGACGACTTCTACGCGCAGGAGCTTTCGCGCATCCAGAACAAGAATGCCGGGCAGATGAGCCTCGGGCAGCAGATCTACGACGCGGCGACCAAGCGCATCAATGGTATCGATGAGTTGCGCGAGAAAATATCGACCGCAAGTGACGCCAAGGATATCGCTGACCTGCAGGCTCGCTTGCAGGCCGAGCAGGCGTTTCTTCAGACCGATGTGTTGCGGATGGAAGGCTTGCGCATGGTGCAGCAGGCGCAGGCGCAGGTCGATGAACAGCGCAAGGCCGAGGACTGGCGCCAGCGCATGGACGCCATGGGAGCCGCACTGCAATGAGGCAGCACTTTCTTTCTGTCTTTCTCCTCGTTCTGGTCGCTTGCTCGAAGGAAGCCGAGCGCGTCTACACCGTCGATGAACTGATTGCCGACAAAGCGCTGCTCGCCGACCTGATCGGCAAATGCCGCCGCAATCTGGGTGAGTCGGGCAACACTCCGAATTGCCAAAACGCTGCGGCCGCAGATTTCAGGGCGCGCCTTGAACGAATGTAAGGTGCGCTCGGAGGTAAAACCGTGTATCAAGTCTTCGCCTTTGTCGACGGGCAGTTCAAGGCACCGCTCGGGAACTTCATTCTCTCGGGCACGTCGAACATTGCCGAGTGGGTCACTGGCCCCCTGACGACGGCGGTCACTCTTTACGTGGTCCTCTATGGCTATCTCGTGCTGCGCGGATCCGTCCAGGAGCCGGTCCTCGATTTCGCTTTCCGCGCAATCAAGCTCGCCATCATCGTCATGCTGGTGAAGAACGCCAGCGAATACCAGACCTACGTCACCAACATCTTCTTTGACGTCCTTCCGCGCGAAATCTCCCAGGCGCTGAATACCGGGACGGAGCCGAGTGCTTCGACCTTTGACGGGTTGCTCGACAAGGGACAACAGTGCGCCAAAGAGATCTGGACGCGCGCCTCCTGGCCTATCGACATCGTCAGCGGCACCAGCGGCATGCTCGTGATCGGCGCAAGCTTCATTGTCGCCGCTGTAGGCTACGTCGTCTCGCTCTATGCCAGGCTTGCGCTTGCCATCGTCCTGGCGATCGGACCGATCTTCGTGGCACTCGCCATGTTCCAGTCGACGCGACGCTTTACCGAGGCCTGGATCGGGCAGCTTGCAAACTTCGTGATCCTGCAGGTCCTCGTCGTCTCAGTCGGCTCGCTGCTGATCACCTCGGTCGACACGACCTTTTCAGCGATCGATGCCTATAGCGATGTGTTGATGCGGCCGATCGCGCTTTGCGCCATCTGCCTCGCCGCCCTCTACGTCTTCTACCAGCTTCCCAACATCGCTTCGGCGCTTGCTGCCGGCGGGGCATCGTTGACCTACGGCTACGGTGCGGCACGCGACGCCCACGAAAGCACGCTCGCTTGGGCGACGTCCCATACTGTCCGTGCGGCCGGACGTGGTGTCCGCGCCGTCGGTCGAACCTTCACCTCGAAAGGCTCCGGATCGTGACGCTTTTCGCAGGAACAAGAAAAAGGATTTGCAGGAATGATCAAAACACTTCCGCTGCTTTGCATGGCGGTCGTCTTAAGCGGCTGCGCATCGATGGCCTATCCGCACTCGAAATGCGATGGCTATTTGCGCCGCCCCCTCAATCGCTCGATGTGGCAGTGGGAGGACAATAGCGACCTCAAACAGAAGCATTCCGACGTGCGTCCGGCAACCTCGCCGCGCCTGGCTTCCTATGTCGAGGCAAGTAAGGGGCCTCCGGCCTTCGCCCATCTCGGCGTCGGCGCATCCTATCGTCCTTGCCAGGGGTAGCGCGATGGTTTCGAGCGACGAACTCAAGACATACTTCGAAAAAGCGCGGCGCTTCGATCAGGACCGGATGATCCATGTCGAACGCTCGGCCCGCGTTGCCTGGTCGATCGCCACCGTTGCAGGCGTTCTTGCCGGCGCATCCATCTTCGCCGTCGCCGGTCTCTCGCCGCTGAAAACGGTCGAACCGTTTGTCGTGCGGGTCGACAATTCAACGGGCATTGTCGATGTGGTCTCCGCGCTGACGTCGACCGCCGGCACTTACGATGAAGCCGTGACCAAATACTTCGCCGCGAAATACGTGCGTGCGCGGGAAGGCTATGTCTGGAGCGAGGCGGAGGAGAACTTCCGCACGGTCGCTTTGCTGTCGACACAGCCGGAGCAGGCTCGGTTTTCCGCCATCTATCGCGGCAGCAATCCGGAGTCACCGCAAAACATCTATGGGCGCGGCGCCACCGCGCGCGTCAGCATCGCCTCGATCTCGCTGATCAATCCGAATGTCGTGTCCGTCCGTTATATGCGCATGATCACCGGGGGCGAGGAGGTTCGGACAACCCACTGGGTCGCGACGCTCACCTTCTCCTATGCAAACACGCCGATGTCGTCTTCGGATCGGCTGGTGAACCCGCTCGGCTTCGCGGTCAGCGAATACCGGGCCGATCCGGAGGCCATCAACTGATGCGGACTATTCTCATCACAATCCTCGTCCTTACGGCCCCCGCCTCCACGGCGCTTGCCCTCGAAATTCCGCGCGGCGCCTCGCAGGACAGCCGTGTGCGCTTTGTGGACTACCAGCCCTACAACATCACCCGCATCATCGGCTCGCTGCGCTCCTCGGTGCAGGTGGAATTCGCTCCCGACGAAGAGATCGCGCACGTGGCGCTCGGCAATAGTGTGGCCTGGGAGGTCGCGCCGGCGGGCAACATCCTGTTTCTCAAACCGCGGGAAAATCAGCCGCTCACCAATATTTCCGTCGTAACCACCCGGCGCGACGGATCGACCCGAAGCTACCAAATGGAGTTGACGGTGCGAGATGGATCGGTCGAGGTAGGCCGGAACACCTTCTTCTACGTCAAGTATCGCTATCCCGCCGACGAAGCCGAACGGCGGCGCCAAGCCGCGGCGGCGCGAGCGATCTCCGCGCAGGCGGAGGTGGCCGACCATGTGCTGGCTACTCATGAGACCTATGGCCGGCGGAACTGGCGTTATTCGGCGCAAGGCGCGCAAGCACTGGAACCGCAATCGGTCTACGACAATGGTAAGGTCACGACCTTTGCTTTCGTTGGCAATCAGGAAATGCCCGCCATCTATACCGAGAACTCCGATGGCAGCGAGAGCCTGGTTCCCAAGTCCGTCGACGGCAACCTTGTCCTCGTCCACGCGATCAGCCGCAAGTTCATCCTGCGCAGCGGTGGGGACGTCCTTTGCATCTTCAACGAGGCCTTTGACCGCGTCGGCATCAATCCGGATACCAACACGACCTCGCCCTCTGTCGAGCGCGTCTTGAAAACCGAAGTGACGGCACAGTAGGGAATGTCATGGTTCAGCAAGACGAAAGCCGGATACCGGGCGAGCGGGCCGAAACGGTTCCCGGCATACAGATTGACAATAATCCCGTCCTGAAGCGCGGCGCGGTGGCACTGGCCGTTGTTGCCTTTGTCGCCTTCGCCCTGTGGTCGATGAGCGGCGAAAGTACCCAGCGAGAAAGCGTCCAGCCGGAGCGGGTGGTCATCCGACAGACGACGAACTTCGAACCGGCCAAGGAGAAAGTGGAACCGGTACAGCCAGTACCAGAGGTGAAGCTACCGATCCCCGTCATGACCGAGGAGGGGAAGGAGGAAGATCCGCTACTCGATTCGGCGCGGCGGGCGCCTGTGATGGCCTATAGCGGCGGACAGAAAGCCGAGGCATCGCGCCACGATACCGCGGATCCTGCCATTTCGGCGGACAGCAATTTCCTGCCGCTCGATGGAAACATGATGGGCCAGAATACAGCCAATGCCGATGAACAGCGATTCAACGGTTTGCTACGACCGACCAAGCTTGAGGGCTCGCGCGCCGGCACACTCGGCAATCGTAACTTCATCGTCGCGATGGGGACCTCGATACCCTGCGTCCTGGAAACTGCCATGGCATCCGATCAGCCCGGCTTTACAAGCTGCGTGATCAACCGTGATGTCCTCTCGGATAACGGCCGCGTCGTGCTGATGGAGAAAGGCACTCAAGTTCTCGGCGAGTATCGCGGCGGTCTTCAGCGCGGAAAGAAGCGCCTCTTCGTGCTCTGGAACCGGGCGAAGACCCCGAACGGCGTCATCGTCACACTGGCCTCACCGGCGACGGATGCGCTCGGCCGGGCCGGCGTCGACGGCTATGTGGACACCCACTGGTGGGAGCGGTTCGGAGGTGCGCTTCTCCTTTCCATCTTTGGCGACGCCACGAGTTATGCCAGCAGCCGCCTGCAGGAAAGCGACGTCGACACGCAGAACACGACAAGCGCAGGCCAGCAGGCGGCGGCGATCGCTGTCGAGCAATCGATCAACATTCCGCCGACGCTCAACAAACATCAGGGTGAGCTCGTCTCGATCTTCGTGGCGCGCGATCTCGACTTTTCCGGTGTCTACGGATTACGGGTGACGGAGCCGAAAAACAAGGTCCTCGGCCGGGCGGTGCTGGACTTCAGGTCGCAGTCAACGCTCGTGACGAAGTAGAGCAAAGGCGATGACCGAAGGCGCCGACGCAACGGTCGTTCGTGAGCTGCTCTCTCCGCTCGCGCCGTTCCTCGGTAACAGCACGCTCTACGAAGTGATCGTAAACCGGCCCGGGGAGGTGTTGACGGAAGGCGCTGGTGGTTGGCGGACCTATGATCTGCCGGAGCTTTCCTTCGAGAAGCTGATGCGCCTTGCCCGGGCCGTGGCCAGTTTCTCCCATCAATTCATTGATGAAACCCGGCCGATCCTGTCGGCAACGCTGCCGGGGGACGAACGGATCCAGATAGTCATTCCACCGGCTACCATCAGGAATACGGTCAGCATCACTATCCGTAAGCCGTCCTCGGTCACATTCACGCTCGATGATCTGGAAGAAAGAGAGTTCTTCTCCGAGACGCGTGCGGTCAACGACGGCGCCTTGACACAGGACCAGGATTTGGCGGCGCTGTACCGTGCCGGTCGCTTCAAGGATTTTCTGCGGGAAGCCGTCATTTCACGGAAGAACATCGTTATCTCAGGCGCAACCGGATCGGCCAAGACAACGCTTTCGAAAGCGCTGATCAAACACATTCCCGAGCACGAGCGGATCATTTCGATCGAGGACACTCCCGAACTGTCTATTCCACAGCCGAACCACGTGCGTCTGTTCTATTCGAAAGGCGCCCAGGGACTTTCAGTCGCCGGCCCTAAAGAACTGCTGGAATCATGCCTCCGGATGCGGCCGGACCGCATACTGCTGCAGGAGCTGCGCGATGGCACGGCCTTCTACTACGTCCGCAACGTCAACTCCGGCCACCCCGGATCGATCACCACCGTGCATGCCGACTCCGCCAAGCTCGCTTTCCGACAGCTGACGCTGCTTGTGAAGGAGTCCGAAGGGGGCCGCAATTTGGATCGGGAAGACATTGATCAATTGTTGACGGATTCGATCGACGTCATCGTTCAATGCAAGCGAATGGATGGTCGGTTTCGTGCGACAGAAATCTACTTTCGAGCCTGACAAATTATTTGGTCCGGCGTCGCAAGCCTCGATTTCCGACTGACGGCCGAGCGACAAAACGGAGAACGGGTCATCGCGCACGAACACCATTCGATGGCAACGACTGAGGAGCGCTTCATTGAACAGCTATCTCGGCTGGCGGGTGGCCGCGATCATGTCTCGTCGCACGTCACACCGGCGCGAAGGAGGTCAGGTGATCGACTATCCCTTATGTGGGCGGCCCCCGCAACCATCAGGCTGACGCATATTTTGCCCTGTATCTCTCCCCGGACACCATGATCTTCTAGCCATCTTGTTGGCGAGTGCGACGGCTGCCAGTTTCGGCGGCTTGCGCTTGAGCAGTCCGGCCAGCCATGGAGAGGCCTTGCCGTGTCGCCGAGCATGTTGAATAACAGCCGTTGCCCGGTCACCAGCACCGCTCCCAATGCCTCATCGCCTGCCCGCGTGATGCATACGAGCCGCAGCTTGCCGCCGGTCGAGTGATCCTTTGGCGTCAACCCAATCCACGCCGCGAATTGGGGCCCGGATCGGAATAGCTCTGGCGCCGGTGTCTCCATGATCAGGAGCGCCGCGCCGATCGGGCCGATGCCGGGAATAGTATTGAGACGTTTGCTGTGTTCGTCGGCTCGCTGCCATGCCATGAGCCTGGCATCCACGTCTCCAATCTTTTCTTCCATCTGGGCGTAATCCGCCACCTGGCTCGCGAACACTTCCCGCGTCAGCTCAGGCACGGTCTCATCGGACTGTATCCGTTCAAGCAGCAGGGGAATGTGCGCCAGTTCCTTGACGACGGAAATGCCGAATTCAGCGGTGTAACCGCGGATTGCACTGGCGAGTTGGGTGCGGTTGCGGATCAAACGCTCCCGGACGCTGACCAACACGGCGGCGGCTTGCTCATTGACGGCCTTGACCGACACGAACCGCATCGTCGGGGGCAGGCCTTGGCGGAGGGAGCGCATTTCGTTTCCCAGGATCAGAATGTCGCACCCTACGGCATTCCGTTCGCGACTTGCTGGGATCCTGTTGTCTCGTGATCACCGCCGGGCCTGGTTCCGCTACTAAGCCGGCTCCGATCTCTCGGATGGGACGCGTGCCGCGATGTGCCTGGAGAACACCAACAGCGCAGATAGCCGGGCGCCCGGGGGGAGTGGGGGAAGATCACCTATCGCTCACGCGAACGGCTTCATCAGGTGTTGCCGCGCCGGCTGCAGGCGGCGAATACATTCGCCGCGTCTACCTCTCGGATCAACATAAGGCGTGATATCGTTAGCCACGTGCTCACCCGCCTGCTGTAGCTGAGAGAGGGCGAGGGCATGGCGTTGACCGGCACGCGGACCAACGTATCAAGGGATGCGTGGCCGATCTCCCGCGGCGTGGACCGGACAGCCATAATGGTTTGTCGCGTCCTTCAGTTGCCCCGAACCATTCCCGTTTTGTGTCGCTCGTATAGACGACCGCCTGCTTTTGCGGCCAACCCCTAAAGGGGTAAGACTCGCCCGAAATTTTTGCAAAATTCGATTTCGGTTCTTTCTCCTGGCGGAAAATAGAATTTGGCAAAATTTTCGACCGAGCTGACCGCAGCAGGTCGGCCGTCTCTTCGTGCGCCATCGGGAATGGTCCCGAGCAACTGAAGGAGACAGAATCATGGCCACCACGATCGCAACCCTGACGCAGAAGACCGATGGCATCCTCGAAGGCGTCTTCGCCACCATCCGTGTCAACGCCCCGATCGCCATCGTCCCGAACGCAAGCAAGTCGAGCGAAGAAGCCCCCGATTACCGCGTCATCAACCGCAAGACCGGCTTCGAAATCGGCGCGGGCTGGAACCGCGTCGCCCGCCAGACCGGCGAGGAATACCTCTCAGTGAAGCTGGAGGCTCCCGAGATCGGCGTGATCTTCGGCAACCTCGCACAGGCACCCGGCGGCGATCCGAGCAAGAAGGTGATCCTCTGGAACAATCCGGACTGACGAGCCAAGCGAGCGGCCCCGAGAAATCGGGGCCGACTTCGCCGTTACTCGGTTTGATCGTTAAACGCAGCACCGGGAACAAAAACGGGCATCGAACCCGCTTTTGCTCCTCTCCCCTGCCACACGAGCGAAAGCTTGTCTGATCAAATAGCCAAGTCTGCCATGAGGGCTCGCGCCGCCTCAAGGCCTTCGCGGCCCCTCCAATTTTCTGACGGTGCCCTTAAGGGCACCGTCAGAAAATCGGTTCCTCCGCTCGCCGCCTCCGGCGGTCGCTGACGCGATCCTTGACCCGGCCCGATCCTCTCGACCCCGTGGCGTCATCTTCACATTATCCAAGGAGAAGACGACGATGACGATTGCAACAGAAATTCAGGTTGAAGAACTGCGCGCCGAGCTCAGGAACGCGGACGCCGCCGAGCGCCGCCAGATCGAAGCCGAGCTGGAATTGGCTCAGGCCGAACTGGCGGCAGCGACCGCCGAACAGGAGGGCACCTTCGACGCCGCGCCGCCCTTCTGAGGGCGGCGTTTGCCTTCCCGCCTGGGCCGACACGCGAAACGGCCGACGCGTCGGCCGAAGCTCCGCTTCGTACCAATGAGCACCGGCGAGGATCAGGGCGCGCTCGCTGCGGGAAACCCCAGGCGATGTGTTCACGTCGAACGCGTGTTTTCGGTCTTTAGCGGCGCGCCTGTCTGGTCCGCAGCAGATCGAGGATCATGTGCACAGCATCCTCTTCCTTGTCGACGTGATGCACCATGGCCCGATGCGCCCCAACGCCGTGTCAGGCAAGCGTGCCGAACAGCGTCGGTTCGATTGGGAGCGCGTAGAAGCGCGCCACGGTTTTCGTCGCATCCGTGCGTTCGATGTAGAGCTGATAGGGCTGCGTGAGCATGACGGAAGAAACGCCCGTTCCGGCTTTTGAGTCCAACGACACTTAGGAATCGATCGGCCCACACCGATTCATTTTCGTGGTCGATCGTCGAGACTGGAGATCGTTGTTCGGGCGAGCCAGCCGGCGGCCGACGGGTTGCTGTTCGCTTCGCTCACCGGTCCCGCAAGCGGTCTCCGCCTGCGGTCACGCCCGCCTCTCGCTCGATGTTGCGACCCGGATCGGCCGCATTGTCGCAAGAGGATTTCCTCGCTTGCCCTTGGGTGTGCGAACAGTATGACCATTTTGTTGCTTCGATCTGGGCTAGCGAATACCGAGGAGCCCGTCATGTCGACAGAGCCTCAAAACGCTCAACTCGAAACCGGCGCGACGAGCCGAAGCGGAGCTTTTCGCGCACTTCGATTCATCGTCAGCCCTCCGTACGCGATTGTCTTCGGCGTCCTCAGGGCGGCGGTCTACAGCGCGTGGTATTTCGCCTTCTATACCCTTTGCATGTTCCCCCCGGCACAGGTTTCATGATGCTTACGGCGATCGTCGTGTGCCGATGTCGATTGTCGTCCACGCCCATCCCGACGCGGCCAACGGCATGCCCTTTTGGCCGTTTGGTCTAACGGTCCTCGGGCTCACTCCTTCGGCCATACACTCCTTCTAGACTGGATCACGCCGCCAGGCGCGGAGGACCCGTTCGCCCTGTATTGCCGCACCGAGCGAGATTTTTTCCCCGCGTCATGTTGGCGGCCCATCACGGGATCGGCTTGACGAAGCGGTTTGCCTTCGCCGCCTCCTTCATGTCCTTCCGCCGGAAGTAGATCGCGCGCCCGCAGCGGATCGGGCTGTGCCCCTGGACGATGATGATCTGTTCGTCCTTTCGCATCGAGTGGGTGATTTCGTGCGGCATGATCAGCGGTCGCCGCTGGTAATTGACGCTCTCTGATTTGCGCGAGGCGCCGTTCTTCGTATCCCAGCCAATATTGCGGGAGCTTCCCTTCACCTCCACCGTCATCTCACCGCATTGCGCCGAGACATTGCGCGCCGTGTCGAACGCCTTGATCGCGGCATAGGAGGCCAAGGCGCAGCCATCAATCCATGACGTTGCGCCATCCCTCCCGAAATGCCGCTCCAACTGCCCGAGGGATTGGTACATCAGCATAATGCTGATGCCGTACTTGCGGCCGCGGTCGCGTGCCTCCTCAAGGACGCGCATGTAGCCGAGGAGATCGACCTCATCGAGCATGAAGAGTGCCCGGCGCTGGAAGGCACCATCGGCCTGGACCATGGCATTGATCAGCGAGCCGATGATGACGCGGCCGATTCCTGGATAGGAGCGCAGGATCGTTGCCGGGATATTCAGAAACACGTCCTTCTTGGCTGTAACGATGTCGCTCGACTTGAAGGCGCTGCCGCAGACGAGCGCGGCGTAACTGTCGAGCGACAGCCACTGCGTGTCTTTCGAGGCGGTCGAATAGACGCCGCTGAACGTCTGCTCGGTCATGTTGGTGAAGACACCGAGCGTTTCGCGGATGAAGGCAGAGTGCGAGTGCTCCTGAACGTCGCGCAGCATGGCGAGCACCGAGGGCTCAGGTTCCGAGACGATTTGCCGGAGACTGCGTAAGTTGCGCCGCCCCTCAAAGTCCGGCGAGAGCATGACGTGGGCAAGCAAGCCTGTCAGTAGATTGTGTGCCTGGTTCTGGAAGTAGGCGCCGCTCGAGCTTTCGAAGCGAGCGCTTTCCGACAGCAGCATATGCGCAAGGCCGACAATATCCTCTTCTTGTCTCTTCGACGCCTCGATCCCGTCGAGCACATTAAATCCCATAATCGGGTTCGTTGGATCGAGCACCATCACCTCGCGCCCAAGGACGCGGCTTCGGTGCTCGACTACCATCGGCGCGACCTCGGTCGAAGGGTCGAGGCAGATCAGTGGTCCGGTATAGCGCAGCGCCGTCGGAACAACGTTGCTCGTCGTTTTGTAGCCACCTGACCCGGCGAAGAAGAGCATATGGGTGGAGTCGAAGTCCTGCTTGTAAGTGAGCAAAGGGGCTTTGCCCCCCTGTCCCCAAGTACTGCGATCATTTGGATCGAAGGGCAGTCCATGAACGATATCCTTGTCGACGCGGTAGCGCTCACCGACAACGATCTCGCCCTCCGGCGAAAACAACTTTCCGGCGGCCGACATTGGCAGCCAGTCCGCGTCGCCGAACGTGCCGCGCTTGGCGCGCTTCACCGGCTCGGGCACGACGGTGGAAATGCGCGCGGCCACCGCCGCCGCCACGAAACCAGCGACTGCACTGAAAACGGCGACCATATCGAGATAGGAAAGGGCACGGTCCCATGTCACCACTCTGCTCTCCACGGACGGGGCGAGCCGGCCGAACTCCCGCAGCGCGTAAAAACCGGCGACCGCCAGAAAGCAGACCAGGCTCGCCATCGCGACCGGCCTTCGCCGGTGCAATGGCAGCGCCCAGACGCTCAACAGTCCTGCCAGTGGTCCGAACAGAAGCGCCGGCACAGGAGAAGCGCGTAGGAACCAATATTCCGCTTTCCCGGATAGGCCGCCGGCGAGTGTTGGCCAGCGCCAGCCGACCACATAGACGGCGACAGCCGTTACTGCGATAGGCACCAGGACGAGCAACAGGCTCGGATGCGGTTTTGCTCGCACGGTCATTCGGTCGCCTCCGGGATGCGTGTCGAATCACCGTCAAGCGCCGGTGCCTTGAACGCTTCCTCGCCGATATCGCGCAACCGCCGATGCTCCGATGAGCTTGGATCAAGCCTCGCCAGTTCGAGTAGACCGCCGAGCAGAAACGCCCGGTCGGCCTTCGTAAGACCCGCCCTGACGACGATGCCGCCGAGTAAAAACTTCTCGCGCGCCTCGCGTTTGCGATCAGCTGTCATGAGAAACCTCCGCCGACGTTCCAGTCCCGCCAGCTGCTGGTCTACGCGGCGAAGTAGATACGCCGGCAGTGCCCCTCTTTTCCTCCTTTCGAAATCGCGCGGCGATCTCTCCGAAAATCCGATCGACCTCCTCGTCAGCGATCTCCATTTCCGCCAGCCCCGATTTCGTTGCCGCGCGCGCAAAGCGTTCGGAGGACTTTGCGATCATCACGCGTCTGCGCTCGCGTAGCTTCTCGATCTGGGCGTCGATGTCAGCGATCGATGATTTTGCGGCCATTCCGATGTCCTTTCCGGGTTCGAACAATCTCAAGGGGCGGATTATACTATCTAGAACACGATAGTTAAATAGGCTAGCCTGCAACCGAGAAGGCGGCATCGGCCCTGGCGGGCCGATCGGTTTGAGGGCGCAATATACGTCGCTGGCGCGACGTGCTTGGACGATCGGAGACAGCCGTGGCGATCATGTTCGTCAGAGCGCAGGTGATCGGCAGGGGAGCGGGACGCAGCATCGTCTCGGCCGCCGCCTATCGCCATCGCACCCGGATGATGGACGAGCAGGCTGGGACGTCCTTTAGCTATCGCGGCGAATCGCGGGAACTGGTGCATGAGGAACTGGCGTTGCCGGACGATATCCCGACCTGGCTGAAGACTGCGATCAAAGGGCAATCGGTCGGCAAGGCAATTGAGGCGCTCTGGAATGTGGTGGATGCCTTCGAGACGAGGGTCGACGCCCAGCTTGCGCGTGAGCTGATTATCGCCCTGCCGGAGGAGCTGACGCGGGCGGAGAACATCTCACTTGTCCGTGAATTTGTCCGCGACAATCTGACGTCGAAGGGAATGGTGGCTGATTGGGTTTATCATGAAAAGGACGGCAATCCCCACATCCATCTTATGACCCCGCTGCGTCCCCTGACCGAAGAAGGGTTCGGGCCGAAGAAGGTGCCGGTGCTTGGCGAAGACGGCGAGCCGCTGCGCGTCGCCACGCCGGAGCGGCCGAACGGCAAGATCGTCTACAAGCTCTGGGCCGGCGACAAGGAAACGATGAAGGCCTGGAAGATCGCCTGGGCGGAGACCGCCAATCGGCATCTGGTGCTTGCCGGCCACGAGATCCGCCTCGACGGTCGCTCTTATGCCGAGCAGGGTCTCGATGGGATTGCGCAAAAGCATCTCGGACCGGAAAAGGCGGCGCTCGCCCGCAAGGGCGTCGCGATGTATTTTGCGCCGGCCGATCTCGCCCGCCGGCAAGAGATGGCCGACCGGTTGCTGATCGAGCCGGCGCTTCTGTTAAAGCAGCTTGGCAACGAACGCTCCACCTTCGACGAGAAGGATATTGCCAAGGCGCTGCACCGCTATGTCGACGATCCCGTCGACTTCACCAATATCCGGGCCCGGCTGATGGCGTCGGACGAGTTGGTCATGCTGAGTCCGCAGCAGCTTGACGCTGAAACCGGCAAGGCGTCGGAGCCGGCGGTGTTCACGACACGGGAGATCCTGCGTCTCGAATATGCCATGGCAGAGTCCGCCCGAGTGTTGTCAAAGCGCAGGGGCTTCGCCGTCTCCAACGCGCAGGTCGCCGCAGCCGTCCGAAGCATCGAAACGGCTGATACCGAAAAGCCTTTCAAGCTCGATGCGGAACAGGTCGATGCCGTTCGCCACGTCACCGGCGACAATGCGATCGCCGCCGTCGTTGGGCTCGCCGGCGCCGGCAAGTCGACGCTGCTTGCCGCCGCACGCCACGCCTGGGAGAGCGGGAACCGGCGGGTCTTCGGTGCGGCGCTGGCCGGCAAGGCGGCCGAAGGGATTGAGGACAGTTCCGGCATCAGGTCGCGCACGCTGGCATCCTGGGAACTGGCCTGGGCGAGCGGGCGCGATCTGCTCCAGCGTGATGACGTGCTGGTCATCGACGAGGCCGGCATGGTGTCGTCGCAGCAGATGGCGCGCGTCCTGAAAGCGGTGGAAGACTCCGGCGCGAAAGCGGTGCTGGTCGGCGACGCCATGCAGCTGCAGCCGATCCAGGCGGGTGCCGCGTTCCGGGCGATTTCAGAGCGCGTCGGCTTTGCCGAACTGGCCGGCGTGCGGCGGCAGCGCGATGCGTGGGCGCGCGATGCCTCTCGACTGTTCGCCCGCGGTAAGATCGAAGAGGGCCTCGATACCTATGCGCGGCATGGCCGTATTGTCGCGGCGGAAACGCGTGACGAAATCGTCGACCGCATCGTTGCCGACTGGGCCGATGCGCGCGAACAGGCGCTCGAGAACTCTGTCTCCGGCGGAAATGAAGTTCGGCTTCGCGGCGACGAGCTTCTGGTACTCGCCCACACCAACGACGACGTCCGGAAGCTGAACGAGGCCCTGCGGAGCGTGATGGTGGAGAAGGGCGCGCTGACAGGGGCGCGCGCGGTCCAGACGGCGCGAGGCTTGCGCGAATTTGCCGCCGGCGACCGCATCATCTTCCTCGAGAACGCCCGTTTCGTGGAGCCACGCGCGCGGCGTCTTGGTCCGCAATACGTCAAGAACGGCATGCTCGGCACGGTCGTTTCCACCGGCGACAGACGCGGCGATGCGTTGCTGTCGGTCCGACTCGACAATGGCCGTGACATTGTCATCAGCAAGGACAGCTATCGCAACGTCGATCATGGATATGCCACGACCATTCATAAATCGCAGGGCGCCACCGTCGACCGAACCTTTGTGCTCGCCACCGGCATGATGGACCAGCATCTGACCTATGTGGCGATGACCAGACATCGCGACCGCGCCGATCTCTATGCGGCGACAGAGGACTTCGAGGCGAGGCCGGAATGGAGTCGTAAGCCGCGCGTCGATCATGCCGCCGGCGTCACCGGCGAACTGGTCGAAGAAGGGATGGCGAAGTTGCGACCCACAGACGAGGATGCGGACGAAAGTCCCTATGCCGACATCCGGACGGACGACGGAACCGTCCATCGGCTCTGGGGCGTCAGCCTGCCGAAGGCGCTCGAGGCGGCGGGCGTCGCTGAAGGCGATACGGTGACGCTGCGAAAGGACGGCGTCGACAAGGTCAAGGTCAGGGTGCCCGTCGTCGATAAGGAGACGGGCCAAAAGCGTTTCGAGGAACGGGAAGTCGATCGCAATGTCTGGACCGTCAGGCAGATCGAAACCGCAGACGCCCGCCGGGAGCGGATCGAGCGCGAGAGCCGCCGGCCGGAGCTGTTCAGTGAGCTTGTCGAGCGTCTCGGACGATCCGGCGCCAAGACGACGACGCTCGATTTCGAGAGCGAGGCCGGGTACTGGCCGCATGCAAAAGACTTCGCGCGGCGGCGCGGCATCGACACGGTCGCCGAGGTCGCGGCGGAAATAGAGGAGGGCGTTTCGCGGCGGCTGGCGTGGCTTATCGAAAAGAGGGCGCAGGTGGCCAAGCTCTGGGAGAGGGCGAGCGTTGCGCTCGGATTTGCGATCGAGCGCCAACGGCGCGTTTCCTACAGCGAGGAACGGACGGAATCTCTCTCGGCCCCAATCCCGTTGGTTGGGAAATATCTGATCCCGCCCACCACGAAATTCTTCCGCAGTGTCGAGGAGGACGCACGACTTGCTCAGCCCTCCTCCGAACGCTGGAAGGAGCGCGAGGCCATCCTGCGCCCGGTGCTGGCGAAAATCTATCGCGACCCTGATGGCGCGCTATCGACGCTTAATGCACTGGCGTCGGACGCCGCCATCGAACCCCGCAAGCTTGCCGACGATCTCGGCAAAGCACCGGACCGGCTTGGCCGACTTCGCGGGTCGGACCACATGGTTGACGGCCGGGCGGCTCGCGACGAGCGCGGCGTCGCCATGGTGTCCCTCCACGAATTGCTGCCCTTGGCCCGCGCCCATGCGACCGAGTTCCGCAGGAATGCCGCACGGTTCCGTGAGCGCGAGCAGACGCGGCGCGCCCATATGTCCCTGGCGGTCCCGGCGCTGTCGAAGCAGGCCACGGCGCGCCTCGCCGAAATCGAGGCGGTGCGCAAGCAAGGGGGTTACGACGCCTGGAAGAGCGCCTTTGCCTTCGCCGCCGAGGATCGCTCGCTCGTGCAGGAGGTGAAGGCAGTGAGCGACGCGCTGACCGCCCGCTTCGGCTGGAGCGCCTTCACGCCGAAGGCCGACGCGATTGTCGAACGCAACATCGCCGAACGCATGCCGGACGATCTCACCGATGAACGGCGGGGGAAGCTGACGCGGCTCTTTGAGGTTGTCCGTCGCTTCGCTGAAGAACAGCATCTTGCCGAGAGGAAGGACCGTTCGAAGATCATTGCCGGTGCAAGTGTCGAGTTCGGGAAGGAGGATAAAGCCGTGCTGCCGATGCTCGCCGCCGTGACGGAATTCAGGACGCCGGTGGACGAGGAGGCGGGCCCACGCGCGCTTTCCGCGCCGCACTATCGTCACAATCGCGCTGCGCTCGCCGAGATCGCCAAGCGCATCTGGCGCGATCCGGCCCGCGCCGTCGACAGAATAGAGGCGCTGATCGTCAAGGGTTTTGCGGCTGAGCGGATCGTCGCGGCCGTGGCTAACGACCCAGCCGCCTATGGTGCGCTGCGCGGTTCGGAACGCCTGATCGACCGCATGCTCGCATCCGGCCGGGAACGCAAAGAGGCTTTGCGGGCCGTATCCGAGGCGTCCGTCTTTTTGCGCTCGCTCGGCGCGGCTCACGTCAGTGCCATCGACTCGGAGCGCCAGGCCATCACGGAAGAACGACGCCGCATGGCGGTCGCCATTCCAGGATTGTCACAGGCAGCCGAAGACGCGCTGCGGCGGTTGGCAGCGGAGATGAAGAAGAAGGACGGCAAGCTCGACGTGGCCGCCGGCGCGCTTGCTCCAGCCGTCGCCCGAGAGTTCGCCGCGGTCAGCCGGGCGCTCGATGAACGCTTTGGCCGCAACGCCATCCTGCGCGGCGAGACGGACGCCATCAATCGCGTGCCGCCGCCGCACCGCCGTGCCTTCGAGGCAATGCAGGACAGGCTGAAGATCATGCAGGAGACCGTCCGCATGCAGGCGAGCCAGCAAATCATATCGGAGCGTCAGCAGCGCATCGTCGATCGCGCGCGCGGCGAACCACCCTATTGAAATTTGATCGAGCATGGCAGGTGGAACAACCGCGCTTCATCTTGATCGGCGGCCAACCGGATACTGAGCGACCACCCGCATCGTCGCCGACGATCTTCGCTCCTATCATTCCTGGAAGGCCGGAGCTATCGCTGGATCGCCCCCAATCTGGTCATCAGCAAGTATACGACTGCTCATATCGTCAAACGAGATGGGGGCGAATGAGGTGGTTGCCCAGACTTTCCGCCATTCGGCGACCAAATGCTAAGGGCCGTGATGGGGAACGCGGCCTTTTGCCTTGCTCATTTGAACGAGCAAGTTGCGCCAGAATCGGTCATCTTGGCATTCTATCCTGAGAAAAAACGCACGAGTTCACGTGTCAGTTCAACCGGTGCCTCTTCCGCCATGTGGTGGCCACAGTCGATCCCGGCTCCGGTAACCGCCAATTCCGCCCATGGCTGCCATACAGCCAAGACGTCGCCGTAGAGGTCCTCGAGATCGTCTTTAGCAGACCAGATTACATGCAGGGGGCAAATTAGCTTTCTACCAGCATTTCGGTCATCACGATCATGAAGATGATCAACGTGGATGCCTGCTCTGTAGTCGCCGAGCATACCCCTCACTGTCGCAGCGTCCTGAATCGCAGAAAAGAAATCAACGAAATTCTCGCTCCCCATCGAAGCCTCTGCGCCGCCGTACCATTCAGACGGATTGGCAAGTATAGCCTGTTCAGGTTTGTCCCGCTGAGCAAAAAAGAACCAGTGCCACCAATGGGAGGCAAAACGGGCATCGCATCGCTCCAAGGCCTCCAAAATGGGGACCCCGTCCAGTATGGCCAACTTTTTCACCCTCGCCGGATGATCCATCGCTGTACGAAATGCGGTGTAGCTGCCTCGGTCATGGCCCGCTAAGAAGAACTCATCGAACCCCAGATGTTCCATGAGAGCGACGCAATCGCGTGCCTTCGCGCGTTTAGACGAGGCCTCGTAGTCGTGCGGGTCCGAAGGTTTACCGGACTTACCAAACCCTCTTAGATCCGGGCACACAACTGTGAACTGCCTAGCGAGTGCTGGCGCAACTTTATACCAAGTCGTGTGCGTCCGGGGATGCCCATGCAGAAGAAGAAGCGGTGGACCGGAGCCCCCGTGACGCACCCTTAGAGTCGTCTCTGGTACTCTGATCATTTCTAACTGAAAATTTTCGAACATCGTCCCCCCAATCGGCAGTTGGTTGAAAGAACGATACCATCCTGTCCACAGTTCCATAGATGTCGGCTTCGGGCCGATTTGCGCCGTAGCGCGAGCAAATTCGGATGCTGCAACGGGTCGCTCCCGGTCGCTGATCAGAAACTGTCGTGCGACTGCTTCTGGACAAACGAGGACGTACACGGTGCTTGCGTGAACCTCGGCTCCCCCCAAAGAGGACGCTTGGCTCGGGGTGAGCATCGCTTCACCTTCAGACGATTCCCAAGGCGGAGGCGCTCCGAGACGGGTGAGCCTCGCCTCCATGCACGCGGGGCGCTGGCGCAGTCAGCGAATCCACTCGTTCCAGCGCTGCAACATCATCGCAGCATTGGCGTTGATCCACTCCGCGTCGGGAAGGATGACGTGATCCCGAACGTCGTCACCTTGCGGCATCGTCTTGCGCGCCTCATCCGACATCATCGAGATCGCATCGCTGCTCGGGGGCGTGCAGGAGAGAGCTTCGCACGCTTTGGCCTGCGCCGCGGGAGAGTCCAGCCAGAAGGCCATTAGCTTCAGCGCGTTGTCACGATGCGGCGCGCCCTTCAGCAGCGCTATCCGGTCGCCGACGAGGAAGGCGGCCTTGTAGGACCAGTCGATCGGCAGCCCCTCATTCTGCATCGCCTTTGCGCGCGTCAACCAGATCTGCCCGAGCGAGTACTCGCCATTGCGAAACCCTTGCACGCTCTGATCGCCCGTCTTCCACCACAGCGTGACGGAAGGCCTGATCTTGTCGAGCTTAGCCAACGCGCGATCGATGTCGAGCGGAAATAATTCGTCGCGCTTAACACCATCGGCGAGCAGTGCGGCCGCCATGACGCGCCAGGGATCATCGAAGTTCGGAAATGCGCGTTCGCCCGGAAATTTCCCTGTGTCCCACATATCGGCCCATGTTGCGGGAACTGGTTCTCCGGGTTTTCCGGTTCTGTAAGCCAACAGCGTAGCCGTGGATTGCAGCAGGGCCCCGCCAGCGGAGCATGCATTAGCGCTGAGGTCCTCGCGATCGGCAAATTGGCGGCAGAACTCCGTCAGATCCTCTGTCACTTCGCGATGCGCCTTTGAGGCGGCCTGGATCTCGCCGTCGAGATAGAGGTCCCAGTTGACGTTTCCCGTTTTCACCATGGCCGCAGCCTTGGCGCGCATTTCGGCGTTCGTCGCCGCGACGGTGACCACCTCGATGCCAGTAGCCTTCGTGAATGGATCGAACCAGGCCTCCCTTAGAGCCTTGTCATAAGCGCCGCCGGTCGACGCGATGATGACTTGCTCGCCGGCAAATGTCGGAAGCGACAAGGCTATCAAGGATAGAAATCCAGCGACAGTCGGCTTCATCACTGCTGTGGAACGTGAGAGGAGAGACGTCATGAAAGAATCCTTTGTTAATCCAGATGCTGAGAAGTGGGAGTCCTCGGTTTCACGAGCGAGGCTTACGGGCGTTCAGCAGGTGAACCGTGCCCATGAGCAGGAGGGAAGTGGCGACGAGCACGGTCGAGACCGCGGCAATGACCGGCGTCAGGTTGAAATCGATATCCTCGAACATCTTGCGCCCGATCGATTTACCACCGATGTCGGATATGAAGAACGCGACGGTCGCTTCATCGAATGAGGCGAGAAAGGCGAACACGGCCGCCGCTGAGACACCTGGGACGATGTTCGGCAGAACGACCAGGAAGAATGCCTGCAGCCTGTTGGCCCCGCAGTTCAACGCCGCCAGCTCGAGCGTCGGATCGACGCGCTGCAGCGACGCCGTGACGGTAATGATCACATAGGGGATTGCCAACACGGTGTGCGCGATGAGGAATCCGAAAAAGCTGCCGGTGAGCTGCAGGGGCGAGAAGGCGAGGTAGAGCGCCACGCCCAGGATGATGTGGGGAACAATCATCGGCCCGAGCGCAAGCGCCTGCAATGTGGATCTGAACGGAAGGCATCCTCGCACAATCGCGAGCGCCGCCATGATTCCCACGACAGTCGCTGTCGCGGTTGTCGCCAGGGCGATCTTAAGACTGAACCACGTCGCTGCCATCCAGTCCGGATCATTGAAATAGGCGCTGTACCATTTGAGTGTCAGCCCCTGGGGCGGGAACTCGATATGGTCAGTTTCGCTCAGCGACATCGGTAGCACGATCAGCGTCGGCAACAGCAGGAAGAAGAGAATACATCCGATCCCCGCACCGATGGCAATGATCCCCGCCGCCCTCGAATAGCCGCGGATCGTCGGAGAAGCGAAGATATCCATGACCGTAGGAATCCGGCCCGGCATCTGTGCGTGATCAATAGACACTGTTCAATCCCTTGCTGAGCGATAGCGTCCTGCGGAACAGGAGAACAAAAAGGAGCGTAACGGCGAGGAGTACGGTCGAAAGTGCTGCCGCGAACGGCCAATCGAGCAGGACTGTTGTCTGCTGGCCGATGAGCGTCGCCATCAGCATCGAGCCGGGCCCACCAACCAGCGCCGGGGTGATGTAGAAGCCGAGCGCCAGTACGAAACACATGACGCTGCCGGCAAAAACACCCGGCAGACTGAGCGGAAGCGTTACGGCGACGAAGGTACGGATGGGCCCGGCGCCGAGATTGCGGGCGGCACGCACGTAGTCTGGGGGCAATGCGCGCAGTGCCGAATAAATCGGCAGGATCATGAAGGGCATCAGCACATGCGTCATCGCGAGGATGACCGCGCCCTGGGTATAGATCAGCTTTAACGGCCCTTCCGTAACCCCCGTATCGACGAGCAGCTTGTTGATGATGCCGTTGCGTTGGAGAAGGACGACCCACGCATAGGAGCGGATGAGTACGGAAGTCCACAAGGGGATGAAGACGCAGGCGGCGATCGCCATTGCCAAGCCCCTGCTCAGCCGCGCCATCATGTAGGCGACGGGAAAACCCAACAGCAGGCTCGCAAGCGTCACGACAAGGGCGACCTCGATCGTGCTGAAGAGAACGTCGAGATGAAGCGACTCGGTAAAAATACGCCGATAGTGGCTGAGTGTTCCCCCGGAAAAGCTCAGCGCGATCAGCCGCGCGACCGGATACAGGAACCCGGTCAGCAGGACCGCGAGGAGGGGCGTGACCAATGCCATGGAGGCGGTGGGCGAATAAAAGCGCGCGGAGCTCGACCGGCGGAATGTCAATGAGGATGAGAGTGATGCAAGTGAACGCGTCATGCGGCGCACCTCTCCGCTATGGAAAAGACGTGCGCGGCTGCGCCGTCAAGGACGATGTCCACGGCGTCGTCTCTTTGGAATGGCATGACGCAGTCAGCAGCGACCTGTACCTGCAGGCTTGCTTCCGGCCGATCGGCTAGGCGGACGAGAAAGATGTATGTCGAACCGATGAACACAGCGGCATCGATGACGCCCGGCAGCGCGTCGGCGCCACCATCGCCGCGCTTCGCAAGACGCATTCGTTCTGGACGGATTGCCACACGCAGAGCCGTTCCGGCATCATATTTGCGCGTGCGCTCGCTTGCCGCAGAACGGAGGTTGAGCACCGTTCTCTCCGATAAACGAACAACCGTTTGCTCAGCCGTGCAGTCGAGGCAATCGCCATCAATAAAATTCATCCGGCCGATGAAGTCCGCGACGAACTCCGTCTTCGGCTGCCGGTAGAGCTCCGTCGGCGTACCCATCTGCATCAAGCGACCGTCGGACATTATGGCGACGCGATCCGACATCGTCAGCGCTTCGTCCTGATCATGGGTTACGTAGACGACCGTGGCACCAAGTCGCTCCTGCAGACGTTTGATCTCGAATTGCATCGCCTCTCGCAATTTCTTGTCGAGGGCGCCAAGTGGTTCATCCATCAGAAGGACGGGCGGCTCAAAGGCCAAAGCCCGCGCCACGGCGACCCGTTGCTGTTGGCCACCGGAAAGCTGGTTGGGATAGCGCTCCGCGTAGCCGGAGAGCTGAACGAGTTCCAGCATCTCCTCGACGCGCTGCAGGATCGCGGTCTTCTGCATCCGCCCACGCATCCTGAGCGGAAATGCGATGTTCTGGTGGATCGTCAGGTGCGGAAAAAGCGCGTATTTCTGGAACACCATTCCGATGTTCCGGTGATTTGGCGCAAGGAAAGTCACGTCCTGGCCACCGATGGCGATCCTGCCGGCGCTCGGAGCCTCAAAGCCGGCTATCATTGTCAAGGCTGTTGTCTTGCCGGAGCCGGACGGCCCTAACAGCGAGACAAATTCCCCGGCTGCGACGTCGAGCGACAGCTCGCGAAGCGCAAGGGCTTCGCCGTATCGCTTTTGAAGTCCCGCAAGGGACAGAGATTGACCGATCAAATCCGCCTTTCCTTTCAGCTGTTGGACGCTCTTCGGCGTCTTCCCCTGGATACGGCCGTTTCCGGCCGCAATGAAAAGCCTTCCTCCGACCCGGGACGAGTCAGGGCGATGCGCTTATTGCCGAGGTTCTGGTGCCCCGCGGGCCGCTTGTCGCCGGCCCGCGTGACGGAGCATGTGAAAGCTGCTAATAGCCGCTGGCGCGACAAAAGCTTTGCAAAACCTTCACACTTCATTTTTGTTGCATCAAAAATTCACAGTGTCAACCGATCGAGAGAGCAAAATGGCGGACAATGCAACCGAATCGCCAGATCTTGAGAGAGCCTCGAAACGGCTGGGGAATGCCGCCTATCGGGAAATGAAGGAGCGCATCATCCGTGGCGTCTATCTGCCAGGCCACAAGTTGACGGTGCGCGCAGTCGCCCAAGACCTCGATGTCAGCACAACGCCCGCGCGCGATGCGATCAATCGTCTGACGAGCGAAGGCGCGCTTGTTTACACCGGGCCGAAGACGGTTGTCGTCCCAATTCTCGACGCGGCCGACCTTCGCGAGATAACGCTCACTCGCCTGGCGCTTGAGGGGCTGGCTTCCGAACAAGCCGCCCAGCACGGAACGCCGGCAGACGTGGTAGAACTAGTGTCCTTACAAGAGCTTATCAATTCCGCCCTCGACGAAAAGCGCTATGCGGAAGCGCTGTGGCACAACAAGGAATTCCACTTTACGATCTACCGTCTCTCGGGTCTTCCCCAGCTCGTTTCGATGATCGAAAGCCTGTGGCTGAGGATTGGGCCGTCCTTGCACAATCTCTACCCAGAGTTTGCCGAGGAGAAATACGGTGTTCGCAACCACGAGATTGCGATGGAGGCTCTCGCGGAGCGTGACGCGGCAAGCCTCAGGGCGGCGATGGAAAATGATATTCGTGATGGATATCGACGGCTGAAGCGGGCCTCTCTGGAGAGGGGTGCGGGCTCCTTGGCTTAAGATTTTGTTGTATGGACTTGACGGGCTGCATTTTTGTTGCAACAAAATTGTGAAGCTCGTGCAAAGCGAGCGGTGGATTTCTCACCTCAGGAAGCCGGAACTATGCTCGTTCAAGCAACAAACAGGCTGCGGCAGACGTCTGCGCGTAGTCGGTCAAAACATTTATTCAACCGCGCCAAGGCCGTGTTCCCGGATGGAACCACCCGCGCCACGGTGGAGAGGAACCCGTTTCCGATCTATGTCCAGCGCGGCGAGGGGGCTTATCTCGTCGATGTCGACGGGAACCGGCTCCTCGATCTGAACAACAATTTTACTACGCTCATTCACGGGCACGGCTTCGCTCCGGCCTCGGAGGCTGTCGTCGACCTGCTGCGCTCGGGAACCTGTTTCGCCAACCCCACGGAGCATGAAATCGCGCTCGCGGAACTTCTGACGACCCGCATTCCCGCTATGGAACGGGTCCGCTTCGTCAACAGCGGAACGGAAGCGGTCATGTTCGCGATCAAGGCCGCGCGCGCTTTCACCGGCAGGCCCGCGATCGCACGCATCGAGGGCGCCTATCACGGCGCCTATGACTGGGCAGAGGCTGGGCAGGAGGTTTCGCCCGGCAAAGGCGGCTGGGCGCCAATGTCCGTCGCAACTCCGGCCTATCGCGGCACTCCCTCAAGCGTCGCCGACGGAGTCCATCTTTTGCGCTTCAACGACGTCGAGGGCCTTGAAGCGCGCTTGAGTGCGGCGAGCGACCGCGTTGCCTGTGTACTGATCGATCCCATGCCCAGCCGGGCGGGGTTGCTGCATCCGGAGCCCGCCTTCTTCGAGGCTTTGTCGGAAACGGCGCGCAAGTACGGAATCCTGATCGTCGCGGACGAGGTGCTTAATCTTCGGCAGAGCTATGCCGGGGCCTCAGCACGCTACGGTCTGAAACCCGATCTGACCACGGCCGGCAAAATCATCGGAGGCGGCTTCCCGATCGGTGCTATTGGCGGCCGCGAGGAAGTGATGCGCGTTTTCGGCACCGAAAATGGAAAACCGTTGTTGCCGCAGGGTGGCACGTTTTCCGCAAATCCGGTCTCAATGGCCGCTGGCCGGGCAGCGATGGAGGCGATGACCCCCGATGCGTTCGATCACCTCGAAGCGATGGGCGAGAGGTTGCGCGCGGGCTTGAGGGCAAGCATTGCCAAGCGCGACGCGCGCTTCTCGGTGACCGGCGCCGCCTCGCTCTTCCGCATCCATCCGAAGCGCATCGCGCCGCTCGAATATCGCGATGCCTATCTGAGCGCCGAAGAGGCCTCCCTCATGCGAAGAATGAGCCGCTACTTGCTGGAAGCGGGCATTCTTCTCCCCTATGGAGCCGCCGCCTGCCTTTCGACGCCAATGGTCGACAGCGACATCGACCTTATCCTCAGTGCATTTGACGAATTTCTTCAGGCCGAAATCCAATCCGGAAAGGAGTGCGCGCAATGACGCAACAGAACCCAAACGAAACCGTTGCGCAGCGTATCGCGACGATTCTTCGCCGGCACGATGTGGAATTCATATTTGGCCAAAGCCTGCCATCCGCGGTCATCCTTGCTGCGGAAGCGATCGGCATTCGCCAGATCGCGTACCGGCAGGAGAACATGGGCGGTGCGATGGCGGACGGCTACGCCCGTCTTTCCGGCAAAGTAGCTGTGGTTGCCGCCCAAAACGGCCCCGCGGCAACTTTGCTTGTGCCGCCGCTGGCCGAGGCGTTGAAGGCTAGTGTGCCGATCGTTGCGCTTGTGCAGGATGTCGAGCGAGACCAAATGGACCGCAATGCCTTTCAGGATCTTGATCAGATTGCTCTTTTCCAGTCCTGCACTAAATGGGTGCGGCGTGTCACGGTTCCGGAGCGGATCGACGACTATGTGGACGCGGCATTTACGGCCGCGTCGTCAGGCCGTGCCGGCCCAGCCGCTCTGCTGCTTCCAGCCGATCTCCTGCGTGCCGAGGCGAGATCTCCGGCGGTAGTACGTTCAAAGAACTTAGGCCACTGGCCCTTGGATCGCGTCCGCCCGTCGGATAAAGCACTAGCAGAGGTCGCGTCTCTGATCGCAGCGGCGCGAGCCCCGATCATTATCGCCGGCGGAGGCGTTCATTGCGGCGGCGCCGCGGCAGAACTCGCTGCGCTCCAGCAGGAAGCGTGCCTGCCGATTCTCACCACGAACATGGGGAAGGGGGCGGTGGACGAATTTCATCCGCTTTCGGCCGGAGTGTTAGGCTCGCTGGTCGGGCCGCGATCGCTCGGTCGATACTCGTCCGCTTTGGTCGGAAGTGCGGACTTGGTCATTCTCATCGGAACGCGTACCAACCAGAACGGCACCGACAATTGGCGGCAAATTCCCTCCAGCGCGACGGTCGTGCACATTGACGTCGATCCGGTGGAGATCGGACGCAACTACGAAGCCATTCGGCTGGTGGGCGATGCCCGGGAAACGCTTGCCACCCTGAGAGCGGCGCTCACCCGCGTCGACCTCGCGCGGCGGCATGGGGATCGCGCGCGACTGGAGGAATGTATCCATCAAAATTGGAAGCGGTTCGAGCTTGATCGCCACGACGTGGTGACATCGCGTTCCCGACCGATACGCCCAGAACGGATTATGGCTGAACTCCAGGACCTGCTAACCGGCGACGTAACGGTCGTCGCCGACGCGAGCTACTCGTCTATGTGGGTCCTGGGCCAACTCCGAGCGCGAGCGAGCGGAATGCGCTTTATCACGCCGCGCGGGCTGGCGGGGCTCGGTTGGGGGGTGCCGCTCGCGATCGGGGCCAAGGTTGCGCGACCGGATAAGCCGGTCATTGCGATTGTCGGTGACGGCGGCTTTGCTCACAGCTGGGCCGAGCTTGAGACCATGATGCGGATGAGGCTTCCTTTGGCGATCGTCGTCCTCAACAACGGCATCCTCGGTTTCCAGCGCGATGCGGAAACGGTGAAGTTCGGCAACTTCACATCGGCATGCCACTTTGCCGAGGTGGATCACGCGAAATTGGCGGAAGCCTGCGGCTGCCCAGCGGTTCGTGTGGAAGACCCGAGTGAGCTTGCCTATCACTTGCAGCGTGGCATGGACCAGGGGCCGCTGTTGATCGAAGTGATGACCGACCCGGCGGCGCATCCCCCCCTCTCACTCTTCGCAAAGATGGACGAAGCGGCATGAGTCGCAATTCTAAAGCAAGAATTGCCGTCGTCACCGGCGGCACTTCCGGTATCGGGTTGGCAACATCCCGTCTCTTGTTGGAGCGTGGATGCCGGGTCGCCCTCTTCGGGCAAAAGCTCGTCAATGTTGAAAGCGCCACCCAAGCTCTTTGTCAGGATTTCGGCTCCGAGCGGGTGTTCGCGCGCGCTGTCGATCTCGGTGAGCCGGCGCAGATAACGTCATTCTTTCGGGAATTGGACGATTGCTGGGGCAGAGCAGACATTCTCGTTTGCAATGCCGGCATATCACCCAAGGGGCTCAACGGGCCGACCCCATTCCAAGAGATCACACTCCAAGAATGGAACACGGTTCTTTCCGTCAACCTGACCGGGACAATGCTTTGCTGCCAGGCGGTTCTGCCGGGCATGTGCGCGCAGGGTTTTGGCCGCGTCGTTCTTGTCGGGTCCATTGCCGGTCGTGCGCTCCCGAAAATCGCGGGCACCGCCTATGTCGCCTCGAAAGCCGCACTTGCGGGCTTTGCCCGCTCGCTGGTCTCACGGTACGCGGCGCACTCAATTACGGTGAATGTCGTTGCGCCAGGAAGGATTGCCACGGAGATGGCCGGTCCTCGTGACGGCGAGGTCAATCGCACAGCAGTTGCCCGTATTCCCGCCGGCCGCCTGGGGGAGCCTGAAGAAGTCGCGGCGGCCATCGGTTTCCTGACCTCCGACGGAGCAGCCTTCATCAATGGCGCGGTAATAGACATCAATGGCGGAGAATACGCGCCACTTTGAAGTTGGAGACCGGGTGCGGAATGCATGCGGGTGTGCTGATTTATACGGGCAATGCGGAGCTCTTTCTTCTGCTCGAGTACATTCTCGAGACCGAGGGATTTCCTGTCCAGCTTTGCTCCGATGCGAGCGAACTGATTAGTACAATCGAGACCGAAAGGCCGCTCGCTGTCCTGGTCGATTGTTCCGATCTGCGCCCAGAGGCGCCTGGCCTTTGCCGCCGCATAAAGGCAATCAGCGACCGCCCGCCAGTCGGCGTCTTTGCGAATGCACCGAGGAAGGGTCTCAGCAGTCTCGGGATCGACGTGGTCATATGCAGTCCCTACGATCCGCGACACCTGCTCGCGTTCCTCAAGGGCATTCAAACGAACTTGCCCGACGACTCCCGCCCTGGCGTCTCACGCGAGGAGATATTCCGGCACGCGGATATCGAGATGAATGTCGCCAGGGTTCGTGTTACGCGAAACGGCCACACTGTAAGCCTTTCCGCGCTACAGTTCAGACTGCTTCTGCATCTTATGAAGATGCCAACTGTGGTGCACAGTCGTGACGATCTCATCGCCGCGGGCTGGCCGCCTGAAGCCGAAGTCGAGCTCCGCACTGTCGATATCCATATCGGTCACATCAGGCGCGCACTGAACCACTATGGGCCTGATGTTATCCGCACCGTACGGTCCATTGGCTACGCCCTCGACGGGCTCGCTCCGCCATAGCGAAATTGAGTGTTTCCCAATTTAGGGCGGGTAGCGCCTTGCTCGACCAATGACAGCCGCAAGGCGCACCCTCTGAATAGATGAACTGCTAAATTAAGCGGTTTCTAAGCCGTAGGAATACCTCAAACCAGAAGCCGTAATCGCCGTGTCGGTGTTCGGTCCAGGCCTCGAGCGCGCAATAGGCGGCCGCAATTGCGGCTTCGTTGCCATAGAGGCCGATCGCCGCCTCCACCACTTCCTCCTGTTCATGCTTCTGCCAGAAGCCGTCTTTCCGGGGGCTTTGCTCCCCGCTGGCGGGATTGCAAAAAATCTTGGACACGCTGAACCTCCTGCTGTCCGGCGCAGGGGATCAAAATGGGTTGCCGGACGTTGGAACTCAGCTTTCGCGAGCCACAGAACCATTTGGTTCTCATCGTGCCGTCCCTGGCAAATGTGTCTATCACAAGCGAAGACTGTGCCCTTTCCGGACTGTTTTCGAAGCGGAAGATGGTCGAGGCTGGTCTTCATCGGTTCTGGCGCGTTCTCTGATGTCATGGTGCATGAATAGCGAACCCGGTTCGCTGAATCCACAGAGTGCCCATCTCACATCGAAATTCAACAAAAATGTTGCAACAAAATAAGACGAAACGCGCGTGGTATTTACATATTTATGGCTATTTCGCGCAATATCTCTAAAATTCTAGGGATTACGCAGGAGCCGCGACCATACTATTTCCGATTTTTGTGACATCAAACATCGGGAAGAGAACGGCGATGAGACAGCTTGAAAGCACGAAGGCTCAGCACACAAAACACTTGGTCCTGATCTGCTCTGGTAATGCGAACTTCTACGTGCTGCTTGCACACATCCTCGCGTCGGAGGGCTTTCAGACGATGTTGGTGAGCGAAGAAGAGGTAGTGGATCAGGCTGTGCTAAGGCCGGCCACAGCAATCATCCTGGATTCAGCAGAGGATTCAGAGCTCACGGTGAGAACATGTGCCGCCATAAAGGCTAACGACGTAACCTCGCGTATCCCGACTATCGCCCTCGTTTCGTCGGGCAATGAGCGGTACTATCTGGCACTGTTGAAAGCGGGGGTTGACGAAAACTTCGTGCGCCCGGTCTCCCCGGCAAGGCTGCTTGCTTACCTTGGTTCTCTGCCGGACAATCGTGCGAATGATAAGCAGCCGACACATCTCGCTAGCGAAGAGGTCGCTGAGACCTTTGGCGAGTTAAGACTCGAGCCTAGGCGCCGTCTCGTCAGATATGGCGATGAAGACGTTCAATTCGGTGCCATCGAATTCAACCTGCTGCGATGCCTGCTTGAGGCACCAGGCCGGGTGCGAAGCCGTCTGGAACTGATCGAAGCGGCATGGCCATCAAATCGCTACGTGCAGCCGCGCACTGTGGATGTGCATGTCGGTCGCTTGCGTCGGGAGCTCGAGCGCCTGACCGGCCATCCTCTTATTCGCACAATACGGGCAACCGGCTATGCGATCGACATTGATGATGGTTCCGATTGAGCTCGGATACGTTTCACACTTCTCATATTTTTTTTCAACAATGCAGCGAAAGGAAAATTCAACCGTAATTTTACCCGGAATGCAAAATGCAGGGTGAAAATATTTCGCGAATACTTCGTTGAGTTTAGTGCCTAAACAAATAAATCTCCCGTGCATTCGCCGCTCAAGTCTCGGGAGATTTTCGGATGGAAGAAAAAGCGCCATGGCAGGGAAGTATTTCTGGCAAGGGTGCCCAAAGGAACACCGCCAGCTTAATCCAGTACGCCCAAAGCCATTTCGATGCCGCGCATTTCCGGGGCTTGATGGCGATTTACGGGCGACCCTTGGAGAATCGTGCCGTGGCACTAACCCATGACCGCGGACGTCGGGTCGTCGACTTCGTGCGTTGCTCCTATCTTGGCTTGGACAACCATCCGCAGGTCGTTGCAGGTGCCGTCGACGCACTGAAAGATTACGGCGCACTTCATTGGTCATGCGCAAGGACGCGTCTCAATTTCTCGATTCTCGGTGACTTGGAGGCGGCGCTGTCGGAGTTGTTCGATGCGCGGGTGATTACTTATACCACAGTGCTCGCAGCCAACATGAGTGCGTTGCCGCTGATTGCTTCCGGGCATCTCACGGGTGGCGTTAAGCCGCTGATGGTGTTCGATCGCTTTGCCCACGCGACGCTTGCCTTTCACAAGGGAACCATTGCCGCCGAAACTCGCGTCGAGACCATTGCTCACAACGATCTCGACGCGCTCGAGATGCTCTGCCGCGCGAACGAATCCGTCGCCTTCGTTTGCGACGGCGTCTATTCGATGGGCGGAAGCGCCGGCATCGAGGACCTAAGGCGCCTGCAGGACCGCTATGGCCTCTTCCTCTATATAGATGACGCACATGGGATATCGATCTTCGGCAAGCACGGGGAAGGCTTTGCCAGATCGCAAATGAGCGGGCACCTGGGGGAGCGGACGATAATTGCGGCTTCGCTTGGAAAGGGCTTCGGCGCCTCAGGAGGCTTGATCATGCTTGGAACGGCGCGGCAAGAGGAACTGTTTCGAAGATTCGCGGTCGCTCATGCGTTTTCGGCGTCGCTGAACGTCGCGGCAATCGGCGCGGCGCGCGCGTCGCAGCAACTGCACCTAACGCAAGAACTCACGGAGCTACAACAGGGACTTCGAAGCAGAATCGCCTTGTTCGACAGCCTCATTCCCACAGACCAGCAAGGCTCACCCTTGCCGATACGAACGGTCGAGATAGGCGACGAGATGACGGCCATCGAAGCCGCAAGAGCTTTGCTCGACCGCGGTTTCTATACGTCGGCGATCTTCTTTCCCACCGTTGCACGGGGAAGGGCAGGGTTGCGGCTTTGCCCCACGGCCGGACACTCCGAAGACGATATCCGGGCGGTGGGCACCGCGATCCAAGACGTGCTGACGAACAGATAAGAGCCTGTGCTGCACCAAGACCACGCCAACATTGAATCTTACAAGGAGCGAACATGTCTGAGCACCTCTCGGAGTGCTGTGTCTCCGTCCCCGGTTCAAGGAACCTCGTCGAGACTGTCTCCCAACGGTTTGCCGAATTTTGCGTCTCAATCGTGGACAACGGAATGGAAAAGACTTTCAAGTTCATCGATGGCGAGGCCGTCGTGAGAGCTGTCGGTAGAGGGATTTTGATGCGGGTCGTCGCGACAGACGTCATCTCTTACTATGGAATACGAACGGCATTGGAGGGCAGCATTGTGAAGTTGACGGCATTGGAGCCCGAGGAATTCGCTTGGTACCCGGCCGGTGAATCACCATTTGCAGCGGTCGGACGTGTACATCCGAGCCAAGATGAAGTGCATGAACGGGAGAAACTCGCCACGGCTGAGGTTCACCACAAACGACTAACGGCAGGAACGTTGGACACGCAGAGCAATCACCACCATTGAGAACATGACCTACGCGAACTTCCACATGAATAATGCTCGCAGGTCGCTGAATGCCGGCACGCATGCGCAGGCGACAAAGCTCAAGCTGATTTGGAGCCCGTGAATACATCACGAATCGAATCGAGCAGACTCTAGCCAACGTGCTCTACCGATAGCGTGCCCACCGGAAGGGGTTTGATCAACGACTTCGCAGAAACACTCGGGTTCAGCCAGTCAGTCCATACATCGCGCTCAAGGATCACGATCTGTCGATCGTGGTAGGGAGCGATGTCGGGCCCCGGCGCCATCGTCAGCATGGTGAAGGCTTGCCCGACCTCAGGCGTGTTGCGCCAGATGCCGGCGATGCAGAAGATCGGCTCGTCCTTCTTGGTGAACAGCCACTTGTCCTTGCGCTTCTTGCTCGGATCCTTCGGATCGGTGAACTCGTAAAAGCCGTCGGCAAGAATTAGGCAGCGGGAGTTGAACTCCCGTCCCTCTGATCGGAAGTTATACACCGGCCGCTTGTTCGGCCCCGGCCAACTCCAGCGTCGCTGTACGAGCTCGGCCTCATCCGGCACTCCGTCGATGGCCCTGACGATCGGCCCAACATCGGTGATCTTGATGTCCTCACGGGCTTCGAGATTCGGGGTGCCTTCGCCGAAACGGATCTTGATCTTGAGCTCGGCAAAGCCCTCGACGATGGAGGCGACATCCGTCATTAGCCGATAATCATTGCACATGCATCCTCCGTCTCAGGTCCGATTGTCTCGGAATCGTGTTTCTGGTAGGTGACGCGCGCGAAGGTTGCCAGTCCGACGCCCGCCGCGTCATCATGAGGCGCCATGATGGCGAAGTGGAGATGGTGGGGCGGCCGTGGGGCCTGCGTCCGCGCGACGTTGGCGGGCGCCGTGAACGTCGTCCGATCGGAAGACCCGGACGTTCCCCGCCCGCCGCTGCCTGGTGCCCGCGTCCGAGTTTCGGCACAGGAACTTCAGCTTCTCGCTCACCAATGGTGACTGGTTCTATTTCGCGGGGATTTGGCGGCCGGCGACCCGGCCTGGCCGGAGACATATGCCACGATGGAGCCGAATGCCGATCTCGCGCCGTACCACGCCCGCCAGCTGGGTACTCACCCGCGATCAACGCGTGGTCTGGCTCGACGGACTTTTCCGCGAAGACGAAATCCTGCGGCCGCAGCCGGCAGGGACTTTCCAGGTCTTGCGACATCCAACCTCTCCAGTTCAGTCGATGCTGGACGGGTCTGCGTCCCATTGGGCTTGTTCTGGCCAGACGCCATCTTAGACAGAAACTTGTTGCAGGAAATGCCGCAGAGCCGGTGAGGCCTGTAGCGTGATGCGCATGCGCGGAATTCCGAGCGCCTCTCGATGGCGCCAGCGCGTCTCCAATCCGTTCAGGTATCGCCAGTCCTGTCGTTGCTTCATTCCGGCAGTCAGCTGCGCCATGCAGCGGACGTCGTCCCTTTTGCAGCTTGTCAGGACACCTATATTTGAATTAAGTATTCAAATAAGAAGACACTATTTTTGTCCGACAGTCATCCGCATAGCGTTGCCGCTGCACGAGGGAAGAGTAACCACGCATGACAACAGAATCCGAATTGCCGCTTTCCGGCCTGGTGGTCGTCGACATGAGCCAGTTTCTTTCCGGCCCCTATTGTTCGCTGCGGCTGATGGATCTCGGCGCGCGGGTGATCAAGATCGAGCGGCCGGATGGCGGCGATCTTTCCCGCCGGCTTTATCTGAGCGACACCGAGATCGGCGGCGACTCGACCATTTTCCATGCGATCAACCGCGCCAAGGAAAGCCTCGCGATAGACCTCAAGAACGAGGCCGATCTTGCCGCACTGAAGCGGCTTCTCGCGCAGGCCGATGTCGTGATCCAGAACTTCCGGCCGGGCGTCATCGAAAGACTGGGGCTGGACTATGAGGCGATCAGGGCCATCAATCCGCGCATCGTCTATGCCTCGATCAGCGGTTATGGCGAGGAGGGCCCCTGGGTGAAGCGTCCCGGCCAGGATCTGCTGGCGCAGGCGCGCTCGGGGGTCATGTGGCTGAACGGCGACGAAGGGCAGGGGCCGGTTCCCTTCGGGCTCGCCATCGGCGACATGCTGGCCGGCGCCGCCGCCGCTCAAGGGATTCTCGCGGCGCTGGTGCGGCGCGGCATTTCCGGCAAGGGAAGCCTCGTCGAAACGAGCCTCCTGGAGGCGCTTGTCGATTTCCAGTTCGAGGTATTGACCACGCATCTCAATGACGGCGGCCGTCTGCCGAAGCGGTCGGCATTCCGGAGCGCCCATGCTTATCTCGCCGCACCCTATGGCGTCTATGCGGCGAGCGACGGCTATCTCGCAATCGCCATGACGCCGATCCCGAAGCTGGCGGACCTGCTTCAGATCGACGAACTCGCCCCCTATCGCGATGACCCGTCCTCGTGGTTTACCGAGCGCGACCGCATCAAGGCGCTGATTGCTGCCCGCGTCGCGCTCAGCACCGTCGACGAATGGCTGGCGGTGCTGGAGCCGGCCGATATCTGGTGCGCGCGCGTGCTCGACTGGAACGAGCTTCTGGAAAGCGACGGTTTCCAGGTGCTCGACATGCTGCAGACGGTGATGCGCGAAGATGACGTATCGATCACCACCACGCGCTCGCCGCTCAGGATCAACGGCCGCCGCCCGCGCGTCGAGCGCGCCGCCCCGCGGATCGGTGAGCATGGCCGCTCGATCAGGGAGGAGTTCGGACTATGAGCGTCGTCCTCAAGGGAATGACCTGGAATCACCCGCGCGGCTATGATCCGATGGTGGCCTGCTCGCAATCCTGGCAGGAAAAGATGGGCGTCGAGATCCGGTGGGAGAAGCGGTCGCTGCAGGATTTCGAGACCTTTCCGGTCGAGACCCTGGCCAGGAACTATGACCTGATCGTCATCGACCATCCGCATGTGGGGCAGATCACCGGCGAGAATTGCCTGCTGCCCCTGGACGTGCCGGGCCGCGAGGCGGAGCGGCAGGCGCTCTCGGCGGCAAGCGTCGGCCCGTCCTATCGGAGCTATGCGTGGAACGAACGGCAATGGGCCTTTCCGATCGACGCGGCGACCCAGGTGCAGGCCTGGCGGCCGGACCGGACGGATCGCCTTCGGACCTGGCGGGATATGCTCGCGCTCGCGCGCAGCGGCGGCGTTCTCCTGCCGCTGAGGCCGCCGCATTCGCTGATGAGCTTCTACACCCTCTGCGGCAATCTCGGCCGTCCTTGCCGCAGCGCCGGTAAGGGCGATCTCGTCGACGCCGACACCGGCGCCATGGCGGTCGAGCTGCTGCAGGAAATCTCGGCACTCATCGACCCCGCATGCTTCGGCATGGACCCGATCGCGGTGCTCGAGGCCATGGCGGCCGAGGCCTCGCCCGCCGCCTGCGCGCCGCTTATCTACGGCTATGTCAGCTATTCCATTGCCGGCTTTCGCCCGGCGCTCGTCCGCTTCGGCGATTTCCCGACCGTCGGTGCCGCCGGGCCGGTCGGCTCGGCGCTCGGCGGGACGGGCATAGCGGTCTCGGCCTTTTCGAAGGCGCCGGAACAGGCGATCGATTTCGCCTATTGGGTTGCGGGCGGCGGCGTGCAGCGCGGCCCCTATGCGGCATCCGGCGGCCAGCCCGGCCATGGGGAGGCCTGGCAGGACGATACGGTCAATGCGGCGACCCATGATTTTTACCGCGCGACGCGGGCGACGCTCGAAGGCGCCTGGCTGCGGCCACGCCACGACGGCTACATGACCTTCCAGCAGGCGGGCTCGGACCGCCTGAACGAGGGGCTGCGGAGCAGGGAAAGGCCGAGGCTCGTGGTCGAAGAGCTCAACCGGCTGTTTCTTGCGAGTTTTCGCTGAGGGCGAAATCGCTACCAACTCTGCCCGCGTAAAGATTGGATTCAATCTTTCTTGGTAATTTCCCGTTAGCAAGTCTCGTCAGTGGGTCCTGACGGCGCGGTTGCCGTCGGCTTTTGTATTGCGTGCGGGTCCTCATGCGTCCTTTTTCGGCTGTCTCAGCGATCGTCATAACCTGCCTGGCTCTAACGAGCTGCGGCTTCGGGGGGAGCAGGCCCTCGCGCGAGACGACGAGCTCCGTCGTCCGTCCGGCAAGTCCGGTTCCTACGGCGGAGGTCAGTGCCGCTGCCGCGCAAGCGGCGCCTCAGCCGGAGGCGCTCGCCTGGGCGGGAACCGTTCCCGAGCCGCAGGCCTTCATGCCGGCGGACAGGACGGTGGGCATGCCGGTTCCGGCCGAGCGACCCATGGCGATGCTCGCTCCCGAAAATCCCGCGCGCGAGCCGCGCGGCCGCTCACGCGTCTACAGCCACAGCTTCCGCGATGCCCATCCGATCAATTTCGGTACCCGGTCGCCGCGCAAACTCGCCGTACACGGCGTCGACGTTTCGCGCTGGCAGGGCGACATCAACTGGGCGAAGCTGCGCACGCAAGGCGCCAACTTCGCCTACATCAAGGCGACCGACGGCGGCGATCATCTCGACCCCATGTTCAAGAAGAACTGGCGCCGAGCCGACGAGGCCGGGCTGAAACGCGGCGCCTATCACTTCTTCTATTGGTGCCGCACGGCCGGCGAGCAGGCGGACTGGTTCATCCGCAACGTGCCCCGGGATCCGAGCGCGCTTCCGCCCGTCATCGATGTCGAGTGGAACGGCGAGTCGAGCTGCAAGCGGCGTCCGTCGCCGGAGCGGGTGCGGGAAAAGATGCAGGTCTTCATGGACAAGCTGGAGCGCCACTACGGCCAGCGCCCGATCATCTATACCGCGCCGGACTTCTACCGCGACAATCTGCAGGGCGCGTTCCCCAATCATCCCTTCTGGCTGCGCTCGGTCGCGGCGCACCCGTCCAAGGTTTATCCCGGGCGCAAATGGATATTCTGGCAATATTCGGGCTCGGGCCTGTCCCACGGCGTCGACGGGCGGATCGACCTCAACGTCTTCAACGGCAGCGAGGAAGACTGGCACAACTGGGTGGCGGCGCGCTCGAGCTGAGGGAACAGAAGTGACGCCGATCCGCCTGCTGCAACCCAATGACGCGGCCTTCCCTGCACTTGCGGCCCTCATGGAGGAAATGCAGGCGCATTACCGCGTGGCCTGTCCGCCGCGCGCCGAGATAATCGCGGGGCTTGAAGCCATGCCGCCGGGCGCGGAGATCCTCGTCGCCGAGGAGCATGGTTCGGTGCTCGGTTTCGCCGCCTTCTCCGCGATTTACCCCGGGCCGGGCCTGAAGCCGGGCATTTTTCTGAAGGAACTCTACGTCAGCGGATCGCAGCGGGGCCGCGGCCTCGGCCGAGCCTTGATGCAGAAGCTGGCCAGCCTGGCGAAGGAGCGCGGGCTCACGCGCATCGATTGGACCGCGGAGGCGGAAAACACACGGCTCCTCTCCTTCTATGAAGAACTGGGCGGCGCGCGCAAACCGGACAAGGTCTTCTTCCGGCTCGACGGAGAGGCGCTCGCGCGGCTGTCGGACTGAAGCGGGCGCCGCGGCCCGGGCCGGCCGCCCTCAGTCGCCCATGCCTTCGGCTTCCGCCATCAGCCATGCCTCGAACGTCCGCATGGAAGCACTCGGAGCGATGTCCCGCGGTTTTGCGAACCAGTAGCCATGGTCGCTTCGATATCCGAAGCCGTTCGGATTGACGAGCTTTCCCGCCGCAAGGTCATCGAGGATAAGGCCGCGCGGGATCAAAGCCATTCCCTGTCCGGCAAGTGCCGCCCGGATCACCATCGTATAATAGCCGAAGCGCGTGGTGTGCCGGACCGCGAGGTCGTCCTTGCCATGACCCTTGGCGAAATAATTCCAGTGCAGCGGCGTCTGCGGGTGCTCCAGCATGATGCCGTCGGCGAGATCTTCGATCGTCTCCGGAGTGCCGTTCTTCTCCCAGTAGGAAGGGGCGCTGACGACAAGAACCTCGCGCCCGAAGAGATAGCTGGTTTCCTCGTCCGGCAGCGGTTCGCTCAGGAAGCGGAATATCGCATCGGGCGTCTGGGACTGTGTCGGAGAAACGAACGTCGTGAACTGCACCTCGATCTCCGGGTGCTGCTCGGTAAAACGAAGGAAGCGCGGCAGCAGCCACCGGTCCCCGAAAATGGGCGGCACCTGCAATCTCAGCACGCGCGGGCCCGGTTTCAGGCGGGCGACGCGAAGGGCGGCGTCCTCCATCGCCTTCAATGCGGTGCGCGCCTGTTCGATATAGATCGTGCCGACCTCCGTCGGGATCATTCCGCGCGGTGTCCGGACGAAGACGGGGCTGCCGATCAGCTCTTCGAGCGACAGCAATTGCTTGCTGACGGCGCTCTGCGACAGCGACGTGCTTTCGGCGGCGGCGCTCGTCGATCCCCTTTCGGCCACCGCAAGCAGCACCTGAAGCGCGGTCGTCGAAGGCAAGCGCCGCCGTCCCGAAGCCATGAAAATTCCTCCGCCAGATGCAGCCGATGCGCGTCCGCTCCGCCCCGTTCTTTGCGCAGACCCTAAATAAGTGCCCGGAGCAAGGCTAGTCGTTTTTGTCATAGCTTGGTGAAATAACTTCGCTTGCCGGGCTATGCCACCCGTGGGAGCTTCTTCGAAAGAATGACAAATAAAGGGAACGAAGATGACTGAGCCCACTCAGCTTTGGGGTGGACGATTCAAGTCCGGACCGTCCGAAGCGCTTGCCAATCTGTCCCGCGCGCCCCGCTCTTACTTTCGCCTGTACAGGGAAGATATTGCAGGTTCGCGCGCCCATGCTTCGGAGTTGAAGCGGGCCGGCGTCCTGGACGAGAGTGAATTCTCCGCGATACGCGCGGCCCTGGAAGGCATCGAAGCCGATGTCGGTGCCGGCCGCGAAGAACCTATTGCGGCCGACGAGGATCTGCATACCTTTCTCGAACGTCTGTTGATGGCGCGCCTCGGCACGCTTGGCGGCAAGCTTCGCGCCGGGCGGTCGCGCAACGACCAGACGGCCAACAATACGCGCCTCTATCTGCGGCGCATGGCGCGGGAGCTTTCCCGGGGCGTGATCGCCATCGAAGAAGCACTGATGGAGCAGGCATCCCGGCATACGGAGACCGTGATGCCCGGCTTTACCCATCTTCAGCCGGCCCAGCCGGTCGTGCTCGGCCACCATCTCATGGCGCATGCGCAGTCGCTGCTGCGCGACCTGCAGCGTTTTGCCGATTGGGACCGCCGCTTCGATCGCTCGCCTCTGGGTGCGGCCGCGCTGGCCGGCTCCGGCATTGCGCGCCGCCCGGATCTCTCTGCCATCGATCTCGGCTATTCGGCCGCTTGCGAGAACTCCATCGATGCCGTCGCCGCGCGCGATCACGTCGCCGAATTCCTCTTCATCTGCTCGCTGGTGGCGGTGGATCTCTCGCGGCTTGCGGAGGAAATCTGCCTCTGGAGCTCCAAGCAGTTCAGCTGGGTGCGGCTGCATGATTCCTATTCCACCGGCTCCTCGATCATGCCGCAGAAGAAGAACCCCGACGTCGCCGAGCTGACGCGCGGCATGTCGGGCACGCTGATCGGCAACATCGCCGGCTTCCTCGCGACCATGAAGGCGATGCCGCTCGCCTATAACCGTGATCTCGCCGAGGACAAGCGCAGCCTGTTCGAGACGATCGACGTTCTCGAACTGGTGCTGCCCGCCTTTGCCGGCATGGTGGGAACGCTGGAATTCGACGTGGAGAAGCTGCGCGAGGAGGCGCCGAAGGGCTTTACGCTCGCGACCGAAGTGGCCGACTGGCTGGTGGGCCGGAACGTGCCTTTCGCCGAAGCGCACGAGATCACCGGCGCAGTGGTACGCTATTGCGAAGAGCGCGGCCACGACCTTGCCGGCCTGACGGCCGAGGATCTGCCGGGGATCGATCCGCGGCTTCAGCCGGAGATGCTTGCGGCTCTGGCGCTCGAAAAGGCGCTTGCCAGCAGAAACGGCTACGGTGCAACGGCGCCGGAGCGGGTTCGCGAGCAGATCGCCCGCTTCGAAACAGCGCTTGCCGGCTGCCGCGCCTTTGCCGGCGGCGCGATCGGCGGCGGGACCTTAGGGGGCACGAAGAACGGCGCAGAGGAGGCGCGACGCCGATGAATGTGGCAAGCCTCGCAACACCGCCTGCGGATTCCAAATACGAGATCGCCCACCTGAAACTGGTGCCGAAGCGCCATATCGGGCGGATGATTGCGGCGGGCATCGTGCTCCTGCTGTTTGCAGGTCTCGTGCGGGCCTTCAGCGTCGGGCAGATCGAATGGAGCTATGTGCGCGATTTTCTGTTCGCACCCGCAATCCTCGCCGGCCTCTACAACACCCTGCTGATGACCGTTGCCGCCATGGGGCTCGGCATCGTCCTCGGCGTCGTCATCGCCATCATGCGGATATCAGGCAATCCGGTGCTGTCGTCGATCGCCATCGGCTATATTTGGGTCTTTCGCGGCGCCCCGGCGCTGCTGCAGCTGATGCTGTGGTTCAACCTGGCGCTCATCTTCCCGACGCTCGGCATTCCGGGACTGTTCGAGTTCAGGACGGTCGACGTCATGACGCCCTTCGTCGCCGCCGTACTCGGGCTCGGCATATCCCAGGGCGCCTATACTTCGGAGGTCGTGCGAAGCGGGCTTCTGTCCGTCGATAGCGGCCAGTACGAGGCTGCGCGCACGATCGGCATGACGCAGATGATGATGCTGCGCCGTATCGTCCTGCCGCAGGCGATGCGCGTCATGGTGCCGCCGGTCGGCAACGAGGTGATCGGCATGGTGAAGCTGACGTCGCTCGCCAGCGTCATCCAATATTCCGAGATCCTGCACAACGCGCAGATCATCTATTTCGCCAATACCCGCGTCCTCGAACTGCTGCTGGTCGCGAGCTTCTGGTACCTGCTCGTCGTCTCCGTGCTCTCGATAGGGCAGCACTATATCGAGCGCTATTTCGGCCGCGGTTCGAAATCGATCCGCTCGTCCATGTGAGGTCGGTCATGAACCAGGATATTCTCGTCAAGGCTATCGACGTCACCAAGAACTACGGCACGTTCCGCGCCCTCGACAAGGTCAGCCTGGACGTCGCCCGCGGGGAGGTGAGCTGCATCATCGGTCCTTCGGGCTCGGGCAAGAGCACGCTTCTGCGCTGCATCAATCTTTTGGAGCGGATGGACGGCGGAGCGATCTGGGTCGAGGACGAACTGATCGGCTACCGCCGCGACGGCAATAATCTCCACGAGATCAGCGATGCGGAGATTTCGCGCCAGCGGCGGCGGATCGGCATGGTCTTCCAGCGCTTCAACCTGTTCCCGCACAAGACTGCCCTGGAAAACATCACCGAGGGCCCGGTGCAGGTGCTCGGCGAGCCGGTAAAGGAAGCGCGCGACAGGGCCTCGGCATTGCTGGAGCGGGTGGGCCTGGCGGACAAGGCGAACCATTACCCTTCCGAGCTTTCCGGGGGCCAGCAGCAGCGCGTCGCGATCGCCCGCGCCATGGGCATGCGGCCGGACCTCATTCTCTTCGACGAACCCACATCGGCGCTCGACCCTGAACTTGTGTCGGAAGTGCTCGATGTGATGCGGGACCTTGCCGCTTCCGGCATGACGATGATCGTCGTCACCCATGAGCTCGGCTTCGCCCGCAACGTGGCGAATACCGTCACCTTCATGGAAACCGGCAAGGTGGTCGAAACAGGCTTGGCATCGGAGGTTCTCAGCACCCCGAAAAGCGCCCGAACGGCGGAGTTCATCAAAGCCGTTCACAGCTGAGAAACAGAAAAACGGCGGCAGACGAAGCCGCCGGCTCGAACCAGGACAAGATGGGGAACCACATGAACAAGCACATCGCAGCGCTCACGGTCGCATGCTTCGCCGCAACTTCCGCCAATGCCGCGGGCCTGCCCGAGCGGGTGAAGTCGGCCGGCAAGGTCGTCGTCGCCAACCAGCCGAACTATCCGCCGATGGAATATGTCGACCCGGCGACCAACGAGCTTAAGGGTGTCGACATCGACCTCGGCGTTGCGCTTGCCAAAGAGCTCGGCACCACGGTCGAGTGGTCGAATATCGGCTTCGAGCAGATGATCTCGTCGCTTCAGACCGGCCGCGTCGACCTTATCCATAGCGGCATGAGCGATCTTCCGAAGCGCCGGGATACGCTCGATTTCATCGATTACATGAAATCCGGCGCGCAGTTCTACACGTCCTTTGCCCGCAAGGACGAGTTCAAGACGCTCACCGATTTCTGCGGCAAGACCGTCGGCATGAGCCGTCGCACCTCCTTCCCGGACGAGACGGCGAAATGGAGTGCTGCCAATTGCGAAGCCAAGGGGCTGCCGGCCATTAAGGTCGTCGGCACGGAAGGCTCCGCCGATGCCCGCGCCCAGCTCAAGCAAGGCCGGCTCGACGCCGCCGTCCAGGGTTCCGAAACGCTGCCCTATCTGATGGATCTCGAGAAGGACACCTACGCCGTCGTGGGCGAGCCCTTCACCGTGGTCTATCAGGGCATCGGTTTCGCCAAGAAGGACACGGAACTGCGCGACGCCTATGCCGCAGCGCTGAAGGCCCTGATGGAATCAGGCGAGTACAAGGCGATTTTCGCCAAATACGGCCTCGAGGGCACCTTGCTCGATGGCATTTACGTCAATGGCGAAGCGGTGAAGTAATCCGCCGCGCTGCGGCCCCGCCGAACAGGCCGGGCCGCAAAATGCGCCGTCGCCGACCGATTCTCGAAAACCATGAGCAGTTCCATGCCCCGCGTTGCCGCCGACGCGCCGGTCGAAAGGCTGGCATCCTTTCTTGCAGCCCTTAAGTTCGAAGCGCTTCCAGCAGATGTCGTCGAAACGACCAAAGTCCACATCGCGGACACGATCGGCGCGGCACTGGCTGGCGCGCGCTCGGCGGAAGCCGGCATAGCCCGCAGGGCCGCCGGTGTGCCCGGTAGCGCGCTGATCTGGGGCACCGGCGATCGCGCGGCAGCGCGTGAGGCCGCGCTCATAAACGGGATCGCGGCCCACGCTTTCGAACTCGACGATTCCGGCGGGTGCGACCATTCGGGCGCCGTCGTCATTCCCGCCGTTCTGGCCGCGATTGCCGAAGCGAAGCGGCCGGTGACGGGCAGGGAACTCATCGCCAGCGTGGTCGCGGGCTACGAGACCGGCCGGCGCGTCCTCGAAGCGGCGGGCGGATACGACAGCCACAACGGGCTCGGCTGGCATTCCACGGGCACCTGCGGCACGCTTGCGGCTGCGGCGGCCGTGGCCAGGCTTTCCGGTTTCGATGATCGTGCCACGCGCGATGCGATCACGCTCGCCACCAGCTTCTCCTCCGGTCTCTGGGCCTTCATCCATGACGGATCGCAGGCGAAGAAGGTCCATGCCGGCCGCGCGGCCGAGGGCGGGCTGCTCGCGGCGCGGTTGGCAGGGGAGGGCCTTGCCGGCCCCTCCAGGGTCTTCGACGACGTCTGGGGCGGCTTTTTCCGGTCGTTCAACAAGGATGTCTGCGAGCCGCAGAAGCTATGCGAAAGACTCGGCGACGACTGGAAGGTGAGGCGTGCGGTCCTCAAACCTTACGCTTCCTGCCGGGGCGCCCATTCGGCGATCGATGCGCTGGACGAGCTGCTTTCGGAAACGGGACGTGATGCAGCTGAGATCGAACGGATCGAGTTGCGGTTGAGCGCCATGCTGATGGGCATGTGCGGCGCCCGGGAGAACGGTGCCATGGCGCCCACGCAGATGAGCCTGCCCTATGCGCTTGCGGCACGCTGCGTGTTCCTGACGGCCGGGCTCCAGGCCTATGCCGCCGACCGACGTGCCGATCCCCGCCTGCGGGCCGTTATGGACCGCATGCTGCTCACGGTGGACGATGGGATGCAGCCGCTCGACGAGCCGGTCGTCACGCTTCTCTTCAAGGACGGCGCCCGTCTGGCACGAATGGTGCCCCGCGCGACCGGCTCCGCCGAAAGGCCGATGCGCCCCGCCGCCATCCGCGCCAAGTTCGGAGAGCTCGCCGCGATGAGCATCGAAACGGAGCAGGCGGACGGGCTCTGGCGGATGCTCGCCGAGCTCGAACACGTCGAGGATTGCCGCGCTCTGGAGCCCCTGCTTGCCGGCGACGGCGACAAGCGTCCCGTTTTCTGCTGAGGATTTCGTCATGACCTACGACCTGACGCCCCGTCCGCTCAACCCGGCGCCGCAAACGCCGCCGATGACCTGGCCGAACGGCGCGAAGAGCGCCGTCTTCATCGGCTTCGACGTGGATGCCGAAACCGCGTGGATCGGCAACAACCCTTCGCATGTCGATCGGATGGTGACCACCTCCCATGGCGGCTACGATGCGCGCGTCGGCATTGCCAGGATCGTCGAACTGATGGACGAGCTGGCGATGAAGGCGACGTTCTTCACGCCCGGATGGACGGCGCTTGCCCATCCCGCGGCCTGCGAGAGGATTGTCGCGGCCGGACACGAGATCGGTCACCATGGCTATCTTCACAAGATGCCGGATCGCGATCGGCTGGAGGAGACGTTCGAGGAGATCGACCGCGGCTTCGAGGCGCTGCAGCGGGCATTCGGCATCCGTCCCGTCGGTTACCGCGCACCCTCGGGAGAGAACTTTCCCGAGCTCATCGCCTATCTTGCCAAAACGGGCATCCGCTATTCCAGCTCGTTTCGCGACGACATCCTGCCCTACCGGCACGCATCGGCTGACGGCGTGCCGGGCCCGGTGGAGATTCCGGTCAATTTCGCGTTCGACGACTGGAATTTCGGGATGTCCAGCCGCTCGAGCGCGCGACCGCTCTTCGGCCGCGAAGCCGTCCTCGCGCTCTGGATCGACGAATTCGAAGCCACCCATGCCTGGGGCGGCGTCACGACGCTCGTCCTGCACCCGCAAGTGTCCGGCCGTCCGATGCGCTGGCACCTCCTTCGCGACTTCCTGCGGCACGTTCAGGCAAAAGGCGACGTTTGGATCGCAACCGGCAAGGAGATCGCCGACCATTTCGAGACGCTGGAACGGCAACGCGGCGCATCATGACGGCGCCTCCCGCACGCCCTCATGCCGTGTGACAAGCACAGGGTGAGGGAGCAAGGGAGAGAATCGTCAGGGCAGGTTCCAGATCCGCCGCGCATTGCCGGAGAGCAGCTTCCTCCGTTCCTCGGGACTGCAGCCTTCGATGAGAGCCTGGGTGGCCGCGACCCAGGTCGAGAGGTTGCCGCCGAGGGTGCAGACCGGCCAGTCGCTGCCCCAGACCACGCGGTCCCAGCCGAAGGCCGAGATCGTGTGCTCGACATAGGGACGGATGGAGGTGAGCGTCCAGCCTTCCTCCGCATAGGCGACCACTCCGGAGATCTTGGCGACGACATTCGGGCGGCGGGCGATCTCGGTCATATGATCGCGCCAGGGATGCTCCGCGTGACCCTTTATGTCGGGAACGCCGCAATGGTCGAGAATGAACTGTACGTCCGGCGCGACGTCGGCGAGTGCCATGGCTTTCGGAATCTGATGCGGCAGGACGCAGAGATCGAAGGTGAAGCGGGTGCCGGAGAGCCGCTTGATGTTCTGGCGAAAGAGAGATTGCTCGGAGAGATCGTCGGCAACGACGTGCAGCACCCGCCTGAAACCCTTGACGAAGGCGTTTTCCTCCTGCCGCGCGAGATAGGCGGCGAAGCCTTCCTCTTCCGGTCGGCAGGCGGCGATTGCGCCTTTGAGGAGGCTTCCGGGCTCACCCGCAAGACGCGCGACCTCGCGCGTTTCGAGTTCGATCTCAGCCGGGTCGACGTCCACTTCCATATGCAGCGAGGCGGCAATGCCCACGCGCTTTGCCTCCGCCGCATAGCTCGAATAGAGAAAATCCCGATCGAGCGCGGGAACCCCGGCGAGCCACGGATAGTTGAGCGCGGATTTGTCGATCAGATGCAGATGCGTGTCGATGATCAAGGCTGCTCCTCCTCTTCGTTCAAATAGGAAGTCTGTTTTTCCGGCGCGGATCAACCCTGCGCGACATCGGCTCCGGCGAGCGCCGAGAGCTGCGATGCGGTCTTGAGCAGGAGCGATATGGTCTCGGTGATATCAGGGGCCGAAGGATTGTTGACCAGGGAGATATAGGGGCAGGTGAGGGCTGCGATGCTGCGTCCGTCGGGTCCAAGGATCGGGGCGGAGAGGTTGTAGACACCGGCGGTCTGGGCACTTGCCATCATCTCGTAGCCGCGCTCGCGGATCTGGTCGAGACGGGCGTAGAATTCGGGGGTGAGGTTGATCTCGTCCCTGCTGCGCACATGTTCGGAGATCATCATTTCCCGTTCCTCCGGCGAACGGAATGCAAGCAGCACGTGGCCCGATCCGGTGTCGAACAGGCTGATATGCGAGCCCACCCGGATCGAAATGCCCCAATAGTCCGGCGCCTCCTGCTGCGCGATCACGACGGCGGAGCCGCGGTCGAAGACGGCGAGTTGGTTGGCCTGCTTAGATCGCTGGGCGAGCTCGCGCATCAGCGGCGTGGCGAAGGAAGCGAGCCGGCGCACGGGCGCATGCAACTGCGCCAATCCGAAGAGCTTCAGGGTCAGCGAATAGAGATCGCCGTCGATACGGGTCACGTAGCCTCGGCGCACCAGACGGTCGAGCATGCGGTAGAACTCGTTCGGACTGCGGTTCAGCCTCTTCGAAATCTCCGCCTGCGTAAGGCCGCCGTCGACGCTGGCAAGCAGCTCCAGTATGTCCAGGCCCTTGTCGAGTGCCGGCGCGCGATACTTGTCGGACTCTTCATTGTCCATCCGCGTCTCTCCCAGATGAATATTCCTCTCCATATACGCATGAAAAGCGGAAGACGGAAGGGAATGGCCCTTGACCATCCATAAATTTATCGTTTGTATATAAATTAGTTTCTCACGGATGAGGACTCATGCTCCTGGAGAAGGGCGTGTTCAGCGGAGGAAATACAATGAACAGGCTGCTTTCCGGCGTATCGGCCGGAGTGATCATGCTTGCTTGCGCAATGGGGGCGGCAAATGCCGCGGACCTGCCCGGCAAGTTCGAAGGCGTGACCATCGACGCCAAGCTGATCGGTGGACAGCAGTACGAGAAACTCTATGAGCGCATCGGCGAATGGGAGAAGGCGACCGGCGCCAAGGTCAACATCCTGTCGAAGAAGAACCACTTCGAACTGGACAAGGAGATCAAGTCCGATATTGCCACCGGCGGCCTCACCTGGTGCGTCGGTTCGAACCACTCCTCCTTCGCGCCGCAATATCCGGACATCTATGCGGACCTTTTCGGCCTCATCCCTTCCGAAGAAGTGTCCAAATTCGTGCCGGCCGTAATCGACGCCTCGACGCTCGACGGCAAGCTCGTCATGCTGCCGCGGGCGCAGTTCGACGTCTCCGCGCTCTATTTCCAAAAGAGCCTTTACCAGGACGAGGCGAAGAAGACCGAATTCAAGGCCAAATACGGCTATGACCTCGCGCCGCCGGACACCTGGGCTCAGGTGAGCGACCAGGCGGAATTCTTCGCCGCTCCGCCGAATTTCTACGGCACCCAGTTTGCCGGCAAGGAGGAAGCGATCAACGGCCGCTTCTACGAAATGCTGGTCGCCGAGGGTGGGGAATATCTCGACAAGGACGGCCGCCCCGCCTTCAATTCGGAAGCGGGCGTGCGCGCGCTCGAATGGTTCGTCAAGCTCTACAAGGACAAGGCGGTACCGCCGGGCACCACCAACTATCTCTGGGACGATCTCGGACAGGGCTTCGCCTCGGGCTCGATCGCGGTCAATCTCGACTGGCCCGGCTGGGCATCCTTCTTCAACGATCCGAAATCGTCGAAGGTCGCCGGCAATGTCGGCGTCAAGGTTCAGCCGGCCGGCTCCTCCGGCAAGCGCACCGGCTGGTCCGGGCATCACGGCTTCTCGGTAACCGAATCCTGCGCCGACAAGGAAGCAGCCGCCTCGCTCGTCTGGTGGCTGACGAACGAGGACAGCCAGAAGCTCGAATCCGCCGCCGGCCCGCTGCCGACGCGAAGCGCCGTCTGGGACTACAACATCAAGGCCGCTGAAGGCGACGCCTACAAGACCGAGGTCCTGCAGGCCTTCCAGGAAGCGGCCAAGCATGCTTTCCCGGTGCCGCAGACGGCTGAGTGGATCGAGATCTCCAACGCAGTCTATCCGGAGCTGCAGGCAGCGATTCTCGGCGACAAGACGTCGAAGGAAGCGCTCGACGCGGCCGCCGAAAAGGCGACCGGCATCCTCGAAGACGCCGGCAAGCTCTGATCCCGATTGAAAGGCGGCGCCGGACCGTTTCGGCGCCGCCACGCATGTGAACTCTTCCCAGGATCTCCGATGAAGCTCTCGAAACTGTCGGCACCCACGCTTCTGCTGCTTCCGGCCTTCATCGTCCTGGCAGTGTTCATCGTGCTGCCGCTCGTCTTCTCGCTTTATTCGAGTTTCACCCCGTTCCGTCTGACGAAGCCGGACTCGCTTTGGGTCTTCATCGGTTTTCGCAACTATGTGAACGTCCTTACCAATGCCGAATTCTGGGTCGCGTTCGGCCGGACGGTGCTCCTTCTCACCGTCGCGCTCAACGCCGAGATGTTCCTCGGTCTTGGCTTGGCGCTGCTGGTCAACAAGGCGACTTACGGTCAGCGGGCGTTGCGGACCGCGATGATGTTTCCGATGATGTTCTCGCCGGTGCTGGTGGGCTTCCAGTTCAAGTTCCTGTTCAACGACAATATCGGCTTCGTCAACAACGCGCTGCAGTCGCTGGGCCTCACCGATCGTGCCATCCCCTGGCTGATCGACGGCAATCTCGCGCTGTTTTCGATCATCGTCGCAGAGGTCTGGTCTTCGACCGCGGTTTTCGCGATCCTCATTCTCGCCGGGCTGCTTGCCATGCCCAAGGATCCGGTCGAGGCGGCCCATGTCGACGGCTGCACGCCCTGGCAGACCTTCCGCTACGTCACCTGGCCCTATCTGATGCCCTTCGCCTTCATCGCGATGACGATCCGTTCGCTCGATGTCGCGCGCGCCTACGACATCGTCAAGATCATGACGGATGGCGGCCCGGCAAAGCGCACCGAACTTCTCTGGACGCTTATCGGACGCACCGCCTATGGCGACGCCCGCATGGGGATGGCCAACGCAATGGCCTACGTCGCCATCCTGCTGTCGATCGTCTTCACCGTCTATTTCTTCCGCAAGCTCGCCGCGGCGCGCCAGCAGATCGGAGCCGAGTGGTAATGGATACGAACGCGTCTCATCGCCTGCGGCGGCGGTTGCTGAAGGTGGCGCACCTCGTGGGGCTCTTTCTCGCCATGCTGGTCATCTGCCTGCCGGGCCTCTGGATCGTGCTTTCATCGCTGAGGCCGACGGTCGAGATCATGGCCAAGCCGCCGGTCTGGATTCCGGAGACGCTCTCGTTCGACGCCTACCGGGCGATGTTTTCGGGCGCTGGACAGGGGGGCGTCCCGGTCTGGGACTATTTCCGCAATTCGCTCATCGTATCGGTCACCTCCACCGTCATCGCACTGGCGATCGGCCTTTCCGGCGGCTATGCCTTTGCGCGCTACCGGTTCAAGGCGAAGTCGGCCATCTTCCTCGGCTTCATGCTGACGCGCGCAGTACCGGGCATCGCGCTGTCGCTGCCGCTCTTCATGCTCTATGCGCGCACCGGCATTATCGATACGCATTTCTCGCTGATCCTCACCTATGTCGCGCTCAACGTTCCCTTCACGATCTGGCTGATCGACGGATTCTTCCGCCAGGTGCCGAAAGATCTCGCGGAAGCCGCGCAGATCGACGGCTGCACGCCTTGGCAGGCCTTCTGGCAGGTGGAGTTTCCGCTTGCCGGCCCGGGCATTGCGTCGGCCGGCATCTTCGCTTTCCTGACGTCCTGGAACGAATATGCGCTCGCTTCGCAGATTACCCGCTCCGTCAATTCCAAGACCTTGCCCGTGGGGCTCCTCGACTACACCGCCGAATTCACCATCGACTGGCGCGGCATGTGCGCGCTCGCGGTCGTCATGATCGTTCCGGCGTTGACCCTCACCTTCATCATTCAGAAGCACCTCGTCTCGGGCCTGACCTTCGGCGCGGTGAAAGGATAATCGTCCATGGCGCCCGTTACGCTCAAGAAACTCGTCAAGCGCTACGGCGCTCTGGAAGTCGTGCACGGCATCGATCTTGAAGTGAAGGATCGCGAATTCATTGCGCTCGTCGGACCTTCGGGCTGCGGCAAGTCGACGACGCTGCGCATGATCGCGGGGCTCGAGGAGGTCAGCGGCGGCGCGATCGAGATCGGCGGGCGAAAGGTCAACGATCTGCCGCCTCGAGCGCGCAACATCTCGATGGTCTTTCAGTCCTATGCACTCTACCCGCATATGACGGTCGCCGAGAATATGGGCTTCTCGCTGAAAATCGCCGGGCGTCCGGCGGAAGAGATCAAGACGCGCGTTGCCGAGGCGGCGGCGATCCTCGATCTCGGCCATCTTCTCGAACGTCGCCCTTCGCAACTGTCGGGCGGCCAGCGCCAGCGCGTCGCCATGGGACGCGCGATCGTGCGGCAGCCGGACGTCTTTCTGTTCGATGAGCCTCTGTCGAACCTCGACGCGAAGCTCAGGACCCAGGTGCGCACCGAGATCAAGAAACTGCACGCCCGCATGCAGGCGACGATGATCTACGTCACCCATGATCAGGTGGAGGCGATGACGCTCTCCGACCGCATCGTCATCATGCGCGACGGGCATATCGAGCAGGTGGGCACGCCGGAGGATGTCTTCCGCCGCCCGGCGACCAAGTTCGTCGCCGGCTTCATCGGCTCGCCGCCGATGAACATGGAGGAGGCGGTCCTGACGGACGGAAAGCTCGCCTTTGCAAGCGGAGCGACCCTGCCGCTCCCGCCACGCTTCCGTTCCTCGGTTCGCGAGGGCCAGAAAGTGACCTTCGGGCTCAGGCCGGACGATGTCTATCCTTCGGGGCACGGCCTCCATGCGGGTGATGCGGACGCCGTCCACGAGATCGAGCTTCCGGTCACGATCACGGAACCGCTGGGCAACGAAACCCTGGTTTTCACTCAGTTCAACGGGCGGGATTGGGTCTCGCGCATGCTCAACCCGCGGCCGCTGCGCCCGGGCGAGGCGGTGCGCATGAGCCTCGATCTGTCCCGGGCGCATCTCTTCGACGGCGAGACCGGAAAGGCTTTGGCAGGCTGACATGGCAAGGATCGAGAAAATAGAACTGCGGATGGTGGATCTTCCGCCGAAGGTCAAGCGGACCGACGCCATCCAGAGCTTCGTGAGCCAGGAAACGCCGATCGTGACGATCACGGATGCGGACGGTGCGACCGGCACCGGCTACAGCTACACGATCGGAACAGGCGGATCGTCCGTCATGCGGCTGCTCTCCGATCATCTGGTTCCGATCCTGCTCGGGGAAGACGCGGACTGCATCGAGGCGCTTTGGCACAAGATGGAGTTTGCGACGCATGCGACGACCATCGGCGCCATCACGGCCTTGGCGCTCGCCGCCGTGGATACGGCGCTATGGGACCTGCGGGCGAAGAAGCAGAAGCTGCCGCTCTGGAAACTGGCGGGCGGGGCGAAGGAAAGCTGCCCGCTTTACACCACCGAGGGCGGCTGGCTGCACATCGATAAGCAGGCCCTCGTCGACGACGCGTTGCAGGCGAAGGCCAAGGGCTTCTCCGGATCGAAGGTCAAGATCGGCAAGCCGAGCGGGGCGGAGGATTACGACAGGCTCTCGGCCATGCGCGCAGCACTTGGCGACGGCTTCGAAATAATGACGGATTGCAATCAGGGCTTCACCGTCGACGAGGCGATCCGCCGCGCCGCCCGGCTCCGCGAACTCGATCTCGCCTGGATCGAGGAACCGCTGCCGGCCGACGATCTCGACGGCCACATCCGCCTCACGCGGTCGACGCCGACGCCGATCGCCGTCGGCGAGTCCATCTATTCCATCCGCCATTTTCGCGAATATATGCAAAAGGGCGCCTGCTCGATCGTCCAGGCGGACGTGGCGCGGATCGGCGGCATCACCCCTTGGCTGAAAGTGGCTCACGCGGCGGAGGCCTTCGACATTCCCGTCTGCCCGCATTTCCTAATGGAACTGCATGTGAGCCTCGTTTGCGCGGTGCCCAACGGGAAATATGTGGAATACATTCCGCAGCTCGACGATCTGACGCAAAAGGGAATGGAGATCCGGGAGGGCAGGGCGATCGCGCCTTCCGATTCGGGCATTGGCATCGCCTGGGATTGGGAGGCTGTCCAGGCGCGCTCGGTCGCCGAGTTCACCCGCGAGTTCCGCCGGTAGAAGGGAACGGTCATGCAGAGAATGGGAATGGTGATCGGGCTCGAACCGCCGAAAGTGGCGGAATACAAGCGGCTGCATGCGGCCGTCTGGCCGGAGATTCTCGCGCTGATCAGCGAGTGCAACATCACCAATTACTCGATCTTCCTGAAGGAGCCGGAAAATCTTCTCTTCGGCTACTGGGAATATGTCGGGGAGGACTTCGAAGCCGACATGGCGAAAATGGCGGCACATCCGAAAAACCAGGAATGGTGGTCGGTGTGCATGCCCTGTCAGAAGCCTCTCGAAAGCCGCAGGCAAGGCGAGTGGTGGGCTATGATGGAGGAAGTCTTCCACCATGACTGAGACCTTCGATCCCTCGTCGCTGCGGCAATGGTGGCCGAAGCCGGCTACGCCACGCCCCATCGTCATCTTCGGTGCGGGCAGCATCGTCGGCGACGCCCATCTTCCGGCCTACAGAAACGCAGGCTTCCCGGTGGCCGGCATCTTCGATCCGGATGCGGAGAAGGCGGCGGCGCTCGCACGGCAATGGGATGTCAGCGCGTTTACGAGCGAAGGGGAGGCTCTTTCGGCGGAGAACGCGATCTTCGATCTCGCGACGCCGCCCGCCGCGCACGCCTCGATTCTCTCGAAACTGCCGAAGGGCTCCTTTGCGCTGATACAGAAGCCGATGGGCAGCGATCTTGCGGCGGCGACCGGGATTCTCGAAATCTGCCGTGAGCGGAACATCAGGGCGGCGGTGAACTTTCAGCTTCGCTTCGCGCCGATGATGCTCGCTCTCAAGGACGCGATCGCCAGGGGCTATCTCGGCGAGGTCGTAGATTTCGACGCCTGGCTGGCGCTTGCGACGCCCTGGGGGCTCTGGCCGTTCCTGAAGGGACTGCCGCGCATCGAGATCGCGATGCATTCCATCCACTACCTGGACCTCGTGCGCAGTCTCCTAGGCGATCCCCAGGGTGTTCACGCCAAGACCATCGGCCATCCGAACCACGAGGTGGCTCAAACCCGCACCGCCGCGATCCTCGATTACGGCGATGCCGTGCGCTGCGTGCTTTCCGTCAACCACGACCACGATTTCGGGCGGAGGTTCCAGGCCTGTGAATTCCGCATCTGCGGGACGAGGGGTGCCGCCTATGTCAAGCTCGGGGTCAATCTCGACTATCCACGCGGCGAGCCGGACGAGCTGTGGATTCGTCCCTCGGGAGACAGCGAATGGATTTCGGTACCGCTTGAAGGTTCCTGGTTCCCCGATGCCTTCGCCAACCGGATGGCCAATCTGCAGCGCCATGCATGCGGCGAGGACGATGAACTCATAGGGTCGGTCGAGGACGCATGGCGGACGATGGCCCTGGTGGAGGCCGCCTATCAATCGAGCGCGCGCCCGGCAACGCCGATCGCAGCGCTTCCATTGGAAAAGTGAAATGAGCGAGCAGACGATCTACTACGAGGACTACGAACAGGGCCATGTGCGGCTGACGAGCGGACGCACGATCACGGAAACGGACTTCGTCGTCCATGCCGGGCATACGGGTGATTTCTTCCCGCACCACATGGACGCGGAGTTCGCCAAAACGCTGCCCGGCGGCCAGCGCATTGCCCACGGCACGATGATCTTCTCGATCGGCGTCGGGCTCACCGCCTCCTTGATCAACCCGGTCGCCTTCTCTTACGGTTACGACCGTCTGCGATTCGTCCGCCCTGTCCATATCGGCGATACGATCCGCACCCGCGTCACCATCGCCGCCAAGGAAGACGATCCGAAGCGCCCGAGGGCCGGCCGGGTCATCGAGCGGTGCGAGGTCATCAACCAGCGCGGCGAGGTCGTTCTTGCCGCGGATCACATTCTGATCGTCGAACGCAAACTTGAGGGAACCATTCAATGACAGCGAGCCTTGCCGGAAAGGTCGTCCTCGTCACAGCTGCGGCGCAGGGCATAGGACGCGCAACCGCACTTGCCTTCGCCAGGGCCGGTGCCAAGGTCCATGCGACCGATATCAATGCGGACGCCGTCGGCAGCCTCGAAGGCGAGGCGGGCATCAGCACCCACCGGCTGGACGTCCTCGACACCGCTGCGGTCGAAGCGCTGGTCGCAGAGATCGGGGCCGTGGACGTGCTCTTCAACTGCGCCGGTTTCGTACATGCAGGCTCGGTGCTGACGATGAAGGACGAGGACCTCGATTTCGCCTTCGACCTCAACGTCAAGTCGATGATCCGCACCATCCGCGCGGTGCTGCCCGGCATGATCGCCCGCAAGGACGGGTCGATCGTCAATATGGCCTCGGTGGCCTCCAGCATCAAAGGCGTGCCGAACCGCTTCGCCTATGGGGTGACCAAGGCAGCCGTCATCGGGCTGACGAAAGCCGTTGCGGCGGATTATGTGGGCGACGGCATTCGCTGCAATGCGATCTGCCCGGGAACGGTCGAAAGCCCGTCGCTCGAAAGCCGCATGCGAGCACAGGGAGACTACGAAACGGCGCGCGCGGCCTTTATCTCCCGCCAGCCGATGGGCCGCCTCGGCACGCCCGAAGAGATCGCCGACCTCGCCGTCTATCTCGCCGGCGCCACCTACACCTCCGGCCAGGCCTACGCCATCGACGGCGGCTGGACCATTTGAACGCTTCATCAGGGAAAAAGCACATGAAATTTCTTCGTTATGGCGAACCGGGCCAGGAAAAGCCGGGTCTCCTCGGTTCCGACGGCATCATCCGCGATATTTCCGGCCACGTTCCCGATCTCGCCGCAGGCGCGCTCGATCCCGGCAAGCTTGACGAACTCGCGAAGCTCGATGTCGCGGCGCTGCCTGCCGTGTCCGGCAATCCGAGGCTTGGTCCCTGCGTCGCAGGTACGGGCAAGTTCATCTGCATCGGCCTCAACTATTCCGATCATGCTGCCGAGACGGGCGCGACCGTGCCGCCGGAGCCGATCATCTTCATGAAGGCGACCTCCGCCATCGTCGGGCCGAACGACGATCTGATCCTGCCGCGGGGTTCGGAGAAGACCGACTGGGAAGTGGAACTCGGCATCGTCATCGGAAAGACGGCGAAATATGTGAGCGAAGCCGAGGCGCTCGACTACGTCGCCGGCTATTGCACGGTCCACGATGTCTCCGAACGCGCTTTCCAGACGGAACGTCACGGTCAGTGGACGAAGGGCAAGTCCTGCGACACCTTCGGGCCGACCGGCCCGTGGCTCGTCACCAAGGACGAGGTGGCGGACCCGCAAGATCTCGCAATGTGGCTGAAGGTCAACGGCGAGACGATGCAGGACGGCTCGACCAAGACGATGGTCTACGGCGCCGCCTATCTCGTCTCTTATCTCTCGCAGTTCATGTCGCTGCGTCCCGGTGATATCATCTCGACGGGCACGCCGCCGGGCGTCGGCATGGGCATGAAGCCGCCGCGCTATCTGAAGGCCGGCGACATCGTCGAACTCGGCATAGAGGGCCTCGGCAGCCAGAAGCAGCGCGTTCGCGCCGACACCTGAGCTACTCGCATGTTTCCTTCGGTCCTATTCGACTGAAGGAAACGAACAGGCAGCATCAAAGTGCCACCGTGTTCTCCGCGCGTCCGAAAAGGCGCGCGGCGCTGTAGGTCCATTGGAGCAAACATGACCCGCATCACCGACCTTCGCGTCTTCGACCTTCGTTTTCCGACCTCGGCGAGCCTCGACGGCTCGGACGCCATGAACCCGGATCCGGACTATTCGGCGGCTTACGTCATCCTCGACACGGATCGGCCGGGGCTGGCGGGTCACGGCCTCACCTTCACCATAGGGCGGGGCAACGACATATGCTGCATGGCGATCGAGGCCATGCGGCATCTCGTGGTGGGCCAGGACATCGGCGACATTTTAAAACATCCCGGCCACTTCTGGCGGCACCTGACGAGCGACAGCCAGCTGCGCTGGATCGGCCCGGAAAAGGGCGCGATCCATCTTGCGACCGGCGCCATCGTCAACGCCGTCTGGGATCTCCTTGCAAAGGACGCCGGCAAACCGGTGTGGCGTCTCGTCGCCGACATGTCGGCGGAAGAGATCGCCGACATCGTCGATTACCGCTACTTGACGGATGTTCTCACCCGCGACGAGGCGGTCGAGATCCTGCGGCGGGCCGAGCCCGGCAAGGCCGAGCGGATCGCAAGGCTCGAGAAGGAGGGTTACCCCTGCTACACCACGTCTGCCGGCTGGCTCGGCTATGACGACGAAAAGCTCCGGCGGCTTGCGCAGGAGGCGGTCGACGCAGGTTTCGACCACATCAAGATGAAGGTCGGGCGTGACCTCGACGACGATATCCGCCGGCTGAGGATTGCCCGCGAAGTGATCGGCCCCGACCGGTACCTGATGATCGATGCGAACCAGGTTTGGGAGGTGGGCGAGGCAATCGAATGGGTGCAAAAGCTCGCCTTTGCCAAGCCCTTCTTCATCGAGGAGCCGACGAGCCCGGACGATGTCGCCGGACACCGCAAGATCCGCGAAGCGATCGGCCCGGTCAAGGTCGCGACCGGCGAGATGTGCCAGAACCGCATCATGTTCAAGCAGTTCATCGCCGAAGGCGCGATCGACATCGTGCAGATCGATTCCTGCCGTATGGGTGGCCTGAACGAGGTGCTGGCGGTGCTGCTGATCGCCGCCAAATACGGACTGCCCGTCTGGCCGCACGCCGGCGGCGTCGGCCTCTGCGAATATGTGCAGCACCTTTCCATGATCGATTACGTTGCCGTTTCCGGCACGAAGGACGGGCGGGTGATCGAGTATGTCGACCACCTGCACGAACATTTCCTGGATCCGTGCGTGATCCGCAACGCCGCTTACATGCCGCCCGAGCGGCCCGGCTTCTCGATCGAGATGAAGCAGCAATCGATCGAGGACTACACGTTTAACGGCTGATGTGAGCGCTCCGTCTTTGTCAGGCTCGCATGTGGATTCTCGGGCCAAGCCCGGGCCAGGCACGAGGATGGTGACCGCGCCCGGGGATTGACGCCGGAAGAAGCCCGAGGTCACGACCGAAGGGAGGCGAGAATTACTGCGACGCCACAGAAATTCTCGAAGTGTGCCACCCGCGGGCCGCTTGTTCGATTTCCTCATTCCTGTGCTCGTCACAGGAATCCAGCCAGCCCAAGTCCTTGGGCTGAAAGAACGCTTCCCGCGCCGCGGACGCGACGCTGCTCTCATCCCTGTGACGAGCACAGGGATGAGGCGAGGAGAGATTGCAGTCCTCTGATACGCCTACAGCGCCCCGCGTCTTATGAGACGCGCACGCTCGGCACTCAAGGAATTCAAGCGCATCGCCATGCGTGCCGACAAAGCCGACCAGAGCTTCACCGCCATTATCCATCGCGCAGCAGCCGTCATCTCAACAGGCCTTAGTCTAGCTCAGATATCATCTGCCGGGTGCTGCACCCCCCCTTTGCCCTCGACGGTAAAGGACCTGATATAGTCGTCGATCCTGCCCGGATCGAAGACGTGGCCGTCCATGAAACGATCGCCGTCGGTTGCTCCTTCGAGCCTGCCGTCCGCGTCGGGCGGCAGGGCATCCTTGCCCAGCGCCTCGCGATAGAGGTCCGGACGATAGGCGGAGATGGCCGCGCCAATTCCCTGCCTCGACAAGGATGTCTGTCCCCAGCGCACCATCTGACTGTAGGTCCAGAGCGCCTGGCTGGGACGCGGGAAGTTGGCAAAGCCTGCGTGGAAGACGAGATAGTTCTCGACGACGCGGCGGCTTCTTTCCGGGTCGATTGCGAATTCGCCCGCAAGCACCCGGCGGATGATGTCGGCCGGTGCTGCCACGTGACGTTCCTCTGCCAGCACTTCCGCAAGGCGGCCGCGATTGCCCGGCTCGTCCGACCAGCGGGCGGCGCGGTCGAGCGCGACGATCAGGCGCGAGACCGTATCCCTATTGGCTTCCGCCCATTCGGGACGCATGCCGATGACCTTTTCCGGTGCGGAGGGCCATATGTCCTGCTTGGTCGCGACGATGCGGCCGACGCCGCGTTCGGATGCGACCATGTTCCAGGGCGCACCGACGCAAAAGCCGTCGATCGCGCCCGCGGCCAGCGCGTCGGAGGTCATTGGCGGCGGCACCACGACCAGCTTGACGTCGCGGTCGGGATCGATGCCGCCGGCCGCGAGCCAGTAGCGTAACTCGTAATTATGGGACGAGAAGGGGTAGGTGACGCCGAGCGTCAGCGGCGGCTTGCCGGCTGCCTCCGCGCTGCGGATGACCGCCGCCAGGGCCTTGGCATTCTTCAATGCATCCTCGCCTGCGCCGAGCCCTCCTGCCTCCTGCATGAGCCCGTAGAGCCGCGTCGACAGCGTGATTGCATTGCCGCCGCGCCCCAGGGAAAAGGGCGCAATCGTCGGCGTCGGATTGGAGCCGAGGCCGAGCATGGCGGCAACCGGCATGGGTGAAAGCATGTGGGCCACGTCGAACTGTCGAAAGGCAAGCCTGTCACGTACATTCGCCCAGGAGACGTCCTTGACGAGTTCGAGGGTGATGCCTTCGCGCTGCGCAAAGCCGAATTCGGCGGCGGCGATGAGCACGGCCGCGTCCACGAGGGGGATGAATCCTGCGCGGACGGTGCGCGATCCCTCGTGGCGGATGCGACCTGGCGCCGGCATGGCACCGCCTGCGGCGAGCTTCTTGCCGGTGAATTCACTTTTGTTCGTCAATATGTTCACTCCGGTGTCTCCCGAGGTGCCGCAGCAGAAGAGCGGCCGGTCACCGGATCAGCAATCCGGCGGCGGTCACGACGCTTTGCGCGATCTCCGAAATCTTTTTTTTCTCGTTCATCGCCGTCTGACGCAGCAGCGCGAAGGCTTCCTCTTCGGAAAGACTGCGCATTTTCATGAGAATACCTTTGGCGCGCTCGACGAGCTTGCGCTCTTCGAGTGCGGATTTGGCCTCCGCCAGTTCACGCTGAAGCCGGCTGAAGGCCTTGAAGCGGCTGACGGCCATGTCGAGGATCGGCTTGACGCGCTCCTTCTTCAATCCGTCGACGATATAGGCCGAGACGCCTGCCTCGACGGCCGCCTCGATAGAGGCCGTGTCGGAGCGGTCCACGAACATCGCGATCGGGCGGCCGACCGTGCGGGTCAGCTGGAAAAGATGTTCCATCATGTCCCGGTTGGGGTTTTCGATGTCTATGACGATCACGTCCGGGCGGAGCGTCTCGATGACCCGGGCGACGCCGTGAACCTCGTCGATCACGGTGACCTTGCCGTGTCCTGCTTCGCGCAATCCTTCCTCGATGATCGAGGCGCGGATGGCGTTCTCGTCAATCACAAGAATGGTGAGGTCGCGATGGGTCATGCCGTATCATGATGCGATGCAGCAATTTCCGCAATATATGTATGCCTAAATATTTTGCGATATACTGTAATGCTTAAATAATAGGCCGATGACCCACCGGTCTGGCGTAAATTCAGGCAGGTTCATTTGTGGAAGTCGGCAAAGGGTCAAGCGCTCTCGCCCAGAGGCTGGTCGCATGGAACGTCCATTGGCATTTCGCGTGCTGTCGTTCGCCTGTCTGGCTGCGCAGCGTTTCCAGAAGCTCGAGGCCGTCGGCCCGCTTCTGATCCACATAGCCCGCCCGCAGCTTCCCGATCAGTGCATCGCCGCTCGTTATCAGCCGGGCGTGCGCAGCGATCGCACCCCAGCTCCGTTCCTTGTAGAACAAGGAGGAGGCGGCTTCCTCGACATCAGCGGCATCTTCGACGGACAACGATCGCAATTCCAGGAGCCGGCGGAGGGTGGCCCTGACATTGACGAGGGGAATGGTCAACGGCGCGTAGCCGAGTTCCTCGGGAGCGTGGAGCAGTGCTACGTCGGAATCGTCTTCGGCCTCGCCGCTTGCATATTGGCGAAAGATCTCGCCGATGCCCGCCATTCCGAAATCGCCGCATTCGGCCGCGCGCAGAGCACCCATGCTCGCTGCGCCGAAGACGGCCACGCCCTCGGAAAGGGCGAAGAGAATTTCCTTGTGCCAAACGGGCGCGACATGTTCGAAGTTGCCGTCGATCAGGCCGATGGCCGCAGCGCCGTCGTGCACCGCCCGGAGAACATCGCCCTGCCTGGCAGGCGGGCGGATCGTGAGCGCATCGCCGGCCAACCGTACAGCGTCGGGAACGGTCGGACCAACGAATACGACTTTCATTCCGCCTCAGTGGATTTGAAAACGGCGGAGGCAGCCTGTCCGCCGTCAATCGTCTTCATGGACAGCCATGTTCATGGCGATCTTCAGCCATGAAGTGATTCCGCGGGGCGGGTTCCGGATTGGGCGTGGGTCTGATCCGACTCGGGCGTCTGCGCCATCGCCGCGACGAGAGAGATGATCTTCTTGCGAAGCACCGGGTCGGTGATCTTCAGGAAGGCCCGGTTGAGTGCGATACCCTCCTTCGAGGCGACGAAGGATGAAATCTCCTGGGATTCGTGAACATCTGCAGCGGGCTTGCCCGATTGGGCGCTGCCCTCGTCCTGCTGGAAGAAAAAGCTCGGATGAACACCGAGTATGTCGGCGATCGCCTGCAACCGGCTGGCGCCGATGCGGTTGGTGCCTTTTTCGTACTTCTGGACTTGCTGAAAGGTGATGCCGAGCCCGTCGGCGAGCTTTTCCTGGCTCAGACCTATCATCAGTCTGCGCATGCGAACACGCGAGCCGACAAAGGCATCGATCGGGTTAGGATCCTTTTTGTTCATCTGGTAGTCTCCTCGCGAGTTCGATTCAGCTTACGGCATATAAGTTTGCTTGAATGAACGCCGCGATGCAATCAGCACGCGTCGCTTTCTGTGGCAAAACGCAAGTTTCCAATGATTGTCGGGTTCGAAACGCCGGTCGGCAGAGAACTTGCCGCACCAGGGGGCAAGTCGCAGCATTCATGTACCGGAACGTTGTCGTCGAATCGGATAGGATTTAAGGGAACATCAGTAAGGAGTGGAAGCCTGCGACAATGAGTGTTGAGTCCAAATCAGAAGCAACCCCGCCACGGCGCTTTGCCGGCTCGATCGTCGTCATGGGCGTCTCCGGCAGCGGCAAATCGTCGGTGGGGGAGGCGATCTCGGAAGCTTGCGGATATCCCTTCATCGAAGGCGACGCGCTCCATCCTCCGGAAAACATCAGGAAAATGTCCGAGGGGATTCCGCTCACCGACGACGACCGCTGGCCGTGGCTCGCTGCGATCGGAGAGCAACTGGCGAGCCGGGAGCCCGTTGTCGTTTCCTGCTCCGCCCTCAAGCGCAGCTACAGGGACAAGCTTCGCGAAAGCACACCCGGCGGCCTGGCCTTCGTCTTTCTCCACGGCAGCGAGTCCGTGCTTGCGGAGCGGATGCACCACCGCACAGGGCATTTCATGCCGTCCTCTTTGCTGCAGACGCAGCTTGCGACGCTTGAGGATCCGAGAGGGGAGGTGAGGACGGTCGCCGTAGACGTCGCCCAACCGCTGGCGGAGATCGTCCGCGAGGCGCTTGCAGGCCTCGCCCGTCTTTAAGGTTGCATTTCGCAATGCCCGCCGCGGTCTTTGCAGATCGTGCTTGGCACGCCGGCTCTTTGGAAGGAAATTAGCCGGCGGCGATGTTATCGTTCGCGACGGTGGACGTGCGGCGACACACCGTAGCGGCTCACTTCTGCTCGGCGATGGGGAGATCGTGGAGCGGGCGTCGGGAGGAGATGGAAATGTTTGAAGCTGGATTGAACTTCGCGCTTGGCGAGGAGATCGATGCGCTGCGCGAGAGCGTGCGCCGCTTCGCAGCGGAGCGAATCGCGCCGCTTGCGGACGATGTGGATCGCAAAAACGCCTTTCCGATGTCGCTCTGGCGGGAGATGGGGGAGATCGGCCTGCTCGGCGTTACCGCCGACGAGGCTCATGGGGGCGCGGGACTCGGCTATCTCGCCCATTGCGTGGCGATGGAAGAGATCAGCCGCGCATCCGCTTCGGTGGGCCTGAGCTACGGCGCCCACTCCAATCTCTGCGTCAATCAGATCAACCGCAACGGCAAACCGGCACAGAAGAGCAGATATCTGCCGAAGCTCATTTCCGGCGAGCATGTCGGGGCGCTTGCCATGTCCGAGCCCGGTGCCGGCTCCGATGTCGTTTCGATGAAACTCAGGGCCGACAAGCGCGGCGACCGTTACGTCCTGAACGGCAGCAAAATGTGGATCACCAACGGCCCGGACGCCGATGTCCTGGTCGTCTACGCCAAGACCGATCCGGCAGCCGGACCGCGCGGCATCACCGCTTTCCTGGTGGAAAAGGCATTCCCCGGCTTTTCGGCCGGCCAGAAGCTCGACAAGCTCGGCATGCGCGGATCGAACACGTCGGAACTCATCTTCACGGATTGCGAGGTGCCGGAGGAAAACGTGCTCGGCGGCGTGGGCGAGGGCGTCAAGGTGCTGATGTCCGGCCTCGATTACGAGCGGGTCGTGCTTTCTGCCGGACCGCTCGGGATCATGGCCGCTTGCCTCGATGTCGTCGTCCCCTATCTCCATGAGCGCAAGCAGTTCGGGCAACCGATCGGCGAGTTCCAGTTGATGCAGGGAAAGCTTGCCGACATGTATGTGACGATGAATGCCGCGCGGGCCTATGTCTATGCCGTAGCGGCCGCTTGCGACCGTGGTGAGACTGCGCGCAAGGACGCGGCCGGCTGTATTCTCTATGCGGCGGAAAAGGCGACGGCCATGGCGCTGGAGGCGATACAGGCGCTGGGCGGCAATGGCTACACCAACGATTATCCGGCAGGCCGGCTGCTGCGCGACGCGAAGCTGTACGAGATCGGTGCGGGCACGAGCGAGATCCGTCGCATGCTGATCGGACGGGAGCTCTTCGCCGAAACGAAATAGGCCGAATAGGTAACGCTTGGGGGGAGCATGACAGTATTGCGTTCGCATATTTCGCCGTCCTCGGAGGAGTTCAAGGCGAACCGCGCGGCCATGACGGAGGCCATCGCGACGGTCGAGGACGCGGTGCGCCTGGCCGCAGCCGGTGGCGGCGAGACGGCGCGCGAGCGCCACGTCAGCCGCGGCAAGCTCCTGCCGCGGGATCGGCTCGCTACTCTCATCGATCCGGGCACGCCTTTTCTGGAGGTCGGAGCGACCGCCGCCCATGGAATGTACAACGACGATGCGCCGGGCGCGGGCCTGATCACCGGCATCGGCCGGATTTCCGGCCGCGAGTGCATGATCGTCTGCAACGATCCGACGGTCAAAGGCGGCACCTACTATCCCCTGACGGTCAAGAAGCATTTGCGCGCGCAGGAGATCGCGGCGGAGAACCGGCTCCCCTGCGTCTATCTTGTCGACTCCGGCGGCGCGAACCTGCCGAACCAGGACGAGGTCTTTCCGGACCGGGACCATTTCGGCCGCATCTTCTACAACCAGGCCAACATGTCGGCGGCCGGCATCCCTCAGATCGCGGTGGTCATGGGATCCTGCACGGCGGGCGGCGCCTATGTGCCGGCCATGTCCGACGAAGCGATCATCGTCGAAAAGCAGGGCACCATCTTTCTCGCAGGGCCGCCGCTCGTTCGCGCGGCGACCGGCGAGGTAGTCTCGGCCGAAGACCTTGGCGGCGCCGACGTCCACACGCGTCTTTCGGGCGTTGCCGATCACCTTGCGCGCGACGATGCGCATGCGCTGGCCTTGGCGCGCCGGGCCGTTTCGGCCTTGAACCGTGAGAAGCCGTGGCCGGTCGAGCGCATCGAGCCGGAGCCGCCACTCTACGATCCGGAGGAGATCGCCGGCATCGTCCCCGCCGACCTCAAGACACCCTACGAGATCCGCGAGGTGGTCGCCCGGCTTGTCGACGGTTCCCGTTTCGACGAGTTCAAGGCGCGCTTCGGCACCACGCTCGTTTGCGGCTTCGCCCATGTCCACGGAATTCCCGTCGGCATCGTCGCCAATAATGGCGTGCTCTTCTCGGAATCGGCCCTCAAGGGCGCCCATTTCGTGGAGCTCTGCGCGCAGCGCAGGATTCCGCTAGTCTTTCTACAGAACATCACCGGCTTCATGGTCGGCCGCAAATACGAGACGGAGGGAATTGCCAAGCACGGCGCCAAGCTGGTGACCGCGGTGGCCACCGTGAAAGTGCCGAAGATCACCATGCTGGTCGGCGGCTCGTTCGGGGCGGGCAATTACGGGATGTGCGGGCGCGCCTTCTCGCCGCGGTTTCTCTGGACGTGGCCGAACAGCCGCATTTCGGTCATGGGCGGCGAACAGGCGGCAGGCGTCCTCTCCTCGGTGCGCGGCGAAGCCTTGAGGCGGTCGGGGAAACCGTGGAGCGAAGAGGAGGAGGCACGCTTTCGCCAGCCGGTGCTCGATCTGTTCGAACGGCAGAGCCATCCGCTCTATGCATCGGCAAGGCTTTGGGATGACGGCGTGATCGATCCGCGCAAGAGCCGCGACGTGCTGGCGCTGTCTCTGTCGGCGGCTTTGAACGCGCCGATCGAGGAGACGCGCTTCGGACTGTTCAGAATGTGACGAGAGGTCCCGAGATGAAACGCGACAACATCAATGCCCTGAATGCACCGCAGCCGCGCGGCGGTTATTCGCAGGCTGTTAGCGTCGAGGATTTCCGGCGGATGCTTTTCGTCAGCGGCCAAATTCCGGTGACGTCGGATGACGTCGTGCCGGAAGGTTTCGAAGCGCAGGCGCGCCAGGTCTGGCTGAACGTCGATGCGCAGCTCAAGGCGGCCGGCATGTCCAAGACCGACATCGTCAAGGTCACGACCTATCTCGCCGACAGGCAGCATGTCGTGGCAAACCGTGAAATCCGCAACGACTATCTCGGCTCGCTGGCGCCGGCGATGACGGTGGTGATCACCGGCATTTTCGATTCGGCCTGGCTCATGGAAGTCGAAGTGGTAGCGGCGCAATAGCACCGGAAAAGAGGCGCATGTTTTCGAAGCTCCTGATTGCCAATCGCGGTGAGATCGCCTGCCGCATCATCCGCACCGCGCGACGGCTCGGCATTCGCACCGTCGCCGTCTATTCCGACGCAGACGGAGACGCGCTGCATGTGGCACTCGCCGACGAGGCGATCCGGATCGGGGGAGCGCCCGCCGCCGAAAGCTATCTGGCGATTGCGCCCATCGTTCAAGCGGCAGGAAGCGTCGGCGCACAAGCCATTCATCCGGGCTATGGTTTTCTCTCGGAGAACGCCGATTTCGCCGAGGCTGTCGAAGAAGCAGGCATGATATTCGTCGGGCCGCCGCCGGCCGCGATCCGCGCCATGGGTCTCAAGGACGCGGCCAAGGCGCTCATGGAACGATCCGGAGTACCGGTCGTGCCCGGCTACCACGGCGATGAGCAGGATGCATCCTTTCTTGCCGAGAGGGCACGGGAGATCGGATATCCGGTGCTGATCAAGGCGCGGGCGGGCGGCGGCGGCAGAGGCATGCGCCGGGTCGAGCGGCAGGAGGATTTCGGCCCGGCGCTGGAGACCGCACGACGGGAGGCCGAATCCGCCTTCGGCGACGGTTCGGTGCTTATAGAGCGCTATCTGACGAAGCCGCGTCACATCGAGATGCAGGTCTTCGGCGACCGGCACGGCAATATCGTTCACCTCTTCGAGCGCGACTGCTCGCTGCAACGGCGACATCAGAAGGTGATCGAGGAGGCGCCGGCGCCCGGCATGACTGCTGAGGTCCGCCGTGCGATGGGCGATGCAGCGGTCAGAGCCGCCCAGGCGATCAGCTATGTCGGCGCCGGCACGGTGGAATTCATCGCCGATGTGACCAACGGTCTCTGGCCGGATCACTTCTATTTCATGGAGATGAACACGCGGCTGCAGGTGGAGCATCCGGTCACGGAAGCGATCACCGGCATCGATCTCGTGGAATGGCAGTTGCGGGTCGCCAGCGGCGAGCCGCTGCCGAAGAAACAGGCCGATATTTCCATGAACGGCTGGGCCTTCGAGGCGCGCCTCTATGCGGAGGATCCGGCCCGGGGCTTCCTGCCGGCGACCGGCCGGCTGACGCAATTGAGCTTTCCCGAGGATGCTGCGCGGATCGATTCCGGCGTCCGGCAGGGGGATACGATCAGGCCCTATTACGATCCGCTGATTGCCAAGGTGATCGTGCATGGCCAGAACCGTTCGGCGGCGCTCGGTCGGTTGCAGGACGCTCTCAAGGAATGCCGCATCGGCGGCACCGTTACCAACCGCGATTTTCTCATCCGCCTGACGGAAGAGCACGATTTCCGCTCCGGCCATCCGGATACGGGGCTGATCGACCGCGAGATCGAGCGCCTGACCGCGCCGGTCGCACCCGGCGACGAGGCGCTGGCGCTGGCGGCGATCATATCGACCGGCGCGCTCGATCCGAACAAGTCGAGCGATCCATGGTCGTCGCTCGGCTCCTGGCAAATCTGGGGCGACGCGCACCGCATGGTGGTGATCGAGCATGCGGACGACCGCGTAACCGTGACCTTGGCTTCGCGCGGCCGCGACCAGTTCGCCGTGCGTGCCGGCGCGAGCACGCTGCCCGTCCTCGTGCTCGACCGCTTCGAGGGTGGTGCCCGGCTCGAGGTGGCCGGACAGAAGCGCCTGATCCGTTTCTCGCGGGATCGCGAGGCGTTGACGCTCTTCCATGGCGGGCGCAACCTGGTGTTCCAACTGCCGGACGGATTGACCGGCGGGCAGAGCAGCGAGATCGCCGACGACGAGCTGGTCGCGCCGATGCCGGGCCTCGTGAAGCTGGTGCGGGTCGGCGCCGGCGACGCGGTGACAAAGGGACAGGCACTCGTCGTGATGGAGGCGATGAAGATGGAACTGACGCTCTCGGCCTCACGCGAGGGCACGATCGCCAATGTGCATGTGGCGGAAGGCGCTCAGGTCAGCGAGGGCACGGTGCTCGTGACGCTGATGGAGGAGGCTGCGCAATGACGTCGCCGGCAAAGGAGCGCGTCACGATTGTCGAGGTGGCGCCGCGCGACGGTCTTCAAAACGAGTCGCGGCTCGTCGCCACCGAGGACAAGGTCAGGCTCGTCGATCTGCTGTCCGACTGCGGTTACGAGCGCATCGAAGTAACGAGCTTCGTCAGTCCGCGCTGGGTACCGCAATTGGCCGATGCGCCGGCTGTCATGGCTGACATCGTCCGGCGTCCGGGCACGCGTTACGCGGCACTGACGCCCAATATGCGCGGCTTCGAGGCGGCGCTTGCGGCTGGCGCCGACGAGGTCGCGATCTTTGCCTCGGCGTCGGAAGGCTTCTCCGAGAAGAACATCAACTGCTCGATTGCCGAAAGCATTGAGCGTTTTCGGCCGGTCGCCGAAGCAAGCCGGCGCCAAGGCATTCCCCTGCGCGGCTATGTGAGCTGTGTCGTCGAATGTCCCTATGAGGGCGCGATCGCGCCGGCGCAGACCGCCCGCGTCGCGGGGCTGCTTGCCGACCTCGGCTGCTACGAGATCAGTCTCGGCGACACGATCGGGCGCGGCACGCCGGAAGCGATCGATGCCATGCTGACAGCGGCGCTCTGCGAGATCGATGCCAAGAAACTCGCCGGGCATTTCCACGACACGCGCGGCCGGGCACTGGAGAATATCGCGGTAGCACTGGAGCGCGGTATCCGGGTTTTCGACGCTTCGGCCGGCGGGCTCGGCGGCTGTCCCTATGCGCCGGGAGCGGCCGGCAATGTCGATACGCTTGCGGTGAACGCCTTTCTCGATGCGCGGGGTTTTGCCACCGGCCTCGACTCGGACAAACTTGAGCGCGCCGCTGCTTTTGCACTATCGCTGAGGAGCGCAGCATGACCTTCGATACGATCCGCTGTGCCATCGACCAGCGCGGCGTCGCCCGGGTGACGCTTGCCCGCTCAGCAAGGCACAATGCGCTTTCTGCAACCATGATCGGCGAATTGACGGCCATCGCAGACCGGCTCGCAACCGACACATCGATCAGGGCAGTCATTCTCGACGCCGAAGGCAAGAGTTTCTGTGCCGGCGGCGATCTCGAATGGATGCGTCAGCAGTTTTCCGCCGACCGGCCGACGCGGATCGCCGAGGCGACGCGGCTTGCGATGATGTTGAAGGCGCTGAACGATCTGCCGAAGCCGCTGATTGCGCGCGTGCATGGGAACGCCTTTGGCGGCGGCGTCGGGCTGATCAGCGTCTGCGACACGGTGATCGCCGCTTCCGGCGCCAAATTCGGCCTGACCGAGACGCGCCTCGGGCTGATCCCGGCGACGATCAGCCCCTATGTCGTTGCCCGGACAGGCGAGGCGCGGGCGCGGCCGCTGTTCATGTCGGCGCGGATCTTCGGTGCGGAGGAGGCGAAGGTCGCCGGTTTCGTGACGACGGTCGTCGACGGCACCATGCTGGACGGAGCCGTCGAAGCCGCGGTGACGGCCTATCTCGTCGCGGCTCCGGGCGCCGCCGGGCGGGCGAAGCGGCTTGCGCGGTCGCTGGGCCTTCCCATCACCGACGCCGTCATCGCCGCGACGATAGAGCACCTTGCCGATACCTGGGAAACGGACGAAGCACGGGAGGGCGTGTCGGCCTTCTTTGAACGGCGCAATCCCTCCTGGCGGCTATGAGCCGAGATTGAGCTTGAATCGAGGGGAAATCGATCCTATTTTTATAGGGACCCGATCAAAACAGGATCGATTTCTCATGATTGCCCTCGATTTCCAGATCCCTGCAGCCCGTTTCGGGGACGATCATTCCCCGTTTCTCTCGGCCCGCCTGGTCGCCGACCGATTGGGCGTCACGCTCGCCGAACTCGCAAAGCTGATCGGTGTCGCCCGCAATACGCTGACGGCGAAATCCGGCGCCCGGAAGGTCGACAGCGCCTTGAGCAAGGTCGTCCGCATCCTGGCCATGGCTTCCGAAATGGCGGGCGACGAGGCCCGCGCCGTCATCTGGTTCAAGCACCAGCCTATTCCCGGCTGGGCCGGCAAGACGGCGTTCGACCTGGTCGGTGAAGGCAAGGCCGACAAGGTGCTCGCCTATCTCGAATCGGTACGCGCCGGCGTCTACGCTTAAGACGGGATGAGGAAGCACATTCCGCCCGCATCGCGGCCCGAGCCGGAACTGCCGCAGTCGGTCGAGCCGATAACGCTCTGGCGGGCCTTCGTTCCACGCTGGGCACATATGCCGCTATCCGGCGCGGGTGCTGCTCGCTTCGGTGGCCGCTGGAACCCGATCGGCGTGCCTGCGATCTATGGCGCGCGCGAGCTTTCCACCGCCTGGGCCGAATACAATCAGGGTTTCGTCCAGCATCCGGCGCTGATCGTGCAGCTCGAGTTGCTGGGGGCGAGACTCGCGGACCTCACGGATGTCAGCCTTCTTGTGGAGCTTGGTGTGGATGAGGCGATCCATCGCTGCGAATGGCGTGATGCGCTCGACAAGGGCGCGGTGCCGGAGACCCACAGGCTCCAGTCGGAGCTTCTGGCGCGCGACTTCCATGGGGTGATCTATCCATCCTTCATGTCGCCCGGCGGCACCTGTGTTGCGCTCTGGCGTTGGAACGGTCCGCAAGAACCGCGTCTCGGCGTCATCGACCCCGATGGTCGGCTGCCGAAATCGCCCGCCTCATGGGTTTGAAGATTCGTGCGACCGCCGCCGCTTGTTTGATTTCCTCATTCCTGTGCTTGTCACAGGAATCCAGCCAGACCAAGTCCGTGGGCTGAAAGAACGCTTCCCGCGCCGCAGACGCGGCGCTGCTGGATCCCTGTGACGAGTGTATAGCCCGGACACATGACTGACAGGTGTTCGGGGAGATGGCTGACACGTTCATACTGGCATGGATCGGCTTCGAGAGGAGGTTGTCCATGCCGTGGAAAGAGGTGTCGGTTATGGGAGAGAGGCAGGAATTTGTGCGGCTGGCGCTGGCGGAGGGTGCGAACCGCCGGGAGCTGTGCCGGCGGTTCGGGATCAGTGCCGATGTGGGCTATAAATGGCTGGCGCGGTGG
>NZ_BDIZ01000017.1:0-40418 GCF_036245905.1 Sinorhizobium sp. KGO-5
AGAATTATATCAACTAGCAAAAGAAAATGGATATAAGCCTGGATGGGCTTATGTTCAGGCAAAACGATTAGGAATGTTGGGGTGATTATAAATGGCGAGTAAACCGGAAGATTTATCAGGACAACAATTCGGAGATTACGAGATTATTGGAGATACTGGAAAACGCAGTAATAGAGGACACCAAATAGTTATCGCTAGAAATAAAAAGACAGGTGATTTACACGAAGGTGAAGCTTGGAAATTCAAAGATGGATATATAACTGGATATGTTGGTAGCGAAAAACATATAAAACAAATATCTAATATTTTAAAAGATGAGAAAATTAGAAAAAAGAATAGGGAAAAACTTTTTGTAAATGGAACAGCAACAAATACTTTTAAAAACATTGTGATATCAACGTCTAAAACTGATTATAATGGCGTTTTTTATAGTAATTCTCATAATAGATGGTTCGCTAAAGTGGAGCTTCATGGAAAAATAACAACAAAATCTTTTGAAAACTTTAAAGATGCAGTTATGTATATAAATGATTTCAGAATTAAATATATTAACCCATTAATGACTAATGAGTATGAGAAATATAAAAAATTAGATAGAAACCACATTAAAATGAATCATTATGTTTTAGAAAAACAAAAACAAACAGATTCTGAAATTAAGAAAGCAAAAATACGAAAAAAAATTATGTGGTTGAAAAAAGGTAAAGGAGTCAGGTTCGATAGAAACAAATGGCAAGCCAGCATAAAAGTTAACGGAAAACAAATGAATTTAGGCCGATATGACACTAAACAAGACGCAATTAAAGCAAGAAAAAAAGCAGTAGATGAACAAATTAAAATTTTAGAAAAACAATTGGAGGAATTATAAATGACAAACTTTACTTTAAACATGGAAGATACTTTTGACGGTGGAATTCAAGACGGAACTTACGAAACAGTGATTACTAAATTTGAAGAAAACGCAACACAATCAGGTACAGAATTTGCAGATGTACGCTTAACAATTAGAAATGACATTGATCAAAAATATAAAAATAACATCGTATTCCATCGTATTTGGAAAGCGAAGGCAACTGGTAAATATGATATGCGTTTCTTCAACACAATTGGGGCTGCTGCACAATTACAACAAGGTAAACAATATTCATCTATTGAAGAATTATTCCAAGACTTCTTAGGAAAACCAGTGAGAGTGACCGTTAAGAATGAAACATCAGAATATAACGGTAAAACTTACGAAAATCTAAACGTTAAACGTTGGGAGAAAACAAAATTCCCAGAACTTGCACATAAATTTAAAACAGAAGACGGTGGCAATCCATTTGCCGGAGGAATAAACAGTATTGATGACGACGACATGCCGTTTTAATAATTAAGGAGGGCTAACCTGTGTACGACAACATACCATATGAGCTAAAAGAGTTAGATCATTGGTGTTGTTTCAAAATAGAAAAGGTTGATAATGGGCGTTTTACTAAACGTCCTTACAACCCTAATACTAATGAAATGGCAAAATCCAATGATGAATCTGCATGGGTGAGTTTTGAAGATGCTGCAAGCCAGTCACTTAATTATGATGGTATAGGTTTTTTCTTTAAAGCACCATATGTAGGTATCGATTTAGATAAAGTCGAAAATGAAATAGAAGAATATTTAGAACAACCCGACACAGATAATATAATTGGTGAATTCATAAATGTGCTAGAAACATATGCTGAAATATCACCATCTGGGACAGGTATTCATTTAATTACTAAAGGTGAATTACCACCAAGAGGTCGTAGACGTGGCAACGTAGAAATTTATGATACGGGTAGATTCTTTACAATGACCGGTAAACATATCGGAGGATATAACGGTATAAGTGAAGATGAATACGGTCAACTTAATTTCCTACACAATAAATATATTGCTAGTCACGAAAAAGAAACCAAACAATTAAATACTTCAACAGGTTTCGGCAATGATTTATCAGTTGAACAAATTATTGATATAGCAAAAAAATCTAAAAACAGTTTGCGCTTTACAACATTATACGAGGGTGATTGGACGCAATTTTACGATTCTCAATCAGAAGCAGATATGGCACTTGCAAATGATTTAGCATTTTGGACCGCAAGAGATCCTAAAAAAATGGATGACATCTTCCGTAAATCTAATCTCTATCGTGATAAATGGGATGAACAACGTGGTGATTATACTTATGGCGATATGACAATTAATAGAGCAATCGAGAGTTGTCAAAATGAATTTGTGCCAGAAAACACTGATACAGATTTTCAAATATTTGTAATGGAAGAAGATGTTAAACCAGCTAAAAAGGATAAGCGTTATTCATATGATGATACAGGTAATGCTGAAAGACTCAAAGATTTGTTTGGAGAGAATATTCGTTTTAACTATACTTCGAACACATGGATGTATTACGACGGTAAACGTTGGAAATATGACGATACTGGACGAATGAAAATACTTGCAGATAAAGTTGTAGAAAATATGAAAAACGAAAAATTATTCCTAGCTGATGGTGTGGATCAAGAGGACATGGAAAAGTATCGTTACAGACATTGGAAAGATTCACGTAACCATAACAAGAAAGTGAATATGATGAAAGAGTGCGAACATTTATTACCAGTCACTAATGAAACATTTGATAATGACTTTAATTTATTTAATGTTCAAAACGGATTTGTGGATTTAAAAGCAGGTAAATTAACAGACCACGATAAAAACAATTATTTTACTAAAATTTCGAACGTAGAGTACACAGATAAAGCCGATTGTCCTAAATGGGATGAATTCCTAGACGATATATTTCTTGGCAATCAAGAACTTGTACGCTTCATACAGAGAGCAGTAGGTTATTCTCTCTCTGGCCATACATCAGAGCAAGTACTATTTGTTTTATATGGTAACGGACGCAATGGTAAATCAGTATTTTTAGACATTTTGAATGAAGTATTTGGTAACTATTCAACGAATATACAACCACAAGCAATTATGGCAAGTAAGAATAATTCAGACGCATCACCAGAAATTGCAAAGTTAGACGGTGCAAGATTAGTAACTACTACAGAACCTAACGAAGGTGAACGTTTTGACGAAGGTTTACTTAAACAATTAACTGGTGGAGATAGAGTATCGGCACGCAAGTTATACGAAAATGAATTTGAATTTACACCTCAATTTAAACTATGGATGGCAACTAACCATAAACCATATGTGAGAGGGAGAGATGAAGGTATTTGGCGTCGTTTTGTAATCATTCCTTTTGATAAGCAAATACCACTTCATGAGATTGATCGTGACTTAACTAGAAAGTTAAAACGTGAATTACCAGCAATTATGCGTTGGTGTGTAGATGGTTTCCTCGAATGGCAACGTATAGGATTATCCGAACCTAAAATAATCAAAGAGCAGAGAGATGAATATAGAACTGAAATGGACAGTATTGCAGCGTTTATTGATGAATGTTGCATTGTTAAACCAGATGAAAAAATTAAAGCTAGTCTTTTATTTGAAGCTTATGATAATTGGGCTAAAGAAAATAATCAACATCGAATGAGTAGCACAAAATTTGGTAAAGAAATGTCTAACAAATTTACAAAGAAAACATCAAATGGTGTGAAATATTATGGGGTTAATTTAGAACAAGATTATAATCCTCATTTAATTAGATTGAAATTTTAAAAATGGAATAGTTATGGAAGGGTTTTGGAATAGTTTGCCTTTCAACCCTTCCACTACTTGAACCGTTGATACCAAAGGGTTTATAGTACTTTTATTTTTATTTTGGAATAGTTGGAATAGTTTTTCTAAAAGTTTAAATAATAAAAAATAATAAATATATATATAAATACTTTAGTAAAAATAGCTCAAACCCTTCCATTTTGCTTGTAACCGTTGGGAGAGTAAGAACAAACCCTTCCACTTTTCAAAAACCAACCCTTCCAACTATTCCACATTTTAGGGAGGTACTCATGAGTGAGCAAGAAATACAAAATCAAATAATACTAGCTGCTAATAAAAGAGGTCATCGACTTTGGAGAGCAAATGCTGGAAAAGTACAGACGAAAGATAACAGAATAATCAAATTATTTCCTAAAGGATTTCCCGATACAGTAGGTTTTCGGAAAACAGATGGCAAAATTATATTTATAGAAGTTAAAACAGATAAAGGAAGATTAAGACCTGAACAAGAAAGGTTTAAAACTTTCATTGAAACACAGCCTGTTTTATACGGAGTAGCCCGCAGTGTGGATGATGCAATCAAAATTATAGAAGGTGACCTAAATGGATGAAGAAACAGCGACTATTCGCTATAAAGTCTATGTTGAAAAGCAAGTGTATGTTAATCACGAAGACGACGATAATACTGCTGCTGATAAGATACACGATCAGATGTGGACATTAAAAGAAGATTACATGGACGCAAAACCATTAGAGTTTGACGACGTAAAAATTATAGATAGGGGTTATTGAGATGAGATTAAAACGTGTGAAAGATAAACAAGGTGAAATTTGTTTCCTGATTATAGACGGGGACAAAGAATTATTAGTGCCAGTTGAAGATTATAAAGAAGCTGTGATGGCTGGAATAAGCAACGGTACGATTAAGAAGCAGATTGTAAAAGGCAAGAGACACTTCCGTAAATACATTCGAGATTACGAAGTTCAAAAAGGATTAGCTAGATTAAAGCGTGAGGACAGAGAACGTGAAGAACGCAAGCGAGCATTAGCGGAAGAAAAACAACGTAAGGAACAGGAACGACTGCAAATGATTGAGGATGCGAAATGTAGTAGTAAGTGGTTTCAGGAATTATCTAAAAATAATTTAGTTGCAAAACTTAAAAAAGATAAATATGGCAATCAACAATTAGTTTAGGAGTGAATAAAAATGCCAAGTGGACGTCCACACATGTATGAATATGTTGTTTATAAAGGCGACGAAGTGATTTGTGCCGGTACTAGACAAGAAATACAAGCGAAGATGAATATTACAGAAGGTACATTTGCTCGAATGGCAAGTTCATTAACTAAAAGAGAAGCTGGGCCAAATCAAATAGTAGTTGAAAAAGTGAGTATTAAAGAAATAGAAGCAGAGGCGGTGCGTTAGATGAACATCAGTGATTTAAAAATTGGTAACTACGTTGTTGTGAATGACTTAGGTGCAAGCAAATATAGCAGTGGTATGCGTGTGATAGGTAAAGTGGTTGAGATTGATAATAAAGGAAATTATGCAATTGTCGAATCGCTACCTAAACACAGATATGAAATCACAGACTTCAACGATTTTGAGGTGTGGGCGAAAGAGATAGAAAATAAGACGGAGCGTATGGGATTGGATAAACAATCCAATGATTTACAACAACGTAAGCGTAAGGATAACGTCAACAGTCCTTCACATTATAACTATGGTGAGATAGAGGTTATAGATTTTATAGAGCAAGTAACCAAGCACTACAATCCTAATGTAGCTTATCACATTGGTAATGCGATTAAGTATCTTGCACGCAGCCCGCACAAGAATGGTAAAGAAGATGTGGAAAAAGCTAGATGGTATATCGAAAGAGCGTTTGAGAATTGGGATGTGAAGTAGATGATTAAGTGTACATTAAAAGATTTAATAGAACGCCACGAGGTTACACAAACCGATATTGCTAATGCTACAGGTATTACTAGACCTACATTACTATCACTAATGCGTAATGACGCACAAGGAATCAAATTTTCTACATTAGAGAAATTATGCGACTACTTCAACATAGAAATTAATGAGTTGCTAGTTTCGGATAAAGATTATAAACCAACTAAACAAGAACAATTAGATAACTTAATTAATATAGCTAGACAGCTTAAAAGAGAGCTGCAGTAATGATCCTATCAAACACTATCAAAGTTAAATACAAACTCGATACTAAAGGCAGGAATACTGTCGAAATGGCAAAGCTACTAAGAGATTGGGGAGTTCGCGGGTATTTATACTCTGTAAATCCACGTAGTATTGTCATGGCAGTGTTGCCAGAGGACAAGGAACATAACAGGGAAATATTAAATGGGGCGAAAGGGCTGGTGAATTAGTGAACAATGATGTTGTTTGGTTTATTTCCTTTTGGGTCGTAGTGAATTTATTAGCGTATATAATGATCTCAATTTTATAAAGGAGTGATGGCTAGTGGCTACAGAAAAACAAGTAAAGTATGTTCAATTATTACAAGAACAATATGGTGCAGAAGATTATACAGAAAAAGAAATCAAAAATATGAGCCATAACGAAATAAGCATTGTCATAGATGAACTTAAAAAAGCGATTGCAGAAGATGAATTGTACAACGAATGTATGAGTTACGGATTACCTAATCAATAAGGAGTGCTAATTATGAATTCAGAAACGAAATTTCATGTCAGTGTTATGGATGCAAGGTTGAAGAAAGTAAAAAAGCAACGCGACCAATACAAAAAAGCTTATCAACACTGTGTGGATGATTTAATCGTCTTGCGTGCGAATAATAAACGATTGGAACGACAAAACGCAGAACAACTAGCATTACTGAAACAGTTTAGAAAGCTCATAGATTATAAATTAACACTGCATCAAGGCAGTTTGATGTATAGAGAATATCGAAGTAAGTTAGATCAATTGGGGGTTAAGTAGATGAACAAACTAATATTCAAACGCAATCATGAAGATGCAATCAAACCATATAGAGCAAACGCTAGTGACAGCGGATTAGATTTATTTACATGTGAAGCTAAGTCGCTAGATCCAGGTGAAACTGCAATTATCGATACAGGTATTGCAATTCATTTAGATGAAGGATATGAGGCGCAGGTTAGGCCTAGAAGTGGCGTGACTGCTAAGACCAAGTTAAGAGTACAGTTAGGCACAATAGATAATTCATATCATAAGAGTATAGGTATTATTGTGGATAATATTGGCAAGCGACCAATTTCAGTAGACAAAGGTAAGAAACTAGCACAGTTAGTTGTACAGCGTGTAGCTTTACCAGAAATAACAGAGGTGGAAAGTTTTGAGCGAGAATCAGACAGAGGCGGATACGGATCAACAGGATACTAAAGACATCGTTGAACGTGTACGAATAATATTAGGTAAGGAGTGAGTGTTATGTGGACAGATGATTTTATCGAATCAGAAAAACGACGTATGCAACAAACGCCTATAATTTCATTCAGTAATAAGGACAAATGGATAATAGTGATGAATACTGATGAAAACATTAAGAAATTCAACAGAGTAATGGAAAAAATTCCACAAGAAAAAAGATCTGAAAATTACAAAGTGTATTACAACAATCCAAAAGAATATGAATTGATAACAGAAGGTATACGTCTACGTGCAGAGCTTAGTGAGAAAAGAGAAAGAGAACGTAAGCTTATCAATCCAGATATCGACGAGGATATATTGAATATTAAGAGTAAGCAAGGTTTATTTGATTATTTGTTGGAACAAAGATATTTGTATAAATCAAGTAATATCGATGAGTATTCAGAAGATCGGGAAGTAGATTGGGTTCAACTTAATGCAGAACAAGCAGAGTTACAAAGATTAATCGCTAAATATTTTAAGGAGTGACGCTATGCAATTCCTAGTACGCAAAATACACCACACAACAGGTGAAATATTCCTGGATGCAACTAGAGCTAAAGAGAATGAGGAGTTCATTGTAGTGGACGCAGAGAATAAGGAAGATGCGAAAGAGAAAGTAAGGAAACTTAAAGGATTATTGGAAGTAGTACCATCTAGTTTTAATAACGGTCCTATTAGTAGAGCGTTAAAAGCTTTTATGTATAGAAAGGACAGTGACCAATGAAACAAATACTCAAACTATTATTAACACTCGCACTCTATGAACTAAGTAAAGAGATCACGTACGAAATTATTTGTCGTATGCAAGCGAAAGATATGGTACCTAAAGATTATGAGGAGGAGAAGTAATATGATAAAAAAAGCTGTTAAAAGACCAGATGAAATTGAATACATTGAGTTTAAAGGTAGAGAAAATTTTGAAGAAGTTTGTGAATTCATTGGACGTTCAGAACCATTACTTACACGTATAGATGGCACAGAGTATTTGTTAATGAATCACTTTAACTCAAGTGAAAAATCAGTGCCAGTAGATCCAGGTACAATATTCTATAAGTGGAACAACTTTGGAAACGATGAAAATATTTATGGGCCAACATCATGGGATGTTATAAGTAAAAATGAATTCTTTAAGCGCTATATGGAGTGTGAATAATTTGTGGATAATAACAACAATCGTGTTAGGTTGTATTGCGATACTCACGCTTATATACAATGCCATCAAAGACGCAAAGATAAACGCGTTAGAGTATGAAGTCGGTTATCTGTTATACACAATATTTGAAAAGGACCTGCCTAAGAGAGAGCTGGACGATGAAGATATACGCAAGATTAAAGATGAGTTAGATAAACGTATGAAGTAGGTGTGGGGAATATGCATAGCTATCCTAAAAGATTTACGTGGGAATGGTGTGATAATTGTGAAACATTTAGAACGATTAAAAATAGATATATTCCCGATATAGAAAAAATTCGAAAAATGAAGATATATACCCTTAAAGAATTAGATAATATGACTAAAGCGGAAGTGCAAGAAGTAAATCATATTAAAATGAAAGTATCTAGGAAACAATGCATATATTGTAGGCATATATTTAAACAATAACTGGGAGGTATCGCATGTATACACGTGAAGATATAAGAGAAATGATAGACAATTATAAGTGGATGAACAACATTGTAACGTCGCAAGTTTATGATGCAGATAGTACTTCGGTTGCACAATACGGTGTTGAATCTGCTATGCCTAAAGCTAAAGGACAAACAGGTGACAAAGTATTACTTAAGGTCATGAACAGAAACAAAGCGTGGAGAAGAAACATTAAACTGATAGAGAAGATAGAATTCATTGATAAGTACGAGGAACATATAACTAATGAAATGAACTACCACATTCTACAGATGATTAAATTAGGCACACAACATAAAACTGTCATGGACCTTATGGAGATTAAAAGCAAGTCGACATTTTATGGATGTCTGAATGAGATAGTGAATGTATACATGGACGCACAGCAAGGTCATTTCGATTAGTGTACGAAACGAACACATCGAACCAATCGAACACATCGAACGATGATAGGCGTTTGATATTAATACGTTATATAATATATGCATAGGAAATCTGGATGGTAGCTTTAGAGGTGAGGTTATTATTCAGTAGGTATGTAAACTTAATACTATATTATATGAGGCACGTTACTTTTGTAGCGTGTCTTTTTGTATGCACCTAATCTTAATGACCCACACAATAAGGACACACATATTAAAGGACACTGCTTATTAAGGTGGGGATTAAAGGTCATACTAATTAAGGTCACATAGTTTAGGTCACATACTTTAAGGTCATCACTTATACATTGAGTGTGTGACAGATAGAACAATGAACATTCATTTATATATATTAAAAGGTTTCATTAGTTCATAAAGATTAATTGAAACATTAAATCATAATTAGAATATAAAGTTTGTTTGTTGTTTCTTTACAATTGAATATTAAAAGAATTGTTTTATTGATCATAAACTTTATTAGATTAATTTGCATTTGATTGATGAAACAATTTCTAAAGTTAAAGACAAAATGATTTGAGATTATAATTTCTTATTTCGTTTTGTCTTTTATTATTTCTAAACAACAAAATGAATTTCAATTTAACAAAACAAATTTAACAAAACAAAATTAAATAAAAATAAATAAATATCAAATGAAAGAAGTTGATTGATTGTCATTCATGGAACCAAAGGTTCGTATTGGCAACAAGACGTTGACACAAGACCAATTACACGACGAACGCAAACGGAACAGTAAGAGGTACAATGCAAGCGTTCGTTATGGTAAGGATAGTAAGTATACAGAGTTCTACCAATCGTCTGCATGGCGTTCTAAACGTAAGAGAGTGCTATTGCGTGATAAGTACCTGTGCCAAGAGTGTTTGAAGCAAGGTATTGTGAATGATAAACGTCTGATGGTACATCACATTGTGGAATTGAAAGATGATTGGAAACGAAGATTGGATATGAATAACCTGATCACTGTGTGTACGGCATGTCATAACCGGATAGAACATAAAATACGCTAGGTATTATATAAAAATAAAATATAATATTTAAAGGGGGTGGGTCAATCAACGGGTTATGTTTTGCACAATTAAAGTAATCGCTCGATACTCTTTTGTACCCAAATTCTAGAAACTATAAATCGAAATCATGACTGTTTAGGCAATTGGAGGTGTAAAAATGGCTAGACCAAGAAAATTAAACGCAGCTAAAGTTGGAAATCACAATAAAGAAGAATTGGAACAACAAGAATTACGTGAAAATGGATTAGAACAATTCGACAAAATTAACGTTGAGAACATTCCAGACGATCTAACAGAAGATGGCAAAAAAGAATGGCAACGTGTTGTGCCTTTATTACAACAATTGCCTATTGCAGAGTTAGATTACGATAGAATTAAGCGTTACTGTCAATTAGTCGCTTTAACAGATGAAGCATATCAACATATCATTACTTTTGGCTCAATAAACGAAGAAGGTACGAAACGCACGCCACAATATTTTAACTATATGGACGGTTTGAAAGAGTTAAAAACGTTGTGCGGGTCGTTAGGAATGACAATTGATTCACGTATGAAGTTAGTTGTACCTAGTGAAAACCAAGTACGCAAGTCTGTATACGATGAATTCGGTGTTGATGACGATGACTAGCGTAAAAATTGCAAAAGAATATGAAGAATTACTTGATATACCGGATGAATACAAAGATGATGCGTATAAATATTGCGTTATGGTGTTATCTGGTACATTTACCACTTGTAAGGACACTAAGCTTGCGTGTGTGCGTCATTTAAAAGATATTAAACGAAGTATCGAAGATGATGATTTTCCTTATGTGTACAAGCCTAAACGTGCTAAAAAGGTAATCAAATTTATGGAATCTTTGCCTGATACAAAAGGTAAGTTTCATAAGTTAGCGTTGTTTCAAAAGTTTATTGTGGCCAATGTTCGTGGTTGGTTTACGGAAGATGACTATTTAAGATACAAAAAAGCATTTATATCGTTAGCGAGAAAAGGAGGCAAGTCGCTTTTAGTATCAGGGCTTGTCCTTTATTCGTTCTTATTCGATAACGAGCCAAAAGAAGGTCGCCAATTATTTACTGCTGCAAATGACAAGAAACAAGCTAGTATTGTTTTTAACATGGTTGCTAAACAACTAATGTATTTTGTATCGCAGGTCCCAGAAATAAAAAAAGATGTCAAAAAAGTGCGTGAATTATTGCAAAACTTAAAAGACGGCTCGTATGTTATGCCTCTTTCTCGTGATACAGGTGCAGTTGATGGTTTTGAACCATTCTTGGCAGTTATTGATGAATATCATGCAGCGAAAACGAATGAAATGATAGAACTTATCCAATCTGGGCAAGGTAACTTGCTTCAATCGATGATATTTATTATCTCTACTGCTGGTTTCAACCTTAATGCACCAATGTATACAGATGAATGGCCATATGCAAAAGAAATATTGGAAGAAACATACGAAGATGAAGAATATTTCGCAGTTATTTATGAACAGGACAGTGAAGATGAATGGCAAGATCGTTCAATGTGGGCGAAATCCAACCCACTTATTAACGAATCAGACGAGTTAAAGGAACAAATAGAAACATTCTTGCAAAAACGTGTTGATGAAGCAGTACAAAAAGGCACAATGTTTAAAGTGTTAGTTAAAAACTTCAATTATTGGATGCAAGCAAGCGAAGAAAGTTACTTAAACTTTGATGATTGGAAGAAAAACGAAACAGAATTCAATATCAAAGGTACAAAAACATACGTTGGACTAGATTTATCACGTGCAGATGATTTAACAGCAGTATCATTTATACATTTAGACGAACCTAATAAAAAATATTATGTTACTTCACATTCATTTGTGGCTACTAAAGGTGGTTTACAAGGCAAAATCGAGCGTGATTTGATTGATTACCGGCAAATAGAACAACAAGGCTATTGTACAATCACAAACTTGCGTACAGGACTTATAAATCCAGTACAAGTATTAGATTACATCGAAAATTATGTTAGAGATAATAATTTAGATGTACAAGCTATTTGTTATGACCCGTATGCTATTCACACTTACTTGCCAGAAATTGAAAAAAGAAATTGGCGCTTTGATTTAATCGAAATAAGGCAAGGTCAACAAACGTTATCTAATCCTAATATCGATTTTAGATTCAAAGTTATCAACGAAGAAATTAAGCATCATAAAAATCCGTTGTTAGACATTGCAGTAAAAAATGCAGTTGCTAAAAACGTGAATGATGCAGTGATGATTGAAAAGAAAATGAACAGAGAAAAAATAGATCCACTCATGGCCACAATATTTGCTTATGTAATAGCAAGCGAACATGTATGGGAGAAAAAACGAGCATTACCAATGTTCATTTAAGGGGGAGAATAATAATGCAAGAGTATATGAAAGTATTTATTGATGAAAGTAAAGGTATTGTTTTATTGGGTTATGACTCGATTGCATATGAAGATGAAGTTTTAGAGGATATTCGAGAAAAATTTAAGAAAGCGTATGGCTATGAGGTGTTAATGTTACCTAACGCAACAGTATCTATTGTATAAACTTATTATAACGCAATTTAAGGGGGGTGTATGCGTGAAATTAACCAAAGACATATTAGTTATCCTATTTGTGCTTATAGGCGTTCTATCAATCGCTTATGGTGCTTATTTAGCGTGGCAGCCTCTAGGTTTTATTATAGGTGGCCTGTTATTAACAGGATTGGCCATGACTATTGACCAACCATTCCAGAAGGGAGGTGGAAATAGATAATGGGAGTATTTAATTTTAACGGTTTCAAACGTAGTAACAACGTATCGGTGGATAAGAACACGTTACGAATGCTAACGGAAGTTGGTGGCGTTGGTGGAATAGCGTGGTCGGGCATACAGTCACTTAAAAATAGTGATGTATTTACGGCTATTGATATTATTTCTAAAGATATTGCGTCAACCAGTATTAAGTTTAATGATCGTGATAGTTATTTAGACGCTGACAAGAAGATACTTAAACTATTGAACAAACGACCCAATCCATATTTAGACGCATGGCACTTCAAATACATTATTGTTGCTAATATGCTTTTAAATGGCAACTCGTACATTGAAATTGTGCGTGATGACAAAGGTGAACCTATTGAGTTATACCACATGCAGAATAGTGCGACATCTATCCAACAAATAGATGACCATATTAAATATCATTACATTGATGAATTAGATGGCCACGTTCAATTAGATGTGGAAGATGTGTTGCATTTTAGAATGTTCTCGCTAGATGGTTTCAATGGTTATAGTCCACTGTTCTCTCTCGCTAATGAGATCGGCATATCAATGGGCAGCAAACGTTTCTTAGATGACTTCTTTAAAAACGGTGGTACATCAACCTCTATATTAACGTATGAAGAAGGTCGTTTTAACGAAGAAGAATTAGCAGAAATGAAACGCAACTTCGCTGATAGTCAATTAAGTAATAACGGTGGATTTATTGCCTTAGATGACACAATGAAGTTTGAACGTCTGCAAGTGCCTACCGAAGTATTGAACTTCTTAAACAGTTACAAGTTTAGTACACAACAGGTTGCTAAAGCTTTTGGACTGCCAATGAGTAAGTTGGGTATCGAAACAGTTAATACATCGCTTAAAGATTCCGGTATTGAGTATTATAGAAACACTTTATATCCAATCTTTTCAATGATGAACGCTGAAATAGAAGAAAAGTTATTTGTACAAGCGCCATACGAAGTCACACTCGATTATGACGTATCACGATTAATTGATAGTGATCCAGAGATTAAGTTGGAACGTGTAACACAACTGTTCCAAAAGAAAATACTTACGCTTAACGAAGCACGTGCCGAATTTGGCAGAGAGCCATTGCCGGGTGGTGATAAACCACTAGCCGACTTGAACAGTATTTATTTGGAGGACTTGGCAGCTTATCAAAACAGTAAGGTTCAGAAGAACATCGATTCCCTACAAAAAGGGGGTGAACCGAATGCCGAACAGTGAAATTGATACTGGGCAACAAGAAATGGTTGTTGAAGGTTATGCGATTATATTCGATACAATGAGCGACGACTTAGGAGGGTTTAAAGAAATTATAAATCCGAATGCACTAAGCGAAGTAGATATATCGGATGTTAAGTGCTTAATCAATCATGATTTCAATCAAGTTGTAGGAAGAACACAAGCTGGTACTTTAGAGCTATCACTAGATCAAAAAGGGTTGTATTTTAAATGCTATCTACCAAACACATCATATGCTAAAGATATATACGAAAATATCAAAGCTGGTAATGTTAATCAATGTAGCTTTTTCTTTACCTTACCACCTAATGATGATACAGCTCGTACGTGGTCAAACATTAACGGTGAATATGTACAAACTATCAACAAAATTGATGAACTGATTGAAGTAAGTATTGTAACGATACCTGCGTATCAAGAAACAACGGTTGCAGTTGGCCAAAGAGCTAAAGGATTAGACAAATACAAACAACTGGAAAAAATGAAAATTGAGTTTGAATTGGAAGGCTTACGAATTGATTCGTAGGCTATTTTTTATGCCAATTTTCAACAAATTAATAAGGAGGCAATACCTATATGGCTACTTTACAAGAACAAGCAAAGTCGATTAACGACTTAATTGACCAAGCACAAAAAGCCGTTAATAACGGTGATGTAGAAACAGCTCGTAAGTTAAAGGAAGAAATCCAACAAGCAAAAGATACTTATAACGAGCAAAAGGAAATTGTTGATTCTGTATCTGCTGAAGAAAAAATCAGTGGTGATGCAGAAGCACCAAAAGAAAAAACAGAAACAGAAGCAAAAAACGAAAAACCGGACGCTGAATCACCTGCGGAAGATAAAAAAGTAGAAAAGCAACCGGAACAAGACAAAGAAACTAAAGCAGACGAGAAGGAAGTACCGGAAGAAAAGCCGGAAACGCCGGTTGAAGAAAAAACATCAGAAGAATTAGAAGAAGAAAAGAAAAAGAAACTAGGGGGCAAACGTTCTATGGCGAGAAAAATTTTAGAAAACAAAGAGAATCAACTATCAGATGAAGCGAAAGGTTTCGTTGAGTACCTAAAATCAAAAGGTGCTAAACGTGACAATGTTAAATCGGTAGATGCACAACCAATCATTCCGGAAGATATTAAATACCAACCAGAAGAATTACCTGAAACATTCGTTGACTTGAAAAAATTCGTTAACGTACAACCAGTAACAACTGCTGCTGGATCACACCCAATTTTAAACCCAGCACAAGAAACAATGGTTAGTGTGGAAGAATTAGAGAAAAACCCAGAGCTTGCTAAACCAAAATTCACTGACATTGACTACAAAGTTAAGACTTATCGTGGGCAAATTCCAGTGTCTCAAGAATCATTAGACGATTCAGAAGCTAATTTAGCAAACATTGTTGCACAAAATAATGCACGCCAAGCGGTTAACACAACTAACAAATACATTGCAGATGTAATGAAATCATTCGAAGCGGTTAACACTGCAAACTTAGATGACATCAAAGCTATCATCAATGTGGATATTGATCCTGCATATAATCTTTCATTAGTTGTATCTCAATCATTCTATCAAGCGTTAGATACATTGAAAGACAAAAACGGTCAATACCTATTAAAACAAGACATTACAAGCCCAACAGGTACAGTGTTATTCGGACGTCCAGTATTCATTATCAAAGATGAATTATTTGGTGCGAAAGGCGATAAGAAAGCATTTATCGGCGACTTAAAATACGCAGTATTCTTTGCAGACCGTAAACAAGCTTCTGTTAAATGGGTTGAAAATGAAATCTACGGTCAAGTATTAGCAGCTTATATGCGTTTCGACGTTAAAAAAGGTGTAGAAGAAGCTGGTCGTTTCATTACTTACACTGGCACTGCTGGCGACTTAGGTACAGGTTCAGAACCACAAGCATAATAGGAGGGGATATGAATGGCTAAATATAAAGTTGTTAAACCTTATAAAGATTTAGAGTTAGACAAAAAGTTAAAGAAAAATGACGAGGTAGAAATGACTGTTAAACGTGCTGATGAAGTTGAAGAAACTTTAAAAGCAAATGGTTTTGACGGTCCTTTTTTAAAACGTTCAGATAAAAAGTAGGTGATACATGTGTATGAGCTTACGTTAGAAAATATTAAGAATAGAATACGTATTGACGTAGATTATGACGATGAAGAAATTGAATACATGTTATTACCGGCAGCTAAGAGAGAAATCAAAGGGGCTGTCACATCCAACGAGGACTTTTACAATTCTAACGAAGAAATAAAAGCCCTTTTTAATTTGGCTGTACTTAATACAATTGGGCATAATTACGAAAATCGTTCTACAACTACACAGTTTGAAAGAGTTGAGATTGCACGTTCATCCCTAGCTCATATTCAAGCGTTAAGGGGTGAGTATGCAAAATGGAAATCGGCAAACTCAAACACAGAATAAAGATATATACAGTCGAGAACACGATTAATGATGAAGGTGGGTACGAAGAAACGCCTACTACTATCGCTACTCCGTTTTGTGAAGTGTCAAAAACGACTATTAAAGAATTTAGAAATGAGGACCTAGACACAAGACGTGAAACGATAGTTTTTATCATTCGTTATCGACAACAAACAGATATACATTCGGGATTATTTGTGGAATTTAAAGGCAAGAAATATGAAATTAAAACTATTGAAACGGACTTTCAAGATATGGAACGCCAACAGTTGAAATGTGAGGTGGTTGAATGACAAAACGTAGAGATTCCGATAAGGATATTTCAGACAAACTCAATAAGTTGATATGGGAAAGCGAGAAACAAGCTAAAAAAGCTGTTACTAATGCGTCCAGAACTTATGAAGGCATTCTGAAAATAAATACACCAGTATCTGATAGGCAAACGCATAGTAAACATGCTAGGGACGTTACCAAAATATCTAACTTCCAACGTGACGAATCTTATCCTAAAAAAGAAGTTGGTTATCAAATGGGTAAATCACGTAAAGAATCTGGTTGGTATATCCATTTCCCAGACGTTGGTACAAAAGTTAGAGGTACAGTTGGCCAACCACCACAACATTTTTTACGTAAATCTCACGAACAAGCTAAGGGTCCAATACTAGCAATTTATCGTCAGGCTATGGAAAAGGTATTCGACGTTGACTAGGCACCCTATCGTGCGTATGTGGGACGTATTACGTAAAGATGAACAGTTGGTATCAATGATGAATGAAGTCCGTAAAACAAGCTCTAAACAGCCTTTAATATACACGTTTGAAATACCCGAATCTTATCAAAAAACTGAAGAAGCACCATTCATGCGCTTGACTGAAATCATGAATGGCAATGCATTAGAAAACGATGGTGGCAGTGGTCATTATCGTTATTTATTTGCCGTTGAAACCTTTGGTAAGTCAATCAGTGATGTTCATTCAATCAATGAACGTGTGGTTGAAATTATCGAGAGCATCAACGGCATTTGTTTTGAAAGAGAGCTTAGCAAAGATGAAGATTTCAATCTTTATAACCAAATGCTTAGTTTCAACATTATTTTAACTAAAAAGGAGAAATAAATTATGGCAGATAAAAAAGTAGCAATTACATGTGAAGGTTTTAAAATTCGTAAGCAAGAAGGTAATGGTTTTGAAGCGGGAGAATTAAAAGACGTTCCGGGATTACAAGAAATCGAATTAGAGTTAGAACAAGGTAACGAACCAGTATACGCAGATGGGGTTAAAAAATTATCATTATTCAGTGGTATTACAGGTGCAACATTAACAGCTAACTTAATGGAATTAACAAAAGAAGAACGTAACGAAATTTTGGGCGTTAAAAATGACAAAGGAATTGAAATGTACACATCTGATATGGTACCTCCTTATGTATCAGCAACTTGGAAGTATCGTTGTAATGATGGATCATTCATTTATTACGGTTTAACTCGTGGTAACTTCAACATTCCTGGTACAAGTGCTTCTACAATGGAAGATTCACCAGAGCAACAAGACCAAATTGAAATGGAAGGGTCATTCATGCAACGTGAAGAAGATAAATTAGTATTCGCTCGTATTCACAGTGCAGACCCTGATTTTAGTGAAGAAGAATTTTACAAAGCGATTCATGGTGAAGTGACGACTACACCAACTGAACCTAATGAAGAACCAGCAGCATAAATTGACTTAAGGCGACTTTAACCGGTCGCCTATTTTTTGTATACAAAAAATAACTTATAAGGAGCTTATAAAAATATGGCTAAAATAACTTTAAAAATCGATGGTAAAAACAAGCAGTTTGTAAAAGATAAATTAAATTTAGGTGCAATGAAAGCACAAGCAGAATTTGAAGAAAAATTACAGGGTGGATTTAGTTTTGTGAATGAAGCACAACTTGTAATGCGTAAGCACCGTAAAATTTTGAACGAATATGAAAAGTTAGAAGAAAAAGTAGCAGACGCTGAAACAGATGAAGAACGCGAACAACTATTTGAACAAATAGAAAAAGTTGAAGCAACAGAAGAATATAAAGCTTTCGAATCTGAAATTGAAGAATTAAGAGAGAAAACTGAAAAAGATGAATCATTAGAAACATTTGAAGTGTACGACGCTTTCGCTAACTTATTGGTAAAAGTATTCGATGAAAAATTCACTGTAGATCAAGTGTTTGACGGATTAGAAGTTGAAAATTCTTTACCTGAAACTTATAGCAAAATCTTCGCTAGTAATGACGCGGGAAAGTCGACAAAAAAAGCGAGTACAACAAAGACAAAACAGCCAGCGAAGTCGTAGAAGATATTTACGAAGTTTATCGTCACTTTATCGAGGATGCACAATACAAGCCTCACGAAGTAGACCAAATCGTTATGGAGGACTTCAATAAATACTTCTCTACTAAGAAACGTAAGAAAAAAGCATCAAAAGTTGCTAAATCTGGTGCATTAAGCCCAGAAGAAATGATGGCGATGTTATAAAAAAGGTGGTGAGAGAATGGCAGATTTTAATTTAAGTGCAGAGGTGTCGATGGATGTTGACCCACTGAAAGCATCCAAAACCACGATAGAACGTAACTTAAAAGCAATCAATAAATCTTTACGTGATCAACGTAAGGAAATGAAACAAAACGAAGTAAGCGCCGAATCGTTAGCAAAACAAGAAACTGATTTAGGCCGTGCGATCAAGTTACAAGAAGGTTTAATGGCACAACGCAACAAAGAATTACAAGACCAACAAAAAGAAATGGCCAAAAGTAATGAAGTTACTGACGAACAAAAAATCAAACTTCAAAACTTGAACGCAGCTTATGAAAAATCTAAAAAGCAACTTAACGGTTATCAAGATGAACTAAATAGTGTTCAAGTAAAACAAAAGACGTTTGGCAAAACAACTGATGATGTTAAAAAGAACCTTAATGAATTGCGTAACGAAGTTAAGAAAAGTCAGATAGAATTTGAAAAATCAAGTAAGGCTACAAGTGATTATGAACGTCATATTGACAGTTTAACGGGATCATTAAATAAAAGTGAGAAACAGTTAGGACAACTTGACGACAATTTAAAAATCATTTCTGACTTAAAAGGCGAAAACAGTCGTGAAGCTAAAGAATTACGTGGGGAAATATCTAAAGAACAACTAGCTTTCAAACAATTAGAATTACAATTAAGTAAAACTAAAACGTCTTTTAACGATTATAAAGAAGAAAATTCAGAATCAGCAGTTGCTATGCGAAAATTAGACAGTGCTATTGATAATACGAAGAATAGTATATCAGAACTATCTAATTCACTAAGACAAAGCAATGCAGAATTCAATAAATCTTCAAAAGAATCAGACGATTATAAAAATCACCTAAGAAATTTAACCACTGTCCAATCTAATCAGATACAAATTATTAAAGAACTTGAAGATGAATATAATCAAGTTTCTTTATCACAAGGTAAAACATCACAACAAGCACAAAACTTAAAAAATGAAATAGCAAAACAAAATATTAGTTTTACTAATCTTAAAAATCAAATTGATAGTACAACTAATGAATACGATGAATTTAGACTTGAAAACTCTGAAACAAATCTAACATTAGGTGAAGCTAAAAGACGTTTAGAAGATATGAACAACGAATTAAAAATGAGTTCATTAAAATTTAAACAGTCTGAAAAAACTGCAGACGATTACAAAGCTAAGATAAGTCAGTTGAAAGCAACTATGACACAACAAAGTGCGGTATTAAATGGTTTGAATCGTAGATATGACGAGGTCAAACACGCACAGGGTGAGAATAGTGTCGCAGCAACAAATTTACGTAATGATATTGCTAAAGAAGCATTAGCTTTTCAAGTTTTACAAGGTCGAATTGATGAAACAACAGACGAGCTAAAAGAATACCAACGTCAACAAAGACTTATGGGTACAGCAACTAATGCGTGGGTAGGCGCACGTGAACAAATGGACCGTATCGCTACCACATTACGTAGTTTAGGAGAACTCACTCAAGGTGTTGTTGGTGGTGTAATGACCACACACTTCTCTGCACTCGTACCTATTCTAGGGTCAGTAGTTAGTTTAGGGGCTGGATTAGGTGGCATGCTAACTGCAGCTGCTGGTGGGGCTATCGGTATGGGTGGCGCGTTCGGTATTGCTGGTGTAGCTGTTCAAGCATTTGCAGGACAAGCAACATACGCGCTCAAAATGTTAGAAGATGGCCAATTAAGAGTAACTAAAGAAGTTTCTGCATATCAAACGGCTTTAAGGGGTCTTAAAACATCATGGGAAGGTCTAATAGCACAAAATCAGTCAGCAATATTTAATACTATGACAAATGGTATTAATACTGCTAGACACGCTTTAACTACACTCAATCCTTTCTTAACTAAAACAGCTAACCAAATAGAAACAGCTAGCGGAAAAATGCTTAATTGGGCTAAAACATCTTCGGTGGCAAAACGTTCATTCGATATTCTAAACACACAAGGACCAAAGATATTCCAACACTTACTTAATGCAACACAAAGTTTTGTAAATGGTTCTGCAGCTTTATTTAATAAGTTAAGTCCGTTATATGGTTGGGCTGCTAAAGGTTTTGCTGATATGGCTAAAAGTTTTGACAACTGGGCTAATTCGGTACAAGGATCTAAAGCGATAAATGGTTTTATTGAATATACGAAAGCTAACTTACCTATTGTAGGTAACATATTTGGAAATATATTTAAAGGGATTATCAGTTTGTTCCAAGCATTCAGTGGTCATTCTCACAACGTACTGTTAGGTATACAAGATGTGACTAAAGGGTTTGCAGAATGGTCAGAAGGATTGAAAAAGTCTGATGGTTTCCAACAATTTGTGCAATACCTAGAAACGAATGGTCCTAAAGTGTGGACACTGATTAAAAATATCACCTCAACATTATGGGGATTAGCTAAAGGTATGGCACCAGTTGGTGCTGCAGTGTTAAGTATAAGCGGTGCTTTCTTCAAATGGACTGCCACAATGACGAACGCACATCCTATGATAGGAAAGATACTAGGATTACTAACTGCATTTGGTGGTGTAGCCTTATTAGCAGCTAAACCGATATTACTATTTAGAGGTGCATTATTAGGCGCAACAGGTGCATCAAGAGTATTCGGAAATGCCGGTGCAATAGCAGCAATAAAAACTAAATTACTTGGTAATGAAGGTTTAATAGCTTCAACGAAATTAAAAATAGCGGCTGCTGCAACTAAAACTTGGTCACTAGTAACAAAAGGAGCGTCGTTAGCTGCAAGAGGATTAGGATTAGCAATAAGATTTATGACTGGTCCTATTGGTTTAGTTATAACTGCTGTAGGATTATTAGTTGCTGGAATCATGCATTTGTGGAATACAAACGCTACATTTAGAAATGCAGTAATTAATATTTGGAATTCTATTAAAAATGCAGCGATTGCAGTATTTGGTTTTATTAAACCATATGTAATTGCAATATGGAATGGTATCAAAGTAGCGACTAGCATAGTGTGGAACGCTATCAAAGCTACTGCAATTACAGTTTGGAATGGTATTAAATTTGCGGTACAAAATCCAATTCAAGCTCTGAAAATTGTGTTGTCTGCAATATGGAACGGTATTAAGACGGCGGCTATATGGGTATGGAACGCACTAAAAACTGGCGTTGTAAATATTGTTAAGGCCTTAGTTAATGGTGTTAAATGGTATATAACAACTGTTAAAACAGTCATATCGACCGTATTCAACGCCGCTAAAGCAATAGCTATCAAAATATGGACAACGATTAAAAACACTGTAGTGAATTTAGCTAAAGGTTTATGGACTGGAGTTAAAAACGCTTTTACTTGGTTGAAAAATAGTGTGATTTCTATTTTCAATACAGTGAAGAATTTTACAATTAAAGTATGGACTACAATAAAAAATAGTGTTGTTGCGAGAGCCAAAAGTTTGTGGACTGGTGTTAAAAACGCATTCACATGGCTCAAAAATAGCGTCGTATCAATATTTAACGCGGTTAAAAACTTTGCAGTTAAAATTTGGACATCCATTAAAAATACAGTGATTTCAAGAGCTAAAGCTTTATGGAACGGTGTTAAAAGTGCATGGAACGCACTTAAAACTGGAACTATAAAAATCATGGCTGCTGTCGCTGTTTGGTTAATCAAAAAGTGGCTATCTATTAAAAACAGTGTTGTTAATAGAGTTAAAGCTTTATGGACTGGAGTTAAAAATACATGGAACGCTTTAAAAAGTGGAACCATAAAAATTATTTCTGCCGTAAGCACTTGGCTTTCAAAAAAATGGACTGCAATTAAAAATTCAGTAGTAAATAAAGCAAAAGCCTTGTGGTCAGGTGTAAAAGGTGCTTGGGGTTCTTTATCTAAAGGAACGCGTAACACAATGAATTCCGTTGGCGGTTTCATGTCTAACAAGTGGCGTGGCATCAAGAACAGCACAGTGAATTTAGTTACTGGAATGAAAAACAAAATAACTGGTGTCATGAACAAAATGGGTGACGCTATCAAGTCGGTTACAGGAAAGATTAAAGGTTTCTTCTCTGGCATGATAGGCAAAGTAAAAAGTGGATTAAACAAACTTATCGGTGGTGTAAACTGGGTCGGCGAAAAATTAGGTATGGACAAACTACCTAAAATCAAATTGCACACTGGTACAGAACACACGAATACGACTACAAATATAGTTAAGAACGGTAAGATTGCACGTGATACATTTGCCACTGTGGGTGATAAAGGACGCGGAAATGGCCCTAATGGTTTCAGACACGAAGCTATTCGTTATCCAAACGGTAAAGTGGCACTCACACCTAATAAAGATACAACCGCATTTTTACCACAAGGATCTACTGTGTATAACGGTGCGCAAACGCATTCTATGTTAAGCAATAGCAACCCTACATTCTCTAAAGGTACGTTACCTAGATTCCATAATGGTACATTATCTAAGAAGAAACCAAAGAAAAAGAAAAAAGGTGATAATTTCTTCGGTGATGTTGCGACTGGTGTAAAAGCTGGCGCTAAAGTTGCTACTGGTAAAGTTGTAGACGGTGGTAAGGCGGTAGTTAATAAAACATTAGAAACTGCAGCTAAAGGTAAAAAGTGGATGTCTGAAAAGATAGGCGACGTAATGGACTGGATAGACAAGCCAGGTAAACTACTCGATAAAGTTCTTGAAGGCGTTGGCTTAAACTTAGATGGGTTTGGTATTAGTAAAGCAGCCGAATTGCCTTATAATATGATGAAAGGTATGTTTAGCAAACTTAAAAAGTCTGCTATCGATACTTTCACGTCATGGATGGAAGAACAAGGCGGTGACGGTGGTTATATAGATTTATCTAAAGGGATTAACTTCCCGTTCAGTCCACATGGTAGAGCGCCAGGTTATCCATTCCCTTATCCACACATGGGTATTGATCTTGGATATGTATACGACAAACTGTATTCGGTAGCTTCTGGTACAGCGACAGCCAAAACTACTGCTGGTGGTTTTGGTAAACATATGTGGATTAAAAAAGGTAATATGGATTATATTTATGGTCACATGAGTAAATTTGCATTTAATGGCAGTAAAAAAGTTAAACCAGGTGATTATCTAGGTGTTTCTGGTAACACTGGTATGTCATCAGGACCACACTTACACTTTGAAGTAAGAAGAAACGGTAAAGCTATTGACCCATTGAAATGGTTAAAAGAAAATGACGGCGGCGGAGGTAAATCTGGCAAATGGAACGGAGATATTAAAAAAGCACTTAAAATTGCAGGATTACCTACATCTGGAGCATATGTAAAAGCGTGGCAAAAACAAATACAAACTGAATCTGGTGGAAATCCGAAAGCAATGGGTGGTACTGATGGATTGGCTGATGGTCGTGCAAAAGGTTTGGTACAAGTTAAGCCTGGTACGTTCAACGCTTATAAAGCTAAAGGTCACGGAAACATATGGAATGGTTTGGATAACCTAATTGCTGGTATGAGATACGCTAAAGCTAGATATGGTAAAGGTGGCATGTTAAGCGTTGTAGGTAAAGGACACGGTTACGCTACTGGCACAAACAACGCACGTCGTGGTTACAATCAAGTTTTCGAAAAAGGTGGAGAAATCATGCAAATGCGTGGTGGCGAAACTGTCATACCTAATGATGTTTCTATCCAAGCGTTTAAACAGATTGCCACAAGCGACATATTCAGTCGAACACAATCGGCCGTGTATGATGCGATAAGCCAATACGCTGATCAGTTGAGAGAAAAACAACAAATGGCTACACGTGAGCAAATGGAATTACAACGTTTGTCACGAGATAATGCAGATATCAAAGAACAAAACAGTATATTGAAAGAATCTTTAAATACTATGAAAGCTATACTAGGTGAGTTAACTAATACTAAGGTAGTTAACCAAGAAATTAGAGATAAAAACTATTTCCCTAGTAGTAGAGAAATAACAAAAATGAACAATGAGAATATGGCACTTAATGCAGCAACACAATTAATGAGATAAAGGGGGTATATACATTTGACCTTTACACTGTATGACCCAAATATGAATGAATTGAAATATCCAGAGGGCGTTCGCCCTTTGGATTTATTAGTTTCGTCTATAGAAAAGGAACGCAAAGAACAAGCGATAGACGGCATACCGGGTGTTATAGATTATGGTTATAATTTAAAAGGTCGTGAAATCAAAATGAACTTCATGACTGAACATTATCATGGAACTTTTGACCACAGATTACAACGTGATGAAATATACAACTTGTTTGATAGTTACCCTTACTTATATGTAAGTGACAACACAGTGCCTTCTAGGGTGCTTAAAATAACGATTGATGGATCGTTTACACCAGAACGTTACGGTTATTGGTACTCAACGTTTGAAGTAGACGCACGAATCACAGGATTACCTTTTTGGCGCACGAAATATACAACACAAGAATTACAAAGTAATGGTTTTGATGCAATTGTAGAAAAGTACGGTTTGGCAGATGGTATAAATCAAGATTTTGATACTTACACTTATACAACTAACACATTCACAGTATGGAACGGGGGCAATGTAAAAATTGACCCTCGTTTTTTATATCTAAAAATTATATTAACAGATGTAACCACAACCGGAAATTTAACAATCGAAAATACAACAACAGGAGAAAAATTTATATATAAAGATGCTATTAGTAACAAGGATTTAATAATAGATGGTACGAAAATATTAATTGGCATTAACAACATGCTTAGAAGTACGAACAGGAAGTTTGTAGGAATAAAGCCGGGTAAAAATGTATTCAAAGTTATCAACGGTAGTTTTAAAGAAGTGAAGATTGATACAAAATACTATTATAAATAGGTGATAAAATGACGAGACGAACAATAGAATCTTTATGGGAACGAAGAACTTTAAATAATGTAAATGCTAATTTTACAGAATTATATAATGAAAAAGATAGCGTTTCTGATATGAAAAGAGATATTGAAGATGTAATTTCAAACGCACAAGAAATTAATAAACAAAATAAAAATGTTGAGAAAGCTTTGAACGATTTAGTTGTAGAAGCTGGAACGAGTGACGCAGAGGTTGTTCAAGCTAGGGGAACACATCAAGTATTGAATGAACGTTTAAATACAATGGATAGTGAAATAATTAATGCCGAGAATGAAGCCCATGCTTATTTAGAAAAAACAGAAGATATATCAGTTAAAAGTGCTTACGCTTATAAAATGATGAATACCTCGCCCGAGGAATGGTTGGGTAATGAAGTGACAATTTGTGTATGGGGTAACTCATTAGGTGCAGGGAATGGTGGGAGCTATTCTTGGCCAGACAGATTAAAGAATACATTAGATAGATATTCACGACATGGGCAAACAATCACTATAATAAACAGGTCTATTGGGGGTTATTACGCAAGTCAAGTTAATGATGAATTTCCAGAACCAAGTGGTGCGGATATATCCATTATATCTTTCGGAACAAATGAATACAATAAAGTACAAAGAAGTGAAGAATATAGTGGCGCGTTAGAAAAAATTATCGATAAAGAAGTGTCTGGTGGTTCCACTGTAGTTCTAACTACTATGCCACAATGGGGTAGTAAAGACTGGCAAGTAAAAGCGTCTAATGGATCTATGGAGGACTATAATCAAATAGTTCATGATATAGGAAATAAATACAATATTCCAGTATTAGATTTATTTAAAGAAACTAGAAACCTTGATTGGTCAGCATTTAAAACAGGGGAAGCTGTTCCACATATTCATTTAAATGATTTAGGTTATCAAATGATTTCTGAAAAAGTAGCAGCTTTCATTGGTTTTCAACCCCCAAATACATTGAGAAAGTTGAAAAATGGAGATTTCTTAGGGGTACGTGCAGGTGTAGATGGAATAAAATTTGTGGGTGACTATCAGTATATAAGTCAAGCTAGTTATTATCCTACGCCAGCAGAAACAACTGAAAAATCGGGGACAGCAATTTCAACTGGTAACGATGAAAAGACTTTCCACTATGCTGTGAATATAGATGAAGATAACTTATTGTTATATCCAAATTTTAATTTCACTAAAACTGATGGCTCTGAATCTCTAACGATTTATATAAATAATCGTAACAACCCATTTTTATATTCTAACCCTTACATGTTTTACAACAGTATAAATAGAAATACTGCTACTAACACACAAGTTTTAAAATACACTAACTTTAACACTACAGCTAGTCCCTATCACACACAGAATATATATGCAAATCCAAATATGCAATTGTTTAATGCACCTTTTGCGACTAAAGGACATTATGTGATAACTGTAAAAGCTACAAACTGCGATTTCTTCGGTTTTGATTGTGTGGCGGGTAATGTTGCTGGATTATTAACTAAAAGACAAGATACAGGTTGGGTTCCTTTAAAATTAACTGGTGTTGAAAACACAGACGCTAACAAACCTAGTGCGTACAGAAAAGTTACAAATGGTACTACTACAGAAATATTTTTAAGAATAGCAGTTAACGGCGAAACTGGACAAGCATTTGCAACACTTCCTAGTGGTGTTCACCCGGGGCAACTAACTAGGTTACCAGCTTTTAGTGGTACGACTAACTCGGGATTGGTAATAGGAGGTACTGGAAATTTAGTTTCAACAACTGGTGATTCTCACGACTTTAGATGTACACAATCATTCATTATTTAAGACTAACTTTTAAAGTTAGTCTTTTTCTTTTGAGAAAGGAGAGTGAATAAATGTTTATACGTGACTTACAAGGCAATGAATACTTCTTACAAGGAGTTATCAAGCACGATCAAGAGTTAAACGGTGATGAACGTATCGATATAGATATAGAATACACCGATATGAACAGTGAGTTTCTTGATAAGCAAGACGATTTGAAGATGTGGATTATCCTATTTGAAGGTAAAGAATATCGCATCATTTCCAGTAAACAAACTGGATTTGGTGATAAATACCGTATATCCGTTACTGCAGTTTTGTATATGTTGGATTGGCTTAACTCTCACCGTGTATACGAACGCATAGATGCAAGCTTAACTGTAACAGAAGCATTTAATATTGTGTTTAATGATACACCTTTTACTTATTTAACCGTCAATCCATCACCTAGTAATCGCTTTGAAGGTATTGGAGAAGGTGAAACACGTCTTGAAATATTCAAAACATTTATAGATAGATATGGTTATGAATTTAAAATAGTAGGTAACGTTGTCTATTTATATAACCAAATCGGTAATGATGCGAATTTTGAATATAGATATAAAGTGAACACACAAAATATTGAAAAAGAAGTAGATGCTTCTGAAATGTGGACTTATGCACGAGGGTACGGCAATTATTCAGATGATGATTCAGATACAGATGTTGTTGAAAAAGCTAAATTGAAACGTGAATACACTTCTCCACTTGCTAAAATAATAGGAATAAGAGAAGCGCCACCTATACGTGATGGACGTGTTACTAAACAAGCAACGATGGACGCTAACCTTAAAAAGATAGTTGATGAAAGTGTTCAAATTTCATTCACTGCTGATATTTACGACATGTCACAACAAGGTTACGACTATCAACATGCAGTATTAGGTGATAGGGTTTTTCTAGTAGATGAGCGTATCGGATTAGATACTGAAATTCGTGTAGTTAAGATAACACGGAACTTTAGTAGCACTGGTCAAATATTAGATTTAGAAATAACTTTCGGTTCCGGTAACATGGCTGATCAATACGGTAGTAACTTATCGACTGCAGCTAAAGATATAGCTGACTTAATACAAGGGCGTAAATCATTACCGTTCCAAGCACTAGATATTATAAGTAAATCGATGGTAACGAAAATTCAAAATACATCAAGCGAATTAATGTTTGATGATTTGGGTATTCATGCAATCGATAAGAAGAACGCAAACAACATTGTCACGATGAATAGTAGTGGGTGGATGTTGTCCACTGATGGTGGTAGAACAGCGAAAACCGCACTGACTGCAGAAGGTATTGTAGCAGATACTATAACGAGCGGTTCGTTAGATACAAGCCTTGTAAGAGTACATGGTCGTGATTTAGATGAATTTACAGAAATGACGGGGGGTAAAATACGTTCTACGGGTGAATTCACTAGAACATTCCCACAAGGTGAGGCAGTTTATAAAGCCTACACAGAAAGTTGGAATGGTGTCTACCGGTCGGGATTGATAAATAAAAAAGCAGGTGGTAAGACACTTACTAATATCACACGTTGGTTATCCTTAACCGATAAAGAGATTACAACACAAAGGGAAGTTCACAGTGCATCGCCCGACAAAAAAGGCGCACGTTTTATTGACTTTTTCGCAGATGAAGAATATACATCTGACGTTTATGGTCAAGGTATGCACATATATTCTGGTCAAAATTTAATGGTAGAAAGTAAATATAGATTAACATTAACTTCTTCTGATGGTTGGAACTCACGATTAACGAATAGTGCGTTAGAAATCGAAAAAGACGGAATGGGTCTAGCATTACGCAGACAAACTGCTTTTGGTTCTAATGCAGGTAGTGGTGGCCAATATATAAGTATTCAATCATATGACGGTAATGAACACGGTCATGTAGGCATTATATCAAATAATAGACATTTGAGTGTGCAAAGTCAATTTGGCGATGTTCATTTACGTGGTAATGCTATTCGGGCTTTGAATTCAGAAGGTAGCAGTTTACAAGACATATATGCGAGTACATTTGATTTGTCTGGCGTAGGGCGTATCGCGTTTGATGGTGGCGACACTTATTTACAAGGGCAAACGGGCGTACGTTTTACTAAATATAAATCTGGTGAGTTTGTCAGCGCACAGGCCAAAGATTTTATTAAGAGTTCATCAAGAGAGTTAAAAACCAACATTAAAGAATTAGAAGATGGTATGCAAGCTATACGAAGATTAACGCCCGTTTCTTTTGATTATAAAGATGACTTGAAGAATGGTATTACCACAGGGGATATTGGGTTTATCGCAGAAGATAGTCCGGATATTAGTGTGTTAGATCATAAATCTATTAGTGTTCAAAAAATCGCTACATGGGCAGTACTAGGACTAAAAGAGCAAGATAAAAAAATCGCTGAATTAGAAAAGAAATTGGAGGGTTTAACGAATGAGTGAACAAGTTGATGATAAAGATATTAAAATCGCTTTGTTGCAGAATGAAAATGCAAGGTTAAATGACGTGAATATTAATTTACAGGTACAAATCGAAAAATTATATAGAGAAAATCAAGAGTTAAAAGAGTCGCAACCCGAATAGGTTGTAGTTTTTTATTTTGTAGAAAGTGGGTGAATGGATGAACGAAAACTTCACAATACACGATAAACTAGCCACTTTATCTTTGTTTGGGTTAGGTGTGTTTGTAGATATACGAGGTGTCTATTGGCTCATAAGCCAAGAAAAGGTTATTAACGAAAGTGATTTCTACCGAGCGCTAAATGAAGTTATGCCTATTTGGATTTGGGGTTTGTTACTGCTTGTGTTCGGCACTTGTCTAATTCTATCAAGTCTTTTGTTTGGTAAACGGTCTATAAATAATTATTCGAGCTATTTTATGTTAGTAGGTGGCGTAGGAAGTGCCATCATACACTTCTTAATGTCATCGGCGGCTGTATATAACGCCATTAATTGGATAACACCGGCACAATTTATTGCTATGACAGCTTGGCTTGGCTTTGTCGGTTTCTTAGGTGGTTTGGGTATTTATGGACGAAGATAAATATGTACTAAGACACGAGTGGGAAAGATCAAGAGGTAAGCTAAATGAACGCATAAACGAAGTAGATAACAAACACACAGACAATTTTAATAGTTTGTTAAACAAAGTAGATAGGCAGACATTGTTGCAAGAAAAAGCATTTGAATCGCAATCTAGGTCTGAGAAACATTTAGAAAAAATGAGTGAATCATTATCGACGGTAGGGACTAGAGTTACTGATTTAGAATACGAAACAAAAAGTCATGAGAAAGAAATTAAAAATTTACAAGGAACTGTAGAAGCAGAAGCAAAAGGAAACAGAGAAGTAATTGGCTACTGGTTGGGGTTTGCGGGGGTTGTATTAGTCCCACTTATTTCTTTGGTAGCAAACATCTTCTTTAAATAAGTCGACACATATGTGTCGGCTTTTTATTATGGAGGTTTTTAGATGAAGAGTATTAACTGGAAAATACGTTTCAAAAAGAAATCATTTTGGGTGGCTATCGTTTCGGCGATAGTCCTTTTTGTTAACAATATAACGCAAGCATTAGGATTAAACTATACAGAACAACTGGAACAATTTAGCGATGGTATTAATGGATTATTAGCTGTATTAGTCACATTCGGAGTAATAAACGATCCTACTACTAAAGGGATGAAAGACAGTGGTATTGCACAAACTTATTCAAAACCGCGCGATGAAAATGTTGATCCAGTTGAGTATCAGAGAAAAGGTTATGAACCAGAACAATGGAATGATGATTTTGCGGAAGAAGTTGAGATTGAAGAAGGTTTAAGAGATGTCGAAGATGATGAAGTTATAGTGGATAACTTTGATTCTGATATTAATAACTCTGGTGTAATGCTAGATACAAACCAACAAGTAGAGGGGGTAGTTGAAAATGGCGAAAACACAAACACAGATAAATAAAATTGTGAATAGTTATCTAGGGAAATATGTCGATTTCGATGGTTACTATGCTTTTCAGTGCATGGATCTAGCAGTATCTTATGTGTATAAATTAACGGACGGTTCATTTAGAATGTATGGCAACGCTAAAGATGCCATAGACAATAAATTCCCTAATGGTTGGAAAGTGATAAGAAATCAAGCGTCCACAGTGCCTAAAAAAGGTTGGATTGCAGTTTATACTACTGGTGTTTATCAACGATACGGGCATATAGGTATTGTGTATAACGGCGGCAACACTTCACAATTTCAAATATTAGAACAAAACTTTGATGGGTTGGCTAACAGTCCCGCTAAATTAAGATGGGATAATTACAGTGGTTTAACACATTTCATCGTACCACCAACAAAAACTTCAACATCGTCAAGTAATGGTTCTGCTAAAAACACTACAACTAAGGCAATCAAAAGTAAACCTAAGACGAAAAAACGCAAAATTATGCTTGTAGCAGGTCATGGATATAATGATCCCGGTGCTGTTGGTAATTCTACAAATGAACGTGATTTTATTAGAAACAACATTACCAAAAAAGTTAAAAGCTATCTTGAAAAAGAAGGGCATACAGTTGCTTTATATGGTGGGTCTAAGCAATCACAAGATATGTACCAAGATACTGCATACGGAGATAATATAGGCAATAGAAAAGATTATGGTTTATATTGGGTTAAGTCACAAGGATATGAAATAGTAGTCGAATTCCATTTAGATGCTGCTGGTAGTTCTGCAAGTGGAGGACACACTATCATACCAAGTGGATTAAAAGCAGATAGCATTGATACTGGTATACAGAACGCTATAAAAAAACATGTAGGCACTATTAGAGGTATTACAGGAAGAAATAATTTATTAAATTGTAATGTCGCTAAAAGAATTGGTATTAATTATAGATTAGTTGAACTAGGTTTCATCACTTCATCAAAAGACATGAATACAATCAGAAAAAATGTTGATGCTTATTGTAAATCTATCGCAGAAGCTATTCATGGTGGTGCAATAAAAGGTGGTAACGGAAAAAACGCAGTCGCTAAAAAGAAAGTAACTAAAACAACTTCCACAAGTAATGAGAAGTGGAACAAAAACCAATACGGTATACTATGGCGTAAAGAAGTAGCTTCTTTCACATGTAATGTACCACAAGGGATAATCACACGAAGAATAGGACCTGGTAGACAATATCCTATTGCAGGTACTTTGAAGAAAGGCCAAACTGTAAATTATACAGAAATTCAGAAGAATGATGGTTACATTTGGATTAGTTGGATGACCAATTCTGGTTACACTGTCTACATGCCAGTAAGACAAGTGAAGTCAGACGGTAGTTTAGGACCATTATGGGGAACAATTTCATGAAGTGTGGTATAATGTAGATACCACGTAATCATACTAGGGTAGGCACATAGTGGTGCTTGCCCTATTTTTTATGTTATAATAAATTCTTTAAGCATTATAGGTACACACATTAATATTTGTATAATATAAAATTAATGTTACTATTATAATACATGCAAAAATTTCAATTTTTTCTCTTTTCATAATTCCCAATCCCACCCAAGCATGTCACTGGGTGGTTATTTTTTTAGGAACAAAAGTTATATTTAGATGAAGGAACTGGATTAAGTAGAATTAATTTAATGGAAATTGTGGAGATAAAATAAACCCACCTTTATGGGTGGGTCGCGTGTCAAATACGTGTCAAAATGTTTCCGTTTCGTTCTATTCCGTTCTAAAGTATATGCTCTAAAATCCTTTAGTTATGCGGTTTTCGATTATATCCGAAAGTATACAAATGCCCTCCCAGGACACTATAACCCGTTGCTATGACAACGTTTCAAGCGTGCAGGTGTCAAATATGTGTCAAGAGAATATTTCTCTGACACGTTGGCCCTGCTCTTTTTTATGTTCATCAAGTAAATGTGTATAAACATCTAGCGTAATTGATATACTCGCGTGTCCTAATCTTTTGCTGATATATTCAATGGAAATACCTTTACTAATTAAGTAACTAGCATGTGTATGTCTTAATGAGTAAGGTGTTATTTCATCTTCTATATTAAATCTATCTTTGGCTTTATTAAACACTTTAGAAACCGCTGTGTGAGATAAACCGAATAACTTTTTATCTGTTCTTAACGGATGATTAGCAATACTTTTTTTAATATGTGCTAAATCTGCGTCTGACACTTCTATTTCTCTATCAGCGTTTTCTGTTTTTGTACCAGGTAAATGAATTAAACCTGGTTTATAATATAAATCATTATATGTCATTCTATTAACTTCTGAAAACCTAGCACCAGTTATCAAAAGAATATATAGCATTAATGTACTTTTATCACTCTTTAATTTAAAGTGTTTTCTTAATTGTTCATATTGGAATATCGTTAGGAATTTCACACTTTCTTTTTTAGGTGCTTTAGTTCCTTTATAAGTTACTTTGTAAGTCGGGTCCTTTTTTATATATCCATCATAAATTGCATCTTTGAGGCAACTAGATATATACAGATGTACTTTCCTAACCGTTTCTGATGTTCTGTCAATCGAGTATTCGGAAATAAACTTTTGATATTCATTTCTTGTTATGTTTTTGATCAGTATGTTTTCTCCAAAATGTTTTAGAAACAAATTAAGCGCATGTTCATACCAATATTGTTGTTTTTCAGACAACGTGTTTTTGCCATTAGCTATCAACCAATCTCTATAATAATCTTCAAACTTTTTATTATCTTCTATTTTATTTCCATCTTCTAAATCTCTGATAAGTTGTTGTGCTGCTAATGTAGCTTCTGCTTTCGTTTTAAAGCCCGATTTACGTTTCTTACCTGACTTAAAACTTGGGTCTTTCACATCGTATTGCCAAGTAGTAGACGTTTTGTTTTTACGTTTTGTTACTGTAAATGTTGCCATATTCATCAATTCCTCCTAAAAAAGATAAAAATATATAGGGCAGTAGGGACTGCCCGTAAAATTAAGACGGTGAATTTTGTAATCCGTGTGGTGAATCTTTACTCAATTCTCTCATTCTTTCAATCTCTGCGTCTGTTGGATTATCCATATCAATACCTTCATCTATTACTTGTTGTCTTGCAGGGTTATCTACAACTTCTTCTTGTGATTGTGGTTCTTGGTATTGAGTTTGTTCTTGCTGCACTGGTTGTTCTATTTGTTGAGTTTGTTGTTCTTGTGACTGTACATTTCCTTGTGCAGTAGTTTGTTCTTCTGTATTTACATTTTCATTATCTGCTACTTGTTCAGAACTTTTATCATCTGTTTTAGATTTTTCTTCATCTGATTTCTTATTGTCTTTTTTATCATCATCTGACTTCTTATCTTCTTTCTTTTTATCTTTGCTAGATGATTTTGTTTCTTTCTTATCTTCCGACTTACTTTCTTCTTGTCCACATGCTGCTAATACCAAGAAACTTGCTAATATTAAAAATAAAACCTTTTTCATTCTACATTCTCCTTAATTATATTTTTGTATATAAAAGCTCTACTAAGGACGCTTATTAAAATAGTTTTTGACTTGCTACAACACGACCAATTATTTTTCTTCACCTAACATATCGTATATGCAAATTTACAAATTTAACAATTGTTTTTTCTTTAAATCAAATTCTTCTTGCGTTATTGCTTCCATATCTAAAAGTTCTTTTAATTGTTTGATTTGTTCTAAGTTATCATTTTTATTTTCAGTTTGAGAAGGTTTTTCTTTTGTATCTTGCATTTTATTATTTACATAAGCTATAAAATCATCCAATTCAGAATCATTTATCCATTTCATATTAACTTTATTACCACTGGAATAAAAAGACAAAGTATTCCCAGTAAATTTTTTACTTAATTCAAATGTACTTATTTTATTATAATCAAAATTTTCTAAATCATAACCGCTAAATCTTTTAGCGTAAAAAATAATGCGTTTATTCGTTGCTACTAAAACGCCATTTTTAATTGTTTCTTGTCCTAACGTTTTAGTTTCATAAGTTCCAAATATACTATATTGTATTTCTTCATTTTCATTTAGTACTGTTTCTTTAACTAATGATAAGTTTTTTGTTTTTTTAGCCATAACATATTACTCCTTTTAATCTAAATTTTTAAATTCAAATACTTGTAACGGTTCGAACTTGATTACATATCCATTGTGGTAGACATCTAATCCATATTTCATTTTGTAATTATTGAGTGCATTCAAAACATATTGTTCTGACACTTCAAAATATTGTGACATTTCATATAAGTTTTTCACTCCATGATGAAAAGCATCTATTAAACCATCAAGCGAAATGGCTAACTCTGAACCTAATCGTCTAGCTTTTAGTTCGAATTTACGATTCAACATTTTTGTTTGATCTCTAATATCACCACATGTAATTAAATGATGCGCTATTTCTTCGTACAAGGTTTCAAGTTTGTTTACAGAACTTAAGCGTTTTTCAATAAGTATGATTTCACCTAAATACACACCGAGTAGGCCCTTTTTTAAATTAGTTTCTTCAATAATGATTTCATCATCATATTGTGCTAATAAATTTTCATAACTCTCCACAATAACACCCCTTATTTTTTACGCTTACTTTTCACAAATTCTGCATAATCCAATATTTCTTGCCATTCTTCTTCTGTTAAATCACCGTCTAAGTGAGCAGCGATTGTTTCGAAAGAACTTTTATTTTTATTATTTTCTTTTTGTTCAAATAAAATACTTTCAGGAGTCACACCCAATACGTTTGCAAAATTTGCAATATCTTCCATTGGTATTTTACGAGTTCCATTTTCATATCTTGATAAAGTAGATTTATTTACATCCACTTTCTTCGCCAAATCAGTTACACTCATTTGTCTTTGTTGTCGTATTTGCTTTATGTATTTACCAATTTGTTCTGAATTCCTCATAATATGTTACCTCCGTTATTTGATAATTTAATATTACCATATTTCCATATAGGAAACAACTGGTACTTTTAATATTTTTAAAAACTTTTTTGAAGTATATTGTTGACAAAATGGAAACATGCGTTTAATATTGGTTACAGTACGAAAGCGAGGTGACAAACAACATGTACGAATTCAACGTAAGACGAATGAAAGCAGAGCGTATTGCAAAAGGAATTTCACTTAAAGAGATGTCAGATAAATTAGGCATGACTCAAGGAACTTATTCGAAAAAAGAGAATGGGAAGATAAGAGTTAATGTTGACGACCTGGCAAAAATATTTGAGATCTTAGAATTAAGCGAAGAAGATTGTGGTATTTTTTTTACACATAGTGTTTCCAAATTGACAACTTAATACAATGTAAAGAAAGGAGTTGATCAAATGGAATTCATCGGATTTGCAGATGCAAAGGACTTTGTAAAAGCAAGCGGAATTTCTAGGGATGATTTAGAAACTAAAGTTTACCCTGACAAAGGATTTCAAGAAGCGTGTATGTACCGTTTTGGTAAAGGTAACAAACGATATATCAAAATCAGACCAGCAATTGAGTATATAGAACAAAACATACTCATTAAAGAAACTAATTTATAAGGAGGTGATTACATGAGAACGCTATTAACATTTCTATCAATGCCATTTTCAACAATAGCGATAGGCTTAGCAACAAACGATTTCTTTATCGGTATGTTGTTATCGGTAATGGCAGGTTTCGGATTGTATTGGTTCTGGGATAAGTTTTTCGATGCAATAAAAAAGACTGAAAGGAGAGAAATTTAAAATGGAAAACGAATTTAGAGTAATATTGGCCAGACAAAAACTAAAGATTGCAGATGTATATAAAGATACTGGTATATCTAAAACAACACTGTATGGACTTTACGAAGAAACTACAAAGCACCCAAGCGCTACTACAATTTTAAAACTCTGTAAATATTTAGAAATTACTCCAAACGATTTCTTTGGAATAAAAAAAGACTGAAAGCAACGGCAATTGCTAACAGTCAAAGAGTATATTTGTGTAATTAGTCAACATAAGTATACCACCAATTCTAGGAGGTAGACAAGATGTATTACGAAATAGGAGAGATAAGAAGAAATTTTATTACCGTAGATGGATTTACTTTTCATGTGAAAGGTACAAAAACGCAATTTGGTGTCTTTGTAGAAATTACTGACAAACATGAAAATTTAGTAGATTCTGCTGAAATTAACGATGAAGATTTAGGTCTACAATTATCTCACGAAATATTTGAGCGATCTATATATAACTGGATAGAACAGAATACAGATGAACCAGATCGTATTATGAATCGGGTGATGCAATGGTGAGTGAAACAATAACTTACATTATTCGGCACAGAGAAATACCAATTTATATAACTAACAAACCTAGTGATGCTAATCCAGATACAAATTATTCCACAAACAGAAGCAGAGCAAGGGAGTTTGATGGAATGGAAGAAGCAAAAATTAATATGGATCATCACATAGCTATAAAAAAGACAGTCACAGAAATAACTGAATATGAGGAGGTACAAGATGAGTTTTAATATATCGAACGCTAAAAATATTAGAACCGATAATGCAACATACTTAATTTATGCCAAACCAGGCACAGGTAAAACTCATACAATTAATTATCTTCCAGGTAAAACGCTATATATAAATGTTGATAAATCAGAACGTCCTTTAAAAGGTAATGAAAATATAGACATACTAGAATTTAACACTCACGATGCTTGGAAAGAGTGGGGAGATTTAATGAAATGGTTTGCAGATAATAAAACTACTTTAGATAACTACGACACAATCGCAATCGATAATATATCTGAATTGTTTAGATCAATGTTAGCTAATTTAGGTCGTAATGGTAAAAATGACCGAGTACCAGAAATGAGCCACTACCAAAGAGTTGACTTCTTTACTATAGATAGCATGAGATTTCTGCAATCACTTAAAAAACGTTTAGTGTTTATTGCTTGGGAAACAAATTTTGAGTTTTATACACCAGCAGGACAACAAATAACGCAAAGTGTACCAGATATTCGTAAAACAATTAGAGATAACATAGCAGGACTATGCCAAGTAGTAGCAAGACTTGTATTCAATGAAAAAAGTGGAAAACGCGGTTTTATCCTAACACCAAGTAATAATGTGTTTGCTAAAAACCAATTAGATAATAGAGAACATTGTTTACAAGAAGAATTATTCACTGTAGGTGATGTGGATGATACCACTTCGTGATTATCAAGAAGAATTGTTAAATGGTGTATATGAAAGCATGAGTAAAGGCAACAAAAACATTATGGTACAAAGTCCTGCAGGAAGTGGAAAAAGCGTAACAATGTCAGAAGTTGCTAGACGAGCTACTGAAAAAGGTAATCGCGTGTTGTTTATCGTACACAGGAGAGAGTTAGTATCTCAAATCAAGGGTACATTCATTGCTAATGATGTAAATATGGAACTTTGCCATGTTGGTATGGTTCAAACTGTCGCAAACAGAATTAAAAATGGCAAAGAACCAACACCAGCAATCATATTAGTAGATGAAGCACATCACTCATTAGCAAAAACTTATACTAATATATTCGAAAGTTTCCCAAATGCATATGTATATGGTTTCACTGCTACTCCGTGGCGTATGAGTAGTAAAGGTTTCACGGAAATATTTGAAGATTTGATTTTAGGTAAGACTGTCGATTGGTTAATAGATGAACATCGTTTAGCACCGTTCAAATATTATTCAGTGAACTTAATGGACTCAGATATATTAACACACAATAGCACAGGTGATTTTAATAACGATTCAATTACAAAAGCAATGCAAAAAACGATTTATGGTGATGCAGTTACAAATTACAAAAAATTTGCAGACGGTAAGAAAACGATTATATACACACACAATGTTGAATCAAGCATTAATGTAGCTGAGAAATTTAAAGATAATGGTTATGATGCATTACAAGTTGATGGTAAGACACCTAAACAACAAAGAGAGTTAGCAATGGAAATGTTCAGAGAAGGTAAGGTGAATATTCTAGTTAACGCAGAGTTATACGGTGAGGGTGTAGATGTACCAGATTGTGAATGCGTAATACTACTTAGACCTACTGAATCACTCACACTGTTTATTCAACAGACAATGAGAGCAATGCGTTACCAGCCTGACAAACAAGCGATTATTATAGATCACGTTGGTAACTGGTATAGACACGGTTTGCCAAATACTGAACATAATTGGCAAGACTATTTTGAAGGTAGTAAGAAAAAGAAATCGAAAGATAATTCGATACCAATAAAAGAATGTCCAGAATGTTTTGGTGTTGTTGAATCTGCTTATACGATTTGTCCTTACTGTGGATGTGAATTTCCTAAAGAAGAACAAACTGATTACGATTTAGTTTTAAATGCAGAACTTGAAGAAGTAACTGAAGATAAAGTGTTTCAATTGAATTTAAAAACAGCCGAAGAATGTGAATCTGTTGAAGAATTATATCAACTAGCAAAAGAAAATGGATATAAGCCTGGATGGGCTTATGTTCAGGCAAAACGATTAGGAATGTTGGGGTGATTATAAATGGCGAGTAAACCGGAAGATTTATCAGGACAACAA
>NZ_BDIZ01000018.1:0-31879 GCF_036245905.1 Sinorhizobium sp. KGO-5
ACCAGCCGCAGAATATCGTTCCAGTTTGCCTTGATCCGCTCGACGTTGATGGGTTCGCCGACGAGCGACGCCAGATTTTCGGGAGGCGTGTCGCCAGGAAAGAGATAAAGTCTGCGATCCTTGAGACCACGTAGCCGGGGCACAAGCTGGAACCCCACCAGATGGCAAAGAGCGAAGCTCATGTCGCTGACCCCGCCTGTATCGACATAGTGGGTTTCGATGGCGAGGTCGCTGCCATGATAGAGCAGACCGTCAAGGACGTAGATTGCTTCGCTGGCGTTGGCATTCATGGCGATGATATGGAAAGCGCCATACTGGTCTGAGGTGAAGCGATAGAATTTGGCGCCGGGATTCGGGCCATAGCGGGCGTTGAGATCGCCGATCGCCTCGGCGTGTCCGCCCGCCGGAAAATACTGGCCATCTGAGGAAGAAGTTGTTCCGTCACCCCACAAGCTTGCGAGAGGCAATTGCCTCTGGGCGTTGACAAGAACGGCATGTGCGGCGGTGTAGCCTTCTTCGCGAATATGCCAGTCGTGCGCCCAGGCGAGTTGGCGCATCGTGTTCCCGGGAGAAACGTCCGCCATTCTGGTGAGACCGAGATTGATGCCGTCCGCCAAGATGGCGGTGAGGAGCGCAAGCTTGTTGTCGGCCGTTCGACCACTGCGCAGATGGGTGAAGGCGTTCGAAAATCCCGTGCGGGCATCAACCTCTAGCAAAAGGTCAGTGATGCGGATCGCAGGCAGACGGCTTTCCACTTGTCGCTTCAGCGACTTGGCGATGTCTGGAAACATTGCCTTGTGCGGCGTGACGCTGAACCCCGCTCCGGTCAGTTCGACATCGTCGAGTTCGCCGGCTACGGCCAGACGGGAAAGGTCGGCCAGCCCGCCGTTCAGGATCTGGCGCTGCTGGCTGAGGTAAGTTTCCACGTCGGTATCGACTGCGACCGGGAGCGGCCCTTCCTCGCGCATCAGTTCGAATGTCGGCGTGGGGATAAGGAAGCTTTCGAAGGATTGGAAGCGCTTGGCCCCTTCTACCCAGACATCGCCGGCATCGAGCCGGCGTTTCAGTTCGCTGAACAGGCAGAGTTCATAGGCCCTGCGATCGATCTTACCATCCTGTAGTATGAGAGGCATCCAGCTTTTCGGCGCGAAGGAGATCGGTGCCTTGTCCGGTATCGCCCGTTTGCCCTTGTGGTAGAGATCCGCGATCACGGATAGCGCCCGCAGGAGGTTCGCCGCCACGGCGTGACCGCGGAACACGAGTGTCGACAGGAATTGCGGTGCCAGTTTCCGGATCGTCGGATAGCGCAGGAGCATTTCGATTTTGCCGTCGATGACATCCGGAGCGATCAGCATATCGACCGCCTGGACACTGGTCGTAAAGGCCGGCCATTGGATGACCCGTTCGAGCGCTTTGGCGATATCCTCGCCTTTGTCCCTCGCCTCGATGATCGCATGGCAAACCTTCGAAACGTCCTTCAATGGCTTCTGCACGTCGCGGACGGATCGGATGACGCGAGCGGCGGCCTGGTTATCGGCTCGCCGCGTCAGGATTCCCATGAGTTTCTTGAACATGTCAATGGTGCAGTCGGTGAGATGGTGGGAAAGGTGGAGCACCGTCGCAGCCAGGACGGCATGCCGGCGTTCGGGATTGAGGTCGCGCAGATGCTGCGCGCTCATTCGTGTCCCCTCTGCCGCGAATTCGTCAAAGACCTTGGCCGGAATGCGCTCCATCAACGTCATCGGCAGGTTCAGAGACCGCAGAAAGCGAATGCGCTCGGCAATCCTGTCGAGATTGACCGCGGCTGGCGATAATGCCGGTGTTCTTGCCCAGGCAAGGACGGTCACGCTCGTCCCCTCACGCGGGTCGAGAAGCTTGTCCAGATCGAGCTTCTGGCCTTCTGACATCCCGCCCGCCAAGGCCCGATGAGCAATCCGAATGCCGCGCCTGATCGCCACATGAATGATAGCTTCGAGCGCCGCGCGCGTCGGCAGGAGAGTTCTCCGACGTCGCAGTTCCTCCACTACCATATCTGCCAATACATCGGCCTGGCGCATGGTTTGTGCGGCAGGCGTCAGCCAACCGGTCAGTATCCGCACATCTGCAGGGACAAAAGGGCGCATCTGCATTCGATCGACAAGCAGCGCGAGATGCTCGCGTCGGGTCTGCGACCGTTCGAAATAACGATCGATCTCACGATGATCGACGCCGATCTGCCGCGCCAGAAACCGCAAGACGCCAGACGGCAGGATTTCGCCATCCGCTAGCGGTCGGCCAGGATAACGCAGTGTGGCCAGAACACAGGCGAGGCCCAGCCGATTCGAGGCTTTGTTCTGCCGCATGATCAGGTCGAGTTCCGATCGATCCAGCGTGTAATGTTTGGCGATTTCCCTTTCGTCAACCGGGATGGTTGTCGCCTGTCGCCACCATGCTTCGCTCAGTAATACTCTTCGCGCCATTCTCTGATCTTCCAGATTCGTTGGAGAGAGTGCAGCGAACTGGAAAATGCGTGTCCGACAAACGGACGTTTTGCGGTGTCCACAGATTTTGTCCGCAAAGCTTGTTACTCGACGGGAAATCGGACATTGTCCGCATTTAACAAGAAAACGGACAAATCGTGTCTCATGACTGCCATAGGCTATGCAAGAGTCTCTACCGAAGACCAGGATACCGCACTGCAACTCGACGCATTGCGCAAGGCTGGCTGCGAAAAGCTATTCGAGGACAAAGCATCGGGTGTGAAAACCGACCGACCAGGACTGACGGAAGCTATTCGCTATGCTCGGGAGGGCGACACGCTGACGGTCTGGAAACTCGATCGTCTCGGTCGATCAATGAAGCACCTGATCGACATCATCACCGAGCTGGAAGCCAAGGGCGTTGGCTTCCGATCCATCACCGAAAACATCGACACAACTACGCCCGGCGGTCGTTTGGTCTTTCATCTGTTTGGCGCGCTGGCTCAATTCGAGCGTGATCTCATCCGGGAAAGAACCCGCGCCGGTCTGCAAGCCGCAGAGGAACGGGGCCGGCGCGGTGGTCGCCAGGCGGTCGTGACACCAGAAAAGCTCGCAAAGGCCCGCCAGCATATCGCGGCTGGGCTGAATGTCCGTGAAGCTGCCGCCCGCGTGAAGATCGGCAAGACCGCTCTCTACCAAGCGCTCAAAGCCCAGAAATCAACGGCATCAACGCTCAAGCCGACGTGAGTTCTGTATGCGTTCTCAAAAGTCGGACAGATTCATCACTTTCGTGTCGTGACGCCTGTATGCAGATCCCATGACGATCCTGGATCGGCGCGTAGGATGGCATCGGCTGCTTCAGGTCAAACCCGGTCTCGAGGCCATGGTGGAGAACAGTGATGTGTCGCCTCTGGTAATGGCGGCCGAACAACATGCGACCGTCCGCAAATATGCCGGCGATTTTCTCCAGACGTTCACCTTCCGCTCGCAGCGACGGCACGATCCGTTGCTTTCCGCCGTCGCCACCATCAAAGAGCTCTACGCGGAAGGCCGCCGCGTGTTGCCCGATCGTGTTCCGGTCGGGCATCTGACAAAATCGGAGCGCGAACTGATCTTCGAAAATGGCAAGCCGGATCGGCGGCTTTACGAGCTTGCGACACTCACGCATTTGCGTGACCGGCTGCACTCAAGGGATGTGTGGGTCGAAGGCAGCCGCTCGTTCCGGCCGATTGATGAACATCTGATGCCGAAGCCGGCCTTTGTTGCCCTGAAGGAGGAAGACAAGCTTGGTCTCGGCGTCCAGGCCGACGGCACGGCATGGCTGGCGGAAACCCAGCAAATGATGGACTTCAACCTGAAGCGGCTGGCCTGGCGCGCCCGCTATGGAAAGCTTGAGGGCGTGAGAATGGAGAATGGAACCCTGATCGTGACGCCGCACAGAAGCGCTGTGCCAGCCGCGGCGGAAACCCTCTATGCCGAAATCACCGACATGTATCCTCTGGTCGAGGTACCCGATCTGTTGCGGGAAGTGCATGAATGGACGGGATTCGCCGACCAGTTCACCCATGTCCGGACGGGAGATGCACCACAGAATATTGCCGCCATGCTGGCCGGCGTGCTTGCCGATGGCACCAATCTCGGCCCGAAACGCATGGCGGGGGCCTCGAAAGGCATCAGCGCACATCAGATCGGCTGGATGCGCAGCTTCCATGCCCGCTCCGAAACCTATCGCGCCGCACAGGCCTGTGTCACCGACGCTCATACGCGCCATCCGCATTCGCGACTATGGGGTGATGGAACAACCGCTTCATCCGACGGGCAGTTCTTCCGGGCTAGCGATCGGGCTGCCAAGCGGGGTGACATCAATCTCCATTACAGCAACGAGCCTGGCACGAAATTCTACAGCGGACTCTCGGACCAATATGGCTACTTCAGCATTCTGCCGATCAGTCCGACCGAGAGCGAGGCCGTCTATGTCCTCGACGGCCTGTTCGATCACGACACGATTCTGGAGATCGAAGAATTGTTTACCGATACCGGTGGCTCCAGTGACCATGTCTTTGCGCTGTTTGCCCTGATCGGCAAGCGCTTCGCGCCCCGTCTGCGCAATATCAAGGACCGGAAATTCCACACCTTCGAGAAGGCCGATGCCTATCCGGCGCTGGCCAACCATATCGGCGCACCGATCAACACGGCACTCATCCTGGAGCATTGGGACGATCTCTTGCGTCTGGCCGCCTCGATTATGACCCGTACCGTTGCACCATCGACGATCCTCAAAAGGTTGTCCGCCTCATCGAAATCCAGCGATCTGGCCAAAGCGCTTCGCGAGGTCGGTCGTATCGAGCGAACCCTGTTCATGATTGAGTGGTATTCGAGCCCGGCGTTGCGCCGGCGCTGTCAGGCCGGTCTCAACAAGGGCGAAGCCGCCCACAAGCTCAAGCGCGCCGTCTTCTTCCACGAGCGCGGCGAAATCCGCGACCGCTCCTTTGACAGCCAGGCATTCCGGGCCTCCGGCCTCAATCTGGTCGTCAGCGCCATCGTCCACTGGAACACCGTCTATCTCAGCCGTGCCGCTGCCCATCTGCGGCAACAGGGCCGGCATATTCCTGACGATCTGCTCAAGCACATCTCGCCGCTCAGTTGGGAGCACATAAATCTCACTGGCATCTATTCCTGGGACACCGAACAGCAGATGCCGGAAGGCTTCAGATCTCTGCGCATCCCTGGCCAATTCCTGCGAGCGGCATGACGTTCTCAGTTCGTTCGAGCTTAACGCAGGATTTTGAACTGCTCTTGTCCTGACCCCTATTCGTGGCGAAGCGGGCCGAGCCGTGGGTTTCGCCTTCCATGTCCCCGAAATGGATAATCAGCGGGTTGGTGATGAAGCGGAAGGCGATCGCAGCCAGCACCAGGAGCGTGACCAGATCGAGCGCGATAAAGGGAACACTACCGGGACCGAAGCCCCATTGTTCAAGAAAGAACCGGCCGCCAAAGCCGATCACGAACAGCGCGACGATAAGGATAAACAGGACGACCAGCAGCGTTTGCCAGATACGGAAGGGCAGGGCGATCAGCGCGACGAACGCCCATAGCGGATCGCGGGTAGCAGCGCGCAGCATGTTCTTGAATGCGGCCCAGGCAAGCGTTGCCCGATTCACGATCCAGTCTCCCTGGTGCTCCCCGCCGTTTGTCCGGTTGTCGTCGCGCCGATCAGGTCGGCAAAGAGTTCCTTGTCCCCGTCGCGCGTCAGGAAGCCGGGCAGCTCGCGGCGCAACCAGTCGCCCAGGTTCCGCGAAAAGTCGTCCTTTCCGCCTTCGAGGCGATGCAGGACGAGCGCACCGAGCAGAACCTTGCGGCGGGTATCGTTAGCACGCTCCTGTTTGCCAAGCCGTGCTTTCAGGCTGGCGCGTTGCGCATCCAGTTGAGCTAGACGTTCTTCGATGGATTTGCGCGCCATGTCACATTCTCCCTTTCCGGTTGCTAGCCAAGACTATCATCCCCGGCCGTCTTTTCCAGTGTTCGCCTGTTGCGCTTGAATTTTTGGCGGTTTTGCCGCACAATTCTGGTCTCAGTTCCTCTGCATCGACTGTTCCGCAAGCACCACACCGAGCGACGAACGAACGAAGTGATTGAGTTGATAAGGGCGCACTTACGACTTGCTTCGCAAGTCAGTTGCGCCGATTCCGGATCGGAAAAGGGCAGGCAGCGTTTGGCGATCTATCATGCGAGCATGAAGCCGGTATCGCGGAGCAGCGGCAGAAGTGCTGTTGCCTCTGCCGCCTATCGTGCCGGTGAGCGTCTGACGAACGAACGCGATGGCCTCACGCATGATTTTTCCCGCAAGCAAGGCGTTGAGCAAACTGAAATCGTGCTTCCCGAAGGTGTAAATGCAGAATGGGCGAAGGACCGTCAGGCGCTTTGGAACGCAGCGGAGTTTGCCGAAAATCGGAAAGACGCGCGTGTCGCTCGTGAAATCGAGATCGGGTTACCGCACGAGCTGACGGCCGAACAGCGGCTAGAGCTAACGCGGGCGTTCGCCCAGGATTTGGCGAACCGTTATGGCGGGGCGGTCGATTTTGCGATCCATGCGCCGCATTCGGCGAGCGACGTTCGGAACCATCACGCGCACCTTTTGATGACCACGCGCCAGGTCACAGAGGAAGGTCTTGGCGAGAAGACGCATATCGAGTGGAAGAATGTGCGTCTGTTGAATGAGGGGTTGCCCACGACACAAATGCAGCTCCGCGATATCAGACAGTCGTGGGAGCAACATGCGAACGAGCATTTGGCGATGGCCGGCCTCGATGTTCGGATCGATCATCGTTCGCATCAGGAGCGCGGACTTGAGCTTGAGCCGACCGAGCATATGGGCGTGCATGCCACGCAGATGCAACGGCGCGGGCTGGACGTGTCGCGCACCCGGCTTGATGCGGAGGCGGCGCAGCGGAATGCAGAGCTGATCCGGGAGAAGCCGGAACAGGTTCTTGCGATCGTCACGAACGAAAAGAGCGTGTTCGATCGGCACGACATTGCGCGGACACTGCATCGCTACATCAACGACGACGCGCAGACGTTCCAGAACGCCTTTGCAACCGTCATGGCTTCGCCTGCCCTGGTCGAGTTGCAGGGCGAGCGGTCGAACCCCGAGACAGGCGAGATCGAGCTTGCGCGATATTCGACCCGCGAGATGGTCGGGATCGAATCCGGCATGGCGAAATCGGCAGACCGGATGCACGAGGCGCAGACCCATGGTGTCGATCGGCGGCATGTCGATCGAGCGATAGAAGAGCAGGATGCGGCCATTCGGGCAAGTGCTGGCGACGATTCTGCAAGGCTTTCGGACGAGCAGCGCCGCGCAATCGAGCATATCACCGGGCCAGAGCGGATCGCGGCTGTTGTCGGTTATGCCGGCGCTGGCAAGTCCACCATGCTTGCCGCAGCGCGCGAGGCATGGGAGGCGCAAGGCTATACCGTCCATGGCGCGGCCCTGTCGGGCAAGGCGGCCGAGGGCTTGGAAGAATCGTCCGGCATTCAGAGCCGCACGCTCGCGTCCTATGAATACCGCTGGCAAAACGACCGCGGCCGACTTAACCGCGGCGACGTGTTCGTCATCGATGAGGCCGGCATGATCGGAAGCCGGCAGCTCTCCCGGTTCATCAACGAGGCCGAGGCGCGCGGCGCAAAGATCGTCCTTGTTGGCGATCATGAGCAGCTACAGGCGATCGGGGCTGGCGCACCGTTCCGAGCCATTGCCGAGCAGATCGGCCATGCCGAGCTTTCGGAGATTCGCCGGCAGCGCGTGGACTGGCAGCGGGAGGCGTCGGTGGACTTCGCCACGCACCGGACGGCCGAGGGCTTGGCCGCCTACCGGGATCATGGCGACATTCGGCTCAACGCCACGCGGGAGTATGCGCGCGGCGAGATCGTGCGGGATTACCTTGCCGATCGCGACGAGCGGCCGGAGGGAACGCGGGTGGCGATGGCGCATCGCCGGGCCGATGTTCGGGCCATCAATGACGCGATCCGGGCCGAGCTACAGGACCGGGGCGAGCTAGCGCGCAGCCACGGGCCGGGCGAGGGCGAGAACACCGGCGCGCTGACCTTCCAGACCAATGACGGCAAGCGCGAGTTCGCGCCGGGTGACCGTATCGTGTTCCTTGAGAACAATCGCGACCTTGGCGTCAAGAACGGGATGCTTGGCACGGTCGAGCGCGTCGAGGCAGGCCGGCCGGGTGCCGGCCCCATGATCGTCGCGCAGCTCGACGGCCCAGGCGGACAGGGCAGGGGTGACAGCATCAGCGTGCCGATGGACGATTATCGCGCCGTCGACCACGGCTATGCGACGACGATTCACAAGAACCAGGGCGCGACGGTGGACCGGGCCTTTGTGATGGCGTCGGGCACGATGGACCGGCATCTGACCTATGTCGCCATGACCCGGCATCGCGACGGCGCGCAGCTCTATGCGGCACAAGACGAGTTTGCCGATCGCAATGCGGGCCGCCTGGTCGAGCATGGGACCGCGCCCTATCAGCACGACCCGAAGAACCGCGACAGCTATTTCGTGACGTTGGAAAATGAACGCGGCCAGAAACACACGGTTTGGGGTGTGGACCTTGAGCGCGCCATGAAAGAGGCCGCGCCGGAGATCGGGAGCAAGATCGGCCTTGAGCATCGCGGATCGGAAACGGTTCGGCTGCCGGATGGCAGCACGGCCGAGCGCAATGCGTGGAAGGTGCAGGACGCCGGCGAGCTGGCCTATTCCCAACTTGAAAACCGGCTCAGCCGATCGGGCGCGAAGGAAACGACGCTCGATTACACCCGCGACTTTGCCGAGCGGCGCGGGATAGCGGAACAATTGGGCGTCCGCAGCGAGATCGAGCTCAATCCGGAGCGGGAGCCGACGCAGGAGCTGACCCGGGCCAGAGCTGGCCAAGCGCAGCGGCCGAGCATCGAGGCCGAAAATAGGGGCGAGGATCCACGCCGGGTTTCTTCGCTGTCCAAGGATCCCGCCCAGGATCGTATTCAGGAACATGGGGACGATCAGCAGCAGCGACCGCGCCGAAGCATGTTCGAGGGCCTGAAACTCGGGCGGAGCGCGGCGGCCGAAGGGCCGCAGCAGGACCGCGCCGCGCCGGCCCAGGAGCGGCCAGAGAGAGCCGAGACTCCCCGGCGCAGCATGTTCGATGGCTTGAAGCTCAATGCCGCCTCAGCCGCCCAGGAGCAGCCGGAAAGAGGGGAGAGCGTGCGAGAGGCGCCCGCGCCCGACCGGCAGGCAGACCGCTTGCGGCGACCGTCCGACATGGAGCGCGCCATAGACCGCTATGCGCGGGCCTATGGCGCGGCCGAGCGAAATCACAGTGAGGGCTTGCCCGTACTCGAAACGCAGAAGCAGGAATTGCGGCAGGCCGGCCAGCAGCTCGACCGGGCGCGGCCGGGAGCGTCGGCGCTGATGGTGTCCGCCTTGCAGCATGATCCGGAGACGCGGGCCGCCATGCAGGAGCTTTCCGGCCGCGAGCGTGTCGGCCAGCTCAGCGCCGGCATGGACCGGGAGCGCGCCGCACTGGCGGACCCGAACGTCAGGGCCGAACGGTTCGTGCAGCGCTGGCAGGAGCTACAGGGCGAACGCCAGGAGCTGCGCGGTTGGCAGCACGACGAGGCGCGCGGGAAGGTCGAGGGGCAAATGCGCGGCATGACAAAGAGCCTTGAGCGCGATCCGCAGGTTGAATCGATCCTGCGCAATCGCAGCCAGGACCTCGGAATCGGTCATGTGCGGCAGAGCGAAAGCCTCGCCCGCAACATGGAGCAGAGCCTTGAGCGCGGCCGGAGCCAGGGCCTTGGGATGGAACGATAGGAGACGCCATGACGGACGAGAGCGAGGATACAGAACCAGACGAGCAGGACGCAGGCAGCGACCCGGCCCAGGCTTTCGATACGTTGCGGCGATCTGTCGAGAAGCTGACGCGCGACGTTGGCGGCGAAATGACCGTCATCCGCAAGGGGGTGGAAGCGGCGTTCGAGGAATTCGAGAAAATCCAGCAGCCGCCCGATTACGGCCCGGAGCTTGGCCGTATGGTCAAACAGGTTGCCGTCGTTGGACAGGCCCTTGAAGCCTTGCAGAAGTCGCCGGCGCTCAGGAATGGCCCCGAGCATTACGCCCGCGCGCTCGAGAACGCCGGCGACCGGATTTCGGAGGGTGCTGGCCGCACGATCGAGGCTCGAGGACAAGCCCTCGAGCGCGTGACCGGCGATCTTCGCGAGTTTGTCAGGGCCGCCCGCCTTCGCCGGGAACAGGATTGGTGGCTTTGGGGCGTGGGAGCGGCCGGCCTGGTTGCCGGCGTGCTGTTGACGTTGTTCCTTCCGCGCGTTCTGCCCGGATCGGTCGATATGGCCGTAGCCTCAACCGCCATGAACGCCGACCGCTGGAATGCGGGAATCTCGCTCATGCAGTCGGGAAGCCCAGGAGGCTGGCGCAACCTGGTCGAGGCCAGCAATCTTGTGCGCGCCAATCAGGAGGCACTTGCGGCGTGCGCCGAGGCGGCCGCCAAGGCGAAGAAAGAACAACGTTGCACGGTCACCGTGGCAGTGCCTTCCGGTCAGGAACGATAAAAGGATAAGGGTTTGAAAAGTTTAGATCACCTTCGAGAGTTTTTCGAAACACAGCAGGTCAAAATCTATTTCGGCGCGGTCGTTCTGGCCGCAATAGTCGCCTTGCTTGTTCCGGGGACGACAGCGCTAGAGAGCGCCGTCAATCCGGCGCTCGCATTGATGCTGTTCGTCACCTTTCTACAGGTTCCTCTTGCCGACCTTGGGCGAGCCTTCGCGCGCGTCCGGTTCCTTGCGGCGCTACTCGTTACAAATTTCGTGGTGGTGCCGATCCTCGTTGCCGGCCTTATTCAGTTTTTGCCGGCCGAACCGATGTTGCGGCTTGGCGTCCTGTTCGTGCTGCTTACGCCCTGCATCGACTACGTTGTGACGTTCTCGCACTTAGGCCGCGCCGACGCGCGGCTCCTTTTGGCGTCAACGCCGGCACTGCTCATCCTGCAAATGATGCTGTTGCCGGTCTATCTCGGGTTCTTTCTCGGGGCCGATGCGGCGAACCTCGTGCAAATGGGGCCGTTCGTGCATGCCTTTGTCTGGCTAATTGCGGTTCCCCTCATACTGGCTGCGCTCGTGCAGATATGGGCAAGCCGCAACCGAACGGGGGAGCGCGCCGCAACGGTCCTCGGGCTCTTGCCTGTCCCGGCCACCGCGCTCGTTCTGTTTGTCGTCATCGCAGCCGTGGTCCCGCAGCTCGGCCCGGCAATCGACGGCGCGCTGCGCGTGGTGCCGGTCTATATCGCCTTCGCGATCCTCGCGCCCTTGATCGGTTGGAGCGTCGGCCGGCTGTTCGGCCTTGAGGCAGCGGCAGGCCGCGCGATCGCGTTCAGCGCCGCCACCAGAAATTCGCTCGTAGTGTTGCCGCTCGCTTTCGCCGTGCCGGGTGCGGTGCCGATCCTGCCGGCGATCATCGTCACGCAAACACTGGTCGAGCTGATAAGCGAATTGATCTACATGCGGTTGATTCCGAAACTTGGCGCTCCGGAATCAAAGGTGCTAGCCGGTGATGACACCGGCTAGATTCGGGTGGTCACGGCCAAAAACCAATCTGGAAGTGCTTGCTCCAATACGGTTTGAACAACGCGATCCAAACCGGAAAGCGTCATCACGCCCGCCACGATAAGAAGCATGCCGAGGACCATCTTGAGCTTGGTGGCCGCGCCGAGCATCCGGCCTCGCCAACGCATCAGGCCCACCTGCGCGGCAATGGCCTCATACGTCAGACCGCTCTCCCGCAGGCCGATGACCTGCGGGCGGCGCTCCTCTTGCGCTGCTGCGGGCAGCTTGCGCATGTCGACATGTTTCATCCCGCCAAACTGGATCGAATGCCCTCGATTTCAAGATCACCCAAGCCGGATCAATAATGGACCGATGACAATAAGCCAGGGCCTGCACTACGGCGAAGGCGGCGAAGCTCCCCGCCACAAAGGAAATATCCCATCCTTTTTGTTCGGCAAGCCGCGTCTGATGGAAGAATAATCCCGTCACGATGAACGGGCCTGCCCGCATTGCCGGGAAGGTCAGCAAAAGACGACGATCGCGCTACAGCGGTTTTGTGGATGAAATATCGTTTGACCTGTCCTTGCGGTTGCGAATGGCCTTGTCGCCTAAACGCGGCAGAAACAGCAGAGCGACTGCTACGCCGACGATGACGGCATTGATCATCCAGGCGGTGCGCCAGCCAAGATGCTCCATCATGGTCACGCCGGCGATCGGAAAGAGGCCCTGAGCGACAGACAGGCCGAGCGCGACAAGGAGCGCTGCCGTGCTAACGTGGTAAAGACCCGCCATCACCAGAAACGGAACAGCCGGCATAGCCGCTGTCACTAGGAATAGACGCGTCGCTTGCATGAGGGCCCTTGCCAAGTTGATCTGCGCCCTCTATATAGCCTTTCGACGATGAACGATAGAGATAAAATTCGATGTCCGCTAATGCCCGTTACGCCGACGAGCCCGACGACTCGCTCACCTTGGCTGTCCTCGCCAAAGCCCTCGGACATCCGGCCCGGATCGCCATCATCCGCATGCTGGAGGCTCGGCAGACCTGCGTGGGTTGTGACATCGTCGAAGAAATCGGATTGGCGCAGTCGACGACCTCCGAGCACCTGCGCATCTTGAAGGCGGCCGGGATCATCACCGGGGAGATCGAGCGCCCGAGGGTCTGCTACTCGCTCAACCCGATTGCGCTCGCACCGCTGAGACAGTTTCTCGACGTGGTCGCGGGCCCACGAGCCGCCAAATCCAAGTTCTAGCATTCCGACTTCAATTGACCTGGAGGGCGTCAAGCTCTGCCATAGTCATCGTCAATCGACGATAAACGTTTACCAAGAGGAGATAGCCATGCGTAGTCCCGAGATCAAGGTTTTCGACCCGGCCATGTGCTGCACCACCGGCGTGTGCGGCGTCGATGTCGACCAGCAGTTGGTGACCTTTGCAGCCGATCTGGAGTGGGCCAGGCAGCAGGGGGCCAGGATCGAGCGGTTCAACCTGAGCCAACAGCCGATGGCCTTTGTCGACAACGCTGCTGTCAAGGGCTTCCTGGACCGTTCCGGGCAGGACGCGCTGCCCCTCGTTCTCGTCGATGACGAGGTTGCGCTGGCGGGGCGCTATCCGCAGCGCGCCGAGCTCGCGCGCTGGCTGGGGGTCGCTCCGGAAGCACCGGCCTCGGTCCCGCCCGCGCCCGGCAGCTGCGGCACACGCAGCGGCTGCTGCTGAAGGAGGACATCATGAAGTTTCTTAGCGACGCACCGAAGTTCATTTTTTTCACCGGCAAGGGCGGCGTCGGCAAGACGTCGCTGTCCTGCGCGACGGCGATCCACTTAGCCGAACAGGGCAAGCAGGTCCTGCTGGTCAGCACCGATCCGGCCTCCAACGTCGGTCAGGTGTTCGGCCGGACCATCGGCAACAAGATAACTGCAATCGACACCGTGCGTGGCCTATCGGCGCTCGAGATCGACCCGCAGGCGGCGGCGCAGCAATACCGCGACCGCGTGATCGAGCCGGTTCGCGCAGCACTCCCCGCTGATGTCATCAAGGGAATGGAAGAGCAACTGTCCGGGGCCTGTACCACGGAAATCGCTGCCTTCGACGAATTCACAGCGCTGCTGACGGATTCCGAACTGGTCGAACAATACGACCACATCGTGTTCGACACGGCGCCCACGGGTCACACCATCCGCCTGCTGCAATTGCCGGGCGCCTGGAGCGGCTTCATCGACAAGAACCCGGACGGCGCCTCATGCCTGGGGCCGCTGACCGGCCTGGACAAGCAGAGGCAGCGTTACGCGGAGGCCGTGCAGGCATTGTCCGATCCTGCTCGCACGCGCCTGGTCCTGGTCGCGCGTGCTCAGAAGTCCACCCTGGACGAAGTCGCGCGCACGCATGCGGAATTGGCCGAAATCGGCCTGTCCAAGCAGCACCTGGTTATCAACGGCGTCTTGCCGGCAGTCGAAGCCGAGCACGACATGCTGGCGGCTGCCGTCTATCGTCGCGAGCAGGCAGCCATCGCCGAGATACCGGCTGCGTTGCGCCAGTTGCCGCTCGACCAGTTGCCGCTCAAGGCTTTCAACATGGTCGGCGTCGAGGCGCTGAGACGTCTTTTCAACGCTGCGGACGATGCGGGCGCGGTCGCCCCGGAAATCCGCGCAACTCCAGCGAATCTACCCAGCCTCGCTGTGCTTGTCGATGAACTGGCCGCTAATGGCCACGGCCTCATCATGATGATGGGAAAGGGCGGCGTCGGCAAAACCACACTGGCGGCGGCCGTGGCCGTCGGGCTGGCCAAGCGCGGCTTGCCCGTGCATCTGACCACTTCCGATCCGGCCGCGCATCTGTCGGACACGCTGGCTGGATCGCTGGATAATTTGGAGGTCAGCCGCATCGATCCGCGCGCTGAGACCGAGCGCTATCGGCAGCATGTTCTCGCCACCAAGGGCCAGGACCTCGACGCTGAGGGCCGCGCGATGCTGGAAGAGGATCTGCGCTCGCCCTGCACCGAGGAGATTGCGGTGTTCCAGGCGTTCTCGCGCATCATCCGCGAGGCCGACAAGAAATTCGTGGTGATGGACACCGCGCCGACCGGTCACACGCTGCTGCTGCTCGACGCCACGGGGGCCTATCACCGGGAGGTCGCCCGCCACATGGAGGGCAAGGCGCATTACACCACGCCGATGATGCAGTTGCAGGATCCGGCGCGCACCAAGGTCATGGTCGTGACGCTGGCCGAGACCACCCCGGTCCTGGAGGCCGCGCGCTTGCAGGACGATCTGCGTCGCGCCGGGATCGAGCCATGGGCCTGGGTGATCAACAACAGCCTGGCTGCTGGCGAGACCGAGGCGCCTTTGCTGAAGCAGCGCGCCGGTCACGAACTGGCGCAGATCGAGGCCGTGCGTACAGAGCACGCCAAGCGCGTCGCTTTGGTGCCGGTCCAAACCGAAGAGCCGGTCGGGGTCGAGCGCCTGCTGGCGTTGGCCGAGCAATAGGGAAGGCCAGTCATGTTCATCCGAGACCTGATGACCTCCGATCCCGTCGTCGTGCACCCCGAAACTCCGGTCGAAGACATCGCCGGGCTGCTCCTCGCCCACCGCATCAACGGCGTGCCGGTGGTGGACGAGAACCGCCGCCTGCTCGGCGTCGTCACCGCAGCGGATCTGATCCACCGCGCAGCTGACGAACGGCTGGAGCCACGCGAGTCGCTTTGGAAAGAAAACTTCTGGATTTCCTTTCTTGGTCCCGAGGGCGCCCAGCCCGGCAAGGCCGAAGGCCGCACCGCGGCCGAGGTGATGACGCACGAGGTGCACAGCGTTGCGCCGGATGATCACCCATTGGTGGCGGCACGGCTGATGGCGGACTACGGCCTGACTTCGCTGCCCGTGATCGAGGCCGGCATGGTGATTGGCGTGGTCTCGCGCATCGACCTTCTACGGCGTCTGCACGAACTCGAAAACCCGTTGAAAAGAGAGAACTGACGTGCTGGCTGCCCTGCTGATCTTCCTCGTTACCATCGTCCTTGTCATCTGGCAGCCGCGCGGCCTCGGCATCGGGTGGAGCGCGATTCTTGGCGCCGTTGTCGCCCTTGCTGCGGGTGTCGTGCATCTCAGCGATGTGCCCATTGTGTGGGACATCGTTTGGAATGCGACAGCCACTTTCATCGCTGTCATCATCATTAGCCTGCTCCTCGATGAGGCCGGGTTCTTCGAATGGGCAGCACTGCACGTCGCTCGGTGGGGCGGTGGCCGCGGCCGCTTGTTGTTTGCGCTCATCGTCTTGCTCGGCGCGGCAGTGGCAGCGTTGTTCGCCAACGACGGCGCCGCGCTGATCCTGACGCCCATTGTGATGGCAATGCTGCTGGCGCTGGGGTTCAGCGAGAAGGCAACACTCGCCTTCGTCATGGCCGCCGGTTTCATCGCCGATACGGCCAGTTTGCCGTTGGTGGTGTCCAATCTGGTGAACATCGTCTCGGCCGATTTCTTCAAGATCGGCTTCAACGAATACGCCATGATCATGGTCCCGGTAAACTTCGCCGCGGTCGCCGCTACCTTGGCGGTGCTGTTGCTTTATTTCCGGCGGAGCATACCCGCCCAATACGACTTGGCCCAGCTCAAACAACCGCGTGAGGCCATTCACGACCTGGCGACCTTCCGCGTCGGGTGGGTGGTGCTGGCACTGCTGCTGATCGGTTTTTTTGGTCTTGAACCACTAGGGGTGCCGGTCAGCGCCGTCGCGGCCGTCGGCGCGTTGTTGCTTCTCGGCGTGGCGGCACGCGGTCATGTCATCAGCACCCGCAAGGTGTTGCGTGAGGCACCATGGCAGATCGTGATCTTCTCGCTGGGCATGTATCTGGTGGTGTACGGCCTGCGCAACGCGGGTCTTACCGAGCAGATTGCCGCGCTCCTTGATGTTTTCGCCAAAGGTGGAGTGTGGGGAGCCGCGTTCGGTACCGGGATTCTCACGGCTCTTTTGTCCTCGGTCATGAACAACATGCCGACGGTGTTGGTCGGAGCGCTGTCCATCGATGCGTCAAGTGCAACCGGCGTGGTGAAGGAGGCCATGATCTACGCCAACGTGATCGGTAGTGACCTCGGCCCGAAGATCACGCCGATCGGCTCCCTGGCAACGTTGTTGTGGCTGCATGTACTGGCGCGCAAGGGCATGACCATCACTTGGGGTTACTACTTCAAGGTTGGTATCGTTCTGACCGTGCCGGTGCTTTTCGTCACGTTGGCTGCCCTGGCGATGAGACTCAGTGTTGTCTGAGATATCAGCCGAAGCGGGCGGTGCGCGAAACGAGACAATCGGAGAGATATACGAAATGAGCTATGGGCCACCACGTGCCGAACCACGGCAAGAACGGCCATGCGACGTTGCAGTGGTCGGCGGTGGGTAGGCCGGCCTCGGCAGGCACCAATCTCGTTCGCGGCGGAAGGTCAATACCTGCCGTCCGGTCATGATGCTCTTGGAGGTTTGTTATGCAGTTACTCATCATCGGCGGCAGCGATGCCGGCATTAGCGCGGCGCTACGCGCCCACGAACTCGAGCCGGGTGCTGAAGTCACGCTCGTGCTGGCGGACGACTATCCCAACTTCAGCATCTGCGGACTGCCTTATTATCTCAGCGGAGAAACGCCTGATTGGCGCCAACTCGCTCATCGCACCGAGTTTCCCGGAATACGGATCTTGCGCGGGCATACGGCACGGTCGATCGACGCGCGGGGGAAAGCGGTTTTGGTCGAGCACGCGGGAACGGAGCAGACGATCCGGTATGATCGCCTGATCGTGGCAACGGGGGCGGCGCCGATGCGTCCCGAGCTGCCTGGAAGCGAGTTGGACGGTGTGTTCCTGCTGCACACGATGAATGACAGCTTCGCGGTTCACAAGCACCTGACGGAGCGGGAGCCGCGGACCGCGGTGCTCATCGGCGCCGGTTACATCGGGCTCGAGATGGCCGACGCGCTCACCCAGCGAGGTCTTGAGGTAACTCTGCTCAGTCGCACCGAAACGGTGCTTCCGACGGTGGACCCGGCGCTTGGCGTCCTGGTCGGGGACGAGCTGCGGCGGCATGGCGTGCGTGTCCTGACCGGCCTCAGCGCCACTCGGATCGAACAACAGTCCGGGGACAGCACGAGCCCGCGCTTGTTGGTGACGGACTCGGCGGGCACCCAGCACCCCGCGGATATGGTGATCCTGGCGGTTGGTGTGCGGCCGGCGAGCGATTTGGCCCGCCGAGCGGGCGCAGAACTCGGGGTGCGCGGCGCCATCGCCGTCACGCACCGGATGCAAACAAGCCTGCCCGATGTGCTCGCCGCCGGCGACTGCGTGGAGACCTATCATCGCCTCCTCGACCAGCCGGTCTATATTTCGCTCGGGACCATCGCTCACAAGCAGGGTCGGATAGCCGGCGAGAATGCTCTGGGTGGCGACCGGGAGTTCGCCGGCGCGCTCGGCACCCAGAGTCTCAAAGTTTTCGACCTTGCGATCGCCCGAACGGGCCTCATGGATCACGAAGCGCGGAACGGTGGTTTCGATCCGCTGACCGTGCCAATGGAAGCAAACGACCACAAGGCATACTACCCGGGCGCGGTGACTCTCCACATCCGCATGACCGGCGATCGCCAGACCGGCCGGCTGCTCGGCGCACAGATTCTCGGTCACCGAAAGGCGGAGATCTCCAAGCGGATCGACATCGTTGCGGCGGCGCTTTTTCAGAATGCGAGCGTCGAGCAGCTCAACGACATGGACCTCAGCTATACGCCACCATTCAGCAGTCCGTGGGACCCGGTGCAGGTGGCTGCCCAGGCTTGGTCTGCCAGCCAGACGGCTTCCGGCAATAGGGGACCGCATCAAGGGACGGGGGAGCCACTCTCGTCAACGACGCGGGCTTCGCCTCATTGAGCCGAATGGCGACGACGCCCGTCGGCGTTGCGCTTGGACTGGAGTTCGTCAACGATGGGGGGAGGAACCTCCAAAACTCGCCCCATCAAGCCGCCGACCGCCATGTCACACGAAAAGGTGCGCAAAGCGTTGAACGCTGGCGCGCGTGATCAGTCGATCGCTGTCATGAAGGGGTCCAATCGGAATGCTCACGGTGCACCAATCTGGTCAGATGGTTGCAGGGAGCTAGCTGGTTGCCAGGGGATAGGCGCTTGGAGAAGGCCACCCGCGGTGCGGGTCCGGTTGATCGTTGCCATATTGCGGCAAAATAATAAGAGATCAAGCCAGAAACCGAGCGGATCGGGCTTTTCTATTAGAGAGGCTGTTGTCGCAGAACTCCTAAGTTAAGCAGCACTTTGGCAGGAAAGTCTGAATCCCTTGTGTTTCAGAGCCTTAGCTGAAAGCACCACTGTCGCATATCTTTGTCGCAAGTGCTAAAATACCTGCAACATGATTTGCGACAGGGGGAGCCGTGATTAGCCAATCAGATTCCGACGCCGGCCGGGTGTTCATCGGCTATGCCCGCGTCTCGACGCGCGGCCAGGACCTCGACCAGCAGCGGGCCGCCCTTGGCGCGGCTGGCTGCATCCGCATCTTTGAGGAAAAGGCATCCGGGGCGAAGCGAGACCGGCCCGAGCTGGCGCGGGTGCTCGACCATCTGCGCGCCGGCGACGTGGTGACGATCACCCGGCTAGACCGCCTCGCCCGATCGACCGGCGACCTTCTGGCGATCGCGGAGCGGATTAAAGAGGCCGGCGCTGGCCTGCGCTCGCTGGCCGAGCCTTGGGCCGACACGACGACGCCGGCCGGCCGCATGGTGTTGACCGTGTTCGCCGGCATGGCCGAGTTCGAGCGGGCCTTGATCGTGGAGCGCACGAGCGCCGGCCGGATCGCGGCGAAGGCGCGGGGCGTTCGCTTCGGCCCCTCCCCTGCCCTCACGGTTGAGCAGATCGCGCACGCGCGCCAGCTCATCAATGAGGAAAAGAAGCCGGTTACAGAAGTTGCCCGGCTCCTGGGCGTGCATCGCGCAACCCTCTATCGGGCGCTTGAATCGACTTCAAATCGGGCTTGAAGCCTTGCCTGGATTGCACATCAGAGCATCCGACTTGCGCGATGTTTCTACACTTTGGAGATTCGGGGTTGCAGAATCGGGCAAATCTCCCCTTACTGCTAAGCATGAAGCGCAATACAGAAAAGATTCGGAAGGATGTTGCCGCCCATCGGGCACGGCAGCTTGCGGCCGGTCGTATCGCGCTGACTACGTATGTTCCGACTGATCTTCTCGCGCAAATCGACAAGATCAAGGAACAGCGGGGCGAGCTTGGTCGCGCGCCGATTATCGAAGAAGCTTTGAGGTTTTATATCGAGAAAGCACCCGAGGGCATGAAATGAAAAACCCCTAGCCGTTAGCAGCGGCAAGGGGTTTTCGGATTTCGGAAACGGCTATGTTAGGACCGCCTGAACAGCCCCTAACATAGTCGAGAGTGAACCACCCGGCAAGAGTGAGTCTCGCCGGGAACGGGGAATCTTTGTCCGCCGTCCGCGCCGTCATGTCCTCCGAATGGAAGGACGAAGGACAGATGTTGAGGACGCAAATTGCGGCCGCGATTGGCTGCGCGCGTGCGAACGCGCTTGATGAAATCATGCGGGAGGTCTGGACGCGCTACAGCGCCGGCCAACTCTCCGAAGAAGACGCCGGCCAGCTTTCCACGCTCGCCCAGGAGCGCCGGGCCGCGTGGCGCGGATCGGGACAGGCTGCGCTTGGCCTGGTCCTGCCTCCTCCGGCCGATAAGTGCCCGACGCCGGTTCGCCGGCGCAGCTATTTCAAGGGGCGATCGGAGGGCCGTATCTGGCAGGCGACGACGCGCAAGGACGTGCAGGCGATCTTGAGGGCGGCCGAAATCTACAACGAGGTCGGTTTGCGCGAGAAGAAGGGCGAGCGCAGCGGCCCGTTAGGGTCGATTGCGCTCGACGTGCTGCGGCTGTTCGTTAATCTCATCGACTTCCGCACCGGCCGGCTAGAGCCGTCTATCAGCACAATCATGGACCGCCTGGGCCGCTCGCGCGATACGATCGTGCGGGCGCTGAAGAACCTGCGGGCGCATGGTTTCATCGACTGGCTGCGGCGCTACGAGCCGACCGGGAACGAGGGGCGCGGCCCCCAGGTGCAGCAGGCGAGCAACGCCTACCGCCTGTCCCTGCCGGAAAAGGCCCGGCAGTTCCTTGGCCGGTTCGGCAAGGCCCCTCCCCCGCCTGCGGATCATGGACAGGATCAGCAGGCATGGAGCGAGGCGATCGACGCCTACAAGAACGCTCTGCCCCTCGATGAGCGAACGCAGCTCGATGCCGGCGATAGCCCGCTTGGGCAGGCTCTTGTGAGGATGGCAAAGACCTTCATGAAACGTGAGTCCGATAACCAGACTGAATCCCCCTCTAATTCTATTCTCTATGTGAAAACATAGGCGGTCGCCGCTGTTCGGGCCGCTCACGCGGCCCTGCGGCGGTTCCGGACCGCGTAATAGGCGGTCCGGTCCGGCACCCTCAGAGCAAAATCCCTACCGCTTCGCCTGCGGCCAATGTCACATGGGCTTTCGAGAGGGAACAAGGGGCACGGCTGCGCCTAACGTGATAGCTGTTTGCTAGCGGATAGCTATTTGCAATACGGTTGTAAGCGGCTGCTTAACAGCTTATAAATAGCATGCAGCTAACATGCTGCTGGTCATTAGATGCGCGGAGGGTGTATGGCGGTCATATCATTTGTTTCGAGCAAAGGCGGGGTTGGCAAAACGACTTCGGCCGTTGTCCTCGCCGGCGAGCTAGTCGCGGCGGGCCGCAAGGTCGCGTTGATCGACGCAGACCCCAACAGACCCCTTGTAGCCTGGTCGCAGCTTCGCCCGGTTCCGGAATCCCTGCGGCTCATAGTCGATGACTCGGCCGAAACAATCATAGACACGATCGAGGATGCCCGCGCCGAAGCCGATTTCGTCATAGTTGACCTAGAAGGGACCGCAACTGATCGCGTCGGCTTCGCCGTCGCCCGGTCAGATTTGGTTCTGATTCCGCTGCAAAGCTCGGTTCTCGATGCAGCCGAGGCCGCGAAATCGGTCAAGCTGGTGCGCCAAATGTGGAAGGTGGCGAACCGGGAAATTCCATATCGGGTGTTCTTTACCCGCGTGCCACCCGCGATCCGCGAGCGCACGGCGCGCGACATAGAGCGGCAGTTTACCGGCGCTGCGGTCCCGGTGCTGCCAGCGACTTTGATCGACCGGGCGGCCTATCGGACCTTGTTTTCCCTGGGCGGCACGCTGCACGAGCTGGAAGCGGCCGATGTGTCGGGGCTGGAGACAGCCAAAGAAAACGCCCGCGAATACGCGCAAGCCGTCATCAACGCCATTAGGGGAGGGACCGCAGCATGACCGGCGACGACAAGAAACGCGCGACGCTCGACTTTGGCGATGAACTCAACACGCCGCCAGTGCCGCCCGTCGATCCGAACGCGGTCAAAGCGGCCGCACGCGCTGCGGGCTTCCGCGAAACTCCGAAAGCCGCCGAGCTATTCCCGTCTTCTCCTGGGCGACCCCAGCGCCGCACGCGGCGCAAGACAGGCCGCACGGAGCAGTTCGCAACCCGGCTACGGGCCGACACTATCGAGGCGATCTATGCCTATGCGGACCGCCACGAGATCACGCTTGCCGAGACGATCGAACGAGCAATGAGCGCACTTGGCGAAGGCGAGCAGTAACGGTTTCGCTTGTTCGTTTATACAAACTTTGATATAAAGGGTTCATGGCTGACATGAAGCGGCTCGAATTTCTTGGGGATTCCCTTGAGCAGTTGCGGGAGTTTCCCGAGACGGCGCGGAAAGAGGCCGGTGTCCAGCTTCACAAGGTTCAGCAGGGTTTTGAACCGAGCGACTGGAAGCCGATGGCGAGTGTAGGGCAGGGGGTGCGGGAAATCCGCATCCGTGACGAGGCCGGAGCCTTCCGGGTGCTCTACATCGCCAAGATAGAGGATGCCGTCTATGTGCTGCACGCCTTTCAGAAGAAGACGCAGCAGACGGCGAAACGAGATTTGGACCTAGCCGCGACCCGGTTGCGGCAAATCTAGCGGAGGCGTGACAATGGAACGTCAGAGCTTTGCGAATGTATGGGATGCACTGGAAGATACGCCGGCCGAGGCCGCGAACATGACCATGCGTTCCAATCTGTTGATTGCCGTTGAGCAGCGGGTACGGAGTTGGGGCGTCACCCAGGCCGAAGCGGCACGGCGTCTCGGGATCACGCAGCCCCGGCTTAACGACCTGCTGCGCGGCCGGATCACGAATTTCAGCCTCGATACGCTGATTAATCTTGCCACCCAGGCCGGGCTTGCGGTGAGGCTCGATATTGCCGAGGCCGCATAGGCGCAACCCCGCGACCGGCCCGGAGGCGAACGCGCCCCCACGTCGCGCTGTAGTGAGCCGGAGGGCCGCCAGTGACAAAGCCCCGGTGCGTCAGCGCCGGGACCGCTTTTCCCATCTGGCCGGCTCGGGCAGGGGGGCTTTGCGCTTCTCGCGCAGCAGGGCTTTCATTTCCTCGCCCGAAATACCTGGCCGTGGATCATCGGCGGCCGGCTGTATGCTGCGCTTGAGCAGTTCCCGGCGCAGATCGGCATGGGGTTCCAGCTCCTTATGCTCGCCCAAGGTCACGAACACGGCTTCGGACGGATCGAGGAATTGCCCGCGCTCGATCCTGTCGAGCAGCCATAGCGCCAGCGACGGCGGCAAATAGGCTTCAAACCGCAAGCCGCCCTTGGCGGCCTGGTCGCGGAGTTGCTTGGCTTGTTCGACGGCATGAGCCTTGTCGGTGGGATCGGGCCATTCGGGTGCGTCAGTATCGGTCATGGTTTCATCCTTCATGCCTGGTCGAACAGCCCTTTGAACTCTGCATCGGCGTAATAGGCGAGCTTGCCGGCAACGATCGGCCGTTGCCCGGCCAGGAACAGCAATTCGAGATTCTGCGGCAGGTTGCGGACCTCATCCGGGGTCAGCAGCGGGCGGGCGGTGTGTTGCTCGCCGTAGGAAATGCCGGATTTATCGGAATCGAGCGCCCGGCTCATGGTCTGGAACACAACGGTTTCCTGCCCAAGGAGATCGGAGACAAGTCGGGCGCTGTCGTGATCGTTGACGCCGAAGACCTGTAGGACGCCGGCGTTTGACAGGAAGGTGCCGGCGCGCTGGCCGTAAGTGGCGCGGAGCTGGTGAACGTCCTGCAGGATCGGCCAGAGCTGGACGCCGTAGCCGGCCATGAGGCCCATTGCGCGCTCGATGGGGGCCAGGTGCCCGAGGGCGGCGAACTCGTCCAGCAGATAGAGAACCGGAACGGCGGGCTTGCCGGGATCGCGGGCCATGTCGGTGAGGCTTTGCGCGACGAGCAGGCGCAGCCAGCGTGAATAGGTCGAAAGGCGATCGGGCGGCAGGACGAGGAAAACGGAGACGCTGCGGCGCTTGAGATCGGCAAAGCGGAAATCGGAGCGGCCGAGTACGGCTGTCATGCGGGGCGAATCGAGGAAATGGGTATGGCGCTGTGTGGCCGACAGGACGCCGGCGGCTTCCCGGTCGGATTTTCCGAGATGACGATTTGCGGCGCGGGCGACCAGGCCGGCCGCTTCGGGTGACGCCTGCATTTCCTTCAGGAGTGCGGCGAAGATTTCCGGGGCGAGAGTGAGGCTTTCGCGCAGGGTGGCGAGGTTTCGGCGCTCACGCGGCTCCTGGGCGACGATATGGAGGATCAGGCCGCCAATCAGCGCCTTGGCTTCCTCGTTCCAATGGGCCTCCCCGGCCATGCCCGGCTCATCGAACACGAGAGCGTCGGCCAGGGTGCTTGCATCTTCCGCGACATCGAGGCCGGCCGGGTCGAGCTGGTCGAGTGGATTGAAGGCGGCCGAAGGCAGGCCGGTGACGCCGAAGGGGTCGAGAATATGGACCGGTCCGAACTTCTGGCGGGCGCGGCCGGCGATCCTGGCATTCTCACCTTTGGGATCGATGCAGATCATGGAGCGGTCGGCGGTCAGCAGATTCGGGATGATGGTTCCCACGCCCTTGCCGGTTCTGGTCGGTGCCATCGTCAGCAGATGGGCCGGGCCGTCATAGCGCAGCAGCCTTTTCGTCTTGGCGTCACGGCCGATCAGCAGGCCGGTATCGGCGCGGGTGAGGGGGGCGACTTCCTTATTCGGGGTCGGAACAAGAGCAGTTCAAAATCCTGCGCTAAGGTCGAACGGAGCGGGAACGGCCCACTGGGCGCATCTCGAATAGAGCATCAATGATCGGGCATTCCGGAACCTGGTTGCCGGTGCATTGCGCGGCCATATCCGACATTGCCCGCTCCAGACGTCGTAGATCGGCGATTTTCTGACGGATATCTTTCAGGTGTTCGATGGTGAGGTCATGAACCTCACGGCAGGTATAGCTATGCCCGTCGACCAGGCGAAGCAGTCCACGCAGTTCGTCGAGGCTGAAGCCGAGCTCACGGCCGCGCCGCACGAAATGCAACCGCCTTGCGTGATCGTTGCCGTAGACGCGATACCCGCCCGCGCTGCGCGCTGGTTTCGGCATGACGCCGATCTTCTCGTAATAGCGAATCGTCTCGATGTTGACGCCGCTGCGTTCGGACAGGACGCCGATCGAAAATTCATCAGCCTGTTTCATCACATAGCTCGCACAACACCGTGAAACTTTCCCGCTTGACCCTGTAGTTACTACAGGCATTAGGGTCACCATAGATCAATTGCGGGAGCATGTGAACGATGATGCAGAACGAAGCGCGGCCACTGGCAGATACGGCCCTGGAGCCCGTCGAAAAGGGTTTTGATCAGGCAGCGCTGCTCTCGGTTGGCGGCATCGTGGCGGCACTGGGCGCGGCAACCTGCTGCGTGGTGCCCTTTGTCTTGTTCTTTGCCGGCATCAGCGGCGCGTGGATCGGCAATCTGACCGCGTTCGAGCCCTATCAGCCCGTGTTCGTCACGATCGCGCTCGCCTGCCTCGGCTACGGCTTCTATCTCGTCTATCGCAAGCCGAGGGCGGCTGAGTGCATCGAGGGCTCCTACTGCGCGCGTCCGTCGTCCCATCGCAACGCCAAGATGGGCCTTTGGATCGCAACGATTCTGATCATCGTCGCCGTGGGCTTTCCCTATGCAGCGCGGTTCTTCCTCACCGCCTAACCTCAAGGAGTTCCTGATGAAAACTTTACACCTTATCGCTCTCACCGCGTCCCTGCTGGCGAGTGGCGCCGCTTTTGCCGCCGAGCAGACCGTCACGCTGAATGTCGCCAATGCCACCTGCGAACTTTGCGGCCCGATCGTGAAGCGGGCGCTCAGCAACGTGTCAGGGGTGCTCGCGGTTGACGTGTCGGAGGCGACAGATGGGGCGATCGCCAAAGTGCGGTTTGACGACGGCAAGACAAATGTCGCTGCGTTGATCACCGCAACCACCAACGCCGGCTATCCCTCCAAGGTTTCGCAGTAGGGAGGCTCAGCATGACGGATGGAAAGTTCATCGGCATGGGCGGTGTCGGGCTTCTCGCCGTCATTTGTTGTGCCGCCCCATTTCTTTTGGTCGCTGCGGGCTCCTTCGGGGTTTCCGCATGGCTCGCTGCAGCCGGCTATGTGCTGATCCCGATCGCACTCGCTGCTATTGGGCTGGCGGCATTTTACCTTTATCGGCGCCGCCGTTCCGGCCCATCGGCTGATGCCGATTGCTGCTCAATCAATGACAAACGACAGGGATAAGTTAGATGTGCGAAGCTTGTGATGCTCCCAGTTCCAGCAAAGGCAACGGCCGTTACGATCTTGTAGTCGTCGGGGCTGGCTCGGCCGGATTCTCTGCCGCGATCACGGCCGCCGAACAAGGCGCGCAAGTGGCCCTTGTCGGGCACGGCACGATTGGCGGCACCTGCGTCAATATCGGTTGTGTGCCCTCGAAAGCCCTGATCCGGGCCACGGAAGCCGTGCGTCACGCCAATGATGCGGAAGCCCGCTTCGATGGCATTGAAAGCGGCGCGCGCGTCGTCGATTGGGCCGCTCAGATTGCCCAGAAAGACGCCCTGGTTGCGGGTCTTCGGCAGGCGAAATACGCTGATCTGCTGCCGGAGTATAACAATGTGGTCTATCGCGAAGGGCAGGCCCGCCTCGTTGACGGCGGCGTCGAGGTCGCGGGCCAGCGCCTCGCCTCCGAACGGATCATCATCGCGACGGGCGCGCGCCCAGGCCTGCCGGGAATTCCGGGGATCGTCGACGTGTCGCCGCTCGACAGCACGACGGCGCTGGCCCTGGCCGAACTGCCGCGCTCGATGATCGTGCTTGGCGGCGGCTATATCGGTGCGGAGCTTGCCCAGACGTTCGCGCGGGCCGGCGTCGCGGTGACGCTCGTATTCCGCAGCCGGCTTCTGCCGGAGGCTGAACCCGAAATCGGATCGGCGCTTGCAACCTACCTGGCCGATGAGGGCATCAGGATCGTCAGCGGGATCGCCTACGAATCCATCCGCAAGACCGATGACGGCGGTGTGGCGCTCACCATCGCGCGGGACGGTCGGCCGGAAATCCTGACGGCCGAACGGATTCTCGTGGCAACGGGACGCCGCCCGAACACCGAAACCCTTGGCTTGGCTGAGGCGGGTATTGCCGCAACGCCGGCCGGCGCCATCATTGTCGATGACCGCATGCGCACCTCAAAGACCGGCGTCTATGCCGCCGGAGACGTGACAGGAAAAGATCAGTTCGTTTACATGGCCGCCTATGGCGCCAAGCTCGCCGCCAAGAACGCGTTGAACGGCGATGGCCTGCGCTATGACAATTCCGCGATGCCTGCTGTCGTGTTCACAGACCCACAGGTGGCGAGCGTCGGCATGACCGAGGCGCAGGCGCGTGTTGCGGGGCATTCGGTTCGCACGTCCGTTCTTTCCCTCGACAATGTCCCGCGGGCGCTGGCGGCACGCGATACACGCGGCCTGATCAAGCTGGTTGCCGACGGGGCAAGCCGGAAGCTCCTGGGCGCGCATATTCTTGCGCCGGAAGGAGCTGACAGCATTCAGACGGCGGCGCTGGCTATCCGCGGCGGCCTGACGATCGACGATCTGTCGGAGGCGATCTTCCCGTACCTGACGACCGTCGAAGGCTTGAAGCTTGCGGCTCAGACCTTCGACAGGGACGTGAAAAAACTATCCTGCTGCGCGGGGTAACGGCGAAAGGGAAACGGGTGCGTGCTCAAGTTGTGGCTTGGACGAAGCGGGCACTTCATCCCTGACGCGCATGATGGTCTGGCGGCTGGTGTCGAATTTTCTGGCGAGAGCGGAAACGCTCATCCCTGTCGCGAGATCCTCGCGCACTTCCTGTTTCTGTTTTTCGCTCAGGGTGGAGGGGCGGCCGAGGGTCTTTCCTTCTGACTTGGCGCGCTTGAGGCCGGATTGCGTCCGCTCGATCAGCAAGTCCCGTTCGAACTGTGCGACGGCGTTGAGGACGTTCATAGTCATTGTGCCGGCCGAGCTGGTGAGATCGACACCGCCGAGAGCGAGGCAATGAACCCGGACGCCGATTTCGGCCAGCGCCTTGACCGTGGTGCTGACATCTATGGCGTCTCGACCGAGGCGATCGAGCTTTGTCACGATCAGCACATCCCCTGATTCCAGCCGATCCATAAGCCGGGTGAAGCCCCGCCGTTGGGCGATGGCTGTGCTGCCGGAAATCGTCTCAGTGATGATGCGGCGTGGCTCGACGTGGAAACCAGCGGCCTCGATTTCCTGAATCTGGTTTTCGGTGGTCTGGCCGGTCGTGGAGACGCGGACATAGGCGAAGGTGCGTGGCATGGGTTTAATTTCGTCCGAATAGGCTGTCCGGAATATTTCTCCTGTTCATTACTGTGTCAATCTAATTTGTGGACAGGTTGTTTCGCCCCTGTACGAAACCGAACCTTTCCGTACAGGGCAAGGTCATTGGCGCGCAAATGTAAGGAGTAGCAAATGGCCAAGCGGAAACTTCTCAAAATTCAGGATCGGCATGCGCTGTTCGACATTCCGACCGACGAGGATAGCCTGATCCGCCGTTATTTCTTGTCGTCTGCCGACCGGCTTGAGATTGAGGTTCGGCGACGCGAGCATAACCGGCTCGGCTTTGCGGTGCAGCTCTGCCTGATGCGTTATCCCGGCCGTCCGCTCCTGGCCAACGAGACGCCACCCAGAGCGATGCTCAATTATGTCGCCGAGCAAATCGGCGCCGATCCCGCTTCATTCGGACTTTATGCTCGCCGTGAAGAGACGCGCATGAATCATGTCGCTCACCTGCTCGATTATCTGGGGATGAGGGGGCCGACAGCCGAGGATCGGCGTGCTGCGCTGCTGGCGGCAATCGAAGCTGCGGCCGCGACGGACAAGGGAGCAACGATCGCGACTGCGATCATCACCACCTTCCGCGAACGCCGGGTTCTGCTGCCTGCAGCGAACATGATCGAACGGATGGGACTGGCTGCCCGTGCCATCGCTCGTCGTCAAGCCGAAGCCGCTTTGATCACGGACCTTGATCCGGAAACGCTGGGAACCCTCGATGGACTGCTGGCCGTCGATCCGGCAATTGGCCAGACGCGCTATCATTGGCTGCGGTCAGCGCCGGAGGCACCAGGCGCGGGAAACTTGGTGGGCCTGACCGAACGGATCGCATTCCTGAGGATGCTTGGGATCGATCCCCGTTTGCAGACCCGTGTCCCTTCCGGGCGGTGGGATCAGATGATCCGCGAGGGTGACGCCACTCCGGCATGGCTGGCCAGCGACTTCAATGCCAGTCGCCGGCGTGCGACGATCGTCGCGCAGATCATCAAGCTTGGCCAGAAACTCACCGACGATGCGGTGATGATGTTTATCAAACTCATGGGCCGGTTGTTCTCCCAGGTTAACAACCGCAAAAAGCAGCGCCATATGAGCGCACGCCTGGAAACATCGAAGGCACTACGGCTGTTTCTGGACACGATCGTCGCCCTGCAGGCGGCCAACGACATGTATGGCGTCACGACACGAAAGTGATGAATCTGTCCGACTTTTGAGAACGCATACAGAACCTCACGTCGGCTTGAGCGTTGATGCCGTTGATTTCTGGGCTTTGAGCGCTTGGTAGAGAGCGGTCTTGCCGATCTTCACGCGGGCGGCAGCTTCACGGACATTCAGCCCGGCGCTTCATGCGCCGTTTCAACTCGGTCGATAGGGTCGTGCGGTGGTAGGGCGACAGTTTGCACCAAGCCTTGATTTCATCGGCCGTCCGGCCGCAGCCCAAGCACCATTTGTTGCGTGGGTCGAAGCGACAGACATCGGTGCAGGGCGAGTCATTCTTCATTACGAACCTTATTTGAGATAGGCGCGGACGACGTCGATCAGTTCGGCCGCGCCTTCATCTCGTTCCTTCTGGGTAAGCCCCTCTGCGACAAGGTGCATGCGGATGTGGTCTTCAATCACCTCGCCCATGAGGCCGTTCATCGCACCCCGTGCTCCGGCGATCGACTGCATGACCTCGACGCAGCCCTTTTCCTCATCAAGCATCCGCTCGATGCCTTCCATCTGCCCGCGAATACGGCGTACGCGGTTGATTAGCTTTTGCTTCTCGCGGATGGTGTGGGTCATGCGGATACTCCTCGGATGCAACGGTTGATGGCTAGGCCGCGCGAGCTTCGACCTCCACCGTCACATGTGACAAATCATGGATGGCGGCAAGTTTTGCGCGGTAGTATGACGGCGTTTGAGGGTGATCGGCTACAATCGAGACGATCGCGCCATGGTGGCCAGGTCCGAGCTGCCAGATGTGAAGATCAACGATCTCAGCGCCTTCTTTGACGATGATCTCCTGAATTTCCTCCGGCAGGTCTTCGCCCTGCGGAATGTAGTCGAGAAGCACACCGCCTGCGTCGCGGATCAGCCCCCACGACCAACGGGCGATCACGATGGCTCCGACAATGCCGATTGCCGGATCAAGCCATAGCCAGCCGTAGAGGCTGCCGAAGACTAGCGCGGCAATCGCCAGAACGGAGGTCAGGGCATCAGCCAGCACGTGGACATAGGCGGCGCGAAGGTTTTGATCCTTCCCTGCCGCGTGCCCGTGGCCATGGTCATGCCCGTGTTGGTGGTCGTCCTTAAGAAGCCACGCGCACACAAGGTTCACAATCAGGCCGACGACAGCCACCATAATGGCTTCCTTGAAATTGATCGCGACGGGTGATTGGAAGCGCAGGAAACTCTCCCAGCCGATCAGCAGCGCGATCAGCGCCAGCACCACGGCACTCGCAAAGCCTGCGAGGTCTCCGAGCTTGCCGGTGCCAAAGGAAAAGCGGCGGTTACTGGCGTGCTTGCGGGCGTAGAGATAGGCCAGCGCAGCGATGAGGAGGGCAGCGGCATGGGTGGACATATGCCAGCCGTCCGCCGTCAGAGCCATCGACCCGAACATATTACCCGCGACGATCTCCACCACCATCATGGTCGCGGTGATCGCGATCACCAGCCACGTGCGCCGCTCGTTCCGGTCGTGGTTGTCGCCAAGGAAGAAATGCTCATGGGCGGCGTCGAGCGAACGGCCATGATCGTGCGGGTGGGTGTGGTCATGCGCATGCCCGTGGGATGAACTCATCGCCAAAACTCCTTCATAATGATATAGGGGAGTACACTATATCATTATAGTGGGCAACACGCTTCCGAGAAGGTGTCACGCCACGAAGTGATGGATCTGTCCGACGTTTGAGAACATGGGGTGGTCACGCAGCGAGAATGGATGTTTCGCGCCGCAGTGGCCTGAGATCGGCGCTATCCGTCGGGGTCCAGATGTAATCGCCGGTGAGACTGATATGCTGCCACCCGAGCGGGGTGACGTGTTTGATCACGTCGGGCGGCGTGGGAATGCCTTCTCGATTGAGCTCGGCGAAAGCCGGTTCGAGATAGAGCGTATTCCAGTAGACGATGGCATTGATGAGCAGGTTCAGCCCGGACGCCCGATAGAACTGGCTCTCGAAGGTCCTGTCCCGCAATTCTCCGAGACGGTTGAAGAACAGCGCGCGGGCCAAGGTGTTCTGGGATTCGCTCTTGTTGAGGCCGGCAGTCGCGTTCCTGCGCATTTCGGGGTTCTGCCACCACTGGGGCAGAAAGATGGACCGATTGATGCGCCCAAGATCCCGTAGCGCCAGCGCCAGTCCGTTCTGACGCGGGAATGCGGAAAGCTTGGCCAGCAGGGTTGAAGGCCGAACCTGACCGGAACGGATCGTCGTGACCAGCCGCAGAATATCGTTCCAGTTTGCCTTGATCCGCTCGACGTTGATGGGTTCGCCGACGAGCGACGCCAGATTTTCGGGAGGCGTGTCGCCAGGAAAGAGATAAAGTCTGCGATCCTTGAGAC
>NZ_BDIZ01000019.1:0-17315 GCF_036245905.1 Sinorhizobium sp. KGO-5
CATTGCCGTCGCCGCCTTCCGCGTAGTCATCGCCCGCTCCGGCCTTGAAAAAGTCGTTGCCAAGCCCGCCATAGAGCAAGTCGTTGCCAAGCCCGCCGTCGAGATAGTCGTCACCGGCATTACCCCAAATGGAATCACTGCCATCATAGCCGCGGATCGTGTCCGCAAGATTCGTACCCATGAGCTTGTTGGCGACGTTGGTTCCATTGATGTTCATTCGTTTACTCCCTGCTGTTTTGACGGCGGGGGTGGTGAAGTTCGAATGAGGCGTAACGGTGACACGCCTTACGCCGGAATTGCGCGCGTGGAACAAGCTGTTGTTTACGCGAAAGGAAAAGGGCGGCAGTTGTGTGGATAACGTTTTTTCCCGCCTCCTCGGAGAGCTTTCAGCTACCGGGAAGTTCGGGAGCAAGCGCAAGCCCTGTCCCTTTAACGAGTGCCGAAAGGCTTGGCCGATTGCGGATTAATGCTTCGTAAGCGTAACGGTCATAAGGCTCTTTCCAGCCCCGCCGTAACCTGACTTAAAGGCGGCAGAAGGCAACAGCCGCGGCAGGACGTAAGACCAGACCGTCAGGTAAGTGTGCGGGAGAAGTAAGCTAGCCGGCCTTCTTCAGCCCGGCGGCCTTTCTAAGGTCGTCATTCATTCGGCTCTGCCAGCCTTTGCCGGTCGCCTTGTAATGCTCGATAATGTCCGGATCCAAGCGGATGGATAGCTGCTGCCTGGGCTTCTCGATGGCTGGCCGGCCCCTGGCACGCTTGATGCTCTCGGCGAGGTCGGGAAAAGCCTCGGCGAAGGGCTTGGCTTGCCTAAGCTGCTCGTCGGTAGCCTCGGGAGCATCCGGGTCGCTGGCTATCTTGCGCTGAATTTCTGCCTCCTCCTTGTCGGAGATATGGCGAATGCGGCGGGATGGGTTCGTCATAGTAAGCTCCTTTCCTTCCGGCTGGCGTCACGCATGGAGATAATCGAAATACCTTCCGAGCCAAGGCGGGCGAAGACCACGGCAATCACGCCATTGCGCAGGACGCCGATTGCCATGAAGCGGCCTTCCTTGGCCGGGACCACTACGGACGAAGAGAAGAACTCCATGTCGAGCTCGGCGAAATCATAGGCGTGCTTGCCGATGTTGGTCTGGCGCTTGGTTTCGTCGTACGTGATCTTCATGCATTTTTTGTATCACGTTTAATTCCGAATGCAAAAATAAAAGTGATACGGAAAATGTGATACGGAAAAGCGAGGCTTTTGAATGACCGACGAGACCCGAAAAACGGCCTCCATCCTGCCGAAGGACCGCAACGTCAACATCAATATGGAAAACTGAGGGGATGACCAGCTTATTATGTCGCATGGAGTCGCCAGCAAGAGGTTGGCAATGCTTGGAAATCAAGGGAGATCGTTGCGAGGCCGTGCGACACGGGTTTAAGCAGATCTCTCTGCGGCCGTATCAGCTAAGTTCTTGAATTTATTGATATGAAGATGGTGATCCCGGCGCGATTCGAACGCGCGACCCCCAGATTAGGAATCTGGTGCTCTATCCTGCTGAGCTACGGGACCACTCGGAATAGACCCATACAAAAGCGAGGCTCGTTCGCCAAGTGTTTTTCGGCGATCGCAGCCGATTTGCAGGCGCTCCCCAAGATCGGGAGCATATCCCGATGAATTTAGGTTGGGCCGACTCGAAATCATGAACGCGATCGATTCAAGTCGTTTGAGCGGCATGCGGGCGGCAAACCGTACACAGTTTTCCTCATCCCTCTAGCGTCCCCGATACGGTGGATGCTAAGCAAGGCCCGCGGCGCCGGAGGAGAGGCTGCCGCGTTTCACGCCAACGATCTTATCCCAAAGACCAGATATATGTTTATCGGAATTGACTGGGGCGGCACGAAAATGGAGGTCATCGCGCTCGATCGCGACGGCGAGACGCGTGCCCGCCATCGTGTCCCGACACCCACCAGCGGCTATGAGGATTGCGTCCGTGCCGTCGTAGAGCTCGTCGCCTCGGCCGAAAGCACCGCCGGCGAGCGCGGCTCGATCGGCATCGGCATACCTGGAAGTCCCAATCCGCGCACCGGCATCGTGCGCAATTCCAATGCGGTGCTCATCAACGGCAAGCCGCTCGGGCGGGATCTTGCGGCTGCGCTCGGACGTGAGGTGCGCCTGGCCAACGACGCCAATTGCCTTGCGGTCTCCGAAGCCGTCGACGGGGCGGGGAAGGACGCGGGCGTCGTCTTCGGCGTGATCGTGGGTACGGGCCATGGCGGGGGTCTGGCGATCGGCAAGAAGGTTCACGCCGGCTACCAGGGCGTCGCGGCCGAGATCGGCCATTATCCGCTGCCCTGGATGACGAAGGACGAATATCCGGGGCACAGGTGCTGGTGCGGCAAGCTCGGTTGTCTCGACATGTATGCCTGCGGCACCGGTCTGGAACTCGACTACCGCATGACGACCGGGACGGACCGGCGCGGGCGGGACATCATCGAGGCGAAGCGCGCGGGCGATCCAGTGGCAATCGGTGTCTACGAGCGCTTCGTCGACCGGCTGGCCCGCAGCCTCGCGCTGTTGACCAACATCGTCGATCCCGACGTCTTCGTGCTCGGCGGCGGCATGTCCAATGTCGACGAGATTTACGGCGAGTTGCCGGCATCGATCACCAGATATCTCTTCGGCGACAGTTTCGAGACGCCGATCCGCAAGGCGGTGCACGGCGACAGTTCCGGTGTGCGCGGCGCCGCATGGCTTTGGAAGGATTAATTGCCAGGCGGGAAATTTGCAGGATCGCGCATCGCACTCGTCCAGTTCGACCACTGACCAAGCGGAGGCATTATGAACATAGACAATGATCTGCGCCGGATTGCGCTGCAGGAGCAGCAATTGCAGTTTGACCGCTTCGATCTCGAGACGGCCTGGAAGCTGGGCGCAACGCTTCGCCGGATGGCCGCGGAACGCAAGCTCGGCTGCGTCATCGACATCACGCTCTATTCCATGCAGGTCTTCTATGCGGCCCTCGATGGGGCGACGCCGGACAATCCGAACTGGGTGCGCCGCAAGCGCAACACGGTGTTCCGCCTGTTCAAGAGCAGCTACGCCACCGGGCTCAGCCTTCTCAAGCAGCAAACGAATTTGCAGGCGAAGCTCGGCCTGCCGGATGCCGAGTTTGCCGCCCATGGCGGCAGCTTCCCGATCGTCGTCAAGGGAACGGGCTGCATCGGCGCCGTCACCGTTTCCGGCCTGCCGCAGCGGGAGGACCATAACCTCGTGGTCGAGGCGCTGGCAGAACTTCTCGGCGCGGATCACGACGCGCTGAAGCTGGAAAGCTGACGGAAAGCGGATGGGCATGGATATTCATCTCCAGGCAGGCGAACTCGCGGGCTGGCTGAACGATGCTGCCTTGCCGCTCTGGCGGCAGAAAGGCTTCGACGGGGAGGGCGGCGGCGGCTTCGTCGAGACGATCGACATGAAAGGCGAACCGACGCGGGCCGACCGCCGCTCCCGCGTGCAGCCCCGGCAGGTCTACTGCTTCGCCGCGGCCGGCCGGCGTGGCTGGAATGGAGACTGGCGCACCGCCGCCGAAGGCGGCCTTCTTTATTTCGATCGCGTCTACGGACAGCCTGGCGGCTTTTACGGGGCGCTGGCGAATGCCGACGGCAAGCTCATCGACGCTTCCTTTGACCTCTACAACCAGGCTTTCGCCTTGCTTGCCTTCGCCCATCTGGCGGAAGTGCTGCCGGAGCGCGGAGCCGAGATGGTGGGGCGCAGCGACAAACTCCGGCGGCGGCTCGAAGCCCGTTGCAAGCATCCGCTCGCCGGCTTCGAGGAGGACGAGCCGCCGCGCCTGCCGCTCGGCTCCAATCCGCACATGCATCTCTTCGAAGCCTGCCTCGCAAGCGAGGAGGTGGAAGGATTCGACCGCGTCGCCTGGGCCAATCTCGCCGACGAGATTGCGCATCTGGCCATGGACCGGTTCATCGACGCCGAGAGCGGGGCGTTGCGCGAATTCTTCGATCACGACTGGGCGCCGTTCCCCGGCGAAAAGGGTCGTATCGTCGAACCGGGGCACCATTTCGAATGGGCATGGCTTCTCCTGCGCTGGGCGGAACGGCGCGGCCATGCGCAGGCGATCGTCGAGGCGCGGCGGCTGTTCGATATCGGCGAGAAATATGGAACATGCCCCGAGCGGGACGTGGTCGTCATGACGCTCCTCGACGATTTCTCCGTTGCCGATCCGACAGCGCGGCTTTGGCCGCAGACCGAGTGGCTGAAGGCGGCGATCCGATTTGCGGCGTTGACGGAAGGTGCGGAGAAAGAGCGTTATCTCGCTTCGGCTGGACGCGCTACGGGGGCGCTGCAGCGCTTTCTGGATGTGCCTGTCCGCGGCCTCTGGCGCGACAAGCAGAAGGCGGATGGCACCTTCGTCGAAGAACCGGCGCCAGCAAGCACCTTCTATCATATTCTTTGCGCGATCTATGAACTGGAGGATTGCCTCAAGCGGATGTGAACTGCGGAAGACCGCACACACTTCTCCTCATCCCGCTCTCTTATCGGCCCCCGCACCCGCGGCGGGCCGCTTTTTATTCACTCATCCGCAATTGTGACCATCACGTATGTTGACATAAAGATATCTTTATGTGAGTAAATCGATAATTCTTTGTCGTTTTCAGAACGGGAGATCTCCCATGTCCGCCGCCGACGCCCTCTTTGGAAACGTCTCGCCCAAGCCGGATGGTTCGGAAATTTTCCGGCAGCTCGCCCAGGCGGCGGCTGAACGCATCCTCATCATGGATGGCGCCATGGGAACGGAGATCCAGCAACTCGGTTTCGTGGAGGATCACTTCCGCGGCGAACGCTTCGGTGGGTGCGCCTGCCATCAGCAGGGCAACAACGACCTCCTGACGCTCACTCAGCCGAAGGCAATCGAGGACATTCATTACCACTACGCCATCGCCGGCGCCGATATCCTCGAAACCAACACCTTCTCCTCGACGCGGATCGCCCAGGCCGATTACGGCATGGAGGACATGGTCTACGATCTCAATCGCGACGGCGCGCGGCTGGCGCGGCGGGCGGCGAAGCGGGCCGAGGCGGAGGATGGCCGGCGGCGCTTCGTGGCAGGCGCGCTCGGCCCCACCAACCGCACTGCGTCTATCTCGCCGGACGTCAATAATCCCGGCTATCGGGCCGTCAGCTTCGACGATCTGAGGCTCGCCTATGCCGAGCAGGTGCGGGGCCTCATCGACGGCGGTGCCGACATCATCCTGATCGAGACGATCTTCGATACGCTGAATGCCAAGGCGGCGATCTTCGCCACGCAGGAAGTCTTTGCCGAAAAGGGCGTCCGCCTGCCGGTGATGATCTCCGGAACGATCACCGATCTCTCCGGCCGCACCCTCTCAGGCCAGACGCCCACGGCCTTCTGGTATTCGGTGCGCCATGCGGAGCCGTTTACGATCGGGCTCAACTGCGCGCTCGGCGCCAATGCGATGCGCGCCCATATAGACGAGCTCTCGGCGGTCGCCGACACGCTCGTCTGCGCCTATCCGAATGCGGGCCTGCCGAACGAGTTCGGCCGCTATGATGAAAGCCCCGAGCAGATGGCGGTGCAGGTCGAGGGCTTCGCCCGCGATGGTCTCGTCAACATCGTCGGCGGCTGCTGCGGTTCCACGCCGGCCCATATCCGTGCCATCGCCGAAGCGGTCGCCAAATATCCACCGCGCCGGGTGCCCGAGATCGATCGCCGCATGCGGCTTTCCGGCCTCGAACCCTTCACGCTTACCGACGAGATCCCCTTCGTCAACGTCGGAGAACGCACCAACGTCACCGGCTCGGCGAAGTTCCGCAAGCTGATCACGGCCGGGGACTACGCCGCCGCACTCGATGTGGCGCGCGATCAGGTGGCGAACGGCGCCCAGATCATCGACGTCAACATGGACGAAGGCCTGATCGATTCGAAGCGCGCGATGGTCGAGTTCCTGAACCTCGTCGCCTCCGAGCCGGATATCGCCCGCGTACCGGTAATGATCGACTCGTCCAAATGGGAGGTGATCGAAGCCGGGCTCAAATGCGTTCAGGGCAAGGCGCTGGTGAATTCCATCTCGCTCAAGGAAGGCGAGGAGGCTTTCCTGCACCATGCGCGCCTCGTGCGCGCCTATGGCGCCGCTGTGGTGGTGATGGCGTTCGACGAGAAAGGCCAGGCCGATACGAAGACCCGCAAGGTGGAAATCTGCCGGCGGGCCTATCGCCTGCTGACGCAAGAGGTTGGCTTCCCCCCGGAGGACATCATCTTCGACCCGAATATCTTCGCGGTCGCGACCGGCATCGAGGAGCATAACAATTACGGCGTCGACTTCATCGAGGCGACGCAAGAGATCATCGCGGCACTGCCGCATGTCCACGTCTCCGGCGGCGTGTCGAACCTCTCCTTCTCCTTCCGCGGCAACGAGCCGGTGCGCGAGGCGATGCACGCCATCTTCCTTTATCACGCGATCCAGGCCGGCATGGACATGGGCATCGTCAATGCCGGACAGCTTGCCGTCTATGACGCGATCGACCCGGAGCTGCGCGAAGCCTGCGAGGACGTGGTGCTCAACCGCCGGGCCGATTCGACCGAGCGCCTCCTGGAGATCGCCGAGCGCTATCGCGGGAAGGGCGGGAGCCAGGGCAAGGAGAAGGACCTTGCCTGGCGCGAATGGCCGGTGGAGAAGCGGCTCGAACATGCGCTCGTCAACGGAATCACCGAATACATCGAAGCCGATACGGAAGAAGCCAGGCTTGCCGCCGAGCGGCCGCTGCATGTCATCGAGGGGCCGCTGATGGCCGGGATGAACGTCGTGGGCGATCTCTTCGGCTCCGGCAAGATGTTCCTGCCGCAGGTGGTCAAGTCCGCCCGGGTGATGAAGCAGGCCGTTGCGGTGCTGCTCCCCCATATGGAGGAAGAGAAGCGCGCCAATGGCGGCGGCGAAGCGCGCGAGAGTGCCGGCAAGATCCTGATGGCGACCGTCAAGGGCGACGTGCACGACATTGGCAAGAACATTGTCGGCGTCGTGCTCGCCTGCAACAATTACGAGATCATCGACCTCGGCGTCATGGTGCCCTCGGCTAAGATCCTCGAAGTGGCGCGCGAGCAGAAGGTCGACATCGTCGGCCTTTCCGGCCTCATCACCCCGTCGCTGGACGAGATGGCGCATGTCGCTTCCGAGCTCGAACGGGAGGGCTTCGATGTCCCGTTGCTGATCGGCGGGGCGACGACCAGCCGCGTGCACACGGCGGTGAAAATCAATCCGCGTTACAGCCTCGGCCAGACGGTCTATGTCACCGATGCCAGCCGCGCGGTCGGCGTCGTGTCGAGCCTGCTTTCGCCGGAAGTCCGCGACTCCTATAAGCAGACGGTCCGCGCGGAGTATCTGAAGGTTGCCGACGCACATGCCCGCAACGAAGCCGAGAAGCGCCGTCTGCCGCTTTCGCAGGCGCGGGCGAATGCCCTTCGGATCGACTGGGACGCCCACCAGCCGAAGGTGCCGTCCTTCCTCGGCACGCGTATTTTCGAGGGCTGGGACCTCGCCGAGCTGGCCCGCTATATCGACTGGACGCCGTTCTTCCAGACCTGGGAATTGAAGGGGGTGTTCCCGAAGATTCTCGATGACGAACGCCAGGGGGCTGCCGCTCGCCAGCTCTTCGAGGATGCGCAGGCGATGGTCGAAAAGATCGTGGCCGAGGCATGGTTCGCCCCGAAGGCCGTGATCGGCTTCTGGCCGGCCGCCAGCATGGGCGACGACGTCCGCCTCTTTACCGACGAGGTGCGCGAAGCCGAGCTTGCCACCTTCTTCACGCTGCGCCAGCAAATGGTGAAGCGTGACGGCCGGCCGAATGTCGCCCTTGCCGACTTCGTCGCACCGGCGGCGAGCGGCAAGCGGGACTATGTCGGCGGTTTCGTGGTGACGGCCGGCATCGAGGAGGTGGCGATCGCCGAACGCTTCGAGCGGGCGAACGACGACTATTCCTCGATCATGGTCAAGGCGCTTGCGGACCGCTTCGCAGAGGCCTTCGCCGAGCGCATGCATGAATATGTCCGCAAGGAGCTTTGGGGCTATGCTCCGGACGAAGCCTTCACGCCGCAGGAACTGATCGCCGAACCCTATGCGGGCATCCGCCCTGCGCCCGGCTACCCTGCGCAGCCCGACCACACGGAGAAGGAGACGCTTTTCCGGCTCCTGGATGCGGAAGCCGCTATCGGCGTCAGGCTCACCGAAAGTTTTGCGATGTGGCCGGGTTCTTCGGTATCGGGCCTCTATGTCGGCCACCCCGATTCCTATTACTTCGGTGTCGCAAAGATCGAGCGCGATCAGGTGGAGGACTATGCCGATCGCAAGCGCATGAGCGTCCGCGATGTCGAGCGCTGGTTGTCGCCTATCCTCAATTACGTGCCGATGCCGGAGACGGAAGCGGCGGAGTAGGCCGCAGAATTCATCCGTCCGGGCGTGCGTCGTTTTCAGGTGTTGGCTAGAGCATTTCAAGGTTTCATGGAAACGCTGAAATGCCCAACCATTTAATCCAACGCACTTCGGGACGGAAAACCGTTACACACTTTTCCTGGAAGTGCTCTAGAGTCTGTCAGGTTTATGTTAAAACATATCCCGCATGCCTGAGATAGGCGGCGCATTCATGCGGGCTGAAGGTTTTGAGGACTTCGCCGAGGCGTCTCCATGTCGCGTCGACGCTGCGCTCGTCGGATTTGCGCAGCAGGGTCTTCAGTTTGGCGAACATCATCTCGATCGGATTGAGGTCGGGGCTGTAAGGCGGCAGGAAGAACAGATGGGCGCCGGCATCGCGGATGGCGTTGCGCGCAGGCTTGCCCTTATGGCTGCCGAGATTGTCGAGGATGACGATATCGCCGGGATTGAGGGTTGGTGCCAGGCATTGCTCGACCCACGCGGTGAAGGCAATGCCGTTGATCGGGCCATCGAGCACGAAGGGCGCGACGATGCGGTCGTGGCGCAGCCCGGCGAGGAAGGTCAGCGTCTTCCAATGGCCATGCGGTATTCTGGCGAAAAGCGGCTGGCCGCGCTGACACCAGCCGCGGGTGCGCGTCATGTTGGTTTTGACCCAGGTTTCGTCGACGAACACCAGGCGGCGCGGATCAAGTCGATGTTGATGGGTCTTCCAGCGGCTTCGGAACCGCGCCACCTTCGGCCTGTCCTGTTCGCTGGCGATCAGCGTTTTTTTTAAATGTCTTGCCTTCGCGGCGCAGGAAACGCCAAACGGTGTCGTGAGAGACATCGATCCCGGCCGCCTTCAGATCGGCGGCAAGCGCCCGCACCGTCCAATCGGGCTTGGCCGCCAGCCGACGGTGAACCTCATCGGCCGCTGCGCCCCGCAGCATCGGTTTGACATGGCCACCCATCTTGGCCGGCGCCAAACCGCGGCCGGACCGGTCGAGCTGGCCGATCCGCACCGCCGTCGCCGCTGATATTCCAAAGCGCAACGCTGCCGCCCGCACCGTCATGCCTCCTGCCAAGGCGTCGGCGACGCGCTGGCGTAAATCAAGAGAAAGAGGTCGCGCCATCATTGCGGGCCTCCTCACCAGCAATGATCTTGAATCACAATCGAAGCAAAAAGGGAATCCCGGTTCGATTCAGCTTAAGGCTGACCGACTCTAGCGCCCCCCTGCCAGGATCATCTGAGCCGCCTTCTCGGCGATCATGATCGTCGGAGAATTGGTGTTGCCGGAGGTGATCGTCGGCATGATCGAGGCATCGGCGATGCGCAGGCCGGCAATGCCGCGCAGCCGCAACTCGGGATCCACGACGCTATCGGGGTCGCCACCCATGCGGCAGGTACCGACGGGATGGAAGATCGTCGTGCCGATGTCGCCTGCCGCGCGTTTCAGCTCCTCGTCCGTCTCGCAGTTCGACCCGGGCTTGAACTCGACGGGATTGTAGCGGGCGAAGGCGGGCTGCGCGACGATGCGGCGGGTGAGCCGGATCGACTTCACGGCCACGTCCCGGTCGGCCTCGGCCGTCAGGTAGCGCGGGCGGATGTCCGGCGCCGCGGCGAAATCCGGCCCTTTCAGATGTACGGAACCGCGGCTTTCCGGCCGCAGATTGCAGACGCTCGCGGTGATGGCGGGAAAGGGGTGTACCGGCTCGCCGAATTTTTCGAGCGTCACCGGTTGTACGTGATACTGCAGGTCCGGCGTTTCCTTCTCCGGGCCCGATCGCGTGAAGATACCGAGCTGGCTCGGCGCCATGGCCATCGGGCCGGAGCGGCGGACAAGGTATTCGAGGCCGATCGCGGCCTTGCCGAAAAGTGAAGTCGCCTTTTCATTGAGCGTCGGAACGCCGGTCACCTTGTAGGCGAGACGCAATTGCAGATGGTCCTGCAGGTTTTCGCCGACACCGGGCAGCTCGTGGCGGACCTCGATGCCGTTTTCGCGCAGCACGTCGGGCCGGCCGATTCCGGAGAGTTCGAGGATATGCGGCGAGCCGATCGCCCCGGCCGAAAGCACGGTTTCGCGGCGCGCCCGGGCGCTTTTCGTGATTCCGTCATGCTGGAACTCGACGCCGGCGATGCGGCCGTCTTCGAGAATGAGCCGGCGGACATGGGCTTTCGTCAGGATCGTAAGGTTCCGCCGGTTCCTGGCAGGTTTCAGGAAGGCCTTGGCCGTATTCCAGCGGATGCCAGACCGCTGGTTGACGTCGAAATAACCGGAGCCCTCGTTGTTTCCGCGGTTGAAATCGTCGGTCTCCGGAATGCCCGCTTCGGTCGCAGCCTTCTGGAAGGCGTCGAGCACCGCCCAACGGACGCGCGCTTTCTCGACCCGCCATTCGCCCCTTGCGCCGTGCATGTCGTCGGCGCCGCGATAATGGTCCTCGGATTTCCTGAAGAACGGCAGCACGTCGTTCCAACTCCAGCCGGGGCAGCCGAGCTGGCGCCAGAGGTCGTAATCTCGCGCCTGCCCGCGCATGTAGATCATGCCGTTGATCGAGGAGCAGCCGCCGAGCACCTTGCCGCGCGGGTAACCGAGAGACCGGCCGTTGAGTCCCTCCTCCGCCGCCGTGGTGAAGCACCAGTCGGTGCGCGGATTGTTGATGCAATAGAGATAGCCGACCGGAATGTGGATCCAGTGATAATTGTCGCTGCCGCCGGCCTCGAGCAACAGCACGCGGTGGTCCGGGTTTTCCGACAGGCGGTTGGCGAGCACGCAGCCGGCGCTGCCCGCTCCGACGATGATGAAGTCGAACGTGTCCATTGGTTTTCTCTATGTCGAGGCCCGACGTGGTTCGGACCGATGCATGGTCAATGCTTGTGTCGATGCTCGAAGCCGAGCCTGCGGCCAAGCCGGGAGTTGTAGAACTCGCCGACGATGCCGCGGCGGAACAGAAGCACGCAGACCATGAAGACGATGCCGGTTATGATCGTGACCGGAAATTCCGACGTCGCCAGATAGTTCTGCAGCGTCACGACGAGACCCGCGCCGAAGAGCGGCCCGATCAGCGTTCCGATGCCGCCGAGAAGCGTCATCAGGATGACCTCACCGGACATCTGCCAGCTGACGTCGGTCAGCGTCGCGAACTGGAAGACGAGTGCCTTCAGACCGCCGGCAAGCCCGGTAAGCGCCGCCGACATCACGAAGGCTGCGAGTTTGTAGTTCCTGACCGAGTAGCCGAGCGAGATCGCGCGCGTCTCGTTCTCGCGGATCGACTTCAGGATCATGCCGAAGGGCGAATTTATGATCCGCCAGATCATGGCGATGCCGATGACGAAGACGGCGAGCACGAAATAATACATGTTCGTCGGCTGCGAGAGATCGATGAAACCGAGGAGATGGCCGCGGGGCACCGACTGGATGCCGTCCTCGCCGCGGGTGAACCCGGCCTGGAGGCAGAAGAAATAGAACATCTGGGCCAGCGCCAGCGTGATCATGGCGAAGTAGATGCCCTGCCGGCGGATCGCGAAGAAACCGACGACCGCGCCGAGAAGTGCAGCGCCGACGACGCCGAAGAGGACGCCGAGTTCGGGCGGCACGCCCCATTCCTTGACCGCATGCGCGGTGAAATAGGCCGCGCCGCCGAAGAAGGCGGCATGGCCGAAGGAGAGCAGCCCGGTATAGCCGAGCAGCAGATTGAAGGCGCAGGCAAAGAGCGCGAAGCACAGGATCTTCATGAGGAAGACGGGGTAGAAGAACAGGGGCGCAAGCAGCAGGCAGGCAAGGCCGACGCCGAGAAACACCGTCTGAACGATGGCCGGCGAGCGTTCCTTCTGCTTCGCGAGTTCGAGTGTCAGCGTCATATCAAGCATCCCGACCGAAGAGACCCGCGGGCCTCAGCAGGAGAACGATGGCCATGATCACGAAGATCACGATGTTGGAGGCCTCCGGATAGAAGACCTTGGTCAGTCCTTCGGCGATACCCAGCAGATAACCGGTGACGATCGCGCCCATGATCGAGCCCATGCCGCCGACGACGACCACTGCGAAGACGACGATGATGATGTTCGATCCCATCAGCGGCGAGACCTGGTAGATCGGCGCCGCGAGAACTCCGGCAATTGCGGCGAGCGCCGCGCCGAGCCCGTAGGTCAGCGTCAGCAGAAAGGGCACGTTGATGCCGAAGGATTGCACCAGGACCGGATTTTCCGTAGCGGCGCGCAGATAGGAGCCGAGCTTGGTCTTCTCGATCATGAGCCAGGTGCCGAGGCAGATCACCAGCGAAAAGACGATGACCCAGCCGCGATAGATAGGCAGGAACATGAAGCCGAGATTGGCCCCGCCCGTCAGCAGCGCCGGCGTCGCATAAGGCTGGCCGGACGCGCCGTAGAGATAGCGGAAGGTGCCTTCGATGGTGAGCGCCAGGCCGAAGGTGAAGAGGAGGCCGTAGAGCGGATCGAGCGTGTAGAGCCGTCTCAGCATCGTGCGCTCGATAACGGCGCCGATGAGGCCGACGAGAAGGGGCGCGAGAATGAGCGCCGGCCAATAGCCGATGCCGAAATAGGACAGCAGCAGCCAGGCCATGAAGGCGCCGAGCATATACTGCGCGCCGTGGGCGAAGTTGATGACGCGCAGGAGCCCGAAGATGATGGCGAGGCCGAGGCTCAGGAGCGCATAGAAGGAGCCGTTGATGAGCCCGATCAGCAGCTGCCCGAGGAAGGCCTGGAGTGGAATTCCGAAAATCATCGTCATGGCCTACACCCCGAGCACATCATGCAGCATGTCCATGCGCGCGGAAAGCTCCGAAACCGGAAACTCGCCGGCCACACGCCCATGGTCCATCAGGTAGAAGCGGTCCGCGACCTTGCTCGCGAAACGGAAGTTCTGTTCCACCAGGAGAACGGTGATGCCGCGTTCCTTCAGCTTTTTCAGGACCTCGCCGATGCGCTGCACGATCACCGGAGCAAGCCCCTCGGTCGGCTCGTCGAGCAGCATCATCCGGACTCCGGTCCGCAGGATGCGGGCGATCGCCAGCATCTGCTGCTCGCCGCCGGAAAGCTTGGTCCCGGCGCTGTTGCGGCGCTCGTGCAGATTCGGAAAAAGCTCGAAAATCTCGTCGATCGTCATGCCGCCCTTCGCGACCGCCGGCGGCAGCAGGAGATTTTCGTAGACGGTAAGCGTCGAGAATATGCCGCGCTCCTCGGGGACGAATCCCAGGCCGCGATGGGCGACGCGGTGGAGGGGCACGTGGATGAGGTCCTCGCCGGCGAAGCTGATTTCACCTCTGCGCTCGCGCACGATCCCCATGATCGCGCGCAGGGTCGTCGTCTTGCCGACGCCGTTGCGGCCGAGCAGCGTGACCATTTCGCCTTCGCCGACGGTCATGTCGACGCCATGCAGGACGTGGCTTTCGCCGTACCACGCGTTAAGGCCGGCCACCTTGAGAAGCGGTTTCATCTGGAGGCCTCCTCCGTGCCCATATAGGCTGTGCGGACGCGCGGATCCTCCGAGACCGTCGCATAGTCGCCTTCCGCGAGGATCTCGCCGCGCTGCAGGACGGTGACGTGATGGCAGAGCGTCGCGACGACCGAGAGATTGTGCTCAACCATCAGCACTGCGCGCTCGCGCGCCACTTCGCGGATGATCTCGGCGACCATGCCGACGTCCTCGTGCCCCATGCCGGCCATGGGCTCGTCGAGGAGCAGAACCTTCGGCTCGAGCGCCAGCGTCGTGGCGATTTCGAGTACGCGCTTGCGACCGTAGGAGAGGTCCGCGGCGAGGGCGTTCGCCTCCTTGTCGAGACCGACGGAACGGATCAGCTGCTCGGCCTTGCCGTTGAGAGTGTCGAGCGACGACAAGGATTTCCAGAACTGCGTCGCAAGGCGGTTCGGCCGTTGCAGCGCGACGCGGACATTGTCAAGCACGGTCAGGTGTGGGAACACCGCCGAGATCTGGAACGAGCGTACCAGACCCATGCGGGCGACCTTGTCGGGCGCGGTCCTGGTGATGTCCTCGCCGAGCAGGGTGATCGTGCCATGGGTCGGCTGCAGGAACTTCGTCAGGAGATTGAAGACGGTGGTCTTGCCGGCCCCGTTCGGGCCGATCAGCGCATGCACGCGGGCATGATGGATATCGAGGTCAACGTCCTTGACGGCGGTGAAGCCGCCGAAGTCGCGGCGGAGCCCGCGGGCGGACAGTACCACCCGCGGCGCTCCATTCTCCAAAGGCATGGCGACGGTCATCGTCTTGCCGGTCAGGACTTCACGAGCTCGCAGCCGCTCTGGGCCGGGTCGATGAAGGCTTCCTTGCCGGGAATGGTCGCGAGAACCTTGAAGTAGTCCCAGGGCTCCTTGCTCTCGTCCGGCTTCTTGACCTCGAGAAGATACATGTCGTGGATCATCCGCCCGTTCGGCGCGACTGTCCCGTTCTTTGCAAAGACGTCGTCGACCGGAAGAGCGTGCAGCTCTTTGGCGACAGCTTCCGTCTCGTCGGTTCCGGCCTTCTCGATCGCTTTCAGATATTGCAGGACGGCCGAGTAGGTGCCGGCATGAACCATATTAGGCATTTTGCCGGTGCGCTCCATGAAGCGCTTGCCGAACTTGGCGCTCTCCTCGTCGCGGTTCCAGTAGAAGCCTTCGGTGAGCGTCAGCCCCTGCGCCGCATCGAGGCCGAGACCGTGGACCTCGGCCAGCGTGAAGAGCAGGGCCGCCAGGCGTTGCCCGCCCTGGACGATGCCGAACTCGGCCGCCTGCTTGATGGCGTTCGAGGTGTCGAGACCGGCATTGGCAAGACCGATCACCTTGGCTCCCGAGGACTGGGCCTGCAGCAGGAAGGAGGAAAAATCGGTGGTTGCAAGCGGATGGCGGACGGCTCCGACGACGGTGCCGCCGTTCTCCTTGACATAGTTGCCGGTGTTTTCTTCCAACGAATAGCCGAAGGCATAGTCGGCGGTCAGGAAGAACCAGCTGTCGCCGCCCTGCTTGACCAGCGCGCCGCCGGTGCCGACCGCGAGCGAGTGGGTGTCATAGGCCCAATGGAAGCCGTAGGGGCTGCACTGCTTGCCGGTGAGCTCCGTCGTTGCGGCCCCGGTGACGATGTCGATCTTCTTCTTTTCTTTCGAGATCGCCTGCACGGCAAGCGCAACGGAGGAGGTGGTCAGCTCCATGATGCTGTCGACCTGCTCGGTGTCGTACCATTGCCGCGCAATGTTGGAGGCGATATCGGGCTTGTTCTGATGGTCGGCGGTCACCACCTCGACCGGGACGCCGAGCACTTTGCCGCCGAAGTCTTCGACGGCCATCAGCGCCGCCTCGTAGGAGGATTTGCCACCGAAATCGGCATAGACGCCGGATTGGTCGTTGAGAATGCCGATCTTGACCTTGCCGTCGGATGCGTCGGCAAGGGCGGCGGTGCTGCCGGCGAGCACCATTGCGAGCGTGGCGATCAGTTTCTTGTGCATTTGTCCTCCTCCCAAAGGTTCTATGTTCTAAAGGGCGATGCGAAGCCGCCGTGCGGATACACATAGGGCTCAGCCGTGTCCTTTCGAGACCTCGGCCGCCTCCCCACATCGCTCTGTTCAAATTTGACCAGACATGCTCCTCAAATGTCGGCCGCGATGTTTACCATCCAGAAAATTCTGCTTGGAAGCAAGTCGGTCGACCCGTAAATTGCAAACAGCATCTGTTCATTTTTGAACAGAAGGGGAGGGCCATGAATCCGAATTTTACCTGGGACGATCTGCAGTTCTTCCTCGCGGTCGCGCGAACGGGCCAGCTCTCGACGGCAGCGCGACGCCTGCGGACGAGCCACGCGACCGTCTCGCGCCGCATCGACCGGCTGGAATTCGCACTCAAGGTCAAGCTCTTCGAGCGCAACCCCCGCGGCTACGTGCTGACGACCATGGGCCAACGCTTCGTCGAAACGGCCGAGCGCATGGAGCGGGAGACGGAGCAACTGCAGCTCGACATCAGCGACGGCATGACGGCGCAACGCGGTGTCGTACGGCTGAGTACGCTCGAGGGTTTCGGCAACTTCTTCCTCGCGGACCGGCTTGGGGAGTTCGCCGAGCGCTATCCGAACATCTCGCTCGAGCTCGTGGCGATCCAACAGATCATGTCGTTGTCGCGCAAGGAGGCCGATATCGCGGTGGCGCTTGCCGCACCGAAAGCCGGAGCTTACCATGCCGAAGTGCTGACGCCCTATACGCTGCATGTCTATGGGGCACGCAGCTATCTCGCCGGTCAGCCGCCGATCCGCACACGCAGCGATCTCGGCTCCCACCGCTTCGTCGGTTATATCGACGACATGATCTTCACGCCGGGGCTGGATTATCTGGGCGAGATACAGCCGGGGCTGCGCGCCCATTTTCAAAGCTCGAGCATCCTGACCCAGTTGAAGGCGGTGCGCCAGGGATTAGGTCTTTGCGTGCTCCCGCACTTCATGGCGCAGGACGAACCCAACCTCGAGATTGTGTTGCCGGATGAAATCGAGCTGAAACGGACCTATTGGCTGATTTGCCACCGCGATCTGATCGCGATACCCCGGGTGAGGGCCGTACGGGATTTCCTGGTGGATGCCGCGACCGAAAACCGAGGCTGCTTCCTGCGTGAGACGCCGCTCGCATCGACGGGTCCGCGACGGGTTCTTGAACGTCAATAGCTCGTTAACCATATAGGCGAGGCAAACGCAGGGCCTTTCCGGGCGCGAGGGTCCCAAAATGGATGCCCCGCCTGCCCGTTTCCGGCCCGGTTCGCAGACGCAGGAATAAACACCCTTTAAAAACAGCGACTTACGATTTTCTGCTGATTTTTTGAAAATCGTTGTTGACGTGTCGGAGGGTGGGGGTCTATAAGCCCGATCACTGACGAGGGCGGCGGCGCTGCTGGCGACGATGTCCTT
>NZ_BDIZ01000020.1:0-7613 GCF_036245905.1 Sinorhizobium sp. KGO-5
TCATGACCGAGGATCGCCGGGAACAGCCCCTCCGGATCGGCCCCCGACAGCGTGAAATCGTCGGTATGGCAGATGCCGGTCGCCTTCACCTCGACCAGCACCTCGCCGGCCCGAGGGCCTTCGAGCTGCACGGTCATGACCTCCAGCGGCTTGCCGGCTTCCAGGGCCACGGCGGCGCGTACGTCCATTTCTCTACTCCATCAAACTAAGAACAACGAGGCGGGGCGACCGTCATATCGCGCCGGTCGCCACCGGCAAGAGGAAAATCCTGTCCGATCACCGAACGTCCTGGTTCAGGCGGTCGAATTCCATCTCGAGTGCCGAAATGGCCTCGGCGGTTTGATCGTGCAGCTTCTTTACGAGATCCAGCTGCTTGCGAAGTTCGTCCCCCGAAGCATCTCCGGCGTTATCATCCGGTGCGCGTCCGATACCGGCCATCAGCCAGGCGGGCGTCACGCCAAGCACGCCGGCCAGCATGAACAGGCGATTGGCCCGTGGCTCGGCGCGATCGCGTTCCCAGGAGGAAATGGTGTCGCTGCGGACACCGAGCTTGCTGGCAAGCTCCTTCGTAGAGAGTCCCGTCGCGTCACGCGCTCTCCAGATACGACCGCCCAGCGTATCGCCGTCTCCTGTCTCACGCAGACGTGCAATCGCATTCTCGGTTGATAACAGCATGGTAGCTCCTTTCGCCTGTTGTCGTTGTCGGGTGCCGAGGCACCCTGACTGCCCGCGGTGGGGCGAAGGTGAGGGGAGCTTATAGGCTTTTCCTTGCGGATGGGGCAATGTGAAGCGGCAAAAAGACGGCTAAAAGCGGCTTTGCCGACGTTTCCGAACGGAGCAACGTGCCGTGGGACCCTGCTATTCGTTCTCGATGCGGGTCGGGCCGAAGACCCTTTCGAAGGCCTCCCTCAGCCTGATATCGACGTCGGCCATCATGACGGGCAGACCGAGATCGACGAGGCTGGTGACACCATAGCCGCGAATGCCGCAAGGCACGATGCCCCCGAAATGCTCAAGGTCCGGATCGACGTTCAACGACAATCCGTGAAAGCTCACCCATTTGCGCAAGCGAATGCCGATTGCCGCTATCTTGTCCTCCGCCATCGTGCCGTCCATGAGCGGCGGCTTTTCCGGGCGGCGCACCCAGACGCCGACACGATCTTCACGGCGTTCGCCCTTGACGTTCATGGAATCGAGCGTGGCGATGATGACGCTCTCGAGTGCGGCGACAAATCCGCGGACGTCCTGGCGTCTGCGCTTCAAGTCGAGCATGACGTAGACGACCCGCTGCCCGGGACCGTGATAGGTGTATTCGCCGCCTCTTCCGGTGGCAAAAACCGGGAGCATATCCGGCATCACGAGGTCGGCGGCGTTGGCGCTGGTTCCCGCGGTGAACAGCGGCGGGTGCTCGACCAGCCAGACCAGCTCGTCGGCGGTGCCGTCCGCGATCGCGGCGGCTTCGCGCTCCATCGTCTCGACGGCTTCTGGATATTCCACGAGGGAAGGCGCAATGCGCCACCGCACCGGCGGTGCATCCGGCGGAGCGAACATGCTCTGGATAAGATCTTCGCGTTGCATGGGAACCTTGCGAATACTGATTTTTTCCGGCCTGTACATGGGGTCGCCGACGGCAAGAGTCCAGCGTTTCCAGTGGTTCGCGGGGAGCCGATCGAAATAGTTTTGTTTCTCGTCAAATTTCTGTCGTCACGCACTTGTGCACCCGGAATCCTTTTGCTACATGCAGCCCCGCCGACGCAATCGGCACCTACCACGATGCGGTCGTGGCGGAATTGGTAGACGCGCAGCGTTGAGGTCGCTGTGGGGCAACCCGTGGAAGTTCGAGTCTTCTCGACCGCACCATCTAAGATGAAGAAGCCCTCGTAACCAAATGGTTCCGTGGGTTTTTTTATTTTTAATCCTCTTTCACGACGTTGTTGCTGGACGCGGTAGGACGCGAGGACTATTCTCGGATTTACGGCGCAAAACAGCTCGGCGTCATGCCTCGGGCCACAGCGTCGTCCAGGTCTCTGCTCCGTGCCGATGCGGAGCGCCCGCCACGACATCGACATGGCGGTGCCCGATCACGAAATCACCGTTCTACACGATGTTGTTGATGGCTAAATTCGTGGAATCGCAAAAAAAAAGTCGGCGAATGAGCAGGGACAAGTTATGATTCGCTTGTCATGACGGATTCGCGAGAAGCGCCGGCATGATGGGGTGACAGAGCGACGAGTCTTGCGGAGTGCGCCTCATAACGTTGATGAGGCGCCGATCGGTCGGTCCCGAACTGATATGCGGATGTTCGTCGCTGGCTGCTGCTTCGGTATCCGTTTCAGTGTCGGTTACGTGAAGGAACTTTGAAGCTAGGAAAACCGTTCACCTGAAGCAGATGCCGAAAGGCAGCGAGCCCGTTTCAACCAAGCGGCCCGCCGCGGGAGAGCACGATGCAAAGGAGTGAATCTGACGTCTTCGATCTCTTTTCGGAGATTTATACGAGTGCAGCGCAAGAAGAGATAAGTCTACAGGAATATCTCCTCGCATGTCGCGATGACAAAAGCATGTACGCCACCGCTCAGGAACGAATGGTGGACGCAATTGGAGACCCGATTCTCGTCGATACCAGCGCTGACGAGCGTTTAGGTCGGATCTTCGCAAACCGAACCATCAAAATCTACCCGGCCTTCTCCGACTTCTTCGGCATGGAAGACACGATCGAACGGATCGTCGGCTACTTCCGCTATGCCGCGCAGGGTCTCGAGGAGCGCAAGCAGATCCTTTATCTTCTGGGGCCGGTCGGCGGCGGCAAGTCTTCGCTCGCCGAAAGATTGAAGAAGCTGATGGAGCTGCGACCGATCTACACGCTGATGGTCGACGGCAAGATCAGCCCGGTTTTCGAATCGCCGCTCGGCCTGTTCCATCCCGAACGGATGGCCGATCTCCTGGAAGACAAATACGGCATCGCCCGTAGGAGGCTGACAGGCCTGATCTCTCCCTGGGCCGCCAAGCGGCTGGACGAGGTCGGTGGCGACATATCCAAGTTCAGCGTCGTCAAGCTGATGCCGTCGCGCCTGCGTCAGATCGGCATCGCCAAGACCGAGCCGGGCGACGAGAACAATCAGGATGTCTCCTCGCTTGTCGGCAAGGTCGATATCCGCCAGCTCGAGAACTACAGCCAGGCCGACCCGGATGCCTACTCCTACAGCGGCGGCCTGAACCGCACGACGCAGGGGCTGCTCGAATTCGTCGAAATGTTCAAGGCGCCGATCAAGGTTCTGCATCCTCTTCTGACGGCGACCCAGGAAGGCAGCTACAACGGTACGGAAAACTTCGGCGCATTCCCGTTTCAGGGCACCATTCTCGCCCACTCCAACGAATCGGAATGGCTGCAGTTCAAGAACAACCGCAACAACGAGGCGTTCCTGGACCGCATCCTGGTGGTCAAGGTGCCCTATTGCCTGCGCGTCACCGAGGAGAAGCAGATCTACGAAAAGCTTCTTCGCGAGAGCGAACTGGTCAGCAATCCCTGCGCACCCGAGGTGTTGGAGATACTGAGCCGCTTCACCGTATCCACCCGGCTCGTTCCTCACGAGAACTCGTCTCTCTACACCAAGATGCGCGTCTATGACGGCGAGAACCTCAAGGATGTCGACCCGAAGGCACGATCGGTGCAGGAGTATCGGGACGCTGCCGGCGTCGATGAGGGCATGACGGGCGTCAGCACGCGCTTTGCCTTCAAGGTCCTGTCCGAGGCCTTCAATTACGACACGAAGGAGGTCGCGGCCGATCCCGTACATCTGATGTACATCCTGGAGCAGGCCATCAAGCGCGAGCAGTTTGCGAAGGAAACGGAGGCAGCCTATCTCGACTTCATCAAGTCGGAACTCGCAACGCGTTATGCGGAATTCATCGGTCACGAGATCCAGAAGGCCTATCTCGAGTCCTACAGCGAATACGGCCAGAACTTGTTCGACCGCTATATCGCCTATGCCGATGCCTGGCTCGAGGACCAGGACTTCAAGGATCCCGATACGGGGCAGATCCTCAACCGCAAGATCCTCGACAGTGAGCTGTCTCAGATCGAAAAACCGGCGGGCATCGCCAATCCGAAGGACTTCCGCAACGAGGTGGTCAAGTTCACCTTGCGGGCGCGGGCCAAGAACCATGGCAAGAACCCGTCCTGGACGAGCTATGAAAAACTTCGCGAGGTCATCGAGAAGCGCATGTTCGGTCAGGTCGAAGACCTGTTGCCGGTCATCAGCTTCGGGTCGAAGAAGGACAGCTCCACAGAGAAGCAGCATGTCGAATTCGTACAGCGCATGAAGGAGCGTGGGTACACCGAACGGCAGGTGCGGCGTCTCGTCGACTGGTACATGCGTGTAAACAAGGCGGGTTGAGGCTGCGGATGCGGGGGTTAGCTAATGCCGAATTTCATCGACCGTCGCCTCAATCCGAAGGATAAGAGTCTCGGTAACAGGCAACGCTTCCTGAAACGGGCACGAGAGGAACTGAAGCGCACCATCAAAGAGCGGGTCAAGTCGGGCAAGATCGCGGATGTCGATGCCGAACAGAACGTGTCCATGCCCGCCCGCGGCGTCAACGAGCCGGCTTTTCAGCCGGACTCCAACAGCGGCGAGCGACGCCACGTCCTGCCGGGCAACCGGGAGTTCGCGGCGGGAGACCGTATCCCCAAAAGGGGGTCAGGCGGCGGTGCGGGCAATGCGGGAGCCGGCACCGGTCAGAGCGAAGACGAGTTTCAGTTCGTCCTTTCGCGCGAGGAGGTGCTCGATCTCTTCTTCGAGGACCTCGAACTCCCCGACATGGTAAAGCTCAATCTGAAGGAATCGGTTACCTTCAAGCGACGGCGGGCCGGCTTCAGCGCAAGCGGCTCCCCGACGAACATCAATGTCGGCCGCACCATGCGCAACAGCTACGGCCGCCGCATCGCATTGCGGCGGCCGTCGCGCCGGGAAATCGAAGCGATTGCCGACGAGATTGCCGGGCTGGAGACGGAGCCGCGCGGACGCATCAAGCACCGGCAGCGCCTGGAGGAACTGCGCCAGAAGCTCGACGGTCTCGAGCGCCGGCGCCGGCGTATTCCCTATGTCGATCCCGTGGACATTCGCTTCAATCGGTTCGAGCCGCAGCCGCTGCCCAATGCGAGTGCGGTCATGTTCTGCCTCATGGATGTCTCCGCTTCGATGGGGGAGCGGGAGAAGGACCTCGCCAAGCGTTTTTTCGTGCTGCTGCACCTCTTCCTCAAGCGGCGCTACGAGCGGATCGACATCGTGTTCATCCGGCACACCGACGAGGCCGGCGAGGTCGACGAGAATACCTTCTTCTACAGCAAGCAGAGCGGCGGCACGGTCGTTTCCACCGCGCTGGAGGAGATGCTGCGCGTCATCCGGGAGCGCTATCCTGCCCATGAATGGAACATCTATGCCGCGCAGGCGTCGGACGGCGAGAATATCTCAGGCGACTCCGAACGCTGCGCTTCCCTGCTTCACGACGAACTGATGGGACTTTGCCAATACTACGCCTATGTCGAGATTATCGATGAGCGAGAGACGGAGATTTTCGGCACTACCGATAACGGGACTTCGCTCTGGCGGGCCTATCGCACCGTCGACGGCGAATGGCCGAATTTTCAGATGACCCGCATCGCGAAACCGGCGGATATCTACCCCGTCTTCCGAAAACTCTTCGGCAAGCAGCCGGAAATGCAATTGCGCAAGTGAAAAGGGATCGGGATGTCAAAGGGCGCCGCCTCAAACCTTCTGTTCCACAGTTCCGACTGGAATTTCGAGACGCTGGCGCGCACCTACGATGCCATCGAGGAGATCGCGCTCGGCGATCTCGGTCTCGACGTATACCCCAATCAGCTCGAGATCATCTCCTCCGAGCAGATGCTGGATGCCTATTCGTCGGTGGGCATGCCGCTCATGTACCAGCATTGGTCTTTCGGGAAGCGCTTCGTTTTCGAGGATCATCTCTATCGCAGGGGCCGGCGCGGCCTCGCTTATGAGCTGGTGATCAACTCCAATCCCTGCATCACCTACTTGATGGAGGAGAACACCATGGCCATGCAGGCCCTGGTGACCGCACATGCAGCCTTCGGCCACAATCATTTTTTCAAGAACAATTACCTCTTCCGGCAGTGGACCGACGCCAGCGCGATCCTCAGCTATATGGACTTCGCGAAGAAATACATCAGCAAATGCGAAGAACGGCACGGAACGACGGCGGTCGAGGCGATCCTCGACTCTGCCCATGCACTCATGGAGCAGGGCGTGTTCCGCTACAGACGGCCCCCGCGCCTGTCGACCGAAAAAGAGCAGGAGCGGATGCGCGAGAGGCTGGAATATGAAGAGCAGACCTTTAGCGACCTGTGGAGAACGCTTCCGCCCGCGGGAGAGAACAACGATCCCACGCAATTGGAACGGGAGCTCTCCGAGCGGAAAAAATCGCTGAACCTCCCGGAAGAGAACCTGCTCTATTTCCTGGAGAAGACCAGCCTCATCCTTGAGCCCTGGCAGCGGGAGATACTGCGAATCGTTCGCGTGATCGCGCAGTACTTCTATCCGCAGCGACAGACGAAGGTCATGAACGAGGGATGCGCCACTTTCGTCCACTACACCATCATGAACAGCCTTTTCGACCAGGGCAAAATAAGCGAAGGCGCGATGCTGGAGATTCTCCAGAGTCATACCAATGTCGTTTTCCAGCCGGGCTTCGACGATCCCCGCTTTCCGGGGATCAACCCCTATGCGTTGGGATTTGCCATGATGCAGGACATCGAACGCATCTGCGTCGAGCCGACGGCGGAGGATCGCGATTGGTTTCCCGAAATCGCCGGCACCGGCAATTGGCGCGAGACGCTTCTCGATGCCTGGGCGAACCACCGTGACGAGTCCTTCATCCTGCAATTCCTCAGTCCTGCGCTGATCCGCAAGTTTCGTCTCTTCCTGCTGACGGACGAGGCGGACGACAATTTCTGCGAGGTGGCATCCATCCATAACGAGCGCGGCTACGAAACGATTCGCGGCGCTCTCGCCCGCAGCTACGACATCGGAAGCAGCCAGCCGGACATCCAGGTGATGGATGTCGATTTGTTGGGCGACCGGCACCTGCGATTGCAGCACAATGTAAAGAATGGAGTGCTCCTGGAGGAGAACAGCCGCGATGCCACTCTGCGCCACGTCCGCCGTCTGTGGGGCTACGAGGTGAGCCTCGCCGGCGTCGACATGGAGAGCGGCGAGACGCTCTACGAGTGCTCGACGGAGGAGCTGTCGGACTAAGGTCTGTTGAGATTCAGTTCGAGTTTATGACGGCTGCTGCGAGATGGATAATGGCGTTGAAGCTCTGGTCGGCTTTACGGCACGCATGGCGATGCGCATGAATCCTTGAGTAGTGCTACAGCGACCTTTGCCGTCTCATAAGACGCGCGGCGCTGTAGGAAACGTATCGGAGGACTGCGATGCTCTCTTCGCCTCATCCCTTATGTGGACGGCTCCCCCTTGCAAGTGTTTTTTGCAGATTTTTTGATCGGATCGCTTGCTTCCATATGTTCGGCCTTTCGGTGTGGCCGCACAGGGCCACTGGCCAAGATGGTTTCC
>NZ_BDIZ01000021.1:0-2398 GCF_036245905.1 Sinorhizobium sp. KGO-5
AGAAGAACCCTTAACTAAACTTGCAGACGAATGTCGGCATAGCGTGAGCTATTAAGCCGACCATTCGACAAGTTTTGGGATTGTTAAGGGTTCCGAGGCTCAACGTCAATAAAGCAATTGGAATAAAATAATCAATGGCTTTCTCCAAATACATTTAAGAGCACTACACCTATAACAATTAAGCCAATAGAAATTATACTAATTAAATTAACATTTTCTTTAAAAACGATAACTGAGATTATTGTTGTTAATACTAATCCTAGACCTGCCCATGTTGCGTAAGTTATATTTAAGGGCAAAAATTTTATTGTTAAACTTAAAAAATAAAAGCAAATTCCAAACGAAAGTAGTGTACCTAATGTTGGCCATAACTTTGTGAAACCTTCTGATGTTTTTAAAAAACTAGTTCCGATTATTTCTGTTGCAATTGAGATAAATAAATATAAATAATGCATTAAGCTTCTCCTTTAATTTCTATTTGATAGCTTATATTTTAATTTATATTAAGTGAAAGAAAAAGTTTTAAGATTTGTATTTTAAAACGAGTTGAAAACGAGTTTCTTCTTGTCTTGATACTATATAGAAATAACTCAAAGATATAAAAAGTCATTTGAATGTTGATATAACAGTATTTTTGGTTGTTTTTGTTGTTGAAAGAAAATTTGACATGAAAAAACCCCAGTTATATGATTAAGGTGTCGAATCAAAATCAAAACTGGGGGCTTTTTATATGCAATATAATACTACTAGATATGTAGACGAAAATCAAGATAATGAAACATTAAAAGATATGACGAAAAGTGGGAAACAACGCCCATGGAGAGAGAAGAAAGTTGATAATGTAAGTTATGCAGATATACTAGAAATTTTAAAAATAAAAAAGGCTTTTAACGTAAAACAATGTGGTAACGTCTTAGAGTTCAAGCCAACTGATGAAGGTTATTTGAAATTACATAAAACATGGTTTTGTAAATCAAAATTATGCCCAGTTTGTAATTGGAGGCGTGCTATGAAAAATAGTTATCAAGCTCAAAAAGTGATTGAAGAAGTGGTTAAAGAAAAGCCAAAAGCACGTTGGTTATTTCTTACGCTATCAGCACGAAATGCAATAGACGGTGAACATTTAGAACAAAGTTTAAAGCATATGTCTAAGGCTTTTAATAAATTAAAAATGTATACAAAAGTTAAAAAGAATTTAATCGGATTTTTACGTTCAACCGAAGTAACGGTTAATAAAAATGACGGTAGTTATAATCAACATATGCACGTTTTATTGTGTGTTGAAAATAGCTATTTTAAGAATAAAGTTAATTATATAACTCAAGAAGAATGGGTTACTTTATGGCAAAAAGCATTACAAGTAAATTATCGACCAGTAGCAAATATTAAAGCGATCAAACCAAATCAAAAAGGAGATAAAGATATTCAAGCAGCTATCAAAGAAACCTCTAAATATTCGGTTAAGTCATCTGATTTTTTAACTGATGATGACGAAAGAAATCAAGAAATCGTGAACGATTTAGAAAAAGGTTTATACCGAAAACGTATGTTGAGTTATGGTGGATTGCTTAAACAAAAACATAAAATTTTAAATTTAGACGATGCCGAAGATGGCAATTTAATTAATACAAGTGACGAAGATAAAACAACAGACGAAGAAGAAAAGGCGCATTCAATTACTGCGATTTGGAATTTTGAAAAACAAAATTATTACTTAAAAGATTTGAAACGTTAGCTTAAAAGCTAGCGTTTTTTTATGTGTTTTTGCCCCTGCGGGAACTATAGCGTTCAACCGGCATGGTTGCCCAGTTTTTATCGCGAAAAATAATTTTGTGCGTAACTGGGCAGTGTCTAAATTTTTTTGCCATTACATGCTAAATTTTAATTTGCATGTAAATGGGCAGTGTTTAAAAAATTCGACACTGGTTTTGCTCAAATTTTTGTTTGTGGAATTAGAATATATTTATTTGGCTCATATTTGCGTTTTAAAAGCTTGTTTAGGTTTTTAGGTATAAAACTATATGATTTACCCTTAAATCTTTAAAATGCCCCCTTAGAATTCAAAATAAAGGTATTTAAAATTTGGTATCTTTGAAAATTTAAAAATAAAAAATGCTAAGTGCAACAATAAAAAAGTTGTACTTAGCAATAACACAAATAATAGAAAAGCTAATTAATTTAATTTTTGAGTACTATATTTTTCCTACTCAATTTGCTTAATTATAACATAATTAAAGCACGCATTTATGCCGAGAAAATTTATTGATGTTGAGAAGAACCCTTAACTAAACTTGCAGACGAATGTCGGCATAGCGTGAGCTATTAAGCCGACCATTCGACAAGTTTTGGGATTGTTAAGGGTTCCGAGGCTCAACGTCAATAAAGCAATTGGAATAAA
>NZ_BDIZ01000022.1:0-1382 GCF_036245905.1 Sinorhizobium sp. KGO-5
CCTCATCCCTTATGTGGACGGCTCCCCCTTGCAAGTGTTTTTTGCAGATTTTTTGATCGGATCGCTTGCTTCCATATGTTCGGCCTTTCGGTGTGGCCGCACAGGGCCACTGGCCAAGATGGTTTCCGCAACGCCTGTGCCAAACAGTGCAACGGCCTTGGAAGGCCATTGGGATGAGCGGCGTGTCAAGCGTCTTGGGAATCGATCGATCGCACCATCTGCTTGTTCTCTTGCAAGTTCACAGCATCAGCCGGACACGGACGGCTTTGTGTTGCGCGCCCATGGCGGCCAATCTCTATGCGGCCTGCGGCTGCTCTTCCATCCTCCGATAGGTTTGGCCGCTCACCATCAGCTTCCAGGCGATCCGGGCGATCTTGTTGGCGAGCGCCACGGCAACAAGCTTAGGCTTTTTGCGTTGCAGCAGTCCGGTGAGCCATTGCGAGGCATGCCGGCTTCGGCCGGCTCTGACCTGTTGAAGAAGAGAGGTCGCCCCAACCACCAGAACGCTTCGCAGCATCTCGTCGCCGGCACGGGTGATCACCCCAAGCCTCGTCTTGCCAGCGGTCGAATGATCCTTGGGCGTCAGTCCCAACCAGGCGGCAAACGCCCGGCCGGACTTGAACAGCCGGGCATCCGGGGTTTTCAGCATCAACAGCGTTGCGCCGACCGGACCGACACCGGGAATTTGCGCAAGGCGCAGGCTGCATTCATCGGCGCGGTGCAAATCCAGCAGCTCTTCCTCCACCTTCTTTATCTCGTGAAGCAGACCGCGATATTCATCGCCATGCATGGCAAAAACCTTTCGCGCAAGAACGGGCAGCGATGGGTCCTGCGCTATGCGCTCCAATAGCGGTTCGATCCTGCACATGCCGGTGGCCGCGACGATGCCAAACTCCATGGCAAAGCCGCGAATGCTGTTGGCCAGTTGTGTCCGGTTGCGGATCAGCCTCTCGCGCAAGCCAACCAGCATCAAGGCGGCCTGCTGCTGCGCCGTCTTCACCGGAACAAACCGCATCGTCGGCCGGCTCATCGCCTCGCACAATGCTTCGGCGTCCGCCGCATCATTCTTCCCGCGCTTGACATAAGGCTTGGCCAATTGCGGCGCGATCAATTTCACCTCATGGCCGAAGGAACGCAGCAGTCGGGCCCAATGGTGGGAACCACCACACGCTTCCAGCGCAATACTGGTCGGTGCCGCCTTCTGGAAGAATTTCACCATTTCCTTGCGCGTCAGCTTCCGGCGCAGGATCGGTTGCTCGGCGGCGTTCACTCCATGCAACTGGAAAACGCTCTTTGACGTATCCATGCCAATTCGGATAATCTGCTCCACGGACGGTCTCCCTCGATTGATGTCTTAACGACTCACTCTGGCACATTGCGAT
>NZ_BDIZ01000023.1:0-1060 GCF_036245905.1 Sinorhizobium sp. KGO-5
GCCGTATCGCCCGTCCGTGTCGAGCGGGCGAATGGCGATGCGTTCGCCGCAGAAGGCCTTTGGGACTTTCCACTTGCGGCCTTTGAAGCTGACATAGGCCTTGGTGCTGGGGACGGTGCGGACGACCTCGCCTTCATCGTAGATCACCTCTGGAAGGTGCTCGGGCATGGGGCGCGAACTGGGACGATAGCGACGGGCCGGCACGTCGAGATCGAGCGCGGCATGGGGCCGCTCGAAATTATAGAGTTCACGCCAGGCATCGAAGGCGCGCTGGACGGCAGCCAGATCGGAAAATCGGGCGAAATCGAATATTTCGGCCTTAAGCGTGCGATGGAAGCGCTCATTCTTGCCGCGGCTCTGCGGATGATAGGGCCGGCTATGCAGGCGGCCGACGCCGAGCTTCAACAGCCACACGCCAAGTCTTGTCCAACGCTCGCCCGAGGCCTCGCCCCAGGGCGCGCCATTATCGACGAAAAGGGCGTCCGGCAGGCCGTAGCGCCGGAATGTCCGCTCCAGATGGCCGCGCACGGTCACTCCCTGCTGGTCGGCGCAGGCCGCCAGGCAAGGCACGAAGCGGGAATGGTCGTCCACCATCGTCAGCGGATGGCAGCGCGTGCCATCGCCGAGCCGAACCCAGCCCTTGAAATCCATCTGCCAGAGCTGGTTCGGCGCCTCCTTCTCGAAGCGCTGGGTCGCCGGCGCGCCACCGACCGGCGGCATGATCCGCTCATGGCGCTTCAGGATAGCATGAACCGTCGAAGGCGCCGGCGCATGCTGCCCCCGGTCTTCCAGAACGCGCGCGATCTTGCGTGCGCCCCACGCCGGATGCGCATCGCGCACCGCAAGCACCTCTGTCTCCACCGCCGCGCTCGACTGCAACGGGCTCACATGCGGGCGGCGCGAGCGATCAGCCAGCTCCCGGTCACCTGCCTGCCACCGCGCCAGCCATTTATAGCCCACATCGGCACTGATCCCGAACCGCCGGCACAGCTCCCGGCGGTTCGCACCCTCCGCCAGCGCCAGCCGCACAAATTCCTGCCTCTCTCCCATAACCGACACC
>NZ_BDIZ01000024.1:0-1042 GCF_036245905.1 Sinorhizobium sp. KGO-5
CTCTCGCCGGAATGCATGAGCTCGAACCCCTTGTTGATGTCCTCGAGCGGCATGGTGTGGGTGATCATCGGATCGATCTCGATCTTGCCCTCCATGTACCAGTCGACGATCTTCGGCACGTCGGTGCGCCCGCGCGCGCCGCCGAAGGCGGTGCCCATCCAGGTGCGGCCGGTGACGAGCTGGAACGGCCTGGTGGCAATCTCCTGGCCGGCGCCGGCGACGCCGATGATCACCGACTTGCCCCAGCCGCGATGCGAGGCTTCGAGCGCCTGGCGCATGACCTTGGTGTTGCCGGTGCAGTCGAAGGTGTAGTCGGCGCCGCCGATCTGGTCGGCACCGCGCTTCGTCAGGTTGACGAGATAGGGCACGATGTCGTCGCCGACCTCCTTCGGATTGACGAAGTGGGTCATGCCGAACTTTTCGCCCCAGGGCTTCTTGTCGTTGTTGAGGTCGACGCCGATGATCATGTCGGCGCCGGCAAGGCGAAGCCCCTGGATGACGTTGAGCCCGATGCCGCCGAGACCGAAGACGATGGCGGTGGCGCCGATCTCGACCTTGGCGGTGTTGATCACCGCGCCGATGCCGGTGGTGACGCCGCAGCCGATATAGCAGATCTTGTCGAAGGGGGCGTCCGGATTGACCTTGGCGAGCGCGATCTCCGGCAGCACGGTGAAGTTCGAAAAGGTCGAGCAGCCCATATAGTGGTGGACCTTGTCGCCGTTGATCGAGAACCGCGAGCTGCCGTCCGGCATCAGCCCTTGCCCCTGGGTGGCGCGGATGGCGGTGCAGAGATTGGTCTTGCGGCTGAGGCAGGAGGGGCAGGAGCGGCATTCCGGCGTATAGAGCGGGATGACGTGGTCGCCCTTCTTCACCGAGGTGACGCCGGGGCCGACATCGACGACGATGCCGGCGCCCTCATGACCGAGGATCGCCGGGAACAGCCCCTCCGGATCGGCCCCCGACAGCGTGAAATCGTCGGTATGGCAGATGCCGGTCGCCTTCACCTCGACCAGCACCTCGCCGGCCCGAGGGCCTTCGAGCT
>NZ_BDIZ01000025.1:0-962 GCF_036245905.1 Sinorhizobium sp. KGO-5
AAAATCGTACCGGCCGTGCCGGAGCTCGAATATTGCTTGATTCCGAGGTTCTCCAGGACAAGCAGATCGGTGCCGTCCTGAAAGTCCATCACGGAGTCCCGTCCGACGAGCGAACCCGCGCCCTTGAAGACGAAGCGGTCGGCATCGGCGCCACCCCACAGGATGTCGCTTCCCGCGTCGCCAAGAAGGGTATCTCTGCCCGCGTCACCTCGAAGCGTGTCGTTTCCGTCTCCGGCAATGACAAGGTCGTTGCCGAGGCCGCCATCAAGCACGTCGTCGCCAGCTTCGCCCGTCAGGATATCGTCTCCGGCATCCCCGAATGCGCGATCGTTGCCGGCGCCTGCGGCAATCCGATCGTTACCGTTACCGCCGTGGGCTTCGTCGATGCCGCCCTCGGAGTCGAGCACGTCATTCCCATCACCGCCATCGAGGTAGTTGTTCCCGTCGCCGCCATCGACGATGTCGTCGCCGATGCCGCCATAGACCCGGTCGTTTCCGGATTGGCCCTTCAGGGCGTCGTTGCCCTCTTCGCCGTAGATCGTATCGTTGCCGGCACCACCACCGACCGCCTGCTGCGTCAGCTTGCCCGTCGCGGGATCAATGCGGTTGTTGAAGCCGTCGTTTCCAGAGCCGGCATAGATGATGTCGTCTCCCACTCCGCCGTCGATGTATTCCTCGCCGGCGCCCCCATAGATCTGGTCGTTGCCGGCGTCTCCGAGGATATGGTCATGGCCATCGCCGCCGTTGATGATGTCATTGCCGTCTTCGCCGGAAAAGATATCGTTGCCGAGCCCGCCGATCAGCGTGTCGGCGCCGGCGCCGCCGTCGAAGCTGTCATTGCCGTCGCCGCCTTCCGCGTAGTCATCGCCCGCTCCGGCCTTGAAAAAGTCGTTGCCAAGCCCGCCATAGAGCAAGTCGTTGCCAAGCCCGCCGTCGAGATAGTCGTCACCGGCATTACCCCA
>NZ_BDIZ01000026.1:0-681 GCF_036245905.1 Sinorhizobium sp. KGO-5
CGCTGTATACGGGCGTGACCCGGGACCTGTCGTGTCGCCTCGCTATCTTCACGGTTTATGAAGCGCGCCGAGGGACCGCACTCTCTCCTCACCTCATCCCTGTGCTCGTCACAGGGATCCAGCAGCGCCGCGTCTGCGGCGCGGGAAGCGTTCTTTCAGCCCAAGGACTTGGTCTGGCTGGATTCCTGTGACAAGCACAGGAATGAGGGACCGGGGATGTGTGGCTGCTACATCGAAGCGAAGCGGGACGCTATATACGGGCGGGAGCTTCCGCGCTCGCTATCTTCACGGTTTATGAAACGCGCCGAGGGGTCGCACCCTCTCGACCCTCATCCCCTGTGCTTGTCACAGGGATCCAGCAGCGCCGCGTCTGCGGCGCGGGAAGCGTTCTTTCAGCCCAAGGACTTGGTCTGGCTGGATTCCTGTGACAAGCACAGGAATGAGGGACCGAGATGTGCGGCCACTACATCGAAGCGGAGCGGGGCGCTGTATACGGGCGTGACCCGGGACCTGTCGTGTCGCCTCGCTATCTTCACGGTTTATGAAGCGCGCCGAGGGACCGCACTCTCTCCTCACCTCATCCCTGTGCTCGTCACAGGGATCCAGCAGCGCCGCGTCTGCGGCGCGGGAAGCGTTCTTTCAGCCCAAGGACTTGGTCTGGCTGGATTCCTGTGACAAGCA
>NZ_BDIZ01000027.1:0-608 GCF_036245905.1 Sinorhizobium sp. KGO-5
GTGAAGGTCCGCGGATCGCGCGTCACGAAGATCTGGTCGCCCGGCTTTACGTGAATGTTTTCCGACGGGCTCTCGATGATCGATTTCAGCAGGACCGTGCCGGTCTTCTTGCCGCGCACGAGGGTCACATATGTCTCGTAGGGCTGCGCCGATGGGCCGCCCGCCTTCGCGATGACCTCGTTGATCGTCTCGCTGACGAGATTGAGAGGGACGACCGAAGGACGGCCGACGGCGCCGGAGACCGTGACGATGCGCGACGCCGTCGACGTCGACGTCACGATCACATCCGGCTCGACGGCCTTCTGTTTCAATGCATCGAGGATCGCCTGGCGCGCCTGCTCGAGCGTCAGGCCGGCAAAACGGACCGATCCGACATAAGGAATTGCCGCCTTGCCATCGGGCTGGACGACGAGATCGATGCTCGTCTGTTTCGATTCAGTTGTGGAAAACAGCCCGTCGCTGCCCGCCTCGAAGATCGTGACCTTCAACTGGTCGCCAATGCCGATGACCACCTGACCGACGCCGCCGCCAATGCCGAAGCGGCGGCTGAGGGTTGTGGAAACATATTCGGAAACGAGCCGCGCCGACTGGCCATCGACATCTACAAT
>NZ_BDIZ01000028.1:0-394 GCF_036245905.1 Sinorhizobium sp. KGO-5
CATCTGTTGTCACAACTGTTACTGGATATTCTCCTACTTCTGTTGGACTTCCACTAATTGTGCTTGTTTCTGGATCATACGTTACACCTTCTGGTAAGCCACTTACTTCGTTTGTAACTGGTTTTCCACTATTATCTTCACCTTTGATTGTTATTGTATCAATTGGTGTATTTACTTCTTTTTCTTGGTCTGGAATTGCTTCCACCGTTGGTGCTGTTTTATCCGTTACTGTAATCGTGAATGTTGTTTCTGTCTTATTACCATTCTCATCTGTTGTCACAACTGTTACTGGATATTCTCCTACTTCTGTTGGACTTCCACTAATTGTGCTTGTTTCTGGATCATACGTTACACCTTCTGGTAAGCCACTTACTTCGTTTGTAACTGGTTTTCC